>NZ_JBHSAL010000002.1:0-663523 GCF_042650105.1 Salinispirillum marinum | reverse complement strand
AAGGCAAGTTATCGACTGAAGAGAAAGCTCTGCTTGATGCTGTAGAAGCTGGCGAGTTTGAATCCGTATTAACTGAATCTCGAAAACGGGAGTTGGAGGCTATCGCCACCAACACCTTCAAGAAAGACAAGAGGATAAATATTCGAATTTCGAACCGGGATTTAACGGCTATTCAGTCGCGAGCATCGGAAGAGGGCATTCCGTATCAAACGTTTGTGTCGAGTATCATTCATAAGTACATTTCGGGGTCACTTCAAGATCTCACCGCAAACAAACATGTGCGTCCAACACAGGAACCTCGCAACTGATTTGATGATCCTGAATTCAGGATCAGACCATCAAATATGGAAGGCAAAAATGGCTGAACGCATAGAAAGTTTGGATTTAATTCGTGGTGTTGCCATTCTTGGCATACTTTTCATGAACATCATGGCGATGGCAACGCCGATAGAGGCCTATTACAGCCCGTTTTGGCGTGAGGGCTTGTCTGGTTTAGAAGTGCCGTTGTATCACCTGCAGAGTTTGGTGTTTGAGAGCCGGTTCATGTCTATGTTCAGCCTGTTGTTTGGTGTGGGGCTGTACATTCAGTATCAAAGTGCTCTGGCAAAAGACCTCCCGGCACGTGCCAGACTGTTTTCAAGGCTGCGCTGGCTGTTGTTGTTCGGACTGTTGCATGGATTCTTGCTTTTCGTTGGCGACATTTTAACGCTCTATGCATGCTGTGGGTTTTTGTTGGTTTGGCTGTTGGGCATGAGCAACAAAAAGCAGTTTGGCTTGGCGCTGTTGTTTTTGGTATTAGGCCAGTTGTTGATGCTTTCACTGGTTGCGGCGGTATTTTTTAAGGGCGTGCCAATGGTAATGTCCGAGGTGCCGTTGAGCCCTGAAGCCTTGTCTGCATTGCAGCAGACGTGGACAAGTTATCCTGACCGCTTGATGGCTCAAGCTGCTGACTTTGGCCAATTCTTGTTGTTCATCCCGGCGGCTGCCCTCTGGCATAACACAGGTTTGATGCTGATTGGCAT
The DNA here is from genome assembly GCF_042650105.1 of Salinispirillum marinum. Classification (NCBI taxonomy): domain Bacteria; kingdom Pseudomonadati; phylum Pseudomonadota; class Gammaproteobacteria; order Oceanospirillales; family Saccharospirillaceae; genus Salinispirillum; species Salinispirillum marinum. The sequence goes on along the minus strand of NZ_JBHSAL010000002.1, from coordinate 662,501 downwards.
TCTGCTCTATAAGAAAGGTTTCTTCCATCAGAGCCGTTTCATACCTTGGGGCTTAGCCAGTTTAGTTTTGGGTTTAGCGTTGGGTTGGTGGGTGCAGCAGTTGCGCGCTGAAGTCGGTTTCAGTTCAGATGTGGGTTTCGCCACGATGTTGTTGATGATGCTGACGGGTTTGTTGTCGGCCATCGGGTATTGTTCTCTGTTGGTGCTGGCGGCTACCAGTGGCAATGTGTTGGTTCGTCTGCTGAAAAATGCCGGGAAGATGGCGTTTACGTTGTACATTTCTCAGAGCGTTTTGACGTATCTGATTTTTGTTTGGTTGGTGCCTCAGTATTGGGGGCAACTCGGCCGACCTGAGCTGCTGAGTTTGGTTGTTGGGTTAACCGTTTTGCAACTGTGGTTCGCTAGTTTTTGGCAGCAAAAGTATGGTCAGGGGCCGCTGGAAAAAGGGTGGCGGTATTTAGCGTACCGTCGTTTTCGTCAGGTGGAGAGTGAATAAAGTTCAGGCTTGATGTCTGTACGCTAGGTGCGTACACTTTGCGCATGAAAAGTTTATTCGTCGAATCGACAATTTTTGCAAAATACCGTGATGAATACTTCAGCGAAGAAGAGTTCAGGCTGTTCCAAATCGAGCTAATGTCGAACCCAAAGCATGGTGACGTAATTCAAGGCACAGGTGGCTTGCGAAAGATTCGGGTTGCCAGTAAGGGCAAAGGTAAGCGTGGTGGCTCTCGGGTAATCTATTACTTCCTCGATGAAAAGCGACGCTTCTACTTGCTGACAATTTACGGCAAGAATGAAATGTCTGATTTAACCGCAGACCAAACGAAACAGTTAAAGGCTTTTATGGAGGCATGGCGCAATGAGCAAACGTGATTTATTTGCCGAATTAAGCTCAGCTCTTGTTGAAGCTAAAGAGCATTCAGAGGGCAAGCTTACCCTTAAAACTCATCAAATAAATGATGTCAGTGAACTTACAATCTCACCTGATGAAATCGTGAATATCCGTGAGCAGTTCAATATGTCTCGTGGTGTTTTTGCGAGTTTACTCCATACATCTTCCCGTACCCTCGAAAACTGGGAGCAAGGGCGTAGTGCACCAAATGGGCAGGCAGTCACTCTGTTAAGGCTGGTAAAGCAGTACCCAGAAACCCTTACGCATATCGCCGAGCTATAATAGAGTGCTTGATCTGCCCTTGGCGCGCAACCCTTGCTCTGGCGAAGAATAATTACAAGTTTGGCACTCGTTGGGAAACGCTAGGATGATTGGTTATATCAACAAAATCACGGCTCAAGCCGGGCAGCGCGATGAGGTGATGGCATTCGCTTCGTTCGTCGCGGGGGTTTCCAGCGCTCTCCCGGCGTCCGTTAAATACACCAGATGCGTGCGCCGGCTGGTGGGGTGCGCGCGGCGCTCGATTAATCTATTTTCGTCCCGAACATCATGCCCTCGGGTGGTGGTTTAATTCGCTGTTCTACAGCGTTTGGCCAATGTTTGTTTCAGAGTATCCTTTGTGCCTTTAAGGCTGTGCTGGTTTTTGTGGCATCAGCGCTTGCCACCAAGGTTCGCTGGCGACCGGTTGCCGCACATTAAATGGGGTGCCGGGTATGGGTGTTAATAACGTTACACCTCGCTGGTCGGCTGCTTGCGCCACCCGCTCAAGAGGGTCGTACCAGGCATGAAAGGCGAGGTCGAAGGTGCCGTTGTGAACGGGCATCATGAGCTGTCCTTTTAGGTCAATATGCGCTTGTACGCTTTGCTCGGGTGTCATGTGGATGGCGGGCCAGTCTCGATCGTAGGCACCGGTTTCAATCATCGTGAGGTCAAACGGCCCATATTTGCGACCAATTTCACTGAAGCCGGAGAAATAGCCGGAATCCCCACTGAAGTACAAGCTTTCGTGAGGTGTCTTGATTACCCAGCCGCCCCAGAGGCTGCGGTTGCCATCGGATAAACCTCGCCCGGAAAAGTGTCGTGCTGGAGTGAACGCTATAAGTCCTTGTTTTATTGGCAATTCTTGCCACCAGTCGAACGACTGGATCTGCTGCCGACTTACACCCCAGCGTACAAAATCCTGTTCTACTCCTAGGGGTACTAAAAATTCTTTGACACGGCTGCTTAACCAGCGAATGGTTGTTTTATCGAGGTGGTCGTAATGATTATGTGAAATCAAAACCTTATCGATTGGCGGTAGTTCGGCGAGGTCGATGGGTGAGCGGTGGAACCGTTTTGGTCCCAAGAAAGAGAAGGGCGAAGCACGCTCTGAAAAAACGGGGTCTATCAGCCAGAATTCTCCATATACCTTTAACAATATTGAGGAATGCCCCAGTCGAATAACAAATAAGGCATCGTCAGGTAGTTGCAACAATTGCGCTTGGTTTAAGGTGTTGATGGGTAACGGCTCACTGGGGAAAGCATCGACTTTGCGTTCGGTTATGTAGCGTTTCATTACGCCAAAGAACGCTGCCAGAGTGTTAGGTGGTACGGCGTCTTCGTTATGGAATCGCCCATCATAAAAGTGATCACCTGCTTCGTTGAATGACGTGTCTTGTACAGCAGCTTGATGACGAACCATAAATCCTCCCAGAAGCAGAAATACCCCAAGCAATACAAGGGTTGCTGTCTTCATAATGCCAAACCAAAAATAAACTACACCGTGCAGTTTACATATTGGATTTGAAAAGTAAACTGCTCAGTGCACTTTTTGAGTGGAAAGTTTATACTGCGCCTAAGTATTTGAGGTGATCATGAAACTTTCCGATCAAAAGCGTATGAGTATTTTGCGTGCGGCAGAACGCTTGTTTTGTCGGCACGGGCTTGAACAAACCAGTATGGATCAGGTGGCTGATAAGGCGAATGTGTCCAAGCGCACGGTGTATAACCATTTTTCAACGAAAGAAGCGTTATTTCATGCCATCCTGGTTCAGATGCAGGCGTCGTTGAGCGAGACGCCCGAGGTCGTGTTTGATCCAGAGCAACCTATCGAGGCGCAGTTGTTGGACATTGCCCAACAGGAAGCGTTATTGCTGGATTCCGAAGACTTTTTGCGGCTGGCTCGAGTAGCGTTTATGCACATGCTGCAACGGCCAGAACTGGCGCAGCAGTTTAATACAGCCAAATTCGGGTGCATGACCTATTTGAGCCGGTTTTTAGGGCATGCGGTGGCGCATGGTGTTCTTGCGATTGACGATATTGATTTGGCTGTTAAGCAGTTCGTCAGCCAGATTAAATCGCTTATTTTTTATCCTCGTTTGTACGGCTTAGAAGTCCCTGATGCCCAACAACAAGATTATGTGCTGCAACAAACGGTGGCGCTGTTTTTGGCACGCTACCAAGCGCGCTGAAGGTGAATGAAGACGTCTAAATCCAAGGAGGTAACATGCGAATTTTATATGGGTGTATGTTGTTTATGTTAAGTATTCAATCGTACGCGGCACCGTCATCCGAAGCATTGTCTGAACTTCTGCAACGCCATCTGGATGAGTCCGGGTTGGTGGGATTGGGTGCAGCAGTGGTTTCTGGCGACCACGATGCGGTTATTGCCGTGGCTGGTGAGCGCAAGATAGGTACTGGCGACTTGTTAGCCGTGACTGATCGTTGGCATATAGGCTCGGTAACCAAATCGGTAACGGCCACATTGGCGGCACGCCTCGTCGACCAAGGGCATTTAAGTTGGCAGACGACCTTGGCGGACATCATAACCGCTGAACAAGAGTTTCACTCCGGTTGGCGTGACGTCACCCTGAAGCAGTTGCTGAACCATACTGCCGGTGCGCCGGCGAACTTTTCTCTGTTGGTCCATGCGAAGCACCCCGACACACTGGCCGACATTCGCAGGGCGCGCGAAACCGCGGTATTGCAACGGCTGCAACATGCGCCGAAAACACCACCCGGAGAGGTTTTTGCCTATTCTAATGTGGGCTATACCATCGCGGGTTATATGTTAGAGCAAGTAATGGATCAGCCTTGGGAGTCATTGATTCAGACTCAGGTCTATGATCCTTTGGCATTGCACAGTGCGGGTTTTGGTGCCCCTCCATCCGGGCTACCCAGAGGGCACTACCGGTTTCTGGGTTTCACCCGAGCCGCGAGTGCGGATTTTGACAATACGCCGATTATTGGGCCTGCGGGAACGTCGCATATGACACTGGCAGATTTAGCGCGCTATGCGCATGAGCACTTGAACGGTGCACTTGGCAAGGGTGTGCTGGCTTCTGCGGAGCAGTATCAGGTGCTGCATACACCCGATTTATCCGGTTATGCCGGTGGCTGGGTTATTAACGCTGAGTCTGACGTAGGGCTAGGAACGGCTGTTTGGCACAATGGCTCGAACCGCCGCTGGTATACCCTGTTGGTGTTGTTTCCAGAGGTGAATGTCGCCATCGCCATCACCGCAAACGATGGGCGGATCGGCTTGGCAGAAGGCACGGCGTGGCGTCTCGTTCGAGAGATAGCTCCTTTTGTTAGATAGCTCCTTTTGTTAGATAGCTCCTTTAGTTAGATAGCGTCGTTTGTGCAAAACTAAAATATGGGTAATTGAGGTAGTTCACGAAATATGGACGCAAATAAAGACATATGGCGGCAGTATTATGGAAAAGCCCTAGGCCGAAAGCATGCGCCGAAAACAGAGTTGGCGCTCAAGCTGAACACGACGGGTTTGCATGTAGCGGTAGATTGCGGCTGTGGTACGGGCAGTGATATTGCCTACATGGCAGAGCAAGGGTATCTAGTCCAAGGGTTTGATATGAACCCCGATGCGGTAGCTATTTGCCATGAACGCAATGAACAAGGCTCGACAGCCTTGGGCAGAATGAAGCACTGGCATACCTATACGGTGGTTGCGGTGCGGCGTGTTTGACCGAGCGCAACTTTGTGCTTATGTTGAAAGCGTGTTTGACTAATTTTTGAGGGTTAATGATGGCTAAGAGTTCAAAGAAAGTGATGCGAGCTGTTGGGCTTGCTTTCCTCGTTGTTGGTGCAGGTCTGGCTATCTGGGGATACCAGTTGTCGGGCTCAGTTGGCTCGCAATTAACACAGGTCGTCACTGGCTCAGAGACCGATAGAGTGATGACGTACTACATTGCAGGCGCGGCCAGCTTTGTGGTCGGCTTATACCTGTTTTTTAGAAAATAATGTCTAACATCGTGAGATCAGAGTAGCAATGGTGCCTCAAGATTACATGTGGGCGATGAAGCCCAACGTCCCTTTAGCGCTACAGTTGGCTAAAAGAGATGTGCCAGCACTGGTCTATGATGCCGTGAACCTTGAAGGTGTGGCGATGACGTTGCCAGAGGTTCAAACCATCCTCGACGGCATTACCGTGGGCGGCCATAAAATCAGCGACCAAAACATGGCACTGAACCAAGCCAAGGCGTGGGAGCGTCTTTTTGACTTGGTTGGCAAAGGGCCGTTCAGGTTTGATAAAGACACCGCGCTTCTACTGTATGGTATCGCCGGTAAAGAGGAGGCACTAGAGTGGGGCAATTTCCGATCTGGCTATGTGTCTATTGTAGGTGCAGATTATGAACCGCCGGCTCCGAATGAGTTGGATGATCGCTGGGTAGAGATTCAACAGATGGTTGAGCGCGAACCCGACACCTATGATCAGGCGATTACGGCATTCCTCCAAATGGCTCGCGCCCAGTTCTTCTGGGACGTTAACAAGCGAATGGGCCGCTTTATGATGAACGGAATTTTACTCGCAGCGGGCTTTCCCATTATTAACGTACCCGCCAAACGCCAGCAAGAATTCAATACGTTGATGCTGGATTTTTATGCCTCAAACGATATGGTGCCGATGAACGCTTTCTTGAGAAGTTGTCTTGATCCGAAAGTCGTTAGGAATTTTAAACTGGACCTACCGATCGGCTAATAGTAAATGGCAAAGATTTAAAAGGAATTTCCAAGAAGATTGTGCACTTATCGATAACCGCAGAAAATCCTGAGCACTGTGCAAAAATTCTGGCGGAGCTAACATGTGGTTCCGTAAAGCCCTTTCCGTCTTCTAGCATGAATAATGCCTTGTAGCGGCCAAATTCACTATGCCACCTCAGTCGATAGCCTGCCGTATCGTCGCTAAACAACCCTAGCTGGTGCTTTAGCGTTATGGTGCCATAATGTTGTGCATAGTTCACAGGAGTATGGGGATGAGTTCATTATCCAAAAAATCGGTCGTTTATTTTGCCCCAACGATTCATCAGGCATTGAAGATGAAAGCTGCTTCGTCAGGCCGCTCGGCGTCTGAAATCATCGATGAAGCCGTTCGCTTGTTAATCTCTGATGATAAGCAAGATTTAGCAGAAGTGGCAGAGCGTGCCAAAGAACCTGAAATGAGTTATGAAGCGCTGATTCACGAGTTGAGCCGATTGACTCGACAGCCATAAAAGACACCATTGGGTAACCATGATTGATATAAAAACCCCGCGCGAACTGGCGCGTTTGCGCCGCCTTGCTTTAGCTGCACAAGGGTTACTGCAACCTCAGCCCTTTGGCCGTGGTTTGGCGGGGGCGCGTAAGGCGGTCAATCATCTGGGCTATGTGCAGATCGATACCATTTCCGTGGTGGAGCGGGCACATAACCATGTTTTGCACTCTCGTGTGCTCGGGTTCGAGTCGGCGATGACGCACAAACTGTTGCGCAACAGAGATGTTTTTGAGTATTGGTCTCATGCGGCCGCGTTTTTGCCCATGGACGATTTTCGGTTTACTTTACCTTATAAGCATGCCATTAAAAGCGGCCAAACCCATTGGTTTAAAAACAGCGATAGGAAACAGATGAATGAATTGCTGGCACGCATTCGTTCGGACGGCCCGATACGTTCGAGAGATTTAGACGCGCACACCAAGAAACCGGCCGCCGGTTGGTGGGATTGGAAACCGGCCAAAAAGGCACTAGAGCAGTTGTATATGGAAGGTGACCTCATGGTCAGCGACCGTGAAGGCTTTCAAAAAACCTATGATCTGACCGAGCGCGTTTTGCCAGCACAGGTTAATACCCAAATGCCAAGTGCGGAAGAGTGCGCGGAACACATGGTCAACCAACAGTTGAAGTGTCATGGCTTGGTGACACTCAAGGGCATAACGTATTTACGCCGAGATACCCGATTGCGCAAGGCGGTGAATGCTTTGGTAAATGAACGGCTGGCGCAGCGAACCTTGGCGCAAATACGGGTGGGCGGTGGTGAGGTGTTTTTAGTCGAACCCGATGCGCTCGAACGCTCGCTGCCGCGCATAAAAAACCGTATGTTGATTCTGTCGCCTTTCGACAACAGCGTTATTCAGCGTGAGCGGCTGAAAGCACTGTTTCAGTTCGACTATCAGATCGAATGTTATGTGCCAGCAGATAAGCGCAAGTACGGCTATTTTTGCCTGCCATTGCTGTTCCGCGACGAATTTATTGGCCGGATGGACTGCAAGGCGCATCGGAAAACGCGTCAGTTGGAGATCAAGTCGCTGTATTTGGAGCCTCACGGTTTCGATGAAGACTTGGTTTTTTCTGCGTTGGTTGATGCCATTGCAGCGTTCCGACAATTTCAGAATTGTGATTCCGTATCGTTAACTCGCGCCACGCCAGAACTCGTCGGTAAACGCTTGCGTGCGACATTGGAAAGAGTCTAATTGCCGCACTTTGGAGTGTGTTGGGTTTAGTTGAAGCATAACGATAAGAAAGTGGTGCCCGGAGCCGGACTTGAACCGGCACGATCGCAATGATCGGGAGATTTTAAGTCTCCTGTGTATACCAATTTCACCATCCGGGCCCTGATCTTTGCGACTAGGGGTGTATGCTAGGGTGCACACATAACGCAATATTAGACTGCCTAAGTGTTGGCAGTAGGACAAAATGGAGGCTGGAGTCGGAATCGAACCGGCGTTCACGGAGTTGCAGTCCGCTGCATGACCACTCTGCCATCCAGCCATTTTGTGCAGCGCATTGTAAGCGAATTAAATGTGCTGTCAACCTAAAGGACTGATTTTCCGCGAGTTTTTCAGCTCCAGTGTATCTCTGGCCATGCGGCGCGGAGGTACACAAACATCGACCATAAGGTCAGTACAGCCGACACTTGCAATAACAACAAGCCTAAACCGTACAGCCCGATATCGGCCAGCCAGGAACCCGGTATAGCAGCCAGCAGTACCGCAATGGCGGCCATTTGCATGGCGGTTTTGACTTTGCCAATCATCGACACAGCAACACTGGCGCGTTTGCCCAGTTCAGCCATCCACTCGCGTAGGGCAGAAATTACGATTTCACGCCCGATAATGATAATGGCCGGAATGGTGAGCCAGAAGCTGGCGTGTGTTTCGACCAGCACCACTAGGGCTGCAGCGACAATGAGTTTATCGGCCACGGGATCTAGAAAGGCACCAAAGGGTGTGGACTGATCCAGTTTGCGCGCTAGGTAGCCGTCGAGCCAGTCGGTAATGGCGGCCACGATGAAAATAGCGGACGCGAGCAGGCCCGCCCACCAAGCCGGAATGTAATAAACGGCGACGCAGACCGGAATCATCAGGATACGCGCAGAGGTTAAAATATTAGGTATGTTCATAAAACCACGCTGTTAGCAAACAGCGGCAGTATACCGAAGTTCACTGGAATTGCATGCCCTCAGACGCGTGTTCCGCCATCAATTTCCAGAATTCTGCCGGTGTAGAAGTCGTTTTCGATGAGATATTGCACACTGTGCGCAATTTCCTCTTGTTCCCCCAAACGTCCCAACATGGCCATTTGTTCCATGCGCTGCAAAGCTTCCGGTTTCATTTGGGCGGTCATATCGGTGGCAACGGCTCCTGGCGCAATACCGGCAACGCGCACACCATAACGACCCAGTTCTTTCGCCCAAGTAACCACCAAAGCAGATACCCCGGCTTTGGACGCCGAATAATTGCTTTGCCCCATATTACCCGCGCGCGATACCGAGGCAATATTGATGATCAGGCCATGACCTTGTGGTGCCATGATGGCTGCGGCTTCACGACCACACAGGAATGTGCCGGTAAGATTGACCTGAATGACGCTGTTAAACTGGTCCAGCGACATTTTTTTGTCCAAGACACCGTCTTTGACTTTAATCAACAGGCCATCGCGCATAATACCCGCGTTGTTGACCAATACGTCCAGGGTGCCGAAATCTTCAAGAATTTGGGCGAAACTTGCTTCTACGGAGGTTTCTTCACTGACATTAGTGGTGTAGCACCTGGCATCAGCACCTAAGGCCTGGCATTCTGCGGCCACGGCATCCAGTTTATCGGCGTCGAGGTCGAGCAGGGCGAGACGAGCACCTTGTTTAGCAAGTAGCAAAGCCATGGCGCGGCCTAAGCCTTGGCCTCCGCCGGTAATGGCAATGACGGATTGTTGAATGTTCATAATGGCTCCTGTTGTTTGATTGCGATGCAATTAGGGGGCGATAAAGTGTGCTTGTATGTAAGCTGGGTCTACCGCATCAATGGTTTTAAAACGCCAGTTGGGCTGCCGATCCTTGTCGATCAACAAAGCCCGCACACCCTCTTGAAATTCCCCATGGCGGCAGCATTGGGTGGATACTATCAATTCTTGGTCAAAGGTTTCTTCGATGGACCAATACTTGGCACGGCGTAGTTGTTCGTAGATCAACACGGCAGAGGCCGGGCTGCCGTTTCGCAGGGTGTTAGCGGCGCGCGTTAACCATGCATCAGTGCCTTCTAGGGTGGTGATGGCGTGGTAAATGGAGGCTAAATCAACATGATCCATCAAACTGTTAATCTGCTCAAAACGTGGCTGTAGATTGCCCTCTGGTCGGCTGTCGGTCGCCTGTTGCTCGAAGCCTTTTAAGGTGTGGTCGATGAGTACTTCGTCGACCCTCGGGTTGCCCGTCCACGCCAATTTCCCGAGTGCTTGCAGTATGGCGTTGCGGTCGGTGCTTAGGGCAAAGCGGTCAGCCAACCCCGCAAACAGCGCATCGGTGGCGTTAAATTGTGCGCCGGTTAAAGCGAGAAATAAGCCGAGATGACCGGGTGTACGGTTTAAAAACCAACTGGCCCCCACATCCGGGTAAAGCCCGATGGTGATTTCTGGCATGGCTAAGCGCGAGCTTTCAGTAACCATGCGAAAGCGTGCGCCTTGTAGTAAGCCCATGCCGCCACCCATGACAATGCCAGAACCCCAGACGATTAATGGTTTGGTGTATTGATGGAGCCGTAAATCCAGTTCGTATTCCATCGAAAAGTACTGTTGCGCGGCGGGTACATCAGGCAGTTCGTCATGGCTCAGCAATCGTGCATCGACCATATCATGATATACCTGCACCACATTGCCGCCCGCACAAAACGCACGCTCACCCATGCCATCAAGCCAAACGGCGGCAATTTGCGGGTTGGCTTCCCACTCGATGAGCTGCGGTAAGAGGCGCTCTATCATGTCACCGCTCAAGGCGTTGAGTGAGGCTTCATGATTCAATGTGGCATGGCCTAAGCAGTAGCCATTACTGAGTGGAATTTCTTGCATAACGACAACATCAGTGGACATTTCTCAATTCTCTTATGCGGTGCCGGGGGTGGTGTGGGTTATCGATTTTTCCACACCGGGGCGCGTTTCTCTAGAAAGGCTTGCACGCCTTCTTGCTGGTCTTCGGTGTTGAACAAGTCCAAGAACAAGTCACGTTCCAACAGCAGGGCTTCACTGTGCAGGCCATGGCGGGTATGTTGAATCAGCTGTTTACAGGCGGCCAATGCTTTAGGGCTTTGCAAGCAGGCTTGCCGAGCCAGAGCCAAAGCAACGTCTTGCACTGTGCCTTTCGGCGTGACTTCTTCCACTAGGCCAATCTGTAAGGCTTGTTCTGCACTGATTCGTTCGTTGCACAAAATCATTCGCTTGGCCCAGCCTTCACCGACCAGGCGGGTGAGGTTTTGGGTACCGCCCGCACACGGCAATAAACCCACATGGGCTTCAGGCAGCGCCATTTGCACGCCTTCATCGGCCAAGCGAACATCGCACGCTAAGGCGACTTCCAGTCCGCCGCCCATGGCCCAGCCGTTAATAGCCGCCACGGAAAAGCCACGAAATGCGCTGAGGGCTTCAAAGGCGGCACCAAAGGCGCGCGCCATTTCGTAGCCTACGGCTCGGTCGCCGCTGGCGAACAACTTTAAGTCTGCGCCGGCTGAAAAGAATTTTTCACTGTCACTCTTGAGCGCAATGGCAAACACGCCGGGGTCTTCATTTAATGCGATGATGAGATCTTGCAGCGCATTGAGGCTTTCGAGAGTCCACGTATTGGCGGGTGGGTTGTTGAAGGTAATGATACCCACGTGGCCGTCTTGGCTGTATTGCAGCAGATTGCTGGTGCTCTGAATCATAGTATTAACCTTATTTGATTAAAGGATTTCACCTGCATGTTCAGCAAGGACGCGTCGCGCAATGATCAGCCGCATAATTTCATTGGTGCCTTCCAAAATGCGGTGCACGCGGGTATCTCGCAGGTGGCGTTCAAGGGGATATTCTTTGATGTAGCCATAGCCCCCGTGTATTTGTAACGCTTCATCGCAGATTTGGTATCCGACATCCGTCGCATAGCGTTTGGCCATGGCGCAATACGCAGTGGCTTCCGGGTCGCTGTTGTCGAGCTTAAATGCAGCCAAGCGCACCAATTGGCGGGCCGCGACCAGCTCCGTCACCATATCGGCCAGTTTGAATTGCAGCGCTTGAAATTGGTCTAACGTTTTGCCGAACTGTTGCCGTTGTTGCATATAGGCTTTGGCTTCATTGACGGCCTGTTGCGCGGTGCCGATGGACAACGAGGCAATGTTGATGCGGCCGCCGTCCAGCCCTTTCATGGCAAAGCGAAAGCCTTCGCCTTCGTCGCCTAAGCGCTGACTGGCAGGAATGTGCACTTCATCAAAGGTCACCAAGCGGGTGGGCTGCGCGTTCCAACCCATTTTTTCTTCCGCTTTGCCGTAGGTTATGCCGGGTGCATTGGCTGGGACAACAAAGGCCGATATGCCTTTTGGCCCAGCTTCGCCGGTACGTGCCATGACCACCAACACATCAGTTGACCCGGCACCAGAGATGAACATTTTGCTACCAGAAATAACGTAGTCATCGCCCTTTTTGGTGGCTTTCGTGCGGAGTGAAGCTGCATCGGAACCCGCGCCCGGTTCGGTGAGGCAGTAAGACCCTAAGTATTCCCCCGACACCATGCCGGGCAACCATTCGGCGCGGGTGCTGTCCGTGCCGAAGCTGGCGACCATCCAGGTCACCATATTGTGGATGGTGAGATAGGCCGTGGTGGTGGTGCACCCCATGGCCAGTTGTTCAAAGATCAGGCTGGCATCCAGCCGCGACAAACCAAGCCCGCCGTGTTCTTCGGGTGTGTATAGCCCACAAAATCCCAGTTCACCGGCTTGGCGGATAACGTCTACAGGAAAGTGATGAGTACGATCCCATTCTGCAGCCTTGGGAGCCAATTCTGCGTCGGCAAACTGCTTTGCCATCTGAATAAAGGCGTGTTGGTCGTCGGTTAGGTTGAAATTCATGCTCTGCATCTCGGTTGTCTGTTCCTGTGCTGTAAACATTAGTGGATAGCACGGCATTGTTATTTTTAGGATGAGGTGAAAAATAGCATTGGATTAACGTTTACGCAAACGTAAACTTAGGCTATCTTTATTGGCATGTTGCAGTAGAGCAGTGGTTATGAAGCAGAGAGAGACGTGGAGTATCAATGAGTTGTCGCGCGAGTTCGATATTACCCCGCGCAGCATTCGATTCTATGAAGACGAGGGGCTTTTGTTCCCTACGCGACGTGGGCAAACGCGCATTTACAGCAAGCAAGACCGCGTTCGCTTGAAGTTGATTTTGCGGGGTAAGCGCTTGGGTTTTGCGCTGGCAGAAATTCGTGAGTTGTTTGTGCTGTATGACGCGACGAGCAAGAACAATGATAAGCAGTTGCAAGCAATGATTGCCAAGGTGCATGAGAAACAGGCGGTTTTAGAACAGCAATTGCAAGATTTACGCATTGTGCAGGAAGAGCTGCGCAATGCGGAAGCTCGCTGTTGGAATGCGATGTCGGAAGACGGGCGTCAGGCGTTAGAGTCTGAACTGAATTATCGATTCGAGCAGCCGCTGGAAGGCGGCGTTGCTTGATATGTGGTTATTGACCGAGTCAGGTAGCGGTTGGGGTATTTGAGGGACGCCGTGAATACATCCGTGTAGGCTCGACGACGCCATCCTTGGCGTCGAACGCCCTCACATACCCCAACCCCCACCCGACTCTGGCCTGTACCAGTAACAGAGATTATGAACCCAGCTCGTACAGATCTGAGCAATGCTCGCGGGCAGTGTGACAATTTATTGAGTGCGAAGGTGAGGTTTAAGAATACTGGTAAGTGAGCCGGAGAGCTCTGTAGTCCTATTGACGGGCGTTCGACGCCAAGGATGGCATCGGCGAGCCTACACGGATGTATTCACGGCGTCCCGACAATAGGTATACACAGCTTTCCGACGCTCACGTTCTACCTCGAAGCCAACCGCACTTTCAAGAATAAAGATAACAAAATGAGGAATGCGAGATGATCACCCTATACAAAGGTCTGAACTTCGAACTCGGCGAAATGGTCGACATGGTACGAGACCAAGTAAATGCCTTCGCCCAGCAAGAAATCGCCCCCCGCGCGGCCGACATCGACCACGACAATGAATTTCCGAACGACCTGTGGCGCAAATTTGGTGACCTCGGCGTGCTCGGCATCACCGTACCGGAAGAAGAGGGCGGTGCAGGTATGGGCTATTTAGCGCACGTCGTAGTGATGGAAGAAATCAGCCGTGCTTCTGCTTCCGTTGCACTGTCGTACGGCGCGCATTCCAACTTGTGCGTGAACCAAATCAAACGCAACGGCACGCCCGAGCAACGCGCGAAATACCTGCCCAAACTGATTTCCGGTGAACACATTGGCGCACTCGCCATGAGCGAGCCCGGTGCGGGTTCAGACGTGGTCAGCATGAAGTTGCGTGCCGACAAAAAAGGCGACCACTATGTGCTGAACGGCAACAAAATGTGGATCACTAATGGCCCAGACGCCAACACCTATGTCGTTTATGCCAAAACCGACCCGAACGGCGGATCCAAAGGCATTACAGCCTTTATCGTCGAGCGTGATTACCCCGGCTTCGAGCGCGCACAGAAACTCGACAAGTTGGGTATGCGCGGTTCCAACACCTGCGAACTGGTGTTCCGCGATTGCAAAGTACCCACGGAAAACATTCTTGGCCAAGAAGGCCGTGGCGTGCAGGTATTGATGAGCGGTCTTGATTACGAACGTGTGGTGTTGGCCGGTGGCCCGTTGGGCATTATGCAAGCCTGCATGGACATCGTGGTGCCTTACGTGCACGACCGTCAGCAGTTTGGTCAGTCCATCGGTGAGTTCCAGTTGGTGCAGGGCAAGTTGGCCGATATGTACACCACCTTGAATGCCTGTCGGGCCTATGTCTACGCCGTAGCCAAGGCGTGCGACCGTGGTGAAACCACGCGCAAAGACGCGGCTGGCGTGATTTTGTACGCCGCGGAGAAAGCCACGCAAATGGCGCTGGACGCCATTCAGTTGCTGGGCGGCAACGGCTACATCAACGAATACCCGACAGGGCGTCTCTTACGTGATGCCAAGCTCTATGAAATCGGCGCTGGCACTTCTGAAATTCGCCGCATGCTGATTGGCCGAGAGCTTTTTACAGAATCGAAATAAACATCACCCTGTGAAATCGTGTCTGGTTCGATGATGTTTCGGGGTGAGCGGGTAGTTGCCTAGGGGTGGCTAAGTGGGCGTTCAAGCGCAAGGATGCGCTTGGCGAGCCTACAGGGACAAATTCGTCAGGAACGAATTTGCACGACCGAAGGGAGCCCGTAGGGTCAGACACACGGATGTGTCTGATACGTATTTACGGCGTCCCACGTGACACCCCTAGGCACCAACCAGCGTTGCCAGCCACCAGTTATTGGAAGAGAAGATGCAATGACCCAACTGACGACCCAAATCAATACTCGAACGCCAGAGTTTTTGGCGAACGATGCAGCCATGCAAGCACTGGTGGATGATCTACACGTGAAGCTCGAAGAATTGAAACTTGGCGGGGGAGTGAAGTATCAAGAACGTCACGTATCGCGCGGAAAATTGCTGGCGCGTGATCGCATTCGTCATTTATTGGATGACGGCTCGCCGTTTCTGGAAATCGGCCAGATGGCCGCTTATGGCATGTACGACGACAACATTGCCTGTGCGGGTGTGGTTGCTGGTATCGGTCGGGTCAGCGGCGTCGAATGCATGATCGTCGCCAACGACGCCACGGTAAAAGGCGGCACCTACTTTCCTGTAACGGTGAAAAAGCACCTGCGCGCACAAGCCATTGCCGCGCAAAACCATTTGCCGTGTATTTACTTGGTGGACTCGGGTGGTGCTAACTTACCGCAGCAAGACGAAGTCTTCCCCGACCGCGAACATTTCGGGCGTATCTTCTTTAATCAAGCCAATATGTCCGCCGAAGGCATACCGCAAATCGCCGTGGTGATGGGTTTGTGTACCGCGGGCGGTGCCTATGTGCCTGCCATGGCCGATGAGTCCATCATCGTTAAAGACCAAGGCACTATTTTCCTCGCTGGGCCGCCGCTGGTGAAGGCCGCCACAGGTGAGGTGGTTTCCGCTGAAGAGCTGGGCGGTGCCGACGTACACACCAAGGTATCCGGTGTGGCTGACCATTACGCCTTGAATGACGAGCACGCCTTGCACCTCGCTAGGCGCAGCGTGGCACGGTTGAACCGACCCAAACGCGTTGATATCGACAAACAACCCAGCGTACCGCCGAAGTACGACCCGAAAGAGCTGTACGGCATTGTTGGTGCCGATTTGCGTAAGCCGTACGACGTCCGCGAGGTTATCGCACGGGTGGTCGATGGATCAGATTTCGACGAATTTAAGCAGTTATATGGCCCAACACTCGTTTGCGGTTTTGCGCGCTTATACGGCTACCCTGTCGGTATTGTCGCCAATAATGGGGTTTTATTCAGTGAATCGGCGCAAAAAGGCGCGCACTTCATCGAGCTGTGTGCACAGCGCAAGATTCCGCTGATTTTCCTGCAAAACATCACCGGCTTTATGGTCGGTAAGAAGTATGAATCGGAAGGTATTGCGAAGCACGGCGCCAAGCTGGTGACGGCGGTGTCCTGTGCGAAAGTACCCAAGCTGACGATGATCATTGGAGGTAGTTACGGCGCAGGTAATTACGGTTTGTGTGGTCGGGCGTACGATCCGAACTTTTTGTGGATGTGGCCGAATGCGCGCATTTCTGTGATGGGGGGTGAACAGGCGGCCGGGGTGATGGCGCAGGTGAAGCGTGATGGAATGGCGGCGCGGGGTGAGACTTGGTCAGCAGAAGAGGAGGCGGCCTTTAAGAAGCCTATTCAAGAGCAATACGAGACGCAAGGCCACCCATATTACGCGAGTGCGCGGTTATGGGACGATGGCATCATCGACCCGGCCCAAACCCGAGAGGTTCTGGGCCTCGGGCTTTCAGCGGCGTTGAACAAGCCCATTGAGGAGACTAAATTCGGCGTCTTCCGGATGTAGAGATTGCGAGTCGGGGTATTTGATCAACAAAGGGGGATCTCTATTCCCGCGCCTTGGGCTTCCTGCCCAAGAGGCGCTAATCGGGCTCCTGCCCTTTGGAATAGAATCCCCCTTCATTGATCATACCCCTCAGCGACGATCACCGTTTAGGAAGACCAGCCTATCGTCAGGCCGATTATTCTGACGTGATGGAGAGGACTCAAGGGGATAGGGGGAGGCTTTTCCAGAGGGCAGGAGCCCGATTAGCGCGTTACGTACAGGACGTACGTTCGCGCGGGAAAAGACCTCCCCCTATCCCCAAAGAGTCCGTTCTATATCCAATGGCGGCGCATGAAATATGGGACACTGGAGATCGAAATGAGTGACTTATTGAAGAATTTGGATGATCGGGGGGTACTGACCCTCACGATGAATCGGTTGGAAAAGAGCAATGCCTTTGATGATGGCTTGATCGGGTTGCTGAATGCAGCGCTGTTGGATGCTGCGGGTGATGCGAATGTCAAAGTTGTCTGCCTGCGAGGCGCAGGCAAACACTTCAGTGCCGGAGCAGACTTGGGTTGGATGCAACGCATGGCGAAGTACAGCGAAGCGGAAAATCAGGCGGATGCCTGGCAGCTCGCGCAGTTGATGAACAACCTGTATCGGCTGCCGAAACCGACGGTAGCGGTGGTGCAGGGCGCGGCTTATGGCGGTGCGGTGGGGCTGGCTGCATGTTGCGACACGGTGTTCGCCAGTGAGCGTGCCAGCTTTTGCTTGAGCGAAGTGAAGGTCGGACTGATCCCCGCGACGATTTCGCCATTTGTGATTCGCGCGATTGGAGAGCGCCAAGCGCGGCGGTATTTCTTGAGCGCTGAAGTGATTCGTGCCGACAAAGCGCTGGCGATTGGCTTGGCCCACGAAGTGGTTGCGCCGGATGCCTTAGATCAAGCGGTTGATGCTTGGTGTGACGCGGTGCTGGGCAACAGCGCGGTAGCGGTGGCGGCAGCCAAGCAACTGATTGACGATATAGCTGGCGCGGAGGTCAGCGAAGACCTGCTACGCATGACCAGCGAGCGCATTGCCGCAATTCGGGTGTCGCCGGACGGCCAGGCCCGTTTAAAACGATTTTTAGACTCGTAGGAGGCCAGCCCTCTGGCCGAACCAACCAAACAGGGTAACGACCATGTTCAACAAAATCCTCATCGCCAACCGTGGTGAAATCGCGTGCCGAGTGATCAAAACCGCTCGCGCTTTGGGTGTGCGCACGGTGGCGGTTTATTCTGATGCTGATGTGCAAGCGCAGCACGTTTTACTCGCTGACGAAGCAGTACACATCGGCCCCGCACCCAGTCGTGAATCCTATTTGCTGATTGATAAAGTCATCGCGGCAGCGGTGAGTACGGGTGCTGAAGCCATTCACCCCGGTTACGGATTCTTATCGGAAAATGCCGAATTTGCCCGTGCCTGCGCCGCGCAGAATATTGTGTTTATCGGCCCTCCGGTCGGTGCTATCGAAGCCATGGGCTCGAAAAGCGCGGCGAAGCAGATCATGGAAAAAGCCGGAGTACCCTTGGTGCCCGGTTATCACGGTGCGGATCAAAACCCGGAACTGCTGCGTAAAAGCGCCGAAGACATGGGCTACCCCGTGTTGCTGAAAGCGGTGGCCGGTGGCGGTGGTAAAGGTATGCGTGTGGTGTGGCAGGCCAGCGAACTGGACGAAGCCATTAAGGCCGCGCGCCGCGAAGGCGAAAACGCCTTTGGTAATGGCGATCTGCTGGTGGAAAAATACCTCACCAAGCCGCGCCATGTTGAAATTCAGGTGTTCTGCGACCAGCACGGCAACGGCGTGTACCTGGCCGAGCGGGACTGTTCCATTCAGCGCCGCCATCAAAAAGTGATTGAAGAAGCGCCAGCCCCCGGTCTAAGTGAAACCACGCGCAAAGCCATGGGCGAAGCGGCTGTACAGGCCGCGCAAGCCATCAATTATGTAGGCGCGGGCACAGTAGAGTTTTTGTACGATGAAGACGGCTCGTTCTACTTCATGGAAATGAACACCCGCTTGCAGGTTGAGCATCCGGTTACGGAGATGATCACCGGGCAGGACTTGGTTGAATGGCAACTGCGCGTGGCCACGGGTGCACCGTTACCGCTGACGCAAGACCAGATCAGCATTAACGGCCATGCGCTCGAAGTGCGCATCTACGCCGAAGACCCCGAGCAAGATTTCTTGCCCGCCACGGGCATACTGGCCTACCTGAAAACGCCCACCGAAAGCCGCCATGTGCGAGTGGATACCGGCGTGGTGCAAGGCGACGAGGTGAGCATGTATTACGACCCCATGATCGCCAAATTGATTGTATGGGATGTGGACCGCACCAGTGCCATTCGGCGCATGGTACAAGCCTTGGAACAATATCGAATTGGTGGGTTGACCACCAACGTTAGTTTTTTGCACCGCTTGGCGGCGCATCCGGCGTTTGCTTCCGCGGACCTTGATACAGGCTTTATCACCCACCATGAAGCCGATTTATTTCCGGCTGCATCTACGCAAGCGGAGCAACTGCCTTTGCTGGCGGCGTTTGTGGCGAATCAGGCTTTACGTCGGCATCGTGACGGCGACGATGATCCGTGGCACAGCTTGGACGACTGGCGTTTGAATGCCAGCCCAAGGCAATCCATTGAACTGGTGTGGCGAGAAGAGCCGAGCCGTTTTGAACTCGTGCCAGATGCTACAGGCGGGTTCGATATTCACCGCATGGCAGCGCCGGGTGAAGCGCCTGTATCACTGGGTCATATTCAAGGGCAAGTTGGTATCGACGAAGCCACCGTGGTGTTAAACGAACATCGATTTACGCTGGGCTATCACTTAGCGGCTAAGCCGGAAGGGCAAGAGTTGAGCTTATTCTGGCAAGGTGAACGCCATGTCTTCCTGTGTCAGCCAACGCCGGATTTCGGTCAACACGAAGCCGCAGCACACGGCCTGACGGCGCCAATGAACGGCACCATGGTGGCTTTGTTGGTCGAGCCGGGGCAGCGGGTTGAAGCTAATACGCCACTGTTGGTGATGGAAGCCATGAAAATGGAGCACAGCATTCGGGCGCCCAGCGATGGTATGGTCAACGCCTTCTATTTTCAACCGGGCGAAACGGTGTCTGCCGGGGTCGAATTGGTGGACTTTGAGGAGGCCGAGGCATGAGTTTTCCGCAACGTGTTCGCATCGCTGAAATGGGGCCGCGTGATGGCTTGCAGAACGAGTCCATGCACCTGACGGTGGACGATAAAGTGCAACTGATCGACCAGTTATCGCAAACCGGTTTGAACTACATCGAAGCGGGCAGTTTTGTATCGCCTAAGTGGGTGCCACAAATGGCGGATTCTACGGCGGTATTGCAGCAGATCACGCGCGTTCCCGGCATCACCTACAGTGCGCTCACACCCAACATACGGGGTTTTCAAGATGCGCTGGCGGCCGGAGCCGACGAAGTTGCAGTGTTCGGTGCCGCTTCGGAAAGCTTTACGCAAAAGAACATCAACTGTTCTATCGCCGAGAGCCTGGCACGCTTCGAATCCATTATGGCAGCCGCGCAAAAAGCCGGTATTCGCGTGCGTGGGTACGTGTCGACCGTGGTCGGTTGTCCGTATGAAGGTGACATTAAACCCGAGCAGGTAGCGTGGGTTGCCAAGGCGCTGCTGGACATGGGTTGCTATGAAATCTCGCTCGGTGACACCATCGGCGTCGGCACACCGCTAAAAGTAAAACGGATGCTAGAGGCCGTGCGCAAGCAGGTTCCGGTGGAGCAACTGGCCGCGCACTTTCACGATACATACGGCCAGGCTGTCGCGAATCTGTACGCAGTGTTGGAAGAGGGCGTTGCGGTGATCGACAGCTCCGTCGCTGGCTTGGGCGGCTGCCCCTATGCCCCGGGTGCGGCGGGTAACGTAGCGACCGAAGACGTATTGTATTTGTTGCAGGGCTTGGGTATCGAGACCGGCATAGACCTCAAAGCCATCGCCAAGATCGGCCAGCAGATCAGTGCTCGGTTGGTGCGGGCGAATCGGTCTAAAGTGGGGTTGGCGTTGTCAAATCAATAGCTTAGTAATAACATGATTATAACTATCATGCATTTTGGAGTTCGCGTTGATCAGCAACCTTGGAACAAGAATAAATATTTTTCTTCAAAATTTAGAGAATAGTATATTCGCATGGCTTGATAGACTTTTGGGATTTCCTATAGAGAAAAAGAAATTCAAAAAATTAACGGGGTATTCATTAGACTTGAAAAACCCGAAAAGCTTTAATCAAAAGGTTTGTTGGAAAAAAATCTACGATAGAAATCCGCTTATACCCATCGTTGCTGATAAGTTTACGGTGCGTTCGTACATTGCCGATATGCTGGGCAAAGAAGAAGCAGAGAAGATATTAGTGCCTCTGTATTGGCATGGAGAAAAAGCCAAGGATATTCCCTTTGATGATTTGCCAGATCAGTTTGTTTTAAAGTGCAGTCATGGTTCTGCCATGAATATTATTGTCAAAGACAAGAGTAAATTTAAAAAAGAAGATGCTATTGTAAAGCTGAATGACTGGTGCATAAGGCGTTATGGGGTTAGAGCCCACGAATGGGCATACAAAAACGCAAACCCGGTAGTTATGGTTGAAGAATTTCTTCATGATGGCAGTTTGGGTGTGCCTTTTGATTATAAATTTCATATGATTCATGGGGATTGTAAGTTTATACAGGTCGATGTTGG
Source organism: Salinispirillum marinum (assembly GCF_042650105.1). Classification (NCBI taxonomy): domain Bacteria; kingdom Pseudomonadati; phylum Pseudomonadota; class Gammaproteobacteria; order Oceanospirillales; family Saccharospirillaceae; genus Salinispirillum; species Salinispirillum marinum. Next base: position 641,194 of record NZ_JBHSAL010000002.1, on the reverse strand, counting down.
TCGATTCGATAATTATTATAAGAACTTATATGGAAAAGATTGGCAAAAAATCGACGTGAAGTGGAATCGTGATAACGGTCCTGATGTCGAAAAACCTGAATGTCTTGATGAGATGTTGAGTATTGCTGAAAAATTGGCCAGCCCTTTTGATTATGTTAGGGTAGACTTTTTTACGCTATCCGGACGTATTTTCATCGGTGAGCTGACCCATTACCCCGTTAAAGGTCGTGCTCCCTTCGAACCCCAATCCTTTGATTTTGAATTAGGGGAGCAGTGGACGTTAAACCGATGATGTTAGATCCTTAAGCATAGGGAAGTGATTTACGAGCGCTTCCCACTGTACCCTATTGCCATCTTGACGCACATTAGACTTCTTTAAGCTAACCGTTTGAGAATTGGGCATTGGATAGGGTGATGCTACTGATTCTGACGTTGTGCGGCTTTTTGTACCATTCAACGTAGACATGGCTTTGAACCATAGGTCATCCGCTTTTGGCGCTAGCTGATTGTATAGTTGTGTATCGGTTGCCATTTGAGGTAAAGAACCTGAAGGATAGAGCACACCGCCATAGCCCATAGGGATTAAAGCATTGTGTGATGTGTTGGCCTGTCTTTCTTGAGACCAGGTTCGATAGGGCTGAGTTATACCATGGTCGTCATAGCGAATGACGCGTGCAATGTGAGCAATTATGTCATTGTTATGTTCTTTATGACTTTTGTAGAGGGTTTCCAGCCAAGAATCCTCATAGATTAAATCGTCATCACAGGTAACGATGATATCTTTTGGATAGGCAAGCAGTGTGGGTACTAGTTTGCAGTGTGGGCTATCCAGTTCCGTAAATCGTATTTCAAATTTATGTCCTTGCATATTCAATAGACTTTTCGGCAGACTATTTTTATGTCGTTCATGCAGCCAGAGAAGCATTTTTTTAGGCGGACAAGATTGATTTAAGACACTGCGAACCGTTTTATCCAATACATGAAACCGACTGGGAATACTGGTGCAACTAACAATAACAGGCACATCCTGTTCGCCTTCTTGGTTCAGTTTGACAGGATCCAGTTGTTTAAGGCGTGCCATTTTTATCAATGAGGGTAGGAACTCTTTTAACTTCATGAGGCCGCCTTTTGACGTGGGGTTGTTGGTTTTTCGTCGAAAGTTTGGTTAAAGAAAATCTGTTCGGTAAGATTCATCATAATGGTTAAATCATGATCGCGACGTATTTTGCCACGTTGCTGCTCGGGGTCAAACTTCACCTTGCCCGAAATCAGTAAATTTAAAGCACGGGCGAGTGCTTCGGTGTCATTGACTCGGGTGATAAGGCCATGTTTGCCGCGCCAGATACCGGGTGAATCAAGCAGGTCATCCGGGGTGTCTGGATCAGCTTCCAGTAGTTCCGCACTGCCGGGAACATGAGTAGACACGGCCGGTAGACCATAACTTAAAGCTTCATTCAGAACATTGGCCATACCTTCATTGCGTGATGGCAAGAGAAATATATCGAGGGTTTGGAAGAACATCGACATGTCATTTTGAGGGCCGATCAAGTGAATGCGTTCACTGCCGACGGTGTCATTAAACTGGCGGCATAGCTGATCTTCCAAGTCGCCCCCGCCCGCAATGATAAGGTGAGCATTTTCCGGTAATTGATGCAGTATCTCAGGGAGTAAATCAAATCCTTTTTGATGGCTAAATCGTCCTGCACACCCCACAACAGGCGCATCTAGGGGTATCCCTAAGCTGGATCGTAGCCCCCCCAATGCAGCACCTAACTCTGGCAGTTCGAATCCGTTATAAATAAGTTTTAGATTCCCGTCGTGCAAATATCGGTTGCTCGACTTTAGATGTGTTCTCAGGTCTTTGCTGTTCACGATCAGCAAGGCTTTCAGAGACTTGAACAGTAAACGGTATTTTAGATTTTCTTTGATTCGTCGTTTAATGCCTAAATAGAGTATGCGCTGCGGAACCTTGGCTAGATAGCCTGCGAGCGTGGCTGCCCACCAGTCTTTTTTCAAGGGTACAAACACACAATCAGGCTGGATTTTTTTAATTTTTCGGTAAAACGACCAATATAGACTCGGTGACAGATTTGAAGGTCTATACGGCATTGTTTCAAGGTGAACGTTAGGTAGGTCTTTAAAGCGAGCCTCGAACGTATTCTCACACAGCAATACCGTGACGCTGTGACCGCGCTGAGCCATTGCCGCAGCACGTAGGCGAACGTTTTTTTCAACACCACCCCAAGTATCTGTAGGGCAAATGATCAGGAGTTTCCGTTCCTGTTGCGCTGATATTTTGTTGGCTGATGTGGTAGATTGTCCGAGCAAAATTGCACCTCATAAAGTAGGGGAGCAGTGTACCAGTAAGTTTCACTACGCGTCAGGAGATGTTGGATGAAAATGGGTGTGGTTGTGACCACCTATAATTCCCCCAAGTGGTTGGAGAAGGTGCTGTGGGGCTATGAGCATCAAACAGATCCTGACTTCGAGCTCATTCTTGCCGATGATGGCTCTGGGCAGGAGACAGCAGATTTGATCGCACGGTTTCAGGCCCGAGGCCGATTGAATATTCGCCATGTATGGCATGAGGACGACGGGTTTCGTAAGACTGTCATTTTGAATAAGGCGATTATGGAAACACCTTGCGATTATCTGGCTTTTACTGATGGTGACTGCATTCCTCGGGCCGATTATATCGCGATGCACAAGGCGTTTGCGCGACCTGGACATTTCGTTTCTGGTGGGTTGTATCGGTTAACCTTACCCGTGAGTGAGGCTGTTTCAGAAGCTATGGTGGCCGATCAAACAGTGTTTAGTTTTGATTGCTTAAAAGAATTGGGGCAACCGTCTGATCACAAAAAGATGAAGCTAACCTCTGGGTCGGTGCTGGCCCGATGGTTGAATCGACTAACGCCTACCGGTGCGACCTGGAACGGTGGAAACAGCTCTGGTTGGAAGGCCGATATGCTGGCGGTCAATGGTTTTGATGAACGCATGCAGTATGGCGGACTGGATCGGGAGATGGGAGAGCGGATGATGAATCTCGGCATAAAAGGCATTCAGGCGCGCTACTCGGTGATCATGCTTCATTTGGACCATAAGCGTGGTTATGAGAACCCTGAAACTTGGGCAAAAAATAATGCCATCCGGAAGGCGGTAAAGAATACGCGAAGTACATGGACACCGTATGGTATCGAAAAACGAGCAAATTAATCGTGCCCTGGGTGGCGCAAAAAGTTGAAGAGAAGGAAAAGTTATGTTGCAAGGGCTTAGTGAGTGGCGAGTTAAATTGTTTGGTGCAGTAGGACTAATATTTTTATTGGTCTATCCCTTTGATGAAGCCTATCTCCTGTCGGTTTTTTTGTTGTTGGTTTTGGGGGCGCTGAGCGCCAAGACGATTTATCGGACTTGGGATGCTGAACTTAATTGGACGATTTATCTCGGGTTGCTTATTGCGGTCCCGCTCTTATTGACCCTAGTGTTTGCGGTCAATAAAGAAGAAACCTTTAATGATGTGTTACGGTTTTCCTTGCTTGGTTTTGTGAGCGCACTATTCGTTTGGCACTTCAGGTTTGGGTTTAGTCCTTTTCGTTGGATGCTGGTGTTTTTTGGTTTTCAACTTTTCTGGATTTTTGACGCGTTACTGCAATATTTTTCAGGCGCCAATCTACTGGGGAATCCCATGGTCAGTGGGCGTCTTACGGGGCTTTGGTATCCTGGCATCATCGTCGGAACTGTGATTGCGCACAGTGCTCCCATTTTTATAGAAATGGTTCGTCGGCTGGCCATCCGTGGTGGCTGGTTTCGTTTATCCTGGCTTTTAATACTCCCGATGCTGACCGTTATTTTGCTCGGTGGTAGCCGGGCATCTTGGTTGGCTTTTCTAGTCGCTATGACCCTATATGCTTTTTACCTCTTCTGGATCAAAGCCATCAGTATTAAATGGTTGGTCACTGGAGTTTTGTTAAGTATTGCTGCCGTATTAATCATGTATCAGTTGATGCCGGAATTCAGAGCGCGTGCTGACAATACGTTGCAGTTATTTACTTGGGACTACGAGTTTATGAACAGCGCTACCTCCGGGCGCTTACCCATTTGGTATGCCGCTTGGATGACATTCATCGAGAATCCTTGGGTGGGCGTTGGTTCTGATGCGGTAAAGGACTATGCCGCCGCTCGAAACTGGGAAGGTATGTGGGTGCGCTACGCCCATATGTTTGTGCTTGATGTACTATCCATGACCGGGATCATCGGATTTATTGGGTATGCGATTTTTTACTCAATTTTGATGGGACATACATGGCAGTCCTTAAAGAATCGTTGGGACCTGACTACCGTGATGTTCATTTGTGCCTTGGTAATGGCCTTCCCTCTGAATACGCATTTTGGTTTCTATAACTTTAGGCCAGTAGGCTTGATGTGGGCCTTTATCGCCCTAGCTTATGCTTTTAGGCTTAGCGAGCGTTCTAAAGCGGCGGTGTAGCGGCTATGTCAGATGCGCTTCACCAGTCATCAGACTCGCATCGGGGCGCGATGCGTGTAGGGTTCTATCCTGGTGTTGGAAACAACCCCTATACGCTGAGGATGCAATCGTGTTTGCCGGAAAATCATCAGGCTGTGCTTTTTCCCAGAATTAAGCTGTTGGCATTGCACCGCCTAATTCGCGTCTTGCCAAAAGTGGATGTTGTTTTGGTGAGTTGGCTAGAGAATTGTCTCGTTGATCGGCGCACGGGCAAGGCCAGGATGTTTGGTCAGTTAACCTTTCTCGTTAAATTATACGTTCTGCGCTTATTTTCACGGCGCGTTATTATGGTTCGGCATAACCAGTTTCCGCACAGCACCCGACCTGACGATCAGCATAAAATCAAGCAACTGATTGATCATCTGGAGCAGTCCTTCGATGCTGTTATCACACACTCGGGTCATCAAACTGATCATCGTTATTACGTTCCCCATCCACTTTATTATGCAGATTTCCCTCGAGACAATCGTTCACACCCAGACCCATTGATTGAAGGGAGCTATTGCGTCGCTTTTGGCCGTATTAGCCGGTATAAAAATTTGCTGGCTTTGGTGGACGCTTGGGGAGTATCGAACCAATTGGTGATCGCTGGTAAAGCTGACGATCCGTCTTATCTTGCGTTGTTAGAGCGGGCTGCTAAGGGTAAGAATGTGACCATAGCTGCCAGATATTGGTCTGACGATGATGCCTACGCTCTGGTAGCTGGTGCCAATGCACTAGTATTAGCACATGAAGGTAGCGATGTGGTGGTGAGCGGCAGTTATTTCTATGCCATAAGTTGTGGCACTCCGGTGCTGGCTTTGACTACCCCGTTTCTTAACTGGTTACAAGAGCAGCAAGGCCCCGCGATTACGACTACGGACACTGTACAGAAATTGGTTGAGGGTGCAGGAAAGACCACGCCTTTGACAGTGGATGACCGAGAATCGATCCATCGGCAAGGCGTTGAATGGTTCGGTGAAGGTGCCGTACGGTCTCGTTTGAGGGTGTTATTCGCTGGGTTATGTTAGCCTCATGACTTACACCAACCCACCGCCTTCTTTCAGATAAGGCACCAGCCGGAGTACCGTTTTTCCCTCTTTTGCTGCTGACAGAAAGCCCTGTGTCGCTGCTTTTGGCGCAAGGTAGCTGTCGTAATAGGCTTGAGCGCCTGCAGAAAGACTTAGCCATTCATCGTGGGTCATGTGGGCGGCACGCTGGATGGTTGTGAGCAAGCCTTGTTCGCCTGAGAATGTTAGGCAATTTTTGCCATCTTCAAGAGTTGGAAAGAAATCTTCTGGATATTCCAAAATGGGTACGGTGCCGACCGCGAGTGCTTCAATGGCATTGTGTGACATAGGGTATCTTACGCCGGGGCACGCCAGAAAAAAACGCGCGCTGGCGATGGTAGGTAACCATTGAGTTAAGGGTATTTTGCACTGTTCATTGCGAATAAATAGCGCATTAGGTTGGGGCGGTGCCTGCCAGTTATCGCCACCCTTCGGTTGTGTTAAGGGTATGTGTTCTTGTTCAAGTGCGTATTCGACCAGAGCTAGGTAGCGATTACGTGGTACTTTACTGTAGATGGAGCTCACCCAGCCTTTGTCGTAACTGTGCCCTGACGAGCGTCCACCGAAGAAAAAAGTCCACAAGCGATCATTAGCGCGTGCTGAATCTAGTGAATCATCTAGGTGTTCGTCATAAATGATAGGAAACATCGGGAATGGCCACGCATGTTCGTCACCTTGTTGCGGCGGGCCAACCGCTAAGCTGATTTCCATAATTGCGAGAGCTTGCTGTCGAAACGGATGCGCAGCAACAGACTGGTCGGTTAGCACTACGCTCTGTTTAATATAAGGCGCTAGGTCGGAGAGATCGTTTATCAGTGAAAAGTGGTGCTTGAATACGCGAGCTTTAAAGTTGGCTCTAGGGTTAGCTAAAAAGCGTTGCCGGTCGATAAAAACAGGATGATAACCCGCTTTGATCCACATGGTGGCTAAATTGTAGAAACGTCGGCCTTGTGGGCCATCCACACGGTTATTGCGTAGGTCAAAGACGATCAGAAGTTGCGCGCCCTTGGGAATCGGGACAGCTCGTTGTTTGAGGTCTCGGTACGCACGGTAAAACGTTGGCAACAATACCGGGCGATGAGTGCGCCATGTTTTGTCCAGCCAGCGGCCTAATCTCTTCAATAGAATGCGCATAGTCAGGGTTGCTTCTGATAAAAGAAATAGGTGGGATATTCATTGACCAACAGCGTTCTATCGGTGTTGAACGACAAGGCTTGACCATACAGGTCAGATCCTGACAAAAACTCCCTGGGTATTTGAAGTGGTGTTGCATGCAAGGCGTAGGCGATACTTAAAGTGGGCTGCCCTGTGTCTGTGGCGACGAAATCCCACCACTGAATCTCACCCTGTTGGCGCTTCTGGACAAAAGTAGTTTTCGCCAGGTTTCTTTGAAAAGTAGCAAACGCATGCCAGCCCGGGCGTAAGCGCCATCCTTGTTCCGTATCGATTAAGCCAAACCCTGGGTGTGCCAGTCGCCACCACCAAATACCTGATACTGCACCAGAACAGAGGGTAATCAGTGCATAGCGCACCATGTAAGCGGCGCTGAGTTCTTCACTGACATGGAGATTACTTTCCTTGGAATCCTTTACCTGATACGCCCCGGCAACCGGTGAATACAATCCCGTGTTCTTTAGTGGCCAGTTTACCTCGGTGACGTAAAAGTCATGTTTTCCTGCTTGGTCAGCAAGAGCTTTGGCTAACAGCCCCTTTTCCAAGCTGCTGAAACCGTTTTGTGCTGTTTCAGGTGCGCCACGCCGGTCAACATACAAATGGCCTGACAACGCATCGAATTGCTGACCCGCTCGCGCAAGCAACGGTGGGTAGTATTGAAATTCGAAATCATTAACCGCCGGGCCAATAAAGGTGAGGTGAGGGTAGCGTGCTTTCCAGCGGCCATCGGTTGGCCAGAGGCGGGTTATTTCTTCAAGGTTCCAAAACCCCCACTTAACCCGATTGACCGCATGACCCACTTCAACGCAGTCTAAATAATCATGCAGGCGCTCAAGTGCTTGATCAACGAAGTCGAACCAACGCTCGGGATGAATGACCGCATCACGGGATTGAATTAAGGCCAAAGACACCTTGTGGCCGTCTGCTTTCAGGGCGCGAATGGCACCATGACAGGCGGTAATGTGTGATGTACCCAGATGGTAATAGCAGCGCATGAGAATATTACTGGCGGGTAATTCGACAAGTGCTTTCTGTTGCCGCGCAAAACTATCATCTACTTCCACACTGATGCCCAATCTTTGGCGCATATCGATCGGCTTTTGATACATACTGGCTTTACGTTCCCGGTAGTACTTGTAGATACCGGGTGCTGCCTGCAGCGTTGCGACAATGGTTGTCCAAAGGTCTGATAATTTGCGCTCTCTGGCGCGTTCTTTTTTGCGGTGCATGACCGATGGTTGGGCAGAAAACTCATCCCACAACCATACATCCCTTGGGACGGGCTGCCCGGTTGATGTGTGTTTACGGTTATCCACATTCGGCGACCAAATATTCTTTAGCGTACGTATGGGGTGACGATATTTACGGGAGCGCTGATGCAAGCGAAACCGGGCGCGATAGTGTTCGTCCCAGCGTAAAAACTCAGCGGGAACGGCCCCATCATTAAAGTATATGTGATGAAATATACGCAAAAAATGCGTCGGAATTTTCATTCGCTCAAGATCACGTGCGCGTTGTCTTAGGGTAGGGTTTGAGCAGAGCTGTCCGCGATTTAAATCAATAAAAACAGGAGAAGTCCACGAGGCATCACCGGTTCGGGTCAACAGGATGTTTTGTGGGCCTAAGTCACCGTGAAGAAAGCCGCTATCGTGCATTTTTCTTACCGCTTGCGCGGTTACACGAATTAAGTTTACAAATGCACCCGCATAAGGATGGTCGCGCAACAAGTACGTCATTTCGGAATAAAGATCAGTAGCATTGGGGTAAAATCGGCTGATCAATGCGCTTTCCACCAATTGTGAGCCTTGCCACTGCTCGATGAATCCTACCGGCTCTGTTACCGCTGCATGCTGAGCGAACAGGTGTTTGGCGAATTGGTGAGCGCGTTGTGCTTTGCTACCTTGTTGGCGATAGAACGTACTGCGCAAACGATCAGGCTTTTTGAAAACCTTGACGCACAGTTCACCAGGACCTGTTGGATCAGCAATCCGGTACACCCGGTTCCGTTGTTTGTAGAGCAGGTGCTGATCATCTAGTTTTGCCAGGGTACGGGTGAGCGTTGCTAGCCATTCCTTGCCATGCAGGTTATCGAACGCAGACAAAACTTCTCCGGAATAAGATGAGATGCCGAGCTCAGCGAGGGTGAGGAATTGCTGACGTGTCTTCATAAAACAGTGTTGACGGATTCCGGGAACCTAATAAACAAGGCGGCTATAGTAGCCTAGTGCGGCGCTAGGGCCAATGGGTGGGCGGTGGCGGTAGGCAGCGTCAGTGTGTTTCGTTATTATACGCAGACCACTCATCGTACTGCGGGTCATCGCGTTTGATAAAGTCTCCTGATCAGTCCAAGGCTTCGCGTTCAACCGCGCCGGAAGCCTTAACCCACAGAATGCGACGCCTTTTAACTGTCTGCCACCTACTTTTTATTGACTTGGGTCTAATTCGGTTGTTTTTCAATCGCCCTGCTGAGGTGGTGCCTGGTGTATGGCGTTCAAATCAACCTACGCCATGGAGAATCAATTCACTGGCACAGCGTGGTTTTAAAACGGTGTTAAATTTGCGTGGGGAAGGCAAGAGCAGTGCGTTCCGATTGGAAGTCGAGGCTTGTCAGCGAACTCAAGTCACTTTGCATAATTTAAAAATGAGTTCACGACGACCACCCACCAAAGATCAGTTGCAGGCTTTGCGACAACTCTTTCACGAGGCGCCTCGGCCATTGCTGCTGCATTGCAAGTCTGGGGCGGATCGTGCCGGTTTGGTCTCGGCGCTTTTTCTGCTCTGGTCTGGTCGACCCTTGGATGAAGCGAAACAAGCGCTTTCGTGGCGGTATTTGCATATTCGCCATGCCGCTACCGGTATGATGGATTGGTTTTTGTTGGCCTATGAAAATGCGTATCGACAAACCAGCGTTGGGTTTGATGAGTGGTTGGATAATCATTATGACCGTGAGCAAGTTACTCGATCATTTAATCCTAAAGGTCCATTGGTTTGGTTAGTTGACGTCGTGTTGCGGCGGGAGTGATATGTCAGTTCTAAGCCCAGTAGAGCTTGCTCATGTAACGCCTTTGTTGCACAGCAAGACACGCATGGTGTTCGAGCATCCGCTAGATCCTAATTTGTTGATAAAGGTCCATAAATCCAGAAAGAACTTGGCAGAGGCGCGAGGTGTAAGGGTATGGATGGCCAATGTGGAGGATCACTTCCAGTACAGCACGGGCATCCTTCGAGATTTAACACAGTTCGTAGAGTCTCGCTACCGCGATTATGGTCGGGTTACCGAGTATATCGCGCCTATTTACGGTGTTATTGATACTGATTTGGGGCTTGGCTTGTTGGTGGCTGCGGCGCGCGATAGCGCCGGTCTGATTGCACCTACCGTACGCACGTTACTAGACGATGGCCGAATGACAGCAGATCGAGCAAAGGCCCTTAAGTTGATGTTGGATGCAATCGTAGAAACTGAATTGGTGATAGGCGACTTGAATCTGGAGAATATCGTCCTTGAAAAAGCCGATTCGCCCGATGAGCGTTTTTTGATCATTGACGGGTTGGGTGAGCGTACGTTCTTTCCGGTGCAACGCTGGTTCAAGTTCTTGAGTGCTCGACAAAAACGTATTTTTGCCGAAAAAGTTAACCGTTGGTCGGCAGAAGCGGTCAAGGCAAGATCATGATGGATTACCGACAATGGCGTTCAACGTGGGCCGGTCGTATGCACCTTCGCCGGATACGCATTGTGGTTTGGCTGGATGCTATGATTTATGATCATGGTTTACTCCGGTTCTTTTGGAACCGGCCAACACAATTCACACCAGATGCTTGGCGTTCAAACCAACCAACGCCGCAGCAACTTGTCAAACTAGCGCGGGAAGGTTTGAGGACGGTGATCAGCTTACGCGGCTTAACCACTGGTGGCGCGTCTATTCTTGAAGTGGCAGCCTGTAAACAAGCGAATCTGGAACTTATTGCGTTTAAAATGTCTTCTCGTGGCGCGCCTGATTCTGATGTGGTGCTGGAGTTGCTCTCGTTATTTGAGCGTGTTGAAACACCCGTGTTGTTTCACTGTAAATCGGGTGCCGATCGTTCAGGCTTCGCGGCTGCGTTGTATTTATTGTTTACTGGACAAGGCACAATAGACGACGCCAAAAGCCATCTGTCATGGCGGTATTTACATTTCCGTGGTGCTAAAACAGGAATGTTGTTTGCGTTTCTGGAAGCTTATGAGCGATACAATGAAAAAACACCTATCCGTCTGAAAGATTGGGTGCGTGACCATTATGACCCGCGAGCTTTACGTGCGTCATTTCAACCTAGAGGGTTTTCTGCTTGGTTTGTCGACAAGGTATTACGCCGTGAATGATTACAGTTTGGAAACGCATCACGATACCCCCAGACGCGAATTATTAAAGCGCCTTTGGCAGGATTACCTACGGCATCATGTAGGCTTGATTTCAATAGCCGCCGTATTGGTGGTTATCGAGGGTAGCGCACTTGGGTTACTGAGTTACCTTGTAAAGCCCATGTTTGATTTGGTTTTTGTCGAGGGCAGTCAGTCGGATGTGGTGTGGATCGCCATGGCGATTTTTATTGTCTTTACGGCCCGGGCCGTCGGTGGTTTTGGGCAGCGTGTGATCACCGTTACGGTCGGTTTGCGGGTTGTCACTGGGCTCCAAAAAGCCATGCTCAGTCACCTTATCAGGCAAGACAGTGCGTTTTATGGCAAGTACTCTCCGGGCGCGTTGATTGACCGTGTACGTGGTGATACTGAAGCACTAAAAGGCTTCGCCAGTACTGCGTTACTCAATTTGGGTCGAGACAGCATTTCACTCATTGCCTTGCTGACCGTTGCCTTTATGGTGGACTGGAAGTGGGCGTTATTTGCGTTGTTTGGCTTGCCGTTGTTGGCGTTTCCTATTTCGTTGTTGCGGCGACTGATCCTTCGCACAACGCGCCGTTCCCGGCAAATTTCCTCGATTCTTTCCATGCGTCTCGATGAAATTTTCCATGGCGTCAATGCCATTAAGCAGAATAATCTCGAAGCTTACGAAGATCAGCGTTTCCAGAAAGAAGTTGGGCAGTTCTTTCGGTTTCAACGCCGTTCCGAAATCGGTAAAGCCGGTATGCCAGCGATGATCGACCTAGTGGCTGGATTCGGTTTTGTGGCCGTGGTGATTTATGGTGGACAAGAAATTATCGCAGGTGAAAAGTCGGTAGGCGATTTCATGAGCTTTTTTACGGCCATGGCCCTGATCTTTGATCCGTTACGCCGATTAAGCAATATCAGTGGTGCTTTTCAAGCCGCGAGTGCGAGCTTAGAGCGCATTTATGCCGTGCTTGATCTTGCCCCGACGATAAAGAATGTAACGGCGATACAACCCATTCCCAAAGATATCCAGCATTGTGATGTGGTGTTTGACAACATTAATTTTAGTTATGGTGAACTGTCCGTGCTACGCGGACTGACGTTGCGTGCGCCGGCGGGAAAAATGACCGCCATTGTCGGTGCTTCCGGTGCTGGCAAGTCCACGTTGTTTAACTTACTCACCCGTTTGATAGAACCCGATTCAGGGCAGGTGCTCTTGGGTGACGTTTCCACAGATCAACTCAATTTGATAGAGCTACGATCACTGTTTGCCGTCGTCAGTCAGGATTCCGCGTTGTTTGACGAAACGATTAAGCAAAATATTTTATTGGGTAAATTGGAAGCGGGTGAAGCGGAAGTAAATCAAGCGGCAACCGAAGCGAGGGTAATGGATTTTACCAACACGTTGCCGGGTGGTTTGGAAACATTGGCAGGGCCTCGTGGTTCTAATTTGTCGGGCGGGCAGCGCCAGCGCGTTGCCATTGCCCGGGCGTTGTTGCGGGATGCTCCTATACTGTTGCTGGACGAAGCGACGTCGGCACTGGATACACGTACCGAGAAGTTGATTCAGGAAACACTCGATGCATTGGCTCGGCGAAAGACAACCTTGGTGATTGCGCACCGCTTGTCCACAGTAATGAACGCCGATGTGATTTACGTGCTGGATCAAGGCGTGGTGGTGGAATCTGGGACACATCGGGAATTACTAGAGCAACGTGGACATTACTACCAACTGCACTCGACCTTTAGCTGATATAACGGGCATGGAACGGCAATGATCATTCAACGCTATATCCTCAAGCAGATCGCCCTGCCGTTCGTGTTGATCTGCATTCTCTTGGCTATCTTGCTGCTGGCGGAAGCGTTTGGTGAGGTTTTAACGAGGGCATTAAGCGGTACGCTGCCGAGTCAGGCAGTCGCTTTGTTGATGCTGTATCAACTACCGCCTGTCTTGCAAGAGCTTATTCCAGGCGGATTTTTTCTGGCGCTAGTCATTGCTCTGGGTCAAATGACGGGAGCCAATGAACGCGTGGTATTGCAAGCGACCGGTTATTCCGATGCCAAAATCTTACGCCTGATACTGAGTGTCGGCGTTTTAGCTACTGTTGTGTTGTACGTATTCACGCTATTTCTTGCCCCAGCCGCTAATCGGGCGACTGCAGACCTTAATCAACAGCTTGCATCACGACCCGCGGCAGAGCTGGTGCAGCCCGGTCAATTCACGCCCATCGATCGTAATGGCAGTATTCTTTACGCGCAAAGCAGCGATGCACGCTCCGGCCTACTGCTGGATGTATTTATGGCTTATCAAGACGATGGGCAGGAACGTATGGTAACCGCCCGTTCTGCCCAAGTCGTGTCTGACGGTGAAGGTCGCTTTATGCGTTTTACTGAAGGTCATTTGTATTCGGACATGATGGGTGACGAGCTAGAGCGGGTCTCTTTTGCTGTTCTGGATTTGTTGTTGGAACGCCAACAAGTATCCGGTGGTTACAATCGGTATGCGTTGGAAAATCATGCGCTCTATGAGAGCACTGTCTTGCGCAATCAGGTGATGTTGCAGTGGCGTGTTTTGTACCCACTGAGTTTATTGGTGTTCTGTATTTGGGCCGTGAATCTGACCCGCTATACGCCCCGCAGCGGCAAAAATGCTGCGGTTTTGCCCGCTGTCATTTTCTATCTCCTCTATCAGTACTTGTGTCGAACGGTCAATAGCAGTGTTGGCGGCGGCAATTTGCCCATTTGGGCGAATTTCTGGTGGATACACCTGGTTGCGGTGGGGCTAGGCTTGGCCCTTCGACTGGAGGTCAGGCAGTGGCTAAGCACGCGGCGGTTGGCCAGCACTAAGGCGATGTCCTAATGATTCTGAATCGATACGTAATGGGGCGCAGTTTAAAAAGCATCTTAATGGTGCTACTGGTTTTCGGTAGCTTAATGTTTTTATTGAGCTATGCCGATGAGTTGGCCCGCCGAGGCGATGAAAACTTCAATGCCTATCATGTGTTGGTCTATACCTTGATGGCTATCCCAAGTGAACTTTATCAGTTCGCTCCCTTTGTGGTCATGATTGGAACCTTGGTCAGCATAGGTGGCTTGGCCGCCAGCAGTGAGCTTACGGCGATTCGCGCCACGGGTGTATCGATGGCGCGGTTGCTGAGTACCATTTTGATGCCCGCTTTTTTTGCAACCATTGCATTTTTCATCGGCGGAGAGGTGTTTGCACCTGGCCTTGAACAGCGTGCCAATTTCTATCGGGCGGATATCCGCCAACAAAATGTACAACTGCAATTGGGTTCTTGGTATCAGAGTGAGCAGCAGTTGATTCATGTCGGTGATTTTGTCAGCGTGGATGAAGCCCGAAATCTGGTTTTGGTGGAGCTCAACGAACAACAACATATACGGCGTATTATTCGTGCAGCCTCAGGTACCCTGTTAAATGACCGGTGGGAGTTGGAGGGCGTGGAGGTGATCGATTGGGCGGACGAGGGCGGACAGATGATGCGTCAGTCTTTTTCTGAGCGCGTGCAAGAGCCGCCGCTATCGACCGACATCATCGTCAACCTGTCACAATCGTTGCGTGTCATATCGCTTCCCGCGCTGTGGTCGCGGGTTAACTTTCAGAATACGCAGGCGGTGGTTGATCCTGTGGTAGCGCTGCGTTTATGGGAGCGCTTAAGTGCGCCTTTGCTGACCATGACACTGAGTTTCATTGGTATTGCTTTTGTCTTTGGTTCAACGCGTTCAATCGCCATGGGTACCCGTATTTTCATGGGTATCGCCTTGGGTCTGGTGTTACAAATTACCCAACAATTCTTTGGTCCCATTGGTTTGTTCATTGGCATGACACCCGCTGTCGCTGCGACACTGCCGGTGTTTTTGGCTTTTGGGCTCGGCGTGTACTTGTTTCGTCGTAATACCTAAAGTGGGTGTTAAGACGTCCTAGAGCACGCTATTATGCTTACGAAGAGAGTGTTTACTCCGCAACAACAGAGAGAAGGATTATGACCGAACTAACTTGTTTTCAAGCCTATGACATTCGCGGCAAGCTCGGTGTTGAGTTAAACGACGAGATTGTCTACCGAATCGGTCGCGCTTATGCCGAATTTCTGAAGCCCAAGAAAGTGTGTGTGGGTGGCGACGTGCGATTGACGTCGGAAACTCTGAAGCTGGAGCTTGCGCGTGGCTTGATGGACTCGGGTGTGGATGTGATTGATCTCGGTCTGATTGGTACGGAAGAAGTCTACTACGCGACGAAGGCATTGGGTCTTGATGGTGGGATTATGGTAACGGCTAGCCACAATCCGATTGATTACAATGGTTTGAAAATGGTGCGTGAAGGCTCGCGGCCGCTAAGCAACGACTCTGGGCTCCTGGATATCAAGAAGCTTGCCGAAGCGAACCAATTCACGGCCTCGAATGTAAAAGGAACACTGTCTAAGCTCGACCACTCCGGCCCTTATGTTGATCATTTGTTAAGCTATTTGGATCTGGGTGATGTCAAACCTATGAAGCTGGTGGTTAACGCAGGCAATGGCGCAGCCTGCCATACAGTAGATCGTATTGAAGCGGCGTTTAAGAGCCGTGGAGTGCCCATTGAATTGGTAAAGTTGCACAACACCCCTGACGGCACCTTTCCCAATGGTATTCCTAATCCCATTTTGAAGGAGCAACAGCCCGTCACCGGTGATGCAGTGCACGCACATAATGCCGATATGGGGATTGCATGGGACGGTGATTTTGACCGCTGTTTCCTTTGGGATGCCGATGGCCGCTTTATTGAGGGCTATTACGTGGTCGGCCTTTTGGCTGAAGCTTTCTTGGTAAAGAATCCGGGAGCCACCATCATCCATGATCCTCGATTGGTGTGGAATACCAAAGACATTTGCGAGAAAAATGGCGGTAAGGCGGTGCAGTCCAAAACGGGCCATGCCTTCATAAAAGAGATGATGCGCAAAGAAGATGCCGTGTATGGCGGTGAAATGAGTGCGCACCATTATTTCCGTGACTTCGCATATTGTGATAGCGGCATGATCCCCTGGTTGCTGGTAGTAGATTTGTTGTGTAAAAAGGGCCAGTCACTCTCTGAACTGGTGAGTGAGCGGATGTCGACCTGTCCGTCGCCTGGCGAAATCAACAGTAAAGTCGACAACGCGGATGCAGCGATTGCGCGGGTATATGAAGCTTTTAAAGCAGAGGCCATTGGCGAAGAGTCGGTCGATGGCGTGTCACTGGAGTTTCCAAATTGGCGCTTTAATCTGCGTAAATCGAATACTGAGCCGGTGGTACGGTTGAATTTGGAAACACGTGCGGATGAGAAGCTCATGCACGAAAAAACCAATGAAATTCTGGCCATTTTGCGCGGTTAGTCTTGGTGTCAAAGCCTATGCCAGAAGTGGTGGTGTCAGATATGCATCATCGCATTACAGGGGTGAGCGCGACCATTCGCGCTTTGCTCCCGTTCATGCAAGAACGCTATGAGCTGGTTCTGCTGTCAAATTTTCCCGCCGAAGGCATTCGTCGAATAACACTTGTTGAACTGTGGAAGTTACTTCGGCAGGCACCTTCGGAACGACCTTTTTATATTTGGCATGCTAGGCGCAATAACGAATTATTCTGGGCATTGTTCACGCGTGATGTTTTGCGATTGCCGGTGCGCGTAGTTTTTACCAGCGCGGCCATTCGTCGTCACTCTTGGTATCCGCGCCAACTCATAAAGGCGGTAGACGCCGTCATTGCTACCAGTCATGCCGCGGCAGCGCTTGTGCCCCATGTGCGCGCTGTTGTTCCTCACGGAGTGGATGTCACTCGCTTTTCCAGCGCAAAACCCCTTGTGAATTCACCGTGGCGAGATTTTCGATGCGTGGTCGGCATCGTGGGTCGTGTTCGACCTGAAAAAGGCACGGATTTATTCGTGCAGGCACTGTGCGAGCTATTGCCAGCGCACAAGGATGTATGTGCACTGGTGGTTGGAAAAACGACCTCTAAATTCCAGCGATTTGCCGATGAGCTGAAAGCCAAGTTGGCGGCAAAGGGCGTGATGGATCAGGTCTTTTTCTTGGATGAAGTCGCCTATACCGATATGCCGAGTATCTATCAAGCTATGGATATCGTCTGCGCCCCGGCGCGTTACGAAGGTTTCGGCTTAGTGCCCATTGAAGCTATGTGTTCTGGAACGGCGGTGGTTGGCGCACGTACAGGCGCTTATCCGGATATGATTCAACAGGGTGAGAACGGGTTTCTATTCGATGTTGGTGATCAGGCCATGTTGACTCACTATCTGGCGCAGTTATTGGATGATGATCAATTGCTTGCACGGCAAAAATCGAAAGGACAGGCCATGGTCGATGCCCAATTCAGTATTGCCCGTGAATGGGAGGGTATAGCCAATGTTTATGAGACGCTGTGGGCTGAAAATCCGCATGAATAAGTCAGGTCTTGGCGGCTGGGCATTTAGTATGTTCCTAGGTGTTTTGTTTTATTTTCTGGCTGTTCCCATGAGTGCTGCGCAAATTCCGTTTCAACAAACATTCAGTGCGGAAATCCCCGTCATGACACGCCTTTCTGTTGGTATCGAACGCATGCAGGGTAGGAATATGGGTGACCTAGAGCAAGAGGGCACATTATGGACACTGCCGCGTGTTCAAGTGAACGTGCCGCTCGGCTCTCGTGGCGAATTTATTGCCAGTCAGGATGTCGTCCGTTCATTGACTGAGAGGGAAAAAGCTTATACTTCAGGTGGTGATCCTTACTTTTTTACCAAATTACGCCTGTTCGATCAGCAACGTTACATTCCGGCCACGGCATTTATGTATGGCGTTTTGGAGCCAGCGGCAAATCCGCCACTGGGCGCTGATACACTGGGCTTTTATGCATACTTGGTGTTAACCCAACAGCAAGAGCCATGGCGAGTCGACTTAAATTTTGGTACGGGCATCTTTGAAGACCATGCGCGGTCACGCCAAACCGATGTCGTGATTATGAATGCCGCTTTATGGTATCGACCCAACGGTCGCTGGCAGTTGGGGGGAGAATATCACTACCAAGAGCGTGTAGAAGGTAGATGGTTCGATTTTACTCAGGGTGTAAACTCGCCATTGCGACGGAGAAATTTGGCGGCTATGGCGCTATATGGTGATAAATGGAAAGGTTTCTTTCGAGTCAGTCGTGGCTTGGTGGCACAAAGTGAAGACTGGTCGGTGGCTACTGGTGTCCAATTTCAATGGCCGGAGAAATAAATGAAAATGTATCAACTGCCCCTTAAGAAGTGGATTCTTTCCGGATTGCTGTGTTTACTCACAAGTATGGCCCTCGCTAAAGAGTCGGCGGATGCCCAAGTCTTCATTGGGGTTGTAGACTATGCGCAGGACAGTCAGGCATCGCAGTATGGCGTGCAGTACTTAACCGCTGAACGTTGGACACCTTTCGATTTTCGGCCGGTTATTGGGCTAATGCGTACGCGCTATGCATCGCATTATGTGTTTGCTGGACTGACGAGGGAGTCGAAATTCAGCACCAAGGATACAGGTTTTCTGCTCTCGGTTGATTTCGCGCCAGGCTTGTACCTGCATGGTGGTAACGAGGATGTGAATCTGGGCTTTTGGTTGCAGTTTCGTTCCGGCGTGAATCTGGTGTATGAGTTCGCCGATCACACGCGCATTGGCTTAGGGTACCACCATTTGTCGAACGCAAGTTTGGCCGAGGAGAACCCCGGCACCGAGACTTTGACTATTACATACAGCGTGCGGTTGTGATAGCGGTAACAACAAGTGCTATGCCTACAGCGCTCCACGGCAGGCCGGGAGTTACCGAGAAAAATGATTGTGCATTTTTCTCGCCCTACGGGCGCCTTGAGACAGTGTCAATTGTCTTCACAATTGATCGCGCTTTAAGGCATACCACCTGTTGTCACCTCAGGTGATTGAGAGGATGATTTACTCAGTCATATCCCCGTACGGGTGCTTGCCCGCCAGTGATATGCTGCGAGCAAACTCGCTTAACTTCATGTCTTCTTGCCCCAGGGTAACGTCGTTTTCATCCATAACCGACTCACCGAATTTATAGATGATGGGCACGCCATTCTGAGTGGCATGCTCATCATTTGAACGTGCGGTCTCGGCCACCTGCTCATTGCGTTTCTGCCACGCGGCAATGCTCGCCGCGCCATGGCGTTTGCCCAGCATTTTCAGCGTTTCGTCAGGCGACAAAATGAACGCTGAAGCGTTGTTCCCACCAAAACCTTTGGAGTTGATCACGGAACCACGCATGGCAGTCAGGCTGCCAGTGTTGAGGTGGTCCATGAGAATATTCAAATGGCTGTTGTGCACGTCGTCGGCAATGTGGTCGATGGTTTTAATACCAGGAATAATGCCATGCGCCCAAACACCCAAGCTGGCGATGATTTGGTCACCAGCGGCCGGGCCAAGCGCGTGTCCAACATAGGATTTAACCGCCGAAACGGCCCAGTCAGAAACGCCATGCAATTTCGCCACTTCGTTCAATATATGCGATTCGGTCACCCGGTTTTGCGGCGTGCCCGTACCATGTGCCTGCACAAAGGTGTGTGCCAAACCACCTTTACCCAACAGACTTTCCGCCAGTGCCGCCGCCTTGGCAATGGTAATGTAGTTGCCCACACCGGGTGCCGAAATGGACTTCTTGTTGGCGTCCGCATTAATGAACACGTCTGGCACGGCGCCGTAAATGGTTGCACCCAAGGTTAGGGCGAGTTCGTCGTCCATCAGAATAATGAATTGTGCGGCTTCCGCCATAGTAAAGCCCGCATTGGTAGAAAAGGGACGGCACGCACGTCGGTTATCCGGCCTCTCTCCATCAGGTAACCCATCGATCTTGCGCAAATTATCATCGTTTGCCAGCGCGCCCATTACATCAAAGCCACCCATGATGGCCGGATTGACAGGTGCTTCCGTATTGCCCACGATCACGGCGCGCGCTTTACCCGATTGAATATCCATCATGCCTTGACGCAGGTTGTATAAAAAGGTCGCGCAGGCACCGACATTACTGCCTGTAGAACCGACGGAATTGATCATATAGCTGTTGATAAAGTCTGCGGCCATTTCGCCGAGGCTCAGCGCCATCATCTTTGAGCTGGTGCGTCCACCCATGAGTTCGGCTTGGTACAGGCCTCCGTAACCTTTGTCGTCGACCTGGCCTAGAGCACTGCCTGCGTACACGGACACTTCATCCGGCGCAACATGCTTCAATACTTCAGACCAATCCATGCCTAGTGAGTTTAAGGCATCCGAGGCGCCGTAGACGGCATGCGTTAGCGCGCGCGGATGGTGCATGGAGCGATACAGTGCGCTGGCGTCGAAACCGGACGGCACTTGACCTGCGCTCGAAACAGGGTAGGGCTTATACTCCGGGAACAGGGTGGGGGTAGAGCCGGTGACTTTGATGGTAACTTCGCGGCCTGTTACGGCCGTTACTTCCCAATTGTCCGGCAGTTTGCGCGGTAGCTGGTTGCGTCGAGCGGTGAATTCCATGTCGCCATGTAAAGCATGAATGTCTGCTTTATGTTGGAACAATACGGCATCGACGTCGAAAAGACGTGGTTCGATACGACGCACCAAGGTGCCTGCACGAAGGGTTTTAATCAGGTCAGGCGTCAGTCCGCCGGAGGTATCCACATTCATCATGGTGGCTAGGTTCTGCCACGTTGGGGCCATCACATCTGCCGGTAGGGCGCTCTCGATCATGCGTTTGTAGCCGTGGTGAAAGGCACTGCGACCAGCGGCGTTCACACCACCAAATCCTACGATGACGGGTAGACGTGTCATGACGGCTCCTCTTTGAAAATTGGTTAGTGCGGCGCAGTCTAGTGGAGAAGGTGTTGCTTGATGTATGATGAAAGCGCCATTAGATATGAATAAACAGACATGAAGATTGGCTTTATCGTGTTGCCTAAAACCCTTGCTACCGGGATTACGCTGCCCAGCGAAATGCTGTCAGCGGCCGCGCAATTGGCGCGCCTACAAGGGGTTGTTGGTCCGAAACTCACCTTGTCGGTGTTTAGCGCTGGCGGTTTGCCCGAAACCTGCAGTGGCGGAGTCACACTGCACGCCCAGGGTGACTGGGACGGATTATTGGCGTGCGATATGGTTTTCGTGCCGCCTATGTGGGGTAATCCTTTGCCCATGTTGCTGCGCTATCCTAGTCTTGTCGCCATATTGCAGCGCTATGCCGGTGAGCACAAACCCATCGTTGCCACAGGAACAGGAGTATGTTTCTTGGCTGAAGGCGGGTTGTTGGATCATAAAGTGGCCACCACGCATTGGTATTTCTTTCAACAATTTACACAGCGGTATCCGCAGGTGTTGCTCAAGCCGAAACAGAGTGTCACCTACGCTGAACAACTCTACTGTGCAGGCAGTGTGAATTCCCTAACAGATTTGGTGCTTTATTTTGTGCGTGAATGGTACAGCGATGCCATCATGAGTGAAATTGAACAGCATTTCTCACATGAAGTGAGCCGTACACTCAATCAACCGTTTTATCGCTTGGGTGGACTGCAGCACGACGATGAGGACATCGTCGCGGCGCAAGCCTGGTTGGGCGAGCACTTGGATAAACCGTTTCACTTGCAGGCGTTAGCTGAAGCTGTTGGCTTAACGGAGCGTACGTTGGCGCGACGCTTTGCTCGGGCAACTGGCGAGTCACCGAAGCAGTACTGGCTGCAGTTGCGTTTGCAACGGGCCGAAGAATTGTTGCGCGAATCTAACCTGTCGGTGCAAGAAATTGCCGACTTGTTGGGCTTTGGGGATGCTTCCTATTTCATCAAACGCTTTCGGACCAAGGTGGGTGTTACGCCGGCCGATTATCGTCAGGTGGTGCGGGCGAAGCAGTTCAGCGTTTGATAATAGAGGGTGGCGTTTGACATGCGTCATTGCATGTCAAACTTGCGCGCAGTAGTGTCGTCTCCTATTGCTTCGATCCAGATTTGAGGAATCCTATGACCGTTTTGCAATTTCTCACGGCAGCCATGCCGGTGCTCAGCGTGTTCTTGTTATTGGTTGTATTGCGCATGCCAGCCACGCGAGCAATGCCGCTCAGTCTATTGGCTACCGCCGCACTAGCCTATGGCGTTTGGCAGGTGCCGATGCTGCAGTTGTCGGCAGCGATTTTAGAAGGCTGGGTAATTGCGGCATCCATTTTATGGATCGTATTCGGCGCTATTCTGCTATTGAATGTGTTACGAGAAACAAAGGCCATTGAGGTGATTCGCACGGGTTTTTCCCATGTGTCGTCCGATCGGCGGGTGCAGGTGATTATCATTGCTTGGCTTTTCGGGAGCTTTCTCGAAGGCGCGTCCGGTTTCGGTACGCCCGCAGCGATTGCTGCGCCACTGTTAGTAGCCCTGGGCTTTCCGCCTCTTGCGGCCGTAGTATTGGCCTTGATAGCAGATTCCAGCGCGGTCTCTTTCGGCGCCGTTGGAACGCCCGTGATTGTAGGCATGGGGCAGGGCTTAGTGGGCAGTAGCGGTGAGCAATTGCAAGCCATTGCAATCACGGCTATTGGTATTGATATTGTCGTGGCTTCGTTTTTACCCTTCTTAATGGTGTTGTTGTTAACGCGGTTCTTTGGTGCCGAAAAATCGTGGCTACCGGGTCTTGCAATTGCCCCCTTTGCCATTCTGGCTGGGCTATCGTTTACGGTTCCGGCTTATGCAGTAGCTTGGTTTTTGGGTCCTGAATTTCCATCCATTATTGGGGCATTGGTTGGCTTGGTCATCATGAGTGTGTGCGCTAAAAAAGGAATTTTGGTGCCTAAGACACCTTGGTACTTTTCCGCCGAAGACCGAGTCAGCATGAATGCCATGGTCGCTAAGCACCAGTTGGATCAGTCCTTGAGCACTACTCAGCAAATGTCGTTATTGCGTGCCTGGTTTCCCTATCTGCTCGTCGCCGGTTTGTTGGTGTTGACGCGGTTAGATGTCTTGCCGTTCAAAGCGCTCTTGAACTCGGTGATTTTCGCTTGGCAAAATATACTCGGTTCCACCATATCAACATCCCTAGCGCCATTATATTTGCCGGGGACGGTGTTTGTGGTAACCGCTGTGATAGCTATTTTTGTGCAACGCAGTGGATATATGCAGCTTGGCCGCGCCACGGCACAGAGCTTGCGTACCTTGGTGCCTACGGTTATTGCGTTGGCCGCAGCCGTGCCGATGGTACGCATTTTTTTACAATCAGCGGTAAATGCGTCAGGGCTTATGGCCATGCCGCTTGAACTGGCAGCGCTGGCAGCGACGCATTTGGCCGATCAGTGGTTGTTCGTTGCTCCTATGATTGGTGCATTGGGCTCTTTTATTGCCGGTTCCGCGACCTTCTCCAATATGATGTTTGCCTCCTTTCAAGCCTCGGTGGCTGGGCAGGTGGGGCTGCCGGAAACAACGGTGTTGGCGTTGCAGTTATTGGGGGCTAATGCCGGTAATATGATTTGTGTGGTGAATGTTGTGGCGGCTGCCAGTGTCGTGAATTTGTCTGGCCGGGAAGGCGAGATTATTCGGTATACTTTGTTTCCGATGCTCTATTATGCGTTGGCCGCGAGTACCGTGGCTTGGGTTTTGTTGCAGTAAACATCGAAGAAACCAATCATTCAAAGCCTCCCTGGCGCTGTTGATCAACTCCGCGCTCGTGTATCCTTGTCACCCATTAAAACACCCTGTTGAAGACAAGTTATTAAGGAGGTGTACATCATGTCAGTGACCATTTGGCACAACCCGCGTTGCAGTAAGTCGCGGGAAACTCTTAAGCTGCTGGAGGAGCAGGGCATTAAGCCGGTCATACGGTTATATCTGGACGATGTCCCCACACCTATCGAATTACGTTCCGTGTTGGGCAAGTTAAATCTTACCGCTCAGGAATTGATTCGCCGCAAAGAAGATGAATATAAAGCACTGGGTCTTAACAATGCGGGTGCTGACGAGGATATGTTGATTGCCGCCATGGTCGAGCATCCGCGCCTGATTGAGCGCCCTGTGGTTATTACAGCGAAAGGCGCTGCCTTAGGGCGTCCACCAGAAGCAGTATTGGAGATTCTCTGAGTTGGCTGATCCCTATATTCTTGTCTTGTTCTATAGTCGTGGCGGAAAGACGGCGGAATTAGCACAATTCATCGCAGAAGGCGTGGAGTCGGTGGCAGGTATTGACGCCCGCTTGCGCACGGTGCCGTCGCTACACCAAAACGATGTACCCAGCGACTATGTAGCCGCCAGTACGAATGACTTACGCGACTGTGCCGGGCTTGCGTTAGGCAGTCCAACGCGCTTCGGAACCATGGCCGCGCCAATGAAACATTGGTGGGAACAAACGACACCCGAATGGTTGAATGGTGACTTGGTCAATAAGCCTGCTTGTGTTTTTACCTCTACGACCACATTGCACGGTGGTCAGGAGGCTACGCTGCTCTCCATGATGGTGCCGTTGTTACATCATGGCTTCATTTTGTTGGGCACACCCTATACACAAGCAGAACTGCACACCACCCGTTCAGGGGGTACGCCCTACGGTGTTTCACATTGGGATCAAGACCAGCAAGCAATATCGCGTGATGAAATCGTACTGGCGCGGGCGCAAGGTAAACGGTTAGCCTTGACCGCTCAGCGGTTACTGTGATCCTTGGACTGTCGCGAAGACCGATGACGTCAGCATTGCTTGAAAAACCGTAATTTTGAACTACCTTGTAAGAGTGTATCTATGGCTATGAATAATCCACGTCAAACGTGGGAGCGGGTGACTTGGTTTGGATATGTCGCCGTGATGGTGCTTTATGGTTTGCAGACGGCGCTCACCGCCCCCAGTAATGCGGGTACTGTTTTTGAAGTGATTGGTGCGGGCATGGTGTTATGGTTGCTCAAAACTTTGCCACTCTGGCTATTTTTCATACCCATGTTGCGAGCGCGTGTACGAGCGCTAAGCTGGTTTGGCTTTTTGATTTTATTGTACTTGCCCTTTGTCGTTATGAGCGCTTTTCGTGAACCCCAGTGGTTGGGTGTTTTATTAACGAGCGCCATCATTGTGCTGTTTTTTGGCAACGCTTATTGGGTACGTGCAATCAAACGCGCCTCTTAATGAGCTTTGCAGGTGGGTCCACTATGAATCTAACACTGATCCGACTGCTCCGGTGTATCTTTTTGTGTCTCTGCACCGGATTTGGTGCAACCTATGTTCATGCAGAAACATCAATGCAAGCGCAGCGTTTTGTCACCATTGGTACGGGTGGCGTTACCGGCGTTTACTATCCCGTTGGAGGGGCCATTTGTCGGCTGCTCAATGCGGGTCGAGCAGAGCATCAAACGCGATGTGTGATTGACAGCACCGGTGGTTCTGTATTTAACGTCAACGCCTTGCGGCAGAACTATATCGACTTTGGTTTGGTTCAAAGTGATGTGCACTATCATGCTTGGCGCGGTGAACGCGAGTTTGCCAGCGATCCGCATCGTAATTTGCGGTCAGTGATGGCGTTGCATGTTGAGGCGTTCACGGTGCTCGCGCGTGCCGATGCCAATATTGTCGATTTCATCGATTTAACGGGAAAGCGCGTTAATATTGGCAACCCTGATTCGGGTCAACGTGCCACCTTGGTCAATTGGCTAACAGCGCAAGGAAAAACCACAGAGGTTTTTGCTCGGACCTCTCACCTTACGGCGACCGAAATGACCACTGCCATGTGTGATGATCAAGTGGATGCGATTATCTACGTTGTTGGACATCCCAGCGGCGCCATTCATGAAGCAACCGGTGTCTGTGAAAGTCGTTTGGTGCAAATAAGAGGGCAGGCATTAGACGAGTTAGTGAGACAATTTCCCTATTATGCACCCACACAAATTGGCGGTGGCATCTATCCAAATAACCCGCAGACCACCCAAACCTTTGGCGTTACGGCGACCTTGATGACCATGGAAGATACCTCTGATGAATTAGTGTATTTACTGGTTAAGTCCGTGTTTGAGCGTCTGGAATTCTTCCGTTCAATGCATCCGGCATTGGCAGAGCTGCGTCCAGAAAACATGGTATCGGTTGGTATGTCGGCTCCTTTACATGAAGGGGCACTGCGCTACTACCGTGAGCAAGGGTTATTGCCCTAGATTGTATGCAGTAATTGCATATCGCATGTGAAATCAGCATTGGTTTTGGGCGCGCTATGCCATTATTTTGCATGGGGTTTCGTCGTGAGACGAGATGTCAAAGCAAGCAACGGAGAAGATGCCCTGTTGCAGTGCTCTGTAAACTGACGTGCACTAAATTAGTTCGGTCATCCAAGAAAAAACATTTGTCTTGATGACATTTTCAGCTAGTCTAGAGGCACATCCTTCAAAACGAAACGATGTAACACGCGCTCTCTACACGAAACTGGCAGCTTGGCCGACAAATTATAAAAATTGGCCCGGTACTTGCCTTGTTAGAGACGCTACGCAGGAAATTCCTTGTTGCGTAACACAACTATAATAAGTCATGGGAGATGTGACATGAAGAAAATAGCAACGTTGATTGGTGGTGCAGCCGCCGTCGCTACCCTCGCAATGGGCGCTCATGCCCAAACTTTGGATCAGGTTAAAGCTCGTGGTGCGCTGAACTGTGGCGTAAGTACCGGCTTGCCTGGTTTTTCGAGCACAGATGCCGCTGGTAACTGGCAAGGTCTGGACGTCGATACCTGCCGTGCTGTAGCTGCGGCTGTGTTGGGTGACGCGAACGACGTTAACTTTGTTCCTCTGACCGCTGTAGAGCGTTTTACTGCTTTGCAATCCGGTGAGATTGACATGTTGAGCCGTAACACCACATGGACTCTGACGCGTGATGCGTCACTGGGTCTGAACTTCGCGGGTGTGAACTATTACGACGGTCAAGCGTTCTTGGTTAGCACCGATCTGGGTGTTACCAGTGCTCTGGAACTGGACGGTGCTGCGGTATGTATTCAATCAGGTACAACGACTGAGCTGAACCTGGCGGATTACTTCCGTTTCAACAACATGAGCTTCGAGCCTGTGTTGTACGATACCTCTGAACAGACTGTATCTGGTTTTGAAGCAGGCCGTTGCGACGTTCTGACTTCTGACAGCTCTCAGTTGGCTGCATTGCGTATCCAGTTGAGTAATCCTGATGGTGCGGTCGTTCTGCCACAGACGATTTCTAAAGAGCCTTTAGGCCCTGTAGTGCGTCAAGGTGATGACCAATGGTTCAACATTGTTAAGTGGGCTCACATCGCAACTCTGAACGCTGAAGAGTTTGGTTTGACTCAGTCTAACGTTGATTCAATGCTGGGTACTGATAATCCTAACATTGCTCGTTTCTTGGACTCTGCTGAATTGGGTGGTTTCTTGGGCTTGGGCTCTGATTGGGCTTATCAAATTGTTAAGCAAGTTGGTAACTACGGCGAAATGTTTGACCGCAACGTAGGTGCTGGCTCTCCTCTTGGCTTGCCTCGCGGTGTAAACGCTCTGTGGACCCAAGGTGGTTTGCAGTATGGTCCTCCAATCCGCTAATTTCTGCGGCTAAAAGACCAAAAGCCGGGAGTTAACTCCCGGCTTTTACTGTTTGCACGCATCATTTTCCTACGAGATGCAGTGTCCAGTGTGCAAAGGGAGCCTAACAGCCTACCATGAACGATAATAACGCTTCACGCAGCAAAGCGTGGTTCTACAACCCCACCTACCGCAATATCTTCTACCAAGCGGTAGTCTTGGGTGGATTATTCTGGTTCCTGTATACCGTTACAGGAAACGTCATAGCTAACCTGGAAGCACGTGGAATTTCGACGGGCTTAGGGTTCTTAAACCAAACATCTGGGTTTGCGATCGCCCAAAGTTTGATTGAATACGATTCTAACGATACCTACGGCAGAACGTTTTTTGTCGGCTTACTGAATACCGTTTTAGTATCGGTTATGGGTATTGTGTCAGCGACCTTATTGGGTTTGTTCATTGGTGTCAGTCGGTTGTCTCCGAACTGGTTGCTGCGAAAAATCTGTATGGTCTACATTGAAACCTTCCGTAATATCCCATTGTTATTGCAAATCTTTTTCTGGTACTTCGCTGTATTGCGTTCACTACCCGGTGCAAGAGATGCAATGAATTTTGGCACGGAAAGCTTCTTTTTAAGTATTCGTGGCTTCTATGGGCCTAAGCCGATTCCAGAACCCGGTTTTGGCATCTATGTGGCGCTTATCGTGCTGTCTATCGTTGCGGTCATTGTATTAGCGCGTTGGGCGAAGGCGCGTTTCATCGCCACCGGCCAGCAGTTTCCGGTGTTTTGGACATCGATCGCCATAATATTCGGTACCTTGATTATCGGCTTTTTTATAACTGGTCGTCCGATTTCGTTTGATCTGCCAGTCTTGCGAGGCTTCAACTATGCCGGTGGTCTGCGGATCATTCCAGAGCTGCTCGCGCTGTGGTTTGCCTTGACGATTTATACCAGTACGTACATCGCAGAGATTGTCCGTTCAGGTATTGAAGCCGTTGCTCATGGCCAAACAGAGGCTTGTCGTGCTCTAGGGTTGAACGAAAAACAACGTTTAAACCTGGTGGTTTTACCGCAGGCCATGCGTGTAATGATTCCGCCAATGACTTCGCAATATCTTAACTTGGCCAAAAACTCCTCTTTAGCGGTGGCCATCGGCTATCCAGATCTCGTCGCGGTATTTATGGGCACGACCCTAAACCAGACAGGGCAGGCTGTTGAGATTGTTGCCATGACGATGTTGGTTTACTTGACGATCAGTTTGACCGTATCAGCGTTTATGAACTGGTTTAACAAACGTGTAGCCTTGGTGGAGAGATAAGATGACCCAGTTTGTACCCTCACCAGCTCGCCCAGCACCGCTTTCTGAAGGTGGCCTGGTTGCTTGGCTGCGCAAAAATCTGTTTTCGAGCATTCCTAATTCGATTGTGTCGTTGATTGCTATTTGGTTTGCTTTCAAAGCCGTAACCTCAATATTTGGTTGGGCAATTTGGAACGCTGACTGGGTTGGCACGTCACGGGATGATTGCACCAGTGGCGGTGCCTGTTGGGTATTCGTGGCAACGCGATTGCAAACCTTCTTGTATGGGTTTTACCCCGCAGACGAATTGTGGCGCCCCAATACCGTATTTCTGACCTTAGTGGCTTTGGTTGTTTGGATGAACATTCCTAAAGCACCGTTCAAGAAATGGGTAGTGATTGGCACGTTAACCGTTTATCCGGTCGTGTCTTTCATTCTCCTGTACGGCAATTCATTTGGCTTGCCACAAGTACAAACCTCGAGCTGGGGTGGCCTGACATTGACCTTGGTTATTGCCGTAGTCGGTGTCGTACTCGCTCTACCTATAGGGATCGTCCTAGCCTTGGGTCGACGCAGTGATATGCCAATCGTACGGTTCGTCAGTACGATATTCATCGAATTTTGGCGTGGCGTACCGCTGATTACCGTACTTTTCATGGCATCGGTCATGTTGCCATTGTTCTTCTCCGGTGGCACATCTATTGACCGCTTACTGCGAGCACTGATCGGCATCACCTTGTTCCAGGCAGCCTACATTGCGGAAGTGGTTCGGGGCGGCCTGCAGGCGATACCGAAAGGTCAGTATGAAGCGGCTGATGCTTTGGGGTTGTCGTATTGGCAAAAAACGAACCTTATTGTGTTACCGCAAGCGTTGAAGATCACCATACCAAGTTTGGTTGGCACGCTGATTTCCTTGTTTAAGGATACGACCCTGGTATTGATCATTGGCCTGCAAGATGTTCTGGCCATGGTGCGTCAAGGTTTAGCTGACCCCGCGTGGTTGGGTTTCCCGGCCGAGGGTTATGCCTTTGCTGGCTTGATGTTCTGGATATTTTGCTTTGGTATGTCGCGTTACAGTTTGTATCTGGAACGTCGTTTAAATACCGGCCATAAGAATTAGTGGAGACACCTAACATGACTACAAATACAGAAAGTAAAAATGATCAGGAAGTCGTAATTACCCTGCGTAACATGAATAAATGGTATGGCCAGTTTCATGTGCTCAAAAACATAAACCTTGAAGTTAAGCGTGGTGAACGGATCGTAATCTGTGGGCCGTCAGGTTCTGGGAAATCGACCATGATTCGTTGCATTAACCGTCTTGAAGAGCACCAAGAGGGTGACATCGTCGTTGATGGTGTGACCCTGACCGATGACTTGAAGAACATCGGGGTGATTCGTCGGGAAGTTGGTATGGTGTTCCAGCACTTCAATTTATTCCCGCACTTAACGGTATTGGAAAATTGCACGCTAGCCCCTATGTGGGTGCGTAAAATGCCGAAGAAAGAAGCCGAAGAAATTGCTATGAAGTTCCTAGGTCGGGTTAAAATCCCGGATCAAGCGAACAAGTATCCGGGCCAGCTTTCAGGCGGACAACAGCAACGTGTAGCCATTGCACGCAGCTTGTGCATGAATCCACGCGTAATGTTGTTTGATGAGCCGACCTCCGCACTCGATCCAGAGATGATCAAAGAAGTGTTGGATGTTATGGTCGAATTGGCCGATGAAGGCATGACCATGTTGTGTGTTACGCACGAAATGGGCTTTGCCAAGAAAGTTGCCGACCGGGTCATCTTTATGGATGCCGGTGAGGTGGTTGAAGAGAACGAACCACACGAGTTCTTCAACAACCCGCAACAGGACCGTACGAAGTTGTTCTTGAGCCAGATATTAGGCCACTGATATCCGTTGTGCGTTTTTGTAAAAGGCTGGGTTTGGTTCAGCCTTTTGCAGACTTCTAAGCAGCATGGATACAGGTGGATGACTTTAGACAAAGTATTCGACCATGAAAAAGCCGCTCATTGAGCGGCTTTTCTTATTCTGTTTGGTTGATCATTCAATCCATCGATGATGCAATGCCAAACGCCCGGTTTTTATTGTGCTTGTAATTGGCGGTATTGCTAACAGTAACCTAGCTTAGGCTTGCCAGAAAGGCTTGCGCACTTCTTTGGCTACGTCATATTTGGTCATGCCGATGTCGCGCAACAAATATTCTGGCATGTTCATCAAGGCACGACGCTGTTGATAGCGTTTCCACATAATCTTGGCTTGCGCCACGACGCGGTTGTCTTGGCTGTACTCAGGGATTTGAATAAACGTTTGTGCTTGTGCAGTCATGGTATTTCTCCTTACCGGGTAGTAATGGTTGGTTTTCAATGGTTGTATTCTGACGGCAATCCCTTATGCTCTCAAACGATGGTTTTTTTTCGTGACTTAAGTGGTGCTAATGTGAAGGTGAAGTTCCCGCCGTTGCATACGCTCAGATGCTTCTGGGTCGTTTGTCAAACAGGCAGTTTTAAAGCGGCAGCTGAGGCGCTCTATATTACGCAAGCCGCCGTGAGTCAGCAAATACGACAACTGGAAGAATGGCTGGGTTTTCAATTATTTGACCGCAGCCATCGACACATCGAACTGAATGCCACAGGTAAGCAATTATTGCCTTATGTTCAAAAGGGTTTTGACAGCCTAGCGGAAGGTCTACAAAGGTTAAGTGGCGATCCGGCACCCAATGTATTGCGCTTGTCCGTATTGCCATCCTTTGCAAGTGCCTGGTTGTTGCCGAGAGTGCCGCAGTTTCAGGAACAGCACCCGGACATTTTTTTGCAAATTGATATGGATCGTAATCAGCCTTTTACCAATGATGGTAAAAATGACATGGGGATACGTTATGGTCTGGATGACTTTGTCGGCTTGCACACGCACTGGTTAAGCTATGACACTATTTTTCCAGTTTGCCACCCATTGTTGTATCAAGGTGAAGAAGATGTGTGGCATTGGTTGAAACGACAATACTTGTTGGCGGACCAAGACCCCATGGACTACCACTGGAACCAATTCTTGATTTCACATGATCAAGAGCCAACAGATTATCGGCGTCGCCTGCATGTGTCGGATACTTGGGCATTGACGGAAATGGCACTAGCGGGGCAGGGTGTGGCGTTGGTACGGCGCAGCATTTGCAGTGATGCGTTGGAAAAAGGCCAGTTGATCATGCCGATCAAATCAACGTTCCAGTCACGCTACGGGTATCTTTTGGTGGCGCCTGAACATCACTTTAAGTGGCCAAAGGTTATTGCGTTCAGTGAGTGGATTACGCAGTCAATACAGAGGATGCCATGGTATCGTCTTTAGGTGTGCAAAAAACTACTGCGCTCGCCCTAGCAGCGTTAAAATTCTCCTCAAACCGCTTATTTACGCAATGTAAACTGCGCGGCATCGTCGAATTTTGCCTTGCTAGTGCTTCGCTCTTAACGTTTTTTCCAACACCTAACCAGCGCTTCCATTGTCACCTTTTCGCCTTTGAGGTTTTTAGTCGCTCCCTTTAGGGCATTTTTATGGCATTGGAACTTGGGCGCAGGGCGTTTACCTAAAGGCGCGACTCCCGGCCTGCCGTGGAGCGCCGTAGGTAAACCCCGAGAGCCCAAGGTTAGATCAGTAAGGATACAGACTGGCGCTTTGAAACCCTTTCCGCTATAAAGAGCGGCCAAATATCAACACGGGAAAACGATGAGCGAGTTTGACGATATTCGTCCTTTTAATGATGCCGAAGTGCCGGCGGTGTTACGCCGTGTCGTGGCGGATCAGGAACTCCGGCGAGCGGTGATTTCAATGCTGATGCCGCGCTTCAAAGCGCGCTGGAGCTGGCTCTTGTCGCCATTAATTGGTGTCGCCCTACGAATTCAATTCTTCGGAGTAAATACCGTTGACGGTTTTCAGCGTCGGTTAGAAGGGTATTTGGGGCGTATTATTAAACGTTCTACTACCGATTATTCCGTTTCGGGTCTTGATAAGTTGGACCCCAACAAGCCCTATCTGTTTGTCAGTAATCACCGTGATATTGTCATGGACCCGGCGTTCGTTAATTGGGCGCTCTATCAAAATGGGTTTAAGACCATTCGGATAGCCATCGGCGATAATTTGCTCAGCAAGCCTTTTGTGTCTGATCTGATGCGGTTGAACAAAAGCTTTATCGTGCAACGTGCCATTACGGGGCGGCGCGAAAAGTTAATGGCGGCCAAGAAATTATCAGCCTATATCCATCATTCTGTCGTGCAAGAGAAGGCCAATATTTGGATTGCGCAGCGTGAAGGCCGTGCAAAAGATGGTGTCGACAAAACCAATTCCGCTGTCATCGGTATGTTCAGTTTGAGTAAACCCAAAGACCGCAGCTATGCCGACTACGTTAAAGAGCTGAACATCGTGCCGGTGGCAATATCCTACGAGTACGATCCCTGTGATGTCATGAAAGCGCGTGAACGCTACTATCAATTAGAAAAAGGCGGATACCAGAAGGCTCGTAATGAGGATGTGCGCAGCATCGCAAAGGGTATTTCTGGCTGGAAAGGTAGGGTGCATTTAGCGTTTGGCGATGTGCTGTCGGGCGACTACCAGAACGATGCCGAAGTGGCCGTGGCTATAGATCAACAAATACACCGCAAATACCGCTTGTTCGAAACCAATGAGACCGCTCATCGATGGTTGCATGAATGTCCCGACGATCCGGCACCGCACTGGGTGCCGGAATTGATGCGCGAACGTGTCGCACACTTGCCGGATGTCGTTCGACCCTACTTGTTGGCGCAATACGCTAATGCCGTTGAGTCGCAACAAAACGCGGAATGATTGGGCACTGCCCAATCATCGGTTAAGCGACGCGATGGGTTTCTTCCGCAGCATTCTCATCGTGATCAATTGATGGTTGGGTAGCTCGAACCGACTTTTGTTTTTTGGGTGTGATGTTTTCAATTTTGCGTTGTTTCTCGTATAAGAAACGCAGCACGGACGACCGATAGTGGTTGTACTGCGCGTCATCTGCCAGCGCTAAACGATCACGTTCCTTCGGTAGGTCTACATTAAGAATTTCACCGATGGTGGCCGCGGGGCCGTTGGTCATCATAACAATACGATCGGACAGCAAAACGGCTTCGTCCACATCGTGGGTAATCATGATCACGGTATTACCTAAATCCGCTTGAATTTCCATCAATGAATCTTGCAAGTGAGCGCGCGTTAACGCATCGAGGGCGCCGAAAGGTTCGTCCATCAACAGTACTTGTGGCTCCATGGCGAGCGCGCGGGCAATGCCTACGCGCTGCTTCATGCCGCCCGAAATTTCAGCAGGTCGTTTGTGCATAGCGTGGGTCATTTGAACCAATTCGAGATTGTGTTCAATCCATTGGCGCATTTCCGCCCGTGTTCGGCTGCCACCAAATACTCGCTTGACCGCTAATTCTATATTTTGGTAAGCGGTCATCCACGGCAAGAGTGAATGGTTTTGAAACACCACCGCCCGCTCTGGACCGGGTTCATTAACCTCTTTGCCGTTCAGGAGCACGCCGCCTTGGGTGGCTTGATGCAAGCCAGCCACAATGTTGAGCACGGTAGACTTGCCACAACCAGAGTGGCCGATGAGGGAGACAAATTCGCCCTTACCGACTTTTAAGTTCACATCTTTCAAGGCACAGAAGGGACCTTTTGGGGTCGGGAATTCAATGCCCACATGGGTGAGTTCAAGGTGCGTATTGTTCATGAAATTATCCTCAATGTGTTGTTATCAACGAAGGAGACCAGCCCTCTGGCCGAAACTTCGCACAACGGGGTGCGCTCCTACATGAAGCAATCATCGGATGTCTGCCGATTTATCCCAGTTCAAGCGGGTTTGTAGAAACAGCATGGTGCGATCCAAGACATAGCCAATAAAACCGATCATCAATACGGCCACACAAATACGGCCTAATGAGTTTGATGATCCGTTTTGAAATTCATCCCAAACGAACTTACCCAAGCCAGGGTTCTGCGCCAGCATTTCTGCGGCAATTAAAACCATCCACGCAATACCAAGAGATAAACGCAAACCGGTAAACATGGAAGGGATGGCAGAGGGAATGACAATTTTTCGTACATGCGTGAACCAGCCCAAACGGAGCACGCGGCTGACATTTTGCAAGTCGCGGTCGATGCTCGATACCCCTACGGCGGTATTGATCAGTGTTGGCCAAAGTGAACACAACGTCACCGTCACCATTGAAATGATGAAGGACCGGGCGAACATGGGGTCGGCTGAGACATAAAGCGCACTGACCACGAGGGTCACCAGTGGTAACCAGGCGAGCGGTGAGACAGGCTTAAATAATTGAATCAACGGATTAAAGGTTCGATAAAGCGTTTTGTTTAAGCCGATGACAATACCAAAAGGAATGGCGATTATCGTCGCCAAGCCAAAGCCGCTGAGAACGGTCCATAGGCTGGTGATGGTCTGATCGAAGAACGTTGGTCGACCACTGAAGGTACGCCAGCGCACTTCAGCATCCGGGTTTTGCGCCAACATTGCCGCATTGCGTTCGTCCTGGCGCTGATAGAAGTCGGCTTCGCGTTGCCGTTCTGCTTGGTGTTCAGCGACAAGGTTAGACCATTGTTCCGCAACTTGGAACGGTCCAGGGAAGGTGCCTAACGAGGTGTTAATGTGTTGCGCACCGATGTGCCAGAACACCATAAAGGCCAACAGTCCAAGGGCTGGGAAAGTAATGCCCTTGAATACATCCGTCCATTGTGTGGGTGACCAATTCAGTGGGTTAAATTGTTTAAACCAGGTCAGGGTGGCGTTCATGATGTCTTCCTCTCTACGTGAAGCGGGTGGTTAGGGGGGAAAGACTTGCCCACCCGCTGACGTGGTTACTGTTTGCCAATCTCGAATTGCTGCAAGTAGGCGTTGGGTTGTTGTCCATCGAACACGATGCCGTCGATGAAGGTGGTGTGGTCAACCGCGCGATAGCCAGTTTCAGTCGCAAAATCAGGGAAGTCATTGCTGGACAATTTACCTTCGGCAATCAATTCACGTGCGGCTTGCTGATAGACTTCCGGTAGGAACACTTTTTCTGCCATTTCCATATACCACGCATCCGGCATAGTGTCGGGTATTTGGCCCCAACGGCGCATTTGGGTGAGGTACCAAACCGCATCAGAATAATAGGGGTAGGTGGCGTGATAGCGGAAGAAAACGTTGAAATCGGGCGCTTCACGTACATCGCCTTTTTCGAATTCAAAGACACCCGTCATGCTGTTGGCGATCACCTCATAATCCGCCCCTACATAGTACGGTTGGGAGATGATTTGCGCCGCCTCAGGGCGATTGGCGTTGTTGTTGGCGTCCAACCAGTGGCCGGCACGAATCAGTGCTTTCACCACGCGAACATGGGTGTTGGGATACTGTTCAGCCCATTCGTTACTCACCCCAAAGACTTTCTCAGCCACGTTGTTGCGAATGTCATAGTCCGTAATTACCGGCACACCAATGCCGCGAAACACCGCTTGCTGATTCCAGGGTTCGCCCACACAGTAGCCGTCTATCGTGCCCGACTCCAGAGTTGCTGGCATCTGTGGTGGCGGGGTTACCGATATCAGTACGTCAGCTTCCAGCTGCCCGGAAATATCGCCACTTTCTGGCGCATAATATCCAGGATGGATGCCCGCTGAGGCTAACCAGTAGCGCAACTCATAATTGTGTGTCGAAACAGGAAACACCATACCAAGATTGAACGGTTGACCCTGGTTGCGTCTTTCTTGTATGACCGGAATCAGGGCTTCCGCAGAATTGGGGTGCACCGGCTTGCCGTCTACCACGTTTAGATTGGGCTTCATCGCCTCCCATACCTCGTTGGACATGGTGCAGGCGTTGCCGTTTAAATCCATGGTAAAAGCAGTGACAATATGCGCTTCGGTCCCGAAACCGACGGTAGAGCCTAAGGGTTGCCCGGCGAGCATGTGTGCGCCGTCCAAGTCTCCGGTAATGACGCGCTCAAGTAATACACGCCAGTTCGCTTGAGCTTCAAGTTCTACAAAAAGACCTTCATCTTCGAAATATCCACGCTCGTAGGCAATAGCCAACGGCACCATATCGGTGAGTTTGATGAAGCCAAATTTTAAGTCTTCTTTCTCTGGCCAGCCGGTTTGCGCATGGGTTGTGACGGCGGCTAGGGTAAGGGCGAAGCCTAGGGTCAGACGATGCGTAATGCTCATACGTTTCTCCGTATTCTGAACTGGATAAAGTTCATGCATAAAAAAAGCGCCAAATCATCACCCCGCTAAGAGTGACCATTTGGCGCCATTGCCTTGATCTCGTACGTAAACCTACATTGGCTTACTTTTTCGTTTTCACGTATCACTTAGCAGAGACTGTGCCAAAAGCGGGTAATTAAATTAAAGTCTTTAAAAAACAAGGTGTTATCGTATCTTTGACAGAATATTAGTGCATGGTTGCCAGGCTTGACGCTGGTACGTGTGCACCAGAGCTGGGCGCGGCTGCATCATTGTTGCCCGCGCCAGAATTGGTCTGGCCCTAAAATAAGGTCCCCCATAGCCCATTCATCGTGGTGTTGCTGTTCATCTTTATGGTTTGCCTCCGGGTAAGGCAGATTGAGCGATGCCGCCGCTTCACGATACAGGTCGGTTCGATAGACCTTTTCAATCAAGTCAGATGGATTGGCAACCGTCGGCATACCCAACGCCACCAGTTGGTCCAGCATCCAGCTCGCATGGGAATGCCAAGGAAAAGTCGCGCCATAGCGGAAAAAGTGCTTATGCGTCGAGGGTAGTTCAGGGCTCAATGCCATACTCATCTGTTGAACAGCCAGCGAGAGCGTTTCGTGATCGATATTCAAATAATCCGGACGAGCCAGTAACGCCCCTAATTCAGAACGATTTTCCGGAACATCCAACCACTGACAAGCACGAATCAGGGCACGCAAAAGCTGTAAATGTTCATGGTGGTGCGCGGCAGCCCAGGACTGCAGAACACCAAACACCTTCTCCGGGGCATTCTGCCAAATGTCATACCCTGTTAGGACAATTTGCCCACTGTTTTGGCGCTGTGCCAGGCCATTGTAGGGTTCGCCGACACAGAAGCCATCAATATCACCTTGTGCCAAGGCCGACACCATCATGGGTGGCGGTACGACCACAATGTTGACGTCATTGTCGGGGTCAATACCACCGACCGCTAACCAGTGCCTGAGCATAAAGTGGTGCATGGAGTGTGGATGCACAACAGCCAGCGTTAGTGGCCTGCCGTTTTGCGGTTGCTTATCGAGACATACCTTTAACGCAATGGCGCTATTCTTGGGATGCTGGCAAAGCAGAGGCTGTCCGGAACCTGCGAGTGATTCTGCCAGCGGTAGGCTAAGGGTTATGGCGTTGCCATTGAGACCTAAACTCAGAGCTGTGAGCATGGGTTTTTGCACTGAACCAAAACCCGCTGTACTGGCTAAGGGCATGGGCGCCAGTAAATGAGCGCCATCCAGAATACCAAAGGTCACTTTATCTCGCAGGGTTGCCCATGATGATTCCCGGATCAGCTCCACCGTCAGTCCTTCCTCAACAAAAAAACCTAACTCTTGCGCAACGATCAGCGGTGCGGCATCGAGTAAGGGCATGAAACCAAGCTTCAAATGGAACGATGACGATGTAGAGTTACGTACAGGCATACGATGGCTTCCTAAAGAATCTCGAACACAGAAATGACATTGCGGGCCACATCGGCCAGACGTGCACTGCGATCCATCGCCATTTTACGTAACGCTTGATACGCCTGATTTTCATCGACTTGCCGATGCTTCATGATTAATCCTTTGGCTTTCTCTATCAATTTTCGGTCGGCTAATTCGTTGCGGGCGAGGTCCAGCTCTTGGCGCAGGGCTTGGAATTCGCGGAAACGGGCAACGGCGACAGCTAGGGTAGATTTGATGCGTTCGGGGCGCATGCCGTTGGCAACATAAGCGCTGACACCTGAGCGAATGGCTTGTTCGATGAAATCCGCGTCGTCTTGTTCGGAATACATCACCACTGGGCGTGGGTTATGCGCCGATAAGCGGGACATGTGCTCTAGTACGTCACGGTCAGGCGCATCGACATCAATGATGATCATGTCCGGCTGCCAACTGGCAACGGCCTCACTGAGATTGGTGTGGCAATCTATGCGCTTCACCGCGTGGTGCCCGGCATCAGCCAGCGCTTGTTCTAGTATGGCGGCGCGCCCTGGTTCGTTATCAACCAGCAAAACACGCAACGGCGAATCGGCCATGAAGGGTCTCTCAACAGGCAAGGTACTGGCGTGCCTTGTGCAACATTGGTGCCTGTATGCGCGTTAGCAGTGCAAAATTACCCGAGGTGTTCCCGAGAAAGCGCTGCATTGCCCAAAACAGTGGGGCTTTGGACAAAAATACGGGTAAAGGTGGCTCTAGTGAATGTGCCGTCCAGGTGCATGCCGGTGCGCCAAAATGGCGCAATTTTCTGGTGCTTGCGCCTCATTTTTGCGCTTTATGTCTCGTTATCAAAGCCTTTGACTTCACCGCGTGGACGATCCAAGCCCTGTAACTGAATGCGTATGGCATAGCCGGAAATAATGATTTCAACCAAACTGATGATCAGTGAAACGAGTAAAGCCACCAAACTTCCACCGAAAAGATAAAGAGGCCAGGTGCCGAGTTCCAGCAAATTCAATAGCATGCTTAACGTACAGGCGATGAAAGCGACCGCGCCCCACGCCTGCATGGCACGAATCAGGCGCACGCGCGTGCGCAGATGTTCAATCTGTAAGCGCATGAAGCGACTGGGCGTTTGTTGATGTTGCTGGTACAGGTTGCGAATTAATTGCGAAATCACAATGAAGCGATTGGTATAGGCCAGCATCAATAACGAAATTGCCGGGAAAAGTAGGGCGGGTGTGGTTAAACTGAATTCCATAGTGGTTAGACTCTATGCTTCCATAATTAATGTCGATAGCACGCATAATGACGAGGTAACGCATGCTTAGCAAACTCTTCGAATGGTTCAACATCGAGACAAAAGAACACACAGGGCAACCGCGCGTTGAACTGGCCGCTGCGGTGTTGATGGTAGAGATCATCATGGCGGACCATGAACTCGCACCGGAAGAAGAAACGATGTTGCGGCAACGCTTTGCAGAGACACTTAAACTAGATCGCGAAGCGGTTGAGACATTGTTGACCGAAGCAAAAAAAGAGCATGATGAAACGCTGGATATGTACCAATACACACGGGTCATTAATGAAGCTTTCAGTGCTGAGGAAAAATTTGCCTTGATGGTCGATTTATGGCGGCTGGGCTATGCAGATGGGCACTTGGATCGTGATGAGGACTACATGCTGCGCAAGGTGGCCGATTTACTGTATATACCGCACAGTGATTTCATCATGGCAAAACAGCGTGCCCGTGGCACGGAGTAATTGCATATTCTTGTTGACCAAATGATCAGGTTTTGGGAATCTGTCGCGGTGAATCATTTTGAAGAGCCAATATGGCTCGGAAAGGCAATGTATCAAGAGGTAATATGACGCAACCCATAGCCATTGAAACCGAACAAGCTTCTGCTCTTAAGCTCGCCAAAGTTGCCATGCAGAAAGCCTATGTTCCGTATTCGGGCTTTTCAGTCGGCGCGGTATTGGTAACCCAGTCCGGGCAATTTTACAG
This sequence comes from Salinispirillum marinum, assembly GCF_042650105.1. Lineage (NCBI taxonomy): Bacteria > Pseudomonadati > Pseudomonadota > Gammaproteobacteria > Oceanospirillales > Saccharospirillaceae > Salinispirillum > Salinispirillum marinum. The sequence continues at coordinate 600,606 of NZ_JBHSAL010000002.1, read as the reverse complement.
TGGCTGTAATGTTGAAAATGCGGCTTACCCCGAAGGTACCTGTGCGGAAGCGGGAGCCATTGCCGCTATGGTTAATGGCGGTGAGCAGGCGATTGCGGCTCTGTATGTCATGGGAGAGGGCGATGTCTTGGTCACGCCTTGTGGTGGTTGTCGGCAGAAAATTCGTGAATTTGCGCCGCCTTCGACACCGGTGCACATCTGCAGCCCGGACGGTATTCGCCAAACCCTCACGATCGCTGAACTGTTGCCCGCCTCCTTTGGCCCGGAAAATTTGAAATAAGACCACGTTCATCATCCATAATAAGACAGTTACTTTATAAAAGAATAAGGGAAATAGCATGAAAGCCTATCATCAAGCGGCAAATTACCTTGCAGAGCGGCTCAACGGCCGAAGACCCCGTATTGCGATCACGCTGGGCAGTGGATTGGGAGCATTAGCGGACGACATAAAAGATCCACTTAATATTCCCTATGCCGATATTCCGGGGTTTCCTCAGTCTACGGTGCACGGCCACAAAGGACAGTTGGTGTTTGGTGAGTTGGGCGGTCAGTTCGTAGCCTGCATGCAGGGTCGGTTCCATGTATATGAAGGACATAAACCCGAGTCGTTGCAAATTCCTATTCGTGCCCTGCGATTACTGGGTGTTGAACTCCTTGTATTGACCAATGCTGCTGGCAGCATTCATGAAGCCATGGGACCTGGTAGCCTGATGTTGATTGAAGACCACATCAATTTTTCGGGTGTAAATCCTTTGTTGGGCGGCAACGACGATGACATAGGACCGCGCTTCCCTGATATGACGGAAGCTTACAACAAACATCAAGGTGTCGTGATGCAAACGGCTGCCGGTGAATTAGGCATTGAATTGTTTCGCGGTACTTATCTTTGGGCACTTGGACCCAGCTTTGAAACTCCGGCTGAAATTCGGTTGTATCGCCAATGGGGTGCGGACGCTGTCGGCATGAGCACCGTGCCGGAAACCATAGTGGCACGGCATTGTGGTATGGACGTGGTGGCTGTTTCATCCATCACTAACCTCTGTGCAGGTATGACTGGGCAAGCCTTAACCCACGAAGAGACTTTGCGTGAAGGCGCGAAGGCGGCTGAGAAACTCAGTCGGCTCATTAAACGTTGGCTGGAGGCGCAATAGCATCATGTCCTTAACATCTGAACAACGTACGGCGGCAGCGCGCTTGGCCCTTAGTTTGTTGGATCTAACCAGTTTAAATGACGATGATACAGAAAGCAGTATTGCCCAATTATGCGCGCAAACGGTGCATCAAGGGGTGTATGGCGCTGAATTGTCGGTGGCCGCTATTTGCATTTATCCGCGTTTTATTCCTTTTGCCAAAGCGGAATTGAAACGCTTGGGTCATGAACACATTAAAATCGCCACGGTCAGTAACTTTCCACATGGACGTTCGGATGTTGCGGCTGCGGTCGCTGAAACCAACGCCTGTGTGGCGTATGGGGCTGATGAAGTGGATGTGGTGTTTCCCTACGCGGCCCTGCGCGCTGGTGATGTACAGGTCGGACATGACCTCATTGCTGCGTGCAAAGCCGCTTGTGGCCCTGACATCACATTGAAAGTGATCTTGGAAACGGGTGAGTTAGGCTCGCCAGAGTTGATCCGGCAAGCCAGTGACATCGCTATTCAGGCCGGAGCTGACTTTATAAAAACCTCTACGGGTAAGGTGCCCGTTAACGCGACCCCCGAGGCGGCAGCCATCATGTTGGACGCCATAGCGGCGGCCCCACGCCCGGTTGGGTTTAAGCCTGCCGGTGGTGTGCGGGTGCTGGATGATGCCTTGGTTTACTTACAACTGGTGGAAGAGAAAGTCGGCATCGAGCGCTTAACGCCCAGCAACTTCCGTTTCGGCACCAGCTCGCTATTGAAAGCGTTATTGAGCGAATTGCATATCTCGACCGCTTCGGTCACGTCAGGAGCCTATTAAATGTTGCCTCAAGAAATCATCCGCGCCAAGCGCGATGGTAAAGTCCTATCAAAAGGGCAGATCGATTTTTTTGTCCAAGGTATTACCGCTGGCACCGTAACCGAGGGCCAAATTGCGGCCTTTGCTATGGCGGTTTTTTTCAATGGGATGACCATGGATGAACGTGTGGCTTTAACGCAGGCCATGCAAAACTCCGGCTCGGTGTTGCAATGGGACGACCTGCATCTCAATGGTCCGGTCGTCGATAAGCATTCAACCGGCGGTGTCGGTGATATGGTGAGCTTGATGTTAGGGCCTATGGTGGCGGCCTGTGGGGGCTATGTACCGATGATTTCGGGCCGTGGACTGGGCCATACCGGTGGCACCTTAGACAAGTTCGAATCCATACCAGGTTATAACTGTGCACCGAGTTTGAGCTTGTTGCGACGCGTTGTGAAGGATGTTGGCGTGGCCATTATTGGCCAAACGGGAGAATTGGCACCGGCCGACAAACGTTTTTATGCCACGCGCGATGTTACTGCTACGGTGGAGTCCGTGCCCTTAATCACAGCATCTATTCTGGCGAAGAAGCTGGCCGCTGGCCTGCAGGCATTGTCGATGGACGTGAAATGCGGCAACGGTGCATTCATGTCTGATCTGGCACAAGCCACCGAACTGGCTGAAAGCATTGTGCACGTGGCGAATGAGGCTGGGGTGCGAACGTCAGCCTTGATTACGGATATGAATCAGGTTTTGGGTTCCACGGCGGGTAACGCCGTTGAAATGCAGGAAGCGGTACACTATCTCACCGGTACCGTTCGTAATCCGCGCTTACATGAGGTGACGATGGGGTTATGCGCTCAGATGCTGCTGCTGAGCGGCCTTGCGAATGATGAAAATGAAGCGCGGCAAGCCTTGCAAGGCGCACTCGACAGCGGTGCGGCAGCGGAAAAATTTGCTCAGATGGTGGCTGCGTTGGGTGGCCCGACTGATTTCCTGGACAAGCCGCAGACCTATTTGCCACAAGCCAACATCATCGTGCCCGTCTATGCCTCGACCTCTGGCGTGGTTGAGCGTATGAACACCCGTGACGTGGGCTTGGTGGTGGTCAGTCTCGGTGGTGGTCGGACGCGTGCCGAAGATGCCATCGACCATTCGGTTGGACTGTCTGAACTCGTCCGACTTGGCGATACGGTGGATACACAAACCCCACTGGCGATGATACATGCGCGAACAGAAGCCGACGCCGAGGCGGCGAAGCGGCAACTGCTGGAAAGCATTCAAATCGGTGCTACAGTGTCAGAGCCACAGCCGGTGGTATACCGGTGTATCGAGCCCAATTAATGCTGTGAGAGGAGGTAGTGGTTATGGGGCGTGCAATCATATTGATGATGGATTCCTTCGGCGTTGGTGCCGCTGCCGATGCGGAGAAATTCGGTGATGTCGGGGCCAATACACTGGGCAGTATTGCGCGGGCCTGTGCGGCCGGAGAAGCGGAAAAAGGACGAACGGGTCCGTTGACCCTACCGAATTTAGAACGCAAAGGGTTGGGCCTATTGGCCGAGGGGAGCACCGGGCAGCGCCCGGCGGGTTTGGATTATAGCGGCCCGATATCCGCACGCTATGGCTATGCGCGCGAATTGAGTAGCGGTAAGGACACTCCGAGTGGGCATTGGGAAATGGCCGGTGTGCCCGTTTTGTTCGAATGGGACTATTTCACCGCGAAAGAAAACAGTTTTCCGGCGGATTTTTTAGACGAGTTGCAAGCGCGTACTGGCGTGTCGGGATTTCTCGGTAATTGCCATGCCTCAGGTACCGAAATTTTGGTGACCCTTGGTGACGAGCACATTCGTACCGGTAAACCCATTGTCTACACCTCCGCAGACAGCGTGTTTCAGATTGCCGCACATGAAGAACATTTTGGTTTAACGCGCCTGTTGGATCTTTGTCAGGCCGCGCGAGAATTGCTGGATGAGCGGCAGATGAATGTCGGTCGCGTTATTGCGCGTCCCTTTTTGGGTGAAACCCCGGATACGTTTAAACGCACCGGCAATCGCCGTGACCTTGCCGTGCCACCGCCTGGGAAAACCGTGCTAAAGCAATTGCAGGAAGTCGGTGGTGAGGTGATCTCCATTGGTAAAATTGCCGATATCTACGCCCATGACGGCATCACCCAGGCCATCAAGGCTACCGGTAATGAAGCTTTGTTTGAGGCGACCATGGAGGCTGTAAAATCAGCACCGGATCGCTCGATCATTTTTCCAAATTTCGTCGATTTCGACAGTTATTATGGTCACCGCCGCGATGTTTCGGGATACGCGGCTGCACTGGAAGTCTTTGATGCCATGCTGCCGCGCCTTGAAGCGATCTTGCAGCCCGGCGATCGCGTGTTTATCACTGCCGACCACGGCTGCGACCCGACATGGCCGGGTACAGATCATACGCGTGAGCATGTCCCCGTTATTTGCTTTGGGCCAGACCTGGAAGGCGGAAACATTGGCGAGCGAGGCACCTTTGCCGACATCGGCCAGAGTATTGCAGCTCACCTTGATTTGCCGCCGTTGTCTTACGGGAAGTCGTTCCTATAGCCAATGCCTTGGTGTTGTAAGGTTGACCTAGGGGCTGTTTGGGGACGCCAGCCGCTTCTTTAACGGGGTGGTCAAGTGCTGGAAGGGTGTTGGGTGGCATAGGGGCTAGTGCCGGGGCGTTCGACGCCAAGGATGGCGTCGTCGAGCCTACAGGGACTTGCACGACCGCAGGGAGCCCGAAGGGTCAGGCACCACGTGCCTGATGCGTATTTACGGCGTCCCCAAACAGCCCCTAGGCTAGCCAACACTCTATTAGCCAGCGCTATCCACAAAGGCCTCTCGCGTCAAGTTGCGCGGCCCTTGCGCCGTCACCAAAATGTTGTCTTCGATGCGGATGCCACCAAAGGGCATAAGTTGTTCTATTAGGGTGAGGTCACAGCCGTGCTGATGGTGCGTGTCGGTCATATGTTTTAACAGCATGGGAATGAAATACAACCCCGGTTCGATGGTGAGTACCATATCGGTTTCTAGGGTTCGGGTGAGGCGCAGAAAAGGCGCTTCCTCAGTGGGTTTTTGCACTGTGCCCATAATATCAATTTGATGCCCGGTGAGGTCGTGTACCTGAAGTCCGAGTAAATGGCCTAACCCATGGGGATAGAATACCTGAGGGATGCGCTTCGCCATTTGTTCATCAACAGACAGCGTACAGAGTTTGTGCTGGCGCAGAATGTCCGCCACACCCTGCAACGCTCGTGTATGCAATTCCGGAAACGCGGTGCCCACCGTGGCGCCTGCCACCAAGTTGCGCTGTAAAACATCCATGTCAGCTAACAATGCTCCAAACAAGCCATCGCTGGTGGTATAAGTGCGGGTAATGTCACTTGCATAACCATTGGCTTGGGCCCCGGCATCAATCAATAGCGTGCGTGCACTGTCTGGACGACGCGGAGATTTGTGCTCGTAATGCAGCACGGCAGCGGACGCGTTCACGCCGACAATGCCCGGATACGGTTCATCGATTTCCCGTTGTCCACTGGCCGTTAAGAAAGCGCGGTAGATCTCGAGTTCTGAAAGACCTTCATAAAACGCCTGTTTGGCCGCCCGGTGGCCCGCGACACCCCGCTCGGACGCCTCAATAAGCCACTGTACTTCATACGGGGTTTTGTACGCCCGCTGATAAGCGAGGGTACTTTTCATACCGCTGGGGTTCACAGCTATTTGGGGCGCAAGCTGATTTAATTCCGTAGGTACCGGACCAAGCCAAGCAATATTACCTGACAAGGATGGGAGCCAGTCTTTTAAGGTCATTGCACCCGTGATTCGCCAATGCTCGGTCCATTCACCTTGCGGTTCCTGTGGTGATACATGCCAGAAATCCTCTTGCGCAGGCCATATTAACCGCGGCTTGTCGTGCAAACTGATGACAACAAAGGTATTGGGTACCAAGCGGTAGGGCAGCCATTGCTGGGCAAAGGGGTAGGGGTGAAATGGGTGTGCGTGGTCGTCGTCGGCATAGTAGGTCAGTTGACCGGCGTTAATGATCACTTGGTCATAACCATTAGCTGACAGGGCAGTTTGGTAACGGACACGCAGCGTATCCAGGTGATTAGCATACTGTTGCATAACTGAAATTCCCCTTCTTAAAGTTACCAAGGCATTTGCGTAAAGGAGTGCAATAAGGCCCAGAAGGCCAGCAAGGTCAACAAAATGCCCATGGTAATGTCCATTGGCTTTTGTACCCGGCGCATAAAGGTCGAGACGACCCCGCGGGTTAAAAACCAGACCACTAAGGTATACCACAATCCATCAATCGCCATGGCCAAGCCGGCGAGCGGCCAAGGGTTATCGACCTGTCCTACAAAGGGGCTGAATATGGCGGTGAAGAAAATCCAAGTTTTGGGATTGAACAAGCCGATGGCCAAAGCATGGTACCAGCCTGTGGCTTTGGGGCCGACACTCTTAGTTTCGGTCTGTTGGTGGCCCGGTCGCCATGCCCACAACATGCTTAACCCGAGATACAGAAGCCACAGTTGACCAACCAACCCGATCAGCCAGAACCAAGGACCGCCCAAGAGCCGCGCACTGGCAAACACGACCAAGGTGAGCATGGCATAAAAACCGATCACTAACGCATGTGCCCACGCGCCGATCAAGCCTTGCGTTCTACCGCTGGTGTTGGCGATCCGAGCGATCACGACCAAACTTGGCCCAGGTGCAGCCGCACCCAAAAAACATACAAGGGCTAGGGAAGCCCATTCAATTACACCCATGCTGATTCCTTAGGATTCGATTAGAAATTCACAATCAATCGCACAGCATCCAGATGCGGTTCCGCTTGGTCTATAGCTTGCTCCAACGCGCGCTGATCCTGCCGTAACGCGTCAAGCGCTGCACCATGGTCTTGCCCGGAGCGCTGTTGCAGTGCCTCTAACCGAGCAATTTCACCGGCGAAGTGGGTAACCAATGCAACGTTGGCCTCATCCTTCAGCCGGTTCAATGGCTCCAGCGCGTGCTGTCGAACGTGCCCGAGCAATTGTGCGATCAAGGTCTGCTGCGATTTGATGATGTCGAGCATGGTGCCCTTATTAAGGCGCTGCTGTAAATCGCGCAGATCTTTTTCGGCAAAATAATCGGTGGTGTTCTGGCCTTCCTGGTTGACAGCCACCAAGTAAGCGGCACTGGACAGAAAGCGCCGCGCTTCGGTGGCTTTGGCGTGTTGCAACAATGGAACAAAGTGTGCCGATAAATAAAGTGTGCCTTTGGGCAGGTCGGGTTGGCTGATCAAGGTAACACCCGCACTGCCTAAATGGTTGGCATCAAGCGTTTCAAGGACAAAGTCCACCATCGGGTGTTCCCAAGTAATGAACTGAATGTCATCCCTGGAAACCGCCACCGAGCGCCGAAAGGTGACACGCGTGCCTTCGTCGCCCATGAATGGCAGGCTGTCCGTCAGCATATTCGCACTGGGTTGGAGACTGAAAATGCCTTGACCCTCATCTTCTATGTCGATGCCAAAACTCTCCAAGGCTTCCAGCATAAAGGCTTCCGGCGATGCGACACTCTCAAATTCAACAATCTGTTCGATGAGGTCCTGTGCTTCGGCGCGATTGAACGAGTGCCATTCAAGGAGGCGATTTTTCCCCGCACGAAGGCGCTCAGACAGTTCCAGAGCCAAGCCAATGACAGCCGTCAGTTCATCCTCAAACTCTTCCGGGGTCAGCTCTATCAAGTAGTCCAGCGAAGGTTCTGGCTCGGCGGGTAGGCGTTCGCTCAACACGGCTTGACCGACAGCGCAGGTGCGTTCAAAGGCCTGTAAACCTTCGTCATACCATTGAAACCAGCGCGCGCTGACATGGTTGATGAAATAAGGCACATGAATATCAATGGTGTGTGTTTGCCCGATGCGATCCAACCGTCCAATACGCTGTTCCAACAAATCCGGGTGGTGCGGCAGGTCAAAACAAACCAAATGGTGGGCAAACTGGAAGTTTCGGCCTTCACTGCCAATTTCCGAGCAGATTAAAATCTGTGCGCCGTCTTCTTGATCAGCAAAATAGGCTCCGGCCCGGTCCCGTTCGATAAGGGTCATGTCTTCGTGGAACTGGGCTGTACGAAGGCCTTCGCGCAGTCGCAAGTGGCCCTCTAAGCCGGATGCTGTTTTCATGTGGTGGCAGATCACCAACAGTTTTTCGCCGGTTTTTTGTGCCAGATCGACCAGCCACTCGACGCGTGGGTCATCTTCTGTCCACGCCAAAACACCCCGTTCCGGGTAAGGGTTTTCCGGGTTGTAATCGTCGGGTAAGGACAGCGGATAAGCGTGCAGCTTACGCTCTGGAAAGCCCGCAATGCGCTCGCGGGTATTGCGGTATTGAATACGGCCGGTTCCCTGGACATCAATCAGGTGATCTACCAAACGCTGTATCTCGGCCTCTGAGCCGCTTTCTTGTGCCGCCGCTAACAGTGTTTGGCTGTAAGTATCTTGGCAGTACGCGTGCAAGTGGTCACTGGCTAAATCGTTATCTAACCACGCGGCCAAGGCGTCACTGAGTGTTTCCAGTTGTGCATGTTTGGCGGTGTATTCGGCGAGGTCATGAAATTGTTGTGGGTCGAGCAGGCGCAAGCGCGCAAAGTGGCTTTCTACTCCCAGCTGTTCAGGTGTTGCGGTTAACAGCAAGAGACCGGGCGTGCTGGCACTCAGGGTTTCAATGGCCTGATATTCCAAGCTGGGTGTGTCTTCCGACCAACCCAAATGGTGTGCTTCATCAACAATTAAAAGATCCCAATCGCATTTAGCTGCCATGGTCAGGGCGTTGCCATCTTGCCACAAGGACACGGGAACCAGTACGCGCTGTGCTTGATCGAAGGGGTTGTTGTCCGGGTCTTCCTCCAACAATGCCTTGATACGCGAGGTGTCGAAAATGCTGAACGGCATATTGAATTTGCGCAACAACTCAACCAACCACTGGTGCAACAGATGATCCGGTACGGTGATGAGTGTCCGGCGGACTCGGCCGTCGATCTCTAACTTATGCAAAATCAGCCCAGCTTCGATGGTCTTGCCCAAGCCAACTTCGTCGCTTAACAGGACGCGCGGAATATCTCCCTGGGTGGTCACCTGCGCCAAATAGTATTGGTGCGGTGTTAACTGAATCCTACCACCAAGCAAACCACGGATAGACTGTGCTTGGTAGGCGCTGAATTGCAGACGTGCTTTGTAGCGTAAACTGTACCAATGAAGCGGGTCTACCTGACCGGCCAGTAATCGTTTATCGGCACTGTCGAGACGCAGTTCAGCCGCCAGCAGCATTTCTGGCACCACATGTTCAGCACCTTCGGCATCTTGCAGCAAGTACATGATGCGGTCTTGATGCAATTCGGTACTCAAAATGACGCCACTGAGACCATCCGCCGTGGTGACGCGTTCACCGACCTCTAGCCAATAACGTTGTAAGGGCGCTTGAGCCTCGGCGTAGGTACGCGTTTCATCAACGGCCGGAAATTGAATTTGGATGCGGCGACTGTGCACCGAGTCTATAATGCCTAAGCCGAGTTCGGGTTCGGTTTGTGAGAACCATCGTTGTCCGGAAGCAAATTTCATCGTAGTTGTATATCCTATCGCTCGTCGATTACAGTGTAGCAGGCGCAGCACCGGCAGGGGGCCGGATTGTAGAGATGCAGAACTCATTCGGCAAACGCAATACCGCACCACCGACCGATTTTGAACATCGGCAGATGGATCGTAGCATGCAGCACTTCCTGCGTGATGTAGTGCCTATTGTGTACCGTGGGCCGGGTGAAGTGCGTTATCGCCTCGACGGTAGAGTGATTGAAGTGTTCGAGGTCCAGGCACATCCGGTGTATCCCACACGGGGCATAAGGCTGCCCATAGCTTTGTTGCAAGGCGCGGAGTCAGGCGGTCCCTGGCAGTTATTTTTTCGCGGTGAGCAAGGTCATTGGCGTCCGTTTCCCGCCGATGTTCCTTTGTTACGTTTAGAAACCGTTTTACGCGAATTGGAGCATGACAAGTTGGGTGTTTTCTGGTGATAATGTAACAGCGATCAAAAAAACAACAACAATAGAAAGACCACACTATGCTGACTTCCGGAAACGACCGACGCTTAGGGGATGTATTATTGGATCATGGATTGATCACGCAAGCCCAACTTAAAAAAGCGTTGTCCTTACAAAAAGCTTATGGGCAAAAGCAAAAATTAGGCGATATTCTGGTCAAACAGGGCTGGCTTTCACAACGTGATTTGATGTGTATCGCTTCCAGAAATTACCACATACCGCTGGCTCATGCGTTGTTGAACCAGCGCGAATCTTTCCGTAAAACGCTGCAAGAAGACGATGTGCCTGATAAAAATGAGCTTGCCGAGCCGCCCAAGACAGTACCTGTAGCGGACATTGAATCCGTCCCTGTTCCTGCGCCTCAACCATTGACGCATACCCCAGAGCCTTCCATAAGTGAACCGCCACCCAAGCGTTTTCAATATACGTTAACGTCGTTACGTAACCTAAGTTGGGAAACACTTAACGCCGACCCGGAACATGAATTTGCGGAATTACTGGGGCTATGTTTGCAAAAAACTCTGCCGGAAGAGGGGATGTTCAATAAGAGATTGACGGCGTTAACGCCCTGGAGTCACAAACGCGACATCGTACTGCTGGGTGCCTGGTATGACATAGCCGCGCGCCGCTATCCGAAAGCGCAGGCCGCCTTACAGGCGTGGCAAGAAGATCAGGATGCCGTGCAATTGTGGTTGGACGCGGGATTATTGAGCGAAGATTACCCGGATGTTGTCCGGCGTGTGAAGCAATGTCTGGAGCGTCCCAAACCGCCGCTACATTGGTATTTTGTGTTGGGGTTTGCGTTAGATGAATTGGGTGCTGTAGGCCCGGCACAAACGGTTTTTCGGCACTATACCCGACATGCAGATCCACTGACCAAAACCGGGCGCTACGCCTTGAAGCGGTTAAAAGAGGTGGGTGCAATAGGCAGTTAGGTGCCTGAGCGCCGAATCATCGGGCGCAGTAACGCCTCTTGCCCTTCAATTTTGAGCATCAACACCAAGGCCAATTGACGACCTAAGATGCCGGAAGGTAGGCCCTGGCGTTCAAACCATAGCAGGTACTCTTCGGGTAAATCGATCAGGTAGCGGCCTTTGAACTTTCCGAAAGGCATGACCGCGTTGGCCGTTGCGTGTAAAAGTTCCGGTGATAGATCGGTCATAAATTCATTTAGCCCTGTTCCATAAGAATGTTCTATACTACTTGGAAGTGGTTCATCGGAACACTTGGGTGTTGCAACCGGGTCGTCCAACAATGAGTAGTATGTCGTGATCAAAGTTATTCCGATCAGTCAGTTACGTGTAGGCATGTTCGTTTCGGAACAAAACTCAGACTGGGTGCCCGATACCAATCGGACCAAGTCAGGACTGATATTAAAACAGGAAACCATCGAAAAAATCCGCCGCCGAGGCATCTTATACGTCACCATTGATGCTGCCAAGGGGTTGGATGTAGAGCCGCCAAGCGTGAATACTAAAGAGTCATCGGTAGATGAACGCGTGAAGTCGCGGATCATCGCCCAGCAAGAACAATCGGGTGTTGCCTCTCCCTCCGCGTCATTGGAAGACGAACGTCGTAAAGCCACAGAAATACATTCGGAAGCCTTGAACCTGATCAATGACGTGATGGAAAAGGTAAAGGCAGGCACCGAAATTAATGTCAAAGAAGTGGAGAACGTCGCGGAAGACATTGTGCAATCGGTCTACCGCAATGAGAACGCGCTGGCCTGTATGTCCCGGATACGAGATAAAGATGCGTATTTGATGGAGCACTCCCTGAACGTTGGCATCTTGATGAGCATACTGGGCAAGTCCATGGGCTACAGTCATGAAGATATTCGCAAACTGGCGGTGGGCGGCATGTTGCACGATGTGGGGAAGATTCAGGTACCCGACAGCGTGTTACATAAACCCGGCAAATTGGAAGCCTTGGAATGGGACGAAATGAAGCGCCATGTAACTTACGGTGAAGCCTATCTGCGTACCTTAGCGATCGATCCCGATGTGATCATGGTCTGCGCCCAGCATCATGAGCGCCTTGATGGCACAGGGTATCCGCTAGGCTTGAATGAAAAAGACATCAGTTTGTTTGGCCGTATTGCGGCGGTTTGTGATGTATATGATGCGATCACGGCAGACCGGGTGTATCACCAAGGCATGACCCCTTCCGTAGCAATGAAAAAATTGGTGGAGTGGAGTGATTATCATCTTGATCGTAAATTGGTCTACCAGTTCATTCGTGCGATGAGCATTTACCCGGTCGGCACGCTGGTTGAACTCAACTCCGAACAGTTGGCTATTGTGGTTGAACCGAACCGCATTCAACAAGCGCAGCCCGTTGTGCGGTCGATATACAGCACCAAACATCAACGATTTACCGAAGTTAGCGACATTAATTTAGCCAACGAGAACGACATAGAGATATTGCGTGCCATTGACCCGGCACGCTTAGGGTTTCCACTGAAAATTATGGACTTTATGTAAGCGGAGCTTGTGCTATCGCTTGGGTCAAACGCTGCAGGGCTTCCTGAAACAAATCGGTACCACAGGCAAAATTCAAGCGCATAAACCCCGGGCTGCCAAAATCTTTTCCATCGCTCAACCCTAAACCGTGCGCTTCAAAGTGTTCGGCCGGATCAACGGCCCATTGACGACAGTCCAGCCAGGCCAAATGTGTTGCGGGTGCAGGATGGTAGCGAATACTGGTGCCTTCCAGATGCTGTGCCAACTGATCTCGCTGGTCTTTCAGGTGCGCTAATAAAGCACCATGCCACGCTCGACCATGGCGAAAAGCCGCCTCGGTGGCGACTAAGCCCAACTCATTGACTTCGCCGGTTTCATAAGCCAAAACCTGGTGCAATGTTTTCCGTATCTGAGTATTCGGCACAATGGCAAAGGCACAGGCCAAACCAGCCACGTTGAACGTTTTGCTGGCCGCCATCAAGGTAATGCTCTGTTCGTTCAAGCCCGGTTGTGCACCCACCGGCGAATGCGGCATGGGGTCCAATACCAGGTCTGCATGAATTTCATCGGAACACACCGGAATACCTTGTGCGGCACAGATGTCTGCCAATCTAAGCATCTCTTTCGCGGTCCATATGTCACCCTCCGGATTAGAAGGGTTGCACAGGTGCAACAAGCTGGGTTTTTCCTGCTGCAGGATGTGATGCAATTGTTCTTGGTCAGTGCGCCAGCGGTTGCCCGACAATGCAGAGCCTACATGCACCACGGCGTGTTGATACTTTTCCGTCACGCGGCGCAGCGGAGGGTAGTTAGGCGACTGCACCACGGTTGCACGATCAGGACGCCCCCACATTTTCTGGGCGGCATGAAAGCCCTGAATCACACCCGGTAGCCAAACAATCCATTCCGGTTGAATAGTCCACTGATGACGATAGGCGACCCAATCGCATATGGCTTCCAAAACGCCGTCCCAAGGTTTCGCATAACCAAAGTGCCCCATGCTCACGCGCCTTTGCAACGCATCGGTGATTTCGACCGGTGAGCTTATGTCCATGTCGGCAACCCACATGGGGAGAATGTCGCGGCCTTCATAGCGTGCCCATTTCATGCTGTGGGCTTCCCGTCGGGGGGCGCTTCGTGCGAACATCTCCGCCCAATTCGATTCTTGCGTGCTGTGCATCAGGTTTGGTCTCTTGAGATTTGGCAAACCCGCAGCATGCCGTTCGATACTGAACAAATCAACCCTGCGCCCGGTTACTGGCCGATCCATAAAGTCACGCCGGGTGTGCAGAAAAGGTATGCGGATAAAATGCTCGGTTACGAAGACAGATTTGATGGTGTGGCACGGTTGTACGGGCAAGCGGCCTTGGCTGCGTTCCGGCAGGCGCATGTGGCGGTGATCGGTGTTGGGGGCGTCGGCTCCTGGACGGTGGAAGCCTTGGCACGGAGCGGGGTGGGAACGCTCACCCTGTTTGATTTGGACGACGTATGTGTGTCCAACACCAATCGGCAAGCGCACACCTTGAGCAGTACGTTGGGCCAGTTTAAGGTGGATGTTTTAGCCGACCGCTGCCGTGATATTAATCCGGACATCGTGGTGCACGCCAAACAGTGTTTCATCTCGGCAGACAATGTGGCAGATCAAGGCTTGGCAGACATGACGTTTGTGGTGGATGCCATCGACAGTGTGCGGGTGAAAGTCGAGTTGATTCAGTATTGCCGCCGTCAGCGCATCCCGTTTGTGATGACTGGGGGTGCGGGTGGGCAACTCGATCCCACACGGATTCGCCAAGCGGATCTGGCGAAGGCGGTTCAGGATCCTCTCGCGGCTCGCGTGCGCAGCGAACTGCGCAAACGTTACGGCTATGCCAAAGGCGGCAAGTCAATGAGTGTCCCATGCGTGTATTCCGACGAGCCCTTGGTGTATCCCCAGCCCGATGGCAGCGTCTGTGCCACCAAGCACTTGGGAGGCGGAACGCGAATGAATTGCGCCGGTGGTTTTGGCGCAGCGATGACGGTGACGGCCACTTTCGGTATGGTTGCCGCCAGTGCGGCGTTAAACCGTATTGCTCGTGCGGCCATTATCGCGGGTAAAGCTGGGGCGGAGTCGACGGTTTAGCTTCGTGCTGCCGAGGGCGCTTTGGCCAACGCGCCAACAACCTTTGCCATTCGGTGCTTAATTTGCTTGCGTCATCATCGGTGATGGCGTCAGTAGCACCGTACAGCAAGGCTTGTGTGGCCATGAACGCCTTGGCCAAGTCATCGGCCTGTTCCGGAACACCCCAATGGCGCGCTACCTGTGCACAGTCTGGCCAGCCGGAATCAGCGAATACGCCGTTGAGCGTACGCAGCAAAGGCGACCAATTGTGCGCCAATGCGTGTTGTTGAGCACTCTGTAACGACACCGACTCAGACCCCGCCGACTTCTGTTCGCCACCGCGCGTGGTGTTTAACTGTGCCTTCTTGGTTGGCTTCACGGTGTGCGGTCCAGCTTCGGTTTCCGAAGATGTCGAGCGGTTTAAGCCTCGCCACACGGCAAAGCCGATGAGCGCTGAACACAGCAAAAATAGCCAATAGCGCCAGTTTATGTCTGTTGTTCCAGTCTCGGTTTCTGTCTCTGACGGCGCCACATTGGGTTCGGCTGGCGCAACTTGCGGCGTCACAGCAGCGCCTGGCAGAGCGGGAGCAGGCGCGCCACTGATGGTCAGGGTACGTGCCGGTAAGCTAGCCCAACGCAATTCGTCGCGGGTGACATCCCACCAAGGCACGCGAATAGCAGGCAAGGTAACGGTGCCATTTTGCGTAAATAAGTGGGCTTGGCGTTCGGTGCGCGTACTTTGCCGGGTCATGGCGGAGGTTATTGTTTCGTCGAGTATGGGCGCTTCCGGGTAGATCCGGACACTTGAACGCGAAGCGCTACCCTGAGGCTCGGATTGTTGCATTTTGGGCAATTGATGGGCCGCTGGACCGACCGCCAACAGTGAAGTGGTCCGCACCTGCTGATCGCCTACCGAGGCTGATGTTGAAGGGTCACTCCACTGCTCGGTTAGGGTCACATCGGTGGCGGGCAGCCAGATGGCCCCGGCGGGAAATTCCGCCGGTATATCCCGTGCCGTGATGTCGATGGGCGCGCTCCGCAAACCGGAAATGACTTGTGCCGCCGCCCAAGAGCTTTGGCGAATTTGACCGTTGAATTCTATTTCGGGGAGTACGAGGTTCCCGGGTTGCGTGGGGGTGTATAGATAGGTAAAGGCGGTGTAGCGATAATCATTGCCATCATCCAAACGGCGCATGCCATTTTGTCGTTCGCCCACCGGTTCCCATTCAGCGCCCTCCGGTCGAATGTCGGCAAAGGTGCCATTAACGTTCACGGTATAAAATAAGGTTAGCGTAACCTTGGTCGTTTCCCCCACGTACAAATCATCGTCTTCTATGGCGACATCGATGCGCACTTGTTGCGCTAAACCTCGACGCTGCGCATTGGTCATGGGGATGACTTGAATGGGAATGGGGCGGGTATTTTCATTGCCCAAAGCCAGTGCCGGTATCACTAATTGTCCGGTGCGGCGAGGTGCCAGCTCCAGTTCCCATTCAATAAAGGTATTCCGTGTATTGTTAAACAGCGTCGATGAACTCATTTGCGCTTGGCGCAAAATTCGAAAGTCCGCCCGCAGCGGTTGACTATCCAACTCCAGTACGTCGGCACGGGTGCGCACGCGCAATACCAGGGTTTCGCCTTCCAGTACCGTTGTTTTGTTGACGCTGGCGAGGGCTTGGGCCTGCGCAAGTCCGCTGCTGGTTAGCCAGGCCAGCGTCACGCACAACAGCCATAGCATTAGGCTAGGCAGAGGTCGATATCCATTCACCACAACGGACCTCCTGAGTCGTACTGATTCGGGTCAATTTCGTATTCGAAACGGAACCGACGCTGCAGATAAGGTTGTTGCGGGGTTGGCAGTTGACGCCTAATTTGTTCGTCCAATGCACTGGGCAATTCGCCAGACGACGGTACATTTTGCTCGGCTCCCGGGCTGGGTGATTCGGGTGTCTGCGCGGGTGAGCTGGGTCTGTCCGCCGGGTCAGCACTGCTGCGTGGTGGAATGGAATCGGTATTCTCGCCGGTTTGGCCGTTCGTCCCGCGGTCACCGTCAGCACCGTCGGACGAATCATTGCCCGTGTTGGATTCGTCCTGCTCGGACGCATCGGAATCGGATTCAGGCGGCTCATTTTGCTGCGGTTCATCTTGCGGCGGCTCGTCTTGCGGCGGTTCTTGCTGTAAAAATTGCTCAAGCAGCGCGCGGTTATGCTCGGCTTCGGCGAAATCTGATTGTACCGAGAGTGCGGCTTCAAACGCGGCGAGCGCAGCCTCAAATTCTCCTTGGTTGACCAAGGCATGCCCACGGTTATAGTGCCCTAAGGCGGTGTCGTCCGCGTTGAGTATCGCTTGTGCCTCCGGGTACGCTTGGCCCTGTAACGCGGCGTAGGCTTTCCACTGTGGGTCTTGGAAGCGTTCATAGGCGGCTTGTGGGTCTGTTTTTAAGCGTGCCAGCCCCTGCGCGTCGGCATTACGAAACCAATCTCGCCAACCTTGTGCTTCGGCCTGCGGTGCTGTGATGAACGCGACCGCAAAGCACAAGGTAAACAAGGCTCCGCGCCGCCACCAAAGGGCTAGCCCCGGCAAAGCCAGCAACACCAGCCAAGGCCCCCAGTCGTGCCATTGGCGACGTTCTCCAGCCGATGCGCTGGACGGATTGAAAACCGCAGGCAGCACGCTTTGTAAATCGTAATCATCAATGGATACTGCCGCCCAGCGGGCATTCGGTTGCGAGTTCACCCATTGTGATATAGCTGTCGTATCGACGCTGGGAATTAACAATTCGCCGTTATCCAATTGCAGTCGGTTGCCGTTCGGCAGGTTAATGGGCGCGCCAACTCGGGTCCCGACCACAATCATCCCCAGTTGTTGTTCGCTGCTCAAGCTCGGAAGCCGTTGCGCCTGTTGGGGCGTTAAGTCATCGGTGAACCATAGAATATCCCCCGGCTCATCACCCAAGAGTTGCAGGGCCAAATTCATGGCCGCAACGGGTTGGCTACCAAAGGCTGGCATGATGAACGGATCCGTTTGTTGCAAAAAGCCTAAAATGGCGCGCTGATCGGTGGTGATCGGGGATACAACATGGGCGGTGCCCGAATATACGATTAAGCCTACCGGGCGGCTGGGATGCAACTGAAGCCAGTCCTGAACTTTCTGCTGGGCGCGCACATGGCGACTGGGGGCGATATCGGTACTGCCCATGCTGATGGACTGATCCAATACGACGATCACCGGACGCTCGAGACTGAAAGTGGGTAACACACGCTCCGTTGCCGGGCCAGCGAGGGCGAGGATTAAGGTGAAAAGTCCTGCCCACGGCGCATAGGTTTGCAGGCGCGGCCATGGAACGGGTGATTGCCGCGTAAGGGCTTGCAGCAGTGGAGCATCGACCCATTCCTGCCAGCCGGTCAGTGATCGTTTGTGCTCGCGCAGTAACAGAAAGGCCAGCGGTAGCCATAAGATCAACCACTCAGGACGTAACAGCGTCATGTTTTCTTCTCCGTCGCGGCCGAAGGGGTTGCAGTGGTGGGTCTCGGTATTCCGTGTGACAGGAGCTGGCTGATGGCCATCAACACTAGGCCAAATGCGGCTGGCCAATAGAACAATTCAATACGTGGCGACAGGTATTGACTCGCCCCTAACGCGGGTTCCAAACGGTCTATCGTTCGGTATATGTCCTGTAGCTGCTGGGTGGACTCGGCGCGAAAATACTGACCACCCGTGGCTTCGGCCAGTGCAATAAGCGTTGGTTCGTCGATATCTGCCGTGGCGGCGCGCGGCAGATCGTTGAACAAACCGGTGCCGGACAGTGTTGCCCCAAAACCAATGGTGTACAGCCTAATCTGGTTGTCCGCAGCCCATTGTGCCGCGTCGGCGGGTTGGATGTTGCCCTCATTTTGAGCGCCGTCAGACAACAGAATGACGGTCCGATCACCTTCAGTCGGGTTATCAATCAAGTGCGCCAGACCGATACCTAAACCATCCCCCATGGCGGTGCGTGCGCCTGCCATGCCAATGTGCATGTCCAGTACTACGGTTTGCACCATACGCAAATCCGGTGACACCGGCAGTACCAGATAAGCTTCGGAGCCGAAGACCGTCAGGCCGATTTGATCGCCCGTGCGGCGGTCAATGAACTCGCGTAAGACTGTTTTCAGCACATCCAGTCGATTGGCGCGCCGGTCATTAAGGGTCATATCGGCAATGCTCATGCTTTGCGATAAATCGATGATCAACATCATCTGCCGTCCGCTTAAGGGTTGCGCAACGCTAGGGCCTGGGAGGGTCGGGCGCATCACCGCCAACACGAACGCCGTCCAAGCCACTAACCCCAATAGTCTGCGTACACCATAAGAAGATCGGCTAGTCTGTTGCGCCGCTCGTCGCCAAAGCAAGGCGTGTGGCACATAAAGCGCCGCGGGCGGTTGACTGGGCACCCAGCGTTGTACGGCCCAAATCACGGGCAGTAAAACAATCAGCCAAGGCCAGGCGAATGTAAGGTCAGGCAGGTATGGCATAAAGTACGCATCAATTGGGGTAATGGTGTCGCCAAAGACATGTTATCAGGACGAGGTTGGTACGCCGCATCCATCACCGTCGTTAAGTCATCCGGTAAGGGTGTTGCACGGTGTTGATTCAGCGCTTGCACAAACTCTCGGGTTGATAACGTCGTGGGCAGGTTCATTCCCTCGCGGCCCAACACGCGAATCCATTGGTTCAGTGCATGACCGGGCTGGAGCGGCGTGGGCAGGGCGGCCAAGAAGCGCTTTCTGGCACGCCAGACTTTGGGCCAACGCCACCACGGCCAGCGTGTACCCAGCCGCCATAAGCCGATGGCCAACAGTAAAAATATTAAGGAGATCAGCACCCACCAGCCCATGGCCAAAGGCCACCATGATGGGGCAGTGGGTGCAAGGGGTGGCGCGAGTTGCGCCAACAATTCAGCGTCGGTCATGCGACTGATCCTGCATCAACCATTGCCAGTGGTCGGGGTCTTGTTGCGTGTCCAGCGTCACCCAGCGATGGCGTTGTGGGTCCAACTGGTCACGCAATTGTTGGAACCACGCCTGTCGACTGGCACCGTATCTTGCTTGCGCTTGCGCGCTGCCGGTTAACCAATGCACCCGGCCACCACTCATCGCTGGAAAAACGCCTTGGCTCGGTAGGGATGTCTCCAACGCGTCCGTGATTTGCAAAAATGTCGTCGGAATACCTTGCATGGCCTGAATCCATTCCCGCCATGGATAGTGTGGCAGGAAATCCGCAATGACCACAGTTGCCTGCTGGCGTTTAATGTAGCGCGGCAGCTCGCCCATACACTGGCGAAAATGTCCGACCGATAATGGATGTTCACTGGTCAGTGTACTGCTACTGGCCCATTCATCCAGTTGCCGCAAAAGACCGGAGGCCATGCGTGTCGGTGCGTGCCAGCGATGCTGTTGCGCCGTTAACAGCAAGCTACCGACCGAATCATGCTGGGCATGGCGGGCCCAAGCTATGCGCGCTGCGGCATCCAGGGCACGCACGGATTTAAATGCGGTTCGACTGCCAAAAAACATACTCGGGGTTAGGGCAATCAACAACATCCACGGCAATTCATGTTCCACATCATACACCTTGGAATACGTACCCTGAGCGCGCGCGGAGGCTCGCCAATGAATGTGGCGAATGTCATCCCCAGGTTGATAGGGACGAATTTCACGCATGTGCATGCCCTGACCCAGCAGGCGGCTTTCGTGCGCACCCAACTGCTGTGCCAGACCGCGCCAAGACTGCGCTGCGGCACCGCGCAGCGATGCAAGGTCAGCCAGTGAAACGGAAACGCCCTGCAACATCGTCAGCTAACCGCAACACAGTGCAAAAGCCGGTCAATCACATCGTCCGTGGATAGCCCCTTGGCCAACGCACGATAATTTAATGTTAACCGGTGTGGGTAGACCCAAGGCAGCGCACGCCGCACCAAATCAGGTGAAACAAAGTCCTGGCCGTTTAGCCACGCCAACGCCCGGCTGACGTGTTCCAGCGCGATGGTAGCACGAGGGCTAACACCGGTTTGCAGCCATTCCGCCAGTTCAGCATCGTAGGCCGCGGGTCGGCGTGTAGCATCGGCCAGATGAACCAAGTAGTCTTCTATGGCAGGTGCCACATGCACCGCATTGACCGCTTCTCTGGCTAAAAGCACATCCGCGGGCGCAAGAGGTACCCAGTCGGTCGGCGGGCGAATGGCATCACCGCCACGCGTCAGGCGCAAAATTTGCCGTTCGGTTTCGACATCGGGAAAATCGAGCTTCACCAACATTAAAAAGCGGTCTAATTGGGCTTCCGGCAGCGGATAGGTGCCTTCCTGCTCTAAGGGGTTTTGCGTCGCAATAACCATAAATAACTCGGGTAGAGCCCGTGTGGTTCGACCGATCGAGACCTGTCGCTCGGACATCGCTTCCAACAATGCGGATTGCACCTTGGCCGGAGAACGGTTGATTTCGTCCGCCAAAACCAGATTGGCGAATACAGGGCCGCTTTGAAACTCGAATTGTTGCACGTCAGGGCGGTAAATTTCCGAACCGGTCACATCGCTGGGAATCAGGTCCGGGGTAAACTGAATGCGTTGAAACTCCGCTTGAATACCCTTTGCCAGGGCTTTTACCGCGCGAGTTTTTGCTAAGCCGGGCGTTCCCTCGATTAGGAGATGGCCGTCCGTGAGTAAACTGATCAGGAGCGCGTCGACGAGGTCGGTCTGCCCTAGTACTTGACTGGAAAGGTAGTGTTGAAGCTCTTGGAAACGTTGTTTGCTGCTCATGATGATAGGGTACTAAAAAGTCGTGGGGCATTCTTTGCCGGAATTTTGTGTACTGTCAATGTTCGATCAACCGATCGGTAGAGTGTTTACCCCAATTTTTCATCCAATTGTTCAGTTGATTTCCCTGCAACGTCTTGGAAAACAGATGGAAGGCAGCGCTTCTTTGGCGATTACGTCAATAACAACAAAATTTGCGACAAATAGGGTTCAGGCATTGGCGAATATTCATCAGTAGGCTAAATTATAGAGGTCTTATTTTTATAACAACCAAGGACCACTGCCCGATGGCTACCAGCAGATCGACTGCACAAAAAAACCTGATCAAAGAATTAACTGAACGCTTACAACCCCATGTGCCGGATAATAAAAAAGCGCCATTAGCGCATTTTATTCACTGCATATATGATCATGCGTCATTGATGGATTTGCAGTTCTATGAAATGACCGATCTGGCTGGTCTAACGGTCAGTTTATGGCGACATATCGACAAATGGGATGGCAGTTCCGCCAAGGTGCAAGTATTTAATCCCAATGTCGAAGAGCATGAATGGCAGAGCTCACATACGTCCGTCGTGATATTAACGCGTGATATTCCGTTTACGGTGGATTCCGTTCGGATGGCGTTAAATCGCTTAGGGGTGAATATTCATAATTTGTTCCACGCAAATTATTGTTCCACGCGGACCAAAGCCGGCGAGTTACAAGCCTTATCGGAAGACGCGTCGGCCCATAATGAATTGATGATGTATTTTGAAATAGATCATCGCTCGGACGCCAAACAGCGCCGGGAAATCGAACGGGAATTGCAAAACGTTATTGCCGACGTGCAAATGGTGGTGGACGACTTTGAGGCCATCACCAGCGCTGCCAAGGCGGCACAAGATGAATTCAAGAACTTGGCCAAGGCGGGGTTCACGAAAGCCGATATCGATGAAGCCAATGTATTTGTGGATTGGTGGATCAATGACCACTTTACCTTCTTAGGTTATGACGAATTTGAGGTCGAGAAGGGTGCGATCAAGCCCATTGCTGATTCCTCTCGCGGCCTGTTCCGCAAGCCACGTATGGCAAAGGCAGAACCCATAGAAGAAATGGGTGCGCAATTGACGGCGGCGGTGAAGGATCCACGGATCATCAGTTTTGCCAAGTCCGGTTCTCGGGCCTCTGTGCATCGCCCGGCATATAGCGACTATGTGGTGATTCACCGTTTTGATGAAAAGGGTAATGTTATCGGTGGACGGCGCTTCTTGGGGTTATATACCTCATCGGTGTACAACGATTCGCCGCGTTCAATTCCCATTATCCGGAAGAAGATTGATACGGTTCTAGCCGCTTCAAATTTTGTCCAGCGCAGCCATAACTACAAAGAGTTAGCGCAGATTCTGCACACTTTCCCGCGTGATGAGTTGATTCAATCTTCGGTGGATGAGCTGCTGGCAACGACCCGCACGGTATTGTCCATTCAGGAGCGTAAGCAGATTCGCGTGTTTGTACGTGAGGATGTGTACGGCAAATTCGTCACCGCGTTGGTCTATTTACCACGGGAAATCTTCAATACCGAAATCCGCATGCAGATTCATGATGTGCTGGCGGAACACATGAATGTCGAAGGGTCCGATTTCACTAACTATTTGAGTGAATCGGTACTGGCACGCATTCGTTATGTCTTCAAATTGGCCGAACCGCTCAAACACAGCATTAATGTTGCGGAAGTTGAACAGCAGGTCATCGCCTTAGCCCGTAACTGGACCGATGAACTGCAAGCATCATTGATCGAAACGGTGGGTGAAGAGCGCGGTGTAGAGCTGCATGCCGCCTATCGGAATGCCTTTCCATCGTCCTATCGTGAAACCTACTCGGCACGGGTTGCCGTGGCCGATGTGCAACGCATGGAGTCCCTATTCAACGACCCTGAAAATCAGCTCACGCTGAGTTTTTATCTGAGTCAGGAACCGTCTGGCAGTAGCTTGAAGCTCAAGATTTTCCATGAAAAAACCGAGCTGATGTTGTCGGACTTGGTGCCGGTGTTGGAAAACTTAGGCTTGCGCGTGGTAGAAGAGATTCCTTACGAGATACATCGCACCGATGGCCGTGTGGTTTACGTGTACGACTTCTCTCTGCTCTATGAAGCGAATCCTGAGTTAGACCCCGCCAGCTTGCGCGATGTGTTCAACGATGCATTCATCAACATCTGGTACGGCCGCGCCGAGAACGATCTCTACAACCAAATGATCTTGGGTTCTAAGCTCACCTGGCGCGAAGTAGCGATGCTGCGGGCCTATGCGCGCTACATGAAGCAAATTCGTTTTGGCTTCAGCCAGGAGTACATTGCCAATACGTTGATCCAACACACTCGCATGACGGAAACCCTGACCTTCCTGTTTTCGGCGCGCTTTAATCCGGTGCGTAAGAAACGCGTAGAGCTGCAAGAAAAGTACGTCGCTAAGATGGAAGAAGGCCTCGAACTGGTACAAAACCTGAACGAAGACCGTATTCTGCGCAAATATATGGAATTAATCTTGGCGACCTTGCGCACCAACTTCTACCAAGAAGAAGGGCCGAAACTGCGTAAGTCGTACCTCAGCTTTAAGTTGGACCCCAGCAAAATCAACGATATGCCATTACCCCGGCCGAAGTTTGAGATTTTCGTCTATTCGCCACGGGTAGAGGGTGTTCACTTGCGTGGCGGTAAGGTGGCGCGGGGCGGTTTGCGCTGGTCTGACCGAATTGAGGATTTCCGCACCGAGGTGTTGGGCTTGGTTAAAGCGCAGCAGGTGAAGAACGCTGTCATTGTGCCGGTGGGCGCCAAAGGTGGCTTTGTGGCAAAACAACTGCCAACCAGCGGTGACCGCGATGCCATGCTGCAGGAAGGTATCGCTTGTTACAAAACCTTCATTCAAGGCTTGCTGGACATCACCGACAATCTGGTCCAAGGGGAAGTCGTTCCGCCGGTGAATGTGGTGCGGCACGACCCTGATGACACCTATTTGGTAGTAGCGGCTGACAAAGGAACGGCGACCTTCTCAGATATCGCCAATGAAGTGGCTGGAAAATACGATTTCTGGCTGGGTGATGCCTTTGCTTCCGGTGGCTCGAACGGCTACGACCACAAAAAAATGGGCATTACCGCTCGTGGTGCATGGGTAAGCGTACAACGTCACTTCCGCGAGATGGGCATTAATGTGCAAAAAGAGCCCATTACCGTGGTGGGTATCGGTGATATGGCGGGTGATGTTTTCGGCAACGGTCTGCTGCGTTCGCAAAGCGTCAAGCTGGTTGCTGCCTTTAACCACATGCACATTTTCCTCGATCCGGATCCCGATGCGGCGAAATCGTTTGCCGAACGGCAACGCTTGTTTGATCTGCCACGCTCCTCTTGGGAAGACTACGACGCTAAATTGATTTCCAAAGGCGGTGGCATTTTTAACCGCAACGCGAAGTCCATTAAGTTGTCGCCGGAGGTGAAGAAGCTTCTTCAGGTCAACAAAGACCAGATGCCCCCAACCGAATTGATCAGTCATATTCTGAAAGCACCGGTGGATTTGCTGTGGAATGGCGGAATCGGCACCTATGCGAAAGCCAGCTCTGAAAGCCATGCGGATGTTGGCGATAAGGCCAACGATGCGTTGCGGGTCGATGCCAAAGATCTGCGCTGCAAAGTTATTGGCGAGGGCGGTAACCTGGGTTTCACTCAGTTAGCACGTGTTGAGTTCGGCTTGAAAGGTGGACGCTGTTATACGGACTTTATCGATAACGCCGGTGGGGTGGATTGTTCGGACCACGAAGTAAACATCAAAATCCTGTTGGATGAATTGGTGAAAAGTGGTGATCTGACCAGCAAGCATCGCAATCAATGGATGCTAAAGATGACCGAAGAGGTCGGTGATCAAGTACTGGCGAACAACTACAAACAAACGCAAGCGATCAGTTTGGCGGCGCGTGAGGCAGCCCATCGAATTGAAGAATACCGCCGGCAGATCAATGCATTTGAAGCGGCCGGGAAACTGAATCGGTCATTGGAATATCTGCCCGACGATGAAATGATTTCAGATCGTAAAGCCAACGGCAAAGGCTTGGTGCTGCCTGAGCTGTCGATCTTGATCAGCTACAGCAAGGGCGACTTGAAAGAAGCCTTAATCAAGCAAAAAGCGGGTGAAGATCCGTATTTGGTCAACGAAGTGCAACATGCGTTTCCGGCCAGTTTGGTGAAAGAATTCGGCAAACACATCAAGAACCATCGGCTGCGCAATGAAATCGTGGCGACTCAAGTCGCTAACGATTTGTTCAACCACATGGGTATCAATTTTGTACACCGACTGAGCGAGAGCACAGGGGCAAGTGAATTGGACATTGCCCGTGCCTACATCGCCGCGCGTGATATTTTTGACCTGAAGGGGCTATGGTCGCGCATTGAAGCCTTAGACTATAAGGTGAACGGCCAATTACAGCAGAGTATGATGGCGCGCAGCGCTCGTATGGTGCGGCGGGCAACACGGGCGCTGATCAAAGCCAACCGTTTAAGCTTTGATGTCGCCGCGGTGGTTAAACGTTATAAGGAACCGGTGGCACAGTTTGCCGCCGATATACCGAAGTTCTTACATGGGGAAATGGGGCAGAACTTTTCCGACGCGGTGAAGGAGTATCAAGCCGCGGGGGTCGAGTTGGCGTTGGCGCAACAGGTAGCGGTGTGCGATCACCTATATCATGCGCTGGGCATCATTGGCGTGGCCAATGACCTCTCGGTTCCCGTGAATCAGGTGGCCGAAGCCTTCTTTACCTTGGGTGAAAAACTGTCGCTGAACCAGTTCGCGGGGCAGCTAAATAATTTGTCCGTCGGTACCCATTGGCAAGCCATGGCCCGAGAAGCGCTGCGCGATGATCTGGAGTGGCAACAACAGCGTCTCACGCAGAGCGTGCTAAACATTCAAGGCAAGCAGCCGTTGTCGGAACTGCTTACCGAATGGAGTGAAAAGCATCGCTTGTTGGTTGATCGATGGTTACGCATTGTGCGCGAAATTCTGGCCACCACCGACCCGGAATTCAGCATGTACAGTGTGGCCATTCGGGAGTTGTTGGATCTCTCGCAAGCGACTTAACACCAGCGTATGCAACTCATGGGCGTAAATTCTTCGTCATGAGGATCATCGCCGCCATTGCCTAACCGGTTAATGGCGGCGATACTTGCGTCACCTATCACCTGAGTTGTTTTTGGCTGAGTATGAGTCACTCTATTGATGTCAGTTTTTACATCTCACCGGATGACATTGAGCGTATGTACGCCGGAACGGCAAAAAACGTGTATACCGTTTCGCACGATGGCCGTAGCGTCAGTTTTCCCATTCGTATATTGCAGCCCTTCATTACTCGAAACGGCATCCAGGGCAGTTTTCGCATTCATTTTACCGATCAGAATAAGTTCGACCGGGTAGAGCGCCTAGGTTGAGCGTTTGGATTGAGCATAGGAGTACTCGATGATGATCAGTTGGCTATGGCGTTTGGGTTTGATTGCTTTGCTGACCTGGTTTGCCGTACCGCTGATAATGCGTGAAGACACTCCGGTAGCAGTACCCGATACGGTCGGTGCAGAAGTGGTCGATTCGGCGCTCAATGCATGGCAGCGATTTTGGGCCGAACGTACCCCAGTGTCGCCAAATCAGAGCCCGGCGGTAGCTTTCTCAACCGGCACAATGCCAAACGCTTTGGCGTCGCTGCTGGGTGAGCAAAATATAGAAGGTATAGAAGGTAGCGCATTGTTGAACCTATTGCAGCGGCTGCCGCGCGGGCAGCAATTGAGTGTGGCGCAATTGCAGCAACGAGCACAGGACATGGGATTCGAGTTGGAAGCAGCCGATGCCGAACAATTATTGGCTTGGCTGGAAGCACAAACGCCCAATTAAATCACGCACCCGAATGGTGCGGAGTGCCCACCTACTGTGCATATGTCTACGCCATTTGATGCATGCCAATGCTATTAAACAGCTTCTATATTATTGATAAATAAGGAAAAATAAATATTCAAACAACGTTGGCATAAACTCTGCTTTGAAACCGTCATGAGCATAAGGGTTTGCCACAGGCGGTAAACCGATAAACAACTAACATGAGCAAAGGCGCTCGAACTTGACACCCTAGGGTCGTTGAGTTCGAGCGCTTTTTTTTGGTTCAAAGAAAATAGAGTGCGCTATGGTCAAGCCTAACGAAACAGTTGTTCAAGACATGTCGCCGCATGAAGGTAATGTCCGCGACGATACCATAAGCCCGCATGAACATTGGGTTATCGTCGGGCATGGCATGGCGGCGCAACGCTTATTGGAAGAATTGCATGACCCATTGACTCATCGTAAGCGCCAAGATGTCAGTATCACCATCATCAGCGGCGAACCAGTCGGCGGCTATAACCGGATCGGTTTATCGGATGTTCTGGCTGGCAAACGGACGTTGGCCGAATTAACGCCCCAGCAGATCCACAGTCAGCATTTGCCTAACTGTCAATGGTTGCAAGGCTGGGTCATGGCCATTGATCGTACTGCGCAAACGGTGCGGTTGTCCGATGGCGGGTTATTGCCTTACGACCGTCTCATTCTCAGTACCGGTTCCTCCGCATTGTTACCAGAATTGCCCGGCATTAACGGCCAGGGTATTCAGGCTTTCCGCACCGCCGCAGATACCGAAGGCTTAATGGCGCTGCCAGCCAATGCATCGGTCATCGTTGTGGGTGGCGGCCTGTTAGGCATAGAAGCGGCGGTTGGTTTGGCCGGGCGTGGCGTTAACGTTGCCTTGGTGCATCGCGGCGCGTGGTTGATGAACCGGCAGCTCGATGCGCTTTCGGGTGACTGGTTAGCCGAAGCGCTGACCAGCCGCGGCATCCGCGTTTATTTGAATAGTACTGTGGCCGAAATAGCGCGGGATGAGAGAGAGGACATGCAAGGCGTGATTCTGCAAACCGGCGAACAGTTGGACGCAGCCCATGCCGTGTTTGCGATGGGCGTAAAACCCAATGTCGATTTGGCCCAACGTGCCGGTGTGGCGGTGGCGGATGGCATCGAAGTCGATGACCAGATGATCACCAGCGACCCCGCTATTTATGCCTTAGGAGAATGTGTGTCACACCGTGGCGTACAGTTTGGCTTGGTTGGTCCGTTGTATGAGCAAGCGGCCGTATTAGCGCGGGTGTTGGTCGCGAATCGTGATCATATTGCGTGTGACGCCCGCTATGAGGGTACGGTGGTTGCGACCCATCTAAAAGTCAGTGGTGTACCTGTCTATTCTGCCGGTGACATCGATCCTGCGCAAGAGTCCCTAGTGTGGCAAGACCTACCTAAACGGCACTACAAACGACTGTTTTTAAAGGAAGGCCGTCTGGTCGGTGTCGTGTTGTATGGCGACATCTCGGATGGTGGGTTCTACCACGATCTTATTCAACAGCAGGTGGATATCCGTGCATGGCGTGAACATCTGATATTCGGTGCGGCGCATTGTACTGGCAATGTTGAGCGCAACAACAAGCCACAGGCTATCTCCCAAAAACCCTATTCGGCAGCAGCCTAGAGGACAATCCCATGACAATAGAAACACAACAACCGCACGTAGTGGTGATTGGCAACGGAATGGTGGGTCATCATCTGGTTGAACAATTTGCAGAAGGCGGACATCTAACCCGTTTTCGGGTCACCGTCATCGGAGAAGAGCAGCGCATTGCGTATGATCGGGTTCACCTGTCGGAATATTTTCAAAGCGGTGATGCCGAAGCACTGGCCTTGAGTACGGTTGACCAGTACAGCCAGTGGGGCATTAATCTGCTTTTGGGCGTTGCCGTCACCGCCATAGATCGTACCGCGCAAATCTTGCAATTGAGCGACGGTAGCAGCCTGCACTATGACCATGTGGTTCTAGCGACCGGCTCCTTTCCTTTTGTGCCACCCATGCCGGGGCATGATCGCCCCAATTGTTTTGTGTACCGTACGCTGGATGATCTAGATGCCATTCGTGCCGCCGCCAAAACCGCCACTACTGGCGTTGTGGTTGGGGGTGGTTTGTTAGGGCTGGAAGCCGCGAATGCTCTGCGCGAACTAGAGCTGGAAACCGCCGTGGTGGAATTTGCCCCACGCTTGATGCCCATGCAGGTAGACGCCGAAGGCGGTGTTGTCCTGCGCGAAAAAATTGAACATTTAGGTGTACAGGTGTTGACCGACCGCGCCACTCAGCGCATTGAAGATGGCATAGACAGCGCACACCGCATGGTATTCCAGGACGACAAAGTGCTGGAAACCGACCTCATTGTATTTTCTGCCGGTATCCGGCCGCGTGATGAACTGGCTCGACAAGCGGGTTTGACCATGGGAGAGCGCGGCGGGGTAGTGATCGACGATCATTGCCGTACCAGCGACGCGAACATTCTAGCCATTGGTGAAGTGGCCTTATGGAACCGGAGCATTTTCGGTTTAGTTGCCCCCGGTTATCAAATGGCCAAGGTGGCTCTCGATACCTTAACGCAAGGCGAACGGGTGTTTACCGGTGCCGACATGAGCACCAAACTCAAACTGATGGGTGTTGATGTAGGTGCTATTGGTGATGCCCACGGTACTCAGCATCCAGGTGCAAAATTATACCGTTATCTTGATCAGGTTAAGCAAGAATACCGCAAGCTGGTCGTCTCGGCAGACGGAAAACAATTGTTGGGGGCCATGTTGGTTGGCGACAACAGCTACTACGATACCCTGCTGCAGTATTACCTCAATGGCCTAGAACTCCCGGCCCAGCCGGAAGCCTTAATTTTACCGCAGCAAGAAGGCGGAGCACCCGCTCTTGGGGTGGATGCTTTACCCGCCACAGCAACCATTTGCTCTTGTCATAACGTGAGCAAAGGGGCCATTGTGAGCTGCATTGACGCCGGGGCGGCGGGAGTGCCTGACGTCAAAGCATCCACCAAAGCAGCTACCGGCTGCGGTGGTTGTGCCGCCATGCTGAAAGATGTGGTAGACCACGAATTGAAAGCGCGTGGCGTGGAAGTCAGCACGGATATCTGCGAGCACTTTGCCTATTCACGGCAGGATCTGGAAAACATCGTGCGCGTTGAGGGCATTACCACCTTTGCTGATTTACGTCAGCGCTACGGCCAAGGGTTAGGCTGCGACATCTGTAAACCTGCGGTGGGTTCTATATTGGCATCGGTCTGGAATGACTACGTGCTGAAACCTGAACACACCCCACTGCAAGACACCAATGACACCTTTTTAGCCAATATGCAAAAAGACGGCACCTTCTCTATTGTGCCGCGCATCGCCGGTGGTGAGATAACGCCACAAGGACTCATTACCCTCGGTGAAATTGCCCGTGACTTTAACCTTTACACCAAGATCACCGGTGGTCAACGCATTGATTTGTTCGGTGCCACGCTCAATCAATTACCTCAGGTGTGGCGTCGTCTGATCGATGCCGGGTTTGAAACCGGGCATGCGTACGGCAAATCGGTGCGTACGGTAAAAAGCTGTGTGGGCAGTACCTGGTGTCGTTACGGCGTTCAGGACAGCGTGCAACTTGCGATTGACTTGGAGCACCGCTACAAAGGCTTGCGCGCACCGCACAAAATCAAGTTTGGCGTCAGCGGTTGTACCCGCGAATGTGCCGAAGCACAGAGCAAAGATATCGGGGTCATTGCCACCGAGAATGGCTGGAATCTGTATGTGGCCGGGAATGGGGGGATGCGCCCGCGTCATGCGGACTTGTTTGCTACCGATCTGGATACCGCAACGCTGATCAAATATATCGACCGTGTATTGATCTTTTATGCGCGCACCGCCGACCGGCTGCAACGGACCGCCCGTTGGATAGAGAATTTGGATGGCGGCTTGGACTATCTGCGTCGGGTGGTGATTGATGATGCCCTGGACTTAGGCGAAGAACTGGAAGCGCAAATGGCGCGAGTGGTTGAGCAATATCAGTGCGAGTGGAAAACCACGCTGGAAAATCCTGAAGCATTGAAACGGTTCCGGCAGAACATCAATGACACCGCGGATGATCCTTGTGTGGTCATGGTGCCCGAACGCGGACAACCACGACCTGCCACCCCTGAAGAAAAACAACAGCGCATACCTGCGCAGGCTATTTAAGGAGATGACCATGACCACGACACTGACTCGGCATTCATCGCCAAGCACAACTAAACCGACCGATTCCGGTTGGATTGCCGTAGGACAGGCCGACGACCTCGTCGCATTCTCAGGCATCGGTGCGGCGGTACCGCAACAAGAAGGCAGCACTTCCGTCGCCATTTTTTGGTTACCGGGCGAGCCTACAGAATTGTTTGCCCTGAGCAATTATTGCCCGTTTTCCGGCGTGCATATTTTGGCACGCGGTATCGTCGGCGACCTCGGCGGCGAACCTGTTGTCGCGTCCCCGTTGCACAAAGAGCATTTTTCCTTACGCACTGGCGTGTGCTTGGAAGATTCAGCCGTGCAAGTGGCCGTTTGGCCGGTGCGGCTGCGCGGGGGCATTCTGGAAATTGGGTTATTGCCCGTACAGTCCGCGGCGGAAGAAAACAGCCAAGGTAAGGCGGCATGAAACGACGCGTAGACACCACATGCCCGTATTGCGGCGTCGGTTGTGGCGTCAGCGCATTAGTGCATGATCAACAGGTTATTGCGGTAGAAGGCAGTGCCCGGCATCCGGCGAATCGAGGCAGGTTGTGCGTGAAGGGCTCTGCCTTACATGAAACCCTAGACCCACAAGCCCGCTTGCTGCAGCCCAGCGTGCGTGGCGAAACCGTCGACTGGTCTACTGCGATTAATGAAGTGGCGACGGGCTTGCGCCAAGTTATTAAAGAACATGGCCCCGACAGTGTCGCCTTTTACGTGTCCGGCCAACTGTTAACCGAAGACTATTACGTGGCCAATAAGCTGATGAAAGGCTTTATTGGTAGTAGCAACATCGATACGAATTCACGCTTGTGCATGTCGTCGGCCGTGGCCGCGCAAAAACGTGCCTTTGGCAGTGACACTGTGCCCGCGCATTACGATGATTTGGAACTCGCCGATCTCTTGGTGTTGACCGGCTCTAATGCTGCTTGGACCCATCCTGTGTTGTTTCAACGCATGATGGCGGCTCGGACCGCTGCGCAAGAAGCCGGTGCGCCCGATAAGCGAATGGTGGTGATAGACCCGCGACGAACCGCTACCGCAGAAAGTGCCGACCTGCATTTGGCCATTCGTCCGGGTACGGATGCGGTGTTGTTCAACGGCCTGTTGGTCTGGTTACACCAGCGCGGCATAACGAATGCGGCGTATATTAAACGCCATACCCAGGGTTTTGCTGAAACGCTGGCTACCGCGCAACAAACCGCAGGCAGTGTGGCGGCTGTTGCTCAAGCTTGTGCGGTGCCCGTGCAGGATATTGTGCAGTTTTATGAATGGGCGGCGGAAACGCCCAACATGGTGACCTTCTATTCCATGGGCATCAATCAGTCCACCAGTGGTGTCGACAAAGCCCAATCCATCATCAATGTGCATTTGGCTACCGGTCGCATAGGCAAGCCCGGTGCTGCGCCATTTTCTATCACTGGACAACCGAACGCCATGGGAGGGCGTGAAGTAGGTGGCTTAGCCAATCAACTAGCGGCGCACATGAATTGGGATAACCCCGACGACATCAATCGTGTCGAGCGTTTCTGGCGTGCGCCGAACATGGCACGAGAGGCGGGTTTAAATGCCACCGATCTATTCTCTGCGGTGGGTGAAGGGCGCATCAAAGCGATCTGGATCATGGCAACCAATCCGGTCGTTAGCATGCCCGATGCCGATCGCGTGCGTGCTGCCTTGGCCCAGTGTGATCTCGTGATCGTGTCCGATTGCATGCAACACACTGATACCCTAGACATGGCACATATCCGATTGCCCGCTACTGGATGGAGCGAGAAAGACGGCACGGTCACCAACAGCGAACGCCGAATTAGCCGTCAGCGCGCGCTGGTCAAACCGCTGGGTGAAGCACAACATGACTGGTGGATCATCACACAAGTCGCGCATGCTATGGGCTTTGGGGCCTCATTTCCCTACCAGCAGCCGGTCGATATATTCCGTGAGCACGCCCAATTATCCGCCTATGAAAATAACGCCACGCGAGATTTCGACCTGTCATTGTACGCCGACATCAGTACCGCAGAATACGATGCCATGGCGCCCATGCAATGGCCCATTACCGCCAAAGCGCCCATGGGCACCGCGCGGCTATTCGGCGATGGACAATTTTTTACCCCAGAAGGCAAGGCGCGGTTATTTCCTATCGTGCCCCGGCGCCCGGTGGCGGAAGCCAACCCCGAACAAAGCCATTTTGTGTTGAATACCGGGCGGCTGCGCGACCAATGGCATACCATGACGCGTACCGGTCTAGCTGAGCGGCTAGACCAACATGCACCCGAACCTCGCGTCAGCGTACATCCAGACGATGCCGAAGCCCTGGGTGTGTCGCCCGATGGCTGGCTAAATTTAGCCACCTTGGGTGATCAACCGACGGGAGAACTCAAAGCGCGCGTTGTCTTGAGCACGACACAGCGCCGTGGTGAGCTATTCATGCCCATCCACTGGACTCATCAAAACAGTCGTCATGGCCGGGTCGGTGCCTTAATTCCAACCGCCATTGATCCCATTTCAGGTCAGCCAGAACTGAAGCATGCCGTGGTGCAGGCGCGTGTTTGGCAGCCGCAACAACAAGGCATGTTATGGTGCCGCCAGCCATTACCAAACCCGCCTTGGGATACGTGGCTAATGCGTACCGTCGGTGGAATCACGGTGTATCAATTTGCCGCTGAACGTGCGCTTGCACTCGACGCACCATTGGAAACATGGCTGCGCGATGAATGGCCCTATGGCGAGCTTTTGCAACGTTTTGATGACGCCACGAATGGCATGACGCGTGTGTTATGGGGGCAGGGGAATCGTATAGAAGCTTTGGTTTGGTTTGGCCCTACCATGCCTCAGCCAGACATTGCTTGGGTGGCTAATTGTTTACAGGCCGACACGATCAGCGCACCCGACCGCCGCGATTTACTGGCTGGGCGCAGTGGCGGGCAAGAAGACGCTGGCCCAACGGTTTGTAGCTGCCATCAAGTTGGCGAGTACCGTATTCGTCATGCCATCCAGCACGAAGGACTCACCACGGTAGCCGCCTTGGGTAAAGCACTTAAATGCGGCACACAATGTGGGAGTTGTATTCCGGATTTGCAGCGCTTGATTAGCACGAGTGTGGAGAGCGTGAAATCCGATTGATCAAACGAGATTCTGTTGTTACATAGGGGGAGACAGGTTTTTTTGGAGCCATTCGTGACCGACGCCCATGCGAGAGGCTATAATCCGCGCAGTCTAAACGGGAGCCCCGCATGTACCACCTTCTACAGCCATTATTATTCAGTCTGACGCCAGAAACTTCGCACGACCTTAGCTTGGATGCGTTAGGTGCGCTTAATCGTCTGGGTTTGCTCTCCTTGGTGGCACCTAAAGTGCCAGCGCATCCCGTTGAATTATTGGGTTTGAGTTTTCCCAATCAGGTTGGTTTAGCCGCCGGTTTGGACAAAAATGGCGACTACATTGATGCCTTGGGTGCACTCGGTTTTGGCCATATTGAAGTGGGTACCGTTACCCCATTGCCGCAGCCGGGAAATCCATTACCCCGGCTGTTCCGCTTGCCCGACGCACAGGCCATCATCAACCGTATGGGGTTCAACAACAAGGGTGTTGAGCACATGGTGGCGAATCTGAAAAAGCGACGCTTCAAGGGCATTGTGGGCGTCAATATTGGCAAAAATGCGGTGACGCCGGTCGAGAACGCTGCTGATGACTATTTGATTTGTTTGCGGGCAGTTTATCCCCATGCCGATTACATCACGGTGAATTTATCTTCGCCCAACACGCCGGGTTTACGTGCTTTGCAATTTGGTGCCATGTTGGATGCCTTGTTGCAAACGCTGATGGCAGAGCGGGAGCGGCTGTCGCAAGAACACGGGAAAACGGTTCCTGTGTTGGTGAAAATTGCGCCCGATATGAGCGATGATGATATTCGTTCGGTGGCTGCTTCACTGCAACAAGCCGGGGTTGATGGTGCGATCGCTACCAACACCACCATCGAACGGCCCGGCGTGAATGGCGTAGAGTATGCAGAAGAAGCCGGTGGGCTAAGCGGTAAACCCTTAGCGGTCGCGGCCACGCATGCCTTAAGTGTATTGACCCGTGCACTGGCTGGTAGCATGCCGGTAATCGGGGTAGGTGGCATCACGGATGGCGACAGTGCCCGCGCAAAAATAGACGTGGGTGCGGCTTTGGTGCAGGTGTATTCCGGTTTTATCTATCGGGGTCCAGGCTTGATAAAAGACATACAAGAAGCGCTGAACGGATAAAAGAAACTTTCTAATAAGGGGAAAAGGCAGGTTACCAGCAGCAGGCCGCGTCATGCGGCCTGCGAGGTTTGGGGAAAATACTAACCCTGATGAATTTGGTGATATACGACTCTGTTCAGTTTATGTACGGCACTGGCACCTTGGAAACCGTTCCACATATCGTCACGGCCTTCACGCCATCCGTTCATCCATTCCTGGTGCTCCGCACCATCCTGCTTTGGACATAACGACTTTGATCGCCCCTCCAAGCCTGCCAGATATCCACGCTGATAAGCTCTATCGTTACGATCACGTTTCTGTCTTTTCATAAAAGTCGACCTCATGCTTGTCGAAGATGTTCAGGGAACTGCTCAATCTGAGCGGAAATACGCAATGTTCCTGCTATACTCCTTTCCTTAATGGGCACCACTGGGGTACCGCGACACGTGAGAAGAACCCGATGCCAGATGTTGAGCGAGGGTTCATAGAGGGCTGGTGGCGACTGCAATGCCACAAGCTAGGTTCATTTTTACGGCAGGCTTGGGGTAAGTGTCGAATGCTATTGCGGTCTAAGAAGCGTTCTTTTTAGGCGAATAACATCTAAAAACTTCATCAAGCTGTAACCGACTGATTTGTCGAAGCTTTAAAATTCGTGCCAACTTTGTCTCGTTATTTTTTATAGCGCTTTTTTCTAAAAAACTGGTTTACATACGAAATGCATCTAAACAACACCGCTGATTTATCCTGGTTCATTGCTTGTCCCACCTTCATTGAACCTTTATTAGCCGACGAGCTAACGTCTTTGGGTGCACGCGATGTAAAAATCGGGCATGCCGGCGTTCAGGCCACAGGTTCTTTAAACTTTGGTTATGAGGTGGTGCTGTGGAGTCGTTTGGCGTCTCGTGTAACCCTGCAAGTGGCTGCCGGTAAAGCGGCGAATCAGGATGAGTTACGTGACCTTATCCAAGGTGTTGCTTGGGCCGACCATATGCACCCTAACGGTACGCTTAAGGTCCGGTTTTCGGGTCGTACCGAGGATTTACGCAATACCCAGTTCGGCGCTCAGTGGGTAAAAGATCAAATTGTCGATTTTTTCATGGCTTCGCACGGTGTGCGCCCCAGCGTGAGCGATGACCCTGACATCAACATAGTGGTTAATCTGCATAAGGGTTTGGGTACGGTCGGCATCGAAATCAATGCGCAAAGCTTGCATCATCGTGGTTATCGCCAGCCGGGTGCGAAAGCGCCGTTGCGGGAAAATCTGGGTGCAGCGGTGCTCATTCGGGCTGGCTGGCCTGAGCTGGTGGCCAGTGATAAAGCCGCGGTGCAGTTGGTTGACCCCATGTGTGGGTCAGGCACTTTATTGATTGAAGGCGCGTTAATGGCCTTTGACTGGGCGCCCGGCTTACTGCGCCAGGACAACTTGGCACGGCGCTGGCTCGGTCACGACCAAGCCCTATGGGACAGCGTCGTAGCGGAAGCCGAAGAGCGCCGCGACGAAAAGTTGAAGAACACAAAGCGCTTTGAGTTTTGGGGTAACGATGCCGATACCGATATGTTCAATTTGGCGCGTCGGCACTGGCGTTCTATCGGTTTGCCGGAAGCGCGCTGGAGTCATTGTGATATCGCCAGTATGCCCGGTGCAGCACCGACAGATGCCGGTTTGGTGGTGTGTAACCCGCCGTACGGTGAACGCCTGAGTTCGGTGGCTGAACTGAAGCCGTTGTACGAGGCACTTGGTGCCTTCATGAGTTCGCTCTCGGATGTTTTTCGGGGTGCTATTTTTACCCAGGCGGACGTGCCTATCACGCTGTCGAACCTCTATTACAGTAAAGAATATCGTCTGATGAATGGCGACTTGGACTGTAAACTGTTCCGCTTTGATTCGTTGGCGCAGAAAGAACGGCCCGCTAAAGTGCTGGCCGAAGACTTGGCAAACCGCATCACCAAAAATCTGCGCAAGCTCAAGCCCTTCATTAAAAGCGGCATCACCAATGCATACCGCGTGTACGATGCCGATATTCCCGAATATTCTATTGCCGTTGACCGTTACGGTGACTGGCTGCACGTGCAGGAATACGCGCCGCCGAAAGATATCGACCCGACCATTGCGCAAAAGCGTTTGAACTCGGCTTTGATGACGTTGCCCGAAGTGTTGAATATACCGGCCGATCAGGTGGTGCTGAAACAACGCAAGCAGCAGAAAGGCAGCAGCCAATACGAAAAGCAGGACGACCAGCGCAGCACGGGTAATGATCAAATTGTGTTCGAGCACGGCGCACGCTTCATCATCAATCTGACCGATTATCTGGACACCGGGTTGTTTCTGGATCATCGGTCTATGCGTTGGTGGTTGCAACAACAGGCGAAAAACAAAGTGGTACTGAACCTCTTTTGCTACACCGGCGCAGCCAGTGTGCATGCCGCATTAGGCGGTGCTTCTCGGGTCGACAGCGTGGATTTATCGAACACCTATTTAGAATGGGCTAAGGAAAACTTTCGCTTGAATAGATTGCAACCGGCCCGATATAACTTTATTCAGGCGGATGTGGTGGAATGGCTGGCTGACGCGCAGAGTAAATACGATCTGATCTTTCTCGACCCGCCAACGTTCAGTAACTCGAAACGCATGCGTGACCACTTCGATGTGCAACGTGATCATCAACAGTTAATTCACAACGCCATGAAGGTCTTAGTGCCGGGCGGAACGCTGGTGTTTTCCAACAATTTCCGTAAGTTCAAAATGGACGACGAGATAATGGCGGACTATGACGTGCAAGACTATCGACAGAAGTCCATTCCAGCAGACTTTGAACGCAACCAGAAAATCCATGGTTGTTGGTTGATTAAACACCGGGATTAGTTCAAACAGTGGGGGCATTAGGCGCTGATTAGCGCCAGTGCCAATTCCATGCGTTCTTCCGTGCTTTGCTGTGCTTCCGCACTTAATGCGCCGTTAGTGCATTTAATTAAGGCTGGGACGGTGGCGTCCGCATACTGCGCATAGCGACCTTTTTCGGTGCCGTAATGCAGCAAGTTTGCGGCGATCACCACGTCCACATAGTCCGGCGTTTCTTCCCCGGTTTCGCGCATAATCCGTTCATGTTCGCGCGCCATGCGCACCAAGTCATCGGTCATCTGCCAGCGCCGCAGCATGATGGCACCCACTTGTGGGTGCAAAATTTGTTCAAATTGCATCCGTTCGGTAGGCGATAGCTCCGCCTGACGCTCCAGAAAGTCACGCAGTGGCAGTTTACCAATATCATGCAGTAATCCGCCCAGGGCAGCCAGTTCAGGGTCTAGTTGCGCGTGTTGTCCAGCCAGCGTATGACATAAGGCACTGATGCGCAGGCCACCAGCCACAAAACCGCGCAGGCGATCTTTATCGCTGCTTGATTGCATGGTTTGCAGAATCGCTAATTGCGTGACGAGGGAGCGCACCAAATTAAAGCCAAGGCTGGTTATGGCTTGGCGGAGCGAGGTGAGCGGGCTGCCGCGTAACAAAGCAGAGCTGTTGGCGACTTTTAGTAAGCGCGCGGCAATGGCGGCATCTTTGGCAACTTCATGTTCGAGTACATGGACCTTACAGTCCGGGTCGGCCGTGAGTTCGCGTACCCGCATAGCGACTTCGGGTAACGAAGGAAGAATCAGTCGATTCGCCGCGATATCACGTTCGACCATACTCAATAAATGCTGTGCCCGCTCTTTCATGAGCCACTCCTGACTGTCCGCGCAGGTCATTATAAGAGATTACTGAACGAAAGCCAGAACAGTGCTCAAAATCTGTGGTTGTCGGCACGCTTAATATTTTATAGGTCGTATGTACTTTCGATGGATCAAAGATCAAGATGGCTCCCCCGGCAATCGTTGCGTTTGGTCCACACATTTAAGGAGTTGAACCATGAGCTTGTACATCGTAACCATAATATTGGGCGTCTTGCTGCTGACCGGTGGGGGTGAGTTGTTGATTCGTGGCGCATTGGCGGCGGCCAAACGATTGGGTGTTTCGCCGTTGCTCAGTGGCTTGATCATCGTAGGATTTGGCACCTCTGCGCCGGAGTTGGCGGTGTCGGTCGATGCGGCCATAAACGGTCAACCGGACATTGCAGTAGGTAATGTGGTCGGCAGTAATATTGGCAACATCTTATTGATTTTGGGTATTTGTGCGTTAATTTCACCCATGAACGTTAAGCCTTTGGTCTTGCGGCGTGACGGCGTGATGATGATCATCGCGACGGTTCTGTGCATGATATTGATTGGTGGGCAGGGCTTGGTGCGTTTAGACGCCGCGCTGTTGCTGGCCGCATTGCTGGCCTATTTGATTTGGGCTTATGTTACCGAACGTGATGAGACAGTGCCTTCAGCGGAGGTGCATAAGGCAGAAAGTGAAGCGGTAACGGCGATACCCGTATCCATGCTGTGGACGGTCGCATCCGTAATCTTAGGTTTGGCCTTATTGGTGGTTGGGTCGCGTGTTTTTTTATATGGCGCCATCGGTATCGCAGAATCCATTGGCATCTCGGAAGCGGTCATTGGCTTGACCTTGGTGGCGGTTGGCACATCGTTGCCGGAGTTATCCATTTCAGTGTTAGCGGCCATACGTCGGCAGGCCGATGTAGCGATCGGTAACGTGTTGGGCAGCAATATTTTTAACGCCTTAGGTATTTTGGGTGTTTCGGCCTTGCTGCAGCCTTTGCCGGTGCCCGAGCGCATTTTACACATTGACCAATGGGTCATGCTGGGCAGTGCGTTGTTGGTGTTGGTCTTTCTGTACACCGGAAAACGGTTGACGCGCTGGGAAGGGTTAGCACTGATACTGGGCTATGGAGTATATGTATTCAGTGCCTTATAGCGCTCTTTATTTAGGACGAATTAGCTACCCGGTGCAAACCTTCGGCGGCGCTCTGTAATTGTGTTTCCGTGACGTAGGGCGCTGGACCAAGGCGCAAGCTATCGCCTCGACTGTCACACCAGATACCTTGTGCACGAAGCCTGTGTACCCAGTCTTCCGCTTGCGGGGTTTTGATGACCAGAAACCCACCCAGTGCCGTCAAGGGTTCCGTTGGCAGAAGGACATCTTGAGGCCAGCGATATTGCGCTAATTGGGCACGTAAAAAACTCAATTGAGCTGTATTGATCGATCGCAATTTCGCTACGTCGAGTTGTTGTTCAGCGAAGAACTGCCAAACGCGTGCGGCGCGATAATGGCTGGTAGGGTCGTACGTTGAACCTTCAAAAGCCCAGCGACCTGTGCCGTAAGGGACGGAGTTGCCGGGTGCCGCGCTCAGATGGGCAAATTCGGCGTACCAGCCAGTCACCAGAGGCCGCCAGTTACAGTTCTTCGGTACTCGCAGAAAGCAATTACCTTCGCCAAGTTGGCAGTATTTATAGCCACCACCCACGATAAACGTACTGTCGGGTAACGCTTCGTCCATGGTAAAGGGCAGGGCGTTGACCAGATGGTAAGCGTCCAACAGCAGTGGCAGCTCACGTTCGGCACAGCGCTCCGCCAAGGCGTTAAGGTGTGGCACAATCTGCCCGGTTTGGAATAAAACCATGGAACACAATAGCGCTGCGGTTTGCTCTGTGCAGGCATGCCATAAACGCTCGGCGAGTGTATCCACGGGTTCCGTTGCGACCCGAGTCACAGTAATGTCGGTTTCGTTCAAACGCGCCAACAGGCGTCGCATGGAATGGAATTCACCATCGGTGGTCACTATGTGTGGTTTGCTGATCAAAGGCAGAGCTGACAACCACCGCACGAGCAATTCTTGCGTGTTTTGACCCAGTACATATTCACCACGGGAGTCACCCAGCCGTTCAGCAAAGCCTTTCCGTACCTGTTCCGCTTGAATAAAGGCGTGCTGCCATTTGTCATCCACATGCAGTGCTGCGTGCTCGAACGCCAGTAGTTGACCTTCACGCGCCACGTCTGGCCAGGCTTGGTGGGAATGCCCGGTAAGCAGTATTCGGTCACTGACGTTGAAGGTTTGATAATGTTGTTGCAGGTGGCGTGCGGTATCCGACCAATCCATAGTGTCTTTGTTCATCATCATGCTCCGTTAAAACTGTGCGCGAATGGCCCATAAATCCGGGAATACCGGTTTGAACAAGGTGGTTTGTAAATAACCTACGCCGTCGCTTCCCCCCGTACCCATTTTGCTACCTATGGTGCGGCGAACCATTTGCACATGGCGATACCGCCATTCCTGTAAGCCTTCGTCGAGATCGACGAGCAGCTCCATGATCAAGGTCAAGTCCGGGATGTTTCGATAAACCTCCAACAACACCGCTTGTATGTCTTCATTCGGTTCGGTTGCGGTTTCTGTCACCGCTAAGACAGTTTCGGGAATGGCGTAGTTGCGTTGCGCCAACAGCATGAGAAATTGCTGCCAAAGGCTGGGTTGTAACAGGTAGTGTTTGAGCAGTTCAGTGGCCGGACTGTCTTCGGGTTGGTGTTTCAGGGGTTCCAGACGTTTGTAACCCAAGGCAAATTCAAAGGCGCGAAATTGGTAACTTTGAAAACCGCTGGACGAGGCCAAAAAGGTACGGAAGCTGGCAAACTCCAATGGCGTCATGGTTTCCAGTATATCCACTTGGCCCACCAAGGTTTTCATGATCTTCAAGATGCGTTTCAATGTATGGGCGGCGCGTGATGTGTCACCTTTAGCCAGTGACCGCTGAACGAAGTCGATTTCGTGCAGTAATTGCTTAAACCACAGTTCGTAGGTTTGATGAATGATGATGAACAAGGTTTCATCATGTTCAACCGGTTTGGACACCGGCTGTTGTAAATTCAACAGTTCGTCGATGTTTAAATAGGATGTATAGGTCAGCATAAGTCGGTGTCTGCGTAGAATTTTTTTGGTTATTAAACAGAACGTCACAGCTTAGCCTGTATCATCTTGATGACGAAGTTGTCGAATTTTGCAAATGCTCTTCCCGTGCAAACTTATGTGCACAGTCAGTCTGAGTTGGGCGTCCAGTCTGGACGGCGGATGAGGTGGCGCAGACGATTCCGCCAGGTTTTATGCGGCGCGCGCGCATCACGCAGCATGTCACGCCATTCGTGGAAGGTGAGGGTAATGGGGTTGTGGGTGTGAATGGGTTTGGTGATGCCATACACACAGGGGTTTGCGTCGTTTTCAGGCACGAAGGTGCCAAACAGTTTGTCCCAAATGATAAGCACACCGGCGTAGTTACGGTCTATGTATTCAGCGTTGCGGGCATGATGTACCCGATGATGCGAGGGTGTGTTCAGAATGGCTTCCAGTAGGCCCAGCCGCTTTACTATTTGCGTATGCACAAAGAATTGGTACGCCAGATTCAGTAACACCACCATAATGATGATCTCGGGCGGAAAACCTACGATGGCCATGGGGAGCCAGAATACCCACATACCGGCTATGGGGTACATCAAGCTCTGCCGAAAGGCGGTCGAGAAATTCAGGTGTTCCGATGAATGATGCACTACATGCGCCGCCCACAGCCAGCGGATTTGGTGGCTACTACGGTGAAACCAGTAGTAAAGGAAGTCTTGTAGAATAAAAGCGCCCAATAAGCTCCAGCCATTGATCGGCAGGTCGAACAGACGCCAATCAAAAAAGCGGGTATAGACCCAAACAATCAACCCGGCGGCCAATAATTCACCGCCTTGGTGCATAGCGGCCAGCGTGGCGTTCGACAACGTATCTTTCAAGCCGTATTGTGCATTTTCCAGCTCAGGGTGTTGGCGCAGCCAAACCCATTCGATACCAATGAACAAAAAGAACACCGGAGCCAAGGCCAACAGAATGAGTTCGGGATGAAAGCTCATGAGATAAACCTCTAGCCGCCGGTGAGTTGGCCAAAAATACGGAAGCCGCCGATGTAGGTTGCGGCTGCGGAACCCAGGGTGGCGAAAAAGAACACCAACAATGTCCGTGACACCCGGTTGCGCCACCAACCCCACACTGAACTCACATCGTCCCGCAGATGGGCGAAGTCACCCACCGTAGGCTTACGTGCATACAGTTCAACCGCAGCGGCCACAAAGCCTGCGCCAATGGTTGGGTTCAACGAAGTGAAGGGCGCCGCTAAAAAGCCTGCAATGATGGTCAACGGGTGTCCACGGGCGATCATAATGCCTATGGCCGTTAGGCTGCCATTGATCAAAATCCACTCGGTGATCAAACGCAGGCCCAGCTCAGGACCACGACTGAACCCAATCGCAAAGCCGGTAAGGATCAGGGCTGCGATGAGCCATGGTAAGTACTTTAACCATTGGCTACCCGGTTGGACGGTTTCTAATATTTCACGTTGTTCTTTCGGTTTGGTTGGTAAGTGACTGTTTATATTGACTTCTAAGCCAGCCAAATGACCTGCGCCGATCACCACCAAGACGTTTTTATAGCGACTGTTGCCATTTTCTTCCGCCAAGCGCAGCGCCATGTAATGGTCGCGTTCGGTGATCAGGGCTTGATACAGCGCTTCCGATTCTTCCGCAAATTCGGCAAACGTGGCTTGCAGTACATCGCCTTCTTTCAGCTTTTCGACATCTTCCGCTGACACTTTTTCTTTTGACACCAGACTGCCGACAATACCGGCAATGAGTTGTGAGCGTTGCCACCACGGCACCCCACGATAAATGCGTCGTAAGGTGATGCCAATGTCACGGTCGATAGCCATGATGGGAAGTCCAGCGTTAGCGGCTTCTTCCAGTGCTGCTTTCATTTCTTCGCCGGGTGCAATCCCCGACTCGTCAGCCACTCGCTGTTGAAACGCACCCATGGCAAGATTGGCGGCAACCATGCCTGCTTTGCCTTGTTTGATCACCTGAAACAAGTCCAACTTGCTGAGTTGATCCGGGTCTTTCATGGCTTGCAAGCGCGCCGGGCAAAGCTCAACGGCAACGGCATCAAAGGCACCGGAACGAATTAAGGCACGCACTTCGTCGGCGCTGGCTTTAGAAACATGGGCCGTACCCAACAAGGTATAT
Organism: Salinispirillum marinum; assembly: GCF_042650105.1. Classification (NCBI taxonomy): domain Bacteria; kingdom Pseudomonadati; phylum Pseudomonadota; class Gammaproteobacteria; order Oceanospirillales; family Saccharospirillaceae; genus Salinispirillum; species Salinispirillum marinum. The sequence goes on along the minus strand of NZ_JBHSAL010000002.1, from coordinate 555,880 downwards.
TCAGTATCGTACTTCTTAACCACCCGGCGTGGTCCGGCGGTGGAGGGTTGGGTATCGTTTTGGGTGTCGGAATCGTTCAAAGCAGCAGTCGTCATGGTTAGGTGTCGGCAAAAAAACAGCGGCTATTGTATGCAATAGGGCCGGTTTTGGACAGTGATTACACGGAATCCCCCAGCCATGCTGGTCAGGGTATGCGGCGCAAAAACGCCAAGCCTTTGTCAATTGCCCGCTGTGCCGTAATAAATGCCGTCGCATGACCGCGCCAGCGCATGAGATAGACTTCGTGTTCGATGTTGCGGCTGGCTAATGCGGCAGCATAATCCAGGCTGTGCTCAACGGGCACTAAATTGTCGTTGCGGCCATGATACAGAAAATGCGGTGGGGCGTTGTCGTGCAGATGCCACTGTGGAGACGCTAAGGCATATTGCTCGGGAATATCTAGGGGCGTTCCACCAAGATATTGTTCCACCAGGCGCCCTCCGGAAAACTTCAACAAGTCCAATGGCGCGCCGCCAATGATTACGCCATGGGGCCGCGTAGTTAACCCGCCGTAGGGCCTATCAAGTTCGCCGCCTTGACCGGCCACATTAGCCATTAGGCTTACTAAATGGGCACCGGAGGAAAAGCCGATGGCGCTGATTCGCGTCGGGTCGATGCGCAGCGTATCCGCCTGATCATGCAGCCAGTGCATGGCGATCTGGGTGTCATGTAGCGATGCAGGGAAAGGGAATTCGGGCGCGAAGCGGTAGTCTATATTCAGCACCACAAAGCCTTGCCGGGCCGCCCGGCGTGCTTGGGCGTTCATGTCCTGGCGCGAACGCGCCTCCCAGCCTCCACCGTGCACCAGTAACACGGCGGGTTTTAAACCCTCATAATCGGGTATGTACAGGTCGCCATATAAGTCTTGTGGCCAGTCATCGGGACTGAAACGTATGGCTTCGGTTTGTTCGTAGCCGACTCGTATTTTGTTTGTGCTGTCCACCGAGTCACTCATGGTTGATACGCTGTGTTGCGCACAACCCGCCAACCCTGCGGCCAATATGCCGACCAATACGCGCATGCGTCCTTTTGCCCCTTAATTTATGTCCTGATGCATACGAGCGTGGCGAGTTATTGGATGATCAGCCTGGGCGTCTCGTCAATAGAGCACCGGCTTCACGATGGTGTGAATACGGGAACTGGTCAAACAACGCCATTCGCTTGACCTCGTGCGTTGACTGTAACGCTTGAATGTTGGCCAAAAGCGTTTCCGGATTGCACGAAATGTACAGGATATGGTCGAATTCGCGCACGAGTTCAACGGTGTCGTCGTCGAGCCCGCTGCGCGGCGGGTCAACAAAGACGGTCGAGAATTGATAGCGGTCGAGTTGATATTCTTTTATGCGTCGACCTTCGCCGGTGCGCCAACCAACGCTAAAGTCTTCCGCCGACATGCGGCCGATCACAACATTCTCGATGCCGTTGAGACCTAAATTGTGTTCAGCCGCTCGCACGGAGGTTTTGGAAATTTCAGTCGCTAGAACGCGGTCAAACTGATACGACAGTGGGATGGTGAAGGTGCCCAAGCCACAGTAGAGTTCCAGCAAGTCGCCTGACAGCGGTTCCGCTTGCTGAATTGCCCATTCCAACATTTTTTCACACACCTGCGCGTTAGGTTGAGTGAAACTGTTCTCGATTTGGCGATAGCGGAATTTTTGCCCGTTTACCACCAAGCACTCCGTGACATAATCGCGCCCAATCACGATGCGCTGTTTGCGGCTTCGGCCAATGAGCTCAATGCCTAGGTTTTCAGCCAAGTCACGTGCCGACTGCTCCCAGGTTTCGTCTAATTTGCGGTGATAAACCAGCGTGACCAAGGCCTCATCCGATAGGGTGGTCAGAAATTCCACCTGAAATAAGCGATAGCGCAGCTCGGAGTCCTGATGGATGGCTTCCATCAACAGTGGCATCAGGCGGTTAATGGTTTCGGAGCCAATAGGGAAGTCAGGTACTTCAATCGGGTCACGCGGATTTTCCGGGTCAAACATCGCAAAATAGCTGCGTTCGCCTTCGTGCCAGACACGAAATTCGGCGCGCATGCGAAAGTGGGCGTCCGGCGATGCATAGACATCGATGGCTCCCGTATAGACGGGCTCGAAAGCCATCCGAAGCTGGTTAATTTTGTCGGTTAATTGTGCCTCATACTGGGCAGGATAGACCTGACCGGGTCGGTCTGACATGGCTCAGCAATGCTCTGTAACTGTGTTGGCGTGCATGGTAGCGGAAATCGTAAGGATTCTCACCCTTTGCGTAAAACAGCTATTTTTAACCGGGCGTAAGCCGCTTGCACTGCGCGGAAGGTCTGTGCGTCACCACCACGGTCTGGGTGATGCTTCTGACATAGGCGGCGATACTGCAAACGCAGTTCGTCACTGGTAACCGGCGGCTGTAAGCCCATCACGACCCAGTCATCGGGTTGCGCCGGACCTACCGACAGGCCGCGCCAAAACGCCTTTAATTTGTCATTGATGGACTGCGGTGTCTCGCGATCCAGGTTGTCGAGATCAAGATAATAGGCGCGCATGGTGTCGCCTGCGGCGGGCAAATCTGAGCGCTGAAGCATTGTTGCTGTGGTGCGCGGCTCTGCCGTGTTGAGCACGGCGGAGGTCGGCGGTAGCAAGCGCACTCGGGTGGCAATGATGTCAAGCATTTCGCCGGTGGTAGACAGCAACTCTACCTGTAACAAGTACAGGCAGTGGAATAACCAGAAATGACATTGAAACAGCATCCACGAATCCGTCATATTGGGCTTGGTGAACGGAATATCGGGGTCGTTATTGAGCACTTGAATCAGTTCGAACTCACTGATCCCTGCGCCATGTTGCCGCACGATGCGTTCGAGATGCGGAATCAACTCATGGGCGTTCATGCGCTTGGGCCTTGGCGCGCAACGGAGCGGCGGTGAAAGTTCTTGCCGTTTAATGCAGTTCTGGTGGCACGTACCCAATCTTGCGCTTGCATAAGCCAGTCATCGGGCACCACAAACAGCACTGTATGAGTGCCAGCTTCGTGGTTGGTCGGCACCCAAAGGAGCACTGGAGCGCGGTGCTTCAGTGGCTCTTGCAGCACATCGTAGCTACACCATTGCGGCACGTCAGGCCCTGCCAGCCAGTGTTGACGCGGTAAAATCATTGCTTCTGACGCGGCAAAGTTCTGTTCATAGGCGCTCAGTGACAACCAGCCCGAACGTTGTGGGTGTTCCGCCGACCAAGGCAAAAAGCCACGGCCTTTCATCACGCACTCATGACGCTCCGGCGCAGTGCCTAAGGCGGTCAAAACCTGTGGGTGCCTTCCTAACGGTAATTGACGATGGTGCAGTTGCGCACGTTTGCGCGCCAAACTGTCACGAAGGGAGGATCCTACCCAGCAAGTCGCATCATCCTGCTCGGCGGCATGGGGTTCGTTTGGCATGGGTACCCACAGATAAAACTTAACGGCGAGCTCAAGATGGACAAGCTCACCGGATGTATCGTGCTGGATAACCGCATCGATTTCGCCTTCCGTGGTTTTGTCGTTTGGGGGCATGTGATACACCACATGGTTCGACAGACGGATATGCCACTGCGGATGATGCTGCAAATAAAACAACCACAAGGCTTCAAAATAGTGGCCTAAGCGGCGTTTTTGCAACGAAAAGAGATTGGCTTCAGCCAAGGTGTCGTAGGATAGCGCCTGCACCCATGGCAGGAACCAAGAACCGGATTCGTGCCACGGCACGGTGAACTCGTTCAGCCAGTGATCCGCACTCGTCACCGCCCACTTCAAGTCGCGGCGCACTTGCTCCGCCAGTTCATCGGGCGATGCGGTATTATCTGGTTCACGCATTCTGTTATGCTTGCTCACAGAAACCAGAGGACAGTGTATTGGAATCCAATCGTTTTAACAAAATTGGGGTGCTGGGTCGCTTGGGCAGTGAAACGGTCGCGGCCACGTTGCAACGACTGGCTCATTGGTGTCATGAACAAGCCTTGCCGGTAACGTTCGATACGGCCCTTGAGGCAATGCTAGAATCTTCCGCAATGGAACCGGCACCACAATTTGCGTCACGCGAAGAAATCGGTTTCTGGGCTGATTTGATCATTGTGGTAGGGGGTGACGGCACCTTACTGGGTGCGGCACGCGACATGGCGCAGTATGAAAAACCGTTACTGGGCATTAACCGCGGGCGCTTGGGCTTTCTTACCGACATCATGCCGGACAACATGGCGACGGAAGTCGGGCGCGTTCTGCAGGGTGATTATGTGCTGGAAAACCGCTTTTTGTTGGAGGCGCAAATTGTCCGGGAAGGCAAAGTCGTTGCCCATGCCATGGCAATGAACGATGTGGTTTTGCACCCGGGGCAATCTATCCGGATGATTGAGTTTGAACTGCATGTCGATCAGCAGTTTGTCTACAGCCAAAGGTCGGACGGCTTGATTATTTCAACCCCAACAGGTTCGACGGCTTATGCACTGTCCGCCGGAGGGCCGATCATGCACCCGAGCCTGGATGCCATCGTTTTGGTCCCTATGTTTCCCCATACTCTGACCAGTCGGCCACTTATGATTGCTGCCGACAGTGAAATCTGTGTGGTCATCAGCGATAATAACGACTTGCCACCCCATGTATCCTGCGATGCGCAACATCACATGGAAACACGTAACGGTGACGAGTTGGTGATTCGCCGACACCCGCACCGGTTGCATTTGTTGCATCCGTCCGGTCATAACTACTACGAAACCTGTCGTACCAAACTGGGCTGGGGCTCACGTTTAGGAGACGATTGATCTTGCACGAGGTATTTCATGAGCTTTATTGACACCGCCAAAGGCCTGAACGCCGATATCGTGGCTCGTTTTCGGTCCGCCTTAGAAACGGGTAAGTGGCCAGATGGCAAACCATTAAGTGCAGAGCAGAAAAGTACCGTTATGGAAGCTGTGTTGGCTTGGGAAGTGGCTAATTTACCGCCCGAACAGCGCACCGGATATATTCCACGTAATGAATGCCAGTCGACTCAACCGGATATCATTCCAACGGTGACCCGACATGACGCCTGATTTATTCGGCAATGCGGGTGCGTACTCTAAGGTGGGTGAGGCCGGCGTGCTTGATAAGATGCCGATTGCCGTAACGGATGATGGCCCACAGTACACTCTAATACTGGGTGAGCAGCGCATTGCCATGAATGAATTTATTGGCCAGCGTATCCGCTTGGAACACAGCGGCCGCATATTTTGCCAACATTGCGGTGTGCAAACCAAAAAAAGCTGGCAAGGTTTCTGTTACGACCATTTTATGAGTTTGGCGCAAGCCGATGGTTGTATCATGAGCCCCGAAAAGTGCCATTTCGAGCAGGGAACGTGCCGCGAGCCGGAGTGGGGCGAACGCAATTGCTTTCAAACGCATTATGTCTACCTAGCCAATACCGGTCAGGTAAAAGTGGGTATTACGCGCGGCACGCAGGTGCCCACACGCTGGCTAGACCAGGGGGCGCACCAAGCCTTGCCGATTGCACGCGTGCGCTCACGGTATCTGGCCGGTCTGCTTGAGGTACTGTTTAAACAACACGTCAGTGATAAAACGCATTGGCGGACCATGTTGAAAAGTACCGATGAAGACATCGATTTAGCCGCCACCCGCGATCAGTTGTTTGCTGAATGCACCAGTGAATTGCAAGACCTCCAAAGCCAGTACGGCCTGCAAGCGGTACAACTTATTCAGCACGCAGATATTTATACCGTTATCTACCCTTTAAAAGACATGCCGGAAAAATTCTCATCATTCAATTTTGATAAAGAAACGGTGGTGGAAGGGACTTTATTGGGCATGAAAGGCCAGTATCTGATCTTGGACACGGGTGTTATCAATATTCGACGCTTCACCGGCTACGAAGCGTCCTTCAACGTACAGGAATAAGGTTCATCATGCGCACCGAAATGCCTCAAGTCATCCAGTTAAGCGACTATCAAGCGCCATCCTATTGGGTAGATGAAACCTCGCTTTGTGTACAAATCTTCGATGAATATACCGATGTACAGGCACGCCTGAAGATGCGTGCGAATTCTGATCGACCTACAGGTAGCCCTATCGTATTGCAGGGCGTAGATTTAACCCTGCAAGCGCTCAGTATTGACGGTGTGGCGGTGGCCAACTACGAAGTACAAGGCGAGGATCTGATCATTCCTGCACCGGCCGCGACGACATTTGAAGTACAGTCGCGTGTGCGGATTTATCCGCGCACTAATACGTCGCTGGAAGGGCTGTATGTATCTGGTGGAATGTACTGTACTCAATGTGAAGCCGAAGGCTTCCGTAAAATCACCTATTACCCGGATAGGCCCGATGTGCTTTCGGTGTTTACGACCCGTATTGAGGCGCCCAAATCGTTTAAAACCTTGTTGTCAAACGGAAACCCGGTAGCGTCAGGCGAGCTCGATGCGGATCGTCACATGGCTGAATGGCACGATCCCTTTCCCAAACCGTCCTATCTGTTCGCCCTGGTGGCCGGTGACTTGGTAGATGTACGCGACACTTTTGTGACCTGCACAGGTCGCACCATCGACCTGCGTATCTACGTTGAACCGCACAACCGGCATAAAACCGCCTTCGCTTTGTCGTCGTTAAAGAAATCCATGACGTGGGATGAAACCGTGTATGGCCGGGAATACGACCTTGATATTTTTATGATCGTTGCGGTCGATCATTTCAATATGGGTGCCATGGAAAACAAAGGGCTCAATATTTTTAATTCGGCTTGTGTCTTGGCGGATCCTGAAACCACCACCGATGATGGTTTTGAGCGCATTGAAGCCATCGTTGCACATGAGTATTTTCACAACTGGAGCGGCAACCGTGTCACCTGCCGGGACTGGTTTCAACTCAGTTTAAAAGAAGGCTTTACGGTTTTTCGTGATGCCGAATTTACCGCCGATACGCATGCCCGCGCAGTTAAGCGCATGGATGATGTCACTTTGTTGCGCACCTCACAGTTTGCCGAAGATGCAGGCCCCATGGCGCATCCGGTTCGGCCTTCGTCGTACATTGAAATCAATAATTTCTACACCCTGACGGTGTATGAAAAAGGGGCTGAAGTCGTACGGATGCTACACAGCTTGCTGGGTGCCGATCGCTTCCGCCAAGCCACCGATCTTTATTTTGACCGTTTTGACGGTCAAGCCGTCACCACAGACGACTTTGTTACTTGCATGGCTGACGTTTCCGGGTTGGATTTGACCCAATTTAAACGCTGGTATGACCAAGCGGGCACGCCGCGCTTAAAAGTAGAGGGACATTATAACGCTGCGCAGCAGACCTTTTCGTTGATGTTTGAACAGTTCTGCCCGGCCACACCGGGGCAGCCTGAAAAGCTGCCCTTCCACATGCCGGTAAAATTGGGCTTGATGGGCAAACACAGTGGCGCTGAATTGATGTTCAGTACCGATCATCCCGGCTATGACGCAACCTTGCAGACATTCAGCTTGCGCAAAGCAAACGATACCCTGGTTTTGCGTGGCGTAACCGAAGATGCCGTGCCATCACTGCTGCGTGATTTTTCGGCGCCAGTTGTCTTGTCGTATCCGTACACGGTGGAAGACCTTCGCCATTTGGTGCGCCATGACAGCAACGCGTTTAACCGATGGGATGCAATGCAAACCTTGGCCACTCGGGTATTGCTCAGCGCAGTTCGTGGCGCTGCGGAAGCCGATGGCTTAAAAACGGTATTGACCGATGCGGTACGAGATGTGTTGGTCGATGACACATTAGATCATGCGGTGAAAGCCCGCTTGCTACGATTACCCAGTCAAGCCTATTTGGCGGAACAATACACGCCGGTTGACCCGGTGGCTTTAGACAAAGTACATACGGATATACGGCGCGATTTGGGCCAGTCACTGGCGGCCGAGTGGCAGGTGTTGTACGGACAAACACAGCCAGAAGCGGCTTATGTTTTTGAGCATCAACAGGTTGCCCGACGCGCCTTACATCGAGTGGCATTGAGTTATTTAATTGCCGGTGATCACACTGCCTGGCACCTGGCCGCCGAGCTTTATCAACAAGCCGACAATATGACGGACCAAAGTGCGGCATTGCAACTGTGGGGTGAAGTGGCCAATGAGGCGTGGGACGAGGCCATGAATGGTTTCTATCAGCGTTGGCAGGACGATGCGCAAATGGCGGAACAATGGCTGTCCATCCGCGCCACTGTACCTCGCATACGTGTCCCCGAAATACGCCGTTTAACCGAACACCCAGGGTTCAGTTGGACCAACCCCAACCGTGTGCGTTCGGTTATAGGCGGTTTTGCCATGCGCAACCCGGTGGCCTTTCATGCGGACCAGGGAGCAGGGTATCGCTTTTTGGCCGACGCCATCATTCAATTGAATAGCTTAAATCCGCAAATCGCTGCTCGCCTGTGTACGCCTTTTACCTACTGGCGACGTTATACACCGGAAATACAAGACGCCATGCAAACCGAATTGCAGCGCATTGTGGCCGTTGAGGCGTTGTCGAAGGATGTCTACGAAGTGGTGTCCAAAAGTTTGGTGTGACCAAGCGGTCAGGATAAAAAAGGCGGCCTCCGTGCCGCCAAGAGCGTCACACAATCCGTTCACGAATACGCATGGGTCGCGGATTGATCATGTTTTCAGGCTTTAAAAACTCGTCCAATTCAGCGGCCGTTAACAAACCGTCTTCTAGCACCAAGTCCAACACAGAACGTCCGGAATTCAACGCTTCTTTAGCAATACGCGTCGCGTTGTCATAACCGATATAGGGGTTCAGAGCCGTTATCAAACCGATGGAATTCGCCACCAGCTCGCGGCAACGTTCTCGATTCGCTGTAATCCCGTCTATGCAGCGTTCGCGCAACATATCCATGGCTCGACGCAATAAACGCATGGATTCCAAAATTTTGTAGGCAATTAAGGGTTCCATGACATTGAGCTGCAACTGCCCGTTTTCGGCTGCCATGGTGATGGCGAGGTCATTGCCAATGACTTGATAGGCAACCTGATTGACCGCCTCTGGTATCACCGGGTTCACTTTGCCCGGCATAATGGACGAGCCCGGCTGTTGAGCCGGTAAGTTGATCTCGTTAAAACCGGTGCGTGGTCCACTCGACAACAAACGTAAGTCGTTACAAATCTTCGACAGTTTGATGGCTAAGCGTTTGGTCATCCCGGAAAACAACACGAAAGCACCCATGTCGGAGGTGGCTTCGATCAGGTCTTGCGCCAAACGCATCTCATGACCACAGACACCGGACAATTCTTTTACCGCTAAGGCCGCGTAGTCCGGGTCTGCATTGATGCCCGTGCCGATGGCCGTGCCGCCTAAATTTACTTCACGCAACAGATCAAACAGAGAGGCGATGCGGTCTATGTCCTCGCCTAAGGTGGTGGCGTAGGCACCGAATTCCTGGCCCATGGTCATGGGTACTGCATCTTGCAATTGGGTACGGCCCATTTTGATGACATCCTGGAACTCATCGCGCTTGCGGGCAAAGCTGTCGCGCAGTAAGGCCAAGCTGTCCACCAGCTCTGCGTGTGATAGCTGCAAGCCGACCCGAATAGCGGTTGGGTACGCGTCGTTTGTAGACTGTGACATATTGACATCATTGTTGGGGTGCAAGTATTGATATGCGCCCTTTGCATGACCGAGAAATTCCAAGCCGATATTGGCAATCACTTCATTGGCGTTCATGTTGGTAGAGGTTCCCGCGCCACCCTGGATCATGTCGACCACAAATTGGTCGTGGAAATCGCCGTTGATCAACCGGTCACAGGCATATTGAATCGCCATGTTGCGCTTTTCTTCCAGCAGTCCCAATTGTGTATTGGCGGATGCGGCGGCCTTTTTTACCATGGCCAGCCCGATGATCATTTTTGGAAAGTGCGACAAAGGAACGCCCGTTAGTGCAAAGTTTTCCACGGCGCGCTGAGTCTGCACGCCATAGTAGGCATTCGCTGGCACGGCGAGCGGGCCAAGTAGATCTTTTTCCAATCGGTGCGGTTGAGTTAACACTTCGTCTTGGCGCGGTACGGGGTTCATGATGTCTACAATTTCACCTATATGATGGGACGGAAAACTGGGCGAGGAAGTATTGTTGGCTTCCTTATTGCCCAAGCAACGAAACCATTGTGCCGCGCAAATTTCTAGCTGACTAATGCTGAATATAGATTTATCATGCAGTTTGTGCATACCTTTAAATATGCACAGTGTTCGGCAATCATAATTAAAACGATAAAAATCACACAGCGAGAGACACCATGGACTTTGAAACACGTTGGATGGAAGATTTCCTTGCCCTAGCGGCGACGCACAGTTTTTCTCAAGCGGCCGAGCGCCGCCACGTAACACAACCGGCATTCAGTCGGCGGATAAAGGCGCTGGAGGTAGCTGTAGGTGTACAGTTGGTGGACCGTTCTACCACACCCATAGACCTTACCCCGGAAGGTCAGTTATTTCTCATCACCGCACGAAATGTGGTGGCGCAGTTACACGAAAGCATTAGCCGATTGCGTGGTTTGCAAAAAGAGTCGCTACCCGTGGTAGAAGTGGCAGCGGCGCATTCTCTGGCGTTTACCTTCTTTCCCGATTGGTTATCGACCATGAAGGATGTCATGCAAGACATGTCGCTGCGTTTAGTTGCCATGAACGTCGAGGACGCAGTGCATGCGCTGCGCGAAGGGCAGTGTGATTTGATGCAGGTGTATTACGACTCTTACGCCACCTTACAGCTCGATGCGCAAACCTTCCCCTCCATTTTATTAGCGCATACCACGATGTTGCCAGTATGTATTCCAGACCCGGAGACCGGCCTGCCCATGTATTCATTAGATGACGCCGGTGATGATGATATTCCTATGCTGTCCTACACACCCGGGGCTTTTTTAGGGCGCACCGTGCGCTTGTTGTTGCGCAATGACCCCGTGGTGATGCGTTTACGCACGGTTTATGAAACAGCCATGGCCGAAGGTTTGAAGGGCATGGCGTTGAACGGCGCCGGAGTAGCTTGGGTACCTGAGCTGTGTATCGAGCGGGAATTGCGTGAAGGCCGTCTATTGGTCTGCGGCGGCAGCCAATGGCAGGCGCCATTGGAAATTCGTATGTACCGCTGTGCCCTGGTGCGCAAACCGGCCATCGACAAGCTTTGGAAACGTTTGGAAAAAGTGGTCTGATCAGCGGATCGGTAGCTTAGAACGTTACTCGGCTAACGATATAAACCAGCCACGCCAGCCCGAACAGCACGGGCTGGTGCACCAGATACACCAGCAGTGGCCGTCGGCCAAGCCAGAGCAGTGTCTGTTTGCCATAAAATACGGGTACAGTGCCTTTTAACCAGGGTTGATGGCCAAGCCATATCCCCAGCCAAACCACGCCCAGCCAAGGTAATAAGTACATCCGATCTAAGGTGCCACTGGGTAAATTCAACAGTGGTTGAAGGATGTCATACACCCAAGGGTCCGTAAACGGCGCATTTAGGCGTTCTGCAACAATCAGCAATAGCCCGAGGAACAACGCTGCTCTGGGGTGTTTGAGCAGTGGCAAGCTGACCGTTAAGGCCACCACAAAGAAATGCAGAATGCCAAAGTAGACCCAACTGTCAGGATAAGCGAACAGGCTGAATGCGGTAACGAGAAGGGCGCCTAAGGCGACTTGACCTTGGCGTTTAGCCCAATGCGGCCAGTGTATATGTTGTCCATTGGCCCATACCAAGCTGGCGCCAGCGGTCAGACAAAACAATCCGACAATCACGGCTCGGAGACTGAACCAAAGCGGGTCCTTCATGCTCATGTCGACAAATCGAAACACCGATAGATCGTACCAGCCATGAAAGAACATCATAAGCACAATGGCAAAACCACGCAGCACATCGGGCCGTTCAAAACGAGCCGTGTGTTGAGAGGTTGCTGTGCTTGATGTGCTCATGCGTTTTCTCTACCGTTTGCTTTGTCCTATCCGGTCAGTTGCACTGGTTCAGTCGTCCAGAAGATCCCACAAGTCGTCGCCGCTTAATTGATCAAACCGGGGTTTCTCTTTCGCGGGCTGCGCCGTGTCGGTTTGCTCAAAGTTTGGCTTGACGGGCTTGATTGGTGTCGGCTTGGCTTTTTTGGACGCAGTGTCCATAGCCTTTTGACTCACCGCACCGTCTTTGGTCGAAGGTGACGTTTCCTGCTTCGCCTTGCTTTTTGGCTGGGCGTGCGGCTTGACAGTTACCGATGGCTCGACAGGCACGTGTTCGGCTGCCGGTTTTTCGCGTTCGGCCTGTTTGGCCGCTCGACTGAACGGGGCCGGCGCGGCGGCTAGGGCTTCGGCCTCATCAGATGCCGATTTGCGCTCGGCTTGTGGAAGATTTTGTTGTTCTTCCAAATGCTTTTTAAAAGCCGATTTCAGCTTGTCAGGGTGCTTTGCCAATTTGTTTTTTGACGGAATGCGCCCTTCTTGGCCGCGTTCAATGAAGTTCTTTTTTGAGCCGGTCTTGATGTCAAGTTTGTCTTTTAGACGGCGAGATTTTTTCGTTCTGGACATGGGTTCCACAGTTAGTCGTATACTGGGCAGCAGTATATATTGAATCAGTCGTTAACCATAGGAGATACGATGGAATACCGTCAACTTGGTCGCACCGACATTAATGTGTCGAAAATTTGTTTGGGTACCATGACATGGGGGCAACAGAACACCGAAGCCGAAGCCCACGAGCAAATGGATTACGCCCTTGCGCAAGGTATCAACTTCTTCGATGTAGCCGAAATGTACCCTGTGCCACCCAAAGCCGAAACCCAAGGCTTGACCGAACAATACATGGGTACCTGGTTTGCGCGCCAAGGGCAGCGCGATAAAGTGGTTCTAGCCACTAAGGTGACCGGTCGTTCGCAAGACGGGTTTCGTTATTTGCGCGGCGGCCCACGGTTGAATTTGGCGCACATTTCTCAGGCGGTGGAAGACAGTCTACGTCGTCTGCAAACGGACTATATCGACCTCTATCAGATTCATTGGCCTGAACGCTTAACAAATTATTTCGGCCAGTTGGGTTACCAGCACCAAGCCGATGATGATGCCATAGCCATCGAAGAAACCCTGTCCGCACTGGACACTATCGTGCGCAGTGGCAAGGTACGGCAGATTGGTTTATCGAATGAAACACCTTGGGGTATGCACGAATTTCTGCGTCTGAGCGATGCCGGAATAGGCCCGCGCGTGCAAAGCATTCAAAACCCCTACAATTTGCTGAATCGTAGTTTTGAAGTGGGCCTGGCTGAAATGGCCATTCGTGAAGACGTTGGCTTACTGGCCTATTCGCCGCTGGCTTTTGGCGTGTTGAGTGGTAAGTACATGCACGGAAAGCAGCCCGAAAACGCGCGCATCACGCTGTTTAAACGGTTCCAGCGGTACAACTCCGAGCTGGCACATGCCGTTGCTGCGAAATACGTTGAAGTGGCGCAGAAACACGGCTTGGATCCGGCGCAAATGGCGTTGGCTTACGTCAATGATCGGCCTTTTGTCACTGCAAACATCATCGGCGCGACCACGATGGAACAACTGAAATCTAACATAGCGTCGGCCGAGATCTGCTTGTCGGACGCCGTAAAGGCCGATATTGAAGCCATACAGCGTGTCCATTCGAATCCTTGTCCTTAACGAACGACAGCGCCAGAGCTGGCTACCATTGATCCCTCAAGTTGCGTAGCGCAGCGAATGTTGATTCCGAAGAGTCTGTTTTAAAGCCTTGTTTATCAAGGCTTTTTATTATTTCCTCACGTTCCGTATTAAGGAAAAGGTTGTACTGCAGTTCATCACCGATGGTCGTGATGGGGCGGGTATCAGGCGTGGCTTTTTCACATTGACTGATCCAGTGCCGGGTGATTTCTGTAGAACCCACCACAGATTCCGTAAACTTTAAGTTGGTTAAAAAGTAGTCGTGACCGTTGTAGACCTGAGTCTCAGCAGGCAATTTTTTTAGTCGTTGAATGCTGCGATACAGGGTTGGGGTATCGCCGCTGCGCGTGTTGCCGACGCCGGCATTGAACAGGGTATCACCAGCGATAAGTGCTGGAACATTGGGCAGGAAAAAGCAAATATGGTCGGGTATATGACCCGGTGTTAACAACACCTCAATGCGCTCGCCTGCGAACTCGAAACTCGTTGCCTGGTCAACGGGCTGCGTGATGTTGAGCTGGCTGGCCAGATCGACATGGCCTATGATGCGGCCTGAAAAGTTGGCCGGTACGCCGCGAATATGATCGCCATGACCATGGGTGAGCCAAATTTCTTGCAGGTGCACGCCCAGTTGCTGAGCCTCGTGCTCTGCTGCCGCCCAATCGAATGGATCAATCACGGCCGCAGTTTTGTGCTCCGCTGACCACACCAAATGATTGTAGTTTTGAAAACTTTCGGGCAGAAAATACCGTTGTACCTTGAGCGCCATACGGACAACCTCCGAGAGAAATTTAGCATCAAACGTTACCATGACGGGGTACATTGCCCAACTAATTATCGGTCTATTGAGGAGACGCAATGTTAGCTGTTATTTCGCCTGCGAAGACTTTGGATTTTGATTCGCCAACGCCAGCACACAAAACCACGACCCTACGTTTTAGTGATGAGGCAGCGACGCTGGTCGACATCATGCGTACCTATACGCAACAAGATCTACAAGAGTTGATGGCCATTTCGGAAAAAATCGCGGCTGAAAATGTCACTCGGTTCAGTCAATGGACATGGCCTATGCCCAAAAAGCGGTCCAGGGCTGCTGTTTTTGCGTTCAAGGGCGATGTTTATTCGGGTTTGGATGCGTATCAACTCACCGCAGAACAACTGGCTTACGTGAATCGGCATGTCAGAATTCTTTCTGGACTTTACGGGTTATTGCGACCAACCGATAAAATTTTGCCTTACCGATTGGAAATGGGGAAGAAAGTACGCACCGCCGAAGGAAATGATCTATATTCTTTCTGGCGTAACAAAATTGCCACTGTGTTGCGCAATGATCTAAAGGCAACAAAAGAGCACACCTTGGTGAATTTGGCATCCACGGAATACTTTCGCAGTGTGGCGCCGTTTGTCAAAGATTGCACCGTGATCACGCCGGTTTTTAAAGACTGGAAGAATGGGCAATATAAGGTCATCAGTTTCTTCGCCAAAAAAGCGCGTGGTGCTATGGTACGATACATGGCTGAACAGCAGTTGACGCGCCCAGACAGTTTAAAGGCGTTCTCGGTGGATGGTTATGCCTTCAACGAAGCAGAATCCAGCGCCACTGAATGGGTGTTTTTGCGGCGACAGTAGTGTGGTTTAACGAATGATAAGGAGTGACCCGATGTTGAAATCGATTATTTTATTGATGAGTGTGATGGTGTTTGCGGTGGGTTGTGCCGTGTCACCGCAGCAAGTGGTGGTTGAACCCAAATCAGAAGCCACTTTCGCTGGTTCAGTTGCTGGTACGCTGATCAGTGTTACCGTGCGTGATAATCGCGGTACCAGTGTATTGGGTAACCTGGGTGGAACCTATTCTGAAACCAGTACCTTGTCATCCAGCAATAATGTAGCGCAGGAATTAGGCGCGTTGCTCAATGCGAAATTGACCGAAGCGGGGTACGTGATTACGCCCAACAACGCCCAGTTCTCGCTGTCTGTGTCATTGAACGAATTAGCCTATGAGTACGTAACAGAGGGTCTGGTTCGCCAAGTTGAGACCGTAGCGGAAATCGCTTACCGGGTTGAAACTGCGGATGGTAACAGCTTCCGTGAAGGGCGGTTTAGAACGCCGCAAACTCAACCTCGCGCTACCCGTCCGACCAGTGAGGAAAATAAGGTGTTTCTTGAGGAGGTTTTGACGGCGAGTATTGATCGGATGTTGACCCACCGGCCGTTAGCAGAATTTATGCAATAAGTGTTTAAAACCACATACTCTCATTCTGGCGTTGTTAAAAAAGGTCTCAAGTTGCTTATTTACCACCAGTAAACGCGCTCCTTTCGATCTTTTTTGCCTAGCCAGAATGTCGCTATGTGGTTTCAACGTCTGGAATATTCTCATTCTGGCGGTGTTAAAAAAAGGGCGATAAAAATCGCCCTTTTTTAACTCGACTTACCGCAGGGAATTTTTCTCGAAGTAGTCGGCCATAAAGTCGATAAAGGCACGGCTTTTCGCTGATAGATAGCGATTCTCCGGATACACCACATGAATGGTGCGTTTGGGGAAAACGATCTCTGGCAGCACATGCACCATTTTTCCACTGTCGAGTGCTTCCTGTACCATGTAAGTCGGCAGTGCGGCCACACCCATATCGTGGTGACAGGCTTCGCACATGGTGTCTACGTCATTGACCGTAAAACGACGTTCTTTATCTTGCAGATTGGCTTCCTTCAAGAATCGTTTAATCCACCGGGGCTCGGCATAATCAATGCCAGAAACCATCAGCATATGATGATTGTTCAGGTCTTCGAGATTTTTCGGCAAGCCATGCTTTTGCGCATATTTCTGGGTGGCAACCATGATCACATTTTGTCGCGCCACCGGGCGTGCAACCAAGCGGCTGTCCTGTAAAGACCCGAGGTGAATCGAAAGATCAATGCCTTCGCGCACTAAATCCAAACTCTTATCAGCTAAAATCAAATCAAAGTTTACGTCCGGATATTCGTGCAGGAACTCACTGAAGATCTTCATCAGCATCGCCCGTCCAAAGGTCGGTGTCGCTGTAATTTTGAGCGTTCCTTTGGGGCTGGTGTCCAAGTCCTTTACCATGTGCTCGGCTTCTTCCAAGTCCTCAAGTATCCGATTACACCGGTTAAAGAACAGTTGCCCGGCCTCGGTTGGGCTTACACTCCTTGTCGTACGGTTTAACAAACGAACTCCTAGCCGATCTTCCAGTAAACTGATCTGTTTACTCACTGCGCTGGGTGTGAGCCCTAAAGCATGAGCCGCGTTCGTAAAGTTATTGGCCTTAACGACCGTTGTGAAAATCACCAGAGAATCAAGTCGAGCCATGGTCTAAATTCTTCTTTCGTGTGAAATGGGGCTGACTCGGCATATGGACTTCATCTGTGCTATCGATGTAGGTATTATGACGAGTTGCCAGTGATTGATGAATTTTGTGGCGGAATGATACCAGTTATTCGTCATTTTTCTACATACACTTATGAATTATTTTCTGCTTAGCGCTGATTTGTCGAACTCGATATCGAACTAAGTAAGAAATTTCACTGGAGTTACAAAACATTACTTAAGTTTCTTTAAGCCATGCCGCTAAATCTGACACAGCGGAATGGAGTAATCGACATGCAAATATCAACCCCCATGACGGGAATGGTGCCTATTGGTGCGTCCCAAGTCGGTCAGGCGAGCAATAAACCCGCCGTGGCTGACACCCCGAATAAAGCACAATCAGGCCGTGATACGGTCAATTTAAACAGCAGCGTTTCCACAAAATACAACTCGCCCGAAGCCGTAGTGCAGAATTTTGACGCGGATACCGTGATCAAAAATGTCGCCTCATTTATACAGCGGTCTATGGCGATGGCGAAAGCTAACGGGGCAACGGAAGGGGAATTGACCCGCATTCGTGAACAGTCGTTGGCAGGTATGGAACAGGGCATTAAAGACGCGGCCGGCATTATCGATGGCCTCGGCCTGATGTCGGATGAATTGACCGATGTGCTCGCCAACACCAAAGCAGCCATACGTGAAATGGTGGAAACCGGCCAATCAGCGGACGCCCTGAGAAGTAGCCAAGCGGGCTCGGTGCAGGCTGCCGGTCAACAAGTGAACAATGACTTCTCCTTCAACTTGAAAACGAAAGAAGGGGATGTCATCACCATCAGTGCAGCGCAAATGCAGTCCTCCAGTATGGCGGTGGCAAAGGGTAATAACGGTGATGCACAAGCATTGGCGGCTGTTTGGGAATCCAACAACAGTCAATCTTTCAGCTTTTCCGTGCAGGGTGATTTAAGCTCTGAAGAGTTGAAGGCCATTGAGAATTTATTAAAAGACATCGGCCGCATTGCTGATAAATTCTTCAGTGGAAAATACGAGCAAGCCTTTGAAAAGGCGAAGTCTCTGAATCTGGACAACAATACACTGGCGTCTATGACGATGAACATGACACAAACCAAAGCGGTAGCCCAATACAGTGCTATGAGTTCTGGTAGTGATTGGATGTCGCCGATTCGCGAATATGGGCAAGCACTGGCGGAAGCGCAGCGTAAGGACCCTGAGTTTCTCGTTAAGCCAGCCTGGTTAGATGCCCTAAGCGCCCATCCGAAGAAAAATTCCGCCATGTTGGATTTTGCTAAGGCCATCATGCCGATGATGCGTACCTAGTCGATGGCTTGGTAGTTATTCCGCTGTAGTTTGTCTAGAATGAAGGGACTCATTCTATCGGGTACTCGCTGTGCGCGCTTTGATTCTCTATGAAACCTCTCATTGTCATCTCTGCGAATTGGCGCAAGGCATTTTATTGCCGTTTGTGGAACAATCTCGCTGCTCGGTCGAACTGATAGATATCGCCGAAGACAGTAAACTGTTAGAGCAATATGGTACTCGCATCCCTGTGCTGCTGGATGAATCCACGCAAACCTCATTGGATTGGCCATTTTCAGCTGATGATATTGCGCATTGGTTAACGAATACATCTACTATGCATCAGAATAAACCTGAATAATTAATGATCAATAAGGAGATATGGATGAAGCAGACATCCTTGGTAGGCGGCCTGATCGCGTCGTTATTGTTCGTCGGCTGTGCTGCGCCAAGTGCCAAGTACACCAACGAAGCTGTTGCCTATGCGTTGGCAACAGAAGCAGAGTTACGCGCTTTAGTGGCGGCGTGCGATGGCGTCAGTGGCCCGGCCAGTGCAGCGGCGCGAGAGGCGGATCAGGAGTGGTGGCGACGCAATGCTACCATGATGCAAGCCGCTGATTATGGGTTTATCACGGAATTGAACGGCTTTGTCGATGATCGTCGTACCGAGAGCTTGGCATTATTTACCATGAATGCCGGATTTGCCCTAGATGAACAGATGCGCGAGCGCGTGGCTGGAAAGTTGGACACCCGAAATCCAGAACGCATCTGTTTGCAAGAATTGGCTAATTTTCGTGCTGGTGATCGGGATCTAAACCAGGATGATCGTCATTATGCCGAGTTGGTGGCCTTGAGCACCGAGGCGAGGGTAGATCAAAATGCACTGCGCAGCAGCCGGACACCCACCGCCGCGAATCGTGAGTTTGGCCGGTCTTTCTATCAAGCGGAGCAGGCGTTGTCCGCGGTGGGTTGTCAACAGGCGGATATCAGTATGTTAAAAAATTCGTGGCCTTTGGAAGTCTATGAAGCACAATGTCGAGATATGACCTACCATTTGGTAAGGTGTGAATGGAATCGTTGTAACGTTTATTAGTACGCGGTCGTGAAGATCGTCTAAAATCATTTGATGTATGGTTTGGAGTGATGGCGAATATGTCCAACTTAATGAGTTCCGTCGATAGTCGCACGAACTTGGTCGGTCAAAACCGCTTGGAGATTCTGCTCTTTAATTTGCGCGGTTCCCAGCTGTTCGCCATCAACGTCTTCAAGGTGCGCGAAGTCCTGACGTTGCCAAGAATTACCTTAATTCCGAGTCAACATCCGGTGATCTATGGTGTTATTCATTTGCGCGGTATGACGGTGCCGGTGTTCGACTTGAGTCGCGCCATTGGTATGCGGCCCATCGAAGTGAACGATAAGTCCACCATCATAGTTACGGAATACAACAGCAGTGTGCAGGCGTTCGTTGTCGGAGCGGTCGACCGTATCGTCAACCTGAATTGGGAAGACATCATGCCGCCACCGGTTGGTTCAGGACGCTCGCATTATTTAACGGCTATTACCCGTTTTGAAAACCGAATCATCGAGATCATTGATGTCGAAAAAGTCCTTTCTACTGTGCAGCCCCCCGTGACCGAGATACCAGCCGGTACTCTCGAGGATGATGTCGTCGAACGCGCCAAGGGCATGGAGATTTTGATGGTGGATGACTCGCACACGGCGATTTCACAAGCCACTGCCACCTTTGAAAGCATTGGGATCAAAGTGTATCAAGCGACAGATGGGGCAAAAGCACTGGCCATGTTGAAGGGCTGGGCGGACAGTGGCGAGGATGTGCCTAAGAAATTGTTGATGTTGGTAACCGACGCGGAAATGCCTGTAATGGATGGCTACATGCTGACCACGGAAGTGCGGAAAGACCCAAGACTCGCCGGTCTATTCGTTGTTCTGCATACCTCGCTCAGTGGAAGTTTTAATGAGGCCATGGTTAAAAAAGTGGGTTGTGATGCGTTTTTGTCCAAATTCCATTCCGGGTCGTTAGCCAATATGGTGCAAGACCGTATTAAAGCAGTTGCGGCCACTGAGGTCGAATAGTCGGAATAGACAATACAACAGCAAGGAGATTTGGCCGTGTCGGTGATGGTTTCAGGCTTGTGGGTATATCCGGTAAAAGGTATGTCCGGAAATCCCGTCGCCAGTCTGCGTTTTGACGAATTTGGGCCGATAGACGACCGTCGCTGGATGCTGATGGACGAACAGGGTCGTTTTATCTGCCAACGACGTTTTCCTCTGATCGGTCTATTTAAAGCCAGTGTCTTAGGGCAACGATTAACCATTACGGCACCCGATGGTGAGACAAAAAACGTTTCACCTGTTGACTGCGTGACCGCGGTACGGGCTCAAGTTTGGTCCGATGACGTAGCGGTGCGTTTGGCACCCGATGCTATGAACCAGTGGCTGAGCCAGTATTTTTCGCAGCCTGTCTACTTGGTGTGTTATCGCACCGACCTACCTCGATCCACCCATCCAGACTACGCTCAGGCCAAGGTAGGATTTGCCGATGGCTTTCCTTTGCTGGTGTGTCTGGAAGAGTCGTTGGCAGCCTTGAATCAACAGCGGGACGGTAGTAATGCCTTGTCTATGTTACGTTTTCGACCGAATATTGTGTTGAGCGGTGCACCCGCGTGGCAGGAACAATATTGGCTTAAATTAACGAGTGATACGCATCAACTTACGATTGTGAAACCCTGTACGCGTTGTGCCGTGGTGACGATTGAGCCCGGAACCACCGAACGGGACCCGTCAGTCTTACGAGATTTAATGCGCAATTTGGTTTGGCAAAAACAACCGGTGTTTGGCCAGAACGCGGTGTTAGCAAAAACAGAAGGGGCTCTCGTGTTGGGCGATAGCTTTGACGTGTTCGAGGGTGAAGAGCCGTTTGCCGCCGTGATTGATCGAACAACATCACAGCCCGCCTAAAAATCGCTGAGCACTGGGCTCAGCGATTCGCTTGTATTTCCTTCTTATCCCTCGCTAGGGATGGCATTGTCAGGCAATGTTTCGGCCGCTTCTTTAGGCTCCAAGGGCGCCGGCTTTGGACGCTTGGGGCGCGAACGCCACGCCTTCACGTTGGCCAATGTATTGTCAATACCGACCAATAACGCTGGCGTCAGAATCAACGTCAGTATGGTTGCGAAGGCTAGACCGCCAGCAATGGCCGTCGATAGCTGGGTCCACCACTGTGCTGAAGGAGCGCCGACGGTATAGGATTGGGACAGGATATCCAGGTTCAACTGCAACACCAACGGCATTAAACCTAAGATGGTTGTAATGGTGGTTAAAAGAATAGGGCGCAGACGCTGGGCGGCGGTCTTGATGGCAGCCATATACGGCGTATCCCCTTCATTCTTCAACGCATTGTAGGTGTCGATCAGTACGATATTGTTGTTAACGACGATACCAGCCAACGCAATGATGCCAACGCCACACATCACAATACCGAAAGGGTCTCCCGTCAACATCAGGCCGAGTAGCACGCCGAAGGATGAGAAGACAATCGCACTCAGAATGATGAAAGCTTGATAAAGGCTATTAAATTGCGTGACTAAGATCACCAACATCATAAAGATTGCGACACCAAAGGCCGTACTCAGAAAGATCATTGATTCCTCCTGATTTTCCTGATCTCCCCGGAATACCGGGCGCACGGTGTCTGGAATCTCGCCCGAAGCCAACATGGCGCGAAACTCGTCATTCAACGCCGTAATGACGTCTGCCACGGCATAGTCCGCTGATACATTGGCCTCAATGCGGTGTGCGAGTTGTCCGCCTGTGCGCAGTAGATCACCTTGAATACCTTGGGCATTTCGTTCAATGAAATTGGAAATAGGTACCTGTTCACCCCGAGCGGAAATCGTCAGGCGCTCGATCTGGTCAAGATCACGACCATCAAACGGATAACGAATGCGGATGTCCAGTTCCTCTTCAGCATCCGTCGGCCGATAGCTGCCAATGGTTAAACCCGTGGTGATCATTTTCAAGGCAGAGCCAACGGAAGCCAAGTCGGCACCAAATCGACTGGCCGCCTCACGGTCAACATCGATACGCCATTCCAAACCATCTAAGGGCAGATTGTTCGATACATCGGTAAAACGCGGATCATTGTTCATCTTTTCGGTCACCATGGCGACCGTGCGCTGCAGATCACCGTGATCATTGGAGAGAAAATCCAATTGAATATCGATGCCTGCCGTTGGACCCATGGCCAACGCCTTTTTCTCCACGATGATACCCGGAATCTCGGCGGCTTGGGCGACAATACTGTCCATCACCTGTTCCGCCGTGCCGCGGAATTCCCAGCTAACAAACTCCAACTGGAACACACCTATAGTGTCCGCAGAGTAGTTGTTCATGGAACCGCCAGACGTCAACGAGTTAATGGATTTCACCTCAGAACGGCCTATGATCAGGTTTTCAACCTGTTTGACCAAAGCGTCTTTTTCATCCAGAGAGAGGTTGCCGCGGGCACGCACCGCGATATTGCCGAAGTCGGAGTCAATATTGGGGAAGAATTCTATGCCGTTACCATACTTGGCGTAACTGGCGCCCAGCGCGGCGATCACAAAGAACACGCCCGCTAAAACCAGAATGGGTACGTGCAGTAGCTTGGACAACAACCAAACATAAGCACCACCCAGACCACTCATTTGGCTGACATTACCCTCTGCAGCGGCAGCTAGATTGCGCCGTTGTCTGGCGGACACGAAAGCGGCCTTGCCAAAAACCGTACCTAGGGCCGGTAAAACGATCAAGGCGACCACCAAGGATGCACCCAGTGTCACGATCACTGTGATCGGCAAGTAGCTCATGAAATCACCGACGATGCCCGGCCAGAACAGCAGCGGCATAAATACCGCTAAGGTCGTTGCTGTCGATGAAATAACCGGCCACGCCATGCGCGATGCTGCCTCTCGGTAAGCCTTTATTTTTGGTGCACCTTCACTCATTCGGCGATCGGCGTATTCCGTCACTACGATGGCACCATCCACCAGTATGCCCACACAGAGAATCAGCGCGAACAGCACAATGATGTTCAGCGTTATACCCATCATGTAGAGGATTAAAATACTGGCCAGGAAAGACGTGGGTATGGATACGCCGACCAACAGCGAAGCCCTAGGTCCCAGCGTCCAAAGCATCACCACAACCACCAAAATAGTGGCGAGAATGACACTGTTGAATAAATCGCGCAGAGTTTGTTCAATTTCCCGCGATTGATCACCGGTATAAATTACCTGCAAACCTTCCGGCCAAAATGGTCGGGTGGCTTCCACGGCGTCTTTAACGTCTTGTATGGTGTTGATCAGGTTTTCGCCGACGCGTTTAGTCACCTCTAAGGTTACCGCTGGTTGTCCGTTGACGCGTGAAATTTGCTGAAAATCGGCATAAGTACGTTGGCCGATGGCGACATCACGAAACCGCACCACGCTGTTTTCAACCGATTTTATCGGCAGGTTAAGAATGTCTTCTTCCGTTTCAATGAGGCCCGGTACCTTGACTGAAAAGCGGCCTGCGCCGGTGTCCAAGTTGCCCGCAGCCACCAACTGATTATTCCGCTGCACGGAGTTGATCAATTCTTCATTGGACAGGTTATAACTGGCCAACATCGTAGGGTCGACGATGATTTCCGCGATCTCTTCTCGCTTACCACGAACGGGCGCTTCAAGAACACCGGGCAGGGCTTCTATCTGGTCTTGCATCCGATCGGCAATGCTGTACAAAACCCGATCGTCTAAGTCACCGAACAAATTGACGTTTATGACCGGGAAAAGGGCCAAATTGATTTCATTGACCGAGGGCTCGTCGGCACTGCTGGGCAGATCGTTTTTGGCAATATCGACTTGACGACGCACATCATCGAGTGCCTGATCTATATCAACATCCGATTCGAACTCCAACGTGACGGAGGCATGGCCTTCGGTGGCGACCGACGAATATTCTTTCAATCCCTCCAGGCTTTTGATCTGCTGTTCAATAGGGTTTACCAACAGACGATCTGCATCTTGTGGCGAGATACCTTCAAGCCCTGTAGAAATATAGATAAAGGGTACGGTAATGTCCGGCTGCGCTTCCTGCGGGATGGCGCGAAATGCACCTATACCCGCCAGCACCACCAAAATGAACAACAGCATCACGGTGCGAACACGGTTTAACGCTGCATGTATTATGGCAATCATCGTTATTGCTCCGTCTGAATCGCATCGACGCGGTCACCGGCAGACACAAAGCCTTGTCCAACCGTAATGATATCGGCCGGTTCGTTTAGTCCGCCTACCCAGACCCCATCGGTCGAAGATTTTACAATTTCCACGCGAGCCTGCGTCACCGTTTGATCCGCAGCAAGCACCTTCAGACTGAGATTTCCGGCTTGATCCAGTGACAAAAGAGCCGGACTGATAAAGTGAGCGCGGCGTTCAGCCAACGGGAAAAGTACCTTGGCCGTTAAGCCGGCACTCGGGGTCAGGACTTGCGAAGCAATTGCAATCTCAACCGTAAAAGTACGGGTTGCCTGGCGAGCTTGACTGCTGATGAATCGAATTTCTCCATTAAGGCGTTCGCCCGTCACCAATTCAATGTCGGCCCGCTGGCCAACGATCAAGTTGCCCAAGTCATTTTCGGACACCTGCGCACTGACGATTAACGGTGAAAAATCATTCAACAGTGCAATGCTGCTGCCTACTTGAATGTAACTGCCTAATTCAATCGCTAGACTTTCCAACACGCCACTAAAAGGCGCCTTAATTTCAGTGTGCTCTAGCTGCAACTCTAAACTGCGTCGGTTGGCGATGGCATCGGCATAGGCCGTTTCTGCGGCCGCTAGATTGGTGGCATTCTGTAAACCACGATTCACCAGAGTGCGAACCCCATCCAGTTCGATGCGGCGCTGTTGTTCCAATGCTTGTGCGCTGATCAGGCGTTCCGGTAATTCGCCGGCGTCAAGACGGGCAATCACTGTGCCGGCGCTGACTGTGTCACCGCGACGATAATTTAATTCAAGTACCTCGCCCGATGCCTGGGCGCGAATCTCCACCGATCGGTTGGCTTGTGTTTGCGCACTGACTTCGAGGATACGCTGTACGGTTTCAGCTTCCACGCGCTGAATTTGTACTTTGGGTAACGACGTGGAAACCGTGGTTTCGCGGGTTGGCTGTGCCGTCTCGGCGTCATCAGGTCCTGAATACATCCAAACCGTCAGTAGCACCATAATGACAATTGCCGCAGCTTGTCCTAGATATCTTTTCACCGAGTACCTGACCTTCACTTTTCGAGGGGAAATGGGCTATATCTTTCCTAACTATAACGCCGGAATACATACGCCGTTAACTTTAAAGAGCGTACTCTGCCACAAGGCCGCATTGAACCCTAGTGATCTTTGTCATGGATAGGTGTTCGGTGTGCGCTCTAAACACCACGACAACACCTAACACAGTGCGTATCATACGCCTGAATATTTTTGGGTTCTAAGTTTCCGTATATGCCTAGTCTTGTCTTACAAAACCTTTATCATGCCTATGGCGCTGAGCCAGTCATTAATGATTTGAATTGGAATCAAACTGACGCCGAAAAAATTTGCCTTGTGGGGCGCAACGGCGAGGGCAAAAGTACGTTGATGCGTTTGCTCGCAGGCGTAGAGCAAGCGGATCAGGGTACGGTCGGATGGTCGGACGATGTTCGCGTAGGGTATGTCCCACAAGCGTTGCCGTTGGCCGACCAAACCAAGGTCAGAAATTTTATCATGGCTGGTGCTGGGGAAGCCGCGGACTATATTCTGCGGTATGAAGAACATCTCATGGCGGACCCTACGCATCCCGAGGTGGCGCGTTTGCAACACTGGATTGAAGAGCAGGATGCTTGGTCGTTGATGAATCGCATTGAAACGATATTGCAACGTTTCGAGCTGGACGGGCAGGCCACCATGTCCCAACTGTCTGGTGGCTGGCGGCGTAAGGCACTGGTGGCACGGGCATTGATGACCGATCCCAATGTGCTGTTGCTGGATGAGCCCACCAACCACCTGGATATCGACAGTATTCGCTGGCTCGAACAGTGGTTAAAGGATTTTCGTGGTTTGGTGTTGTTCATCAGTCACGACCGTGGATTTATCAATGCGGTGGCCGATGTCATCATGGAGCTGGATCGGAGTAACCTATACCGTTACCCGACACCTTATGCGACATTTCTAGAGAAGCGCGACGAACGGTTGGAAATAGAGGCAGAACAAAATGCGCTGTTTGACAAGCGATTGGCACAAGAAGAAGTATGGATACGACAAGGCATCAAGGCTCGGCGTACGCGCAACGAAGGCCGTGTAAGACGCTTGGAGGCTTTGCGCCAAGAACGGTCGCAACGCCGGAATGTCGGTGGCAAAGCTGACCTGCAGGTACAAGCGGCAGAACGCAGCGGCAAGCTGGTGTTTGAGCTTAAAGACGTCACCTTTCACTACCCGAATCAGCCCATCGTTGACCAGCTCAGTACCGAAGTACAGCGTGGTGAAACCATTGCTTTGGTGGGCGCTAATGGAATCGGCAAAACCACCCTGATTAAATTGTTGTTGGGCCAATTGGACCCAACTTCGGGTGATATAAAGCGTGGCACCAATTTAGCGGTGGCGTATTTCGATCAGGGTCGCCATCAATTGGACCCGGAAAAAACCGTGATGGATACGGTATCCGAAGGGCGTGATTTCATTGAAATCAACGGTAAAAAAGTGCACTGCATTACGTATTTGGAGCGCTTTCTGTTCTCGCCCAAACGCAGTCGCAGCCCGGTAAAGTCACTCAGTGGTGGTGAAGCCAACCGGCTATTATTGGCAAGGCTATTTAGCCAACCCGCCAACTTATTGGTGCTCGATGAGCCAACCAACGACCTCGACATTGATACCTTGGAATTATTGGAAGAATTGATCGTAGATTTTTCTGGAACTGTGATCTTGATCAGTCACGATCGGTATTTTGTTGATAATGTAGCCACTAAGGTTTGGGGGATGCCCGGAAACGGTCGTGTGATTCCTATTGTGGGTGGTTACGAAGAATGGAATGAATTTTGGCGGCGGCAAAACAGTGCACTATCGAGGCCTAAACGTACGGATACCAGTCCTGCGAAAACCACGGAGACGGTCAACCGCAAGCCGAAAAAGTTGAGCTACAAGGATCAGCGTGAGTTTGATCAACTGCCCGATAAAATTGCTGCGTTGGAAGAGCACATTTCTGAGGTCCAGTCGGTGATCAGCCAGGCAGATTTTTATACCGGCGCACAAGAGCAGGTACAGTCTACCTTGGCACAACTTGCCGAACTTGAGGCGCAGTTGGAAAAATTGTTGGAACGTTGGGTAGAGTTGGAAGAGCAAACGTAAACGAGAACAGGCCACACCATAGCAGTATCGGTGCAGCTATAAAGGAAAGCATCGCGAGGTTATAGATACCATGACCATAGAATATCGATTTGCCCTGGATGATCACGAACCGGAACTGCATTACATCATTGCAACGGATGCGTCAGAACAAGGGAATCTGCAGCCGACTGCACCGGCCAAATGGACACGTTTAAAAAACAATCAGTGTGTGAACTGTCCGTTGGATGCCAAGAAACATGAATTTTGCCCGGCGGCGGTTGATATTCAAAACGTAGTGGAAGACGTTGGGGCATTGCCGGCCATTAAAAAAGCACGGGTACGGGTCATAGCGCCAGAACGTGAATACGCAAAACAGACCAGCTTGGAGGAGGGCGTGCGTTCCCTTATGGGTTTATTGATGGCGAACAGCGCGTGCCCAATTTTAAACAAATTGAAGCCCATGGCATTAACGCATTTGCCCTTTGCATCACAGCGTGAGTTTATATTGCGCAGTGTCAGCACCTACCTCTTACGGCAATATTTCCTAGTGGGCGATAAAACCAAAGGAGACTGGTCATTACGGGGTTTGATCGAACTGAACAAGCAATTACAGTTGGTAAATCAGGCTATGTGGCAGCGAGTGAATTCAGCGCATCAGGGTGAGGCGAATTTGAAAGCGTTGTTAAGTTTTTTCTCCATGGCCGCCAGCGTCTCGTATTCGTTAGAGACCCAGTTGCAAAAAATCAAACCGGAATTCCTGGCTGAATCCAATTTGGGATCCTTCGATTTATGATGAATTTGGGCATTATTGCACTGATTTTCTTCACCATGCTGGGTTCGCTCATGTGGGTGATGCCCAATAAGGCTGAAAAGCGTTTGGCGGCCATTCGTGCGTATGGCATTAGCAAGGGTCTACGTGTTACCAGCATTAAAGCACCGGACCTGAGTGTGGAAGGTCGCATCGATGGAAAATTCAAGCTCTACACCGCCTATAAAAAAGGCATGCCCCGGCAGAAAGGGGCCACTGAATACATTGTGTTGCGTACGACCGGTGAATCCGGCTACGGGTTAATTGATGGCTGGCGCTTTGAAAACCCCGCGTTTCGCCTGCAAGGGGCGGAGCTCGTGCGCTTGAACGATGCATTGACGCAATTGCCACCCTGGGCAGATTTATTGGCTATACTCCCAGACGGAATAGCAATCGGCTTCGACGAACGAGGCGGTAATGAACAAGTTGATGCCGTGTGTGATCTCTTGGACGCTTTTTGTCGCCAATTCTTTGTGAAGTAAATTCAACAAAGACGCCATGCAGTGTCCAGTATTCACTATTCCCACCATAGACGTACTCTTTGCCTGATCAGGGTTGAGAGAAAACGCAGTTTAGGCCTAGAATTCAAACGGTCGTTTTAAATACATGTTTGGTTGGCTAAACAACAACGGAGCTACCTATATGATCTATCAGGGTGATGCAATTCAGGTAACCCTGCGCGATGATGGCATCGCGCACATGGTGTTTGACCTGAAAGGCGAATCGGTCAATAAATTCAATCGTCAGACGCTGTTGGAGCTGGATGCAGCGGTCAAAGCGATGGCGACCAACAATGCTATCAAGGGCCTTGTCGCCAGCAGCAATAAAGAAGCCTTTATTGTGGGTGCAGACATCACTGAATTCTTGGGCATGTTCCAGCAAGAAGAAGATGTGCTGATTGATGGTATTTTACAAACCAACGCTATTTTCAACGGCTTAGAAGATCTACCTTTCCCGACGGCGGTGGCCATTAATGGTTTAGCCCTTGGCGGTGGCTTCGAATTCTGTTTGGCGTGCGACTTCCGCCTCATGGCGCCCAAAGCTAAAGTCGGCCTGCCCGAAGTAAAATTGGGCATCTTTCCCGGTTTTGGCGGCACCGTGCGCTTATCTCGCTTGATCGGTGCGGACAATTCCATTGAATGGATTTGTTCAGGTAGCGAGAAACGCTCTGATGCGGCCTTGGCCGATGGCGCGGTAAATGCTGTTGTTGAAAATGACAAGCTGTTGGATGCAGCGCTGGCTTTAGTGCAGCGTGCAATTGATGGTTCGGTTGACTATCAAGCTCGTCGCGCCGAGAAGAAAGGCAAACTGCACTTGAACAGCATCGAAAGCATGATGTCGTTCGAGACCGCGAAAGGCTTTGTTGCCGGTCAGGCGGGTCCAAATTACCCGGCGCCTGTATTGGCTATTAAAACCATTCAAAAGCACGCCGGTATGGACCGTGACGATGCCTTGAAAGTCGAAGCTAAAAACTTTGCCACCGTAGCGCGTAGCTCGGTAGCACGCAATTTGGTCGGTCTGTTCCTGAACGACCAAGCGCTGAAGAAAACCGCTAAACAGTGGGAAGAGAAAGCTCGTCCGGTGAATAAAGCAGCGGTTTTGGGTGCGGGCATCATGGGTGGCGGTATCGCTTACCAGAGCGCATCGAAAGGCACACCGATTTACATGAAAGACATCAATGACGCTGGCATCAAGCTGGGCTTGGACGAAGCGGCGAAGCTGCTGAGCAAGCAAGTTGAGCGCAAGAAGATGGACATCATGGGTATGGCGAACGTATTGAACGACATTCGTCCGACCTTGAGCTATGGCGACTTCGAACAAGTCGACGTCGTGGTTGAAGCCGTTGTTGAAAACCCCAAAGTTAAACACGCGGTGTTAGCAGAAGTAGAAACCAAAGTGGGTCCGCAGGCTGTTATTGCTAGCAACACCTCGACCATTTCTATCGACAGCCTGGCAACCGCGTTGAAAGACCCGTCACGGTTCTGCGGCATGCACTTCTTTAACCCGGTGCACCGTATGCCTCTGGTAGAAGTTATTCGCGGCAAGGATTCATCCGATGAAACCATTGCTACCGTGGTGGCTTACGCCAAGAAGTTGGGTAAATCACCCATCGTGGTGAATGACTGCCCGGGTTTTTATGTAAACCGCGTGCTGTTCCCATACTTTGCTGGCTTCGCCATGCTGGTGCGTGACGGGGTAGATTTCCAAGCCATCGATAAGGTGATGGAACGTTTCGGTTGGCCTATGGGCCCGGCATATTTGCTGGACGTCGTAGGTTTGGACACAGGCGTGCACGCCCAAGGTGTTATGGCAGAAGGTTTCCCTGAGCGTATGGGTCAGGACTTCCGTTCCGCTATGCACGTCATGTATGACGAAGGCCGTTTAGGTCAGAAGAATGGCAAAGGTTTCTACGCTTACGCATTAGACAAGAAAGGCAAACAGAAGAAATCGGTCGACGAAGACGCTATTAAGTTAGTCAACAGCGTCGCCGGTCCTAAGCAAGAGTTGGACGCCGACGCCATCATTGATCGCATGATGATCCCCATGTGCATTGAAGTGGCTATGTGCTTGGAAGAGAAGATTGTTGCTTCTCCAGCAGACGCCGATATGGGCCTGATCTATGGCTTAGGTTTCCCTCCATTCCGTGGCGGCATCCTGAAATACATGGATGAAGTGGGCTTGGATGAGATCGTCAAGCGTGCCGATAAACTGGCTGACCTGGGTGCACTGTACCGCGTCACCGATCGCATGCGCGAAATGGCCGCTAACGGTGAAACCTACTACAAGAATGCCTGAGGGGATTGAACAATGAATTTGAAACCGAATGATGCAGTGATTGTCGATTTCCTGCGCACACCTATGGGGCGGTCGAAAGGTGGCAGCTTCCGTCATACCCGTGCTGAAAACCTCAGCGCACAGTTGGTCGATGGCTTGCTGGCGCGTAACCCTAACTTAGATCCGGCTGAGATCGACGACATCATCTGGGGTTGTGTAAACCAGACCAAAGAACAGGGCTGGAACGTAGCCCGTATGATGCAATTGATGACCAAAGTGCCGCATACCGTGCCCGCGCAAACCGTCAGTCGCTTGTGTGGTTCTTCTATGTCAGCACTGCACATCGCTGCACAGGGGATTCAGTCCGGTAACGGCGATTTCTTCCTTATTGGTGGTGTGGAGCACATGGGGCACGTGGATATGATGCACGGTGTTGACCCCAACCCCGCCTTGAGCAAGCGTGCTGCTAAAGCCGCCGGCATGATGGGTTTAACTGCCGAATTGCTGGGCAAAATGCACGGTATCACCCGCGAAGCACAAGACGAATTTGCCTATCGTTCACACCAATTGGCCCACGCTGCCACTGTTTCCGGCGCTTTTGCGAAGGAAATTCAGCCGATCGAAGGGCATGATGAAAACGGTACGCCTTATCTGTTGGCTCAAGATGAAACCATTCGCCCGGAAACGACGGTGGCGAAACTGGCCGAATTGCGCCCCGTGTTTGACCCCAAAGGCGGTACGGTAACCGCAGGTACGTCATCGCAAATCAGTGATGGGGCATCCGCGATGCTTGTTATGTCCTGGAAGAAGGCACAAGAGCTGGGTGTCAAACCACGCGCTGTCATTCGTGCTATGACCTTGGCCGGTGTTGATCCGTCGATTATGGGCTATGGCCCGGTACCGGCGTCCAAAAAGGCGCTGAAACAGTTGGGTATGACGATTGACGATATCGACTACATCGAGCTGAACGAAGCCTTCGCGGCGCAGGCCTTGCCTGTGTTGAAGGACTTGAAGGTACTGGACAAAATGACTGATAAGGTGAACCTGCATGGCGGCGCTATAGCCTTGGGTCACCCCTTCGGTTGCAGTGGCGCACGTATCACCGGCACCTTGCTGAACGTCATGGAAGAGAAGGGCGGGCAGTTCGGTCTGGCGACCATGTGTATTGGATTAGGTCAGGGCATCTCTACCATCATTGAGCGTTTCGACGGTTAAAACCTGCGGCGCTCGTTAGGGTAGTGTTAGGAAAGCGGCTGGGCTACTGGCCGCTTTTTCTTTTGTGGATAACGCAGAGAATCAAACAATGAACATACCTCATAATGCACCAGAGCCCGGGTTGTATAGGCACTATAAAGGCGGGGAGTACCGCGTCGTGGGGTTGGTGCGGCACTCGGAAACCGAAGAGTGGCTGGTGTACTATCAGTGCATGTACGGCGACTTCAGTTTTTGGGTGCGCCCGTTGCCGATGTTTCTTGACGAGGTGACCGTGGACGGGCGTCGGGTGAAGCGGTTTTCCCGTATTTAAGCGGATTTGACGTTGTCTTCTTCCGAGATATCTTCGTCGTTATTTTCTTCGTCTGATTCCTCATCCTCATCGCTTTCAGAGATATTTTCTGAGGCTGGCGTGGCACTGTTGTTGGTGAAGTCGATATTCAAATCAAAGCGACCTGACTCCATCGCATCAGACACCGATTCAAACTCCTTCTCCGTCGAGTAGATGCTCGATATCATTTTCGAGATACGTTTCACCATATCGGTCCGCTCCGGGAAGCTCTGCTCGGCAGCCACCAGGCGTTCCTTGGCATGCTTGAAATAGGAGGCTGCGGTCAATCGATCACCCAGCTTTAAGGCCACCTTGCCCTGTTGTACATAGGCATTAGTTTCAGTCTTTAACAGCAGCACCTTTAAGCGGTCACTGTGCGCCATAAAGTCTTCTTCAAGGAAATAGCCTTTGGGGTACATGACTTTGAGCAATTTAAGCAAACGGGCAATATCTTTACGCAGTTCATCTATTTCGAAATCGTTGGTGGGAATATTGAAGGGCGTTTTGCCAATGAATTGGTCCGCATTTTCCAGTCGATGGCGCGCTGTTGCCAGCTCCTCGTCAATCTCCGCATCGTCCGGGTAGATTGCTTTACGTTTTTCAATTTGGTTGATTAAGAACTCGGTCACCGACTTGATGAGATTCTCGTTCGTATCATACCGCACCAATTTTTGGGTCAGTTCTTCAATCTCTTGGCAGCGACGTTTCAACAAGCCCGCGCGATGTTTCTTTTGCACATCTTCTTTATACATTTCAGACGATACCTGGCCCATCCACAGTGCACCCACCAGGACCATCAAAAATGCAAATAGGGCAACAAACCACATCATCAGTCATCGGCTCCAGAGAACTTGACGAAACGTTAAATTATTCTAGCATGAAAAGGAAACGTGGTTAGCAACACTTGACCTAAGCCAGTCAAACCGTTATACCTCGCCCGCCTTTTCAATTTACACGAGCAGATATCATAGTCCTATGGGAAAGTCTTTAGTTATCGTTGAGTCACCCGCCAAAGCGAAAACCATCAATAAGTACCTAGGGCCAGGGTTTGTGGTGAAATCCAGCGTGGGTCATATTCGTGATTTACCTACGTCAGGTCAAACAAAGCCCGTAAATGCTACCGAGCGCGCCAAACAGGCGGCAAAAACTCGTGCCATGCCAGAGGCGCAAAAAGAGCAGTATAAAAAAGAAAAAGCCCGGTCACAGTTGATCGCCCGTATGGGTGTTGACCCGGAAAATGACTGGCAAGCGCAGTATGAAATTCTGCCCGGCAAAGAAAAAGTGGTGGATGAACTTAAACGTCTGGCGCGCGATGCAGATCAAATTTATCTGGCAACGGATTTGGATAGAGAAGGGGAGGCGATTGCCTGGCACTTGAAAGAGGCCATTGGTGACGTAGCGCCCTATAAGCGCGTTGTGTTCAGTGAAATTACTAAAAAAGCGATTCAGTCTGCCTTTTCCAAACCCAGTGAGCTGAACGTGAGCCGGGTGAATGCGCAGCAAGCCCGCCGGTTTCTCGACCGGGTGGTGGGTTACATGGTATCGCCCCTCCTGTGGAAAAAAGTAGCGCGTGGCTTGTCAGCTGGCCGCGTACAGAGCGTTGCGGTCAAGTTGATTGTTGAGAAAGAGCAAGAGATTCGCCGTTTCGTGCCTGAAGAGTACTGGGACACCATGGCGGAAACCACCACGGGCCAGGGCGTAGCGTTGCCGCTAAAAGTCGCGCGTGTGGGTGACAAAGAATATCGTCCCACCAACGAAGCCGATACCCGGGCGCATGAACAGCGCTTGCGTGCGGCACAACTGACGGTATCTGAACGAGCGGATAAGCCGACCACATCACGGCCCAATGCGCCTTTTATAACCTCTACCCTGCAACAGGCCGCCAGCAACCGTCTTGGCTTTTCGGTGAAGAAAACCATGATGATGGCGCAGCGCTTGTATGAGGCGGGTTACATCACCTACATGCGTACCGATTCTACGAACCTGAGCGCCGATGCCGTTGCTTCCGTTCGTCAGCTTATTACGGATGAATTCGGTGCCAAGTATTTGCCGGATAATCCTATTCGCTACGCCAGTTCCGATGCTGCCCAAGAAGCGCACGAAGCCATTCGTCCATCAGATGTATCTATGCGCTCAGCCGCCTTGCAAGGCATGGAGCAAGATGCGCTGCGCTTGTACGACCTTATTTGGCGACGCTTTGTGGCTTGTCAAATGGTGGCTGCCCAGTATTTGAGCTCAACCATCTCTGTAACGGCCGATGATTACACGCTGCGTGCCAAAGGCCGAATTCTGGTGTTCGATGGCTACACCCGCGTGATGTCACAACCCAAGAGCAATGAAGACCTTGAATTGCCCGATGTTAAGATCGGGGAAGTACTGGCGGTCGATAGCATTGAGAGCCAACAACATTTTACCAAGCCGAGTGCCCGCTTCACGGAAGCCACTTTGGTAAAAGAATTAGAGAAGCGAGGCATTGGCCGTCCTTCGACTTACGCCTCCATCATTTCCACGATTCAGGATCGGGGTTATGTGAAGCTGGAAAATCGCCGTTTTTATGCCGAAAAAATGGGCGAAATCGTGACGGGTCGCTTGGATGAAAGCTTCTCCAATTTGATGAACTATGACTTCACCGCACGCATGGAAGAAGCCCTAGATAAAGTGGCTAAAGGCGAGCGTGATTGGAAGCAGGAGCTGAACACCTTTTACCATGATTTCTCCGCTCGGTTAGAGGTTGCAGACAAAGATGACGGCGGCATGCGGGGTAATACCCCGACCTTAACGGACATTGATTGTCCGGCCTGTGGTCGGAAAATGATGATTCGCACCGGCACGACTGGTGTGTTCTTAGGTTGTTCGGGTTACAGCCTGCCCCCTAAAGAACGCTGCAAGCAAACATTGAATTTGGTGTCAGCGGACGAGTTCGTTGCCGCCGATGACGACGAAGCAGAAGTGCGGGAATTGCGTAACAAGCGGCGCTGTCCGAAATGTTCGTCATCCATGGATGCGTACATTTTGGATGAGCAACGAAAAATCCATATCTGTGGTAACAACCCGGATTGTGATGGCTTTGAACTGGAGTCCGGCAAATTCCGCCTGAAGGGTTACGATGGCCCGACGTTGGAATGCGATAAATGCGGCTCTGAAATGCAGTTGAAAACCGGTCGGTTTGGCAAGTATTTCGATTGTACGAACGACAGTTGTAAGAATACGCGGAAACTGTTGCGCAGTGGGGAAGCGGCACCACCAAAGATGGAGCCAGTGAAAATGCCCGAACTGAAGTGCCAGAAAGTGGATGACACCTACGTATTGCGTGATGGCGCAGCGGGTTTGTTCCTGGCCGCCAGCCAGTTTCCAAAGAACCGTGAAACGAGGGCGCCCTACCTGCACGAACTGATACCGCATCAGGCCGAAATTGATCCCAAATACGAATTTTTATTCAGTGGGCCGACGACCGATGGTGATGGTAACCCCACGCTGATTCGTTTCGCGCGTAAAACACAAGAGCATTACTTGTCGACGGAAGTTGATGGTAAGGATACGCGGTGGCGGGCATTCTACGATAACGGTAAGTGGGTAGAGCAGAGTGCGGGAACGCCGAGCAAGGCAAAAGCTAAGCCTAAGGCTAAACCCAAAGCGAAAGCCAAGCCGAAGGCCAAGTAAAGCGCCATAAAAAAAGCCACTCGATCGAGTGGCTTTTTTCAGCTTAAACTCATTATTTCTTCGGATATTGCCGCTCGGTAGCGCCGGTATACAACTGGCGTGGACGACCAATGCGGTAGTCACCATCGATCATTTCTTTCCAGTGGGCAATCCAGCCTGCAGTACGGCCGAGTGCAAAGATCACCGTGAACATCGACGTTGGGATGCCCATGGCGCGCAATAGAATGCCGGAATAGAAATCAACATTGGGGTAGAGTTTCTTCTGTACGAAGTACTCATCTTCCAAGGCAATTTTTTCCAGCTTCATAGCGATTTTTAACAGGGGGTCGTTTACTTGGCCCAGTTCTTTCAGCACTTCGTCCGCATGTGCTTTCATAACTTTGGCGCGCGGGTCATAGTTTTTATATACCCGGTGGCCAAAGCCCATCAAACGGAACGGATCGTTCTTGTCTTTCGCGCGCTCGATGAAGGCTTCAATATTTGATTCATCACCGATTTCTTCCAACATAGACAGTACTGCTTCATTGGCACCGCCATGAGCGGGGCCCCAAAGCGCTGCAATGCCTGCCGAAATACAGGCGAAGGGGTTGGCGCCAGTAGAACCTGTTAAGCGTACCGTGGACGTAGAGGCATTTTGCTCGTGGTCGGCGTGCAGAATAAAGATCTTATCCATGGCGGCTGCCATCACCGGATTCACTTTGTACTCTTCACATGGGTTAGAGAACATCATGTGCAAGAAGTTGGAAGCATAGTCCAAATCATTGCGTGGGTAGGCAAAGGGTTGGCCGATTGAATATTTGTACACCATGGCTGCAATGGTGGGCATTTTAGAAATCAAACGGTGCGCGGTAATTTCGCGGTGATTCTGATCATTGATATCCAGTGAATCATGGTAGAAGGCCGCCAGAGCGCCAACCACCGCTACCATGATGGCCATGGGGTGTGAATCGCGACGGAAGCCGTTGAAGAAGGTGTGGATCTGCTGATGCACCATGGTGTGGTGCATGATGGAATGATTGAACTTTGCTTTCTGTTCCGCATTGGGTAAATCGCCATACAGCAGTAGATAGCAGGTTTCCAGATAGTCGGCGTTGTCGGCCAGCTCTTCGATCGGGTATCCACGGTGCAGCAAAATGCCTTTATTGCCGTCAATGAACGTGATCTGGGATTCACAGGACGCGGTAGACATAAAGCCAGGGTCATACGTGAAAACGCCGTGTTTTAACAAGCCGCGAACATCTACTACATCGGGCCCTTTGGTGCCAGAGTACATCGGCAATTCAATAGGCTCTTTGCCTTCAATCGTCAAGGTCGCTTTCTTCTCAGTCATGCGGCTTCCTCAGAGTGGTCTAGTTAATGATGGATCGAAAGGGATGGTATTCAGCAGGCGAGGTGATGTCTTCTTATACCATGGTCTAATTCTAAACAACAACAGAC
Source organism: Salinispirillum marinum (assembly GCF_042650105.1). Taxonomy (NCBI): domain Bacteria; kingdom Pseudomonadati; phylum Pseudomonadota; class Gammaproteobacteria; order Oceanospirillales; family Saccharospirillaceae; genus Salinispirillum; species Salinispirillum marinum. Next base: position 517,950 of record NZ_JBHSAL010000002.1, on the reverse strand, counting down.
CTGTGAAAATTGCGCACAACTATAAGGGCCGTGCGCCGTTTGTCAATTTTTTCCGTGTGTAATGACCTTCTATCGAGTGGGATATTGCGGTGGTAACGTTGTCATTTGTTCGCCTTGCCTTTGATAGCGCTAAACTATCAAGTTAATGTCAAGAAACGGTGGAAAACTTGCGAACATGATTTGTAATTGCGTGGGGTGGACACTATAATCGCCCACGTTTTCAGCCCTCATGTATGGCGCTCCAGGTGGCCTAATACCTGTACCGAGCACCATGCCGACCCATAAAACTTAAAGTGAGTGTCTTCAGCCGTGAAAGCAGACAGACCTGTAAATCTAGACTTAACTACCTTATCGCTACCTCTCTCCGCTATTACCTCCATTTTGCACCGCATTTCAGGTGTGTTCCTGTTCATCGGGACGGCCTTTATGGTGTGGATGCTGCACAAGTCGTTGGCGTCGCCAGCTGATTTCGCAGCCGCACAAAATGTGATGGAGCATGGCTTAGCCAAGTTTATTACTTGGGGCCTGTTGTCTTCTCTTGCTTACCATTTGGTAGCTGGTATTAAACACCTGATCATGGATACCGGCATTGGTGAGACAAAAGAGGGCGGCAAGCTCGGAGCGCAGATCACCATCGTGGTCAGTGTGGTTCTGTTTATTCTGGCAGGAGTTTGGGTATGGTGAGCAGTGTAACTAACTTTAGTCGTAACGGTCTTTCGGACTGGCTGATTCAACGGCTGTCGGCGGTCTTACTCGCCGCATATACATTATTTTTAGTGGCTTACTTTTTGGTGCAGCCCGCTTGGACATACGACGCTTGGACCGGCCTGTTCGCACAAGGCTGGATGAAGGTATTCACTCTATTAGCCATCATTTCAATCATAGCGCACGCGTGGATTGGCTTGTGGACAGTCGCCACAGACTATATCAAGCCCACCGGTTTGCGCATGGCTTTCCTCGTGGCGCTTGGGGTGATTTTATTCGTGTATTTTGTTGTGTCCTTTGATGCAGTATGGGGTGTGTAACCAATGGCTAATTTAAGAGTTATGGAGTTTGACGCCGTCATCGTTGGTGGTGGTGGTGCTGGTTTGCGTGCTGCTCTGCAGTTGGCGCAGTCGGGCGTAAAAACGGCAGTGATCTCAAAAGTTTTCCCGACCCGTTCACATACTGTATCGGCGCAAGGTGGTATCACCTGTGCCATCGCCAGTGACGATCCAAACGACGATTGGCGTTGGCATATGTATGACACCGTTAAAGGGTCAGACTACATTGGTGACCAAGAAGCCATTGAATATATGTGCAGTGTGGGTCCACAAGCGGTTTTCGAACTAGACCACATGGGTCTGCCTTTCTCGCGCACCGAAAACGGCCGAATTTATCAGCGTCCGTTTGGCGGCCAATCCAAAGATTTCGGTAAGGGCGGGCAGGCCGCTCGTACCTGCGCCGCAGCGGACCGTACCGGTCATGCACTGTTGCATACACTGTATCAAGGTAACTTGAAAGCCGGTGCTCAATTCCTGAACGAATGGTACGCCGTTGACTTGGTAAAAAACCAAGACAACGCGGTGGTCGGTTGTACGGCCATTTGCATTGAAACCGGTGAAACCGTTTACGTAAAAGCCAAAGCTACCGTGTTTGCAACGGGCGGTGCAGGGCGCATCTATGCCTCAACGACCAACGCCTTGATCAATACGGGCGACGGCATTGGTATGGCACTGCGTGCTGGCTTCCCAGTGCAGGATATGGAGATGTGGCAATTCCACCCGACCGGTATCGCTGGAGCGGGTACGCTGGTCACCGAAGGTTGCCGTGGTGAAGGTGGATATCTGGTCAATAAAGACGGTGAACGCTTCATGGAGCGTTATGCACCTACAGCGAAAGATCTTGCGGGTCGTGACGTTGTAGCACGCTCGATGATTCTGGAAATTCTTGAAGGCCGTGGCTGTGGCCCGGACGGCGATCACGTTTATCTTAAGCTTGATCACTTGGGTGAGAAGGTACTGAACGAAAAACTGCCAGGTATCTTGGAATTGTCGCGGACGTTCGCGCACGCCGACCCGGTTAAAGAACCGATTCCAGTGGTGCCTACCTGCCACTACATGATGGGTGGTATTCCGACCAATATCGGTGGTCAAGCATTGACCATGGATGCCAACGGTAACGATCAGGTGATCGAAGGTTTGTATGCTTGTGGTGAAGCAGCTTGTGTGTCTGTTCACGGTGCGAACCGCTTGGGCGGTAACTCATTACTGGACTTGGTGGTGTTCGGTCGTGCTGCGGGTCTGCAAATTGAAAAATCGTTGCGTGAAGGCATTTCTACACGCGCCGCCAGCTTGAGCGATATCGATGCCTCAATGGATCGTTTGAATAAGCTGGAAGCTCGGAAGTCCGGTGAGAAAGTAGCCGACGTGCGGAAAGAATTGCAAAAAACGATGCAACTGTACTTTGGCGTATTCCGCCAAGGTGAAAACATGCAGAAAGGGCGCAAAATTTTGGAAGAACTGCGTGGCCGGGTTGAAAACGTGGCGCTGGAAGACTCCAGCAAGGCGTTCAACACCGCTCGTATCGAAGCTTTGGAACTGGCAAACTTGCTGGAAGTGGCAGAAGCTACCGCAGTGTCTGCTGAAGTCCGTACTGAAAGCCGTGGCGCGCATGCCCGCGAAGACTTTACTGAACGTGATGACGTTAACTGGCTGTGTCACACCCTGTATTACCCGCAGGACCGCAGCGTGAAGAAACGTGGCGTTAACTTCGCACCGAAAACGGTCGAGAAGTTTGAACCCATGGTACGGTCTTACTAGGAGTCATCGTGATGCAAGTATCTATCTATCGCTACAACCCGGAAACCGATAAAAAGCCTTACATGCAGGACTACACCGTTGAATTGCCTGAAGGCAAAGACATGATGGTGTTGGATGTCTTGAACTTGTTGAAAGAGCAAGACGTTACATTGTCATACCGCCGCTCATGTCGGGAAGGTGTGTGCGGTTCAGACGGCATGAACATTAATGGCAAAAATGGCTTGGCCTGTATTACTCCGTTGTCAGAAGCAACGCATGGCAAGAACAAATTGGTTCTGCGCCCGCTACCTGGCTTGCCTGTCGTACGAGATTTAGTCATCGACATGTCGATGTTTTATCAACAATATGAAAAAATTAAGCCATACTTGCAAAACAATACACCTGCACCGGCTATTGAACGGTTACAGTCACCGGAAGATCGCGCTAAGTTAGACGGGCTGTATGAGTGTATTCTATGTGCATGTTGCTCTACCTCGTGTCCATCGTTTTGGTGGAACCCGGAAAAATTTGTGGGTCCTGCAGGTCTGTTGCAAGCCTACCGTTTTCTGGCTGACTCTCGAGACACGGCAACCGCAGAGCGTTTGGCGGACTTGGATGATCCGTTCAGCGTGTTTCGCTGCCGAGGCATCATGAACTGTGTGAACGTATGTCCGAAAGGGTTGAACCCCACTCGGGCCATCGGCCACATTCGTTCTATGCTATTGAAGTCTGCGACCTAAGGGTCGCTTTCTTTTTGGTGTAAGGAAGGAAGGCGGGTACAGTAGTGCACGTGTTGCATTGTTGGCCCGCCACTGAAGACAACAATCGCCGTCGCAAACAAGCATTATTCTAGGTAGAGCAGAAATGGCTGAAAGCTACATGGAACAACAATGGGCGCTGTCTCATTTGGCAGGAGGAAACTCGAAGTATCTTGAGGAGCTTTTCGAAGCGTATCTCCAAGATCCAAACTCTGTGCCCGAAGAGTGGCGCAACGAATTTGACAAGCTGCCCAGCGTTAACGATCAAGTTCACAACGACATCCCACAAGCCCCAATTCGTGATCACTTCCTGTTGTTGGGTAAGTCACGCGGACGCAGCGTCGGTTTGGTCGCGCCTTCGATCAGTTCAGAGCATGAACGTAAGCAGGTACGCGTGCATCAGCTCGGTACCGCGTATCGTTTTCGTGGTCACCAAAAGGCTAAGATTGATCCTCTGGGCATTCTCCAGCGCCCACCGGTGCCGGACTTGGATCTGCATTTTCATGATCTCTCTAAGGCCGATGAAGAAACAGTTTTTAACTGCAGCAACCTCTACATCGGGGTTGATCAAGCCCCTCTGAAAGACATCGTTAACGCCCTCGAAAAAACCTATTGTTCTAGCATAGGTGCCGAATTCACGCACATTGTTGATACCGAACAGCGCCGCTGGATTGAGCGCCGTATGGAATCCGTTCGCTCTGCGCCCTCGTTCAGCAAACATGCTCGTTTGCACATTTTAGAACGCTTAACAGCGGCTGAGGGCTTAGAGAAATATCTCGGTTCAAAATACCCGGGCACCAAACGGTTTGGCCTTGAGGGCGGTGAAGCACTGATCCCGATGATCGATGAATTGATCCAGCGGGCAGGTTCTTACGGCGCTAAAGAAATAGTGATTGGTATGGCCCACCGTGGGCGTTTGAACATGCTGGTCAACATCTTGGGTAAAAACCCGCGTGACCTGTTCGATGAATTCGAAGGCAAATCATTCATCGACATGGGTTCAGGTGACGTTAAATACCACCAAGGTTTTTCATCAAACGTGATGACCACGGGCGGCGAAGTGCACTTAGCCTTAGCCTTTAACCCGTCGCACTTAGAAATCGCTTCGCCGGTAGTTGAAGGCTCCGTGCGGGCGCGCCAAGACCGCCGCAAAGACACCGACGGGTCCTTGGTTGTACCGGTGAATATCCATGGTGACGCTGCCTTCGCAGGGCAGGGTGTGGTCATGGAAACTTTCCAGATGTCGCAAACCCGTGCCTATAAAACCGGTGGCACCGTACATATCGTCATCAATAACCAAGTGGGTTTCACCACCTCGCGGCAAGAAGATGCACGGTCAACGGAATACTGCACAGACGTAGCAAAAATGGTGCAAGCGCCCATTTTTCACGTGAACGGTGATGACCCTGAAGCTGTAGCCTTTGTGACACAGATGGCGATAGATTTCCGGCAAACCTTCAAGCGTGATGTGGTCATAGACCTGGTCTGCTACCGCCGCCGTGGGCACAACGAAGCCGATGAACCGGCGATGACACAGCCGGTGATGTACTCGAAAATTCGCTCGCAAAAAACGACACTTGATCTCTACGCGCAAAAACTTGTGGATGAAAATCTGCTGAGCAGTGATGAATTCAAGGATATGACGGAAAACTACCGTGATCTGCTGGATAAAGGCATGCACGTCGCCAAATCGTTGGTCACCGAAGCGGATAAAAGCCTGCAAGTGGATTGGACGCCGTATCTGAATCAGAAAATGGAAAACCATTTTGATACTTCGTACCCGCTGAAAGAATTGCAAGAACTTGCGCGTTTAATGACGCATGTGCCGGAAGGCTTTCCGCTGCAAAAGCAAGTGCAGAAAATCATCACCGACCGCCAGAAAATGACAGCGGGCGCATTATCGATTAACTGGGGCTATGCTGAAACTCTGGCTTATGCATCCATTTTGGCACAAGGTCATCCGATCCGGTTCACCGGGCAAGATGTAGGCCGTGGTACGTTCGTGCACCGACATGCGGTATTGCACAACAACAAAGACGGTTCAACCTATATCCCGTTGCAAAACCTGGCGGAAGATCAACCGCATTTTGAGATCTATGACTCCTTCTTGTCAGAAGAAGCGGTGCTCGCGTTTGAATACGGGTACTCGGCAACGCGGCCTGATACCTTGGTCATCTGGGAAGCGCAGTTCGGTGACTTCGCCAACGGTGCTCAAGTAGTGATCGACCAGTTCATTACCAGTGGTGAAAACAAATGGGGCCGTCTGTCTGGCTTGGTTATGTTATTGCCGCACGGTTATGAAGGGCAGGGGCCGGAACACTCATCGGCTCGTCTAGAGCGTTTCCTGCAATTGTGTGCGGAACAAAACATTCAGGTGTGTGCGCCGACCACGCCGGCACAGGTGTATCACATGTTACGCCGCCAGATTATCCGTAATCTGCGCAAGCCATTGGTGGTCATGTCGCCGAAGAGTTTACTGCGTCACAAAGATGCCGTATCCACGCTGGAAGAACTGGCTGATGGCCATTTCAGAACGATCATAGATGAAGTAGACAGCAGCATTGAGCCGAAAAATGTGCAGCGGGTCGTGCTCTGTTCGGGCAAGGTTTATTACGATCTCGCGGAGTTCCGCCGTGAAAACGGGATCAATAACGTTGCCATCATCCGTGTGGAGCAACTCTATCCGTTCCCGGAAGACGAGCTGCAAAAAGCAATGGCGCCCTACGTCAACCTAGAAGACGTGGTTTGGTGTCAGGAAGAACCGATGAACCAAGGGGCTTGGTACAGCAGCCAGCACCATATGCGCAACGTGATCTCTCGCCATAACCCGGATCTGTATCTGAGTTATGCGGGACGTGACGCTTCTGCATCGCCAGCTGCGGGTTATATGAAGCTGCACATGGAACAATTAAAGAAATTTTTGGATGACGCATTAGTCTATCCAAAGAAATGATTTTGGGCGCACGAGGAACGAGTAAGGGTTGAAGAATGGCTATCGAAATTAAAGCTCCACAGTTTCCGGAATCTGTTGCAGACGGTAGCATCGCTACTTGGCACAAAAAACCCGGCGAAGCATGTACACGTGATGATCTGATTGTCGACATCGAAACCGATAAAGTGGTGCTGGAAGTAACAGCACCTGCGGACGGTGTAATCAAAGAAATCATCATGGATGAAGGCTCCACCGTAGAAAGTGAAATGGTGATTGCCATATTCGAAGAGGGTGCTGCCGGTTCAGCGGAAGCGTCCGCACCAGCAGATGCGCCTGCCGAAGTAGAAGAAGATGTTACCGTTGCTGGTAAGGTACTAAGCCCTGCTGTACGCCGTTTGGTGGAAGAGCACAATTTGGATGCGGCTGCCATCGAAGGTACAGGAAAGGGTGGACGGATCACCAAAGAAGATGTGATGGCCTACCAAAACAGCAACAAGGCTAAGCCAGCAGCCAAGCCAGCCACTGCGGCCAAGTCTGCGCCTTCTGTGGCTCCGGTTGCTGTCGGTGCCACCGGACGCACCGAGAAACGTGTACCGATGACGCGTTTGCGCAAAACCATTGCCCGTCGTTTGGTGGAAGCGCAACAGAATGCAGCCATGCTGACGACGTACAACGAAGTGAACATGAAGCCAGTTATGGAATTGCGTTCACGCTACAAAGACTTGTTTGAAAAAACGCATAACGGCGCTCGTTTGGGCTTTATGTCGTTCTTTGTGAAAGCTGCCACAGAGGCTTTGAAGCGCTTCCCGGATGTCAACGCATCCATCGACGGCGATGACGTCGTCTACCACGGATATTACGATGTAGGCGTTGCTGTATCATCGGATCGCGGTCTGGTGGTTCCTGTACTACGTGATGCAGATACTATGGGACTGGCCGAAATCGAATCAGCCATTCGTGATTTCGGTGCGCGTGCGCAAAAAGGCCAAGTAGGCATTGAAGAAATGCAAGGCGGCACGTTCACCATCTCAAACGGTGGTGTGTTTGGCTCCTTAATGTCAACGCCCATCTTGAACCCGCCGCAAACGGCAATCTTGGGCATGCACAAGATTCAAGAGCGCCCCATGGCAGTGAATGGCCAGGTGGTTATTCTGCCCATGATGTATCTGGCGTTGTCGTATGATCACCGGATGATCGATGGTAAAGAAGCTGTTCAGTTCTTAGTGACCATTAAAGAACTGCTGGAAGACCCAGCACGCATTTTATTGGACGTTTAAGTACTCAAATTCACGAATACCGCAATAGGATAGTTCAATGGCAAATCAATTTGACGTCGTAGTCATCGGTTCAGGCCCAGCAGGTTATGTGGCCGCCATCAAAGCTGCTCAACTTGGCTTGAACACCGCCATCGTTGAGAAATGGCGTAACAAAGAAGACAAGGCCGTATATGGTGGTACTTGTCTGAACGTTGGTTGTATTCCTTCCAAGGCTTTGTTGCAGTCATCTGAGCATTATCATCAAGCTGACTCATCTTTCAAAGATCATGGGATTAGCCTGTCGAATTTGAAAGTTGACGTTAAAGCGATGTTGGCACGTAAAGATGGCATCGTTAAAAACCTCACGACCGGTGTTGCTGGCTTGTTGAAAGGCAACGGCGTTACATCGTTTGAAGGTTCGGGCAAATTGTGCGCGGGTAAAGTCGTCGAAGTTACCGATAAAGACGGCAAAGTCACCAAGCTGGACGCCAAGAACGTCATCTTGGCGTCGGGTTCTATTCCCGTTGAGATTCCGCCTACGCCAACCGATGGCAACATCATTGTTGACTCAACCGGCGCGTTAGAGTTCACCGAAGTGCCAAAACGCTTGGGCGTTATCGGCGCAGGTGTCATCGGCTTGGAGCTTGGCAGTGTCTGGAAGCGTTTGGGCTCGGAAGTGATCGTGTTGGAAGCGCAAGATTCTTTCTTAGCCGCGGCCGACCAGGCGTTGGCGAAAGCGGCGTTCAAGTCGTTCACCAAAGACCAAGGTTTAGACATTCGTTTGGGTGCTCGGGTAACGGGTTCCGAAATCAAAGGCAAGAAAGTCTTGGTGAAGTTCACCGACAGCGAAGGTGAGAAAGAAGAAACCTTCGACAAACTGATTGTTTGCGTTGGTCGTCGTCCTTTCACGCAAGGTCTGCTGTCGGAAGACTGCGATGTGAAATTAGATGAACGTGGATTCATCTTCGTCGATGACAACTGCCTGACTACAGCGCCCGGCGTTTACGCGATCGGTGACGTAGTGCGTGGACCTATGTTGGCTCACAAAGGCTCGGAAGAAGGCATCATGGTTGCCGAGATCATTGCGGGCCATAAGGCACAGATGAACTACGACGCCATCCCGAACGTTATTTACACCAATCCTGAATTGGCTTGGGTCGGTAAAACGGAAGAAGAAGTGAAGGCTGAAGGCATCAAGTACAAAGCCGGCAGCTTTCCTTTCGCCGCCAGTGGCCGTGCAATGGCCGCAAACGACACGACAGGTATGGTGAAAATCATTGCCGACGAAGAAACCGACCGCATTTTAGGCATGCATGTGTTTGGTTTGCATGCGTCTGAGATTGTGGCTCAAGGTGTCATTGCCATGGAATTTGGCTCGTCAGCCGAAGACCTGCAACTGATGTGCTTTGCTCACCCGACGTTGTCTGAAGCAGTGCATGAAGCTGCCTTAGCAGTCGACAACAAGGCTATTCATGTCGTTAACCGGAAAAAACGCTAAAGCGTAGATCGGTTAAATGACATGAAATAATCCGGCGCGCGATCAGGCTACCTTGGTAGTCTGCCACGCGCCTTTCGTTAAACGGAATGCGTTACGACGCAACCTATCAATAGACGGTTTAATGGTATGAACTTACACGAGTATCAAGGCAAACAGCTGTTCCGTGAATATGGCTTGCCCGTGTCCGACGGCTTCGCCTGTGACACCCCGGCAGAAGCCGTAGCAGCGGCTAAGAAAATTGGCGGCAGTATGTGGGTCGTTAAGGCTCAAGTACACGCAGGGGGCCGTGGTAAGGCCGGCGGTGTTAAGCTGGTAAAAACCGAAGACGAAATTCGCGAATTCGCCCAAAAATGGCTTGGCCAGCGTCTGGTGACTTATCAGACTGATGAACATGGCCAGCCGGTGAGCAAAATTTTGGTTGAAACCTGCACCGATATCGCTAACGAGCTGTATTTGGGTGCCGTTGTTGACCGTTCAACCCGCCGTATCGTTTTCATGGCCTCTACCGAAGGTGGCGTGGAAATTGAGAAAGTAGCGGAAGAGACACCAGAAAAAATCCTGAAAGCAGAAGTAGACCCGTTGGTCGGTGCACAGCCTTACCAAGGCCGTGAACTGGCGTTCAAACTGGGCCTGCAAGGCGACCAGATCAAGCAATTCACCAAGATCTTCTTGGGCTTGGCAAAACTGTTCCAAGACAAAGACTTGGCGCTGTTAGAAATCAACCCATTGGTTATCACTGACCAAGGCAACCTGCATTGCTTGGACGCCAAACTGGGTATCGACTCTAACGCTCTGTACCGTCACCCTGAACTGCAAGCGATGGCCGATCCTTCGCAAGAAGACGAGCGTGAAGCTCATGCAGCACGTTGGGAACTGAACTACGTAGCATTAGATGGCAACATCGGTTGCATGGTTAACGGTGCTGGTTTGGCCATGGGTACCATGGACATCGTGAACCTGCACGGTGGCAAGCCTGCAAACTTCTTGGACGTTGGCGGCGGCGCGACCAAAGAACGCGTAGCAGAAGCGTTCAAGATCATCCTGTCGGATGAAAACGTGAAGGCGGTTCTGGTTAACATCTTCGGTGGTATCGTGCGTTGTGACATGATCGCGGAAGGTGTTATCGGTGCGGTAGCTGAAGTCGGCGTTAAAGTACCCGTGGTTGTTCGCCTAGAAGGCAACAATGCAGAACTGGGTCAGAAAAAACTGGCCGAAAGTGGCCTGAACATTATTGCGGCTACCAGCCTGACAGACGCTGCTAAACAAGTGGTTGCAGCAGCGGAGGGTGCAAAATGAGTATCTTGATCGATAAAAACACCAAAGTAATTTGCCAAGGTTTCACGGGCTCACAGGGTACTTTTCACTCTGAACAAGCCATCGCCTACGGTACTAAGATGGTTGGCGGTGTAACCCCCGGTAAAGGCGGTCAAACGCACCTAGGTTTACCTGTTTTCAACACCGTAGCAGAAGCCGTAGAAGCCACAGGTGCCGATGCATCAGTTATCTACGTACCCGCTCCGTTCTGCAAAGACTCTATCTTGGAAGCAGCTAATGGCGGCATCAAGTTAGTGGTGTGTATTACGGAAGGCGTGCCTACGCTGGATATGCTGGAAGCTAAAGTAAAATGTGACGAGTTAGGTGTTCGTTTGATCGGACCTAACTGCCCCGGTGTGATCACACCCGGTGAATGCAAAATCGGTATTATGCCCGGCCACATTCACTTGCCCGGTAAAGTCGGTATCGTATCGCGTTCCGGTACATTGACGTATGAAGCGGTTAAGCAAACCACAGATCACGGTTTCGGCCAGTCGACCTGTGTTGGTATCGGTGGTGACCCGATTCCTGGCTCTAACTTCATCGACATCCTGGCTATGTTCGAGAAAGATCCTAAGACAGAAGCGATTGTGATGATCGGTGAAATCGGTGGTTCTGCTGAAGAAGAAGCTGCTGCATACATCAAAGCCAACGTAACCAAGCCTGTAGTGTCTTACATTGCCGGTGTTACTGCACCAAAAGGTAAGCGTATGGGCCACGCCGGTGCGATCATCTCTGGTGGTAAAGGTACCGCCGATGAGAAGTTCGCTGCGCTGGAAGACGCGGGTGTGAAAACCGTTCGTAGTTTGGCGGATATTGGCGATGCTTTGAAAGAGATCACTGGTTGGTAGTTTGAAATGACTGCGCTTGTACAGGCGGTTTTTAAAGACTATGCACTAATCTAATAACCCCGGTAGGTTTCGGTCTATCGGGGTTTTCTATTTTAACGGGGAGGAAGATTTCATCGTGTCTCGTTACTTACGAAATACCTGCGCGAATCCACAAGCCCGTATTCTGTTGCTGCATGGTGCCGGGGCGCCCATGGACAGCCTTTGGATGAATACGGTGGCCGAAGCATTGAGTAGTTTGCAACTTGATGTGGTGCGTTGGGAATTTCAGTATATGCACCAACGCCGAGTGAATGGCAAAAAACGTCCGCCTTCCAAAGCGCCGGTTTTGCTGGCTGAATTGGCCGAAACGATATCAGAGCTGCAAACTTGGGATCAGATGCCATTATTTCTGGCGGGGAAATCCATGGGCGGGCGTATGGCAACGATGCTTATAGCACAGCAACCCGAGCTGAATATTCACGCCTGTTTGGCCTTCGGCTACCCGTTTCATCCACCCGGCAAACCGGAGCGGTTGCGCACGGAGCATTTTTCCGCGCTCAAGGCTCCTGTTTATATTTTGCAAGGCAGTGCGGATACCATGGGAAATCAAACCTTGGTATCCGGGCTCAGGCTACCGGACAACATGCATATACGATGGGTTGAAAGCGGGAATCATGACTTGCGTGCTAAAGGCTTAAAGCAAGCCGAGGTAATGCCAACGTTGGCGGCTGAGGTAACAGCATTTGTCAACGTAATGCTTGGCCGCTAGAGCATGAGAACGGTTAACGTCGTGTTCGATCCCGATCTTCCCACGCTGTTTGTACGCGCTGCAGGGCAGAATCGAATGTCCATTGTTCATGCGCCATGATGGCCAACGCTGCCGTGCTCAGTACGGCGGCTTCGGCGTATTCGTCTTGTAGGTCGCCTTTCCATAGCCGCACTAAGTCATCAAGATCCAGGCTTTCAGGCTTTACATGCCGCCGCGCAAACAGCGCGGGCAGGGTGGTTTCAGACGTTTCGCCATGGCGTGCCCAGTACAGCGTAAGCTCTGCATCCGGGTTGCGTTCAAATTCGCCACCATCACCTTTGATAACCAGCGCCGATGGGTAGTTTAGGAGCGCACTCGCACCTTGGTGAATGCTGTGATAGCCCGGGTGAAAAATCGCTTGTAGGACCGTTGGGGCCGCAAAGGGGTTTAATAGGCGGCTAAAACTGTGCACCGGCGAACGCAAACCCAGAACACGGCGCAGCTGAATGATGCTTTCCAAACGCGGTGACAACACGTCCAGCGGTAAGAAGGAGGGTGTGCCAGGATCCCAGTCCGCCAACTCCTCTAGGCTCTTCAATACCGGCCAGCCCAAATAATCATAAGCATCCTGAACATACAGCCGGTCGACCGTATGGCCTCGCGTACCGTGAATGCACTGCCGATAGCCCATGTCAGCCAGCAATCGTTGACTCAGCACCAGCCATGGTATATGGCGACGTTTGCCTGCGTAGCATGACCAATCGATATCAACGGAAATGTCAGGCAGCGGCCAATGTGCTTGAACGGCCGCACAAAATCCGGCAATTTCAGCGGGCGACTCTTCCTTGATGCGCAACAACATCAAGAATGCCCCCAATTGCTCCGGCAGTACATCATCACGCAGAATCATGCCCATGGCGGCTTGAGCTTCATCTTGCGTTAAATCACGCGAGCCTTTTTTACCCTTACCAAGAATGCGTACAAAGGGAGCGAACGGGTGGTTGTCCGAAGCAATCATGGGGGGCAATTCAGGCGTCATTCGATGAGTCCCGTTATAAGCAGTGAGGAGGTTTTGGCAAGCCCGCAATCTTGGCTGCATCTCGTGCGGCATGGCCGCCAAAAAGCTGCATAAGGTAGATCGAGTTGCCTTGTTGCTCGCCTAGGCGTTCTTTCACCACTTTGACCAGCGCACGGTTGGCGGGGGCCAAGTCAAAACGAATATATAGATCGCGCAGTAAATGCAAAATAGGCCAATGCGCATCCGTTAGGGTAATGCCTAACTGGCCTGCAATAACTGCGGCAACTTCGGCGTCCCATTCGTCTAAATTCACTAAGAAGCCACGGTCATCCGTCGCTAATATACGTCCGTTTACGTTGTAGCTCATACTTTGCTTCATGTCGTCAGTCATGACCAGGAAACTCGATGCGGATGGGCAAGAACCAAATCTACCCATTCGGTGTCGTTAATGAGTTGAGCATTCGACACGGTAATGCCGTATTGTTCGGCGTCCTGTGCCAAAGCAAAACGTTGTTGGGTCGGCAAGGCCGCAGCATCGTGAGCTAGGGCGTTGCCACAGAGTAACACCATATCCGGTGCCATAATCCACGGTAACGCGCGGTTAAAGCCTGCGGCACTGAAAATGATGTGCAGTGTAGATTTTTGTGTAGGGTTCTGTGCAGAGTTCTGTGTCGGCTTCAGAGTGTTCATTACAGTGTGATCACCTGTTTCGCTTGGCGCATAAAGGTACGGGCCGTTTCTTGATTGACCACTTCTACTAAGGGTTGCAAGTCTGCGGGTAAGGTAGCGCAGTCGATATGAGGAATTGGCTCAACCAGCGCGATGCGTTCGATGCCAAAAAGTGATGCCGACTGCCACAACTTGCCAGTATTGCGTAAGCCCGTTGCTGGGTTTTGCAGTACCAAGTGCATTGCCGCTTCGTGCCAAAACAGCACCACAATAGAGAGATCAAATACGCCACCGGCCACCGCTAAATCAAAAGTTTCTTCACCGAGAAAACCCGCTTGCGGAGGCTGCGTGACCAGCACACATAGGTCATATATGGGTTGTTCAGCCAAAATGCAGATGCTCCCCTTGTTGCAACCCGGTCACCCAATCGCCTAAACCGACCAATTGCCAAGGTGTATCTACAGTTGTAACAGCACGGCGTTCGGCGGCTGAAACGCACAAAAAGAGTTCACAACCCATATCGGTCGCCAAGGCTTCCCATGCTTGGGCGATTGGTGCGGCCTGTATTGCTTGGACGGCATCTTGGTAAAAAAATACCTGCCGTACAGTATGTCCCTCGGCGTGCAACGCATGCGCGAATCGTAACGCCCGAGGATGTTGGTCTGTGGACCAGGGTGATGCAGTCACGGTGAGAGAAAATTCGGCCATTGGTTCGTAAAACGCTCTTAACAGTTCAAGATTTAAAACCATCATGCCTTGTGGTCATAAAAAAGCCCTGCAGAGCAGGGCTTTAGAGTCTAGCAAAAAAGTAACCGTTATTCGTCGTTCATCACACCCAAAATGTGCAGCAAGCTGACAAACAAGTTGTAGAGTGATACGTACAATGACACCGTTGCCCGGATGTAGTTCGTTTCACCGCCATGAATGATCTGGCTGGTTTGGAACAAGATCATGCCGGAGCTGATCAACATAAACAGGCCAGAAGCTACCAAGCTCATCATTGGTGCTTGGAACAGCAAGCCTAAAATGCTGATCACAAAGGCAGTGACAATACCGACCATCAGGGCACCGCCCATGAAGGAGAAGTCAGTTCTGGTCACCAAGGTGTAAGCCGAGAGGGTGAAGAAAATAATCGCCGTACCGGCCAGCGCTTGGAACACCACACTCGGCATAACGGCCAAGTAAGCATTCAACATCGGCCCTAAGCCTGCGCCCAATAAACCCGTGAAAACAAAGGTCCAGATAACACCGCTAGGCTTATTTTCTACCTTAGGCAAAACAAACCAGATGATACCAATTGCGCCGAAACTCATGATCATGGCGACGCCATGCCCTAAGCCAACCGCCATTGATAAAAACGCAGTGAAGGCGCTGAACAACAGGGTCATTGCCAGTAACATATAGGTGTTACGCAGTACCTTGTGTGTCGCCAGTAGGCTTTCACCTGTACTGCGCGTAGTGGTTTGATATTCAGCCATTGCCGATCTCCTCGTTAATTTACCCGTCTAAATATATAGTCTTCCCCTCCAAATTCAAGCAGAGTCGGCGCCTAGCGAGTAAACAGAGCGTCAACCATGCGCCGAGAATGTGTAATTTTTCATTTCAAATCGCCGAGGCTTCACCTACAATGAACGGGTGTTTAAAACGGTTGTTTGAAAAGGGTGTTAATGAACGATTCTGCTGATACCGCGTCACGTATTCTCGACGCCGCTGAAATTCTCTTTGCTGAAAAGGGCTTTGCGGAAACGTCATTGCGCTCCATTACCACCCGTGCCGGGGTCAATCTCGCGGCGGTGAACTACCATTTCGGGTCGAAGAATGAATTGATCCAAGCTGTATTCGAGCGTTTTCTAACGCCTTTTTGCACGAAACTCGATAAAGAGTTAGATAAAGCCATGCGGGCTTCTTCAGCGCCTGTCTTGCCTTTAGAGCGTGTATTCTCGATTTTGGCCGACACCATGTTGACCGGTGTGCATGCTTCTACTAACGACAATAAACTCAGTATTTTCATGCGCTTACTGGGTTTAGCTTATACCCAAGCTCAAGGTCATTTACGGCGGTTTCTGCGCGAAAAATATGACACAACGTACCGGCGGGTCATCCTGATGATCCACCAAAGCACGCCGCATGTGTCGCCCAATGAACTGTTTTGGCGGATTCACTTTGCCATTGGTTCGGCGGTATTTACCATGGGCAGCATCGAAACGCTGCGCGCCATGGCACACAACGATACTCATAAAGACAATTCATTGGATGAAGTTGTGCACAAGCTGGTGCCGTTTTTGTCGTCGGCCCTGCACGAAGATCGGGATTTTTAGAACGTTTCTGTTGAACCTTTGACGTTCGAACGGGCATTCGAGCTGTAGGGTGTATGCCTCAAGGCGCGACTCCCGGCCTGCCATGGAGCGCCGGAGGCATACCCCGAAAGCCGGTAGGGGCGGTCTACACTATGACTTCTCACGGCTGTAAAACTCAGCCCGCGTTTCCGCCAACAAATCGGCTAAATCGTCACTCATTTCCGGGTCAAAATAGTCAGGTGCTGAATAACTCAGCACAATTTTCGCCTGCCGCAACGTCACCGGCGACATACTCAACCAATGGTCAATACGGTATTGCGCGGCGTTAACCAATTCCATTGGAGGCACCCGTTGGTGAATCAACCCTAACTGTTGCGCCGTTTCGGCATCAATGGCTTCACCGGTTAACATCAACCAGCGCACTTTGCGTTCACCCATGATACGAATCAGGTAGGGTGTTGAAATGACCGGCATTGAAGCTTGGTGTACTTCGTTCATCTGATAATGGCTATCGTCGGCACCAATTACGTAATCGCAACAGGCGAGAATGCCCAAAGCACCGGCCAATGCTTTACCCTGAACAACGGCTAACGTGGGAACAGGGAAGTTCATTAAGGTTTCCAGCATACGGCTGATCTGGCTCGCACTGATGCTGGACTCATAACGCGGTGAACTGGCAATACGCCGCATCCACGCTGGGTCTGCACCCAAGCAAAAATCGCGGCCTTCGCTGCGAATTACTAACACCCGGACGTCTTCATCTTCGGCGAAATCGTCCAATGCGGTGATTAACGCACAGAGCACATCTTCATCGTATATGTTACCTTCATCCGGACGATTAAAAGCGATGGTGGCGACCCCATTTTCAAGGGTGGCGTAAATAGACTGCGTCATGGCGGTGATCACATTATTATTGTTCTGACGAATTTAGCAGGAAAGTCCTGCGCAATAAACACAGCGAGATGAAATGAGCACACAAACCTCTACTTTTGAATTCCAAGGCACACACCACATCGGGTCGCTCAACATCGATCTGGAACACTATCAGCACAAGCACACGGGGGCAGACCATTACCATCTGCGTACCGACCACCAGGAAAAAGTGTTCATGGTCGCATTAAGGACCGTACCGCAAGACAATACCGGCGTCGCGCATATTCTGGAACACACGGTGCTCTGTGGCAGCGAGCGCTTCCCTGTACGTGATCCGTTTTTTATGATGACCCGTCGCTCGCTGAATACTTTTATGAACGCTTTCACCGCCAGCGACTGGACGGCGTATCCGTTTGCCAGCGAAAACGACAAAGATTTCTACAATCTGTTGGATGTCTACCTGGATGCTGTGTTCTTTCCTAATTTGTCGGAACTGGATTTTGCACAAGAAGGGCATCGTCTGGCCTTGGTTGATACAGAAACGCCCGATAGCGGTTACAGCTCACTCGAATACCGGGGTGTGGTATTTAATGAAATGAAAGGGGCCATGAGTTCAACCACCAGCCGGTTGTTCCATACGCTGACCAAATACCTGTTCCCGACCACCACCTATCACTTTAACTCCGGAGGAGAACCGCGTTCTATACCTAAGCTCACTTACGAAGGGCTTAAAGCGTTTTATCAAAAGCATTATCACCCCAGTAATGCCACCTTTCTGACGTTTGGCGACTTGGACGTTGCGCAACTGCAACACGAGATCGACAGCAAAGTCATGCAGCGTTTCGAACGCAGCACGGAACAGGTCAGCGTGCCTCGAGAAGAGCGGTTTGCCGCGCCGGTCAGCGTACAAGAATACTACCCGGCCATACCAAATGCCGATGGCAGTCCGCAAGACCACGTTGTCGTCAGTTGGTTGCTGGGCGACAGTACCGATGTAAAAGGTGCTTTGGAAGCACACTTCTTAACTGAAGTGCTGCTCGATAACAGTGCGTCACCTTTACGACATGCATTAGAAACCACGGATCTAGGCAGTTCAGTGTCGCCGCTGTGCGGCTTAGAAGATTCGCACCGTGAAATGATGATGGTCTGTGGTTTGGAAGGAGCTAAAGCGGAAGACGCTGGAGCTATTGAACAGTTCATTCTCGATACCCTAAAACAGATTGCTGAAACAGGCATACCGCAAGAAGACCAAGAAGCCGTGCTGCATCAATTGGAACTTAGCCAACGTGAAATCGGTGGTGATGGCCAGCCTTTTGGCCTGCAATTGATCATGACCTTGCTGCCCACTGCCATTCACCGTGGCCCGGTTGCCAGTGCGCTGGACATTGATGACGCCCTGGCTTGGTTGCGCGAACAAACCCAACGGCCGGATTATATTCAACAATTGATTCATCGTTTGTTGCTCGATAACCCGCACCGGGTCCGCTTGACGCTAGCCGCCGATGCCGAGTATCAAGCACGCGAAGAACGCGAAGAAGAAGAGCGCCTTGAGCAACTGGCAAAGTCCATGACGGATGCCGAACGCAAGCGCATCAAAGAACTTAATGTAACACTTGAAGAACATCAAAATCGCAAGCCCGATCCCGGCTCATTGCCCAAAGTAACGCTGGCCGATGTGCCGAAAGCATTGCGTGTTACATCACCCACGGTAGAGGCAGAGCATCACATAGGGTTTGGCGTGGGAACCAATGGCCTTACCTATTTGTCCTACGTGCGCCCGTTACCCGCTTTACCAGCCGACACCCTGCGTTGGTTGCCGATGTACAGCGGTCTGATCACCGAACTGGGCCATGGCGAGCACAGCTACACCGAAGTTCAACGACAACAGGCACGCTATACCGGTGGTGTCTCAGCGCAATTTTCGTACCGCCCCGATAAAACGCAGCAAGACCAAGTGGCCATGCATGCGATCATCAGCGGCAAGGCATTGAACCGCAACGCTGATGCGATGAATGCGTTAATGCTTGAAACGATCACCCGCGTGCGGTTTGATGAACCGGCGCGTATCCACGAATTACTGCAAAGTATGGTCAGTCGTCGGCAGCGTGGTATAACCGGCAACGGGCATGGACTGGCAATGTCGGCTGCGGCCAGTTATTGGTCTGGGGCCGCGAATCTGCACCATCAGCAAGGTGGATTAGCAGGTACACAGTGGCTTTCGGCGTTGGTCAAAGCGGATGCAAAACAGTATATGGATCATGTCGTCGCGGCGTTGACCGATGTGCACAACATGTTAATGCCTCTACAAGGCCAATTATTGGCCATTGCCGAACCGGAAATATTGCACGATCAATTGCCGCAATGGGTAGCACCTTGGCAGGACACACTAGGCGCGGCGAAATACCAAACGGTAAACCTACCGAGCGATAGTGAGCGGCATTCTGCCTGGCTTACCAATACGTCAGTCAATTTCTGTGCACAGGCTTTCGCGACAGTACCGGTCGAACACCCGGATTCTGTTGCTTTGGCGGTATTGTCCGGCATTCTGCGTAACGGCTTCTTGCATACCGCTGTCCGCGAACAGGGTGGTGCGTACGGTGGCGGTGCTACGCATGACTTGAGCACTGGGATTTTCCGCTTTTACAGCTACCGTGACCCGCGTTTGGAAAATACCTTTGCTGACTTTGAGCGGTCAGTGGAATGGTTTATCCGGGAAGATCATGGCTATGAACCCTTGGAAGAAGCCATTTTGGGCTTGGTGTCGAGTATGGACAAGCCGGGAAGCCCAGCGGGTGAGGCTCGCCACGAATACTTCAACCAACTCTATGGCCGCGATGTCGCGTTCCGAGAAAACTTGCGGGCGCGGTTATTGAGCGTCACAGAAGCCGATTTGAAGCGAGTGGCGGCGGCTTATCTGGCACCTGAAAAGGCGTCCAGCGCTGTGGTGACATCGGCCGATGAAAAAGCCCTATGCGAAGCACGGGGCATGGTGATTCATACGATTTAAGTGTGCAGGGCGGTTATATGTCGTAATCCGCCCATACTGGGGCATGATCCGATGGTTTCTCCATCGCTCGTGCCTCGTAGTCCACGCCAGACGCCATACACACAGCGGCTAACGGTGGTGTGACCATCAAGGTATCAATGCGTAGACCTCGTTTCGGCTCGTCTTCGAAACCGCGCGATCGGTAATCGAACCAACTGAACTGATCGTTAACCTCGGGATGATGTAAGCGAAAGCTGTCCAGTAATCCCCAGTCTTTCAAACCGTCAAACCACGCACGTTCTTCTGGCAGGAAGGCGCATTTACCGCTACGTAACCAGCGTTTCATATTCACGTCACCAATCCCAATGTCGTTATCCTCCGGGGCAATGTTAAAATCCCCCAGAATCACCACCGCATCGTCAGGCGAACGGTTGCCAGCCAGCCAGCTTTTCAGATTGGCGTAGAAATCTACCTTCATGGGAAACTTGGTGGGGTGGTCACGGGATTCACCTTGCGGAAAATAGCCGTTGATGATGGTCACTGGAACACCCTTGGGGCTAACATGCTCACTGATGATCAGTCGGCGTTGAGCGTCCTCGTCTTCTTCTGGAAAGCGCTTGGCGATCAAGGTTCCTGGCATCTTGCTCAAAGTGGCAACCCCGTAGTGGCCTTTTTGCCCATGGTGGATAACGTGGTAGCCCATGGCCTCAACATCGGCCAGGGGGAACTGTTCGTCGTGAACTTTAATTTCTTGCAGGCAAAGTACATCCGGTGACCAGCGGGCAATAATGGCGTCTAATTGATGAAGACGTGCACGAAGACCATTGATATTAAATGAGATTATTCGCATAGTAAGGCGCTTATTCAGTGGCAGATCAACGCATTCTAGCAAGGGTACAGGATGGCACAACTCTACTTTTATTATTCGGCGATGAACGCTGGAAAATCCACCAGCCTGTTGCAGAATGCGCACAACTATCGCGAGCGCGGCCTCAACCCGGTACTGTTTACCGCTGCCATCGACGAACGCTATGGCAAAGGGCGCATTGCCAGCCGTATTGGTTTACAAGCGGACGCCGAATTGTTTGATGCCAGCACCGACTTTATTGCCTGGCTGGCCGCGCGGCAAACGCAGGCGCCGGTGCACTGTATCCTGATAGACGAAGCGCAATTTCTTACCGTCGAGCAAGTAAACCAGTTGGCCGCCGTGGTCGATGAAGGCCATGTACCGGTCGTATGTTATGGCCTGCGTACTGATTTTATGGGTGAACTCTTTCCCGGCAGCGCCCGTTTGCTGGCCATCGCCGACAAACTGAACGAATTGAAGGCCATTTGCCATTGCGGGCGCAAAGCCACCATGACGGTGCGCCTGAACAGCGAAGGTTTGGTGCAGCAGTCGGGTGAACAGGTCGTGATTGGCGACAACGATGTATATGTGTCCCTGTGCCGGGCGCATCATCGTGCAGCCCTAGCCGGAAATCATGCTGCGGCCAAACCCGCCCGAATCATTAAGGAATAATCTTGGAAACACTCTTCGGCCCGGAAGTCCTGATTGCGCTGTTCTTTGTAGCCATGTTGGCGGGTTTTATTGATACCTTGGCTGGTGGTGGCGGTTTGATCGTCTTTCCTGCCTTGCTACTGGCTCAGGTGCCACCATTGGCGGCCATTGCCACGAATAAATTACAGGCGTCGTTCGGCTCACTGACCTCCAGCTATCGAATGTTGCGCAGTGGCTTGGTCACTTGGGGACAGGTCAAGGGGTTGTTTCTTGCCAGCCTGATCGGGTCGGCCATTGGAACGGTGGTGGTGCAATGGATAGATGCAAAAGCACTGGATGTGATTATTCCCATCGTGCTGATTTCCGTGGCCCTGTACTATCTGTTTGCACCTACCGCAAAACCGGATGCGCCGCCAAAAATCTCCGAAACTGCGTATCGCAATGGCGTGGCACCCGGCATCGGCTTTTATGATGGTTTCTTTGGCCCCGGCACCGGTTCCCTGTTTGCTTTTTCACGCAATGTTTTGCGTGGAGAGCATCTGATTCAGGCCACCGCCAAAGCCAAATTGATGAACTTTGCCTCCAATGTCGTGTCACTCGTTATTTTTGCTTTCAGCGGACATATTGTATGGGTGCTAGGCTTAGTGATGATCGGCGGGCAGATGATCGGTGCTTGGGCGGGCAGCCATTTGATCATTGGTGGTAAAACCGGTTGGATTCGGCCCTTGATCGTCATAATGTGTTTAGCCATGGCGATTCGCTATATTCTGACCACCTGGTTTTAAATTTTTAGGGAGACTGAGCATGTCCTACGACAACAACAATATTTTCGCCAAAATCCTGCGCGGTGAGCTGCCATGCATCAAAGTGTATGAAGATGACCACACCATGGCTTTTATGGACATTATGCCGCAGTGCGACGGGCATACCTTGGTAATTCCTAAAGAGCCCGCAGAAACGCTGATGGATTTATCCGACGAAGGCGCAGCCGCCGTGATCAAAACCACGAAAAAGATCGCGGCTGCTGTTGACAAGGCCATGCAAGGCCCGGGCGTCGTACTTTTCCAGTTGAACGGTGCTGGAGCAGGGCAAACCGTACCGCACCTGCATTTCCATGTAATTCCTGGCTCACTGGCAATGTTGCGTCAACCGCATGCCATGGTTCAGGGTGATCCGGAAGTTTTGAAAGTCAATGCGGAGAAAATCAAAGCAGCATTGGGCTAAGTGAACTACGCTAGCGTAGAGCGTTAATGTGAATAGGGAATATTGGCATGTGTTGGGCAGAAGGGCAGATCACAGTGAATAAGGTTTTTAGAGCAAGGCGTTTTTGCGATCGATTAAGCATGAAAAGGCTGGTTCTAGCGGCGTTCGCGGTCACGTTTGCTGCTATCGTTGCTGCACCCTTTGCTCTCGCTCAACGCACACAGCTTATTACCGTACATTACAACGAACGCTTTCCATACATGTATGAGGAAGAGGGTGCCTTGAAGGGCCTTACAGCTACTCGAGTTATCGCCGCCCTGGATGCGGCTGGGTTAAATTATCGCTGGATCGAGACACCCGCCGCCCGGCAACTCACCCTGATAGAACAAAATTCTGGTGCCGACTGCGGCATTGGCTGGTTCAAAAACAACCAACGCGAACGGTTTGCCCAGTTCAGTGACGCGCTGTACCAAGACCAACCCATTGCCATACTTACCCGCACCGCGCATCCGCTGTTTCGATCCAACCGGACATTGCACGATGTATTGGCCGACCGACGACTGATCCTCAATACCAAAGTCGGTTATTCCTACGGCGAATTCCTGGATTACCTGATTGCGGAATACGACCCGGTGTCCTTGCAGTCGGCTGCCGAAAACCTCACGCTGTTTCGTCAAATTGCTACCGGACGGGCCGACTACATGTTTGTCGCCCCGGAAGAAGCGGAAGCTGTATTTGCCTTGCCCGACCTCAGCGCCGCCCAATTTCAACTGCTCACCCCACCCGACATGCCCGATGGCGAAGAACGCTACCTGATGTGCAGCATGAACGTGGATCCGCGCACCATTGCCTTGTTTAACCGCGCCTTGGCGAATTTGTAATCGCTTTGCCATGGTAGGCGCAGTGCATTTCCGCTAGAATGCGCGGTCTTTCACGGGTCTAACCCCTGTCGCTCATTTTTTGGAATACAACACACTGTGATCTCTACCGCCAACATCACCATGCAGTTTGGTGCCAAACCGCTGTTTGAAAACGTCTCCGTAAAATTCAACAACGGCAACCGCTATGGCCTCATTGGCGCGAACGGCTGCGGCAAATCTACCTTCATGAAAATACTGGGCCGCGATTTAGTGCCATCTTCCGGTCAGGTCATGTTGGAACCCAATCTGCGGGTCGGTAAATTGAAGCAGGACCAATTCGCCTACGAAGAATTCAGCGTGATCGACACCGTGATCATGGGGCACGAAGATCTCTGGCGGGTAAAAGCCGAACGTGACCGTATTTACTCACTGCCTGAAATGTCCGAAGAAGACGGCATGAAAGTGGCGGAGCTGGAAGTTGAATTCGCCGAAATGGACGGCTATACCGCCGAAGCCCGTGCCGGTGAATTGCTGTTAGGTTTGGACATTCCGCTGGAACAGCATTTCGGCCCCATGAGTGAAGTCGCACCCGGTTGGAAATTGCGCGTTTTGCTCGCGCAAGCTTTGTTCGCCGACCCGGATGTGCTCTTGCTCGACGAGCCCACCAACAACCTCGACATCAACACCATCCGTTGGCTGGAAAACATTCTGGTGCAGCGTAAAAGCACCATCATCATTATTTCGCACGACCGTCACTTTCTGAACAGCGTGTGTACGCACATGGCCGATTTGGACTATGGTGAATTGCGCGTTTATCCCGGCAATTACGACGAATACATGACCGCAGCCACGCAAGCGCGTGAACGCCTGTTAGGAGAAAACGCGAAGAAGAAAGCGCAAATAGCTGATTTACAACAGTTTGTTAGCCGGTTCTCGGCAAACGCCTCTAAAGCCAAACAGGCTACTTCGCGTGCCAAGCAGATTGAGAAAATCAAATTGGACGAAGTGAAACCCTCGTCGCGGGTCAGCCCCTACATTCGTTTCACACAGAATAAAAAGCTGCACCGCCAAGCGGTCACCCTTGAAGACGTATCCAAAGGCTTCGATGGTAACACCCTGTTCAGCAAGCTCAACCTGCAAGTAGAAGCGGGGGAGCGTATCGCCATCATCGGACCAAACGGCGCGGGTAAAACTACCCTGCTGCGTTGCCTGTACGGTGACCTAAAACCGGATTCCGGCACCGTGAAATGGGCCGAACAAGCCGAAATCGGATACTTTGCGCAGGACCACACCTACGACTTCTCGTATGAGTCCAATCTGTTTGACTGGATGAAGCAATGGACCAAAGGCGACGAACAACTGGTGCGCGGCGCATTGGGCCGCATGTTGTTCTCGAATGACGACGTTCTGAAATCAGTGAAAATAATTTCGGGTGGTGAAAAAGGCCGCATGCTGTTTGGCAAACTCAGCCTGATCAACCCCAATGTTATGCTGATGGACGAACCCACCAACCACCTGGATATGGAATCTATTGAATCCTTGAACCTGGCGTTAGAAAACTACCCCGGCACGCTGATCTTCGTCAGCCACGACCGCGAGTTTGTTTCATCGCTGGCCACGCGTATTCTGGATTTCACCCCGCAAGGGTTGGTGGACTTCCAAGGCAACTACGAAGAATACCTGCGTAGCCAAGGCGTGGTTTAAGCCACTCGTAGGGGCGGCGAACGAGCCGCCCGCATCTCACTTTGTGTACGTTTGAGTCATTTCCGTAAAAAATACTTTATGCTATCGTATTCGAAGGTACTACCTTTTGATACTCGTGGTAACGACATGGCGACATCAGTAAAACTTGACGATGATTTGAGAAATAGAGTCCAGCATTTAGCAGAAGTGCGGCAACGTTCTTCGCATTGGATCATGCGCGAAGCCATCCGAGATTACGTTGAGAGGGAAGAAAAGCGCGAAGCCTTTAAAGACGATGCCTTACAAGCTTGGAAGGCTTACCAAGAAAACGGACTTCACCTAACACTCGAAGAAGCCGACGAGTGGTTGGCGAAGCTTGAAGCCGGTGTTGATGCGGAAATGCCTAAGTGTCACGATTGATTTGGGCACCGCCAGCGCTTTTGGATGTGCAGCGGTTATATCGATTCTTGAATCAGAAAGATGAAGACGCAGCTCGCCGTGCCATAAAAACTATACGGGCTGGCGTTAAAATTTTAGCGCACCAACCCGAGGCCGGACGCCCTCTTGAAGATATGAGTCCGGAGTTCCGGGAATGGCTGATCGAATTCGGAACTAGTGGCTATATCGTTCTTTACCGCTTCAATGGTGAAACAGCGACCGTACTTGCTGTCCGGCATCAAAAGGAAGCGGGCTACCAAGCTTCTTAACTCTCCGTCTTCATCGGCTTATGACGCGCACTGGCATGCCGGGCGCGTCGTTCTGCATCAATGTAGCGGTCGGTCGTTAAACTGCTCGCGTGGCCCGCGTCATCCCGCACATGGTCAACCGGCCGAAACTTCACATCTTCTGAAATCCCCGTATGGCGCAGCCAGTGTACCGTTGCGGCCTGCAACTCATGCGACTCATCTTCCAAGCCTTCCAAGCGCATCCGCTCCACCGCTGTATCAAAACACAACTGCACAATAGCGCGAATATGCCGCGTGGATGTCACCGGCTTTTTACCGCCCAGCGTCGGCACCAAGGGCGTACGCTCACCCGAAACCGGCATGGGCGTTAACCCCAAATGGCGACGATAGCGCTTCAGCGCAACCAGCATCGCTTCCGACACACTGATCGAACGTTCCTTGTTACCTTTACCGACTACTTCAAACCACCAGTTATTGTCGCTGTCGCGGCGGAAGTCCGTCATCAACGGCACATTGCGTTCGTCTGCTACTAATTCTGAAATCCGCAAATACATCGCGTACAAACATTGCATCACAAACAGAGTGCGCTCGTGCTTGGCCGGGTCTTCTGCCGCCATCATACCGGCGGTTTCCAGCACAAAATCCCACTGCAAATTGCTTAACCGACGCACCTCGCGGCGCGATGTCGTGACCAAAAACTTGCTCTTTTGCCGAATCAACGCCACAGGGTTAGACCCAATGGCTTCTTCCTGAATCAGAAAGTTAAAGTAACTTGAGAGGATAGCGAACAGGCTTTTCAAAGCCGACTGGCTGGGCGCGTAGTCCGCCGTATCCGCATGCATACCGGCACGCGCTTGCACCTTGCTGACGGAAGCCACAAAAGGCCGCCAGTCCTCATGAGGCTTACGTAGATCATCCGGCCCCACAAAGCGCGCACAGTTCTTGGTGCCAATCCAAGCGCGCGGTGGCTCCATACAGAACTTAATGAACTTCTCGATGTCGTCGCGCTTCAACGCACACACGCTCTTTTCTTGCACCAGCCAACACCATTGCAGCAACCGCTCGATTTCTCGGCGATAGGCATTGAACGTCGCGGTAGAACCATCATAAGACAGCAAAAAGCGCAAGCTCAGCCAGTAGTCTTCTGGAAACGGCGACTGCACATAATGCGGCAACGCCTCACGCCGCCCGGAGAACGCATCGGGCATGAACTCCATTTGGTCAAAAATGGGCGAGGGCGGTACACGTAAGGCAGCATTCAGCATGAACAGGCTCGTAGATGAAAACGGGTAGGGGAATCATCGGTGCAATGGCGCAGAAATTCAACTGATCAACGCGTGACGGCACCACCGTAGATCATTCAGCACGCAAATTACCAGGCCCTTTTGCGTGCATGTGCGGTTTTTTCTGCTACGATGAAATGCATTGACTGGGGTTTTCTGGCAGCAATTTCAGAGAGGCCAAGTAAAACAAGGGCCTTTGAGCTGGCCAGCCGTGCTCATGTGCATGAATAAAAGCTGTTAGGGCGTCAGGAGACATAGGGTAGTGGAGGAGACTGCAAAAAAGTTGTTTGAAGCGATTAGGGGTATGTCTGCTCCAGACCCGACTATTAGAGTTTTCGTGATTAGTGAGAATCATTTCTTCAGGATATACGATGGCAGATACTCATGGACAGAGTACTCAAATGAGTTTGGTTATGCTGATGTCGAGAAACTAGATCGGGGAAAGATCCTTTCTGCCTTCGCCAAACTTGAGTTTCTAGTGACCGAGTGCTTGAACTTGCATATTCTTAGCGCAAGCTCCTCGAAGTATGACGACCAAGCTTTTTTAGCTCGTAAACTGCCTTTTCGGCAACGGATAGAAGCCCTCAAAGAATTTGCTCTAATCAACGCTTCTCTTGAAAAGAAGCTGAAAAATCTCGCGGTTACACGGAATTTTTTAGCGCATGAATGGGACGAAAAAATGGCGAAATTCGATGGAGGCCGTCTGGACGATCCGGTGATTTTTGATAAGTTTGCCCGTCATCTTAAAATGGTCTTCGAATTGCTCGTTGATGAGTATAAACGCCTTCAGTTAGAAACGAACTATGAGAGATACTTGTTGGCAATTACTCAGCAAGTGGAGATTAGTTGCCAAAGCGAAGGTGAGCCTTAACATTGCCAATCATGGCGCTTTTTCGTTGCGGCTTAGCCTTCACTACAAAGCCGCTCGCCGTGTCAGAGGTATGCGCATAGTGATGCTATCGAATGAGTGAAATCGTATTTATTTTAGGTGCCGGAGCATCAAAAGACTGCGGCGCTCCGTTAATGAATGATTTTCTTGATACGGCCTCGAGGCTTTTAGGTACGAATCAGGTTCCGGGAAAAAACGACGATTTCAAAAGGGTCTTTCGGGCAATAGCATCCATGCAAGCAGTCCACTCAAAGTCTCAGCTTGATTTGAACAATATCGAGTCTATTTTTACGGCTCTAGAAATCGCTAATGCTCTCGGAAAACTACCAGGGTTCAATAAAGCGGAAATCCCCCAGGTCATAGCATCACTCAAAGAGCTAATTGTTGTGACGCTTGAGCAGACAATCGACTTCCCTACGCGGAAAAACCGCATTCTGGCGCCGAGTAGTTATTCTAACTTTTCGGAACTACTTCTTTATTTGAGCAAAGATGCGAATCCAGCGATTGTTCCCGCGATCGTTTCGTTTAATTACGATATCGCTCTAGACGTTGCTATGTATCGGGCTGGCCTCGGTCCAATCTATGGATTCGGGCCAAGCGTGCAGGCTCATTATCAAGTACCGCTTCTAAAGCTCCATGGTTCGTTAAACTGGGCTGTGCGTAAGAGTTCGGGAGCAGTTGAGCCGCTAACTATCCAACAGTACTTCAGCAAATATTCTTACAACGGGTTTGAAGAGCAAGGTACTTGCAAAATGCCAGTGGGCAGTCAATTGCAGGAATATTACTCTAAGCACACTGATGTGGAAGTTAATCCGGAGCCTGTCATTGTGCCGCCGGCTTGGAACAAAGCCGATTATCATCAAACACTAGCGAGCATTTGGAGCGATACGGCCAAACACCTAGAAGAAGCGGAGTATATTTTCATCATTGGTTACTCATTGCCTGAGACGGACGCATTTTTCAGGCTCCTTTACGGACTTGGTACCGTTGGTGAAACGCTTCTAAAAAAGGTTGTCGTTTATAACCCTGATCAGTCCGGTGTCACAGAAAGTCGATTTAAAGATATGCTCGGCCCAGGCGCTCTAGCTCGCTTCGAATACAAGCCTATGGTCTTTTCTGAGGCTATTGGCGACATTCGAAATTTTTTTCCAGGTCGCACGTAATTCATAACCAATGCAGGCACGGCGACGCCTACTACATTGCACCATCGGCTCCATTCCGTGGGCGCGCAGGCTGCAAACGTTGAGGCTGTAGAAAACCCTCCTGACCTGAAGTCAGAAACTGGTTAGTTGCGTTCGATTTCTACCAATTTTTAAACGGTTTCACTACCAATCCGTAGCTGCACATGTCGGCATTATTTCACATCAATTCAGAGAGGCTAAATACCATGTACTACATCGTTGAAACACCAAAATCGTTTGAGCAGGCAGTAACAGACCTAGAAACAGCCGTTGCTCGCAATGGATTTGGAGTGCTGCACATCCATGATTTGGGGGCAACCCTGCGCAGCAAGGGCATTGCATTTGAGGAGCAGTGCAAGGTATTTGAAGTCTGTAATCCCGTTCAGGCTGCTAAGGTTCTTTCTGCCGATATGCGGCTCAACATGGCATTGCCGTGTCGGATTTCGGTGTTTACTGAAAACATGACGACGAAGATTGGCCTTATTAAACCAGCTCAAATGCTGTCGGCGTTGTCGGATGATGCGTCGTTGGCCCAAACGGCTCAGGAAGTCGAAGAGAAAACCATGCTGATGATCGACGAAGCAAAATAAAGGCACAGACTATGGCAACCAAAAGGCTGAGTCTTGGTTGAAGAAGGCATCCTAAGTTCTTGTTTTATATGAGATTATGATGTCTTTACCTTGCCGCCGCACATAGGCCTCATTACAGTCGAACCTGAAGTCTTTAGGTAGCCTAACGGCTTGGCTTCTAGAATTCATCACGGCGGAGCAGTGTGTGGCTTTACCGCTTTTGATTTCGGACACACGCCGGATAACTTCTCGTTCTAAGCTTGCTCAACCGAATCGTCTCTAGTGCCATCCAGACCCTTTTTTAGCTCGCGAGCTAGCGCTACTCGTTCCGATTTTCATGTTTAAACAGTACGTTCCTGTCTGTGGTCATTCAGCGGTCAATTCAAGCTATCCCTCATAAACGTTATCTGTCACCCTTCGTTACATCACTAAACGACAGGAATTTTTGCCATGCAACCCATTAAAACTCGTGCCGCCGTCGCTTGGGGGCCAGGTCAGCCGTTGACGATTGAAGAAGTGGATTTAATGCCGCCACAAAAAGGCGAGGTGTTGGTGCGTATTGTGGCTACAGGTGTGTGCCATACCGATGCCTATACGTTATCGGGCGATGACCCGGAAGGTGTGTTCCCGGCTATTTTGGGCCAC
Organism: Salinispirillum marinum; assembly: GCF_042650105.1. NCBI lineage: Bacteria > Pseudomonadati > Pseudomonadota > Gammaproteobacteria > Oceanospirillales > Saccharospirillaceae > Salinispirillum > Salinispirillum marinum. The sequence continues at coordinate 487,494 of NZ_JBHSAL010000002.1, read as the reverse complement.
GAAGGCGGTGGTGTTGTGGAAGCGGTGGGTGAGGGCGTGACCTCGGTGCAAGTGGGTGACCATGTTATTCCGCTGTACACGCCAGAATGCGGTGAGTGCAAGTTCTGTTTATCGGGTAAAACCAATCTGTGTCAGGCCATTCGGGCCACGCAGGGCAAAGGCTTAATGCCGGACGGCACCAGCCGCTTCTCGAAAGACGGTAAGCCGATTTATCACTATATGGGCACCTCGACCTTCTCTGAATACACGGTGTTACCGGAAATTTCACTGGCGAAGATCAACAAAAGCGCGCCGCTGGAAAAGGTCTGTTTGCTGGGCTGTGGGGTAACCACGGGCATGGGCGCGGTGATGAACACCGCGAAGGTTCAGCCGGGCGATACGGTGGCGGTGTTTGGTTTGGGTGGCATCGGGTTGTCGGCCATTATCGGTGCGGTGATGGCGGGCGCGGGTCGCATCATTGCCATTGATATCAATGAAAGTAAGTTTGAAATTGCCACGCAGTTGGGTGCCACCGATGTGGTGAATCCGAACGATCATGAGCGACCTATTCAAGAGGTCATTGTTGAGATGACGGATGGCGGCGTGGATTTCTCGTTTGAGTGCATCGGCAATGTGCATGTTATGCGCTCGGCGCTGGAATGCTGCCATAAGGGCTGGGGCGAATCTGTCATCATCGGTGTGGCTGGTGCTGGCCAGGAAATTTCCACACGGCCGTTCCAGTTGGTGACGGGTCGGGTATGGCGGGGCAGTGCGTTTGGTGGGGTAAAAGGCCGTTCTGAATTGCCGGACTACGTGGAGCGTTATTTGGCCGGTGAATTTGAGTTGGATACGTTCATTACCCACACCATGCCGCTGGAGCAGATCAATGAGGCCTTTGATTTGATGCATGAAGGTAAGTCGATTCGCACCGTGATCCACTTTTAAGGAATCAAACCATGGCTGTTTTGGAAATCCTCAGTGATCAACGGTTGTTTGGTGGCCGCCAGATACGGTTTGCGCACGACTCGGCTGTCTTACAGTGCCGCATGCAGTTTTCGGTGTACTTACCACCACAAGCCACGCAGCAGGATGTTCCTGCGTTGTATTGGTTGTCGGGCTTAACCTGTACGGATGAGAACTTTTCTGTAAAGGCAGGTGCACAACGGGTAGCGGCAGAGCTGGGGTTGGCGTTGATTATCCCGGACACCAGCCCGCGTGGTGAAAACGTGCCAGACGACCCGGACGGGGCATCTGATTTCGGCTTGGGTGCGGGTTTTTACGTGAATGCCACCGAAGCGCCTTTTCAGCAGAATTATCAGATGTACGACTACATCTGCAAAGAGTTACCAGCGTTGGTCGAAGCGGAACTGCCGTTATCAACCAGCCGCGCTATTTCGGGGCATTCTATGGGCGGGCATGGTGCTTTGGTGATTGCGCTGCGTGAAGCCGGGCGTTACCGCTCGGTGTCGGCTTTTTCGCCGATCAGTAATCCGGTTAATTGCCCTTGGGGCCGTAAGGCGCTGGCGGGTTATCTGGGTAACGATGAAAGCCAGTGGCAGCAATATGATGCTTCGTTGTTGTTGGCGCAAAAAAAAGCGGCGTTGCCGATCTTGGTAGAGCAGGGTGATGCTGACCCGTTTTTGGCCGAACAGTTGAAACCCGAAACGCTGCAAGCCGCCAGTGCGGCCAGCGGCTCGGAACTCGAGCTGCGTATGCAGACCGGCTATGATCACAGCTACTATTTTATCGCCAGCTTCATTGAAGACCATCTACGATTTCATGCGCGACATCTTTTGCCTTAGGTCTAAGTTGCATAAAAGGATCCGCACCGACACTCAAGTCGCAAAAAAGAGTGAGTTTGGGGTAGATTCGGTGTTTTAATGTGCGGATTAAAACGTCATTTAAGTCGTTAAACCTAGGGGGGTGAACAATGATTATTTCCGTCGAGGTCGTCGTTCAAGCGTCAATAGATAAGGTTTGGCATGCGTACAGCAATCCGGAAGACATTATGCAGTGGAACGCCGCGTCTGACGATTGGCATACCACGCAGTCCACTGTGGACCTCCGGCCCGGTGGTCGGTTTTGCTCACGTATGGAAGCAAAGGACGGTAGTTTCGGATTTGACTTCGAGGGCACCTATACCGAAGTAGTACCTAATAGCCTGATTAAGTACGAGTTCGGCGGACGGGACGCTACGGTTGAGTTCAATGATGGTTCGGATGGTGTGTTGGTAAGGGTGTCGTTCGACAGCGAAGATACACATACGGAAGAGCAACAACGCGAAGGTTGGCAGGCCATTCTTAACCGCTTTAAACAGCACGTTGAAACACATTGACAAGCCATCCCTGGAGATTTCATCGTGAATGTATCTGACGTTATGGCTCTGCTTGAGTCTGAACGCGACGAGCGCGGCATTAAGCACTGGCGGAATCTGGGGGACAAAACAGCGGGAATGAAAAGTTTTGGCATTGGCTTGACGCGTTTACGCAAGCTGGCGAAACAATTAGGTCGTGATCACGAGTTGGCGCTGGTGTTGTGGCAGACAGACGTTTACGACGCCAGAGTCATTGCCTTGTTAATTGACGACCCGAAACAGGTAACCCCTGAACAGGCTGAACGTCAGGTAGATGAATTGGCAGGTGGCATGTTGGCGCATGTATTTTCTTCCTGTGATGCAACACTTGCGAAGACGCCCTTTGTCATCGAACTGGCCGAACAATGGGTACAGAGTGACGACGCTGTGCGTCGTCGTTGTGGTTACGGGTTAATGTATGAAGCGTCGAAGTTTTCCGGGAAGAAAGCGCCCAGCGAAGATTTCTTTCTCACTCAGATTGCACGCATAGGCGAGCATATAGACAACGAGCCAGAGGCCGTGCGCATGGCCATGGGTTCGGCGCTCATGGGCATTGGTAAACGCAGTGCATTGCTAAACCAGACAGCGCTGCGCGTGGCACAAGTTGTGGGACCTATTGAGTTTACGTCGGCCAGTGGCCAGTGTGATCCGTTTGATGTGGCCAAGCATTTGACATCTGACGGGCTAAAGAAAAAACTCGGTGTTTAAATTCGTCTAGAGGTCGTTTTATGCTCGTGACCATAGCCCGATTCAGTATGGCGTTCGAAGCTCAAATAGCCAAAGCTCGTTTGGATTCCGAAGGTATGCCGGCTTTCTTGGCGGATGTGCACACCAACAATGCGCTATCAATTTATGGTGACGCGTTTGGCGGTATCCGGTTGCAAGTACCGGAAGAAGTCGCTGAAAGAGCTGTGCAAATTCTCGCTGAATACCAAGAACAAGCTTTGTGTGAGTTAGACGATGATCAGGGTGAATAAAAAGGCCCAAAATGGGCCTATTTTCGCCCACGACACCAACACCGATAATAATAATTATCGGAGATTTATGATGTGTATTTCTTAGGGCATTAAGACGATTCGCCCTACAGCCGCACCTGTTTGTAATTGCTGCATGGCGGTAACTGCTTCACTCAATGGATACCTTTCTACGATACGCACAGACAATTTTCCTTCGACGGCCAATGCGCGCAATGCGTTCAAACATTCATGCTTGCTCAGTGAACTGGGTCCCCCTTTGGGTAGATGTTTCTTGAAGCGCTTATCCAGCATGGGTTTAAACATGGCCGGAATACTGCCGAGCCAGCGACCGCCTTGTTTACCGAAGTGATCGTGGCCAATCAATACAAACTGCCCTTGCTCGGCCATCAGGTGCTGGCATTCAGGTATGGGCAAGGTTGAGGCAACGTCGACCACCAGATCAAATGCTGACGGTGAGCGTGACATAATGTTTTCGCGCTCAAAGTCTACGCAGTCGTCTGCACCCAGTTCTGTCAGATAAGCAAAAGTGGCTCGACGATCTACGGCGGTCACATGAGCGCCATAGGCCTTTGCCATTTGCACGACGAGACTTCCCAGCGCACCGGCTGCGCCGTTTACCAGTACCCTCTGTGCATTTTCTAAAAGCGCGCCCGCGTGTAAATTTTGCCAGGCAATTATGCCCGGTGTCGCAATAGCGGCCGCCTGCTCATAACTGAGTGGTTCGGGTTTGTGCACCAACGATGATGCCGGCGCGGCAACATATTCAGCAAAAGCGCCACCCGTTTTCCACTGCATACCTTTGTGGCTTTCGCCAAATACGGCGTCACCAACATTGAATTGCGTAACGGATTCGCCTACCGCCACAACATCCCCCGCAACATCGATGCCGGGAATGGGTTGCCGCGGCTTAAATACGCCATTACCCATAATACGTAATACTTTCGGCAAGCCCATGGCAACATGCCAAACGTCTGCATGTACGCTGGTTGCCTTTACCCGCACAAGAACTTCGTTGGCTTTGGGTTTTGGCTGAGGCATGTCGCGCTGTTGCCACACGCGTTCAACAGGACCGTAGCCTGTTTGTATGATGGCTTTCATAATTCTTAAAGGATTATGCCGACGACCACACCGGCAATCATCAGTCCTGCAATGGCATATCCTCCGTCAACAGCGAACAATTGCCATGGTTTGGTGCGATCGTCAAAGTTGTACACCGCCTTTTTTACCCCTTCCATGGCTGCAACGCCAATGCCGATGAAGGCGCCAAGTAGCACACCATCCACAACCGATGAACCACCAGCCGCTTGGTAAAACCATACGAGCACTGCGGTTGATAACCAAGCGCCGATCAAGGTCAGCACTAAAGATGCTCCGGGTGATTTACCTCTGAATTCTTCCAAGCTCCGGCCGGTTGCCGCTACCCAAGGTTTTTGAAATAGTGCCATGTACCATAATGCTCCCAGCATATAATTGGCGATACCGCCGAGTGCGATGGCGAGCCAGACACGTCCACTGAGTTCCAACAGTTCGATGTTCATGGGTAATTTTCCTTGTGCTTGAAGTGTTTTTAATTAAAGCGGTGTGTGATGAATAGTTCAGTCAACCTAGGTTGTCAAGTGGCCGCTTGAGCTGCACGTTGGACGCGGGTATCTGTTGATAGGCACTGTTATACTCGTCGCATAACCACCCTGCCCCATTTTGCTGCGGTGAAACTAGGGCAATTATTGAGGAGATCATGCAATGAGTTTATCCCCGTTTCATTTAGCCATTCCCGTTTATGACTTGCCGAAAGCACGGCAGTTCTACGGTGAGGTATTTGGCTTGGCCGAAGGGCGTTCCAGTGCTCAGTGGGTTGATTTCGACTTTTATGGTCACCAATTGGTGATTCACGAACACCCTAAAATCGCCACTCAGGATCACGCCCACACGAACCCGGTTGACGGACATGATGTCCCCGTACCACACTTCGGCATTGTGCTGCACTGGGAGGAATGGGAAGCCTTGGCGGAACGCTTAAAAGGTTTCGGTACCGAGTTTGTGATCGAGCCCTATGTGCGTTTCAAGGGTCAAGTGGGTGAGCAAGCCACGATGTTTTTGTTAGACCCCTGCGGGAACGCGCTTGAGTTTAAAGCTTTTAAAGACATGAGCCAGTTGTTTGCCAAGTGATTTTCCGTTGTGGTAGAAACGCCTGTCGATAATCCTGTCAGGCTTCTACCACATCTTTAAACCAATTCAATCTATGATGCAGCTGCACCACTTCGCCGACAATAATCAACGTAGGCGCCGAGACATCCTGTTGAGTAACTAAATCGACCATCGTTCTCAAGGTACCCGCAAAGACTCTATGCTGCGGTGTTGTACCCTTTTCAATCAGCGCGATGGGGGTTTCCGGGCTGCGACCATGTGCCTGTAATTGGGCACAAATCTCCGATAATCCGGTCAATCCCATATAAAACACGACGGTTTGATTGGTTTGTACCAGTTCTTCCCAAGGAAGATTAGCGCTACCATCCTTCAAGTGTGCGGTAATAAAACGTACGGATTGTGAATAATCACGGTGCGTTAACGGAATGCCACTGTACGCGGCGCAGCCTGAAGCGGCCGTGATGCCGGGCACCACTTGAAATTCGATGCCTTCGTCGGCCAGTCGGTCTATTTCTTCGCCGCCGCGACCAAAAATAAAGGGGTCCCCGCCTTTCAACCGACAGACACGTTTACCCGCGAGAGCATGTTGCACCAAGAGTTCATTGATGTTGTCCTGAGGGACGGCATGTTCGCTGCGTCGTTTGCCAACGTAGATCATCTCGGCATCGCGGCGCACAAGGGCCAGAATTGCCGGGCTGACCAATCGGTCGTACAGTACGATGTCCGCTTGCTGCATCAATCGCAGGGCTTTAAAGGTCAGCAAATCTGGGTCGCCAGGCCCTGCCCCCACTAGGTAAACTTCACCTTTCGACGTGGCATTTTGGGCGTAGGCATCCAGTTCTTCGTTCAACAACCTTTCTGCCGTTTGCATCTGTCCGGTCATGGCACGATCGGCAATGACACCGCTGAGTACCTGCTCCCAAAATCGCCGACGAGCAGCTTCGGGCAATCGGTCCTTTACCGTTTGGCGGTAGCGCCCGACCAGTTCGGCCAGCATGCCGTAACTGGCAGGAATCAGGCTTTCTAATTTGCCGCGCAGCAAACGCGTAAGTACCGGCGCTGCGCCACTGCTGGATACGGCAGCGACAACGGGTGAACGGTCTATCACAGCAGGAAAAATAAAAGTGCCCAAGTCAGGGTCATTGACCACGTTGACCGGCAGATGCAGCGCACGAGCATCCAGCGCTACCTGTTCATTCACTGCACGCTGGTCGGTGGCGGCCACGATCAATTGATGACCGGCCAGGTACTCGGAGGTATAGATGTCGGTGATAACGGTTACGGATTCTGCATGCTGTTCCGCAATACCTCGGACGGCGCGGGAAATTTCCGGCGCCACCAAGGTCACGTTCGCACCGGCTTCGAGCAACAGTTGCGCTTTGCGTGCGGCAATCGGCCCTGCCCCCACAATCAAGGCGTGTTGGTCGGTAACGCGATGAAAAAGCGGCAAGAAATCCATTAGCCGATGATGTCCAATCCGCCCATGTAACTGCGCAACACGTCAGGCACGACCACTCGGCCATCGGCTTGTTGATAGTTTTCCAACACGGCGACCAAGGCTCGGCCAACGGCCAGACCGGAACCGTTCAGTGTATGCACCAATTCCGGCTTGCCGGTTTCGGGGTTACGCCAACGGGCCATCATGCGGCGGGCCTGAAAATCCGTCATGTTTGAGCAGCTGGAAATTTCACGGTAGGTGTTCTGTGAAGGAATCCAGACTTCCAAGTCATAGGTTTTGGCGGCACCAAAGCCCATGTCGCCGCCACTCAACACGACTTTGCGATACGGCAGGTTCAGCTTCTGTAGGATGGATTCGGCGTGCAGAGTGAGTTCTTCCAAGGCGTCAAACGACACATCGGGGCGCACGATTTGCACCATTTCAACTTTGTCGAATTGATGTTGGCGAATCATGCCGCGGGTATCACGGCCATGAGAACCCGCCTCACTGCGAAAGCATGGCGTATGTGCTGTGTATTTTATCCGGCCATTTTCCGGCAGCTCCAGTATTTCGTCGCGCGCTAAATTGGTGAGCGTCGCTTCACTGGTCGGAATGAGGTAATAGTCCGTGTTGTTAAAGGGCACATGGAATAAATCTTCCGCGAACTTAGGCAACTGGCCGGTACCGTGCAACGATTGGGCGTTCACGATATACGGGGTATACACCTCTTCGTAGCCATGCTCGTTGATGTGGGTGTCGAGCATGAATTGCGCCAGTGCGCGGTGCATGCGGGCAATCTGATTTCGCATCACCACAAAGCGGCTACCGGTCAGCTTGATGCCTGCTTCAAAATCCAGCCCACCCAGTTGGGTACCAAGATCGACATGGTCTTTCGGTTCAAACGCCAATGTTGTCGGCTCGCCCCAACGCAGAATTTCCACGTTGGCGTTTTCATCTTCCCCTGCGGGGACGGATTCATGAGGAATATTGGGCACGCCCAGCAGCAAATGGTCCAGAGCATCTTGCACTGTTTTCAGTTGCGTGCCTAAGTCGGCCATTTTGTTGTCAATATCGGCGCTATCACGGGCCACCTGCGCGCGTGCGTCGTCGACACTCATGCCCTGCCCGATCAACACGCCAATCTGTTTCGATAATTTGTTTTTTGCCGCTTGATGTTGCTCGGTTTCTACTTGCAGCGCTTTACGCTGAGACTCAAGGGACTGAAATGCACTCACATCAAATGAGAAGCCTTTACGCGCCAGTTGACGGGCGATGGCATCTGGGTCTTGGCGAAGCGCTTTGATGTCGAGCATTTTATCTTCCTGTTTACAACGTACGAATGAATTCAACGACGGTCAGTCGTCCTGATGGTCTTGTGCAGTGCCCGGATGGGCCGGTGTATAACGTTTCTGAGTTGCCGTCTCGTTTAGACGTCTCAGATGGGCCAATTTTGCCGCAATTTTGCTTTCCAAGCCACGATCAACCGGATAATAGTGCCGGGTTTCCTGCATTTCTGGTGGGAAATAGTTTTCTCCCGCCGCAAAGGCGTCAGGTTCGTCGTGCGCATAACGGTAACCCTGTCCCATGCCCATATCTTTCATGAGCGTGGTAGGTGCGTTACGCAGATGCATGGGCACGGTATAGTCTGGCGTATTCTTCACGGTATCGCGCATGGCATTGAAGGCACTGTATACCGCGTTCGACTTGGCGGCGCAGGCGATATACACCACCGCTTGTGCAACGGCCAGCTCGCCCTCCGGCGATCCTAAACGGGTTTGTGCATCCCAGGCGTTCATGGCCAGTTGTAAGGCTCTTGGGTCTGCATTACCCACTTCTTCAGAGGCCATGCGTACCACCCGACGAGCGATGTACAGCGGGTCTGCACCGCCTTCGAGCATACGACAAAACCAATACAGTGCTGCATCCGGGTCGCTACCCCGAACCGATTTGTGTAAAGCAGAGATCTGTTCGTAAAACACATCCCCGCCTTTATCAAAACCCTTTATCTGTTCACCCAGCAAGTCAGCCAATAAGGCCGGGGTCACCGTTTGGTCGGCGGGAAGTTGCAGGGCAACCGATTCTAAGGTGTTCAAAGCGCGCCGGGCGTCACCCATGGCGGCTTGCGCAAGCAGAGCCAAGGCATCGTTGTCGAATCGTGTGCGCACCGACGCCAATTGTTCATCGTGCGCTAGGGCCTGTTGTAAAACGGCCAACAGCTCATCGGCGGTAAAAGAATTTAACCGATAAACCGTAGCGCGTGATAACAACGCGCGATTCAGCTCAAACGAGGGGTTTTCTGTCGTTGCGCCGATAAAAATAAGCGTACCGGCTTCAACGTGCGGTAAAAAGGCATCCTGCTGGGATTTATTAAAGCGATGGACTTCATCGACGAACAAGACGGTCATTTTACCGCGTTGTTGCGCGTGGCGTGCTCGCTCCACCACTTCTCGAATGTCTTTCACGCCACTCATCACGGCTGAAATTTGAATAAATTCAGCGTCCGTCGCCTGTGCCAAAAGCCGTGCTAAGGTCGTTTTTCCGGTGCCTGGCGGACCCCAGAAGATCATCGAGTGCAGAGTTTTATGGGTGAGCAGTTGATGGATAGGCCCTTGCGGGCCGAGCAGATGTTGTTGGCCTAAATAATCTTCTATCCGGTGTGGCCGCATCCGTTCGGCCAGCGGTTGGTATGGCGGCGGTTGCTGGCCGAATAAGTCGGTATCTGTAGCGCGGCTCATTGGCCCATTTGGTCGATCACATCGACACCCGCCGGAGGGTTAAACACAAAAATTTCGGGGTCCAGTTCCGGATTCAGCGTGAGGTTATCGAAATTCACCAAGGTGGTTTGATTGAATCCGTCACGCAATCGAATGCTGGTCGGTGTATTACCTTCAAACGCCAGGTCCAGTGATTCAATGGCGTTATTTTCCCCGCGCGGGGTCAACGTAAAAGTTGCGAACGGTGGGCGATTGACGATTTGTTCCACTGCGTATCGTTCGGTAATTTGCTCTCGCGTGCCGGTTAATACCAACGCGGGTGACTGTTCCCACTGCTCTTCTACCGGTTGGCGAATGGCTTGTGCCAGATCCATGTCGAATATCCACAGCGTGCCTTCGTTGACGTAAATTGACTGCTCATAAGGCACGTCGCTGTACCAGTAAAGTTGCGCTGGACGAACCAGTTGCAAGGTACCTGAAATGGTTTGGATGTTGGTTTCTGAGGCATCCAAGGTCAACTGACGAAAGTTGGTGCTCAGGCTGTTGAGGTTACTCAAACGCGCCATCAAGGCGTCAATGTCGTCGGCTAATGCGGAGTTACCGAGCGTCAATACGGCGACCAACGCTAAGGTACACAACCGCCGCACAACATAAAGGCTGTTACAAATTCGCATATAAACTCGTCTCATCGCTCCGGGGGTGGTGGTGCCAACACTTCACGAGCACCGTTATGGCCGGGAGAGGATACAATGCCGGCCGCTTCCATGGCTTCTATTAAACGAGCGGCCCGGTTGTATCCGATACGCAATTTTCGTTGCACTGACGAAATTGAGGCTTTCTGACTTTGCGTCACAAAGGCAACCGCCTCATCAAACAGTTGATCCGATTCCGGGTCATCGCCATTTTCATCCACCAGGCCGGTTAACATGCCCGCGTTATCTTGTTCACCGCTCAAAATGTCTTCGATATAATTCGGTGCGCCACGTTTCTGCCAGTCGGCCACCACCCGATGAACTTCGTCATCATCCACGAAGGCACCGTGCACGCGAATGGGGAGGCTGGTGCCCGGAGGCATATACAGCATGTCACCGTGTCCCAATAATTGCTCTGCTCCGCCTTGATCTAAAATCGTGCGTGAATCGATTTTAGACGAGACTTGAAACGCAATACGGGTTGGCACGTTAGCTTTGATCAAGCCGGTAATGACATCGACGGAGGGTCTTTGTGTAGCCAGTATCAGGTGAATACCCGCCGCCCGCGCCTTTTGAGCAATCCGGGCGATCAGTTCTTCTACCTTTTTGCCGACGATCATCATCATGTCGGCAAATTCGTCGATCACGACCACAATAAAGGGCAAGTGTTCCAGTTCGGACGCTTCTTCACCGTAGTGGTCTTCGGCTTTCCAAAGCGGGTCTTTCAGCGGCGCTCCAGCATCGGCCGCTTCTTGCACTTTGCGGTTGTAACCGGCCAGATTGCGCACGCCGACTTTCGACATCAGCTTATAGCGCCGTTCCATTTCGGCCACACACCAGCGCAAGGCATTGGCGGCATCTTTCATATCGGTGACCACGGGGGTCAACAGGTGCGGAATGTCGTCATACACGGAAAGCTCAAGCATTTTCGGGTCGATGAGAATCAAGCGCACATCCTGTGGTGTCGCTTTCATCAAGATGCTCAACAGCATGGCGTTGACCCCCACCGACTTCCCTGAGCCAGTTGTGCCCGCAACCAGCAAGTGCGGCATTTTGCCTAGGTTCGCTACCACTGGAACACCGGCAATATCGTGGCCTAAGGCCAGCGTTATTAATGAGCTGGCGTCTTGATAGGCACTTGCTGCGAGGACCTCTTTCAAGCTCACAATGGCACGGTTTTCATTTGGTACTTCGATACCGACCACAGACTTTCCGGGGATGATTTCCACCACCCGTACACTGACCATGGCGAGCGAGCGTGCTAGGTCTTTCGCAAGGTTGGAGATTTTACTGACTTTCACCCCGGCCGCCGGTTGAATTTCGAACCGGGTAATCACGGGACCAGGGCATACCGCGACGACTTCGGCCACCACGCCGAAGTCTTTCAGTTTATCCTCTAATAGGCGAGACAACTCTTCCAGCCGATCTTCACTATACCCTGCGTTCGGTTGATGCGGTGGCGGGTCCAGCAGTTCCAGACTGGGTAGGCCGCCCGACGTTCTTTCATCAAAAAGTTTGCGCTGTGCGGTTTTGGGGTGCTGTTCTTCTTGGTCCGGTTGTTGCTCGGATTTGAGAGGCTCTATTTTAATCGCGCGAATTTTTTCGGCAGGCGGAACGTCCGTAACGACAGGCTCTGTCCTGGCCGGGCGCGCTTTAGCTACTTCGGGCGCTTGGTCATCACTCAATACGGGTTCTTCAACCTGTCGCGGACGTGGTTTACGCATCGCCAGAGCACTCATGCGCGGGCCATGGCCATCGTTGTCCAGCCGAACGTCCAAGTTCTCACGCCGTTGTTGCATGGCCACCTGGCGCTCAACATTCGCCATATGTGCCTTCTCGCGTCGGTCCCGCAGCCAGACCACTGCCGAAATCACCCAACCGCCTAGGCGCTCGCACAGTCGAAGCCATGAAATATTGGTCGACAGCGTAAGGCCGAGCAGACAAAAAATTAGCCCAACAATGGAGGCAGCGGTTAAGCCGAGATACGGGTACCACCATTCACTGATGGCGATACCAATGTAGCCACCGGCAGAGAAGGCCAGGTTCGATGCAAAATGCAGAGTCAATAAGGTGCAGGAACCCATGGTAAAGAAGAACACGCCAATGGCACGCAACAGAACTAAGGGCCAAAACCACAGATGCTCCGAACGCCGTAAACGTACGATATTGATGGTCAAGAGTGCCAGCGCCGGGGGAATCAAAAAGGCGATCCACCCAGACACCGCAACGGTAAAGGAGGCAAACCATGCGCCGGCCGCCCCCGCCAGATTGGAAACACCCCTGCCCTGCCCGCTGGACACCCAGCCAGGATCTGCCGGGTTAAACGAATACAACGCCAAGGCCGCCAGCAAGGTGATTGCTGCCAACACCAACGCCATGCCTTCGTTGAGGAATCGGTGCCGAGTTGATTGATACTGTTTCTGCGCGTCTGACGTCATATAAAAAAGGCTTGGTAAACAACACGTTAGGGATTACAACTAATGGCGCGTACTATAGCACTCTATCTTTGTATCTAAAAACGTATTCACGGTTTGTACGTCCCATGTCCATTTACTGGTTAGACCCCAAACAGCCCCCGATATTTCCCCCGCCCGAATGGGCGCTGGATGATCCGAATGGTCTTTTAGCCACTGGTGGCGCTTTAACCGTTGAATGGCTCACACAAGCCTATTCACAAGGCATTTTTCCGTGGTTCAGCGAGGGCGAGCCTATTTTATGGTGGTCACCATCACCGCGCTGCGTGTTCATGCCCGGTGATTTACACATCACTAGACGATTGCGCCGCCAGATCCGCACCGTGCCAGACTTACGAATTACCCTCGGGACAGATTTTGATCAGGTGTTGCAATACTGTGCCGAAGTACCCCGGCATGGCCAGTATGGCACATGGATTACCGAAGGCATGCAGGAGGCTTACCGAGCGCTGCATCGAGCAAGTCATGCCACAGCCGTTGCGATATGGTCAGGACCGGAACTGCTAGGCGGCATTTATGGGGTGAGCCTTGGACAGATGTTTTATGGCGAGTCGATGTTTTCTCGCCAATCGGGAGGGTCTAAGATGGCGTTAGCTGTGGTGGACTATCTGGCTCGCCAAGGGGTGTGGCGTTGTGTTGATGCACAAGTTGAGAACCCACATTTAATGTCGCTTGGCGCTCGATTGATCTCGCGCTCACAATTCGAGCAAACGCTGCACGATGCCGTTGCTCAGCCATCAACACTTAAAGTAATTTCTGAAGAGTTTAGGTTGGATGCGTTTCTACAAGACCTCGCCACATGAATGCAGTTACATAAAAGGCCGACAAGCAGAAACGGTGTTTTTGAACCCCGAAATTGAGGTTTCTCCGGCGTTGTATGAACAACTGAATCAAGTGGGCTTTCGGCGCAGCGGCACACACATTTACCGACCTGATTGTCATGCCTGTAATCAGTGTTTGTCCTTGCGCATCCTGGCCTCCGAGTTTCGCCCTGCGCGTCGCCATCGACGACTGTGGAAAAAGACGGACCCCATTCTGCAATGGTCTGTTCGGCCGGTGCATTACGAAGACGCCTACTGGCAACTCTACGCGCGCTACATCAATGCACGGCATTCGTCGGGAGATATGTACCCACCCGTGCAAGAAGACTTTTACCGCTTTTTGTTTCAGCGTTCGGACTACGGATTTCTGCTGGAGGCACGACAAGATAATGAGCTGGTGTTAGTGATGGTGGTCGATCAGTTTCGTACCGGACTTAGCGCGGTATACAGCTTTTTTTGTCCCGATCGCCCTGAATGGTCTTTAGGTACTGTGGCGATTCTACAGCTCATCCGTGCGGCTCAGGAATTGAACATGCCTTATGTCTATTTGGGATATTGGCTGTCTGATGTGCCGAATATGCAATATAAAGCGACTTTTGCACCGGCAGAGATTTTTCATAATGGAAAATGGGAACCACTTATTGAATCGACGTTGACATAAGTTTTGCCCTTTGCTGCTTTTTCAGGCAGAATTGCGCGCCACAAATCACGATATATGAGGAAAAACAGGCATTATGGCGAAAGAAGACGTCATTGAAATGGAAGGCGAGATTCTCGACACTCTGCCTAATACCATGTTCCGCGTAAAACTGGAAAACGGCCACGTCATTACGGCCCACATCTCTGGAAAAATGCGGAAGAACTACATCCGCATACTGACTGGCGACAAGGTTAAAGTGGAATTGACGGCGTACGACCTGACCAAAGGTCGCATCGTGTATCGCTCTAAATAACCTGCTTTTGTTTCCTTGAAGCAAAAAAAGCGCCTATTGGCGCTTTTTGTCTTTTATGATCAACGTTAAAAACGTTACGCTCGTGAACGCGAGCGCATTATGTTTTTAGGCTTCTTCCAGCACTTTACCTGTTTTCGATTCCTTGAACATGAAGTGCAGACGACCTTCCTGAACGGATACTTCTACTTCTCCACCTGTGCTCAAGACACCGAATAACAACGCATCGGCCAGTTTCTTCTTGATTTCCTCTTGAATCAACCGAGCCATCGGGCGTGCACCCATCGCTTTGTCGTAACCTTTTTCAGCTAACCATTCGCGGGCATCGTCCTGTACGGTGATGTGAACTTTCTTATCGTCCAACTGCACTTGCAGTTCGACCAAGAACTTATCCACCACCGACATAATGACCTCACGTGGCAAGGCCGAGAATTGAATAATGCCATCGAGCCGATTTCTGAACTCGGGCGAGAACATTTTGCGAATCGCCTCATTGCCGTCGATGGCATGGTCTTGTTGCGAGAAGCCCATGGAACGTCTGCCCATATCCTCTGCGCCAGCGTTACTGGTCATCACCAATATGACGTTGCGGAAGTCCGCCTTGCGCCCGTTGTTGTCGGTCAAGGTGCCGTGATCCATAACTTGCAGCAGCAGGTTAAATACTTCAGGGTGCGCCTTTTCGATCTCATCAAGCAACAACACCGAATGCGGGTGCTTAGTGACGGCATCAGTTAACAGACCACCTTGGTCATAACCCACATAGCCCGGAGGTGCGCCAATCAAACGAGACACCGTATGCCGCTCCATGTACTCCGACATATCAAAGCGAATCAACTCTACGCCCAAAGCCTCCGCCAATTGACGTGTGACCTCTGTTTTACCGACCCCTGTCGGGCCAGCAAACAAGAAGGAACCGATCGGCTTATTGCCGTCTTTCAAGCCCGCACGAGCCATTTTGATGGCACTGCCCAGGGTATCAATGGCGTCATCCTGGCCGAACACGGTCATTTTCAGGTTGCGCTCAAGGTTCTTCAGCAACTCTTTGTCGTTCCGCGATACCGCTTTGGGTGGAATGCGCGCAATAACGGCGATGATTTCTTCAATCTCCGTCACACCTATGACCTTCTTACGACGACTGACGGGCTTCAGGCGCTGCGCAGCACCCGCTTCATCAATCACATCAATCGCTTTATCTGGCATGTGCCGGTCATTGATATAACGCGAACTCAAGGTCACCGCGGTACGCAGTGCTTTATCGGTGTAGCGAATATCGTGGTGCTCTTCGAAACGGCTCTTTAAGCCTTTCAGAATCTGATAGGTGTCGTCATCACTGGGCTCTACCACGTCGATTTTTTGGAATCGGCGAGTCAGTGCACTGTCCTTCTCAAAAATGCCACGAAACTCTTGAAAGGTGGTGGAACCCACACAACGCAATTCACCGCTGCTGAGCATCGGCTTCAATAAGTTAGAGGCATCCATAACGCCGCCAGACGCAGCACCTGCACCAATGATGGTGTGAATTTCATCAATAAAGAGAATGGCTTTTTCCCGTTTTTTCAACTGCGAAAGCAGCGATTTAAGCCGCTTCTCAAAATCGCCACGGTATTTAGTACCCGCCAGCAAGGAGCCTAGATCCAAAGAAAAGACTTCGGCTTCTATGATGATGTCCGGTACGTCGCCTTCTACAATCTTCTTCGCCAAGCCTTCAACGATGGCGGTTTTACCCACCCCGCTTTCACCCACCAACAGAGGGTTGTTCTTACGACGACGAGAGAGCACCTGAACCAGACGCTCGACTTCTTTTTCGCGCCCGACCAGAGGGTCGATTTTGCCGCGTTTCGCCAACTCATTGAGGTTGGTGACAAAGCTTTCCATGCCCTCGCCGGTTTCGCTATCGACCGCTTCTTCCGGCGCAGCATCTCGGCCTGGATGGGCATCCTGGCCTGAGTGATCATCAAGTTTTGAAATACCATGCGCGATGAAGTTCACCACGTCGATACGGCTGACATTTTGTTGCCGGAGCAAATAGACCGCTTGGCTTTCCTGTTCGCTGAAAATAGCGACCAGCACATTGGCACCGGAGACTTCATTCTTACCGGATGATTGGACATGAAAGACCGCGCGCTGCAACACCCGTTGAAAGCCCAGTGTCGGCTGGGTGTCTCGATCTTCGTCGTTCTGCGGAATCAATGGCGTGGTGGCGTCAATGAATTCGCTGAGTTCGCGGCGTAGACGGTCGGCGTCCACGGCGCATGCATCCAGTACTTCGGTCGCTGCTGTGTTGTCCAATAGAGCAAGCAGCAAATGCTCTACTGTCATGAATTCATGCCGCTTATCGCGCGCTTCTTTAAAAGCTTGATTGAGCGTACCTTCGAGTTCTTTGCTTAACATAAGCCACCTCGCTCGCTATTCCAATGGTTCTACTTCACACATCAATGGATGCTCATGGTCCCGGGCACACTGATTAACCTGTGTTGCCTTGGTTTCTGCAATATCTTTAGTATAGACGCCACACACCCCTTTGCCTTTTGTATGTACAGCGAGCATCACTTGTGTCGCTTGTTCTCGCCGCATGTTGAAAAACACTTCTAGTACCTCTACCACAAACTCCATGGGGGTATAGTCGTCATTTATCAAGACCACACGATACATAGCGGGACGCTTAAGCTCAGGCTCCGCCACTTGAGGCTTGATGGTCGGGGACGCGATGTCGTCCTGTTGGTACACCGCTAACCGTGTCTTCATCATCGTCAACATAACTGTTTTTTTAAACTCTCTGAACTATTACAGCAAGAAATGTGCACTGGATCATGTTTCACGAAACTATACTTGACACATCCGTTCGTCGGCTACTACATTGCTTCTATCTGATCAGATTTTGTGCAAACCAAGTGCGCTCGGTGATCAGGTAAAACATTCTACCTCAAATAGCAGTACAGGAGTGAAGTCATGCCTGCAGGGAAAGTAAAGTGGTTCAACAATGCTAAGGGTTACGGTTTTATTGTAGCAGACGGAAGTGACGAAGACTTATTCGCCCATTTTTCCACCATTACGATGGATGGCTACAAAACCTTAAAAGCAGGCCAGCCCGTTGCGTTTGATACCATGCAAGTGGACAAGGGCATACATGCGGTGAACATTCGCCCATGTAAAACCGAGGAAGAGGCAGTTCGTGTGGCATTGGAAATGGGCCAAGCGGATTTGCAACAGGAAACCGAGGCCACAGCCAATAAGGTTGGCAAAGCGATAAACGGCTAATCGGTTACACTGGCGGTTGTGTGCTACTCTCTCTGGCGGGACTCTGATTCCGCCCAAGCTTTTTTTGTCGTGCGTTTTATGACACTAAATCTTACGTAAACATCGACACAATGGCCTTACTGGCCAAAATTTCAACAAAAAAGGGTGCCGAAGCACCCTTTTTTGTTCATCGCCATAATTACATGCGGGCGATAATTTCTTTACCGAACTGTGATGCAGACACCAACTCGGCACCATCCATCAAACGATGGAAGTCATAGGTAACCTTTTTCTCACCAATCGCGGCAGAGGTACCTTTCAGGATCATATCCGCTGCTTCGGTCCAGCCCAAATGACGTAGCATCATTTCGCCTGACAGAATCAACGAACCTGGGTTCACTTTATCCTGACCGGCATACTTAGGTGCTGTACCATGGGTGGCTTCGAAAACGCCTACGGTATCAGACAGGTTCGCACCCGGTGCAATACCGATGCCGCCAACTTCTGCTGCCAGAGCGTCCGACAAGTAGTCACCGTTCAAGTTCAGGGTAGCGATGACGTCGTATTCTGCAGGACGCAATAGAATTTGCTGCAACATAGCGTCGGCGATTACGTCTTTAACGATAACGTTTTTGCCTGTTTTCGGATTCTTGAACTGCATCCATGGGCCGCCATCCAGCAACTCTGCGCCGAATTCGTCACGTGCAATTTCATAGCCCCAATCTTTGAAGGCACCTTCGGTGAACTTCATGATGTTGCCTTTGTGCACCAAGGTCAACGAATCACGGTTGTTGTCGACCGTGTATTGCAGAGCTTGGCGTACCAAACGCTTAGTGCCTTCTTCAGACACTGGCTTAACACCAATACCACACATGTCTTCAAAGCGAATGTTAGTCACACCCATTTCTTCGGTGAAGAATTTGATGACTTTTTTCGCTTCTGGCGAGCCTGCTTTCCACTCGATACCGGCGTAGATGTCTTCCGAGTTTTCGCGGAAGATCACCATGTCCACATCTTGCGGGTTTTTCACGGGGCTAGGTACACCCGTAAACCACAATACGGGGCGCTGGCATACGAACAGATCCAGCTTCTGACGAATGGCAACGTTTAGTGAACGAATGCCGCCACCGACTGGGGTGGTCAGAGGGCCTTTGATACCTACTTTAAAATCTTTCAAAGCTTCCAGTGTTTCTTCAGGCAACCAGGTGTCATCACCGTATACTTTAACGGCCTTCTCACCTGCGTAGACTTCCATCCACACCAGTTTGCGTTCACCGCCGTAAGCTTTTTCCACGGCAGCGTTCAATACGTCGAGCATCGGTGGTGTTACGTCAACACCGATACCATCCCCTTCAATGAAAGGAATGATTGGGTTATTCGGTACATTCAGAGAACCATCGGAATTGATGGTGATCTTGGTTCCTTCAGCAGGCACCTGGATCTTTTGATAGGCCATATTGCGCTCCATGTTTCAAAGAAAGGGCGTTTTGCGGTCGCGAAGTATACCGAAAGCTCGGCAGATCCGGTAGAGTTTGTCGCCTGTGTTCGACCAAAAGATAGCATGAGGCATCACTTGGCCACCTTGGTTCTATTCAACAAACCCTTCAATGTTCTGTCACAATTCAAAGATGACCAAGGTCGAGCCACCTTGTCCGACTTCATTCCCGTACGCAATGTCTACCCAGCAGGACGACTTGACTTCGATTCTGAAGGCTTGTTGTTGTTGACCGACGATGGCGCGTTACAACACCAAATATCTCACCCGAAGAAAAAAATGCGCAAAACCTACTGGGTTCAGGTTGAGGGTGACATCACGGACGGGGCACTGCTAGCGTTGCGCGGCGGCGTAGAATTGAAAGATGGCAAGACCTTACCCGCACAAGCAGAACGACTGGCCCCGCCGTCATGGCTATGGTCACGTAACCCGCCGATACGAGAACGGAAAAATGTGTCTGACAGTTGGATAAGTTTGCAGATCAGTGAAGGAAAGAATCGTCAGGTGCGCCGGATGACAGCGGCTGTGGGCTTCCCTACCCTGCGTTTGATTCGTTATGCGATTGGGCCATGGTCGCTGGAAAGTCTGGCCCTCGGCGAATACAGAGAGCTATCCGTCCATATGCCCAAAGGAAAAACCTTTTAAGTCCACGTTAGAATGACTTTACCCGACTGCCCCGACCGCATCACATCAAAGCCTTGTTGAAAATCGTCTACCGGAAAATGATGTGTAATCATGGGTGTTAAATCGAGGCCTGACTGAATCAGCGCCGCCATTTTATACCAGGTCTCAAACATTTCGCGGCCATAGATGCCTTTGATGTGTAGCCCTTTAAAAATCACCTTGGTCCAATCCACGTTCATATGAGCAGGCGGAATACCCAACATGGCAATTTTACCGCCATGGTTCATGTCGTTCAGCATGGCGGTGAACGCTGATGGAACACCGGACATTTCTAAGCCGACGTCAAAACCTTCCGTCATACCCAATTCCCGCATCACATCCGGCAGTTGCTCCTGCATGACGTTCACGGTACGCGTGGCCCCCATTTGTTTGGCGAGACTCAAACGATAGTCGTTCACGTCAGTCACCACAATTTTCCGTGCGCCGACATGACGACATACGGCCGCCGCCATGATACCAATCGGTCCGGCACCGGTGATTAACACGTCTTCACCCACCAAATCAAACGACAAGGCCGTATGCACTGCATTGCCAAAGGGGTCGAAAATGGCTGCGAGGTCATCGGGGATGTTGTCCGGCAGTTTGAACGCATTAAACGCGGGAAGAACCAGATACTCAGCAAAAGCACCATCACGGTTCACGCCAACGCCAATGGTGTTGCGGCAGAGGTGCGTTCGACCCGCTCGGCAATTTCGGCAATAACCGCAGGTGATGTGCCCTTCACCGCTGACTCGATCACCGACCTTAAAACCACGCACTTCTTGGCCCATATCAACCACTTCACCCACGTATTCGTGACCGGCGATTAAAGGCACCTTGATGGTGTTTTGTGACCAGTCATCCCAGTTGTAGATGTGAACATCCGTGCCACAAATGGCCGTTTTACGAATCTTAATCAACAAATCGTTGTGCCCCATTTCTGGCATGGGCACATCGGTCATCCAGATTCCTTCGATAGGTTTTAGCTTGGCTAAGGCTTTCATGCACTGGCTCCTAGAATGCCGAGTTTGTGCCCGACCCGAATAAAGGTTTCAATGGCGGTGTTCAGTTGTTGTGCGCTGTGAGCCGCTGACATTTGCACACGAATACGGGCTTGGTCTTGCGGAACGACAGGGTACGAAAAGGCGACCACATAAACCCCTTCTTGCACCATCGCTGAAGCAAATTCCGCCGCCTTGTGCGCATCACCTATCATGATCGGGATGATTGGATGGTCTGCGCCCGCCAGGGTGAAACCGGCCTTGCTCATGCGCTCTCGAAACATGGCGGTATTGGCCCAGAGCTGTTCGCGCAACTTACCGCCCTGCTCAAGCATCGACAGCACACGCAGTGAAGCAGAAACAATGGCTGGCGCTAAGGCGTTTGAAAACAGATAGGGTCTTGAGCGTTGGCGCAGGAGATCCACCACCGGCTTGCGGGCTGCGGTGTAGCCGCCGGAAGCGCCCCCCAATGCTTTGCCTAGCGTGCCGGTCAGGATGTCGATACGGTTCATCACGCCACAGTATTCGTGGCTGCCACGTCCTTGCGCACCGAGAAACCCGACCGCATGCGAGTCATCAACCATCACCAGCGCATCATACTGATCCGCCAGGTCACAAATGGCGCTTAAATTGGCGATGACCCCATCCATTGAAAACACGCCGTCCGTGGCTATCAAAATGTGTTTGGCACCCTTGGCTTGTGCGGCTTTTAACTGACGTTCGAGGTCGGCCATGTCGTTATTGGCGTAACGATACCGTTGAGCTTTACACAGGCGAATGCCGTCGATGATGGAGGCGTGATTCAGGGCGTCGGAAATAATCGCATCCTCGGCGTCAAACAAGGTTTCAAACAGGCCGCCATTGGCGTCAAAACACGACGAGTACAGAATGCAGTCTTCCATCCCCAAGAATTCTGCCAGGCGTTGTTCCAGCGTTCTATGCAAGGTTTGCGTACCACAGATAAACCGCACCGAAGCCATGCCGAAGCCATGCCCATCGAGCCCCTCTTTAGCGGCTTCAATCAATGATGGATGGTTGGCCAAGCCTAGGTAATTGTTGGCACAGAAATTCAACACATGGCGACCATCTTCAATACGAATGTCGCCTTGTTGCGCCGACACCAAAGGCTGCTCATGTTTGTAGAGGCCAGCCTCTTGGATGTCGCTCAGTGTGTCGGTTAATTGCTGATAGAAGCCAGAACGCATGATGAGTATCTCTCCCTAATTTTTTATTGTTGATAGGGAAACACTGTAGCAGGAAAGCCGTGGCCTGCCACCGAGGAGCGGCAGGCACGTTGCTATTTTACTGCCTGGAAAATGGCAAGCGCGCCTTACACACCGCCCGTTTGAACCCGCCATTGCGCGGCATAAAGGCCATCAAGCTCGATCAATGCCTGGTGCGTACCCCGTTCAACAATGTGACCGTGTTCCATCACAACAATTTGGTCGGCATGCACAATGGTTGATAAACGGTGCGCGATCATAATCACTGTTCGACCATGGCCGATTTTCTTCAGCGAGCGCTGAATTGCCGCTTCCGTTTCATTGTCAACGGCACTGGTGGCTTCGTCTAAAATCAAAATAGGTGGGTTCTTCAGAAGCGCACGCGCCAACGATAAACGCTGCCGCTGACCACCCGACAAGCGCACACCACGTTCGCCGACCAGCGTTTCAATGCCGGCCGGTAAGCGCTCAATAAACTCCCATGCTTCCGCCACACGCGCGGCTTCAATAATGTCCTCGTCGGATGCATCAGGGCGCCCGTAGGCAATGTTCTCTCGAATGGTGCCTTCAAACAGAAAAACATCCTGACTGACCAAACCAATGGCGCTGCGTAAACTTTGCATGGAAATGGCGTCAATGCTGAGGTCATCAATCAAGATACTGCCCCGCTCTGGGCCGTAATAGCGCAACAGCAGCTTCATCAGGGTAGATTTGCCCGACCCGGTAGCACCCACCAAAGCCAGCGTTCCGCCAGCCGGCACATCCAGATCAATGTTATGCACACCATCAGGTGAATTGGGGTAGGTAAATTGCAGTCCGTTAAAGGTGACACGGCCCGGCGTGCTCAAGGGCAGGTCAATTTTGCCATCATTGGGTACCGCTATGCGCAGCCCTAAAAGGTCAAGAATTCGACGGGTGCTCGCCATCGCCCGCTCGAACAAGTCGACGGTTTGCGCCAAGCCGGTTAACGGCCATAACAGGCGCTGAGTGAGAAAGACCAGAACGCCATAGGCACCGATATTTAACGTGCCTTCCAAGGCCATATAACCACCAATCACAAAGGTCGCCAGGAAGCCCAGCAGCACCGCCATGCGAATTACCGGAATGAACGCCGAGCTGATGGCAATGGCCTTGCGATTGGCTTCTACATAGTCTTCACTGGCGACCCGTAAACGTTCGGCTTCGCGGGTTTCGGCAGTAAAGCTCTTGATGGTAGCCATACCGCCGATGTTGTTCGACAACCGGCTCGACAACGCCCCTACTTTTTCTCGCACATCGTTGTACAAAGGCCCGGCTTTACTTTGAAAGAAAAACGCTCCCCAAATAATCAGCGGGATGGGCGTAAAAGCAAACAAAGCAATCATTGGTGACAGAATAAAGAACACCCCGCCCACTGCCACGACGGTGACAAAGACCTGAATCAGATCATTCGCGCCACCATCCAAAAAGCGCTCTAACTGGTTCACGTCATCGTTCATGATGGCGACCAAATCGCCGGAGCTGCGGGCTTCAAAGAACGCCATATCGAGCTCTTGCACATGCTCGTAAGTATCCTGACGCAAATCGGCCTGTAGGCGTTGCGCGAGATTGCGCCACAGAATCATATACAGATACTGAAACAGCGACTCTCCGGCCCAGATAAAGAAGGTAAGTACCGCCAGAATGATGATTTGCTCTTTCGGTGATTCAAAGCCCAGTTGCGCTACAAAGCTGCTTTCTTGATTGACCACAACGTCAATGGCAATCCCGATGAGTATTTCAGGAGCAATATCAAAGAGCTTGTTGATGATGGAACAGGACGTAGCCGCGATAATGCGGCGCCGATAGCCCTTGGCATAGCGTAACAATCGGCCAAGTGCTTGAAAGGATGAGGTGTTTTCCGACGGCATGCAGACGTCCCTTTTATTCGGTAGTGGGAAGTCTGCATGCTGCCACTGAATCCTGAAATATCCAAGGATTACAGTTGGTTATTGCAGGATATTAAACGACAGGATTGACATCGGCTTCATAGTCTACTGAGGCAAAACCAAACCCAAACAGTTTGAAGAACTCTTCTTGGTACCCGGCAAAGTCCGACAGTTCCATAACGTTTTCTGTCGTGCACTGGTGCCACAGGCGTTCCACTTCGTTTTGCACGCTGTCGTCCAGTTCTTTCAGGTCTACCCGCACCCGACCATGGTCATCCAAGGTCAAGGCGTTACCGGAATAATATTCACCGGACAACAGCTGATGGATTTGCTCTATGCAACCTTCGTGCGTGCCCTGTGCTTTCATCACCTTGTACAACAGAGAAATGTACAGTGGCATCACAGGAATGGCTGATGAAGCTTGGGTCACCAGGGCCTTGAGTACCGAAACACGAGCACTGCCTTGATATTTCTCGGCCAGATTAGCGTTGATGGCCTTCGCCGCGCGATCCAGATCTTCCTTCGCCTTGCCGATGGTCGCTTTGCCATAGATCGGCCAAGTGAGTTCTTTACCGATGTAGGTATAGGCTGTGGTTTTTACGTTGTCGGCCAACACACCGGCCGCATCCAAGGCGTTTAACCACAGCTCCCAGTCTTCGCCGCCCATGACCTTTACGGTGGCGTCAATTTCTGCTTGGGACGCAGGCTCCAACGTCACTTCGGTAACTTGCTTGGTGTCGGTGTTCAATGTTTTACGCGTCACCGCTTCGCCAATGGGCTTCAAGGTAGAGTTGTAAACGGTGTCTGAATTTGGGTCCTTGCGCCGTGGCGACGCTAAACTGTAGACGACCAAATCCACTTTACCCATGTGAGCTTTGATTTCGGCAATTACGTCTTCTTTGGCTTCGTTGGAAAACGCATCCATGTTGAAGGTCTTGGCATACAAGCCTTTCGCTGCGGCTTTGTCTTCAAAGGCACGCGTGTTGTACCAGCCGGCCGAGCCAGTTTTGGTCTCTGTCGCGGGCTTCTCGAACATTACGCCCAGCGTGTTGGCACCATAACCAAACGCGCTGACGATGCGTGACGCCAAGCCATAGCCGGTAGAACAACCCAGTACCAATACATTTTTGGGGCCTGTGCCCGCTACGCCTTGTTGCACAACATAGTCAATTTGTTCCTGTACATTGGTCGCGCAACCGGTTGGGTGTGCCGTGGTGCAAATAAATCCGCGAACTTTGGGTTTGATGATCATAAACAGTTCCATTCTTTCTGGGTGCTGAAAACCAGCACACGGTAGTGAGCGTTATCGGCTAGTGTAAAAGGCTCGACACAGAATCTAAACCCACTAGATTCACAAGTGTTTTTAACGTACGACTTGAATGCCCTTCCAAAACGCAATGTAGCCGCGTATGCCCTTTGCCGTAGACTTAGGGTTGGCATAGTACCAGGCGGCGTCTTCATTGGTTTCGCCATCAACCACCACATGGTAATAATTGGCCACGCCTTTCCATGAGCAGGTGGTCGTTTTATCACTGTCGACCAAGTAATCTTCGTTAACGGATTCTTCCGGGAAATAGTGGTTACCTTCAACCACCACCGTATCATCCGATTCTGCAATGACTGTATTCTTCCAGATTGCCTTCATACACACCTACCTATATGGATTGGGCACGCTTATTGACGAGTATTTGCAGGAGAATGGCACAACTTAGAGTACTCAACAATATGATTATTGAACCTAGAATCACCCCCGGCCACGCCAGCCACTGCCAAAACGGGAACAAGTAGAAGCCACCCAGTGTGGCACCAACATAATAAAACACTAAATATAGAGCAGAGGCACTGGCTTTGGCGGTCTTTGCTTCATTGCTTACCCAGCCTGTGGCGGTGGCCTGAGCGAAAAAGAAGCCAAAGGCATTGACGAAGAAGCCACCGATAATCACCGGCAAATAGGAGATTAAGGTCAACAGTGAACCAACGATCAGGATGACAATTCCCCCAGCCAGGCATCGGGGTGGTGAAAAATACTGGGCGATACGACCGGAAAAAGCGGCCGCAAATGTGCCACTCAAATAGGTTAAAAACAATAAACCCAGCCAAGACGGCGATAACGCATAGGGTGGTGCCGCCAGTAAGAACGTCACGTAACTGTATTGATTGACGAAAATAAAGAAATTAAACCCGCCGATTAAACATGCCAGCAAAATAAACGGGTTACGGATATGGCCCAAAATGTCACCCAGCATTCTGCGTGGGTGCGCGCTCTGCGGGGTAAAATTTTGTGCTTTCGGCAATAACCACACCACGATACCCAAGCACAACAGGCTGATGGTGCCCATCACCCCAAACACCGACGACCAACCCAGCCATTCACCGATCGTCCCACCCAACAATCGGCCACTGATGCCACCCAAGGTATTGGCGCTGATGTAAAGCCCTACCGCGGCCACCATGGCCGAACGCTCGTATTCGTCTCCCATGTAAGCAACGGCGATGGCGGGCAGCCCGCCTAGAAAAAGGCCGAGCAAGGCGCGGGTTAGCAAGAGGCCTGAATACGTCTCCACCCATGCCATGCTGAACGTGGTCATCACCACACCACCCAAACTCAGCAGCATGAGCGGCCTGCGGCCATAGGCATCCGACAGAGCTCCGTAAAACAGCAGCGAAAGGCCTAACGTCAGCGAGGTAATGGTGAAGGCATAACTGGCCTGTAGAGCCGACAGCTGGAACTCTCGGGCTAGGGTTGGCAAAAGAGGCTGTAAGGCGTACAGGTTGGCAAATACCATAATGGACCCCAGACACAGGGCCCAAGTAGCACGGCGAAAGTTTGGGCTGCCGCGCTTAATCAGCGTCGTATCAATGGTGATGACCACCTTTACCATGCGCATGTTTGTGCGCGATTTCTTCTTTTTCTGCGGCACGAACGCTCACGATTTCCACGTCAAAGGTCAGCGTTCGACCGGCTAAGGGATGGTTGGTGTCCACATCGGCTTGTTTCAGGCCAACCTTAACAACGGTCACCTGCCGAGGGCCTTGTTCCGTTTGTACCCGCGCCACCATACCCGGCTTCCATTTCTTTGCCCCCTGCAAGTGCTTCACAGGAATGCGCTGGATGGCATCGGTTTGGGGAACGCCATAAGCTTCTTCGGGTGGCAAGGCAACCTGCACTTGGTCTCCGACCGTTTTGCCCAGCAGTGCCTTTTCCAGACCGGGAATGATATTGCCATGGCCATGCAGATAGAGCATAGGGTCACTGTCGTGTGACGTTTCTATTTGGCCATCGGCGTCGGAAAGCCGATAGTGAAATTCAACCACGGTGTTGTCGGCAATGTTCATCAAAAGCACCTTTTAAGACGTTAAGATGCGCGCATTATCAACAAGCCGCTATTCAGGTGCAAACAAAACCCATTGCTGGCCCAAGCCGGATTCCCTCAGCGCCCATTTTTCGGTAGCATAAGCGCCCCAAATTCATAGCCCTTGAGCGGCTTTTCTGGCGAGTGGAACGTATGAGTTTTCAACCCCATGTTACAGTGGCGGCGCTGGTGAAACAGGGCGAACGCTATTTAATGGTAGAAGAAGGTGATCCCACCCATTCGGTCTTTAATCAACCGGCCGGGCATATTGAGGCGGCTGAGACTGCCCTCGCCGCCTGTATCCGTGAAACCCAGGAAGAAACCGGCTGGCGCGTTACCCCAACGCACATGGTTGGGGTGTATGTCTATTCAGCACCTAATGGCGTGACCTACTACCGCTTCGGGTATGCCGCCACGGCAGAGTCATCCGTAACAACTGAATTGGACGACGGCATCATTGCCGCCCATTGGTTAACCTTGGCGGATATTCACGAATTAGAGGCTGCGGGACGCTTACGCAGCCCCTTAGTGATGCAAATGATTCAAGACGACCTCGCGGGACAACAATTTCCATTGTCACTAATGCACGAAGGCTTTCATGTCACTCAGCAGTAACACCGGTTTAAAAGTGATCGTCGGCATGTCCGGCGGTGTCGACTCTTCGGTCAGTGCCCTTTTGTTGTTGCAGCAAGGGTATCAGGTGGAAGGCTTGTTCATGAAAAATTGGGACGAGGACGACAACACCGAATACTGCACCGCAAAAGAAGATTTGGCGGACGCCCAAGCGGTGTGCGACAAGCTGGGTATCACGCTGCACACGGCCAACTTTGCTGCCGAATATTGGGACAATGTATTTGAACATTTCTTAGCCGAATATAAAGCTGGCCGGACCCCGAATCCGGACATTCTGTGTAACCGGGAAATTAAATTCAAAGTGTTTCTCGATTACGCCCGTATTTTGGGCGCCGACCTGATCGCCACCGGGCATTATGTGCGCCGGGGTATGGGAACGGATGGTGAAGCGATTTTATTGAAGGGCCTCGATGCCAATAAAGATCAATCCTACTTTCTGCATCAAGTGGGCGAAGCGCAACTGGCGCAAACCCTGTTCCCGGTGGGTGAACTGGCCAAGCCTGTAGTACGCCAATTGGCAGAAGAACAAGGTTTGGTGACCCACAACAAGAAAGACAGCACGGGCATTTGTTTTATTGGTGAGCGCCGATTCAGTGATTTCTTGCAACAATATTTGCCCGCGCAGCCTGGCAACATCGAAACCCCCGAGGGCGAAGTCATTGGTCAACATCATGGTTTAATGTATTACACCATCGGGCAGCGCCAAGGGCTGGGTATTGGTGGCTTGAAAAATCATCCGGAAGCACCCTGGTTTGCGGCCGAAAAAGACTTAACACGCAATGTATTGATTGCCGTGCAAGGTATAGATCATCCTCTGCTCTATAAGCAACATCTGCGCATTAAGGACCTTTTTTGGATAAATGGTGGCGCTGCACATGAGCAAGCGCCCGACCTCTCCCAGCCATTGACCTGTAAGCATCGATATCGGCAAACCGATCAGGATTGCATCGTTACGCAGGAAGCCGATGGGACTTATCGGGTCGACTTTCAACAACCGCAGCGGGCGATTACACCGGGGCAGTCGGCCGTGTTTTATCGTGGCCAACACTGTTTAGGTGGTGGCGTTATTGAAGAGGCTTGGAACGCGTAATGGCACAACACTCAATACACGAACAGGCCATTGCCCTGGGTGGCGTGATGCAGGCAGCGCTCTTGGTAGAACAGGTAGCGCGCCGGGGCGTGTGCCCTGCCCCCGACATGGCGACAGCTGTGCAAGCCGTGCTGAACACCAGTCCAGCCTCAACCATCGATATTTTTGGCAGTGAGGCCAATATCCGTGAAGGACTGAAGGCTTTGCGCGTCGTGTTATCGCGTGAACAGCCGGGCGTGCATCCTGACATCATGCGATATGCGATGAGCTTGTTGCACTTGGAAGGTAAGATGCGCAACAACGACGCCATGTTAGCAACGTTAGGCAAGATGATTGCGCAGAGCCAAGAACGCTTGAACTACTTTCAAGAGCCGAATCATGACGCGGTAATTGGCTCCTTGGCACGCGCCTATCAGGACACCCTCAGCAAGCTAAATTTTCGTATTCAAGTCACCGGCAACCCGACCTATCTGAATCAACAGCGTCACGCGGATCAAATTCGTATGTTGCTGCTCTTTGGTGTGCGTTCCGCGCGATTGTGGCGACAATGCGGCGGCCATCGTTGGCAACTCATGTTGAGTCGAGGCAAATTGCTGCGGGCGACTCAGGATCTTTTAACCGGCCATTCCACTTCCCAGTAGAGAGAATTTTATGGAACTTTCGGCATTGACCGCCATTTCACCCATCGACGGACGCTACGGCAGCAAAGTGCTCCCCTTGCGTGAACACTTCAGTGAATTCGGTTTGATCCGCTACCGCGTGCTGGTAGAAATTCGCTGGCTACAGCGTTTGGCAAATCATCCTGAAATCACCGAGTTGCCGCCACTTTCAGCCGCTGCCGATGCCCATTTGAACGCTGTGGTCGAGCAGTTTTCCGTAGCCGATGCACAGCGCATCAAAGATATCGAACGCACCACCAACCATGACGTCAAAGCGGTGGAGTATTTCATTAAAGAACGCATTGCGGATGTGCCGGAATTGCAGGCCGTTACTGAATTCGTGCACTTCGCCTGTACCTCGGAAGACATCAACAACCTGTCTCATGCTTTAATGCTGAAGCACGGTATTCAGGATGTGGTGCTACCGATGATGCAACGTATCGCCGATGCTATTCGGGTATTGGCTCATGAACAGGCCGCTCTGCCGATGCTGTCGCGAACGCATGGGCAAACTGCCTCGCCAACCACCCTCGGCAAAGAAATGGCCAACGTAGTGCATCGCCTAGAGCGCCAGATCGCCCATGTTGCGGCCACTGAATATCTGGGGAAAATTAACGGCGCGGTTGGCAATTACAACGCACATTTAGCGACCTACCCTCATGTAGACTGGCAATCTAATGCTGAAGCCTTTGTGACCGACCTCGGGTTAACCTTTAACCCCTACACCACACAAATCGAGCCACATGATTACATTGCCGAACTGTACGATGCCGTAGCTCGGTTCAACACCATCTTGATTGATTTTGATCGTGATGTTTGGGGTTACATCTCGTTGGGCTATTTTAAACAGCGCACCATCGCTGGCGAAGTGGGTTCAAGCACCATGCCGCACAAGGTTAACCCGATTGATTTTGAAAATTCCGAAGGTAACCTGGGAATAGCAAACGCCATATTAGGGCACTTGGGCTCCAAGTTGCCAATTTCGCGCTGGCAACGGGATTTAACCGACTCGACTGTGCTGCGCAGCATGGGGGTTGGTTTGGCACACAGCTTGGTGGCTTATGAGTCAACCTTGAAGGGCATTTCCAAGTTAGAAGTGAATGCCGAACGCTTGGCGAGCGACCTCGACAATGCCTGGGAAGTCATGGCCGAGGCGGTACAAACCGTGATGCGTCGTTATGGTATTGAGCAACCCTATGAAAAACTCAAAGCATTCACGCGCGGCAAGGCGATCACGCGCGATGGCATGATTGAGTTCATAGGCACACTTGACTTGCCCGCCGACGAAAAAACACGGCTGTTGGCCATGACCCCTGCCAGCTATATAGGCAACGCAGTTGCCCAAGCCAACCAAGTGTAAGGACAACATGATGTCGAGCACGCCACTATTGTTTGATCAAATGCCCGTCGATACCTTTTTACGTGAGTATTGGCAGAAGAAACCCTGTTTGTTTAAACAAGCGTTGCCCGGCATCGTTTCTCCACTGACGCCCGATGAATTGGCAGGTTTGGCATTAGAGGACGATATTGAAAGTCGGTTGATCATTGAACATGGTACTGAACACAATCAATCCCCTTGGGAACTACGCCGAGGTCCATTTACTGAGCGGGATTTTGCACGTCTACCCGACACTCACTGGACCCTGTTGGTGCAGGCCGTCGATCAATGGGTGCCAGAGGTCAAAGACTTACTGAAATCGTTTCAATGCCTGCCCCAGTGGCGTCTGGATGACATTATGATCAGCTTCGCCCCGGAAGGTGGCAGTGTCGGGCCACACTTCGACCAATACGATGTATTTTTGGTGCAGGTGGAAGGTACGCGGCATTGGGACCTCGGCCCGGCGTGTAATCATCTTTCTGCGCTCAATACCGATACCGAACTAAAAATCTTAACGGATATGGCGGTCACCGAAGGCTGGGATATCACGCCCGGTGATGTGCTCTATGTGCCGCCGTCTGTTGCGCATCACGGTGTTGCGCTCGATAACTGCCTCACCTACTCCATTGGTTTCCGTGCGCCAGATGCGGTAGAGATGCTGCAAGGCCTGGCACAACGGCTTGATATCGAGCCTGACGTTGACTTTATGCGGTATCAAGACGCTGATTTGTCGGCCGCCGAAGCCGGTCATGCGATTACCCCTCAGGCGCTTGAGCGCATGCGCGCCGTCATGACGAAGGCCATGGCACGTGATGATGTGCTGGCGGATTGGCTGGGTGCCTTTATGACGCAAAACAAATACGACCTGTTTGATTGGGACGATGTAGAAGACGGCAATTTAGAATTATCACCCACGCAGTTCGTACAAAAAGCCTTGCCTACGCGGATCGCTTGGTTTGGTGAGCGTTTGTACGTGAACGGACGGGCCTTTCTGTTAACAACGGAAGACCAGCCGCTTATGGCGTCCTTGGCGCACAATCAATCCTGGACATGGCAATCATTGACTGATCTGGCCGCGTCCGAACAAGCACTGGAGGTTCTGGACTTGCTGATTTTAAGTGGCAGTTTGGAATTGCCGGAAGAAGATGCGTTTGCTGCACCAGTTACGGTGAACTGACGCGAATAAAGCGGCACGAAAGCCGGGTCAGTGCGCGTTAAATCTTGCATCACTGAGCCCGGTACTTCTAGGCATCAATGAAGGGTTTCTGAGGGCGTTTCAATATCAATCCAGTCATCAGAGCCCTCAAAGTCTTCCCCCAGCTCCATCATCTGCTCTACTGCCTCCATGCCCGCACCAATCATAACCTTGGCGATTTCGATGTGATTCACCTGAAGGCGTTCTCTGGCTTCTTTTGAAAAAGCTATTTTCATCATCGGCTCGGTCTCGTTTTCACGGACCAAAGCGATATCGCCATCTTCTAATTCTACGATTTCCCAGAACATCATTTACCTCTTAGTAAGTCTGGCTGTGCTCGCGGAAATCCGCGGCCATGGCTTTTAGCCCGGCTAACGCTTCGGAATGCCAGGTATCCGTTCGGTCAGACAAAATTAGCCCCGAAAGATCGGGGCTTGCGTCCGCGCTGCGCTCGGCGGGCAATTCCTGCCAAAGCATCTGCCATTCCGCCAATAGACGTGTTAACCAGTGGTCGGGCTGAGCTTTGGCTTGGGCCAGAATGTTTAATTCGTACATGCCGTCGTTAAAGTCGGCTAATGCGGTGATATAGCTTTGCTCTTCTGCTCGGCTACCTGAAAGGGTTCCACCGATTCGATACAGATCACATAAACCGGATAAAAGGGACAGATACGTTCGATACAACTGCATCGTGACGATGTCATGCCACAATGATTGTTCTGTTGGGGCGGCCTTGTTAAGCCGCTCCAACAGTTGTTGTGCTCGGAAATGTTGCCGTTGGAAGCCACGCACGGTTAGTAACGGACTCGGAAACCTACGGTGACAGTAGAATCTAATGTCTGCTCTCGATCAAACAGCGCACGGGTGTCACTGTAACCGACAAAAACGCGCGCTTGCGGCAATACAAGATAGGTCAAGCGTGCTTGAATATCATGGAACTGCTCAAGGCTACCAAAGGCCAAAACCGGCGGCGAATAATATGCTGACAACTCAGCACCCACACCGTTTAACTGTGGCGGGTTGTAACGCAAGAAACCGCCCAAGCCGATGGTGACATTGGTGTCCTCTTCCGGGACATAAAATAAAAATGCCTTACCACCGATACCGCCGATCAATTCCGGCCGTTGATTTGACGGATCAATGGCATGGACGCCCCCGGCAATCAATGAACCATCTTCCTGGTGATACCACCCACCCACGGTAATGTATGCACCCGTACCAACCCGAGCCGCACCATGTTCAGCGCGAATCGACTCCGTTGACAAGGCAACATCAACCGAACCGCCTGCCCAGGCGGCAGTAGACAATGTGAGCGCAGCAAGGGCGAGAGAGAAATGTTTAAGCATCCGTATTATGCTCCTTAATGATTGCGCGCATTCTACCGGTTTAAGCTTGAGAATTCATCCACTAAACCGAATAGACCTTGTACATAAAAAAGTGCACCAATGCAGAGCATTGGCGCACCTATTTAGACAGCCGACAAAGGCTTAATTGAGTTCCATCAACAGCTTATTAATGCGCTTCACATAGGCTGCAGGGTCCTTCAGTCCATCACCACCGGCCAAACGGGCTTGCTCGTAAATCACCGCAATCAATTCTTTGGTGCGGTCATCGTTGGTTTCATTGTTCAAACGCTGAACCAATGGGTGCTCTGGGTTGATCTCAAGAATCGGCTTGGCATCAGGGACTTTCTGCCCTGCCGCTTCCATGATCTTACGCATTTGCGCACCCATGTCGTATTCACCCACCACCAAGCAGGCTGGCGAGTCGGTTAGGCGATGTGTAGTGCGCACTTCTTTTACGTCTTCTTCCAGCTCTTTGGCGATTTGGGACGTTAAGCTCTCAAAGGCCTTATCGGTTTCTTCGTGTTTTTTCTTCTCTTCTTCATCTTCTAAATCGCCCAGATCGAGCTGACCTTTACCCACGTCTTTAAGGTGCTTGCCGTCAAACTCGCTCAAGTGGCCCATGAGCCATTCATCAATGCGATCGGACAACAGCAGCACTTCAATGCCTTTTTTACGGAAAACTTCCAAATGCGGGCTACCGGCAGCGGTATTGTGGCTGTCGGCTGCAACATAGTAGATGTCCTTCTGGCCTTCCTTCATGCGGCCGATGTAATCCGCCAAACTCACATTTTGCGTTGCCTCACCGGTATGGGTGCTGGCAAAACGCATCAGGCCCGCTACTTTTTCTTTGTTGGTGAAGTCCTCCGCCGGGCCTTCTTTCAACACCTGGCCGAATTCATCCCAGAACTTTTGGTAATCCTCAGGCTTTTTCTTGGCCATTTTTTCCAGCATGTCCAAAACCCGCTTGGTCAGCGCGGTTTTCAATGCATCGACGGTTTTGTTGCTTTGCAGAATTTCGCGAGAAACGTTAAGCGACAAGTCATTGCTGTCCACCACACCTTTAATGAAGCGCAAGTAGGTGGGCAAAAACTGCTCGGCATCGTCCATGATGAACACGCGCTGCACATACAGCTTTAAACCGCGCTGCTGGTCCCGGTTCCACATATCAAACGGCGCTTTGGCGGGCAAAAACAACAGCGAGGTATAATCCAGCTTACCTTCCACCCGATTATGTGACCACGTCATGGCATCAGCAAAGTCGTGTGAAATGTGCTTGTAGAATTCTTGGTATTCTTCGTCTTTGATGTCGGACTTATTACGGGTCCACAACGCGGTTGCCGAGTTGATTTGTTCTAACTTGAACACCGGCTTATGGTTTTCTTTCTCTTTGCCTTCATCGTCGTACTTGGCGGAATGGTCTTCCACTTCCATCATCACGGGAATGGAAATGTGGTCACTGTATTTGCGCACCAAGTTCTTCAGCCGCCATTCGTCCAAAAACTCTTCTTCACCTTTTTTCAGGTGCAGAACAATCTCAGTGCCGCGCGTTGGGCGCTCAATATCGCCCAGATCAAATTCGCCAGCGCCTTCACTGCTCCAATAAACACCCTGCTCTACCGGCGTGCCGGCTTTACGGGTAAAGACTTCAACGCGGTCGGCCACGATGAAGGCACTGTAGAAACCAACGCCGAATTGCCCAATCAGGCGGGCGTCTTTCTTTTGGTCGCCGCTCATGTTTTTCAAAAACTCAGCGGTGCCCGACTTGGCGATTGTCCCCAGATTAGACACCACCTCATCCTTGGACATACCGATGCCTTTGTCGATCAGCGTCAGCGTCTTTTTCTTTTTATCGAAGTCGATGCGAATGTTGAGTTCGCCGTCCCCTTCGTAAAGGCCATCATCATTTAAGGCCAAAAACGACAATTTATCCGACGCGTCGGATGCATTAGAAATCAATTCACGTAAGAAGATTTCTTTGTTGCTGTACAGCGAATGCACCATGAGGTGGAGCAGTTGTTTGACTTCTGTCTGAAATTCGCGTTTTTCAGTGGTCGCCTGAGACATGGTGTGTTTCATCCTCCGTTGGGTAATAAGGTGGGCCGGATTCGCCCGATCAATCATCTGACTGACGTTCTTCAATGGGGTCTGCCGAGGCGATTTCAAGCGTCTTTTAATGATGTAATGCTTTACAGGCTGGATTGGATGGCTAGAATACTGGTTATTCATACAGTATTTGGTGCATGATATGCAGGCTCATCGCAAAATCATTCACGTCGACATGGATTGTTTTTTTGCTGCAGTGGAAATGCGTGATAACCCTAGACTGCGAGACATTCCGATCGCCATTGGTGGACGCGTCAATCGAGGGGTTATCGCCACCTGCAATTACCCAGCCCGTGCCTATGGCGTGCGCTCGGCGATGCCCACGGGCCAAGCGCTAAAGCTCTGCCCACACCTGACGCTGATCCCCGGTCAGATGGAAAAATACCGGCAAGCCAGTGAACAGATTCGCACTATTATGATGCGCTACACCGATCTCATAGAGCCGTTGTCGATGGATGAAGCCTATTTAGACGTGACCGATTCGGCATTATTTCAAGGGAGCGCCACGCGCATGGCCGAACACCTGCGGCAAACCATCTTCGAAGAAACCGGTTTAACCGCTTCGGCGGGCGTGGCACCCAACAAGTTTCTGGCCAAAATTGCCAGCGACGAAAACAAGCCGAATGGATTGTGCGTGGTTCGCCCCGATCAGGTCGACGCCTTCGTGCAGAATCTGCCCTTGAGTCGTATCCCAGGTATTGGGCAAAAAACTGCCGAGCGCCTTGCCGCCTTGGGCTGGTTTCAATGTGACGATGTGCGTGAAGCGCCTTTGCATTTGGTGGTAAAACACTGTGGTTCTTTGGCGGAAAGTTTATTGCAGCGTGTTCGAGGCGTTGATCATCGTCCGGTAAACACATCGCGTGAACGAAAGTCGGTGGGCGTGGAAAGAACACTCAGCGAAGACTTGATCAGTGCCGAGGAGTGCCTGCATAAAGCGCTTGAACTCTGGCCTCGCCTACATGATCGCTTATCATCAAGCCGGCAATTGAAGGCGGTGAAGTCAATTGGCGTGAAGCTAAAATTTAATGACTTTATTCTCACCACGGCAGAAAAAGCCTGCCGACAGGTCACCCGTGACGATATCACGAGCTTGCTGGCTGAGGCTTGGCAGCGCGGAAATGGCAAACCCGTTCGGCTGGTGGGCATACAGATCGGGCTGCAGGACATGAGCCATCCGCAACTGTCCTTTCAGTTTTAACGCATAAACCCGTTCGACCAGCATTTTTTCCACCCTGCTTGCTGTTGGCATGCACAACAACTAGCCTTAGACTGCGCGACTTAATCATAGGAGGACGCCGGTGACCAATTGGACCGCTCAAGACAGTGTGGCTTTGTACAATTTTAATCGTTGGGGTGCGGGCTACTTCGATGTGGCCGAGAACGGCGACGTTACCGTCCGTGATCCGGATACAAATGCATCGGTCAGCTTTGCTAAGATCTTAGAATTGGTGCAGGAGAAAGGCCTTGAACTGCCTGTGCTGGTTAGATTCCCTCACATTTTGCACCACCGGGTCGCTAATTTGGTGAGCAGTTTTCAACGTGCCATCGAATATGAAGAGTACGCGGGTCAATTTATGCCGATTTACCCGATCAAGGTGAATCAGCAACGCCAAGTGGTGGAAGAAATTGTCGCGGGTCAAAAGCGTGTATTGAACGGTCGCATTGGTCTTGAAGCCGGCAGTAAACCCGAGTTGCTGGCGGTTTTGGCGGTGTCTGAACCCGGCAAGTCAACCATTGTCTGCAACGGCTATAAAGACAAAGATTACATTCGCCTGGCCTTGGTCGGTGAGCGATTAGGCCACCGTGTTTATATCGTCTTAGAAAAGTCCAGTGAGCTAATTGATGTTTTGAACATCGCAGAAGAGCTGGGCGTTGCGCCACGCATTGGCGTACGGGCACGATTGTCGACGGTTGGTAAAGGCAATTGGCAAGATACGGGGGGCTACAAGTCAAAATTTGGCCTGTCGGCGAGTGAGATCTTGCGCACTATCGAGATTCTGCAAAGCCGCAATCAAGTGAATGCCTTTCAGTTGCTGCATTTCCACTTGGGAAGCCAAATCGCCAATATTCAAGACATTCAGGTCGGGTTGCGCGAAGCTGCACGTTTCTACACCGAACTGCGTGGCTTAGGCATGCCCATCGACGTGGTAGACGTGGGTGGTGGCCTAGGTGTTGATTACGAAGGCACGGCCTCACGCAATGTCTGCTCGATGAACTATTCGACCGACGAATACGCCAAAAAAGTCGTGCATGCGTTCCGTGAAGCAGCGGTTTTGAATGACCTACCCCAGCCAGACATTTTCAGTGAATCCGGGCGAGCGGTTACAGCCCACCACGCGGTGTTGATGACCAATGTGATTGGTATTGAACGCAATGCCGTGCATGAATTAGCGGAGCCGGAAGAAGACAGCCATCCATTGTTGCTCAGTATCTGGGATAACTACCGCGATGCCTTGGCTCGTGAACGCAGCCTGATCGAAGTGCATCATGATCTGGTGACCTTCACGCAGGACATTAACCAAGCCTTTACTCATGGCCAGTTAAGCCTCACCGAACGTTCGGCGTGTGAACAAATCATGCGCGCCACCGCCTTTCATTTGATGAAGACGTTGAACCCGGCCAAGCAAACACAACGGCTGATCATTGATGAGCTGAATGAGCAGATGGCCGATAAAGTCTTCGCTAACTTCTCATTGTTCCAGTCCATGCCGGATGCCTGGGGAATCAAACAAATTTTCCCAATCATCCCGCTGCGTGATTTGGATCAGGAGCCGACCCGACGTGGCGTGATTCGTGACATAACCTGTGATTCTGATGGTCGTATTGACCACTATGTGGATGGCGAAGGTATTGAAACCACCCTGCCTTATCCGCCGATGGAAGTCTCAAATTCGTTGCTTGGCTTCTTCCTGGTGGGCGCATATCAGGAAATTCTAGGTGATTTGCATAACCTGTTCGGTGATACCGATGCGGTGAACGTCATCTTTGAAGAAGGTGAAGCTGTATTGTCGCATTGGCAGCGTGGCGATACCGTCAGCAAAGTATTGCAATACGTGAACTTTGACCCGCAAATCCTGATGTTAGCACTGGAAGCTCAAGTAAAACGTTCAGATTTAACGGCGAAAGAACACGATGAATTCATGTTATGGTTGAGCAATGGATTGGCGGATACCACCTATCTTGACCAGCCAGAAGGCTAATAATTAGGGGGGAAACCCCCTTTTTCCAGAATAACCGATGAGCTAAAAACTCAGTGGCGATAAGCTGGCTAGGCAAAAATGTTTGAGGAAGCGGAGCTTACTCTAAAGTAAGTGAGCATTTTGAAACCATTTGTAACACCGCCAGATTGAGTCCAATGACGTTTTACTGAATAAGCTGTCTCACTTCATCATCCTTTCGATCTAAATAATGCGTACTCTTGATTCGTCTTACTGTGCGCGATTTACCGCGAATGAGTAATGTTTCTGTGGTGGCCAGAATACCATCACGGGTTACCCCATCCAGCAAATCTCCCTTGGTGATGCCTGTTGCCGAGAATACCAGGTTGTCCGACCGCACCATATCTTGCAACGTCAGCTTAACACCATGCTCTACACCCATCTCGACACAACGTTGTGCTTCCCATTCGCTGGCCGCTATGTTTTCGGGCGATTCACCTTTGGCATCTTTCCGCAACACGAGGCGACCATGCATGTCGCCACCTAACGCCCGAATAACCGCAGCGGAAATCACACCCTCTGGTGCGCCACCGATGCAATACATCATATCGACCTGACTTTCCGGTACGCTGGTAAGAATCGAAGCAGCAACATCACCATCCGGTAACGCAAACACCCGCACACCCATGCTTTGTAATAAGCGAATCATTTTGTCGTGACGCGGTTTGGCGAGCGTCACCACAGTCATGTCTTTGAGGCTTTTGCCCAATGCTTGCGCGACGTTTTTTACGTTCTCAGCCAAAGGCAAATCGATATCGATAGCTCCGCGGGCGTTCGGTCCTACCACCAGCTTTTCCATGTACATATCGGGTGCTTTCAGAAAACAGCCTCGTTCACCAGCCGCTAACACGGCAATAGCATTGGATTGCCCCATGGCCGTCATCCGGGTGCCTTCAATGGGGTCTACGGCGATGTCGACCGGCTCACCACCGAGGCCGACTTTTTCACCAATGTAAAGCATGGGGGCTTCGTCGATCTCGCCTTCGCCAATGACAATTTCACCGTCTATTTCACTTTTATTGAGCAAGCTCCGCATGACGCTGACCGCCGCTTGGTCGGCAGCATTTTTATCGCCACGCCCCAGCCATTTATGGCCTGCCAAGGCGGCCGCTTCGGTGACCCGTGAAAATTGCAATGCGAGGTCGCGTTTCATATCCAGTATTCCATGCCATGGTCGAAAAAGGCGGCGATTCTACCACGCACACACGTTTGGGCCAATGTGCCTGTGGACCGACAGGCACGGACAGCATTTAGGACACAGGCGTTCGCATGGTGACAAACTCTTCTGCCGCGGTTGGGTGAATACCAATGGTCTGATCAAAATCGGCCTTGGTAGCACCCATGGCATAGGCAATGCCGATGCCTTGCATGATTTCACCGGCATCGGGCCCGACCATATGAGCACCGAGAATGCGCTGGGTATCCCGACACACCACGAGTTTCATCATGGCACGCACGGGATTGCCCGACAGAGTATTTTGCATCGGTCGGAAACTGGATCGGTAAATCTCAACGTTATGGGACTTGCGCGCTTGCTCTTCGGTGAGCCCAACGGTTGCTATATTGGGCTGGGAGAATACCGCAGTGGGTATAGCATCGTACCGTACCGGGCGACCGCCTTGGCCGAACCATTCGTGGGCCAAGAACATGCCTTCCGCTAAAGCGACCGGGGTTAAAGCAATACCGCCGGTAACATCCCCAATGGCGTAGATGTTCGGCACACTGGTCGCGTACTGTGCGTCTACCGCTATTCCACCTTTTTCATTCAGATGTACGCCAACCGCAGCCAATCCCAAGCCGTTCACATTGGGTTTTCTGCCCGTACAGCCTAACACCAGATCCGTTTCCAGGGTCTGTCCGTTGGTGAGGGTTACCCGATAACCCGCGGCATTCGGTTCAACACGGGCTACATCGGCGTTCAACTGAACGTCAATACCTGAGACCTGATATTGCTCATAGGCGAACTGCCGAATGTCATCATCGAACCCTCGCAACAGTTGATCACCACGATGCACCAGTGTCGTTTGCACGCCCGTCGCGTTGAAAATGCCGGCAAATTCAACCCCAATGTACCCTCCTCCGATAACCACAGCCCGTTTCGGCCAGGTCGTCAAATGAAACACTTCGTTGCTGGTGATGATATGTTCCCGACCGGGAATGTCGGGTACAAAGGGCCATCCACCGGTGGCAATAAGAATTTTTTCCGCGCTGTATGTGTGCCCGTTCACCCTCACTTCATGCTGGCCAACCATTTCGGCCCGGCCACGAATGAGCTGCACACCCGCATTGGTCAACAAGTCGCCATAGATCCCGTTTAAACGAGCAATCTCTTTGTCTTTGTTGTCGCGTAAGCGCACCCAGTCGAACTCCGGTACGGCGCTGTCATAGCCGAATTCACGAGCGTCCACAAAACCCTGTGCAAACTGAGCCGCGTACACAAACAACTTTTTCGGTACGCAACCCACATTGACACAGGTGCCACCTAAATCACTGACCTCGGCAACCGCGACGCGGGCACCGAGCTGCGCACTCATTCGAGCG
Source organism: Salinispirillum marinum (assembly GCF_042650105.1). NCBI lineage: Bacteria > Pseudomonadati > Pseudomonadota > Gammaproteobacteria > Oceanospirillales > Saccharospirillaceae > Salinispirillum > Salinispirillum marinum. The sequence goes on along the minus strand of NZ_JBHSAL010000002.1, from coordinate 445,912 downwards.
GCACGGACGCCACCGGAACCGGCCCCTATGACAAAAAGATCAAAGTCCATCAACAACTCCCCACTCAAAATAATGTTCTTAAGATGGAGAAATAGTATCAGAGTTCCGTGATGACCTGAGGAATCAAATGTTGCTGCCGGTTCTCAAGTCGTTGTAGGTAGACAAACGACAAGACGACTCCTACACTAAAGTTCAGTACACACAGCATAATGAGCCCAGATCAAGACTCGAATCATGCCATGAGTCATGAAGAATCAGGGCCGAACATCGGCGACACAAGAAGTAACCACATGCATAATTATAAAGCGCCGCCGGTCATTATTGCGTTGATCCTGTCACTCATGCTGACCGGACTGGCAACAGGTAATGACTTTCCTAATAGACCACTGACCTTGCTGGTCGGGTTCAACCCGGGTGGCAGCGTGGACATTCAGGCCAAAGCCTTAGCCGAAGCGCTTTCAGACCAATTGAACCAACCCGTGGAATTGCTGTATCAACCCGGTGCCGGAGGTGCGGTAGCCGCCGCTATGCTGGCGGCCAGCCAAGAAGGTGCCTACGTTTTTCTCTATGGCCCTAGCCTGCCCTTTACGTTTACGCCCTTGACCACCAGTACATCTTATCAATGGGACAGTGTGCGTCATATCGCCGCCTTGGCTATGGACCAGTCAGCCATTGTCACCGGCGGCACTCAGCCCTGGCAAACCTGGGCTGATTTTTTAGCCTATGCCCGCACACAAGAAGAGATTGCCGTGGCGTCACAGTCGCCTCAAGACCGATTCTTAATGAATTTAATTAGCCAAAAAGAAGGCATTAACTTTCGTGTTATTCCCACAACGGGAGGCGCTGGCATGGCCCCATTGGTCGTTTCCGGTGATGTCGATATAGCCTTTAGTGGCGGTACGCATACGCAATTTACTGATGCGGGTGATATGCGAGTTTTATTAGGTCTGTCAGATGAACGCTTAATCTACTATCCGAGTGCACCGACCCACCGCGAGATGGGTTACCAAGCAGGAATGACCAACCTAAGAGTCATTACGTTGCCCCTTAACACCGCCGAGGAAGATGTGCAGGTGCTGTCCAAGGCATTGGATGCTGCAACCCGTGATCGTCGATTCATGGAAGCAACAGAGCAAGTCAGGCTGCCCCTGATGTTCTTATCTGAAAATGATGTCATGGCGACGCTGCGTCGACAGACACAGGAATTTCAGCGATTAATCGCTGATTTTGGTGATTGATCATGAAATGGTTAAACGCTCTGATTTTTAAAAGATGCCGAAAAATGATCAATATTCATTCAGCAGGCGCTCAATAATATGCCGCTATCGCATGCCGCAGCGAACTCGCGCCGTCGGGCTGGGTTTTTGGAACTCAAATTCACTACCCGCATCGCTTTAGTATTTGGCGCTCTGGGCTTATTGGCGTTGTTGGTCAGCATGGCCTATGCCTATCGCACCGCCGAACAGAGCTTACAGCAAGAAATCGACAGTGCATTACAGCAGCGTCACCGGGCCGTGGAAAACCTCATTGAAATCCGCTTGGGTCTGTTGGATGTTTACCTGCAAAGTGCGGCAGCCAATCGTATTTTCACTTCGGTGGTTGATACGCAAGAAGAAGAGAGCCCCCTTGATGTCCTGGTAGAAGACATGGCTTTTATGTTTCAGGATTCGGCCCTGGGCGCAAATTTGGATGTCTTCTTTATCGTGGATAATGAGAATGAACTGGTGTTCGACGCCGGTTTGCCGCTGTACGATATTGAACCCCTGTTTGCCGCCATGCGTGCGCCCTTTATTTACTCAAACCGATGGAGTGTGGTCAGTACCGACAATCTGACGGTATTGATCAAGTCCGTTCCGCTGTTCGACCCGGCGACCATTCAACTGCGCGGATATATGTTCATTGGTTTGGCTGTGGGTCAAAACCGTGCTTTTTTAAGCGAGATCGCGGATCGGGCAGATCTGGATATTCTAAAGCTAGGCTATGAAGGCCAGGTCTTACTGCGCCATGCAGGCGTTAATTTTGTCAGTGAGCTGGATCGCCAACCACAAATGGGCGAAGTGGACATCAGTAACAATGTTTACCTACTACGCGAAGCCATGTCGCTGCCCGGCGGCATCAATAATATTTGGACTGAAGTGGGTATTTCAGCTGATCGTTTCCCGTCGCTGACCGAAAGTTATCAACAAACCTTCTTCCTGTTGTCGGGCGGCTTTATCGTGCTCCTGCTGATTGCCGCATGGTTAATTCATTTAAGTCATGCCCAGAATGTAGGGCGCTTGATGAAATACATCCAAGACATTCAGAGTGGTACTCGTGGAGCCGTATACGTGCATGGCGGAATTAAAGAGTACAACCAAGTTGGCTCTGCAATGCAGGAAATGGTGCAGGACCTGAACGTGGCAGCCACCGTATTCGAGTCGACAGAGGGTATGATCGTTACCGATCAGAATCGCATCATTTTGCGCGCCAATGAAGCCTTCTCTGAAATCACCGGTTACAGCACCGAGGAAGCCATTGGCCAGCCGTTAGACCTCATAAAGTCTGATCGCCACGAAACCACGTTTTTTAGTGACATTGATGCGGCCCTAGACGCCAATGACTCGTGGCAAGGTGAAGTATGGAACCGGCGCAAAAATGGAGATGACTACTTACAATGGACCAGCATCACCGCCGTACGCACCGATGATGACGACACCGTCATCAATTATGTGGTGACCCTAATCGATGCCACACAGCGCAAGGCCGCTGAAATGAAGATTACCCAACTGGCCTTCTACGACCAGTTGACAGGCTTACCCAATCGCCAGTTGTTAATGGATCGGTTGGATCAAGCGATTGCCGCCAGCGTGCGCCATAGAAAATCAGGTGCGATTCTTTACATCGATTTAGACGACTTCAAAACGTTGAACGATACCCGCGGCCATGATGTCGGAGATTTGTTGCTGAAACAGGTTGCCAATCGACTGCTTAATTGTGTGCGCAAGAGCGACACGGTGGCGCGCATTGGCGGAGACGAATTCATCATTTTGTTGGAAGACTTAGATATTGATCTGGATATCGCCTCACAGCAAGTAGAGGTGCTCGCCGAAACCATTCTCGAAACCTTACCCGCACCCTATTACATTGGAGGAATTGAGCAATTCAGTACCTTAAGTATTGGCATTACCCTCTTTCAAGGTGAGCAAGACACGTTCGATGAACTATTGAAACAAGCCGATCTCGCCATGTATCAAGCCAAAGCGGCTGGTCGTAACACACGTCGGTTTTTTAATCCTTCCATGCAGGCCCGCGTTTTGGAGCATGCGGAGGTTGCGAACGATATTCGCAAAGGGATGCACAATCATGAATTTGTCTTGTATTTTCAACCCCAAATGGGTCAGTCGCGCCAATTGATAGGCGCTGAAGCCCTGCTCCGCTGGAACCATCCAACGCGCGGCTTGGTGGCACCTGGCGGATTTATTTCCGTCGCCGAAGAGACGGGGTTAATTCTACCCTTGGGCCAATGGGTTTTAGAGTCCGCTTGTGCCGTTCTGGCACAGTGGGCGCAATCGCCCAAAACGGCAGAGTTGTCGTTGGCGATCAACATCAGCGCTCGACAATTGGTGCAGGTTGATTTTGTCGATCAGGTAATCTCTGCCCTCCACCACTCTGGCGCCAATGCACAGCGTTTAAAGCTTGAGTTGACGGAAAGCATGCTGTTGAACGATGTTGAAGACACCATTCAAAAAATGCATCAACTGAGGGTGCACGGGGTGACCTTTTCATTGGATGACTTTGGCACTGGGTATTCGTCGCTGTCGTATTTGCGGCAACTGCCCTTGGACCAGTTGAAAATCGATCAGTCATTTGTGCAGGATTTGGCCGAGCAGGCCAACCATACCACCATCGCGCAAACCATCGTCACCTTGGCGAAAGGGTTGGATATTTCCGTTATTGCAGAAGGTGTAGAAACCGAAGCGCAGTGTATTGCGTTGACGAACTATGGCTGTGAGGCCTATCAGGGTTACTTATTTGGCCGACCGATGCCGCTGGAAGAACTCGTCGCTATGGCAGCGCAATAGTGCGTTCAGCGCCGACTTAACGGCGTTGGGCAACACCGCGGATATTCACCAAGCCAGCTCGACTGGTTTGACTGATGGTGATTTGATCCAGCAAAAGTCCCTGACCTTCCAAGTCAGACATCCATCGCAGCGCGTGGTCGAACCGCTGATTGTCCAACCAAAACCGCAACCCTTGTGGGCCGTTTTGCTCGAACCGACTCAAGCTGAGATTATTTTGCCGGGCGCTTTCACTGATTAAATTGGTTAGGCTTTGTGGATTATTCGCTTCTACCTCCGTGCTTGGAGAACCCATATTTCTCACCCGAGGCGCCACGTCACTCAGCCAGGATAAACTCTCCGTAGCGACTTGATGATCACGTGCAACACGGGCTTGCCAATCCATAAGGGGTTGCCAAAGCATAAGCCAGCTTAAAACCAGTACGGTAACGCTGCCAATACCAGCAACGATCAGTTGTTCTGAGCGGCTGTATTGCTGCCAGCGCTGCACTAAGGTAGCCCAGATTGCGTTCATAGTGTGGCCTCTGCCCAGCGGATTTGAAAGTTGCCGCGAAATCCATTATCAACCCGACTGGCCGAATAACTGACCGTCAACTCTGCCGTTTCCAATTGGCGGCGAAAGTTTTCTAAAACCTCCGTGGAGGATGCCGTCACTTGAAGCTGTATTTCACGGCGATCGGCCGTATATCGTAGCTCTTGAAAAGGCAAGTTAATGCCTTGATTGGCCTCTTGGAGCCGGAACAAAAACGGCACCAATTGCGCATCATCATCCGTAATGACCGAGGTATTTTGTAGGCGCCCTTCGATGATGGCACGGTACTGAAAACGATTGAAGGGTCGCGTATCACCCGTCGCTTGCTGATAGAGTTGACCGACCAGAGACCAGGTTGCTTCTGCTTCTTGCTGCAATTGACGGGTACTAATGACACTGTGCACCAAGGTGGTAACAACAAAGACTACCACTGCCATTGCCGTTACAGGAAACCAATGTTTGTAACTGCTCCAAGCCGTTTTAGGCTCGTAGGGACCGCTCAATAGATTGCTGGCGTGTGTTCGGTGTGGGTATTGGGCCACAAGCGACGCCAACAAAGTAGAGCGTGAGCCATCTGACAGGGCAATATCGGTAAAATTTTGCGCCAATTCGGCGTCCAGGATGCTTTGTTGATCGTTGTATTCGGGGTCCAGAAAGTACCGTACCGGTGTACCCTCTTGCGTAGGATTCAACAGTCGTTCGATCCATTGCATTAATCCCGTACGACTACACGCCATCCCCCGCCCCTGCACACTGACCACAACGCGGTCACCATACCACGCCAAATGCAGCGTATTGGGATCCTGTCCGGTCAGAATTTGGGTATCCAATAAAACATCGGATAAGGTTAACGGTAAGGACGTAAACCATTGTTGAATCTGCTGCATGATGGCATGTGGTAAAGCGATCACGCTGAGAAAATCACCGCGTGAAAAACCCGCAGGAACAATATGCAGTTGGTCGATGTCTTGCGCCGTTTGGGCTTCCAGGGCATAGGGCAACGTTCGATGTAAGTAACGGCGTTGCTGACGCGGAACTTCCAGCACGGTATGTAAAGCACATTCCACAGGCAGAATGACGGTGCAGGGTAAGCTGGCAAAGGGCTCCGCTTGCATGGCCGCCTGCCATTCCACAATGCTGCCTTGTCCGTGCTGCTGTTCAATGTCGTGCCCTAACACCTGCCAGACACAATGTCTTAGGCGGCTGTCTGGATACACCATGATCCTGGATGCTTTCATGAAATCCCAACTGTTAATTATCGACGGTGGTGCCTGTTTCAATGATCGGTAAATGATGGCGCTGGTAGACCCGCATTTCACCCGACGGGTCGCGATGAATCCAACTGGTCAGATAGAGTAGCTGCTCCAGAAATTCTACGCGAGCTTCCATGAGGTAAAACTCCCCTTCATGGGTAAAGTCGTCCGGATTTAGAATCTCTAAAAAGGGCTCCATAATCTCTAAACCCAGCCAGTCTTCCGGCCCTACCATACCATTGCGGCGCACTCCCTCTAAAGCCTGCCAATGGCTTTGGTCAATATCGGGGTGTAAGGCGCGAATCATATTCTCGGTCGCCCGCGCCAAGTCTAAGGGTGCCCACAGGGGCAGCATTGTTCCCCACTCGCCCAAGGCAAGTGGCTCTAATGTACCATTTTGCGGTTCAAGTAGGCGCAATTCACTGGGATCCGCGAGCGGTAAAAAGGACGGCCGGTAGCCGGGTGTGAGCAATCGATACTCGAATTCGGCACCACTGCGACTGTCCATCCAGTCCGCTGCACGCTGTGCCCATGCGGGCGAGTAACCTTCCAGTTCAAGCAGCCGTTCGAGTTGCGCTTGTGCATCGGGTCGGTCGGCATCTGGATGCAGCCAATTCAAATTAAAGCGTTGCTGGAGAGGATGAATACGCCACTGCGCATTACCGATATCGGCCTCCGCATCCAGAGCAAACTCAGGTGACCACTCGCCCCATGTTTCTTCATCGCTAAGGCCTCCGAGATCCAGGGCCAAATCGGCCATCGCTAAGGCTTCAATGCTGTACAGCCAAGCCTTGCCCTGCGCCTGTTGCAGCGTGTATTGCGTCGTCGCAATGGTCAGACTTTGACGATAGACAATATGCGTCGCCAACGTGGTCACCAACGCAAAAATCAACAATACTTGAATGAGAGCAACACCGCGTTGCGCAATGGGTGGCTTCATTCCGAGGCCTCCGGCACCGGCACACTTTGCGGCAACGCCCAAAAGAATCGCACCGTACCAACATTTTCATGATCAAAGACCAGCTCAAGTGCCTGCAGGGCAACGGCTTCATTCGCGCGAAATGGTGGCCATTCTTCTTGCCATTCAGCCCCGTCATCGGCATGGGTCTGTACCCGCCAGCGCAGATTTTTAATCGGGGCCAGCACCACTTGTGACAGCCAGGGGTTGTCCCGCTCCGCCTCAAGGTGCTGGCGATAACGACGCACCAGACACTGCCCGGTGAGCGTTGTACGCTGCTCCCATTGCGCGGCATTCAAACCCATTCGGCACGCGTCGTCTTGAATATCAATCAGGGCATAATGTACGCGTTGCAAATTGGAGCGATGCGCCGGGTTAATAATACCCTGTGCCCAGCCATGACGGGTGAAGGTTAACTCCCCGGACGTTGACAAGCTTACTGCCGGTTGTGGGTTGCCAAATTCGTCAGCCGTTGGCCGCAACGGCACGAACTGCTGCACATCATCGGTAATTCGGTGTTTGGCTAAGGTGAGTCGATCCAAAGTATCGGCAGAGCCATGCACTCTTTCCTGGCTGATACTCATTTGCTGCACCAGGTTGACCGTGCCCAGAGCCAATATCGCCGATAGCGTTATGGCTATTAACAATTCCAATAACGTGAAGCCACGCGCCATCATTGCAATGGCACCTCAAGCAGCGCCGTTAACTCCGCCATCGATTGTGCACTGCCTTCGGGAAATACCGAAATGGTGACGCGACGAACAAAGGGGCCATAGGTAACTGACTGGGTGTTTTCTACCTGCCAGGAGACCGTCCATTGGCGGCCAAAATTATCAACGGTTTTCTGGTACGTATTGTTGGCTGGCGCCCCCGTTAACCGCAATTCGTTCAGGGTGTTTTCTGCCACCCACATGCCATAAGTCCGTTGTTGCAATCCATCCGCATTACTGACTGCTTGTGTCACCACGACCACGACACTGCTGGCCAGAACGGCAAATACCGCCAGCGCAATCATGACTTCCAGCAAGGTAAAACCTGCCCTGCGACGATGATGACGGTTAACCGTTGGAGAAACTGCCATAGGTTACCCGTCAGACCAACGCCATTGAGGTGGATTCAGGCCATCACTGAGCAAGCGCTGCCAAACACTGAGATCATCTTCCCATACGACGCTCACGGCCCATGGCCGCTCACTAGTGCCATCCGGTAGGATATGCCAATGCGCATGCTCGGGTGTTTTGTTGGCTTCAGCTTGCCTTCCGAGCGGAATGGCTTGCTCGGCTAATGACAGCTGAAAAAGCAACGCATCAGGTGTTTGCCATTCCTCTGTCACCTCGCCACCGATGAGCGGGTTTCCTTGCTCATCAATGCTGGCGGACAAGCGCATTAACGTTACACCATCTCGATGCCATTGCAGTGCCATGGTTTGATTCTCCAATCGCGCCCGGTTGTAGGCTTGGGCTACGAATTGCTGCAAGCCGGTTAATTCCCGTTGATAGCGGCGTTCACGATCACCATTGCCAAGCGATAACACCACCATGCCGCCGACAACGGAAATCAACACCAGCACCACCATGAGTTCTATTAAGGTAAACCCGTGATCGTGGTACCGTGAGCACGTAGATCGAACCATGGGTCTAGTTGCTGTCGCCCAAACTGGATAGGTCTGCATCGTCGCCTGCACCACCGGGTTGACCATCAGCTCCATAAGAGATGATCTCTATCTGATTGCTGCCCTGATTAATGTAGACATAAGGGTTACCCCATGGGTCAATGGGTGCCCGGCGTAAATAAGGCCCACGCCAGTTGCGCGGCACGGGCGATCCGCCCGGTTGGCTCATCAAAGCATCGATGCCTTGTTCCGTACTGGGGTAATTTTGGTTGTCTAACCGATAGGTTGTTAAGGCGTTTTCAATGGAGGTAAAGTCCGCCCGCGCTGCACCGACCCGAGCTTCATGATCACGGCCGATGAAGTTCTGTGCAACCAAGCCCGTCAAAACCGCAATAATGACCAGCACCACCATCAATTCAATCAGGGTAAATCCCGTACTTTTCTTCATTAACGATTCCTAATTTCTAACCTAAACAATAATTATTAACCGACCATGGCATTCATTTGGGTCAGTGGCAGGACCACCGCCAGCAAGATGATCATGACGATGAGCCCCATCAGCACCAGCATCAACGGTTCCAGCAACCCCACGACCGTGGCGATGACATCTTTCAGCGCCTGCTCTTGCGTTCTGGCCGTTCGCGCCAACATGTCATCTAGGTTGCCACTGCTTTCGCCACTGGCCACCATGTGTATCATCATGGGCGGAAAATAACCGGTTTCCTTCAACGCTTGGCTAAGCCCCCCACCCTCGCTAACTTTTCGAGTTGCTTCCAACACAGATCGACGAATAGGTAAATTGGTTACGACCGAGCCGGCGATACGCATGGCGTCCACCAAGGGCACGCCACTGCTGGCCAGCATAGCCACGGTACTGGCAAACCGTGAGGTACTGAATCCACGGATCAATCGACCGACAAAAGGTACCCTTAAATACAGCCGATGCGTATGAAATAAGCGCGTTGGCGATCGGTTCCACAGCACAAAAAGCAGCCCCAGTAAGAACCCGAGCATTAAGCCATAGAGCCAATAATTTTGCACAAACTCGGTCACACTGATGAGCATAATGGTAGGGCGAGGTAAAATCTGTCCACTCGATGTAAACACATCGGTGATGCGTGGCACCACGTTATTCAACAAAAAGACTACGATACCAATAGCCACCACGGTCAAAATGACGGGATAGGTAGCTGCCATTTGCAGCTTTCGGCGTGTTTCTTCTTGTTCCTCAACATAGTCTGCGAGGCGCGTTAACACCAAATCGAGCTTTCCAGAATGCTCACCGGCATCAATGGTGGCCCGGAATTGCCCGTTAAACGCTCTGGGATATTCCGCCAGCGCCGTTGCAAGGCTGTACCCTTCGAGCACTTTGCCACGCACGGACATCATCATGGCGCGTAGGCGACGCGAATCACTTTGTTCAGCCACTGCGCGCAAGCATTCTTCCAAGGGCATACTGGATGCCACCAAGGTGGATAACTGACGGGTGATCAGGGCGAGTTCCGAGACGGACACACTGGCGCGCGATGACCAAAGTGTGTTGGTCTGGCGCTCGGTCGTGCGTTCTACCGATAGCGGCATCCAGCCTTGGTCTCTGAGCTGAGTACGAATTTGGCGGGCACTGTCACCCTCCAGAACGCCCTTCCTTTGTTTACCCCGCTCATCCAGCGCGCTGTATTCAAACGCGGCCATAATTAAACATTCCTACACACGCGCATGACCTCTTCCAAGGTCGTTTGACCACTGAGTACCTTTTCTAGGCCATCTTGAAAGATGCTGGTGGTTTTCTTGCGCGCCAGACGCTCCAGCTCTTGTTCGCTGGCCCGATCATGAATGGCGGCGCGCATCTTATCGGTAATAGGCACCAGTTCATACAACCCTACACGGCCACGATATCCGGCTTGCTTACAGCGTTTACATCCGGTCGCATGAAAGATGTCGACGTTGGCATTGGGTTCCAGATTGAGAATCTTGCACTCAGCCGCCGAAGGTTTCGCAGCTTGTTTGCAATCCGGGCAGAGGGTGCGCACCAAACGCTGCGCCAACACCCCGACTAAACTGGACGACAATAAAAAGGGCTCTACACCCATATCTTGCAAGCGTGTTACCGCACCCACGGCAGAATTGGTGTGCAAAGTGCTCAACACCAGATGGCCGGTTAAACTCGCTTGTACGGCAATTTCTACGGTATCGACGTCGCGTATTTCGCCAATCATCACCACATCGGGATCCTGGCGCAGAATGGCGCGCAAGCCTCGAGCAAAGGTCATATCGACCTTGGTATTTACTTGCGTCTGGCCGATACCCGGCAAGCTGTATTCAATGGGGTCTTCTACCGTCATGATGTTGCGTTCTGCAGAATTCAGATGTTCGAGCGCCGCATAAAGCGTTGTGCTTTTCCCTGACCCCGTTGGCCCCGTCACTAGGATAATCCCGTGTGGCCGAGCGATCATGGTGCGCAAAAGGTCTAGGTCCCGTTTGTGCATACCCAGATGGCTGAGGTTTAACCGCCCTGCTTGCTTGTCGAGCAAACGCATCACCACGCGCTCACCATGGCTGGAGGGTAAGGTACTGACTCGGATATCGACTTCTCGTCCGGCAACTTTCAACGCTATGCGACCGTCTTGGGGTAAGCGCTTCTCAGCGATATCCAATTTTGCCATGACCTTAATTCGGGAAATCAACAACGGGGCCAGTGCCCGTTTGGGTTGCAGCACTTCACGCAATACACCGTCAACGCGAAAACGAACGACCAAACGCTTCTCAAAGGTTTCAACATGAATATCGGAAGCGGCTTCATGCACGGCTTCGGTCAGAATGGCATTGATGAGCCGGATAATGGGCGCATCATCGGCTTGCTCCAATAAATCTTCGGTTTCGGGAACAGAGTTCGCCAATGCAATCAGATCGAGATCGTCAAAATCATCCGCTTGCTGCATGCGGTCTTCATTTTGCGTTTGATAGGCCAACACCAAGGCTTGTTCGAACTGTTCATTGTCCAGGATTTCAAACGGCAGCATATGGCCATGCCAACGCACCGCTTCTTGAATGGCAAAAGGTGGCGTATTTTCACGCAGATATAGCACGGCACCCTGATCCGCCTGCGCGATGATAACACCATGCCGTTTTGCATAGGCAAACGGCATGCGTTCCAACTCCCTCATGGGCAAAATAGGGTCTGCTTCGGCCAACCTTGGCGTTTCTTGCTCGCTCATGAACTGCCTGACTGTACTTGTTGTTTATTTTCAGCGTTGACTTTACACCAGATGACGCTGCAATGTCTCCGCAACAAGGGGTAAATTCAGCGGTTTTGCTAACACATCGTCCATGCCCGCCGCTTGGCAATTACGCTCAATACTGACGGATTTTGCATCGGTCAGACCCAGCAAGGTTACCGGCCCTGTGCCCTGTTGTTTCTCTTCATTGCGCAGTAAGGCGACCAGCTCATGCCCGGTCATGTCACTAAGGTATTGATCGACCCATACCATGTCGAAGCTCTCTTGACGAAACTTCTCCAAGGCCTCTTGTGCCGACGTCACCAGCTCCGACTCCACCCCCAAACGTTCAAGAATTTTTTGTGCGATCATACCATTGACATGATTTTCTTCGGCAATCAGCACTTTAAAACCGATCAGGCGCTGCGTAATGTGCTCATCCAAATCATCCCGCCATGTTTTACGGTCCAGCATCCAGCGATGCAAAGTACGCCGGGAAACTGGTTTGCTGATCATTAAGTCGGCGCGTATCCACTGGCGCAAGAGCGCTTGCTGCGCGGCACTGGCTTGAAAATAGATGCGGGGTTTATCGTCATCACCATTGGCGTCAGTCAGCGCAACCAGTCCTTTGATGGCCTCTTGCTCTTCTTCTGTGGTGTGCAACGGAATATTCACCAAAACATAGTCAATGGCGTAAATGGCATCACCCAAGGACAGCAATTCATCCACCGTTTGACAGGTTACCGTCATCCCCCAGCTTTCCAGCTCGGCTTGAATCGCCTGTTTAGAAACCGCCGGAAAGCCCGCAATACTGGCCGATTTGCCATGAAAGTGACGATTGGGCTGAAAGGCACGGTTGCTTTGGGTGGAGGTTTCTATGGGTAGATAGACATTGACTTGCAACAGACGCGGCTCATCCAAGCTCAGGATGTTTAAATTGATTTCCCCGCCACATTGCTGCACCAGGCTGGCCGTGATGATGAGGCTGAGAATATTAACGTCGATCTTTTCAAGGGACTCTATGCCTTGACGCTCGCGTAGCATCATTTGAATATCGTCCAGCAGGCTATTTTCTAGATCAGCGGTAAAGCGAACCGAAACATTAACCCCTACCCGTTCTTGCGCTGTACTGACTTTCAAACTCACTTCACCGGTTTCACCGGTATTAATGGCAAAATTGGTGAGTTGCTTTAATAACGTGTTGATCTGCCGAACATTGCCCACCACGCGTTCCGGCGTTCCGGGTGACAGAATGTAGGTTAATTCCAAATTGTGCTCATGCGCTAATGGCCCTAAGGCTTCCATGACGTTTTCAATGCTGCGGGTAAAATTAAACACCTTGTTGTCACCCGACAACATGTTGCCTTTAACCCGTAAATAGGTGTCGAAGTCTTCCACCAGCTCCGCCAACGAATTTGCACTTTGTGACGCCACCGTCACTAAATTGTGCTCTTCCTGGCGCAATTTGGCGGCAGACAAGAGACTTAACATGCCGAGCACGCCATTAAGAGGCGTTTTTATGATGGCCATCAATTGAGTCATAAACCGGTCACTGTTGTCGACTTTTCTGACCAGTCGATGTTCTGACGCACTGACCCGGGACAACTCGTTTTCCAGCTGATAACGGTTTTCAGCGGCTGCCCAATATTGTTGGGATATTTGTTCACTGGTGGTGCGCATGAAACCATAAAACAGCAACACGCCAACCCCAAGGCTGGTTGCATTGAGGTCAAACAAAACGATGCTCGCCACCGCCGCAGGGATCAACATAATACGCAAATACCACTGCGCCATCGCCGGATACGGCGCGAATATGTAAATGTGCGTAGCACACACACCAGCGGTATAAATCCAGATAAAGGCTTCCGGCACTTCGTATTGCGGTAAGAGAATGGTCAGGGTCAGGAACGCCGACCAGGCAACGGCGCCGAACAACGTGACCCAGCCATAAACCCTGCGCCACCGTTGCGGCCCGGAAGGGTAAATGCTTTCAAACTGCACCAAGTAATACAACCGCAGCATGGCAACCAGCAGCATCACAACGCCCAGCACATAGCTAAAAATGGGGTCTATCGCTTGGAATCCGGTGAGCCACTCAACGTACAAAAAGATCAATAAGTGCCCAAAAACACTGATACGGCCTTGGCGCGAAATGCGTTCGTCGGCTTGACGCAATAGGTCACGGTTTTTTTGGATGCTGTTCGGCGGTGGCTGATTCCAGCGCATGAAAGTTCCCTATGGCGATCAAGGATTATTAAGCCGGGAAGCATACTACGGAACGCGTTAACGTCCAATGGTGGTGAGGGGTTTACGGGGTGTAGATCCAGGCTTCCTTGCCGGATCCATGGAGGACTTAGAGCGCTTGCTCTAATTCTGGTAATGCAGTGAACAGATCCGCAACCAAACCATAGTCTGCGACTTGGAATATTGGCGCTTCTTCGTCCTTATTGATGGCAACAATAACTTTGCTGTCTTTCATACCCGCCAAGTGTTGGATTTGTCCTGAAATACCAACCGCGATATAGAGCTCAGGCGCAACGATTTTACCGGTTTGACCCACTTGCATGTCGTTGGGTACAAAGCCTGCATCCACGGCTGCACGTGAGGCACCAATGGCCGCACTGAGTTTATCCGCGATACCATCCAGCAACTTGAAGTTTTCCCCGTTGCCCATCCCGCGACCACCGGAAATAACGACCCGAGCCGCCGTCAATTCAGGCCGATCCGATTTGGCCAGCTCTTCACCACTGAAGGCGGACAAGGCGTTTTCCACCACCACAGTAACCGGTTCAATAGCGCACGCGGCTTGTTCGCCCACGGGGTCAAAACCGGTGCTGCGCACCGTAATCACTTTCTTTGGTTCGTTCACCTTTACGGTTGCAATGGCGTTGCCCGCATAGATCGGCCGCTTAAAGGTGTCGGCAGATACCACAGCGATGATGTCAGAAATTTGCTCGACATCCAGAATCGCGGCGACGCGTGGCAAGAAGTTCTTCCCGGTGGTATTGGCTAATGCCAGCACGGCATCATAGTCCGCCGCTAAACCAGAAACCAATGCGGCCATGGGTTCAGCCAAATTGTGTTCATAGACGGCATGATCGGCAACCAGTACCTTGCTTACACTGGAAATTTTCGCCGCTGCTTCCGCAGCTTCGCTGACATTCAGCCCGGCCACCAAGACATGAACATCGGCACCCAATTGCACGGCTGCAGCAACCACATTGTGGGTTGCTGCATTAAATTGACCGTGGTTGTGATCTGCAATTACCAATGTGCTCATATCAAATCACCTTCGCTTCATTCTTCAATTTATCAACCAGTTCGGCGACCGAGGCCACTTTACCACCGCCTTTGCGTTCGGCTGGAGGATCAACGCGCACAAGATTGACGGTGGATTTCAAGGTTACGCCCAGCTCGGCGATCTCTTTTTTATCGAGTGGCTTTCGCTTGGCCTTCATGATGTCTGGAAGTTTCGCAAAACGTGGCTCGTTCAAACGTAAATCGGTGGTCACCACCGCTGGCAACGATAGGGACACCGTTTGCAGACCACCGTCTACTTCACGCGTGACTTCAGCCTTACCATCCGCCACTTTAACCACAGACGCAAAGGTGCCTTGTGCCATGCCGGTTAACTGTGCCAGCATCTGCCCCGTTTGATTATTGTCTGAATCAATGGCTTGTTTGCCCAGCAAGACCAAATCCGGCTGTTCTTGGACAACCAAGGCTTGCAAGATCTTAGCAACATTCAGTGAGGTTACATTCTCATCGGTCGGCACCAAGATGGCGCGGTCGGCACCCAAGGCCAACGCTTGACGCAGTTGCTCTTCGGCTTTTGCGGGGCCAACGGTCACCACCACAATTTCACTGGCAATACCCTGCTCTTTTAACCGCACGGCTTCTTCTACCGCAATTTCACAAAACGGATTCATTGCCATTTTAACATTCGTGAGATCCACATCGCTGTTGTCCGCTTTAACACGAACCTTAACGTTGTAGTCGATCACGCGCTTTATCGCGACCAATACCTTCATTGCCCTTCCTCTTATTAATAGAACCACGAGCGCTAGACCCGCATTGTTCTCTTTTAATGAAACTGTGTGTTCTGGCTGGGGGTATCTTGGAGCTTTCGTCCATTAATTTCAAACAGTTGTTTGAATTATTTACCGGACTCGGTATATTGCCCTCCAACCGCATGGGTTTGTTACTACGAATCCATAAAAACAACTGAGCGATTATCCGCTTTCACTGGGAGCCCTATTATGGAACGCGATTCTATGACCTTTGATGTGGTCATTGTCGGTGCCGGCCCTGCCGGACTGTCGGCCGCCATCAAACTCAAGCAGCTGGCGCAACAAGACGAGCGCGAACTTTCCGTGTGCGTGTTGGAAAAAGGCTCTGAAGTCGGTGCTCATATTCTATCGGGTGCCGTATTTGAACCCCGAGCCTTAAACGAACTGTTCCCTGATTGGGCAGACCGTGGCGCACCCCTGGATACCCCGGTACAAGCAGACGACATCCTGTATTTCACCAGCGCGACGAGCGCCATTAAGGTACCAGGACTCTTAGCGCCGAAAACCATGCACAATGACGGCAACTATATCATTTCTTTGGGCAACCTGTGTCGCTGGTTGGCCGAACAAGCGGAAGCCTTGGGTGTCGAAATCTTTCCAGGCTTTGCCGCACAGCAACCCATCATTGAAGATGGCCGGGTGGCGGGTGTAATCACCGGCGACATGGGCGTGGGTCGTGATGGCGAAGCGAAAGACAGCTTCATGCCGGGCATGGAATTACGGGCCAATGTAACGCTCTTTGCCGAGGGCGCGCGAGGCCATATCGGCAAACAGTTAATTCGTCAATTTAACTTGGATAAAGATTCCGATCCGCAGCATTATGGCATAGGAATCAAAGAGTTATGGGACATTCCTGAAGCGCAACGCGAACCCGGAAAAGTGGTGCATGGCACGGGTTGGCCATTAGCAGAACACGGCGCTACAGGTGGGGCGTTCTTGTATCACTTGCAGAATGGTCAGGTGGTGGTGGGCTTAATCACAGACCTCAGTTACACCAACCCTTATCTGTCCCCGTTTGAAGAGTTTCAGCGCCTGAAACACCACCCAGCCATTGCCAAAGTATTACAGGGTGGTACTCGGGTGTCCTATGGTGCACGTGCCATTGCTAAAGGTGGCATTCAATCCTTGCCTAAAATGGCCTTTCCAGGGGGGCTTTTGATGGGCTGCGACGCCGGTACCTTGAATTTCGCCAAGATAAAAGGCAGCCATACAGCGATGAAATCAGGCATGGTGGCGGCCGAGGTGGTCTACGCCGAAGCGAAAAAAGATTGGGCGACGCCAGGCGCACTGCCCTACGACCAAGCGTTTGTGGAGTCTTGGGTCTGGACAGAGTTGCATCAGCAGCGCAATTTTGGTCCAGCGATGCACAAGTTTGGCAACTTGATTGGGGGTGCTTACGCGTTTGTCGATTTAAACCTGTTTAACGGTAAGCTACCGTGGACATGGCGAAATAAAGACGCCGATCATGCGACCTTGAAGTCGGCACGTACGCAGCCCAAAATCGAGTATCCGAAGCCCGACAATGTGCTGAGTTTTGATCGCCTCTCGTCCGTGTTTGTGTCTAATACCAACCATGAAGAGGACCAGCCGGTTCACTTGCAACTGGCCGACATCACCATTCCAACGGGGTCAAACTGGGAAGAATTTGCTGAGCCCGCACAACGCTACTGCCCGGCAGGCGTGTATGAAATCGTCACCGAAGGTGATCAACGTCGGTTCCAGATCAATGCGCAGAACTGTGTGCACTGTAAAACATGCGACATAAAGGATCCGGCACAGAACATCACCTGGGTGGCACCCGAAGGCGGTGGCGGGCCGAACTACCCCAACATGTAGCCCAGTGCTGCGACATGGCCAGCCACGCGTGCGTGGCCATGTCAGGTCGACTCCAGCGTCGTCTACTCTACAAGCCCAAGCGGCAGCTTCATACCGTGCGACTGCCAGACTAAGCGCTGTTCTTCAACGATCCCTGAAGCACTGGCTTGGTGCACTAAATCGTAGTACAAATTCCGTGATAGTCGAGCCCCTAGACCCTGCCCCAACTGAATGCAAGGGCGCCATTCACCATCAAAACATGGTGAGAGATCCCACGGTTCAGCTAGGGCGATTTGCTCACCCACATTGGTCCTCGCCTTTAGGCCCGCAGCTTCATCCACAAGCTCCACTACGATAAAGGGCAAGTCCTCCACTAGGATGCGCATCTTCTCCACCGGCGTAATGAGCCAATAATCGGTACCATCAAAGGTTAGGATACTCGCCAAGAGCCGAACCAACCCCGTGCGACGAATCATGTCGCCTTCATGAAACCATTGCCCTTGTGGATCGATACGAATATCAATATCGCCACAAACTGCAGGCTGCCATAGGTGCGTAGGTGCTCGACGAAAGCCTTGTTCTGTTGTTAAGTCACGGCCCAAAGTCGATAGATCAAGCATGGTGCCAAACCCACTGCGCAAATTGCTGCGCCAAGGTTTTTGCAAAGGTCTGTTTGCCCGCACACAACCCTCTAAAATCGGGCTCATTGTGCAGGCGCAACCAGCCTTCTAAGGTCGCCCAAACCATAGCGACTCGTTGTTGTGCCTGCCCCGCCTCACATCCACGCTGTTGTGCTGCATCAACCATCACTTCCATAAACTGACGGCGCTGTTGCAACCACGCACGATAGCGCTCCAAATCGGGATTGGCATGGCGTAAGGCCGTTTCCATTTGTTGCAACACAGCCAACTTTGAGGGATGTAGAGTCAGATAATAAAAATAGTCTTCCCAAGCATCTAAACTGCCCTCTTGCAGTAACCGCTCGGCCTGTTGGGCACGTTCCAATTCTTCTTCCAGTAGGATGCCGGACCAAACATCCAATTTGCTGGCGAAATAATGATAAAGACTCGCTTTACTCACCCCTGCAGCTTTTTGAATCTGTGTCATACTGAGATGGTCGGTAGACATACGTATCGCCAGATTGATGGCCGCATTTAAAATGGTCAGCTCCGTAGGGGCTAACTGGGCATTTTGAAAGACTGGGGTCAGCATAGGTTTTTATCTGTTGCAAAAGTACCGATAACTTGGCTGAAAAATAGCGACAATTCAAGGGAGTACGCAGAAAATGTTAACGCGCTTACTGAAGCGGGTAGAAGGTTGGTTAACCAAAGAGCATGAAGACAACAGTTATCCTATGAGTGATTTCGAGCGTTTACGCCACGAAATCAAGCCGGGGGATGTATTATTGGTTGAAGGGAAATCCCGTGTCGCTGAAGTCATTAAAACCGTTACCCAAAGTCGCTGGTCCCATGCAGCACTGTATATCGGGCGCCTGCATGATATTGAAGACCCTCGCCTGCGTGAACGTATTCGACAGTTTTTCGATGGTCAGCCCGACATTCAACTCATTGCCGAAAGTCAGTTGGGCCTAGGCACGGTGATCCGACCCCTCTATGTCTACGATCAAAAACACCTGCGTATTTGCCGACCGCGCGATCTGCGGTATCGCGATGGACAACAGGTGATTGCCTATGCGGTTAACCGACTAGGCACCGAGTACAACATACGGCAAATTTTTGATTTGGCGCGCTTCTATTTGCCTTGGAGTATTTTTCCCCGACGTTTACGCTCGTCATTGTTCGAATGGCAGTTAGGCGGCCACACGAGGACGGTTTGTTCAACCATGATCGCCGAAGCATTCGCCAGTATTCATTACCCCATTTTGCCACTGATCAAGCGC
Organism: Salinispirillum marinum; assembly: GCF_042650105.1. NCBI lineage: Bacteria > Pseudomonadati > Pseudomonadota > Gammaproteobacteria > Oceanospirillales > Saccharospirillaceae > Salinispirillum > Salinispirillum marinum. The sequence goes on along the minus strand of NZ_JBHSAL010000002.1, from coordinate 426,499 downwards.
GGTGATGGCAACCAGATCCGCCTGTTCCAGCGCAACCCGTTGTTAAATGTACCATCTGACTTCGACTACTCCCCCTATTTCGACATCATAAAGTATCCTTTCTTCACCTTTGCGAGCGAAGAGAACCCAGCCTACCGAATGATGCCGTGGGAAGGCCAAGTCAGTTTGTCAGATGATGAAAAACACTTGTACGTAGATGTTGATTGGAAGGCGGCCGAACAGGCTAGACAGTCGATGCCAAGGCGTCCTGGAACGCCTTAGCCGGCTTGGACTGCTCTCAAAGCGTTCCAAGCAGTTGTTGAAAAGAATTGACTAAAAAATCCGTACTTTGTACGCCGGTTATCGTGTTCACGTGACGCCCTGTCCGGTCAAAGTATAACAACGTCGTTTGCCCGCCTTGATAACGCTGGGCGAATTGACGGCCAGAGACGGTGTTTAAGTTCAATACACGGAACTGCAATTCGGTCGACACTTGCTCTACCGCTGCTTCCGCATTACGGTCCAGTTGTCGGCACGTCGAACAATTCTGGTCATACAATTGCACCACGGTAGGACTACCGTTCCCAATGACGCTGACATCACGAAGATACGCATTTTGCGCTTGGTAGAACCAAGCCGTCCCAAATACCACCAACAATCCGACAGCAACAACCAGTAACCCCTTTAACCGGCGCAGTCGTTGCCATGGGGTTCGCTTCTTGGCCTTTTTTTCGGTCGCAGCCTTACGGGATTTTGCGGCATTAAAGCGGCGTTTACTCATGGTGCTGGCCTAATAAATTATTTGCCGAGTAACTTATCATCTCAACTGAAGTATGGAAACTCCGAAATATTCAGCAGCACTTAAGTACCGGTTACTGATCGCGCACTAGACGTACAAAGTTTGGAGTAGTGCGAAAATGTCCTGCGGGTTCACCCGATTGAAAATCAACTTGCCAAGCGATTGCATCATCTCGAGTCACTGATGACCAGTAAGAGGCTGCTTCGGTGTTGGGAAACGTATTGTAATCGATATTGGCTCGCCCTGAATTGACATCCACAATACAGCGCATATCAACGGAGTTGACCTGCACTCTGCCTTGGACGCAATCAACTAAACTGAGCAGTTCATCTGGCGTCGGTAGCCGCCATGGATTACTAGAGTCGGGTTCTAATTGGCGAACCAAGTCAGTGGCTTCGTACCATGTCAAACGCACTGCATCACCATCACAACCGTCACCTTGTGCTCGTTGTCCGACACTGCATTTCATCCATGTCAATGAATGAGCATTATCCGCTACCGTTGACGACAGATCTGCAACGACCTTATCGTCCGAACAACCGATTGAAAAAACAATTAATACTGCTGCTGAAACGGGAAATAATCGATGCAGATGGTCCTTCATACCTAACTTCCTTGATGCAAAATGTATTGAACGACTTTATTCTAACATTGTGATAACTTTTTTTAAAATAGTCATATCAAAATCAACATATCACTAAACAATAATATTCTTATTCATTATCTATAGACTTATGGTTATCTGAACTACTAAATTAGGTTTTAATATAATGTTGAATTAGCCTCGGGAATATATGGCTCATGCTCGGGGCTTTGTTGGCCAGTTGAAATCCTGCCGCGCCAAAGAGAATGCGTTAATCCTCATCGCAGATCAGTACACTGAAAGTCTGTAGCACGAAGGCCGTGTATAAGAAACCAAGGATAGTTCAGAATATCTCGCAAGACAGAGATAGAACTTACATGGTATGCGTGGGACGGTCGGCGGTGACGGTGCCCGCCAAATAAGTTTCTATTTTATCTTTTGCCAACTCACTTTTGGCATCAAATTGCACCCCAATCCCGGTCGCCCGATTGCCCTGCGCACCCTTTGGGGTTATCCAGACCACACGGCCTGTGATGGGTATTTTTTCTACTTCATCCATCAAATTCAGTAGAATAAACACATCATCGTGCAAGCGAAACGGTTTACTGGTCGCAATAAATAAACCACCACCCGTCACCCAAGGCATGTAGGCTGCATACAAGACCGACTTGTCCTTCATGGTGACTTGTAAAATACCGCTTCCAGGTAACATGGTGTAACCACTCAGAGTTTATTTTAGGATGCTGGGAATCCTAAGCCAGAACGATTCCAACAGCAATTGCCAGTTTAAGTTGTTGTTCAAACGTGCTGACTGCGTCACATCTTGAAGCGCATCGTACAATCGAAACCATGGCTGTACCTGTGGATATTGTTCGGCTATGCGTGGCAACTGATCAATCATATCGAGATTAACAACGCCCTCCGTGGAGCCCGTTTGAACCACTCTGATGATGTCGGTTACCCAGGACGTCCAGCAGCGCAACAAAACCTCAGGCTCAGTCGTAAGAAATGACTCCAAGGATCGCGTATTGAGCATAGGTTGACGAATTTGTTGAGCCAGCGCACGAATCCAAGGCTCTCGCTGCACCAAAATACCTTGTTCATGTGCCGCCAAACCGGTACAAGGCTGGCCATAATGCAAGGCCAACAATAATTTTGCTGTGTCCTCGTTCACACCTTTGTTTACCAACCAGGTAATGGACTGCTCTTTGGTTGGCGGGGCGAAGGAGAGCCGTTGTACGCGGCTGCGGATGGTCGGCAACAGTGCATTCATATCGTCTGTTTGCAATAACAAAAAGGTTCCAGCGGGCGGTTCTTCAAGAATCTTTAATAATGCATTCGCGGCGGCCGTATTCATGCGCTCGGCGGATTCAATCACAATGACCTTCTGGCCTCCCGCTTGCGCGGTATTGTGGGCAAAGTTTACCACTTGCCTTACTGCATCAACTTTGATGAGTTGTGCCTTACCGTCCGGCTGCAGACGCAGACCATCAGGGTGTGTACCTGCTGCATGCAGCTGGCACGCATGGCACTGACCACAAGGTCTTAACGACCCGTGCTGGCATAAAACATAGGATTCAAACCATGTTAACCACGATGTAATACCCATGCCTGCCCCGCCACTGATCATCATGGCGTGTGGCAGTCGACGCTGGGTAGCCAACTGTGTAATACGTTCCTGTAGGGGCTGAAGCCAAGGGAAAGTATCCATCAGATCAACTTACTCAATCCGTCTGCAATGTGCTGCTGTACCATCGGCAAGGGCAAGGTCGCATCGACCACCAAATAGCGTTGCGGATCGGCTTTCGCACGAGCCAAATAAACGTCACGAGCCCGCTCGAAAAACGGCAATCGTTCATTTTCAAAACGATCTAAAGCTCCCCGAGCCGAAGCCCGCTGTAACCCAACATCAGCGGGCGCATCCAGCAGGATAGTCAAATCGGGCTTTAGACCTCGCTGCACTAGCTGTTCCAGGTGCTCTATGTCTCCCATCGGCAACCCCCGCCCTGCGCCTTGATAGGCAAAGGTGGCGTCCGTAAACCGATCGCTGACGACCCAAAAACCTTCTTCCAGTGCCGGACGTATCTTCGTATTTAAATGCTGCGCTCGCGCACCAAACACCAACAAAAGTTCACACCACGCATCTACAGCCTCTTCGCGCGGTTCCAATAGCAAGCGGCGAATGTCCTCCGCCAAAGGGGTTCCGCCCGGTTCGCGGGTCACTATGTGTTCGACGCTGTTGCGGAACAAATAGTCACTCACAAAATGCACGTTGGTCGACTTGCCAACACCTTCCAATCCTTCAATGGAAATAAACTTTCCTTGTGCGGTCATTGTTCGGCCTCTGGTGGTGGTTGCGGCGGCGGTGATGAACGATAATCTTCTGCGCGCCGCAGTTGAAAGCGCCGAACCGCCGCTTGGTGATCGGCATAGGTGTCATTAAATTCATGCGTCCCATCACCCCGCGCCACAAAGAACAATGAGGTTCCAGGCTCCGGGTTCAGCGCCGCTCGAATAGCATCCGTGCCGGGCATTGCAATAGGCGTGGGAGGGAAGCCACCGACTCGATAGGTGTTGTACGGTGTCGTAGTGTTAAGATGACGGCGCGTGATGTTGCCGCGAAAATCTTCGCCCAGCCCGTAAATGACGGTAGGGTCAGTTTCCAGGCGCATATTTCGTTGCAGGCGGCGGGTAAACACACCCGAAATTTCTCCTCTCTCCCATGGCGCACCCGTTTCCTTCTCCACAATGGACGCCAAGATCAAGGCTTCATAAGGCGTTTTCACAACGGCTTCGGCGGACCTGTTTTCCCATTCTTCAGCCAACACCCGCGCCATTTTGTCACGCGCTTGTTCCAATATGGATAAGTCCGTCGCCCCTCTACTGAAAAAGTAGGTGTCCGGATAAAGCATCCCCTCCGGTATTTCGGCATCCAAAGCCAGGTCCTGAGCTACGGCTTCATCGGACAGTTCCGTAATAGTTTGTTCAATTAACTCATGTTCAGTTAAAGCAACACGCCAATCACGAAAGCGCCACCCCTCAATAAACGTGATTTGATATTGCAGAGTGCGACCACTTTGCAGAAGGCTCAACACCTCTGGCACAGTGGCCTGCGGTGGAATTTCATACTCACCAGCGCGCAAGGCCGTTTGTTCGGTTAAACGAGCGTAACCGTATAGAAAATCGGCATGCGGATAAATGCCTTGCTCGGCTAACCGCCCGGCTACGGAGCGAACGCCAGAACCGCGAGGAACATCGAACACGACGGGTTCAAGATTCATGGTGGGTGTCTTGTATAACGAATATAACCAACCCGAGGCACCGGCGAACAACAATATGCCAAGGGTCGTACAGATGAAGAGCCAACGTTTAAGGGTTTTCATAAAACAACTCAAATACAGCCTCACGCACCTTTGTTACCAGCGGTGAGGTCACGGAGAACGGCGTAGTACCCATATTTTCGATCAATTGTATGCCGCGCACGGCATTAGTAAGCCAAACAGATTCGGCGGACAACACTGCTGACGGCAGAAAATCACCGATCACAACCGGTATTTTTTGTGTTCGTAAATAGTCTATCAGCCAAGCACGCAGTACCCCGGCCACGCCCCAATGCTCTAACCTGGGGGTGTACACAATACCATGGCGCGAGAAAAAGAGATTGCTGCTCAGCCCTTCACGCACATAGCCCTGAGCATCACAACGCAACCAAGTCTTCCCTGCACAGCGCTGCGCAGCCAAAACCTGGTCCAGCCGGTTGACATGTTTACTGACGGACAATGGGTCGGTTGTCATGGCGACAGGATCGAACTCTACACCTTTCACACAAGAGACAACCGTTTGAGGAGCATCGGATACTTGCCATAAGCTGGTTAAGTCGCCCGCCTTGGCAGCGTAACCCCGTTCAGCCTGAACATGGGACAATTGATAACGTACGACATGCTGGCGATGCAATTCGAGATCAGCCGTAACCTGCTCCAATTCCGCCAAAAAGCTTGTTGCTACTTGATCAGGACCATAACCTAATTGCTGCGCGCCCTGTTTCAGCCTATGGATATGCCAGGGTAACAGTGGAATGCCACCCTGCCAGCGCATGGTTTCAAACACGCCTTGCCCTAACAACTCTGCTCGACTAACAAACCCGACGTTAACGGGTCTGCCAGCCAAAAATCGGAGTTCATGGGCCATGCCAAGATCCTCTAGCAGAGCAATGCATTTAAGACAATCGGCTGAATACCAACGTGCCGTTTGTGCCACCGAAACCAAACGAATTCGACATAGCATGATCAATCTTCATTGGCCGTGCGCCATCAGCGATAAAGTCCACGTCACAACCTTCGTCCGGGTTTTCCAGGTTGATGGTCGGTGGAGCCACTTGGTCACGAATAGCCAATACGGTGAAGATGGCTTCGACAGCGCCTGCGGCGCCTAAAAGGTGCCCGATCATCGACTTCGTAGAGCTCATGCGAATCTGCTTGTAATCAGCGCCATACAAAGATTTAGCTGCTGCACACTCGGCTTTGTCACCGGCCGGTGTTGATGTGCCATGGGCATTGATGTAGTGAATGTCTTGTGCCGTCAATTTTGCGTCTTGAATCGCATTTAACATAGACGCCGCCGCCCCAGCACCATTCTCTGGCGGAGAGGTCATGTGGTAGGCATCACCACTCATGCCAAAACCCGTCAGCTCAGCATAAATTTTTGCGCCACGCGCTTTGGCACGTTCATACTCTTCCAGTACAACCACACCCGCTCCGTCGGCCAATACAAAGCCATCACGATCACGATCCCAAGGCCGACTGGCGCCTTGCGGATCGTCATTGCGTTGCGACAGCGCACGGGCCGCCGAAAATCCGCCAATACCTAAGGGTGTAGAGGCGCACTCTGCGCCACCCGCCACCATGACATCAGCATCGCCGTAGGCGATGGTACGTGCAGCATAACCGATGGAATGGCTACCGGTTGTACAGGCCGTAGTGATCGCAATATTGGGGCCTTTCATGCCATAACGAATGGAGAGATTGCCCGCAATCATGTTGATGATGGCAGCCGGGATAAAGAACGGCGAAATACGACGTGGGCCGCTTGAATTCAGCACATCATGGTTTTTCTCAATGGTTTCTAAACCACCGATGCCAGAGCCGATTGAACAACCAATCCTGCCTGCATTCTCTGGTGTAACTTCAATACCTGAATCTTCCACAGCTTGCACCGCGGCGGCGATTCCGTACTGAATAAATTTGTCCATTTTCTTTGCTTCTTTGGGATGTATGTATGCATCCGTATCAAAGCCGGGAACCGTGCCACAGAAACGTGTAGCAAAAGGTGTCGGATCAAAGTGTTCGATAGGCCGAATACCACTTTTTCCAGCCAGAATTCCGGCCCATGTGTCATTCACGTTAACGCCCAAAGGTGACAACATTCCGAGTCCTGTCACGACAACACGACGGCGAGACATAGCATTACTCCCCTTTTAGAAACAAGAAAAGCCGCATGTGTTGATCACAGTACGGCTTTTGAAAACCTATTCGGTAATTAGCAACAATTACGACAGGTGAGCATTGATGTAATCGATGGCGTCTTGCACAGATGCCAATTTTTCAGCTTCTTCGTCAGGAATTTCAGTTTCGAATTCCTCTTCTAAAGCCATAACCAATTCAACGGTGTCCAGTGAATCAGCGCCGAGGTCATCAACGAAAGAAGCTTGTGGCGTCACATCTTCTTCTTTGGCGCCCAGCTGCTCGCAGACGATCTTCTTTACGCGCTCTTCAATAGTACTCATCGTTATGCTCCCGCAAAAATGTTCAAGCAATCAAAATTAAATCGGTTGCTAGTGTATTAAAAGGCTGGAACTCGCCGCAAGTAAAAAATTACTTGCAGAAAATTCACTATTAACCCATGTACATGCCGCCATTAACGTGCAAGGTTTCCCCTGTCACATAGCTAGCATCATCACTGACCAAGAAAGCCACCACTTTGGCGACCTCCTCGGCTTGTCCCAAGCGACCCAAGGGTACTTGCGACAGGATTTTTTCTTTGTGTTCCGCTGGTAACTCATCCGTCATGTCCGTTTGGATAAATCCTGGCGCTACGGCATTCACCGTAATATTTCGTGACGCTATCTCTTTCGCTAAAGACCGAGTGAATCCTTCGATACCGGCCTTCGATGCGCCATAGTTTACCTGACCTGCGTTGCCCATTGAACCAATGACTGAACTAACGCTCACAATTCGACCCCAACGAGCCTTGGTCATCGGTTTTATGCAGGCTTTAGCGAGACGAAAAACAGAGCTTAAGTTGGTATCAATGACATCATTCCATTCGTCATCCTTCATGCGCAGGAACAAATTGTCTTTGGTGATACCGGCATTGTTGACAACAATCAAAGGCTCGCCAAAATCGGCTTTGATCTCAGCCAACGCAGCAGCAATACTCTCCGGGCTGGTCACGTTCATGGTGTAGCCCTTGCCCGCTACACCGGCTGCCGTTAGGTATTCCGATATTTTTCCCGCACCGCTCTCTGAAGTCGCGGTACCCGCTACGTGGTAGCCACGGCTCGCTAACGTAAGAGCAATGGCTTTACCTATTCCTCGACTTGCGCCAGTAACCAGTGCGACCTTGTTTTGCTCTGTCATAATCTGTTTCCTTCTCCGTTAACTGTTGCTATCGACCAACGCTTGCTCGAAGCCATCAGGCTGCTCCAATGGGCTGACCGATACGGTTTTATCAATTCGTTTAACCAGCCCAGATAATACCTTACCGGGGCCGCACTCAGCAGCCCAAGTTACACCTGCGGCTGCCGCAAATTGCACGGACTGCACCCATTGTACAGGACGGTACAATTGCTCAACTAAATTCGTCCGCAACATTTCGACATCAGAATGCGCCCGCGCGTCGACATTTTGTATGACCGGACGCGTCGGTGTTTGCCATTCTATCATTGCGAGCTCTGCCGCCAGTTGTTCAGCCGCAGGACGCATTAAGGCGCAGTGACTGGGGGCACTTACCGACAGTGGCAAGGCACGTTTCGCGCCCTTTTCTTTCGCCGAAGCCATGGCCAACTCTACCCCTTTTGCGGTTCCAGCAATCACTACTTGACCCGGAGCATTAAAATTGACCGCTTCACACACTTCTTGTCCGGCCGCTGCGCAGGCCGCAACCACATCACTATCGTCCAGCCCAATAATAGCAGCCATTGCACCAGCGCCCACTGGCACCGCAGACTGCATGAGCCGTCCTCGAGTCTCCACTAGCTTCACGGCATCCGCAAAAGTAATGACCTGCGCCGCCACCAAAGCACTGTATTCACCTAAACTGTGTCCGGCAAAAAAGTCGGGCGTAGACCCTTGACGCTCTTGCCAGAGACGCCACAAGGCAACGCTGGCCGTCAAAATGGCCGGCTGGGTTCTTTCCGTACGGTTTAGTTCATCTTCTGGGCCGTTGGCCACTAAGTCCAATAAATCATAACCCAATACTTCCGACGCTTCGAAAAAGGTCGCAGAGACCAAGGCTTCTTTGCCTATCATATCGGCCAACATGCCGACAGATTGCGAACCTTGACCAGGAAAGAAAAAAGCGGTCCGACTCATGATGATTCCCAGTGTATTAAATTTGTTTGGACGGTCATTATGTTTACCCTTAAGGCAAATGCCAAGGGGAAACCGGCAAAAGACTTATGCTAGGAAAGCCCTAGCCAATAAAAAACGGCGGGACATTCACTGCCACCGCCGTTCATTTGTAAGCTGATTAATTAAGCTTACTCGTCGCCTTTATCAACGACTTTACGACCACGATAGAAACCGTCAGGCGTTACGTGGTGACGCAGGTGCTTTTCACCCGTTACATTGTCTTCTGAAATTGCTGCATTAGCACCCAGTGCATCATGCGAGCGACGATCACCACGGCGAGCGCGGGTCTTTTTGTTCTGTTGAACGGCCATTGTACAATTACTCCTACTTTTTCTGACTGGCTTTTAAGTCAGCCAGGATGCTAAACGGGTTAGGTTTCTCTGGTACCGAACTCAAGGACGGATCATCCTCGTTCTCGATACCGAAAGACATTTTTATCTGGCATTCCTCAGGCTCATGCTTAGGAAATACCGGTATGGCTAACAGAAGCGTATCTTCCAGTAGCGCACCAACAGCGACTTCTTCCCCAGGCGGTACAAGCCATGGGTCATAGCGCTTTGGCAACGACGGCACCTGAGACTCCTCAGCCACCAACGCCAATTCAAACTCGGTATCGACGCTGTAGTGCATATCACCCATACAGCGTTCACAGGTTAAAGTAACTTCGCCGGTTACGCGACCTGCTGCAACGCGATACCCATCTTGATCTCGACTGAACTCAACCGCGACATTTACTGATTCAAGCGCCACCACTGCTTCTTTCACACGAGGCAAAAGATTGGCTGATACAGAGCCGCTGAAGCGGGCATTTCGATCCGCTAGGCGATATGGCTCAAAAAAATTAGGGAGCGCTGAGTTTGTCATGGGCGCAGTATGATATTCTCCACCCTCCTAACTGTCAAAATGAAATTAAGAAATATGCAACTTATTCTCGCTTCGACATCGCCATATCGTAAAGAATTGCTCACGAGGCTCCATATTCCGTTCCAAACGGCCCGTCCCGATGCAGATGAAACGCCTCTACCGGGCGAAATGCCGGAAACGCTTGCCTTGCGCCTCGCGTCATTAAAAGCGGAGAGCTTAGCTGACACGTTTACCGACGCCTTGATCATTGGCAGTGATCAGGTCGCCACTTTGGACGACATCGTGCCGATCGGCAAACCCGGCACAGTAGATCAAGCCAAGTCTCAGTTGCGCGCCGCCAGCGGCAGAACCGTGACCTTTTATACGGGCCTTAGTGTATTCAATAGTGCAAACGGACAACAGGATGCGCTGGTAGATCGTTATGAAATTCAGTTTCGTAACCTGACCGATGCTGAAATAGACCGTTACATTGAACTGGAGCAGCCGCTGGATTGTGCCGGCAGTTTTAAATCCGAAGGCTTGGGCAGCGCGCTCTTTGCACGCCATCAAGGCGCCGACCCAACGAGCCTGATCGGGTTGCCCTTAATTGCATTGTGTAGCCTACTGCAAAAACACGGCATGAAGGTTTTGTAGCAAACGCCTCAAGAACCCCAGCAAGAGCTCTCGGCGCATGCCTACAGCGCACCACGGCAGGCAAAGAGTATTTGTAGCGCCAATAGAGAACGCCACAAAACCTATTTACTGCAAGGTCAAACTAGGTTCATCGCCCATCGAGAGCAGGATGTTCGCCACACCCTGCCCGATGGACACGCCAAAATCTTCCAGAATTTGCCGCCAAGGGTCTTTTTCCGCATCAAAGAAATAGATACGGGGGCTACCTATTTGCTCCGCTAGCCCACGCACCGTACTCACGCCATCGGTTAGCCCCAAATTCACCGCTTGTGCGCCCGTCCACATAAAGCCATTAAAAATACGCGGATCATCACGTTGCAGTCGCTCGCCACGACCTTGCTCCACCGCTGCAATAAACTGCCGATGCACATCGCCCAACACATTTTCCCAGTGGGCTGTTTCCGCCTCATTTTCTGGACTGAACGCATCGAGAAAGGCTTTATTTTCACCGGACGTATACAATCGACGCTCTATACCCAAGCGCTCCATGGCTTCCGAAAAACCGAAGCCACTGGAAATAACCCCAATCGAGCCGACCAAGCTGGCACCACTGGCATAAATCTCATCGGCTGCTGCGGCCACAAAATAACCACCGCTTGCGCCGATCTCCTCAATAACGGCATACACTGGAACCTGCTCATGATCTTGTCGTAATTGCCGTACCAAGTCATACATCATTTGGGCTTGAACGGGACTGCCACCTGGCGAGTTAATGGACAACACCACCGCCCTGGTATCCGGGTGAGCAAACGCATCCATGAGCGGCCGTCGCAACGATTCAAACGAGGCATCTGCGCCATCCGCAATTACCCCATGCACCTTAACGACTGCCGTATGACCGCCAGTGGACACAATGTCTTCAGATGCGGACCAAAAGCTACCGCGCAACGCCAAGAGCAGAATGGCAAACAGATATAAAAATGTCAGTGACTTAAAAACAATACCCCAACGACGGGATTTTTTTAGCTCCTCACTGTGCGTCAGTACCACCTTCTCAATCAACTGCCATTCTCGACGACTTGGCTGATCATTGCCCTTAGGGTTTAGCTCCACAACTCACCTCAAAACTGAATAACAGGAAAGGCTTCGCTCACGACATGGCGCGGGCAGAAGATAAAGATTGCATAACCTGTCGAAATGCGTCTGGCATCGGCGCCTCTACACGCACCTCTTCTTGCGTAAAAGGATGACTAAAACGCAGAGAAGCCGCATGCAAAAGCAGTCGACTAACACCCATCTGTTTGGCCTGCGCTAATTCTTCACTGGAGGCGTATTTAACATCACCCAGAATCACATGCCCTTGGCATTGGGTATGCACACGAATCTGATGGGTACGTCCGGTTTTTGGAAAGGCAGCGACCAAACTGGCAAGGTCACCAAACGACTCAATCACCCGAAACCGCGTGTCTGAGGGTTTGCCGTCCACGGCATCCACTTTTACTAGGCGCTCACCGGACTGCAAAACCTGTTTCTTTAACGGCTCACTCACTTGCCGCAAAGACTTAGGCCAAGCCCCATGAACGATGCACAAATAACCTTTGTCCAACGACCGCGAACGCAACAATTCATGCATAACTTTAAGTGCGCTGCGCTTCTTTGCGATCATAACGCAACCCGAGGTATCCCGATCAAGTCGATGCACCAATTCTAAAAAACGATACTCCGGAAACACCTGACGCACACTTTCAATCAAACCCAAATCAATACCGCTACCACCGTGCACAGCCAAACCACTTGGTTTGTTCAGTATCAGCAAGGCATCGTCATCCCACAATACGCTGTCGCGTAAACGCTGGGCAAAATTCGGCGTTGGCTTAGGCGACTCGCCGCGTTCGGCATATGACATCGGGGGAATGCGCACTTCATCACCGAGCATCAGTTTATCTAATGGCTTCGCGCGCTTCTTATTAACCCGCACTTCACCCTTGCGAATGACCCGATAAATGAGTGATTTAGGCACGCCACGCCGGATCGCTAGCAGGAAATTATCCAAGCGCTGCCCGGCGTGCTGCTCATCAACCACATGATATTGCACAATATTTTCTGATTTCTCTTTCATTTCAATATCTTATCAGGTGAATACCATTTGAAGCACTCAGTTTTTCTGCTATATTGCACGAGCGTTGTTGTATCTGGTGCGGCCTCGAACACGCCGATCTCCGAACAACGAATGAGTTTTGTCCGCCTCCTGCCATGCTGGAGGTCACAGAGGCATCCAGTAGCGAACATCGCATACTCGATGCAATTAATGAAGGCGCCTATGTCCAGGTCAGATAACTGCCCACAGTGACCAGCCGCTCAGTGCGTAGCCGAACAGCCCGCCGTTAACTCCGTGACCTACCCATCGCAGTAGCGGCATAGCGAGCAACAGAATTTAGGTTTGCTGAATGCTACCGTAACTAGGTGCAGCCACGGACCCTGCTGACTGATCAGCGACAGTACGACAAACTGGATATTATCGTTTCACTCACGTAGTGAGTTGGCAGGCGTACTGCAAAGAAAAGCAGGTTAAATGGAGATTACTCCATCCGTAGCGCATTTATTACCACAGAATTTTCTGGTTCCTGATTTCATCAGGAGCCGTTCAGACAAGCCAAGAACTCCAGGGTTCTTGGCGTACCCAATGCCTGTTGCTCTTTTCGCAAACCAATGGATTAGAGTACAGATTCTACATGAAAAGAATGCTGATAAATGCAACCCAGTCGGAAGAGATCCGGGTGGCGTTGGTTGATGGCCAATTCCTTTACGACCTTGACATTGAAACCGGCTCGAGAGAGCAAAAAAAAGCCAACATCTACAAGGGTAAAATTACCCGGGTAGAGCCCTCACTAGAGGCCGCTTTTGTTGATTTCGGTTCTGATCGTCATGGTTTTCTTCCCCTCAAAGAAATCTCTCGCAGCTATTTTCGCGACCCGAATGTCCAAGGTCGCATTAATATTAAAGACGTATTAAAAGAAGGCACAGAAGTTATTGTTCAGGTGGACAAAGAAGAGCGCGGCACCAAAGGTGCGGCGTTAACCACCCTGATCAGTCTGGCGGGCCGATACTTGGTGCTGATGCCCAACAATCCTCGTGCCGGAGGTATTTCACGCCGCATTGAAGGCGAAGAGCGCGCCCAACTGAAAGATGCCCTTAACGGCGTAAAAATTCCTGATGGCATGGGCGTCATTGTTCGTACTGCGGGCATCGGCCGTACAGCCGAAGAACTGCAATGGGACTTGGACTATTTGTTACAACTTTGGGAAACCATTGAAACCACGGCCCAAACGCGCCCTGCCCCGTTCCTGATTTTGCAAGAAAGCAATGTGATCATTCGTGCTATTCGTGATTATCTGCGCCAAGACATTGGTGAAGTGTTGATCGACAGCTCGGATGTCTATGACTACGCGCTGGAGTTTGTGCGCAAGGTCATGCCGAGTTTCGAGCAGAAAATCAAACTGTATCAAGACGCCGTTCCACTGTTCAGTCGCTATCAAATTGAAACGCAGATTGAATCCGCTTTTCAGCGTGAAGTTAAACTGCCGTCCGGTGGCTCTATTGTGATTGACCCCACCGAAGCCCTGGTATCGATTGATATCAACTCGTCACGCGCGACCAAGGGTGTCGATATCGAAGAAACCGCCTTCAATACCAATATTGAAGCGGCTGATGAAATTGCGCGCCAGTTACGTCTGCGTGATATGGGCGGTTTGGTTGTAATCGATTTCATTGATATGGCGCAGAGTCGCCATCAGCGTGATGTGGAAAACCGTATTAAAGCGGCCACTGACGCCGACCGCGCACGCATTCAGATTGGTCGCATTTCACGCTTTGGTTTGCTTGAAATGTCACGTCAGCGGTTACGTCCCTCCTTGGGTGAAACCAGCGGTGTGGTGTGCCCTCGGTGTGAAGGCCACGGCATGATTCGAGACGTTAAATCGTTGGCCTTAGCGATCTTACGCCTTGCGGAAGAAGAGTCGTTCAAAGAGCGCACAGCCCAAGTGCGCTGTATTGTTCCAATGAGCGTGGCTACCTTCTTGCTGAATGAGAAGCGCCAAGCCTTGGCGAAAATTGAACGCGAACACAAAGTACAAATTCTGGTGATTCCTGATCCAAACATGGAAACACCGCATTATGATGTGGTTCGAGTGCGTGATGACGATGAAACACTGGACGAGTCTGAACCGTCGTATGCACTGAAACTGCCTGAAGTTCGTAATGAACAAGAGGCCGTCCTAGAGCGTGCGGTTAAGCCTGAACAAGCAGCCATCTCTGGCATCATTGGCCCGAATGGCCCGGCACCTACACCAGCAACCAAGCCGACCGAAAAAGCCACTACCGAGAAGTCTCCAGGCTTGCTGGCTCGTATCTTCGGTTTGTTTAAGTCGAATGACGCCGAGATCAGTGAAACCAAACCCGGTAAGAAGCCTGCGAATACGGCGAACAACCGTCAACGGGATCGGAGTTCTGCGCGTCCGGAATCACGCGAACGCAATGAGCGTGGTGATCGTAGTGGCAATCGTCGCAATCAAAACCCGACGAATCGGCCCAACAATGCACAACGCAATAGCGCTTCAGAAGGTAACGACGAGAGCCGCAGCAATCGCCGTAAATCGGGTGGACGCAATCGGAACGAAGGCCGTGAAAAAGTCAGCGATGGCAACAGCACAACCAATCGTGGTAACCGCAATGATAATGCGAAAGCAGATAGCCCGCGGACGGACAGCAAGTCGGCCGAACCCCGCAACGCCAATGGGCCAGCTCGTCGCCCGCGCGATGCGAATGCCAGCAAAGGTCAGAACCGCCGCGATCGTGCCGACAATCGTCCGGAAGAGTTGAAACAGCCTCTGGATGCTGCCGCGCCAACATCGGATGTGAATGAAGAGACACAGGCCGTCACCAAAGAAGCCATTGTCAGTCAAGCGGTTAAAACTGCGGACAACACATCGACTGAATTGTCCACGACGCCAGAGGTAAGCCAAGACTCTGTTACAGAGCAGCCGTCAGACAATCCGAAGGCATCTGAAACGTCAGGCCATGAAGCACAATCTGAATCGTCACCCGCTGCATCGAAGCAGGAAGAAGCACCTGTGCCGAAAGAGGTTGACGACAATGTCGATTCAGCGGCGAATACGACAGAATCAGAAACATCTGAGGTTAAGAAGGACAGTAAGCCCAAGTCGACACGCACGCGTCGGCCTCGCGGCAAGGCTGCAGATAAAACCTCTGATGGTCGTCGTCGCACTGCTCGCGCCAGCAAGAATGCTTCGGAGCAAGCAAAGGAAAATGACAACAGCTCTACGCTGGAGTCAAACACCGAACAGGTCGCAGCTTCCTCTGAAGCCCCCGCAGCAGTATCTGCGGAGCCCGTTGCAACTCCGACAGAACCGAAAAAGCCTGAACCAGCTGTAAATGAGCAGCCGAAAGTGGAAAAACCACTAGAGCCTGTGGTGGAAAGCCAGGTTAACACGGAACAACCTGCGGCTGTTGTCGAGCAAAAAGAAGACAAGCCTGTTGCGACAGCAACGGGTCGCGCGCCAAATGATCCGCGCGAGCGTCGTCGTCAACAGCAACGTGAAGCCGCCGCAAAGGCCGCCGCACAAGATGACAAGGCGTCAACGGCGTCTGCTCCTGAGCAAGGGCAGGAATAAGGAACGCAGACGGTTAAGAAAACCCGCTCCGGCGGGTTTTTTTATGGGAACATTCTAGGTTCAGGTGTTAAATGAACACCAAATCGATCCTCTACAACGTCAGCAATGAGCTGAGCTTGCGCCAATACAGCCTGTCCTGAGGCACATTGTGGATTGATCAGCACCAATGCCTGTTTTTCATACGCGCCGATACCAGTAATGGAATCGTACTGTCCCTTCAATCCGGCCTGTTCAATTAACCAACCTGCCGCCAATTTAACACTGTGACCATTCTCCTGCGGATAAACGGGCAGATCAGGCCACGTTTCTTTGAGCCGCCGGGCGGTGTTGACATCCACCAATGGGTTGGTAAAAAAGCTACCAGCGTTTGGAATAACCTTAGGATCGGGCAACTTTTCCTGCCGCACTCGCACAACGGTATCGATCAACTCACGGGAGCTGACGGGTTGTAGCATAGCCAAGGGCCCATACGTTAATGTCGGCTTAAATTGGCGCGCCAAACGCAAGGTCACATCAAGGATACACCACTGACCGGCCTCTTCTTGTTTAAACACGGACTCTCGATATCCAAAACGACAAGCGGAAGCACCAAAGGTACGCAGCTCACCCGTAAGAACATGAACGGCGGTTAATTCGGAAAATACATCACGAAATTCGACCCCATAGGCACCGATGTTTTGTACCGGTGCCGCCCCCACGGTACCTGGAATCAAGGCCAGATTCTCAAGCCCATACCACCCTTGAGCCGAGGTAAATAACACCAACCAATGCCAAGATACTCCGCTGGCTACCTTTAACGATACATAGTGCGAATCCTGTGCCGTGCATTTCAAACCGGCCAACCGATTGATGATGGTCAGGCCCGGGATCCAAGCTTCGGGAACAACGTTACTGCCTTCTCCCAAGATCTGAATCGGCAGGGCTTGTTGCCGGGCCCATGACAGCGCTTGGATCAGTGTTGACCGATCAACCGCCTCGACGGCAAATTCGGCAACACTGGGGCAAGCCAACGTATGAAAAGACTGTAAATTAAAACGTGACTGAACATTCACAGGTACAGTCACCGGCCACCTTCCCTTACTCGGTTACGCAACAATTCTGTAATGCGGTGCAGATCGGCGGGCGTATCAACGCCGGGAAAAGGGACCGTCTTGGCTGGCTCAATGGCTATTCGAACCCCCTGCTCCATGAATCTCAACTGCTCTAATTTTTCGATGGCTTCAAGTCGGCCCACCGGCCAAGTAGTGAATTGCTGGAGTGCAGCCACCCGATAACCATAAATGCCCAAGTGACGATGACCTAAAGGATCAACAGCAGACCCATCGCGGTTCCAGGGTATGGCAGCGCGGCTGAAGTACATGGCCAGCGCATCGTCGCCATAGACAACTTTTACTGCGTTCGGGTCGAGCATTTCGGTCTCATGATGAATGGGTGTACACAAGGTTGCCACCCCTGCCACCGGGTGACGCGCCAGCAAGGCCCCTACCTGGTCAATCAATTCAGGGTCAATGGCAGGCTCATCCCCTTGGACATTAACGATCACATCATCCGCAGACCAGCCCTCACGTTGCGCGACTTCCGCCAAACGGTCCGTTCCCGACACATGATCAGGGGACGTCATCGTCACTGCGCCGCCAAAGGCTCGTACGGCATCGACAATTTTTTGTTCATCCGTCGCGATCACCACAGAACTCGCCGCACTGCGCAGAGCAGCCTCATAAACCCATTGCACCATGGGCTTACCCAGAATATCCGCCAAGGGTTTGCCTGGTAAGCGGGTACTTTGGTAGCGTGCTGGAATCACCACGCGAAAAGACGTCGTAGTCATAAAAACCTCGTTAAAACGGACGCTAGCACCTGCCGTAAAACCACCATGTCCGAATCTGAAAACTGTACACGTAAGGGCACTTCATACGCGGCAAAGGGTAGCTCAAAGGCACGAAATTTCACCGCATCCTTGCTGGTCATAAAGACGGTCTGCCCACGAAACTGCTCTAAAATAGTGGCGTTCACAGGTGCATGGTCAGACACGACAAAAGGTCGAATATTCCATCCCTGTGCCCGCAAAGCCGAAAAGAAGGACTCCGGCTGCCCTATGCCACAGTAGGCAATAATGGGGGTTGACGAATCAGGCGCAGGCGAAAGATTTACGGTCATGGGAACCGGTTCACCGATGGCGGTTTGCATCACCAAAGTGGGTGTACCCTGCAGGTGTTCTTGCACCGAGTCCACCGCATATGACCCCGTTAAAGCCCGGCCCTTCCCGATCACCAAATTAACCTGTGCTAATCGGCCCAGCGGTTCACGCAACGGTCCGGCGGGCAACAGCCAACGATTACCGGCTACGACCTGACCATCGAACAGGCATATTTCCAAATCACGCGGCAAGCGGAGGTGTTGTAGGCCATCATCACTGATGATCACATCCAATTCCGGGTGCTGTTGCATGAGCCATTGCGCCGCCATTAGCCGATTCTGCCCCACACATACTGGCACATTTGCGTGTTGCGCAATCAACAACGGTTCATCTCCGACGGCAACGGCACTATCGGTTGGCTGCACCAACGAAGGTGTAGCTTGTTGACGACCATAACCACGGGAAACGATTCCGGGCCGATACCCTTGTTGACGCAAAAACTCTACAAACCAAAGCAAAAACGGTGTTTTTCCCGTTCCACCCACCACAATATTGCCGACCACGATGACGGGTACAGACAAGGTAACTTGTTGTTTCAGTAACCGTTTTTGTTGCCAGCGGGAGAGTAACCGATACAGCACACTCAAAGGCCATAATGCATAGGATAATGGTGTTCTTTGGCGCCATGCACGGGGCCAAGGCATGCCCCGTTACTCCTCTTCTACCTGCGCAGCAAAGGCAATACGGCTATGCCCTAATTGACCTACTGCATCCATGACATTTAACAAGGCCTGTGCCGGCGTTTGTTGGTCGGTCGTAATGACGACGACTTGTTGATTACCTGGCTCAATAACGTCTGCCAAAGCGCGTCTCAAGGTATCAAACTGGGTATTGATCAATAATTGCGCATTGATTTCTATACTGCCCGCCGCATCAATCACGACATCAACACGCTGCTCGGATGTCACCGCATTTTCGGATTGAATTTGTGGCAGTTCGACTTCAAGTTGCGTCTCTCGGGTAAAGGTGGTGGTGACCATAAAAAAAATCAGCAGCAAAAATACCACATCAATCAACGGGGTTAGATTAACACTGAGTTCCTCGTCACGGGTGCGCTTAAAATTCATCTCGCTCTCCCATTAATCAGAGGTATTGGATTCTGCACTGAGCGCATCCACCAATTTAACGCAGTCCTGCTCCATGGTAACCAATAGGCTGTCTACCCGACGTGTTAAGGCGCGATGAAATATCATCGCTGGAATCGCCACAGACAACCCGGCAGCGGTGGTTATCAGGGCTTGGGAAATTCCGCCAGCAAGCACTCCGGCATTACCGGTGCCCTGCACCATTATGGCCGTAAACACCTGAATCATGCCCAACACCGTCCCTAAAAGCCCCAACAATGGCGATATTTGCGCGATGGTACCGAGCGTATTTAGAAACCGCTCCATCTCATGGGCGACTTGATCAGCTTGCTGTTGGATACTATCCCGCATGGCTTCACGACCCAAACGCGACTGCGCTAATCCTGCGGCTAGAATACTGCCGAGCCAGGTATCCTGTTTGATCGACTTTAAATAATCTGCCGACAAATTATTATCTCGAACACGGCGCCATACCGAAGGCAGCAAGTCGCGCGGTGCCACTTTTTCAACCCGCAACACCCAAAAGCGTTCGATGATAATGGCTATGGCGAGTACAGACGAAATGATAATCGGCAACATCAACCAACCACCAGCTTTAACGATCTCGAACACAGACGCACTCCTTGTAAACAATAGAAAATAAGAACATTTAAAAGTGGATCAGATTCTAATCCATGGCAGCAGGCGATGACCATAGCGTTCATACGCTATTCCCTCCTTACGGAAGTGGAACGTCACCGTGCCGTCAGCACAGGTACATATATTCAGCGCACCATGTTCAGTCACGCGATCTTGAACGTCCTGCCGCGGGAAGTCGAACCGATTGTAGCGCGCTGCCGAATGCACAACCCATTGCGGTGACAAATGCCTCAACCAATCACCAGACGTACTCGTTGAACTACCGTGATGCCCACTCAGGAGCACATCCACCGGGGCGACTGAATAGGTGTCAACCTGCTGCAGGATACCATATTCTACCCGCTTGCTGGCATCACCCATGAGCATGATGGCACCGTATTGACTGCGTATTTCCAAAACACAGGATGCATCATTATGTTGTGCCGGGCGAAACCCGGCATAGGGTCGCAAAAACCGGAAGGATATGTCACCCAGTTCAAACGACATGCCGGCATCACAGAATACGGGTCTTGGCCATTGATCGGGAATACGCACCCATTCGCCCAGAAAAACCTGCTTCGGCTGCAGCGCAAACGCGGCGGAAGCAAGGCCTCCGGCATGATCATTGTCCTGATGCGAAATTACGACGGCTTCCCAGTCACGCTGTGGATAACGCCAGTGCCAACGCAACGGCGCACTGGACAAGCTCACTTGCGTAGGCGAACCGTATCCTAAGTCAAACAGCACCCGACCTTCTGCTGTATCCAACACGACACTAAGCGCATTACCCACGTCCAACACGGCCAGGTCTAGCTCACCGCTGGCCAAGGGATTCGGGCGTACGCTCAAGAAGTGCAGCCCACCGAGCACCGCAGCACCTAAACACCAGAAGCGCCAAGGCAAACGCAACATCAACCCTATGCCGATTAGCCCTATTCCCGCCAGCGCCTGACCGGGTGACAACACGAGAAAACTGACGAATCCTAGGTCAAAGGCACCCAACAACCAATACCAAAGATCAACACTGTGCTCGAACACCCATAGTGCACCAGGTAGATGCAGAGCGGTTAGCAACGCCGAAGGCAACACCACGAAGGTCACCCAGGGAATCAATAATAGATTGAGCGGAATAGAACCCCAAAATACCGGCAGCTCCCAGAGTGCGTAGACGGGAATCAGTAAACAAGATAAGGCTATTTGCACGAGAATCAGGGCCGACCACCACGGTAACCCTCGCAGCGAAGGTGCCAATAGAATCAACCAAAGTGTTGCCAGCCAGGAGAACCATGCTCCCAAATCCAACACCAGCAAAGGGTCGGCCGCCATCATCATCGCCCCAATAAGCAACAAGCCATGCGGCAGCCCCCAGCGCAAACGCAAGAACCAGGCAAAACACGGCAGCAGCAACATGAATAAGGCACGCTCCAAACTGACACTGGATAACGCCAGAGTCCACAGCGTTCCCACAGCAAGCACGGCGCCCAACCAATACCAGTCTTGCCTTATACCAAAGGATACTCCATGCCGAATCGTACTCAAACCGCCCCAAAGCATGGCAAATATCAGCCCCGCAGCGACCGCCACCGTACCGACATGTAAACCGGATAGAGCCAACAAATGCTGCGTTTGAGTACGCTCGACCCGCCCCTTCCAGTCTTCTGATAGATTCACCCGATCGCCCAACACAAGTGCGCGGTAGACGCCTTCATAATGCGGCTCCATGGCCACATTTAACACGTACTCACGGCTCCGCTGTATCTGCCTTATGAACCACGGCGATGGCCGTGTTGCCTGCAACTCATAGCGCCCCTGTGCTACCACCCCCTGGCGCATCAGCCACAAACCAAAAGGTGAGCTGCCGGGATTATTGGCACTGGCCCAGGGTTGGAGTTCAACATGGATAACAACGGCGTGGCCCGACTGGGGGATAACGTCCCCAGAACCCGTTAAATACCAGCCCTCACCGGTTGTGGTTCTAAACAGGCAGCGATGCCCCCATGTGCTGCGCCAACAGCGCTCAATGGAGACCTCTTGCTGCGTCAAGGTTACCGGGTTCGCAAGGCGACTTGCCTGAGTTTCATAGACCGACCCGGCAACATAACCGTAACCCACAATGAACCCTAGGCAGAACAACCCTGCTGCTAACGGCTGCCACCGAGCGCACAGGATCAAACCCAACAGACCCGCCATGGCTGCCCAAAAGGGATGTAAAATAACCAGCACGGATCCGGCCAGAAAGGACGATAGAACGAGCAGAAATAAAGCAGACTTATCAACTGGCGTATCGGTTAAGGACGCCGCGAATTCCTTTCGCACCTGAGTTTTCCTTTTGCGAGTCTATAGTTCGTTAATAACGTTCCAACTGGCCATTATAAAGACGTAATCGATGGGGCAATGGCTCTGCGAGTTCGGCGTTATGCGTCACGATCACAAACGTACAATTGGCCACCCGGTTTAAGCCAAGTATCACTTCTTGCACTTGCGCCGAGGTTTGCGCATCCAAGTTACCGGTCGGCTCATCCATTAACACCACCTGTGGCCGATTCATTAACGCACGTGCGATGGCGACCCGCTGGCGCTCGCCACCGGACAGTTCAGAGGGTTTATGCTGTGCCCGATGAGCAACGCCTACCTGATCCAGCAAATGTAACGCATAGTCTTGATCATCCTTCGATGGGCGGCGGGCAATACGCGCCGGCATCAACACGTTATCCAGTGCAGTAAACTCATGCAACAAATGATGAAATTGGAACACGAAACCCAGATAGGCGTTGCGTACTGCGCTGCGATGGCGCTCGGTCATGTCTAGCAAGTCTTCACCGTTAACCAAAACATTCCCAGCGGTCGGCAAATCCAGTCCGGCCAAAAGATGCAGCAACGTTGATTTGCCCGAACCACTGGCCCCGACAATGGATACCATTTCACCGGCTTCAAGACGCATGGAAAGACCATCAAATACGCGCACCACCTGCGGGCCAACTTGATACTCTTTGGTCACGTCACGACATTCCAGGACCACATTACTCATAACGCAAGGCCTCCGCTGGCATTGTCTTCGCCGCCCGATAGGCTGGATAAAGCGTCGATAAGAAGGACACCACCAAGGAAGCACTGCCAATCAAAATCACATCATCCATACGCAATTCGGACGGCAAGTAATTGATGAAATAGACACCGCTATCCAATACTTCAAAGCCAAACAATCGCTCGATAGCCGCGACCGCATCCGCAACGGTCAAAGCGCCTACAATACCAAACAGTATGCCCAACAACACACCAACAGCACCGACCAAACCGCCCTGAACAATAAATATGCCCATAATTTGCGATGGTCGAGCCCCCATGGTCCGCAGTATGGCAATGTCGGCCTGTTTTTCCGTCACCAACATAAACAAACTGGAAATGATGTTGAACGCCGCCACCGCAATGATCATAAATAACAACAATCCGACCATACGTTTTTCTAATTGAATGGCCTGAAACAAGTTGCCTTGCGTGCGTGTCCAATCCGTAAAGAAATAGCGACCGTCTAAGTCAAACGCCAATTCCCGCGTAACCGCAGGAGCCTGAAAGAGGTCATTAAACGAAAGCTGAATACCCTGCACAGCGCCCGGCATTCGTTTCAACGTTGCTGCATCTTCGATATGAATCAATGCCGTATCGGCATCCAATTGAGCGCCCACCTTAAACAGCGCAACGACCGTGAACCGTTTAAATCTCGGTTGCACGCCCATGATGTTTACCGATACCTCCGGCACTAGCACATTCAAGCGATCTCCTGGCACCACCCCCATTTGCCGGGCCAAAGATTCGCCCAAGACAATATTCCAATTCCCGGCTGTCAGTGCGTCTATAGAGCCAGCAACGATATGGTTTTCAATGATGGATACGTCACTCAAATACCGCGGGTCAACGCCAGTGACCAAAGCACCGCGACTGTGACGATCGGACACCAGCATGGCGGTTTCCGATATAAAGGGAGCGGCCCCCCGTACAGCGGGATGCTCCAACACGCGCTCTCTAATCGGTTCCCAATCGGTTAACGGCGCTTCACTGCTGATACTGCCATGTGGCACCATGCCCAAAATACGTTCGCGCAATTCACGCTCAAAACCGTTCATTACCGAGAGGACAATGATCAACACCGCTACACCCAGGGTCAGGCCAATCATCGACACACTGGATATAAAGGAAATAAAATGGCTTCGTCGCTTCGCTCCGATGTAACGACGCCCAATAAAAAAAGAAAGATTGTGTAACATTCACCGCTTCACTTATATAGTAGTCGGAATGACGCTGCGAGCTGCTCCCGCGCGCAGCGCTAGTGGGACGTTCACCGCCTATTGGCGAGGCTGTATAGTACGTGCCGTATTTTAAGAATGTAAAGCATAGGTAGGGTAAAGGTATGGTAGATGAGCGTCGTTCTTATTTTCGTGTTGACGATATGGCTTGGGTACTCACCGCACAGTGGAACCCGGATCAAGCCAGTGCCGTAGAATACTTTCCGGAACTTCGTCAAACTACCATTCTCCATGCGCTGGATGCTGTTGACGTCGAATTGAAAAAACTCGACAAAGCCATGGATTCCAAACCGACCGCCATGTACGCCCGTACACTGAACCAGAAAATTGATATTTTCCGCCAGGCCCTGTTGATTCAACAACTGAGCCAATTAGACTCACGCCCTATCCGCATTACGATCAGCGAAGGCGGGCTTGGCTTTATGTCGGATTTTGCCTATACCGTGGGTTCACACATTGCCATGGCCTTAGTCTTTTCGCCTAGCTATATGGCGATTTTCCCGCAAGCAGAAATTTTAGAATGTCGCCCCGTCGATAACGGTTTCTATTTGCATGTAGCCTTTGTCGACATGCCAGAATCTATGCGACAGCAATTGGCGCGGCATCTGTTGGTGCAACAAACCCTACTGCGGCAACAACACAAATAGATGGGTTACATCATCAGGATTGTCGGCGGAACGGTGGCAGAGCCTGCAAAACAAGTGTCCCGTAGCGCGAACTGTTGACGCGACCGTCCAACAATACAACGCGTCCTGCATCTCGTTCATTACGAATCAAACGCCCCACGGCCTGGGTCAGTCGGATAATGGCCTCCGGCAACGTCAATTGCATAAACGGGTTGCCACCGCGCTGTTCAATCCACTCGGCAGCAGCGGCTTGCAAGGGGTCATCCGGTACACTGAACGGCAATTTTGCGATAATCACCTGAGTTAAGGCGTCACCGGGCAAATCCACACCCTCTGAAAAACTGGCCAACCCAAAGATGACACTGGCTGAGCCTTCTGCCAATAAACGCGCGTGTTCACGTAATATATGTTCTTTACTGGTATTGCCTTGGCATTGTGTGCGCTGCTGCCAAGACTCGGGTAAGCCGGCATAGACCTCTAGCATTTGAACGCGCGAAGAGAACAATACCAAGGTTGCTTGATGGGCTTGCAATAACTCCGGTAACTTACCGATCACATAATCGGTATGGGTTCGTTGTTGGCCGCCACTGACCGCATCGCGTGGTACCAGCAACTCGCCCTGTTCTGGATAATTAAATGGGCTTGCCACCCGTAAGTACAGCGCATCATCATAAACCCCGACATGCGCCTTATAGCGCGAAAAATCCCCTCCGGCACTCAAGGTTGCCGACGTCAGGATGCACGCATAAGCGCGCTGCCATAAATACCCTTGCAGTACCGCACCGGCGAGAAACGGGCTACTCACTAGGGTCAACGCATCGTCCTGAGGACTGCGCTCCAACCAATAGGCGACCGGTAACTCATCACCGGCTTTCTGGTATTGTTCCGCCAACGCCATCGCTGTGGACACCAACTCTTGGTCCTGCGCAACCTGCTGTGCCCAGGACTGTAAAACGGATGCTTCGGTCGGCGGATGCTGGGCGCGTAACTGCCCTGCCATGTGTTTCTGCGCGTTATTGAGAAAAGTTTGAATCGGCCAGAGTAAAACCGTCAGCTCAGCCAAGGCGACATTCAATGCCTCTGGAACCTGGCCTAACGGAAAGCGATACCACTGCACCCGACTATCTTCACGCACCTGCGGTGCGACCCAAGCATCATCGAGCAGCATCGCAATGTGCTTCAGCTTCTGCTTGGCTTCCCGGCTGTGAAACTCCATGTCGGCCAAATCCGTACCCAGCACTTCAAAGGCTGCTATTTCACTGACCATTTTACTGGCATGGCGACCAATGCCATCCATGTAACGCTGGAAAGCCGTTAATTCAAGCCGTAGAGAAAAATGGTTGAGCGCTTTGTCCGGCAAATGGTGGGCTTCATCGAAGATAAAGATGACATCTTGCGGATTAGGCAACACGACGCCACCACCTAAGGCCATATCGCTGAGTACCAAGTCATGGTTAACGACCAAGACATCGGCCTCTTTCAACCGTGCTCGGTTGGCATAGTAAGGACAGCCGTCATAGCGGCTGCACAAGGCACCCAGGCACTCCGATCCAACAGCGGTAATGGCTTTGCGTAAATGCTGGTCAGGCTGTGCCTCTAAGGCATCTAAATCGCCATCCCAACGTCCGGCTTGAAAACGCTGCATTAATTCGTGCAGGGTATCCATGGTACGTTCGCTTTGACCGCGACGCTCAGCAAACAAATTCGCTTCGGTGGCCAACTCCTGCTTGGCATTTTCGGCTTTTACTTCACAAAAGAAACGCCCTCGACCCTTGCCCAAAGCATACTCGAAGGTCAAGGACGTAGAAGCCTGCAACTCGGGCAAGTCCTTGTCCATCAACTGAGCTTGCAAGGCCACCGTCGCCGTACTCAACACCACTTGTTTTTTTAGTGCTTTGGCCAATACCAGCGTTGGAATGAGGTAGCCGAGGGTTTTACCTGTGCCCGTTCCGGCTTCGATGATGGCCAGCCGTTGCGCATCCGCTTGCAACGAAGCCGCACTGACCTGGCGAGCAATATGGGCGATCATCTGCCGCTGCCCGACTCTGGGCTTAAGTTCACGCGCCGCCAGATAATCACGATACGCTTGTTGAATGTCGTTCTTTTGCTGTTCTGTTAACATATCGGCTCTACGCTGCGCAGCAGCATCCTTTGCAATTCTTTTGACGGTCTTTCAAGGACACGCTATGACGAAAACTATACAGGTTGGCACATTGCCGGTAAGCAATGACAAGCCATTTACCCTTTTTGGCGGCATGAATGTGCTGGAAAGTCGTGATCTCGCGCTGCGTGTGGCCGAACAATATGTTCAGGTTTGCCAGGAGCTCGACATTCCGTATGTTTTCAAAGCCTCTTTTGATAAAGCCAACCGCTCTTCGATGAATTCTTACCGTGGCCCCGGCCTTGAAGAAGGCTTACGTATACTGGCGGATGTAAAGGCCGAATTTAATGTGCCCGTGATTACCGATGTCCACGAACCGCATCAGGCTAAACCCGCCGCCGAGGTGGCCGATGTCATACAACTGCCTGCCTTCCTGAGTCGTCAGACAGATTTGGTCGTTGCCATGGCTAGAACGGGCGCGGTGATCAACATTAAAAAAGCCCAATTTCTGGCCCCGGAAGAAATGCGCCACATCTTAAACAAATGTGAAGAGGCTGGAAATCAGCAACTGATTCTGTGCGAGCGCGGCAGTTCCTTTGGCTATAACAATCTCGTGGTTGATATGCTGGGGTTCGGTATC
Organism: Salinispirillum marinum; assembly: GCF_042650105.1. Taxonomy (NCBI): domain Bacteria; kingdom Pseudomonadati; phylum Pseudomonadota; class Gammaproteobacteria; order Oceanospirillales; family Saccharospirillaceae; genus Salinispirillum; species Salinispirillum marinum. The sequence continues at coordinate 398,776 of NZ_JBHSAL010000002.1, read as the reverse complement.
ATGAAAGCCATGCACTATCCGGTGATTTTTGACGTTACCCATGCGCTACAGCGTCCCGGTGGCCGCAGTGACTCAGCAGACGGCAGACGGCAACAGGTAACTGAATTAGCCCGAGCGGGAATATCGCAAAAAATTGCTGGTTTATTTTTGGAATCTCACCCAGACCCAGACAATGCAAAATGCGACGGTCCATGTGCCCTGCCCTTGGCAAAATTAAAGCCGTTCCTGCAACAGATGAAATCATTGGATGACGTGGTTAAAGCCATGCCTGATCTGGATACGTTTTAACGATGTAGCGCGGTTTGCCACCGCAAACCGCGTTTGTTTCCACTGGGATAGTGGATCACAAATAGGCTTCGTAAGCCTTTTCTAGCACCATTTGTCGACGCAAAATGTAATCAATCGCCTCACGTACCGCGCCATCACCACCCGCAAGACGAGTCTGATGCTTGGCGACAGCCTTCACCATGGGTTGGGCATTCTGTACGGCGATTGGCAGGCCAACATCACGCATCACGGCAATATCAATCACATCATCACCAACGTAGGCCACATCTTCCGCAGGCACATTCAAGGTCGCTAATAGCTGCCGATAGGCAGCCAATTTGTCGCTTTGACCTAATGCCATATGATCAATACCCAAATCCGTCAAACGACGACGCAACGGCGCAGAGTCTTTCGCCGAAATCACCGCAACCGTGACGCCGTTTTGCTGCGCGACCTTAATACCCAACCCATCATGAACATGAAATGTTTTTTGGATTTCACCGTCAGGCCCGTACACCAGTCGACCATCGGTAAGCACACCATCAACATCCAACACCAACAATGAAATGGGCATTCCTGTGTTCCTTAACGAATACGCACAGAGGCAGAGGTTCTTAAATCATTGACCACGTTATCCAGTACGGCACCGGCAATAGCGCCTTCCACAAACTCCGCGACATCGTCGCGCTCTTCCGCACGCAGTTCACCGTCCTGAACATCAGTCACTCGGCCTACGGCCCAATCACCACGTTCCAAGCGTGTTAAGAACACACGACGCTCTGCATCATCACCCATAACGGCGCGGAACGCTGCTTGGGTCAAGTTTGCCGGTAAGTCAGAGCCGAATCGAGGCACCTCGCTCGCCTGCTCCAACACCACGTCCACAATGTCTCCATTCACCAGGCGGTCACGCAAGGCAGAAGCTTCGGATTCAGCGGCTTCCACAGCAGCCAAGAAGCGCAGATATTCAACAATATCCGTTCTAACATTCTCCAGCGGTTCAACATCAGGGCCTTGATAGTCCACCTTACGTAGGGCCACTAGACTGTTGTCGGCCAATTGAATGACATCGCTGTTCATTTCATCATTGAGCACCAAGCCACTAAACGCTGCGTCAATAAACGTTTGTTCGGCAGTAATACCACTGGCGGTTCCGTTACGACTGAACAGCTCCGTACGCTCAACGGTTAAATCAAACGTTGCGGCGGCGTCACTGAGATCTAGGCTCGTAAAGACAACGTTTGCCAATTCTTCCTGCACATCGGCAATGCGCCGGGTTACCTCTCGCTCGACAAGCTCACGACGCAGTTGCGGCGCCATATCTGATAAAGCAGCAACATCCTGTAGATTGAGGTCAACCAGTTGGATGATATGGAAGCCGAATTCGGTGCGTACCGGAGCACTGATCTCACCCACGGTCGACAACATCTCCACCGCTGCTTCAAATTCAGGATCGAAAATGCCCGGCATAAATACACCCAAATCACCGCCAAAATCAGCACTGCCCGGGTCTTCGGAAAACTCGGCAGCCAGCGCAGCAAAGTCACCCGATTGCGCACGGGCTGCCACATCGCTGGCTAATGCCCGCGCTTCGTCGACGGAGCGGCTGTCCGTGGTGATCAATATGTGGGCAATCTGTTTTTCTGCGCCATCACTTTGTAAGGCCATAAAAGCATCATAGGCTTCTTGAATCTGCTGGTCGGTGATAGCAATTTCCGCTTCTATGCGCTCGACTGGATACCGAACATATTCAACCGCCACTCGTTCCGGGGTTTGAAATTCTTGCGAATTTTCATCGTAAAATTGCACCACGGCCTCGTCATCGACAACGACTTCCTCGATCAGGTCGTTGATACGGAAAATTCGATACTCGATATCGCGCGTCTGGTTGCTGACTTGAGCATATTGCTCAACCTCATGCGGTAAAACAAATTCAGAAATGTCAATGCCCGTCACCCACTGGTTCAGCGCTTGACCCTCACTGATACGCGACCGGAATTGACGTGCAGTTAAACCTTGCTGTGCAGCGGCCATGGCGAATCGCGCCGAATCGAAACTGCCATCAGCGGCACGAAATGCGGTTTCGTTAAACAACAGCCGGTCCATTTCGAGATCCGAGAATACAAAATTCGCCTCTTCAGCCGATTGCGCCAATAAGGTTTCTTGCACCAAGCGATCTATGACCTGTGAACGCAACAGAGCTTCATCAATCAGAGATGGATCGGCGTTTTGCCCCATACGTTGCAATATGTTTTGTCGTTCGATGTTCAGGCGAGATTCGATTTGTTGGGCTGAGATGCCTTCCCCATTAACCTTTACCGGTGCCCGACCACCAAAGTCTAATGTGACAATGCTGGACGCGCCAAAAAAAGCAAAAGAGCAAACAAGTACGGTGATAATGACCTTTCCTGTCGTCCCACGAAAACTGTTGCGAAATTCTTCTAACATCGATCCTCCGGATCACTGGTGGCACAATGCTTATAACGTGCAGGTAAAAAAAGAGCGGCTATCATACCCCATCGCAAAGAGGATGGACAAAAAAAATGGCGAGTGAAGCACTCGCCATTTTTTACGCAATGGTGGAATTAATTAACGGCGTCTTTTAACGCTTTTCCAGGCTTGAAGCCTGGTACTTTAGCGGCCGCAATTTGAATCGGTGCACCCGTTTGCGGGTTACGGCCAGTACGTGCTGCACGCTCTTTGACAGCAAATGTACCAAAACCAACCAAAACGACTTGGTCACCCTCTTTCAATGCGCCTGAAACCGCATCAATCATTGCATCTAAGGCACGGCCCGCGGCTGCCTTTGGGATGTCAGCAGACGCTGCTACGGCATCAATCAATTCAGACTTGTTCACACTATTCCCCTTTTCAAATTATGTCGGCCCAGTCTATTCACTGAAATGAGCGTTACAACTGCCCATACAGGCAGACGTCCATGACCGACGATTATTAGTATTATTTGCCTGGCAAGTACTAGTGCAGAGTTTTATACCAGCACTAGGAAAACACTGTCAAGCGATGTTCTCTAGGTGTCTCTGATTTTCGCTCAGTGTGTGCTCGGCCTCTCATTATTACTGAGGCGAACATCACCAGCGGGCTTTAAGTCGGCTGCCAACTCATCATCAGTCAATGGTTGCGGCTGACGCTCTAACGCTATTTCAAGCACCTCATCAATCCATTTGACGGGTTTTATGGCAATATCCTGCAGTATATTTTCTGGCATATCCTTTAGATCACGGGCATTTTCTTCTGGAATCACCACCGTTTTAATACCACCACGGTGTGCGGCCAACAGTTTTTCTTTCAATCCACCGATCGCCAGGACTTGACCACGTAAGGTAATTTCTCCCGTCATGGCCACATCGGCACGCACGGGAATCTTGGCCAAGGCAGACACCAAAGCGGTCGCCATACCAATACCCGCACTGGGGCCGTCTTTCGGCGTCGCGCCTTCTGGTACGTGGATGTGAATATCCTGCTGTTCAAAGGCACTGGGTAAAATGCCCAAACGCTGACTACGACTGCGCACCACCGTCAAGGCCGCCTGAATGGATTCCTGCATGACATCGCCCAATTTACCGGTACGAATCATTCGACCTTTACCAGGCGTTACAGCGGATTCCAAGGTCAACAATTCACCGCCAACCGACGTCCATGCCAAACCGGTTACTTGACCAATCTGATTGTCTTCTTCAGCACGGCCAAAACGGAATTTGGCAACGCCCAGAACATCTTCCAGATCCGTAGCATCAATTGTGATGTGCACACCCTTTTCATCTTGATCCAGAATACGCCGTACGGCTTTTCGACAAAGTTTAGCCACTTCACGCTCTAAACCGCGCACCCCAGCTTCACGCGTGTAAACACGAACGATATCCTTTAAGGCATCTTCCGTAACCGTTAACTCGTCTTTCTTCAGGCCGTTCGCTTGAATTTGCTTCGGTAACAAGTACTTCCGCGCAATATTGACTTTTTCCGCTTCGGTGTAGCCCGGTAAGCGAATGACTTCCATACGATCCAATAGTGGACCAGGAATGTTCATGGAATTTGACGTACAAATGAACATGACATCCGAGAGATCGTAGTCAAGCTCCAAATAATGATCATTAAACGTACTGTTTTGCTCTGGATCCAACACTTCCAGCAAAGCTGACGCTGGATCACCGCGATGGTCCATGCCCATCTTATCAATTTCATCGAGCAGGAAGAGTGGATTCCGCACCCCCACTTTCGCCATTTTTTGCACGACTTTACCGGGCAATGACCCAATGTAGGTACGCCGATGACCGCGAATCTCCGCCTCATCACGAACGCCACCCAGCGCCATACGCACGTATTCACGATTAACCGCACGGGCGACTGACCTACCGAGGGATGTCTTACCTACCCCTGGAGGTCCGACCAAGCACAAGATAGGGCCTTTTAATTTCTTAACCCGCTTCTGTACCGCCAGATATTCGAGAATGCGCTCTTTAACTTCTTCCAAACCAAAATGGTCTTCATCCAGAATCGCGGAGGCTTTTTTCAAATCAATGGTTGATCGTGTGCGCTTTTTCCACGGCAACGCCAACAACCAATCGATATAGCTGCGCACCACAGAGGCTTCCGCTGACATAGGTGACATCATTTTCAGCTTGCGCAATTCTGTGTTGGCTTTATCTTGTGCTTCTTTCGACATCCCAGCCGATTCAATCTTTTTCTGCAGCGCCTCAACTTCGTTGTGGCCTTCATCGATATCCCCGAGTTCCTTCTGAATGGCCTTCATTTGCTCATTCAAATAATACTCGCGTTGGCTCTTTTCCATCTGTTTCTTAACTCGCCCGCGGATACGCTTTTCCACTTGCAGCAAGTCAATTTCAGTTTCCAGCAACGACAAAACCTGTTCGATACGGTCACGAATCAAGCCAGTCTCAAGGATATGTTGCTTTTCATCCAGCTTGAGCGACATATGGGCGGCAATGGTGTCCACCAACCGCCCGGAGTCACTGATGTTCTCCAGTGAAGTCAGAACTTCACTGGGCACTTTTTTGCTCAACTGCACGTAACGCTCGAACTGATTATGCAACGTGCGCAACAAGGCCTCTTCTTCGCGCGCCGTTAAATCACCTTCCGCTAATACGGTGCTGTCGCTGACAATATACGCATCGCGCGTGAAGTCTGGGTTCAGCAAGGACACCCTTCCGATGCCCTCAACCAGCACCTTGACGGTGCCATCAGGAAGCTTCAACAACTGCAGGATACTGGCCAAGGTGCCTACCGAAAAGATATCTGCCAAGGTCGGCTCATCTTCCGAGGCATGGCGTTGCGCCACTAGGATGATTTTTTTGTCACCATCCATAGCAGCTTTGAGCGCATTGATGGATTTCTCGCGCCCAACAAATAACGGGATCACCATGTGTGGGTAAACCACAACGTCGCGCAGTGGTAATACCGGATAACTTAGAGGGGTGTCAGTCATGAAATACCAACTTTTCGTAGTACAGCAAATTAGGATGGCAGTGAGCGATTAAGCAGGAGGGTGACTACACCCTCACTCGCGCCCAGATGCACTCTTTTGTTGTTCATCTTGACGGCCATACATCAACAAGGGTTCTGCATCACCAGCAATCACCTTGTCATCAATCACCACTTTTTCAACATCTTTTTCAGACGGAATAACATACATGGTGTTCAACAGCACGCTTTCGAGTATGGAACGCAGGCCTCGTGCACCAGTTTTTCGTTCCATGGCTTTTTTGGCCACAGCGCGCAGCGCCGACTCGCGAAAATCCAACTCAACGCCTTCCATTTCAAACAATTTGGCATACTGTTTGATCAGCGCATTCTTCGGTTCACTGAGAATTTGAATTAAGGCAGATTCGTCCAGCTCTTCCAATGTCGCCACCACCGGTAAACGACCAATGAATTCCGGTATCAAACCATATTTAACCAAATCTTCAGGTTCAACATTGGTCAACACAGCACCGACGTTGCCAGACGCATCTTTAGAGCGCACTTTTGCGGAGAAACCGATACTGCTCTTCTCGCTACGGTCACGAATAACCTGCTCAAGGCCAGAGAAGGCGCCACCACAAATGAATAACATGTTGCTGGTATCTACTTGCAAGAACTCTTGCTGCGGATGCTTACGTCCCCCTTGAGGTGGCACCGATGCAACGGTACCTTCGATCAACTTCAGCAAGGCCTGTTGAACACCCTCACCACTCACATCACGGGTTATCGAGGGGTTATCCGACTTACGGCTGATTTTGTCAATTTCATCAATGTAGACGATACCACGCTGGGCTCGCTCTACATCGTAATCGCATTTCTGCAACAGCTTCTGAATGATGTTTTCAACGTCCTCGCCCACATAGCCTGCTTCCGTCAACGTGGTCGCATCGGCAATGGTGAACGGTACATTCAACATGCGCGCTAACGTCTCAGCCAACAGTGTTTTACCTGAGCCAGTAGGGCCGATCAGCAAAATATTGCTTTTGCTCAGTTCAATGTCCTTTCCGGCAACCGCCTCACCGTGGCGTAGTCGCTTGTAATGGTTATATACCGCGACGGACAAAACCATCTTGGCTTTTTGTTGGCCAATAACGTATTCGTCCAATGTGCTCTTGATTTCAGACGGGGTAGGCAAGCTTTCGTGCTCAACATCCTGCTCGATGTCTTGCAGTTCTTCACGAATGATATCGTTACAAAGATCGACACATTCATCACAAATGAACACCGATGGACCGGCGATTAACTTGCGGACTTCATGTTGGCTCTTGCCGCAAAAAGAACAATACAGCAATTTGCCGTCGTCTTTTTTTGAGGTGTCATCGGCCATCTAAATACTCCGAATTGCGTGTTACCGTGCAGCGCTGTGTGTTCATACACAACGCCGGACTGCGAGGTAAACAATCATAACAAATACAGGCTCAAGGTCACGGATTTTACTCTGTATTGAGCCCGTGCATTAGCGTTGGGTCATTACCTGATCGATCAAACCATACTCCAGTGCTGTCGCTGGATCCATGAAATTATCGCGATCTGTGTCACGTTCCAGTACATCTAAAGTCTGACCTGTATGGTGCGCCAACAGCTCATTGAGCGTTTTCTTGATCTTGATGATCTCTCTGGCATGAATCTCGATATCAGACGCCTGGCCTTGGAAACCGCCTAACGGCTGGTGAATCATGACGCGCGAATTGGGTAAGGCGAAGCGTTTGTCTTTGGCGCCACCAGCCAACAGAAACGCACCCATGCTGGCCGCTTGACCGATCACCATGGTGCTCACATCGGGTTTGATAAACTGCATGGTGTCATAAATTGACATGCCGGCAGTCACCGACCCACCGGGTGAATTGATGTAGAAGTGAATGTCTTTGTCGGGGTTCTCAGATTCTAAAAATAGCATCTGCGCCACAATCAGGTTAGCACTGTAGTCATCAACCGGACCAATCAGGAAGATGATGCGCTCTTTCAGCAACCGTGAATAAATATCGAACGCACGCTCACCACGAGAGGTCTGTTCGACCACCATGGGCACCAAGCCACCGGCTGCTTGAATATCTGGATACATGATACTGATGTTTCCTGTCATTGACGTCATCGTTTGCACCGCATTGATGACGGGGTTGATTAGGCTCCGCTAGGGAGAGTCGTATTAAGCCAACTTGACCGTTACCGCCTGTGCACAGCTTACCGCAAGAAACGAGCGCGTTAGCAAAAAAAAAGCGGTCTCCCCCGATAATAGGGGCGACCGCTTTTTTTTCAAGCCTTAGCAACCGCTAAATCAGTCTTCGCGCTTAACGGCAGTGTAATAATCGACGGTAGATGTCTTCACGGCGGCATCTTTCAGCACAGCAGCAATCACAGCTTCTTCCATCACTGCCGATTGTACCTGAGCCAATTGCTCGCGGTTGTTGTAGTAATAATCAATCACCGACTGCGGATCTTGATAGACCGCGGCGATGTCTTCGATGTACTTACGCACCGCAGCTTCATCTGCCTTAATCTCGAATTGCTCGGCAATTTTCGAGAAAATTAGCCCGGTTTTTACGCGGCGCACAGCCTGATCTTGAAACAATTCTTTAGGCAACTGGCTCGCATCAATTTTGGCTTGACCACCAAACTGTTGCACAGCGTCTTGACGCAAACGATCAATCTCTTGATCAACCATAGACGCAGGCACATCAAAGCTGTTGCTGGCCAACAATTGATCGATAACCACACCCTTGCTCTTATTGCGCAGGGATTGGCGAGCTTCACGCTCCATGTTTTCTTTAACTTCTGCGCGAAACCCTTCAACAGTGGTTTCACGAGCCCCTAATTCTTTGATGAAGGCTTCATCCAACTCAGGCATTTCCGGCTTCAGGACTTCATGCACTGTGATATCGAAGGTAGCTGCCTTGCCCGCCAGATCGGCATTGCCGTACTGCTCGGGGAAAGTCACATCAATCGTCTTTTCTTCACCGGCTTTCATACCGATGATGCCGTCCTCAAAGCCCGGAATCATTGAGCCACTGCCCAACACCAACTCCTGACCTTCAGCAGAACCGCCTTCAAAGACTTCACCATCAACCTTGCCAACAAAGTCGATTTTCACTTTATCTTCTTTAACACTCTTGCGTTTTACCGCTTTGTATTCAGCGCGCTGCTTACGCAACGTATCGATCATTTGATCCACGTTTTCATCGGTGACATCAACTTCGTCAACATCGACCGCTAACGCACTGAAATCACCCAAGGTTACTTCTGGGAAGACTTCGAACACCGCGGTGAATTCCACCTGGCCGCCTTCGTCTTTAACATCTTCAAACCGAGGATAGCCAGCCGGCACAATGGATTCTTTATCTAAAGCTTCCACATAGGAATCACGTACAACATCTTGCAGAACCTCTGCCCGAATACCTTGACCAAAGCGCTGGCGTACCACACTGACCGGCACTTTGCCTGGACGAAAGCCGTCTAAACGTACGCGACGTGCTGTATCTTTTACCCGCTTATCCACTTCGGAATCAATCTTATCGGCGGGAACATTGATTACCATCCGACGCTCTAAGCCAGAGGTCGCCTCAACGGTCACTTGCATGGAAAATCCTCGCTATATGCTTTGTCAATCGTGCCAAAGGCAGGAACTGTAAGGGTGTACACATCAATAATCAACAACATTGATATGAACCATTTAATAAATACAGGAAACGAGCAGACAGAACGTCTAGAAATGGTGCGGATGGTGAGACTCGAACTCACACGCCTTGCGGCACTGGAACCTAAATCCAGCGTGTATACCAATTTCACCACATCCGCATTAAATCAGAAAAATGGGGTGGACGATGGGGCTTGAACCCACGACCACCGGAGTCACAATCCGGGGCTCTACCAACTGAGCTACGCCCACCATAATCAATCTATAATGCCGCTGCGGACGCCTTTGCATTCCCGAAAGTTTGCAAACTGGCACGCCCGGCAGGACTCGAACCTGCGACCCCCGGCTTAGAAGGCCGGTGCTCTATCCAGTTGAGCTACGGGCGCTCGAGAGACTGCCTGCTATTAAGTGGTCGGAGCAGAGGGATTCGAACCCCCGACCCTCTGGTCCCAAACCAGATGCGCTACCAAACTGCGCTATGCTCCGACGACCGCGTTTCAGCGTGGTGCGCATATTACTGACGCCCCTCTAGGCCGTCAACCTAAATTTTAAAGAATTTTATAAAAACATCTGATAAAACAATTGGATAGACATTCCTACTTCTTTGGACTTGACGCCATTAGCGTGCGAAAATACGCGCCACCGTTCAAGGAGTCGCAAGTTCATGGCAGCAACCCTCATCGACGGCAAAGCCATTGCCGCCGGTTTAAAAGCCGACATCAAACGTTCTGTTGATGCTTTAGTCAGTGCCGGTAATCGCCCGCCGGGCTTGGCCGTCATTTTGGTCGGCGCCGATCCAGCCAGTGAAGTGTATGTTAATTCCAAACGTAAAAGCTGCGAAGAAATCGGCTTTAAGTCACTCTCTTATGACTTGCCCGACACCACCAGCCAGCGCGAACTCCTCGCATTAATTGACGAACTCAATAATGACCCGACAATTGATGGCATCCTTGTGCAATCGCCCTTACCTGACCAAATTGACGAGCAAAGTGTCGTTGAACGTATTCGCCCCAGCAAAGATGTGGATGGCTTCCACCCCTACAACGTTGGGCGCTTAGCCCTTAGGATGCCACTACTGGAATCCTGTACCCCGCGCGGCATCATGACGCTGCTGAAATCGACGGGCGTCAATATTCGTGGTAAACATGCCGTCATTGTCGGTGCCTCGAACCATGTTGGTCGCCCTATGTCACTTGAGCTACTCTTGGCCGGCTGCACGACCACGACGACACACCGCTTTACCGCCGATTTAGAACATCATGTTCGTCAGGCGGATATCGTGGTCGTCGCCGTCGGACGTCCCGGCTTGGTTAAAGGAGAATGGATAAAGCCCGGCGCCATCGTGGTGGATGTCGGTATTAATCGCCAGGAAGATGGCAAGTTGATTGGCGATGTTGAGTTCAGCACAGCGGCTGAGCGCGCATCTTTTATAACCCCGGTTCCTGGTGGCGTTGGTCCGATGACGGTCGCAACCCTGATGGAAAACACTTTGATCGCAGCCACCACACTGCATGGCTTAGGAGCACATCAATGAACGTATTAATGAAAACCTCTATGGGTGACGTGACCCTTGAACTGTTTGAAGACAAGGCGCCGGTAACCGTAGCCAATTTCGTGGCGTACGTAAAAGACGGTTTTTACGATGGCCTTATTTTTCACCGCATCATTGATGGCTTCATGATTCAGGGTGGTGGTTTTGAACCTGGCATGAAACAAAAAACGTCTGGCGAGCCCATTAAAAACGAAGCAAATAATGGTGTAGCGAACGATGTAGGCACCATTGCCATGGCACGCACCATGGACCCGCATTCTGCAACGGCTCAGTTTTTCATCAATGTATCCAACAACAGTTTTTTGAATCACCGCAGTGAAACCATGGATGGCTGGGGCTATGCCGCGTTTGGCAAGGTAACAGAAGGCATGGACGTGGTTAACCAAATTAAGGCCGTTAAAACGGGCATCAGCAATGGTCACCAAGATGTGCCTCTTGATGATGTGGTCATCTTATCGATGAGCGTTCTGGACTAAGTATGCATTTTGCCATATCCGACCTTCATTTAAGCCCAGATCGTCCAGAGCTGATTGCGGGGTTCCAGCGCTTTTGTCTGCGCTTACCGCCGCACACTAAGTCGCTTTGGATTCTGGGCGACTTGTTCGATTTTTGGATCGGTGATGATGCGCCAAACCCGGCGTCTGAGGCGGTCATTAAGGCGTTACGCCCCTTAAAGGCCCGCAGCATTAGTCTGCATTTTGTGCCCGGTAATCGCGATTTTTTACTCGGCGAACAATTTGCTCAGACCGCCGGAATGACACTGCATCCGGAAGGTAAGTTGTTGGTGATCAATGGCCGCCCTACTTGGCTAATTCATGGCGACCACTTATGCATCGACGATGTGCGATACATGGAGTTTCGCCGCATGGTTCGGAACCCCGGTTGGCAGCGCGATTTTCTCAGCAAGTCATTAAGTGAACGCATTGCTATGGCACAACAGGCACGACAGGTCTCGGCCTCGGAAAATGCGACCAAAGCTGAAGACATTATGGACGTTAATCTCGATTACACAGCCGCTCAGGTAAATACCCATGGCGCGCTTGATATTCTGCATGGGCACACACACCGGCCTGGCTTTCATTCGGTGAATGAAGAAGGAACGCGTTACGTGCTGGGCGATTGGGCGCGCGGTCAGGCGGTGATCTGTCAGTGGGACAGTAAAACGTCGCCCGTGCTCAAGCGCATGAATTATGCAGAGGATTCTGCGTCCATGGGCACACCGCTGTGAAAGCGGAATTCAGCGGAGGTGGACTGAATCAGTTCATTCTCACGTTGACGTAATTGATTAATACGTTCGTCGATCGAACCGGGTGCTACATCTCGCGCTTGACGCAGATAAATCTCAAAGTGACGCGCTTCGGACTTCAAAAGCCCAAGATAAAACGTCTGCAGTTCCGGATCCAGTCGCGGTGCAAGCGCGGCAAAGCGCTCACAGGAACGAGCCTCGATCAAAGCGCCGATGATCAACTTATCAACCAACTGCCACGGCTCCTCTTTACGCGCCATCTTCATCAATTCGCTCGCGTAGTGTGCCGCCGTCAAATGCCCGTATTCGATCCCCCGTTTTTGCATGATTTTGAGAACTTGCTCGAAATGCACCAACTCTTCTCGTGCTAACTTGCTCAGTCGATGCAAAAACGTCGGAAATTCAACGTAACGATACATCATCCCCAGAGCGGTTGAGGCTGCTTTTTTCTCACAATGGGCATGATCGATAAGCATCAACGCTTCATTTTCCAACGCCCAATCAATCCAAGCCTGCGGTGTTGGCACTACAAGGAAGGTGGCAATATGCGCGATATCGTCCGAAAGGTTCTGAGAGATCATGAACAGGCTATCTATCCAGCAAATAAGGTCGCGCATTTTACGCAGTGAGCAGCGGCGGTGCAATTGCGAATAGTACAGATTCCCGGAACACATGCGCACAGGGTTACGCTACAATAGCGCCTGACAAGGTAAGAGAAGCATCATGGAAATCAGCAATTTCATCATTCTAGGCGTTGGCTTGTTGTTTGTGATCAGCATACTGGCCAGTGTGCTGTCCTCTCGATTGGGCGCGCCATTATTGTTGGTCTTCCTGATCATTGGCATGGCCTTAGGTGAAGATGGCTTCGGTTTGACCTTCCAAGATGTGCAAACCGCTCACCTGATCGGCAGTGTCGCGTTGGCCATTATCTTGTTCGATGGCGGCCTCAATACCCAAACGTCCAGCTTTCGTGTGGGCTTGCGCCCCGCCATCTCGTTAGCCACTCTCGGTGTACTTATTACCGCAGGCATTACCGGCGTGCTTGCCGCCGTTGTACTTGGCCTGCCGTTGATCTATGGTTTGTTAATGGGCGCCATTGTCGGATCTACGGACGCCGCCGCCGTGTTTTCTCTGTTGCACACGGCCAAACTCGAATTGAAGCAACGGGTAGGTGCTACGCTGGAGATTGAATCGGGCAGCAACGACCCGATGGCGATTTTCCTAACCATAGTACTCATCGAGTTGATTTTGACGGGCAATGCAACTGTGAACCTGTCCGTTATAGTGGAATTTATTCGCCAAATGGGTTTAGGCGGCCTGCTGGGGGTTGTGGGTGGCCTTGCATCTGCACGCTTGATCAACGGGGCCGCTTTATCAACGGGCTTGTATCCATTACTGGCTATGGCATCGGGTTTGGTCGTATTTGGTGTGACCGCAGTGTTGGGTGGCAGTGGTTTTCTGGCCGTTTATTTGGCCGGGATTGTGCTGAGCAACCGACACGTTCAGTCGGCACACAATATCCTACGTTTTCACAACGGCTTGGCGTGGATGAGCCAAATCATCATGTTCCTGATGCTGGGCCTATTGGTGACCCCAACCGACCTTCTGCCAACCGGTGGTCAAGCCCTGCTCATTGCGATTGCACTGATTTTTATTGCGCGCCCTATTGCTGTTGTGGTCAGTCTCTTACCTTTTCAATTCTCTTGGCAGGAACAAGCCTTTATCAGTTGGGTGGGTCTCCGTGGCGCTGTGCCTATTATTCTGGCGATTTTCCCGCTGTTGGCGGGCATCATGCACGCCGACATTCTGTTCAATGTGGCGTTTTTCGTGGTGCTGGTGTCGCTCGTCGTACAAGGCTGGAGCCTGACCTTTGTGGCACGCTGGCTTAAAGTAGAAATTCCTCCCAATAACACCCGCGCCCAACGCATGGAACTGGAGCTGCCCGGGCAGCCGGATTATGAATTAGTAGGGTATCGTATATCTGAAGACAGCTCGGTGTTTGGGCGTCAATTGCTCAAAGTCACCTACCCAGATGGCGTTAAACCTGCCCTCGTGTTGCGGCATAATGAGCTCATGAGTATTGATCAGGCAGAGCGCTATGAGGAAGGTGACAGTGTCTATCTTGCAACCCCGCGCGCCGCACTCGATGACCTGGATCGTTTATTTGTGGCCATCGAGTCCACCACACGCCTAGCCGACAAGCAGTTCTTCGGTGAATTCGTCATCAATGGCGACATCCCCCTGCAAAACCTCTCCTTAATGTATGGCTTTGTTCTACCCGAGAACACGGAAGGACTCACCTTGCATGAGTTCTTGCGTCAGCAATTTAACCAGCCCGTTGTCGGTGACCGGGTAGACTTAGGCAGCGTGCAATTGGTGGTGCGAGAGATGGAAGGCGACCGATGCGCGAAAGTGGGCCTGAAGTTGGTATTGTAGAGAATTCGTGCGGAGGGCCGCACTCCTACAAAACCTCAGCCGGGCATGTAGGAGGCCAGCCCTCTGGCCGAATCAATCAATCGCGGAAGTTTTCAAACTGCAATGGCAAGCTAATTTCCTCTGCCTTGCGCAGCAATGCAATGGCTTCTTGTAAGTCATCGCGTTTTTTGCCGGTAACGCGAACTTTGTCACCTTGGATTGACGCCTGCACTTTCATTTTGCTGTCTTTGATGTACTTCACAATCTGTTTTGCCGTCGGCTGATCAATACCCTGCTTGAACGTCAGATTAAGGGAAAAGGTTTTGCCACTGTGCACCGGCTCTTCGTCAATATCGACACCGGACGTATCCACGCCGCGCTTCACACAGGCATTGCGGAACACATCTTCCATCTGACGGACCTGAAAATCCGACATGGTTTTCAGCGTCACCGTTAATTCTTTCAGTTCAATACTGGATTCTACCCCACGAAAATCAAAACGGTTTGCCAGTTCACGCTGCGCATTTTCAACCGCATTGCGCAACTCAACTTCATTGACTTCCGACACAATATCAAACGTTGGCATAGGTCACCCTGTTTTGTCTTTTATATGGCGCGGAATGATAGCACATTGGTTTAAAAATGCCTTGGCAAGGCAAGAAGGCTGCCGTACTGTCAGCTTACTAACCACCACAACAAGAGGTTCATGTATGGATTTGTATGGAAGTTATACATCGCCCTTCGTTCGTCACTGTCGAATTGCGTTATTAGAGAGCGGTTTGCCGTTTGAATTCCATGAAACGGATTACACCGTCAGCGCACAAAAATCGCCGTCCAAGAAAGTACCTTTTTTGCAGGACGATGCCGTGAAACTTTTTGACTCTGCTTCTATATTGCGACACATACGTACGCGTGCGCACCAACCGTTTATGGCCACGACAGAAGAGTATGACCAGTTCTTACTGGTCAACACCTCGCTCGATGCCTTGGTGAATCTATTCTTGCTGGGCAAAGAAGGCGTGACACCGGAAAACAATGGCTATTTGGCGCGCCAAAAGGCACGGGTGGATTCGAGTTTGGCGCACCTAAACTCCCTCCCCTTACCCAGCACTTTACCCTTAAACGACGCACAGTTGCGTCTAGCGTGTTACTTGGGATGGATTCGATTTCGTGACCTGATCGATCTACAACCCTACCCAAATTTGGTGCAATTATTAACGCTGGCTGATACCCATGCAGCCTTTGCTGAAACCGCGCCACCGTCAGCCTAGGGAGGCTCTGAATTAATCCCACGCGACTCTGCGCTAGCCAAAACGTCCAGGCGCAAGGCGTACTTCGCCGGTAATGGGCGTAGCCCTTGCCCAGAAGTACAACACAGTGAATGGACGTTTTGGCCGCGCCTTTATGCCCTTTGGGTGCTGCGGGGCTCTCGGAGGCGCTCCGCTGCTGCGTTAGGCTCACTGGAAAGGTCTCGACATTCCTGCGTGAACCTGCCTTGCCGCATAGCACCTCCAAAAGCCAGAGCGCCGTGCGATTAATTCAGAACCTCCCTAGGAGACTTAATTAGTCTTCCGGGTCACCGTACCGCTCATCCAGAATCTGCAGGCGATAGATGATCGCCTGCCGTTCTTCCTGCAATTGTCGCATCAAGTTTGCATTGGTGTAGAAAAACGTCCGAAAGAGAATCTTGTCCCGATACTGCGTGATGTGCCCGCGATAACGTAGGCACAGCAAGCCGGTAGGAGGCAAGGTTGCGATGTACAACAGGCTATTGCTGAGGTCGCGCGGGGTAAAATGCCACAACCACAACAAATACAGGAAGTAGAACCCGGCAAAGGCCAAGGTTCCTACACCAAAATAGGAGAACGCCCTAACGGCCTCGTCCTTGAAACGATGCGAGATCAACTTGGTGATGACATAAGGTACGACGTTGTGCACCCAACCATAGAGCGCGATAGGTGCCATCAACACCGCATATAACGTCATACGTAATCGAATCAATCGTTCACGCAGGGGCTGGTCAAAACTCTGTTTGAGGTCCTGCTTTAATTTGGTCTGCCGCAAGTGATCTTTATAGCGCTCGACGCGTGTCCGCAGTTCGTCAATCAATTCAGGCTCTACGACCGCCGCCCGAGACAGGGCATCATTCAACGAACGCTTACCATCAAACACCGCCGCCAGCGATTCGGGATTCACCGACGCCGGGCGGAAAAAAGCCCGCCATTTTTCCCAAATAGCACGTAGCCAGCCGGTTGACGGCGACCGGGTGATTTCGTCCGCTGGCTCAGCAATGGCTTTGTGGTAAACCGCACCTAAATCATTAATCAATGCGCTCAAACGCGCGTCTTCAATGTGCATAGCCTCTCGACGAAGCGCTGCTCCCAAATCCGCCGTGAGTTCCCGAATGGCGCGTTTTCGATCCGTACGATGCAGTTCGGCATAGTCTGCAACCTGTATCGGCTCGCCAAAGCGCAACAATGCGGCCGACAGAAAAAGTTCACGATTTTCGAAATTGATACCCACAGGCACGATGGTCAGCCCCAGCCGGTATTGATTCCGCTCCTCGGCAGCCAACGCCATACGTGCTGTACCACTGCGCAAATTGGCAACCTTGAGCGCCGGTGAATTGCGTCCCTCTGGGAAGATGCCAATGCAACCACCGCGTTCCAACAATTCATATACCTGCTCAAAGGTACTTTCCAGTTCATCACTACCCACGCCACGCTTTAACGGTATGGCTCCCACGCTGCGGTACAAAGCGGCCAGCCACCGGGTGCGAAACAATTCACTCTTGGCCAAATAACTGACCGGCCGAGGTAACTCGACACCCAACAGAACGGAATCGAGCAACGAACTGGGGTGGTTCGCGGCCAGTATTACCGGGCCCTCTTCTGGTACTTGGTCACGACCGGTAGACCGAACTTCCACAAAGTACAGATGGGTGGCCAAACGCAGAACTTGCCGTATGGTATTGTACAAACGCATTCCATTAACTCATTCAATGAGCAGCTTAACAGCTGCGAAGACGCGTCATTTTATACACCATTCGATCAAGGGTGGCGAATGTGCAACGCGCATATTTTTGAGATTTTCGAACAATTCTTTAACGCCGATCACTACTTGCCAGCGGCACTATCGGTCGCCACAATGCCCGTACTGACAGCAATAGGCGAAAAATTGTGTTTTTAGCTCCCTACTTTACACAGCAAGGATCCCAAATCCTCATCAACGCAGAACAAGCCAGCGCGTTTGCAAAGGATATCGCGGGTGACTTTAACCCTATTCATGACGTGGATTCAAAACGCTTTTGCGTGCCAGGTGACTTATTGTTCGCCATTGTTTTGCAGCACTATGGTTTGAGCCGCAAAATGTCGGTGAAGTTTTCTGGCATGGTCGGTGCAGACACAGCATTAATATTGCCCTCACATGATGACGGCAACATCAACATTCAGGATACCGCCGGAAAAGACTATCTGCATATCGAGCATGCCGGTGAGACCAGCCATGACCAAGCGTTGATAGAGGCCTTTACCCGGCAATATGTTGCGTTTTCAGGGCAAAACTTCCCCTTTATCATGGTGCCCATGATGGAGAAAGCTGGTGTTATGTTTAACCCGAAACGTCCGCTGGTGATCTACGAGCGCATGGCGTTTGAACTGGACCGGCTGGACATTGCAGCCCCTACGCTGGCCCTCGCTGACACCAAGATCACAGTCAATGGACGCCGGGGCGATGCCGAGTTTACGTTCGTCATAGAGGCCGATGGCAAAACGGTTGGCACCGGTACAAAACACCTGATCATCAGCAGTCTGCAGCCTTATGATGGCTCTGCCATGGATGAAGTGATCCACAACTTTAATGCCGCGAAAGCCCGTTATTTGAACCGCTAAACGATGCGTGCTCAGGCGGCGGCTGTCCGACTGAGCACTGCTCAAAATATGCACTCTCGTTTGCCAATTTGCCCCATCCAACGCATAATGCGCGCGCGCAACCCGCGCACTCTCCTATCAACGAAAAAATTATAGAGGTAGCCAATGAGCGACCACACCCAGGACACCCATCTGGAGGCATGGCAGAGCCGTGAAGCGATTGCCGAAAACCTGATTCCTCTGATTGGTCAACTGTATCGTCAATACAACATCGTCACCTCTCTCTTTGGCCGTGCCATGGTGAACCGGTCGGTGATGCGAATCATCAAAGACCATCGATTTGTGCGCCATATCGATGGCGAAGAACTGGATGTTGCCCTGACCCAGATGCTGTTGCAGGCTTTAATCCGTTTGAATCCCGGCCCGGCACACATCGATGTGGGTAAATTGGGCACCCAGTTCCGTAAAGAAGGCCATAACGACATGGAAGCTTTCTTGCGCGAGCAACTGGCCGAGATCGTCGACCAGCACGACCAGATGACACCTGGCGGTGAATCGCAGGATGTGGTGCTCTATGGTTTTGGTCGAATTGGCCGTTTGTTAGCCCGCATCATGGTTGAAAAAGCCGGTGGCGGCTCGAAGTTGCGCCTGCGCGCTGTTGTGGTGCGCGGTGGTAAAGCCGGTGATCTGCAGAAGCGCGCCAGCCTGTTACGCCGCGACTCCGTGCATGGTCCCTTCCACGGCACAATTCAAGTCGATGAAGCCAACAGCGCCCTGATTGTGAATGGCAATTTTATTCGCTTTATCTACGCCAACAGCCCGGCGGACGTTGATTACACCCAATTCGGTATTCAAGATGCTCTGGTGGTAGACAACACCGGTGTGTGGCGTGATGCCGAAGGTTTGGGCAAGCATCTCGCGTGCGGCGGTGTGAAGAAAGTTTTATTGACCGCACCTGGCAAGGGCGAGTTAAAGAACATCGTTTACGGCGTCAATGATGGCGATATTGCAGACAATGACACCATATTGTCTGCGGCCTCTTGCACCACGAACGCGATCGTACCGGTGTTAAAGGCCTTGAACGATCAGTACGGTGTGGTCGACGGCCATGTTGAAACAGTACACTCTTACACCAACGATCAAAATTTGATCGACAATTTCCACAGCGGTGAGCGTCGTGGACGTTCTGCGCCTCTCAACATGGTATTGACCGAAACCGGTGCGGCAAAAGCCGTTGCCAAAGCCCTACCAGAACTGGCGGGCAAGCTGACCGGTAATGCCATTCGAGTACCTACACCTAACGTGTCCATGGCCATTCTCAACTTATCGTTAAACAAGCCAGTGAACAAAGACGAGTTGAACGAATATTTGCGCTGGGCGTCCATCTATTCACCCATGCAAAAGCAAATTGACTTTGTCGATTCCGCCGAAGTGGTGTCTACCGACTTCGTGGGTAATCGTCATGCTGGCATCGTGGATGGCAAAGCCACCATTGCCAACGGCAACCGCATCGTGCTGTACGTCTGGTATGACAATGAATTCGGTTATAGCTGCCAAGTGGTCCGTGTACTGCAAAAGCTGGCTAAACTGAAAATCAAAGTGTTTCCGCAAGACCGTACATAAAACGCCTAGCATGACCCCCTTCTGACGGGCAACCCTTCCTGGTTGCCCGTCATGCCACTGACACTGGATTCCTGTTATCATAGCCGCCCCATCTGACAACACTTCAGAGGCTTATGAAGATTCTCGTCGACACCCATTCACATACGGTTGCCAGTACCCACGCGTACAGCACGGTTCATGACTACATTCAACACGCTGCGATCAAAGGCATGCAACTCTTCAGCCTAACCGATCACGGCCCGGAAATGCCGGATAGTCCGCATCCGTGGCATTTTGGCAATCGCAAGATTATTCCTAGGCTCGTCAACAACGTGGGTATTCTGCGCGCGATCGAAGCCAACATCACACCACCCGATGGCGAACTGGATATTCCTGAAGGCATGCTGCCCTTCTTGGACTTTGCCATCGCTTCGTTTCATGAGCCGGTGTACCCACCCAGCGACAGAAAAACCCATACCCGAGCCATGATTAACGCCATCCAGAGTGGCAAGTGCCAAATCATTGGTCACCCCGGCAACCCGAGTTACCCCATTGACGTCGATGACGTCATTCGCGCCGCGCGGGACTATAATGTGGTGCTGGAAATCAACAACAGTTCATTTATCCAGTCTCGTGAAGGTAGTACACCCCATTGTGTGCATTTGATGGAACGGATAGACGCCCTGGATTGGAAGGTTTCTTTTGGCAGTGATGCCCATATTGCGTTCAGTTTGGGGGATTTTTCAGCCGCCATAGGTCATGCAGAACGTTTGAACTTTCCCATCGGGCGGATTGTGAACCGTGATGCGCACAGCTTCTTGGCGTTTTTAGCCGAGCATGGAAAGCCCGTCGCGCTTGAGCTAGAAGACTGGTTGAAAACCATACCCAAAGATTGATGAATTAGTTTTATTCACGCATGGCATGAAAACAGATCGTTTGTTAGCACCGTATGTCCGCCATATCATACACCCATTCCTGAGAACAAGACCTCAGGCGCAAACAACCATCATCATGCAGAGGAACATCATCATGAAAAACACTGAATCTTTAAACCTTGTGGTAAACGAATGGAACGTGGTTGACGTTAACTACTATGAGACTAAAGCGCGTCAAATGCGTGCAGAAGCCATCGCAGACATGACCAGCAAAGTCGTAGCTTTCGTCGCACAACGTGTACGTGCCTTGTTCGCCGCGCCACATCAAGCTAAGAGCGCTTAATACACTTAGCCTGAAAGCAACTTAAGAAAGCATGGGGTTAGCCAGACTAAAACAAGAACAACCCCCTGATTTCCGCCCTTCTCACGATGACCCGAACCACCGAGATTCCAATGCCTCAATCGGTATTGGCTTGCTGAATAAATATCCTTGATAGCGAAAACATTGACTGCTAGCCAACAACTGTTGCTGTTCCAGCGTTTCTACACCTTCGGCAATAACGCCCATATCAAGATTGTGTGCCAACCCAATAATCGCCTCCACAATAACCCAGTCGCGCACGCTGTCTTGTTGGCCCGCACGGTGCACAAACGCCTGATCAATCTTCACTTCATCGAAAGGCAAACGGGACAAGTAAGCCAGCGAAGAATAGCCGGTGCCAAAATCATCCATCGAAAAAATAATACCCTGTTTTTTCAGCACCTTCATTTTATCGAAGGTATCGTCGATGTCGGCCAAAACCAACGTTTCCGTTAATTCCAACTTCAATCGGCCAGGTGCAATGTGATAGCGCACCAAACACTGCAATACCTCTTCCACAAACTGGGGCTGGTGAAATTGCTTAGCACTGACGTTTACGGCCACCGTCAGGTGCGCCGTACGTTCATCCCTCTGCCACACGGCCAGTTGCTGACAAGCGGTTTCCAAAACCCACCGCCCTAACTTATTAATCAATTCACTGCGTTCGGCCAGAGGGATAAAACGGCTGGGCGGAACCAGACCATGCTCCGGGTGCTGCCACCGAATCAAAGATTCGACCCCTATAGGGGTGCCGTGCTCATCCACTTGTTCCTGAAAGTAAAGAACCAGTTCGTGCTTAGGCAAAGCCTGCCACAAAGCGCTTTCCAGCGCATAATTCGTTTCCAACTCTGCGTGCATTTCCGGGTCGAAGAATCGTATCGCATTGCGCCCCATATCCTTGGCTTGATACATCGCAATATCGGCCCGTTGTAGCAGTTCCTCGACACTGTGTTGACTGCCCAAAAAGAGATTTACCCCGATACTGGCCGAGCCATGATGTGCACGCTCATCCAACATGATGGGCTGGTTCAACACCGAAATGACTTTACGTGCCACGCGCTCCGCCTCCACGGCGGCCTGCCGTCTATCCCTACCCAGCCCTTCCAGCACCAATAAAAATTCGTCGCCACCCAAGCGCGCCAAGGTGTCATTGGCGCGCGTGCAGCTTTCCAACAACCTAGCCACCTGCACCAAAAGACGATCCCCCATACTGTGGCCTTGGGTATCGTTCAATTGTTTAAAATTATCCAAGTCAATGTACAAGACTGCACCATGAGTTTGCTGCCGGGCCGACAATGCAATGCTATGACCTAAACGCTCCTGCACCATTTGCCGGTTCGGCAAGTTAGTCAAGGCATCATAAAAAGCCAACCGATTAATCGTTTCTTCAGAGGCCTTGCGTTCTGTAATGTCGGAAATAAAGCCGTACCAAGAAACACCGCCATCGGTATCCGGCTGTGGAATAGCATTTCCCCAAAGCCAACGAACCTCACCGGTAGAAAAACGCACACGATATTCCTGCTGCCAAACGGTCAGTGTGTTGGCCGATTGTTCTATCGCGTCCAAAACACCTTGCAAGTCGTCAGGATGGATGATTTCCGCGATGGCATTTACGTCTTGCGACACATCATTGGGCGCTACACGATAAATGGTGCGAATGGCTTCGCTGGCATAAGGAAAGGAGTATTGTCCATCCGGTGCGCGGCGAAATTGATAGACGACGCCCGGTACGCGGGCGGATATTTTGGTCAAGCGCTCATAGAGTTCACGCACCCGCTCTTGCGATGCTGACGCTTCGTGCTGGGCCCACCGCACCCGCCGCATGAAAACCTGATTCAGGGACATGATCACGGCAATGGCCAACATAACCAGACCCGCCACGGCGGCAATCAAAGGTCGATTCACCAGCCATGCCTCCGTACTGATCACCACATCGGCATTCGGTACAAAGCGCGCGGCAAACATGGCCACATAATGCATGGTCGAAACCGCTAACCCCATCACGACGGAGAACACCAGCTTACGCACCCAAAGCAGCGCAACCCACTGGCGCAGCCACAACACGGTCGATAACGCCAGCGTCGCCATAACCATCGCCACGATGAGTGACACCAAAAACCAACCAGCATCATAAACGATATCAGCGCTTATCATCATGGCACTCATACCCAGGTAGTGCATTGCGCCAATACCGCTTCCCATAACCATACCGCCAATCACTACCAGAATGGGTCGGGGAATACGCACCAATAATACTTGCAGAACGACGACGCTCGACAACACAGCAGGCAGCACAGACCACGCAGTAGGTGCTAAGAGGTAACGCACCTCAATTGGCAACTCGAACGCTAACATACCTACGAAATGCATCGCCCATACACCCAGACCTAAGGTGACCGAGCCACTGAGCAGCCATGCATACTTGATCACGCGTCGTTGCGCATGACGAATCAATGCCACATGGGAAACGCTGGCAAACGCCGCCACGATAGCAATCAGCACGGACACAATGGCTAAGCCATGGTCATGTTGCGTGGGCAATACCGCCAACGAAGATATATCGGCAAAGCGAATCATGTTGCACGCTCAGGCGGCGAAGTATTGGCCAGTTCGCTGGTATCTTCGCTCATTTGTTCAATGATCCAATCACGGAAATTCAGCATGGCCGGACTGAGCGGTCGGTTTTGCGCCCAAACAAGATAAAACGACTTATTCTTGGGCAGGGGTATATGAATGGGTGAAATCAGTTCGCCAGAGAGAATTTCTTCTCGCACCAAGCCTTCGTCTGCCAGAGCAATGCCTAGCCCTCGTGTGGCTGCTCCAGCCGCCAGTGAACCACTGGACATCAAAAGCCCTTTGCGCGTTTCATCGTATTCCGTCTGCGCCGCCGCAAACCACGCCCGCCATTCGTCTATGCGCTTGGCAACATGAATCAGGCGATGCTGAAACATGTCGATGGGTTCATGGATGGGTTTCCGGGCTAATAAAGCGGGAGAGCACACCGGAATTAACACTGAGCGGCGCAAAAAATGCGCTTCAACATCGTCCCAATGACCGTCGCCATAATAGACCGCCATGTCGATCTCATTGCGGCTAAAGTCGATCAACCCGGTCGATGCTTCAATTTGCAGTTCGATGTCCGGATAGCGTTCGGAAAACAACCCCATACGCGGCAATAACCAACGTTGCAAGAAGGCTGGCGTCACCGCTAACCGCAATTCGCCAGCGCCATGCTTGGTCAACAGGTCTTGTGTCGATCGCTCTATTTCACGCAAGGCGCGCTGTACTGAGCGCATGTAATCCCGCCCGGCCGAGGTGAGCGAAACACGTCGGGTTTGTCGAATAAACAACGGGATGCCCAGAAACTCTTCCAATGCCTTCACTTGGTGGCTAATGGCCGATGGCGTGACAAACAATTCACCTGCCGCATCTTGAAAACTGCCATGTCTGGCCGCGGCTTCAAAACTACGCAACGCATTTAAGGGGGGCAAACGTTTAATGACACTCTCTCCCAAAAGGAACCGACAAGACACATGAGAGAAACTCTACCATGAGACGCGGCCTTCTGTGCAACGCGTTCTGTGATTCAGTGCGCAGAACCGCCGATCTTTGGCGTTGATCACACGACCCTAAAGACGACTAACCTTATTTTCCCTGCTCCGTCTGTCTAGGTGGTTGATGCGCCACGGGCTGATGTTGCTGCCATTGTTCAACCAAACGATGTTGCAACTGCAATAATGCATTCATCGACAACCCCTGCGTCAATTGATAGAGATAGGCCACACTCTCCAGCGTCGACAAAGCCTTGGACGATGGCACCTTACGAATGAAATATTGGCTTGGCGGCGGATTGGCAAAAGAAAAAGTGGGTATGTGCGTGAGCCATGGATGTTCAAACAGTAAGCGCTTGGTCTTCTTCCAAGTCCCGTCAAGAAGGATCCATTGCATGGGTAACGGACCCGCAGGTGTCGCCGGATTGTCTAGGATTTGGCTATTGGCCGAAGGGTAAACGAGCCCCCAAGCGGTTCGCTCGGCCGCCAGCTGTGCTTGCAGAATACTCAGTGCTCCATGGTCCGTGGAGAGAATAACGTCCAGATTCGGCAAGGCCAGTTGCAGTAGCCGTACGGTATTTTTCGCGTGATGTCGTTCTTTCGCTTCTTGCACAATGACACAACGCCCCGGTATGAAGATAGGCTCGATGGCGGCACAAACACACATGCCTGTTGGATAATCACACCGATGGCACCGCCTGCGTTCAGCCACCTTCCCCCCTCATTCAATGAGACTCATAGATCCACCCGGTCACCGAGTACCGGAATGTCGGCGTGAATATCAATGTCCGCCAGTGCCGTCTGCAACGCCTCCAGCGCGTGGCGTTCACCATGAATCAGATAAAACGTGGGCTGCCCGGCAATCTGACGAGCCCAGGCCAACAATTCACGCTGCCCGGCATGTGCTGAGAATCCACCCAAGGTGTGTATTTGCGCATTCACCACCATCTGCTGGCCGAACAACCGGATATTTTTTTCGCCATCCACCAGACGCCTACCCAGTGTTCCCCTTGCCTGAAAGCCGACAAAAACGATGTGGTTTTGTGACTTCCATAAATTGTTCTTTAAGTGGTGCACAATGCGTCCGCCATTACACATACCACTACCCGCGATGATGATCGCACCCTGTGCAATGCGATTAATCGCCATGGACTCTTCGACGGTTTCCGTGACGCGTAAAATGGGCAAGAATTCTGCGAGGTTTTCCGCATGATGCTCCGTCATGATGCGGGTATCGTCCTTATTCAGACTCATAAAGCTCTTGTTGTAGACCTCGGTGATGGCAGACGCCATCGGGCTGTCTAAAAACACCAGCCGCTGCTTTAACCGGCCGGTGTGATACAGCACGCCAAGATAGTAGAGAATTTCCTGCGTCCGTCCAAGGGCAAACGCTGGAATAAAGACATTACCGCCACTGGCATGTGCATCGTCCAGGGCGAGGGTCAACTCATGCAACGTATCCTCCACCGTTTTGTGATTGCGATCACCATAGGTGCCCTCCATCAACACCACATCCGCCTGCTTGATGGGTGTGGGATCACGCATCAACACCGTATCCGGGTTGCCCAAGTCTCCAGAAAACACGACATGGCGCATCGCCTGCCCCCGCTTCAACCAAAGCTGCACAATGGCGGAACCTAAAACATGGCCCGCGTCGCTGAACACCAACTCCAACTCCGGAAACGGATTCACTCGTTGTTCGTACGCATAACCTTCACTTAATTCAACCACGCGGTCGACGTCCTGGGCCGACATCACCGGCTTAAGCGTCGGCTTTCCACCACGCGCCAGCCGTTTGTTCTGCCACTCTAAATCCTTTAGGTACAGGAATACGGAATCTTTGAGGAGAACGGGCAACAAGGTTTTGGTGGCTTTGGTGCAGAGGATTTTGCCACTGAACCCTTTAGCAACGAGCAAAGGCAGCAGACCCGAGTGGTCAATATGGACATGAGACAAAATGACAACATCAATGTTTTCCGGCCGAAATTTGAAGCGAAAGCGCTGCCAATCGTGAATCTGACTTTCACCTTGGGTCATACCGCAATCGAGCAGAATATTCCGCTTGCCCAAACGAATGTGGTAGCACGATCCCGTCACACGTTCGGCGGCGCCCAAAAACTTCAGTGTGGCGTTTAAAGACATGTGAACACTCCGCTTGTCATGTTGTTGTATCAAGATTGTAGACTGCTACACATCGAACACCACTGACCTACATCAGGCAAGCGATGGTTTACAGCGTCCAGTGAATGACTCATGATTTGAGCATCGACGACGCCACTGACGAGGAACGCATGAGCAATCCGAAACATACGCTGTTCTGGATGACGACCTTTCTGCTGGTTGTACTCGCCATCTGTACCCTATTATTCCGGCCTTTAAGCACCGCTTTTATGGCCAACTGGGTTTTTAATGTCACTATCCTTACTGCACTTTTTGTCGGAATTTCAATAACCTACCGCCAGGTCTTCATGTTATTCCCTGAATTGCAATGGATCGCCCGCTTTCGCACCGGTCGCGCCGGCTTGTCCGTATTGCGTGAACCCAGGCTGTTAAAACCCTTAGCCCGACAACTGGGCGATGAATACAAGCGGGATGGCTTTACGCTCACGGCCATTTCCTTGCGCACGGTTCTAGACAGCATTCGCAGTCGTTTGGACGAACAACGAGAAATTACACGCTACTTCATCAGTCTTTTGGTTTTTTTGGGGCTATTGGGCACGTTTTGGGGCTTACTCGACACCATCAATGCCGTCGGCAATGTGATTGTGAACCTGAATGTTGAACAAGATGACTTCGCTGCGGTATTCGGCGCGCTGCAATCGGGCTTATTGACCCCATTGCAGGGTATGGGCACCGCCTTCAGCTCGTCTTTATTCGGGCTGGCCGGTTCACTGATTTTGGGTTTTTTAGACATTCAAGCCGGGCATGCCCAAAACCGGTTTTACGATGGTTTGGACGAATGGCTCACCGGCTTAACGAAACTGGTAGAAGATGCCCGTAAGAAGCAAAAAAATCCTACCGAGGAAGGCATTTATCCGGTTGACCGAGACTTGGAAGCTGCGTTAGAAATTGACCGCCTGCGGCTTGAAAACGAACGTTTAAAATATCAGCTGAACGATCGTGGTCGAGGCTAAACCATGAGTTCAGGGCGGCGTACACGCAGTAATATTAATGTATGGCCAGGCTATGTGGATGCCCTTTCCGCGTTGTTGATGCTCGTCATCTTTATGCTGATGGTGTACATGGTCACGCAATTGTTTTTATCGCAAACCGTCTCTGACCGCGATGCTCAACTGGCGACCCTCTCGCAACGATTGTCAGAAATCACTCGCCAGTTAGGCCTGCAGGAACAACGAACCGCAACCCTGCAAACCGAACTGGTGTCGTTGCAAGAAGACTATGCTCTAAGCGAGGCCCGTAATGCGCGATTACAAGGCGACAATGCGGCCTTGTTAGCGGCGCAGGATGAATTGCTCGCCGCCGCTACGGATGACCAAGACACCATCAACACCTTGTTATTAACACAGGCCTCACTGCAACAGGATATTGCCACTTTACAGGCGCTGCGGGACCAACTTGAGCAGGACATTGCTAATCAGATTGCTCAATTGCAGGCCCGTGATGCTCAAATTGACGAATTGACCACCACCGTGGAAGCCCTGCGTGACCGCACCATGGCTCTAAGCGCTGAACTGGCGGCTGAACAAGAGCGCACACTATTAGCTCAACGTACCCTCGAAGACCGGGAAATACGAATAGACGACTTACTGTTATTGGTGCAGCAAAACGAAGCCGCCTTATCCAGTGAACAAGCATTAACCACCGAACAGCGCCTTCAGTTGCAAGCCCTGAGTAATCAAATCACCCAACTGCAAGAGCAACTGTCCACCATCAGCGCCGCACTGCGCCTGCAAGAAGACATTAGCGAACAGCAAGAAACGGAGTTAGCCGAACTGGGTCAGCGCCTCAATGTCTTACTGGCCGAGCGGGTAAATGAGTTGGAACGCTACCAGTCTGACTTCTTTCGCCGCTTACGAGATGCCCTCGAAGGCGATGCGCGAGTCCAAATTGTGGGCGACCGTTTTGTCTTGCCAGCCGAGCTGTTGTTTGCATCTGGCCAAGCCAATATTGGCGCAGCAGGAGAAGCGGAGCTGAACGAGCTCGCAACCGTACTGCTGGATTTGATCAACGATATTCCAGCGGATGTCGACTGGATATTACGGGTGGACGGACACACCGACCGCATCCCCATCAGTACAGCCAGTTTTGCATCAAACTGGGAGCTTTCTACCGCACGTGCGCTTTCTGTGGTGCGTTATCTAGCCGCGCAAGGCATACCGGAACAGCGTCTTGCAGCCACGGGCTTTGGCGAATTCCAACCGGTCGATAACGGCAACTCACCCGAAGCGCTGCAACGCAACCGTCGTATCGAGATAAAGCTTACGAATCGCTAAAGCTGTTCGCAAAGGTACCCTTATGTGCACCTATGGCAGACGGGTAACAGGCTTTAAGATCAGTTGGCGCCATGGGCCGCCCCATATGAAATCCTTGTCCATAATGGCAACCTGCCTCAGCCAAAAATGTAAGCTCGCGTTGCGTTTCAATTCCTTCCGCCACAATGTTTAAATCTAAGGCTTTGGCCATCGCAATGATGGCATGAATGAGCGTATCGGCCGCCGGTGAAGCGCCAATCTCACGCACAAACGACTGATCGATCTTCAGGCAATCTAGGGGTAGTCCGCGCAAATACACCAAGTTGGAATAGCCGGTGCCAAAGTCATCGATCGCAACACTGACACCTTGATTGCGGATCAAATTCAACACGCTGATGCAGCGTTCGGGTGCGCGCATCAAGACTGACTCCGTGACTTCGACCTGCAAGCGCTGTGGCGCCAAACGAAACTGTACTAAGGCCTGTTTGATGCGTTCTACCAAATCCAACTTATCCAATTCATGGGCCGAGATGTTGACGGAAACACGCGGTACATGAAAACCCGCAATGTCCCACAGACGCAATTGCGCACAAGCCTCTTCCAACACCCACGCGTCCAGATCTTCGACCAGCCCGATTTCTTCAGCTAACGGTATAAATATCGCCGGCGAAACCATGCCCAATTCAGGATGCTCCCAGCGTATAAGCGCCTCAACACCCACCAGCTCATGATGGGTAAGGTCAAATTGCGGTTGGAAATGTATGAAGAATTCATGGTTTTGTAGGGCTTGTCGCAATGCGTTTTCCAGCTTAAACATATGCTCCGTGGTGTTGGCGAAATCTGGCTGGTAAAAAGCCCAACTGTTGCCACCGGATTTTTTAGCCTCATGCATCGCTAATTCGGCGCTCTTCATTAACTGATCGGCTTGCAAGGCATCTCTCGGGTAACCACTGACACCAAAACTGGCCGTCACCACCATGGCGTTACCTTGCAACCAAATTGGTATTTCCAGTTGTTCGAACAGATGAAGCACATGATCTTTTTGCTGTTCAGTCGATAAAGGGCGCTCAATCAGTAGCGCAAATTCGTCCGCGCTCAGTCGCGCCAAAATGTCGGGCATGGTGGCAAATCGCAAGCGCTCGCCCAACACCCTCAAAACCTGATCACCCGCACCGACACCCCAGGCTTCATTGATGTGTTTAAAGCGGTCTAGATCGATCAAAATAAGCGTTATCGAACGTTCATCCTGACGCGCCATTTCAACGGCGTGTTGCAAGCGATCCATAAAAGATTGACGATTGGGTAGCCCGGTAACGTCATCGTATCGTGTGATGTAGTGAAGTTTTTCGTCCTGTCGATGTTGCTCGGTGATATCCGTCCAGGTACCCACCACCTGTGGCTCGCCACTCTCACCCATGACCCATCGCCGATCATCACGTAAATACCGCACAACACCCTGTTGGTCGCGGATTCTGTATTCCATCTGAACATGGCCCTGCAGCTCTACACGTTTAATATCGGCCTGCATCATTGACCGGTCTTCGCTGTGCACATGTTGTTCCCAAAACCCTTCTTGCGTGACATCCAATGGGTCAAACCCCAAATGTGCCTTAACGTTATCACTGACCCAGCTTGGCGCTCTGGCGTCAGAGTTCCAAGTAAATAATACGGCAGGACTGGACGTCAGCAAGTGCGCAAAGCGCCGGTTCGCATTGGCCAGTTCAGCGGTTCGTCGTGTCACTGTCCAACGTAAAGACTGAGCAGCGGCCAAACCAAGAACAACCAAGCCGGCCAATACTGCCGTTAATATCAGCAACCACATCGGTACTCTGCGTTCGACCGGCGCGGTGGAAGCCTCCGCGAGCGCATGGTAAAGCGGCGATTGAGCATTATCTTGCCAGCGCAGCAAATGGCGATCGATCGCCCCTAACAACACTGGCGTCATGGGCGCGTTCAAAGGAGCAGCAAAGTATAAACCCACCTGATTGAAGGTAAGTGGTGTGCCCGCCAAGCCGTAGAGTCCGCGTTTACGATTGCCATAGAAATTGCTAGCCACGACCGCATCCGCTTCGCCCGATGCCACTCGACGAAAACCGTCTTCAAGATCCTGAACCAACACAATGTGCTCGACATTCCATAACTCACCCAATTCAGTTCGTAAAAAACTTTGTTGGATAGATCCTTCGAGTAATACCAAGCGGGCACTTGCCAAGTCCGGAAACTGATACATCGGCGTATCCGGGCGCACGAAAACCTGGCTCCATGCTTGCGTTACTGGGTGGTCATGAAAAGAAAATTGCGTGGCTCGGTCCACAGAAAATGCGACATCAGGCATTAAATCGAGCTGCCCTTCGGCCAACAGTGACAGACAGCGGTTCCATTCACAGTCTTCAAAGTGCAGGATCCAGCCTTCCTCTCTGGCCATGGACTGCAATAGATCAATGAACAATCCGTCCGGTTTGCCGGCCGAATTGGTGTATATTTTAGGCTCATTCTCATACAGCCCGACACGAACATGAGTGATCGATGAGCCTGTGCTGATGGATTGGGTTAACGGCGGCAACAAGAAATAGATGAACAGTGCCATCAGCGACAGACACCCTATGATGCTCAAAACAATACGCTGATACCAAACCGTCCCAAGGCTCATACATGGGCTCCCTGAAAAACCATTGCCTTTAAATGGGAAGTATAGTCCATCTAAACCCACGTCAAGCACGAAGTTGTATTCTTACTTTGCCTTGCCGAAATAGCGCATTCGAATAGACACAGGTTCTTTTTTGGTGCGAAAACAAATATGAAGGCGCCTATGATATGGGTTTTGCGGACTTTAATGCTCTAGTAGAACACAGCGCTGCTAATCCGGACAGCTCAGTTCAGGCGGTTTATATGGTTTACAACAACACCCCAGCAACCGTGTTTACGCTGAAGGACTCCGGCATTCTTGAGCCGTCTGACCTTGCAGGTAATTTGCCTCGCTTAAAGTAGCCATTACACTGGCTTTCGTGGGTTCGGTCATTTCTGAAACGGTGGCTTCTAATCTGGGCATTGGTTATTTGATGATGGCCGCCAGTTCGTCGATGGATATGGCACTGGTCTTTGCGGGGTTGATTGTCATTGGCGCTATGGGCGTGGTGATGTACGAACTGTTTGCCATATTGGAAAAGCGTCTTACCCGTTGGGCACACCGAAACCCTAACAGTGCGATGTAGTCATTACCAGTATCACGGTTGCGCTTGGATAACTTGGGCATTCCTAGTAACATAAGATAATTCTTATATTTTGCGAGGCTTGTCCATGATACCTGCTCGGCTGAATCGCTTGGTATTTCCGTTTTTGATGTCCAGCTACATGGTATTTTTCATGACGTTTTTGATTACCCTGCTTAACACGGGGTTTAACGACGGCTTCTTTGGTCGCTGGGCGCAAGCCGGTGCATTTGCATGGCCGATTGCCTTTGGTTTGGTGTTGATCGGTGCACCCCGATTGCAACGCCTTGCCATGGCCTTAACCACAAAAAAGGCGGGTTAAGACCCGCCCTACCTGTGTTCGCTCACCGCGTTTTATTGCAAATCTTCCTGCTCAATGGGTTCAAGCACTAACTCTACACGCCGATTAGCGGCTCGACCTTCAGCGGTTGAATTATCGGCGATGGGGCGATTCGGGCCCGCACCTACAGGGATGATACGTACCGACTGTACACCCTGGCTTTGTAAGTAATCGGCAACTGACTGCGCCCGCTCTTCACTCAATCGTTGATTTAGCGCAAGACTGCCCGTACTGTCGGTGTGACCGGAAATCACAATGAGGGTATCAGGGTATTCAACCAAGATAGCCGCAACACCGTCTAAATTGTTTTCAAAATCGTCGCGTAAATCCGCTTCGTTGACTTCAAACGTGATACTGCCGGGCATGTTGAGCAAAATTTGATCACCCGTGCGCGTAATGGTGACACCCGTACCGGCCATTTCTTCACGCAATTTAGCTTCTTGGTTATCCATGTAGACGCCCGTCGCGCCACCCGCAACCCCACCGATACCCGCGCCAATCAACGCGCCTTTTAAGCGATCGTCGCTGTTAAACATGGCACCGACCACACCGCCGACAAATGCACCACCGACGCCCAAGCGCGCCGCGTTCGATGTCTGACGCTCACCCGTGTAAGGGTTTATGGTCGAACAGCCAGCCAGCAACAGGGTTGTTGCCGCTAGGGCCAATACACCTTTGTTCATGGATACCATCGTTTACTCTCTCCATTTATGAATAACAGCCAAATTATGCCGTGCCTCATGTGTTAGTGATATGCTTTTCCGATATCACAATTAAAAAAGGAACTGTTCAGATGCGCACATGGGTCAAGAACGCCATCCGTGAAATCAATGCCGACTTTCAACGTTCGGCGGATACCCATTTGATCAAGCTGGGCTTGCCTGCCACGCCCGGCATCGACCTGTATCTGAAAGATGAAAGCACCCACCCCACCGGCAGCTTAAAACACCGATTAGCCCGTTCACTGTTTTTGTACGGCCTATGTAACGGACACATTCAAGAAAACACCACCATTATCGAGGCGTCATCGGGATCCACTGCGGTGTCGGAAGCCTACTTTGCGCGCCTATTAGGCTTGAAATTTATTGCCGTCATGCCCGCATCAACGGCTTGCCGGAAAATAGATGAGGTCAGGTTTTACGGCGGCGAATGCCATTTCGTGGACCATGGCAGCCAAATCTATGCTGAGGCTGAGCGGTTAGCGCTGGAATCCCAAGGTCATTACATGGACCAATTCACCTTTGCAGAACGCGCTACCGACTGGCGGGGCAACAATAACATTGCCGACAGCATCTTCAGCCAGATGCAATCTGAACGGCATGCCATACCGCGTTACGTGGTCATGAGTGCTGGCACCGGGGGTACATCAGCGACGCTAGGGCGTTATATTCGCTATCAAGGCTACGACACCGAACTGGTCGTAGTAGACCCGGAACATTCGGTGTTTTATGACAGTTTCATGCAACAAGACAGAACACTCACAAGCGCTAAAGGTAGCGCCATAGAAGGGATTGGACGCCCGCGTGTTGAGCCATCGTTTATGCCCAGCGTCATTGATCGGATGATTAAAGTGCCCGACCTCGCATCCATGGCGACATTGCGTTGGTTGGAAAAACGTTTGGGTCGCCCTGTGGGTGGTTCCACCGGCACCAATGTTTGGGGTGCCTTGCAGTTAGCAAAGGAAATGCACGAACGCCAGGAGGAAGGCTCTATTGTGACGGTGCTGTGTGATCGAGGCGAACGCTATATTGATACCTATCACAATGATGAATGGGTGGCCTCCCACTTAGGAAACATCGCCGATTGGGAGAACCAACTGGGTTAGCTCAACGTATGCCTTTGAAACAGCTACCGAGTGCTAAATCATGTTTGGATTTTTAAAGGGCGACCCCAAGAAAAAACTGCAAAAAGCCTATGAAGAAAAGCTGTCTGCGGCCATGAAGGCGCAGCGCAGCGGCGACATTAAAACCTACTCACTCCTGACAGAGGAAGCAGAGGCCATCCGAGCGCAAATAAATGCGCTGTCCTAGTGGCCCCATCACGTCCCAGCACCAACGCGCAAAAGCGTTGCTACAACGTACAGCAAGGCCAAAATCGAAAAGCTGAACGGCAGCATCAAGGAAAACCGATAGCGGTCTTCCCGGCGTTTATTGCGTTTAAAGTGCAAGACAACACCGATTGTTGTGATGACCAAGTTGATGATCAGCAACACCAGCGCGTACGTCAAAAACTCGGGCATCCAACCGTCTTGCACGGACGTACGAAACCAGCGATCGAACAACGACTCCATTTCCGGCCGAGCTTGCTCAATGAAAATCAAGATGGGCAGCATCATCAGTAAACCAATGATGGTGATGCCCCGAATCAATTGCACCAAGAGATCCGGCTTGACTCTCCGTTCAGGCCGGGGTTCTTGTCCGATTGCCGATTTAACGATGACCATAATACCCTCGTGTGCTGCTGTTCGAACACAGACTATATGGTATATCGTTTCACATTATCCAGTAACTTGTACGCAGTTTCGTTCAAATCCTTCGTGTGCTGTGCGGCAGCACGCGTGCCACTCGCGGTCAACTCGGTTACCGCAACAATCTGATGCATGTTCTTGTTAATGGTTTCCGATACGTTGGTCTGCTCTTCGGCTGCACTGGCAATTTGCGCATTCTGCGAGTTAATGGTATTCACCGCATCCAGTACTGACGCCAAAGCATTATCAACCTGCTGCGTTTCCGCCACGGTACTGGTGCTACGCTCGCGAATGGTTTCAATAACCTTCACGACTTGCTCGGCACCCGCCTGCAGACGCTCGATCATGGATTGAATTTCCTGCGTGCTGGCTTGGGTTCGACTGGCCAATGTACGCACTTCATCCGCCACGACAGCAAATCCGCGCCCGGCTTCGCCCGCCCTTGCCGCCTCTATGGCCGCGTTCAGCGCCAGTAAATTGGTCTGTTCGGCAATGTTGCGGATCACGTCCAACACACCACCAATGTTGTTGGACTCTTCATCCAATTTACCCACCACGGCGACCGCACTTTCCACGTTGCTGGCCAAACCATTGATCACTTCAATAGCGTTGTGCAGTACCTGCTGCGCCGATACCACCATGCCTTCGGCTTGATCAGCGGCGGTAGAGGCTTGGTTCGCACTGTTAGCGACTTCATGGGATGCCGCAGCCAGTTCATTGATGGCCGTTGCGGCTTGCTCACTTTCTTCTTGTTGTTGAGCAACACCATGCTCAGTCTCTTTCATAATGTCATTTAATTGCCGAACGTTGCTGTCCATCGTGGTTGCAGACGCGCGGATATTGCCAACCAAAGCAGCCACCTGATCAGCAAAACTGTTGAATGCCGCGCCCAACTTGCCAATTTCATCATGATCATGACTGTCCAAGCGTCGGGTGAGGTCGCCATCACCTTGGGCAATATCATTCATAACTGCCAAGGTACGTTTTAACGGCGAAGAAATACTGCGCGCCACCACAAGTGCTAGTCCGGCAATCAAAGCTACGGCGACCAGCGCCACCAATAAAGAATTGACGAAGGCACCACCTAACTGGTCATCTACGTTGCCTTCAATGGTGGCAATTTGAGCTTGTAAGCCTTCAACCCAAAATCCGGTTCCTATCATCCAGCCCCATTGTTCTAACATGCGCGCATAACCCAGCTTCGGTCCGACTTCGGCATCGGAATTCGACCATGCATAGGCCACAAAATCTCCGCCCCGTTGCGCCGCTGCCAGCAACTCTTGAATTAAATACACGCCATTTGGGTCTTGAAAATTTATCAGGTCACGACCGACCAAGGCCGGGTTAACACCATGTGCAACGTTCACGCCGTTACGGTCATACACGAACATATAACCCACGTCACCGGCGTCATCAAAACGCAACTGAGACAGAATGCGCTTGGCTTCCTCTTGCACTTCAGGGTTTGTATTGGCATCGGGTCGATCCACCAAATGCTGAATCGACGAAAACGCCAGAGAGAGATAGTTACGCAATTCGTTGCGTCGGTCTGCTTCCATTTGAGCCGCAAAATCGGTAACCGCAGTCTGGCCGATGGTCTGCGATTGGCGCAAATTGTAACTGGTGAGCAGTATGGCAAGTAACACAAGTGGCACTAGAGCCAATACCAAAATACGTGCTTTGATTGTGAACTTCATCTTTTCCGTCCAGAGCTGTTGTTATCGTTGTTTAGGACTTGATCGCTTCACGGGATAGTAGCCCTCCGGCGATCACTACACCCTATTTTGACTATAGTCTAGGATGTAGCACTGTGCGAATTTTACTCTAGGCCGATAAAGCGACCGGGGCAAGTTGTGGAGAATACGTAGAGCGCTACGTAAAATGGCGTAAAACGTCCTCTATTCTTGCCAAAGATTGATCATTCGATGGCGTTGTTTGTCGCTTGAATAAGTAATGAAATCGTAGTTGATCACATTTAAATATTCCCGGTTTTCATACACAGGTGACGGCGCCGAATTGATATTGGAGAACATCTGAAACGTGGATTCACCCACCAACTGATTTTGTATTTCATGCGACAGGGTAAACTCAATAAATTCATTCGAGAGCTCATAGTTCATCGTGCCCTTTACCACACTGGCAGCGCCAATTTCATACCCGGTACCCTCGCAAGGCGCATGCACAACAACCTGAGGGTTGTCAGCCAACAACGGTAAGACATCGTGTACAAAAGCGACCGTTACGCCGTGATTGCCCTGAATAACTCGTTGCAAGGCATCGTAGCCGCTCCCAGTCTTTCCTTGGGTGTTCTGCTGTATTTCACTCAATAGGCGCTCACCTTGCACATCATCAAAAAGTTGTAAAACGGTGCCAATAAACAAAAAAGAGGTACCTGATAACGATGGATCAGCAATAATAATTTGGCTGCGATAGCGCGGATCGCCCAAGTCCGACCAACATTGTGGAGGAGTCAAATTTTTGGTCACCAGAACATCCAAGTTCGACACAATGGCCAAAGTACCTGCGTAAACACCGACTGAATGCCCGGACGACTGCTGCCAAAACTGCCGTGACCAACGCAACTGTTGAGCCAAATTGTCGGGTTCAAAACGCTCTAACAATCCGCTTTCCACCGCTTTTAAATGCGTATCACCCGTACCCCCCCACCAAACATCATAAGGTTTTTCAACGGCATTAATGTGCGCTTCTAAAATCTGCAAAACCTCACCGGAACTTAACCGATCAACGGTGATGGCTTCACCGGTCTGCCGTTGATATTGGTCACCCAGCCATTGGCAGACTTCATGTGTAGCACCACACGCAACGCTCAGTGGCGCGGCAAATGTGAAGGTAGCCAGCAATACAAAGCTCAACAATATCGTGCACAGCATTGTCTTAGCTGATTTAGGTCCATAACCGGGCATATCGCTCATAGTTTAAACTCCATAGACACGTCCGTACCTAGACCCACGCTACTGTTGATGGTTATCTCACCGGCGCTTTGTTTCACAAATCCATACACTGTGCTCAAGCCTAGGCCTTGCCCATTGTGCTCTTTATCCGTGGTAAAAAAGGGCTCAAACACCCTTGGCAAGATATGTTGAGGTATCCCGTGGCCCGTGTCCGATACGGTGATGATCAAACGCTTTTGCTCTATCCGCGTACGAATTGATATGACGCCTTGGTCATCAATGGCGTTTCGGGAATTAATGCAGAGATTAATGATGCTGGACTCGAGTTGCCCAGGGTCAAGAAATACGCGTGTATCGCCCTCAAAGAGGTCAAGTTTGACGTCGACATTGTCTCCGACGGTCAAGCAAACGACCTCATACAACCCTTGGATCAATTCATTGATCGAAAATAGCTCGGGCATTAACCTTTTACGTCGAGCAAACGTCAGTAGGCGATCAATCATGCCTATGCTTTTGTCTGCTGCGAACAACGCCTTATCTAAGCTACGTTGATGATGGCTGCCAGAAACATTTTTCGTTTCTTTGAGTATGTTTAAACTACTGATGATCACGTTAATCATATTGCTGATGTCGTGCGCAACTTCACCCGAAATTCTCCCCAAAGAATCCAAACGATCGTCGTTGGCTTGCAACGTTTTTTTACCAAACTGGTGTAAAAGCTGCTGACGCATCAGCCAGCCTACAACCAAAATGCTGCACAGCAGTACTAAAACGGTCCAGAACCATGGTGCTGACCGTGGTTCAACAATATTCAGCTCATGCACGCTTGGTGTAATTTCTAACGCCTCTATCAGGGTATTAGTGAATTGGCGGATTTGAAAAATAGTTCGTTCAATGCGTTCACCGGTTATCACCAAATCTTCAGCCACCGCAAACAACCCATTTGAGCCAAAGGCTAGGTTACGCAGTCTATTGGTCAGCGTCGTATCAGAAAAACCCTCTTGGAGAATACCGTTAAAACGTCGTGAAAGTTCGCCAATAAAAATGAGATTATTGGCTTCAAATGCTTCTGAAATGATGGTTATCGCTGATGCCACTTCTGGCATACCACCAAAAATAGCTTCATTCTCCCGGACTATTACCTGCAAGGTATTCTTAGCGACTAAGAGATCATTCTTTTGTCGTATCAGCCGAGACAATTCGGTCATGTGTGTACCCAAAGCCTCGACTTCAACGCTACTCCCTTGGCCTCTTACTTGGAAAATAAGGTCTGCATCAGTACGGATTTGTTGAAATTCACTCAGTAAACTTTCGACCGCCAAGGTTGACAGATACTCTGAGCGCAGCGGTGCCAAGCCATTGAATCCAGAACTGAACCGCATTAACCGATTCACCATAGACTGCGAATGCTGAAGATGACGCTCAAAAGCCAACTGGCGCTGGTTGATATCATCGAGTCTCTGCAAATACATCGTGATGGTGCCCAACAAGACAATGAGCACAACAAGCAGTGCAGGACTGCCTAACCAACGAGGAATTCGGTCACTTACTCTAGACAAAAGACGTACCCTTTATTTCGGCGCGTTTGAAGATACATCGGTGTGGAAGGCTTATGCTCAATTTTACGCCGAAGTCGAAGAACCAGGACATCGATATTGCGCATCATGTGGTTACTGGACTCAAGCCCTAAGCTCTCCAGAATACCTTGGCGGCTAAAAACCTCATTAGGGTGAGTAACCAATAACTCAAGCAACCGAAATTCCGTATTGGTCAACTCAATCGGACCGCACTCGTTTTTTAACAACTGACGTTCTACAAGATCCAGTGTGAAATCGCCAAAGCTGACCTGTTCATGAATGGAGCCCGATTCAACCGTGACATCATCTGCAAGCGGTGCCAAGTAAGTACTGCGCATAATGGCCCGTATTTTTGCTAACAAAACACGCGGCACAACGGGCTTTTCGATATAGTCGTTCAACACCGTTTCCAAACCCAACACCTTTTCAACATCGTCTGAAACCGCAGAAATCATGATCACGGGCACAGGATATTTTTTTAATACTTCTCTTGCCAAATCCAAACCATTCTCTTGTTGCAAACGTAAATCCACCAACAGCAGATCAATACCATGTTGATGAATCAAATCCCATGCACCTGCTCCATCTGTCGCCGCAAAAACACGAAACTCGAACTCACCAAGATAGCCTCGAATAAACTCCAACGCCTCCGGATTGTCATCAACAATAATAATGGTTTTCTTAGTAGTCATTTGGCACCATTTTTTGCATCATAAAAACGCCCTGAAATATTCATGTAACATATGTAACATAAGTATTCAAATGCGCCATATTTATTACTTATATTTATTTTCTTCGCGATAATTATATCCCATGACCGAATTGAAACAAAACTAATTTTTATTTTGTTGAACTGTCAAAGCACAGATACCAATCTATCAACGTCAATAGCAATTGGCATCTCCCATAAATATAAATACAGGTGTAATAATGAAAAAATTTGGAAAGGTCCTGACTTGCCTAGGCCTTGCGGCCAGCATCTCATTGTCAGCGGTCACTCAAGTTGTTGCCCAACAAAACGAGCGTTTAACGGTTTATGTTGGTTTTCAAGAAGACCACGCTGTTGAAGCCATGCGTCAATTCAATCGCGACACCGGCATTCAAGTCAACATGGTTAGAATGTCTGCGGGCGAAATCCTAGCCCGGATTCGCGCAGAGCAGTCGAACCCACAAGCCAGTGTTTGGTATGGCGGCCCGGCGGACACCTTCGTTGCGGCTGTTCAAGAAGGCCTTTTAACGCCTTACGTATCGCCAAACGCATCGGTTATTGCCGATGAATTTAAAGATGTTGATGGACATTGGACAGGCATTTATGTTGGTGCACTGGGTTTTGCTTCAAACCGCGATTTCTTAGCACGCAATGGCTTGGAAGCACCGAAATCGTGGGAAGACTTGCTTGACCCTCGATTCGAAAATGAAATCATCATGGCGCACCCTGCGTCTTCCGGTACAGCTTACACCATCCTTTACACCGCTCTGCAAGTCTTCGGTGGCGAAGAGCAAGGCTTTGATTACCTGAAGAAACTTCACCCGCAAGTGCAACAATACACCACCAGTGGTTCAGCACCCGGTCGTATGGTGGGCATGCGTGAAGCGGGGGTCGGCCTGTTATTCGCCCATGACATTATTAAGTTCCAAGAAGAAGGCTTTAGTTCTTTAGTTCTGACTATCCCTGAAGATGGCACAGGTTATGAAACTGGAGCGGTCGCCATCGTGAACAATGCGCCTAACATGGATCTCGCACAGCGTTTCATTGACTGGGCACTGACGCCGGCAGCTCAGGAAGTTGGTCAGCGCACCGGCAGCTACCAGAACTTAACCAACCCTAACGCTAAAGAACCTGAACGTGCAGTACGCTTAGCGGACATCAACACCATTGATTATGACGCCATTGAAGCAGGCTCTCAGCGTTCGCGTCTGATTAACAGATGGAACACTGAAGTTAACCGTTAATGTTTAAACCTTCTGCCTGGCATTCTGCCGGGCAGACTTTCACGTCCTATCAGGTATAAATCATGTTTAACTTATGGTTTAAAGAGTCTATTTCTCGTTTTAGACGAGAACCGACCTTGGCGTTGTCCATATTTTTAGTAATTTCCTCGCTATTGGTTTTTATTGCATACCCATTGTTCAAGATATCGGTTGCCAGTTTTTATAATATCGAAGGCGAACTATCCATTTCTGCATATATTCGAATATTATCAGGAGGAAACCTACTCACAGCGCTCACAAACTCTCTAAAGCTTGCACTGGTTACGGCCACATTATCAACGGCTATTGCTTATCTGTTCGCTTACACATTTGCTTATATGAATGTACCATGGAAGAAACTATTTAGTGGCATTGCTATTTTGCCCATTATTTCACCGCCGTTCGTTATTGCATTATCGGCCATATTACTCTTCGGTCGCCAAGGCTTTATCACTAATTCAATTCTGGGTATGGAAAATGCGAATATCTATGGCTTTCATGGCCTGGTATTGGTACAAACGCTTACCTATTTCCCTATTGCATTTTTGGTCTTGGCCGGTTTATTGAGATCCATCAGCCCTGCCCTTGAGGAAGCAAGCGAGAACCTGGGTGCCAGCCGCCTAGAGACGTTTATAAAGGTCACCCTACCACTGTCGATATCCGGAATTGCTAACGCTTTCTTACTGGTTTTTGTTCAATCTCTGGCCGATTTTGGCAACCCAATGACCATCGGGGGTAATTACACCACCGTGGCTAGAGAAATCTACCTGCAAGCGGTAGGCAGCTATGACATTCAAGCCGGTGCAGCACTGGCCATTTTATTGCTCACCATCACCTGCATTGTCTACGCGTTACAAAAATTCTGGGTTGGCAAACGGAGCTATGTCACGGTTACGGGAAAACCGTCGAACAGTCGTCGATTAATAGGCGAAGGTTGGGTAAGAAACACCTTATTTGGTATTTGTGTTTTCCTTTCTATTACCGTCGTTTTGTTTTACGTCCTCGTACCCATTGGTTCCTTTATACGCCTTTGGGGAATCAACTACAGCTTCACACTTGACCACTATCGGTATGTCTTTTCTTTAGGCCAAAAAGCCATAAAAGACACCCTATTTCTATCGGTCATCGCCACCGTTATCGCCGGTATTCTCGGCATGGTGATCGCCTTTCTCATTGTCAGAAAGAATTTTTATGGCAAGCGTATGGTTGAAATGGTCAGCATGCTGTCGATTGCAATTCCCGGAACGGTATTGGGTATCGCCTATATACTGGCCTTTAATGGTCCTCCGTTTGCCATTGCAGGCACGGCGACCATCATCATTGCAGCCTTTGTAGTACGAGCCATTCCTGTAGGTATACGTTCAGGTGTTACCGCGTTACAGCAAATAGACCCGGCGATTGAGGAAGCAGCAACGAACTTAGGCGCCAACCAATCACAGACGTTCTTTGGCATTGTCCTGCCACTGATCAGATCGGCGTTTTTCAGCGGCCTGGTGTACAGCTTCGTAAAAAGCATGACCGCCATGAGCGCAGTGATATTTTTGGTCTCGGCAAAATACAACCTCATTACCGCATCCATACTGTCGCAAGTTGAATCAGGAAGAATTGGTGTTGCCAGCGCTTACTGTACCTTATTGATCATCATCATGGTTGTCGCGTTATTGATGTTAAACCTCTTAGTCAAAATGTTTGGCGAACAGAAATTTACCAGCAAGCGTCCCGCTTAAAATAATAATTGGAGAATCATAATGAGTGCAAAGTCAGTACACTTAAACATGGTGACAAAAGAATTCAAAGACGATCAAGGCAAAACGTCTACGGCGGTCTCGCAGGTAAACCTAAAAGTTGAACCCGGTGAGTTTGTCACCTTATTGGGCCCGTCCGGCTGCGGCAAGACAACCACTTTAAGAATGGTGGCTGGTTTTGAAACCATCACCACAGGGGATATCTTCTTTGGGGCTGATAATGTTCGAGACGTCTCGCCAAGCAAACGGGACTGTACCATGGTCTTCCAATCCTACGCCTTGTTTCCTCACATGTCCGTTTATGAAAACGTGGCCTACGGGCTACGCATTAAGAAAATGTCGGACACGGACATTCGAAGTAAAGTAAACAGCATTTTTGACATCATGAACTTAAGGGACTACAGCGCGCGCATGCCAGCGCAGTTGTCGGGTGGCCAACAGCAGCGTGTTGCCTTAGCCCGTGCACTCGTCATGGAGCCCGGCGTCTTGCTGTTTGACGAACCCTTGTCAAACCTGGATGCCAAACTGCGGCTTACCATGCGGGATGAAATCCGCCGAATTCAACAAGAAGTCGGCATCACAACATTGTACGTTACGCATGATCAGGCCGAAGCGATGAGCATGAGTGACCGTATTGTGGTCATGAATCAGGGGCGTATTGAGCAGGTCGGCACACCGGTTGAAATCTATCAACAACCGGCTACCGAATTTGTCGCCGGTTTCATAGGCAGTGCAAATTTCTTACGTGGAGTGGTGGTTGAGAAAAAAAATACACAACATGCGGTGAAATACCCCATGGGCATTTTGCAGCAGTTCTTTGAGGACGATCAGGCTATAAACGGGGAAGAAATCGTCACGGCTATTCGCCCAGAAGCCATTTCCTTGCACATTGAAGCGCCGATCAACCTGAACGGCCATAACATCGTGAATGGTATGGTCAAAAAGAGTGTATTCATGGGACAAACGCAAGAATACACGGTCGAGATCAACGGCATTAATCTGGATGTTCATGCGAGTAACCCTATTTCAGAACGGGTTTTCACGGTCGGTCAAGAAGTGAGCGTAGCAATACCCTATGACGCCATGAGGAAGGTAAACTAGTCGTCCTGAAGCCTGACTGTAAAGTCAGGCTTTTTTGAGCAATGCATAGACTCTTCCTATTTTTAGCCA
This sequence comes from Salinispirillum marinum, assembly GCF_042650105.1. NCBI lineage: Bacteria > Pseudomonadati > Pseudomonadota > Gammaproteobacteria > Oceanospirillales > Saccharospirillaceae > Salinispirillum > Salinispirillum marinum. The sequence goes on along the minus strand of NZ_JBHSAL010000002.1, from coordinate 354,087 downwards.
AATATTACTATCCACATTTATCATCTGGCCTGCAGAGCAAATTCGTGCTTTCCTTAAGGGGAGCTCCGACACATTCGCCCATAAAAACAACGACGAGCAAGCCGACCGTGTTGAAAATACTCGTAGCAGACGACCATCCATTGTTTCGTGATGCCATCATCAGTGTGATTCGTGAGCATCATGCCGACGTATATACCGCTGAAGCCGACGACCTACCGGCTGCCTTAACCGCCTTGTTGCCTTCAGAAGATGCGCTCAAGCGCATGGAGGACTGGGATCTTCTTTTGCTGGACCTAAACATGCCCGGCATGGATGGGTTAAATGGGCTTATTCAGGTGCGCAATGCGTTGCCGGAATTGGCAGTTATCATGGTGTCCGCAGAAATTGAGCGCCAAACGATCTTGCAGGCGATGAATTTTGGTGCTGCCGGTTACATTCCCAAATCGTCATCGCGCGCACAGATGGCGGATGCCATCGAAAAGGTTTTAGCGGGCAATGTGTATGTACCAGCCGACATTCTTCGTCAAACCACGGCTCCTAATACGGTGCCCAGTGCGGCAACACCTCACATCCAGCAAGAGGCATTGCAGTCTCTCACACGCAAACAGTTGCAAGTGTTGGCACGCATGACGCGAGGCGAATCGAACAAACAAATTGCGAACCACTTAAACATTGCCGAAACCACGGTGAAAACGCATGTTTCTGCCATTCTGCGTCAATTGGGCGCGCAAAACCGCGTGCAAGCCATTTTGGCGGCGAAACAGCTTGATTTCACGCCTTACTTACGGCCGCAATAGACTGGTCATTAGAGCGCGCAACCGGTGTGGTTTTACGGGTTTATGTACAAGGTGTATGCCCTGTGCTCTGGCTTGCTCCTTCAGTTCGCGGCTATAGTCCGCTGTAATAATCATGGCGGGTACAGGTACAGCCCGGCTAGCCTGAATGCGGTTTATCACATCGATACCCAGAACCTGATCATCAAGGTGATAGTCTGAGATCAGCAAATCTACCGGAGTTTGCGCCATATTCACCTGTGCTGATAAATTCGCCAAGTCGTGCGCTACCACCACAATGCAACCCCACGCTTCGAGCAACCCTCGCATACCTTGGGCAACCTGAACATCGTTCTCGATAAGCCAGACCCTTGACCAAGCAAATCGTTCGGTTTTTACCAGCGAGTCGTCCCTTGTCAAGCGAACGATCTCTTGCTGTCGGGCTCTCGGTACGCGAATGCGGAAACAGGAACCGTGCCCAAGCTTTGAATGAACGTTGACAGGGTGATCAAGCATGCGGGCCATTTTATCTACTATGGCTAAACCCAAACCTAAACCACGGTCGGCATGCTCAGCCCCGGTAGACAAGCGCTGGAATTCGTTAAAAATGGCTGCCTGTTGGTCGTCAGGAATTCCCGGCCCGGTATCCCACACGGCAATATCAACGGCATGAGAACAAGGGCGACAACCCAAAACGACGCGCCCTTTACGTGGCGTATAGCGCACGGCATTACTCAAAAAATTACGCAACACACGACCGAGTAATACACTGTCGCTGCGCACAGTAAACGAGGGTGTATACGCCTTGAACGTTACACCGCCCTCCTGTGCTATGTGCTGGTATTCCATCGCTAATTGCGACAACAAGGCACGGAGATCAAATGCGGTGATGTCGGGTTGAATAATCCCCGCATCCAAGCGAGATATATCTATCAACGTTCCTAGTAGGCGATCAATATTATCCAATGCCTGGCTGACCGAATGAATCAATTGTGCCGTTTCAACGGTTGCTGGTTGTTCCAGCAACGCCCCTACAAACAACCGTGCAGCGTTGAGGGGCTGCAAAACATCGTGGCTGACGGCGGCAAGAAAGCGTGTTTTCGAGTGGTTAGCCTGCTCTGCTTCTTGTTTCGCCAGACGCAGCCGCTGGGCAAGTTCACTGAGTTCCGCAGTGCGCTCTCGAACTTGTTCTGCTAACGCCGTAGAATGTTCAAAGGCAGCATAGGGTGTGGTGTTCATCGAGCTGCCCGCTTCAACGCGCTCGATCAAGGCATCGTTGATGCGCTGCAAGCGTTGGTTTTCGCTTTCCAGCGCAAGCAGACGCTGTTGCAGATCAATCTCGTTGGTGTACTTCATCCGGCCCATCTTTAGGATAGCCCAGCATCACGCCGGTAAACGTCTGATTAATGTGGACACCATCGAAATGCTCGCCATAGGTATTGAAACCCAATACGCGATGTTGTCGGAGAAAATCAGACGCGGCTTCGACGTCACCGCGAGACTCGGTTTCTGTACGGCGCAAGAAACAATCGCACCCTAACGTCAGTAAGGGTGGTCCTATACGAGTTTCCAAAGCGGTCAAACAGGTGGCCAAATTCGGTAACAGGGGTTCCGGGGTCATGGTGGTTAGTACCATGCCATTCCCTACGGCGCAGTAAAAGGTCAGGCTGTCGTCTGCATTGACCCGCTGTATGGAGCGTACGTAATAGGCATTTCCGGTCCGCACCGCCAGCGGATGCAACGCAAAGGTGGTGGGGTTCAGGTCAGCGCGATCAATACCGAACGCTTCCAGATAAGCCTGAGCGGCTGGTTGCGCGTTCAACTCATGCACAGTACGTGTATCAGGGTCCGCCGCGGTGACCACCAGTTTTTCATGCAGGGGTGCCATGTGGTGCGTAGAAAACACTGCAAAAGGCAGTTTTGTATGAAACAAAATTAATATGGCCGCTTGGGTATGAAAACGTCCGTTAATGAACACATGCGTACGTGCCAAGTGAATATCATCTCCTGCCGAGCCACCAAAATGCGGAATGCTGCCCAACACGGCATCCAAAGCCGCCAGCACCCGCTCTTCCTGGCTGGACAGGCCATCCAACAAGGTCATGGCGAAAACTTCATTACCGCATAACGCTGGCGCTTTCATCAACAGCTCATCCAGCAACCGTTGTGCGTCGGCAAAACCGAAGGCTGGCAAGTCTTCAATCAGCGCCGATGACAGGGTCACATAAGCCGGGTCGAAACCAATAGCCGATACCGATCCGCGCGCGTAACCCTGTGGATTAATCTCTCCCGCCGTGGTGCAGCCAATGAGCGGCACATGCGCTAACGAGTTATTAAGCGCCTCCGCCAATTCAGCCAACGGGTATTCGGCCGAACAGAAAAAGAGCACGGTAGTGACTGGAGTACCAGAATATTGATCGGCCAGCGACTGCGCCACAGTTACGGGATCTATCGCATCAGACCAAGCTGGGTAGATGGCAATGGTTGGATTCGACATGGTGACAACTTCAACGACCATTAAGAATATTAAGAGTGCCACAAATAATGGGGGGATTGCACGTTCAATTACTATCGAACACCCTTGTTTATCTTAACTACTTGCGCACGTTCGAAACCTCTGAGGCGAAAATAAGGCTAGGCAAAAATGGCCAAGAAAGCGCAGCTTACGTTATGTAAGTGAGCATTTTTTGGCCATTTTTAACAACGCCAGATTGAGCAAAAGAGGTTTCTTAGTGTTTAGAAAAAGCCCATCGGATTCACATCATAACTCACCAGCAGGTTTTTCGTATTTTGATAGGCGCTCAGCATCATTTTGTGATTCTCACGACCCACACCTGATTTCTTGTACCCGCCAAACGCCGCATGCGCCGGGTAATGGTGATAACAGTTGGTCCACACGCGGCCCGCTTCTATGCCACGGCCCATACGGTAAGCGCGGTTCATATCACGGGTCCACACGCCAGCGCCTAAGCCGAATTCGGTATCGTTGGCAATCGCAAGTGCTTCTGCTTCATCCTTAAAGGTAGTGACAGATACCACTGGCCCAAAAATTTCTTCTTGGAAGACGCGCATTTTGTTGTGGCCCTTCAACAACGTGGGCTGAATGTAGTAGCCCGCATCGAGGTCCGTACCTAAGGCTTCTTTACCACCGCCCATCAGTACTTCAGCGCCCTCTTCTTTGGCAATGCCAAAATACGACAGAATTTTATCGTACTGTTCAGCCGATGCCTGCGCCCCCACCATGACGTCTGAATCTAAGGGGTTACCGCGTTTGATCTGCTTGGTGCGTTCGATAACCAACGCAATAAAATGGTCGTAGATGTCTTCTTGGATCAACAAGCGCGACGGGCAGGTGCACACTTCGCCTTGGTTGAAGAACGCCAATACCACACCCTCAACACATTTGCTGAGGTAGTTGTCTTCATGGTCAAGTACATCACTGAAGAAGATATTCGGTGACTTGCCACCCAATTCTACGGTGGAAGGAATGATGTTCTCCGCAGCGCATTTCATGATGTGCGCGCCTACTGGCGTGGAGCCGGTGAACGCAATTTTGGCAATGCGTTTGCTGGTCGCCAAGGCTTGCCCCGCTTCTGCACCATAGCCGTTCACTACGTTCAACACACCTGCAGGCAATAAGTCGCCCACCAGCTCCATAAATTTAAGAATGGACCATGGGGTTTGTTCAGCAGGTTTTAGCACGATGCAATTACCAGCCGCCAACGCAGGCGCCAGCTTCCACGCCGCCATCAACAACGGGAAATTCCAAGGAATGATTTGCCCAACGACACCCAGCGGTTCATTAAAGTGATAGGCAATGGTGTTCTGGTCAATTTCGCCAATGCTGCCTTCTTGTGCCCGAATGGCACCGGCAAAATAGCGAAAGTGGTCGACGGCCAAGGGTACATCGGCGTTTAGCGTTTCACGCACAGCTTTACCGTTGTCCCATGTTTCGGCAATGGCCATCATTTCAAGGTTCTGTTCCAAACGATCGGCTATTTTCAGCAGAAGGTTAGACCGTTCGGTGACGGACGTTTTGCCCCACGCAGCTTTGGCGGCATGGGCGGCATCTAATGCCAATTCAATATCTTCTTTGGTCGACCGTGGAATGCGGCAAAAGGCACGCCCGGTTACCGGAGAAACATTGTCAAAATACTGCCCGTTGACGGGTTTTATCCATTCACCACCAATGAAATTTTCGTACTGTGCGTTAACCGATACTTTGGCGCCGGGTTGGCCAGGATTTGCATAAATCATGATGTATGCCTCGAATGTTGTTGTTATTGATAGGGTGGTAACCCTGTCGATCATTTAGGCATACAGCAATAATTTCACCCATGCTGCCTTAGGTGGGGATTTCTCATGCTTTAGTAGGAGAAACCTTTTATTGAGTTCCTGATCTTATGCCGAAACCCTCGACCGATTGATCAAAATGAGACGCCACAAAATCCACCAGAAATTGATAGGTATTTGTATTTTCAGAAATGCCAAGGCTATGAACTAACGTAAATCGGTCCTCGATACCCAATTCCCTGTATCTATCGCCGACCTTCATGCCATTTTCAGGGCGGTGTATGTCGCCATCACCGGGCACAGGCCCGTAGGCTAAAAATAAGGGTGGCGAGTTTAAGGTGATGTCGTTAACCGGCTGCCAAACATCCGGGCGCTGCCAGAAACCGTCCGGCAACGCGGCATCCATATACACGCCCAGGATGCCCGGCTTATTGCTGTGGGCAAGTTTCCAACTCACGCCGGAACCCCGTGATCGACCACCGATGATCACGCGTTGGGCGTCCAGATTGTGCATTTCTGCATGTTCCTCAATCCAACGCCAAAGAAGCTCCGCATCTGCCCACGCTGTTTCCAGATCGCTTAGGTTGGTAATTCGCGGCACCGAGGCCCAACTGATGACGGCAATACCTTGTTCGTTCAACATTTTTACCATTGATGACACGGGTTGATCTGCAACGCCCGTGTTGGAATGCGACCAAAGGTATACAGGCATGGCGGAAGGTGTCTCTGACTCGGGAGTATATAACATCAACCACTGGCGACTCTCGGCACCATAAGGGATGGCATTCATTGGACGCTGGGCCGAGTCCGTCGGCAGCGCCACGCATGACGTAAGCATGGCCAGCATGACCCCGATGCCCAATCGTAGGCACACAAAACGACAATAACCTTTGATATGGCGACCTTTCATCACAGTTCGTCCTTTCAGTAGCTCCGTATCAAGCCATTGCTGATGTTGGACTGCAATGGCTAGCGTGCAGACACAGGATAGTGACATAACTTGGTCGGTTTTTGCAGGTGCAATTGCGTTCCCCTGCTGTTCTGCATTCATCACAGCGCAGACTATCGCTCAAGGCCTTTGTGGCCTACAATATCGTTCATGCAAAAAACCTTATCTACACTATCGTTCAGCCGCCTTTCGCAAGATGTGAGTGCGGGTCTTTTGGTCGCTTTGGTCGGCCTGCCACAGTGTCTGGCCTATGCCATGCTATCGGGTTTACCGCCGATGTATGGTCTATCCACGGCTATTGTTGCGGGCGCACTGGCGGCCCTATTGGGTAAAAGTGCGCACATCAACGTTGGCCCCACCAACACCACGGGTTTGATTGTCTTGGCCTCGCTGGCGCCCTTCGCAGGCTCACTCGATACCCTTCTCCCAGCCATGGCCGTGCTGACGATATTGGCGGGAGCATGGCGTTTGGTAATCGTTTTGGGTCGTGCTGAAAGGATTTTCAACTTTATTCCTGAAGCGGTCATGCTGGGTTTTGCGACCGGTGCGGCCTTGCTGATTGCCTGGATGCAAGTGGATGACCTACTGGGTCTTCCGGTACAAGGAGCGCGCACAGCGCTCGCGCAAGGTGAAGCCTTGATTGGCCTAACGTGGCTGGATGTGGATACGGTGGGCATCAGTTTGGGGGTTTTGGCCTTGATGGCGGTCTTGGTCGGTAAGCGCTATTTGCCTCGCTGGCCTATGGCGCTAATCGCCTTATTGATTGCCAGTGCCATTGCCATAACACTACCCCCAGCATGGCAAGAAAATATCATGTTTTTGGGCAATACTGCCGACATTCAGGATGGTTGGCCACAGGGTGCATGGCCAAGCCTTGATCCGGACCTTTGGTGGCAGCTCCTGACGCCGGCGCTCGCCATTGCCATGATCGGCTCTTTAGAATTGATTGTGACGTTGCGCGCCAATCGAGAAATGCATTTCTTGAATACCGAACTTCGCGCTCAAGGTTGGGCCAATATCGTGGCGGCCTTCGCCAGCAGTTTTCCGGCTTCAGCCAGTTTGACGCGCTCAGCGCTATTGAAATTAGGTCGCGCGCAAACCCGCTTTGCACCCTTTATCACCGCCCTGCTGTTGTTGCCCGTGCTGTTGTTGGGTGCCCAATGGATACAGCAAATTCCGGTGGCGGTTATTGCTGGCTTACTGGTGGCTACCGCGTGGTCAATGCTTGATCAACCCAGCATCTCTGCGTTGTGGCGGGGTAACCGTCAAACGCGCAGCCTCTTTTTAGTCACGCTGTTGGCCACCCTAACCATACCCTTCCACTACGCCATTTTGCTGGGTGTCGGCTTGAGCATCGCGCTGTTCTTACACCAAACCAGCCAGGCCGAACTGCGCTGGTTTACCTGCCAAGATGGCCAATTGTTTCCCCGGCCTTCCGCATACAACCCATTGGTCGACACACCCGCCAGCGATGACCACCCTGATTGCCTCTATGTGCAGGTCAGCGGCAGCCTGTATTTTGCCGCGGCCAAAGCATTGCCCGACCAGATATCGGCCGGTTTGACGCCACAATGCCGACGACTGTACATCGATGTCCATCATGCCCATCAACTACGCTACAGCGCCTTGTTGGCGTTAAAAGAGGTGGTGGATTACGCTACAGAACACGGCATAGAGGTATTCATCAATGGGACTTCACGGCTGAAGACAATGGCACAACGCTTTAATGTACCGCTGCCACTGGTTGACTGGACACTGGAACGCCGCATGGTTTGGCAAGATTGATCGCACTATAGCTGCGGCAACGACCAATGCGGCACGATGCCGGTTGTGTTGTAGCACGCCGGTAGATCCAGCCCCCGATGCGCGCCAAAGTCCGTCACCAAGGCGGTATCAAAACCTGCCGCCAGCCCACCGAGAATATCCGTGTGCAGAGTATCCCCTAGCATTAACACCCGTGGCGTAGCAAACAAGCCAGCTCTTTGCACAGCATCTTTCACCAGATCAAACGCATTATGAAACGGCTTGCCAAAGGGCTCTACCCAAGGATGTAATGAGGTGGGTAGTCGCTTCATACAGTAATAACCGGGCTGAACACGAAAACGGTCTTCATAGGGTGCTACAAGGTCGGGATTAGCCAACACAATGGGCCGTGGATGGGCGTTCAACGACGCCACCCACGCCTCATGTCGAGACATGTCCCACGCCGCAGCATTAAGAAAAATATACCCTTCAGCCGCCAAAAAATCGGGATGATCAGGCCATAAACCTTCGGGTGGTAAACCTGTAGCATCGGCATGTTCCGGTAATATGAAGCCCCACCGTTGTACTGCATCGTAGCGCCGCAATCCAATGATGGTTGCATCTCGGCTACTGATGATCTGCTCCGGTGTTAAACGAAAACCTAACTGTTGAAACTTAGCCAGGGCCTGAGCGCCGGAAAGCGACGCGCCATTGGTCAGCACCAGCACCTGTTTGCCTTGGTCCTGCAAGCGCGCCAATGCTTCAACCGCGCCCACAATCGCGGACTCGCCGACGTTCAAAACACCGTATGCATCAAACACAAATACATCATAGTGTGCAGCCAGTTCATCCAACGACTGCACCGTTTGGGTTTGATGCGTGCACGGCGGCACCTTCGGTAACGTGGCACGAATTTCCTCATACCAAGTTAAGATGGTTTCTGCCGTTATGTCACTGCTCATTAAATCACTGCCTTGCGCACGCTGGCCGATACCCATTCGCTGAACACCACGGTAGCCAACACCACCAAAATGATCAAGGTAACTTGCGGCCACGCCAACACATTCATACTGGCTTGTAATTGCACACCAATACCGCCAGCACCGACGAGCCCAAGAATAGCGCTTTCACGAATGTTGATGTCCCAACGGAAAACACTGATGCCAAAAAACGCGGGCAGTACTTGCGGCACAATTCCGTAGTTCAGAATTTGGCTGCGCGATGCACCCGTCGCCGTAATCGCCTCAATCTGCGCCACATCCGTTTCTTCAATGGCTTCATACAACAGCTTGCCGATAAAGCCAATCGACCGGAAGGCAATCGCCAGGATACCCGCCAGTAAGCCAGGCCCTAAGATAGACACCAGTAATAATGCCCATATCAACGAATTAATCGACCGGGTCGCCACAATGCACAGCAAAGCAAAAGGACGCAGAATCAGGCGCGATGGCGTGGTATTCGTGGCCGCTAAAAATGCCAGTGGCACCGCCATGATGATACCCAGCAAGGTGCCTAAAGTCGCCATGTTGATGGTGTCCCATAAGGGCTTCCATAAACGGTCCATATACTCCCAGCGTGGGGGAAACGCTCGATCCAACAAATCAGCTCCCGCACGCGGAGCGTCTGAAACAAATACCCATAGCGTGTTCTGCGTCATTAAATCCCAGCACCAAACAAAGAGTGCGACCAATAAAAACCAACCCAGCCACAACAACAGGCGGGTTTTGGGCGTACGATGACGCCAATTCAAATCCGATTCTTGCACAGTCATTTCACTAACTTCCGTAGATGACCTGAGGTGTATTCCGTTGCCATTACAATCAGAATAATGATCAACAATACCGCGCCAGCACTGTCGTATTCATAGCGCGATAGCGAGGTGTTCAAGGTCGCACCTATGCCACCTGCCCCCACAATGCCAATGACCGCACTTTCACGAAAATTGATGTCCAAACGATACAGCGACAAGCCGACCAAACGCGGCATCACTTGCGGTTGAATGGCGTAATTGATCAATTGAAACCATGACGCACCGGTTGCTCGAATCGCTTCGGCCTGCGCTTCATCAATGTCTTCTATATCCTCAGCCAGCAATTTACCGATGAACCCAATGGTGGCGAACGTTAAGGTCAGAAAGCCCGCGAAGGCGCCAAAACCGAACAAGGCCACGAAAAAAATGGCAACGACGATTTCTTGTAAAGCACGGCTCATTGCAATGATGCTACGGCAAAACAAGTACACCCAAGCGGGTGCCACATTACGTGCCGCACCAATACCAATCGGAATGGAAATCAACACGCCGACCACGGTGGAGGTCAACGTCATGGTTAGGCTTTCGACCAAACCGGCAGAGATGTCGCGCCAACGCGTCGTAAAATCTGGCTGTAAGAAACCACCCACGAACCGTTGTCCGCGCTCTAAGCCTTCCATTACTCGTAACCAATTCACCTCAACGGTGCCTGTAGCGACGTAAAGATAGGCAATGGCCGCGACTAAGAACAGCCAGCGCAAAGGTCGAGACTTAATGATTTGAGGCGGACGACGCCAATGCGTGGCGTAGGGTTTCGTGGTCATAACGCAGCCACCAAGCGCTTGGCTTCAGCCGCTGCAGCATTTTCTTCTGCCACATCCTCAGCGGCGCCCTTACGCATCGCCGTCCAGTCTTCTTCACCATAAATTTGGGTGAGAACCTGCTCGGTCAATTCACTCGGTTTGCCATCGAACACAATCTTACCGGCCTGCAAACCGATGATTCGGTCGGTGAACTGCTGCGCCAACACCACATCGTGAATGTTGATGATGGCGGGCAATCCGCTTTCATTACAAATTTCAACCAATAACCGCATGATTTGGCGGCTGGTTTTCGGGTCCAGACTGGCGGTCGGTTCATCGATCAACAGCAATTCAGGGTCTTGCTCTAAAGCCCGGGCAATACCAACCCGCTGGCGCTGACCACCCGACAAGGCATCGGCGCGTTTATCGGCATGGGCCGACAGCCCTACGCGGTCGAGCAAACGAAAGGCTTTGGCGATGTCTTCGCCCGGAAAGCGGCGGGTAAAACTGCGCCAAAATGGTACATAACCTAAACGGCCGGACAGAACATTTTCCATCACGGTTAAGCGTTCCACTAGCGCATATTCCTGGAAAATCATGCCAATGCGGCGACGCACGCGCCTTAAGGCCGTATTCGATAAGCCGGTGATGTTCTGATCATTCAGTTTTACAACGCCTGATGTAGGCTCAACCAATCGATTTATACAACGAATTAAGGTTGACTTCCCCGCGCCAGAAGGCCCGATCAACCCCACCACCTGCCCTTTGGGCACCGTAAAGGTCACGTCGGAAAGGGCTTTATCGCCCGTTTTGTAGATTTTGTTTAATGCTTCAACCGTCAGCATGATGAACTCCGCCATGCGCGATGCCACGCACAGTGTTAAAACCAGTGAAACCACAGAAACGAACACTCGCCTGCACGAGTGCTCGTTCAATCAAGCGTAAAATGACGCTGGGATATACTAAGGCTTAGCGACAGGTGTATTGCACACCCAAAGCCGCATCGATATCACGAATCACCGACCAATGACGCTGGAATGTGATGGGGATAAACTGCGCTTCGCCAGATTGCGAAAACTCGGCTTCAAGCGTCGTGCCTGCCCAATCGAAGCTGAAAAAAGCTTCTTGAATCTTAGCTTGCAAATCTGGATGCAGGTTGTGTGCAACACCGTAACCCGTAGTAGGGAAGCTGTCTGATTTAAAGACGGTTACATAGTCACTGCTTTTTACGACATCACGCGCCAACATACGGTTCAATACCGAGTTTGCAACAGCGGCGGCATCGTAGTCACGGTTTGCAACGCCCAAGATGGAGTTGTCGTGTGAACCGGAAAACGCAGGTTGATAATCACGGTTAGCAACCAACTGATAGTTCGACTCTAACAACGCTTGTGGTGCCTTGAAACCCGAATTTGACGTTTCTGAGGTGAACGCCAATTGACGACCTTTCAAGTCGTTGATTTCAGTGATGCCGGACGTTGGGTGGGTGATGATTTCCATTTCATAACCAAAGCTACCATCGGCACCGGCCATCATAGCAAACGGACGAAACCCGGCGCAGGCAACGGCCAACGGGTTCGAACCGGTGTTGAATCCGGCAATGTGTAGACGGCCAGAGCGCATGGCTTCGATTTGGGCCGCGTTCGAGTTTACAGGGAAAAACTGCACGCGTTTGCCGGTAACTGATGCCACATGATCCAGAAATGGCTTCCATACATCGGCATAAACAGCGGGATCTTCTACCGGTGTATAGGCGAATACCAAGGTATTTGGATTAACCCATTCAGACGCATTGGTGGGGATGTCGGCGATCAAGTCACCATCGTTATCCGTAAAGCGCGGATCTAAACTGAATTGTGCCAAGGCAGGTTGTGTTATTAGGGCTGCAAAGGCGGCCGCTATGATTGTTTTACGCATATTATCCTCTAGGCTGGTTTGTATGACAGCGCAGAGAATAGAGGCGTTTCGTGAACGTTTTGTGGTTTTTAAATGTCACTTTCATGACATCTTCTCACACAACGTTCATATTCTTGCCGACACAAAACGCAAAAAGCCAGTCACCGAGGTGGCTGGCTTTAACCTGACGAATAGTTTGAGTACTACTGTGCTGTTGTGATGTTCAACGGAATCTTCAAATACCGCTTACCGTTGCTTTCTTGCTTCGGCAAATGCCCCGCATCAATGTTCACAAGAATGCTCTGGTAAATCAGCTTAGGTGCGGCCAAGGTCTTGTCCTTGTTTTCCCGGAACTGCACAAACTCATCTTCCGACGTGCTGGCTTTTAACTGAATGTTTTTTGCCTTCTCTTCGCCGATAGTGGTTTCATATCGCAATTCGCGGCCACCGGGCTGGTAGTCATGCCCAACAAATACTCGCGTTTCATCAGGCAAACTGTACAAGTTCTTTTGAATGCCTTGATACAACGTGCGTGCATCGCCCGCTGGGAAGTCGCAACGGCCTGTGCCGAAGTCCGGCATAAACAACGCATCCCCGGTAAAGAGCGCGTCGTCCACATGGTACGTTAGGCATGCTGGTGTGTGCCCTGGGGTAGGCAGTGCTTTTATGCTCAGGCTACCTGCCGTCAGAACTTCATAATCTTCAATCAAACGATCAAACTGTTCACCGTTGGCAACGAAGCTGTCGTCAAGGTTATATACGCCTTTGAATACGCTTTGTACTTGACGAATACGTTCACTCACCGCCACTTGAACTCCGGGGAAATCATCCCGGAACAACTGGCTTGAGCTGAGGTGGTCGGCATGGGCATGGGTTTCCAGCACGTAATGGAGTTTCAGCCCTTCCTGCTTCACATAGTCCACCACCTGTTGATAAGAAGTGTCGGATACCTTACTGCCAATCGGGTTGTAGTCCAACACGGGATCAATCACCACTGCATCTTTGGTGGCAGGATCTGACACCACATAAGTCAGCGTGAAGGTAGCTTCGTCGTAAAATGTTTTGATATTGATGTTGCTCATGGTGTATCTCCTAGAGTTTGTATCTACTGATCACATGAGCAACATCTTATATTAGATATTTCTTATGGTCAACATTAGAATACTCTAAATTTTAAACTGGCGACCCTGCTTCTATACTGTAAGACACGAGCAAAATTTTGAGCACTCTTACGGCACTCTCATGACGAAGCAAACGATTGTACTGGGCGCAGGAATGGTTGGTGTGAGCGTCGCGTGGCACTTGGCGCAGCGCGGCCGCGATGTGCTCTTGCTGGACCGCCGACCACCCGGCCAGGAAACGTCCTTTGGGAATGCAGGCATCATTCAACGTGAATCCGTAGCACCTTATGCCTTTCCGCGCGATATGAAAACCATTCTCAAAGTACTGCCCAACCGCCGGATTGATATTCGCTATCGCCCCGCCGGTATGGTCGCTGCGGCCAGCCCGCTATTCAGTTATTGGTTAAATTCCATGCCGGACCGGTACAAGAAGATCGTACCGGAATACGCCTCCATTATTGCGCTCTGTACCGACGAACATGAGCCGATGATAGTAGCCGCACAGGCTCAAAAGCTGGTGCAAAAGAAAGGTTGGTTGCAGTTGTTCCGCACTGACGAAGCCTTGCGAGATGCGTTATTGAATGCCGCTGAAGCGCGCACCATGGGCGTGGAGTTTGCGCTGTTGCAACGTGCGGAATTAGAGCAAATTCAACCCGGCTTATCGTCTTCCATTATCGCGGCTATTCATTGGCAAAATTCATGGACCGTGGAATCACCCGGCGACTTGGTTCAGGCCTATGCGCAGCATGCGGAAACCATGGGCGTAACCTTCGTCCAAGCGGACATTCAATGCATTGACCAACACAGTGGCGGTTGGCAGGTAACCACAGCCACGGGTACATACGATGCTGCAGAAATTGTGGTCGCTTTGGGCCCGTGGTCGCAGCGCTACCTAGCGCCTCTCGGCTACGATTTTCCATTGTTTGTTAAACGCGGCTACCACATGCATTACCGCCAACCGCAAGACCAACAAGCCACCCTGAACTATTGGTTGATGGACAGCGAAAAGGGCTATTTGTTAGAGCCCATGAAATACGGTATTCGCCTGACCACGGGCGCAGAACTGGCTAACTTGGAAGCACCGCCGTCTTATAGCCAGTTGGATGCTGCCGAACACGAAGCACGTAAACTGTTTGGCATCGGCGAGCGAGCCGACCCGATACCCTGGAAAGGCGCCCGCCCCTGCTTGCCGGACATGAAACCCATTATTGGCCCGGCTCTAAAGCACGAAGGTTTATGGTTAGCCTTTGGACATGGCCATCAAGGCTTTACTCTTGGCCCACCAACAGGCCGGTTGCTGGCTGAATTGATGGATGGAGAACCAACGGCCATTGATATGCGGCCGTTTCGGGCGGAGCGGTTTCGCTAGGCTGTTTGGCCATCGCTAGAACACCGTCGACCACAACACGGCTAAGCGCAGAGGGATTTGTGCGAATTCCGTACCGCTATCCTGCTTAGCTAGGGGCACTTCAATAGTAGCATCCACTTGCGTGTTGTTACCCAAACTGCGCCCCACATTACCGAGCAACAACGTGTCTGCATCTTGAATGTTGTGCAGCAAACCTAAATTCAGGTTCACCAAAGGCGAAGGTGTAGCGCTGGCGTTCAGTGCCACATAGTGCTGTTTTCCGAGCGTAACCAGCCCTTTCTGAAAGAAATCCGACGTCATATTTTCCGCGTCACCAACATCATTATAGTGATACTCCGCGACCACATAGACATCAGACCAGACCGAGCGGTCGGCACCCAAGGTGATTCTAGCCCCCGACAGCACATCGTCGTGCAGCCATGCGGATTCCTGCCACAGCCCCCAATCACCGGCAAATGTTTGGGTGCTCAAGCCGACGATCCATTGCGCCTGATTGAGCGTCAGCGCCGTGAATTCCGCAGACACCGTACCCCATTGTTGCGTGGCACGGGCGAACAACAGGTTATCCTGACCAAACACCCAGCCTACATCCAATTCACCGGTTAAACCCAGTGGGTTCCGCCAACGCACAGCATCGACTCCGGGCCGATAACTGCGTTCTTGCGCGCCGATACGCTGCGGCACCACCACATCCAGTGGAGAAAATTGCCGAGAGACTCCCAAGCTGATGGGTTGTCGGCCAACGGTAAATTCTTGTGCACCCCAATAAAACACCCCATGTAAGGTATCGAGGTTCTGTTCTATCACCCAAGTATCACCATCACTGCGCCACAGTTCTGTAGGTAAATCCCAAAGGCGTAAATCTGCCCCCGTGGACTGGGCAGCAGCAATACCGGTGCCCGGCTCGTCCACCAACCGTACCCGGTGAGCCAACCCATAATGTGCATTTAAGGTAATCCCCACAGGTGCAGAGTATCGGGTATTCAGCCGGACAAGCGCTGTCTGGTCGACTACCGTCTGTTCGTTCGGGCGTTGCAGTTCACTACCTACATTGAGATCAACCCAGCTTTCGCAGCTCGCTGGCTCAGCCATCAGTACCCCAGCCAAAACCCAACCCAATAGGGGTAAGAATTTACCCACGACGGTCATCCTGTTCTATCCGGCCATCCCGCAGTTGCACCAACCGGCTGGCCCGCTCCATGATCATCGGATCGTGCGTGGAAAACACAAAGGTCATGCCCTCCTTTTGGTTCAACTCATGCATCATGTCCAGCAAGTCCTTGCCGGTTTGTGAATCCAGATTCGCCGTCGGCTCATCTGCCAGAATAATATCGGGCTGGCTCACCATGGCGCGTGCTACCGCAACGCGCTGCTGCTGTCCGCCGGACAATTCTTTGGGGCGTCGATGCGCTTTGCCTTCCAACCCAACTCGCGCCAACATGGCATCAACTCGACGCTGGCGTTCTGCCTTGGGTACGCCTTGCAACAGCATGATGTATTCGCAATTCTCTGCGGCGCTGAGGACGGGAATCAGGTTGTAGGCTTGGAAGATGAAGCCGATGTGGTCACGCCGGAAATCGGACAGCTCGCGTCCGCTCATCAGGGATATGGCCTTGTCACTCAAACGAACCTCGCCGGTCGATGGCGTATCCAAGCCGCCCATCAACTGCAACAGGGTCGATTTGCCGGAACCCGAAGGCCCGACAATAGCGGTGAACTCACCGGGCTGAATCACCATACTCACATCATCCAGTGCTTTAACCAGCGTGTCTCCCGCCCCGTAATGCTTACTCAGTTGTCGCGTTTCTATAACCGGTTTCATTCCAGACACTCCTTAAAGGCTTTTATGCAAGGCTTTCGCCGGCAGAATTCGGGCCGCATACAAGGCGGGGTAAAGCGCGGCGACTAAGGTGAGCGCCACTACTGCCACGGGGAAAACGGTGTACTGTGTTGCCTGCACTTCTGCTCGAATCACTTCGGCCACCGCCACCCCGGAAATCTCCATCGAGCCATAGTCGATGCCTACCGCACCCAACCACAACGTTCCCCCCAACCCCATCAGCATGCCCACCAGCACCGCACCTAAGGCTAACAATAGGGTTTCTGCCATGATCAAGGCGAACACCCCACGCCGCCGCGTACCAACCGCCAGCAACACGCCAATTTCCCATGTCCGCTCATAGATCGACATAAAGATGCCATTGGTCACACCCAGTCCGGCCAGAATGAACAAAATCACCCCGATGACGGCCATGCTAGAACCGGTTAATGCCAACATGCTGGCCAATTGAGGCATCAAGGTCGTCCAACCTTCGGCACGTACATCAGGGCCGCTCAGTTGTTGCCACAACGGTAAATAGGGGTCACTGGCTAAACTGGCGTTCTGCATGTTGAAGGCAATTTCATGCACTCCATCGCCAATCGCCAGCATGCTTTGCAGGCGCGGTAACAGGATGAAAATGGCCTCTTCGTCAAACCCCTTGGCGTTAAAATGAAACAAGCCACTGACCCGGAATAATTGTTGGTCAGCGCTGTTGTATTCTTGGTTATGCACTGACACCACAAGGCGATCACCAAGGTCCACCTCCAACAGTTCGGCCAACCGCCGCCCCATCAGCAGCTGCCCCACCGGGCCAGAATCCGCCAAATACTTACCGTCCACCATCACATCGGCCAAACGCGACACCCGCGCCTCCGCATCAGGTGCAATGCCAATAACTTGCACAGCGCGATTGTCGGCGGCGCTGGAGATCATGCCAAAAGCCAAGGCACGGGGCGTTGCATTGGCTACGGAAGGCTCTCGCGCCAAAGACGTCAACAGCGGTTCGGGGTTTGGCACATAAAACGTTTCATCGCGTTCCGCTAGGTAGTCCACATGATGGATTTGCGCATCGCCCGGAAACATGCGAGTGGCGGAACGCACGGTAGCATCGGTAAAGCCCACCACAAAAGCATCGGTTAAGATCAACGCCGCGGTGCTCAAGGCGATAATCAGCCCGGTTAACAAGGTGCGCCGCCGGTTGCGTTGTAGATTGCGCAACGCCAGTTGCCAGTGTTGTGGTTGAAAAATGCCCATTACAAAGCCCTCATGGCATCGACTGGCACCAATCGGCTGGCCCGCCACGCTGGCAACAGAGAAATCAACACCGCAGCGACAAAAATGATCTGCGCTGGCATCAGAAATACCGTCAACGACATCTGTCCACGATAATGGCTAAATACGATCCCCGAAATATCGATCGGCTCAGCCAACGCCACGCCCACCAAGCTCATCCAAAGGTTTAAAGGAAAGGCCAACAAGAACCCGATACCACACCCTAACAAGGCCAACAGAAGCGTTTCTAGGACGATCAATGAGAAAATCCGTTGCGGTGGCGTTCCGATGGCCTTCAATACACCGAACTCCCCCGTGCGTTCCATCACCGACATCAATACCGTATTGAGCACGCCCACACAGACCAGGAAGATCAAAATGTAACTGGCAAACATCCCACCTTCTTTGTCCGCCTCCATCAATTCGTAGAATTCTCGCGCGACTTCTTGCCAAGTCGAAACGACCACCGGGTCGGTAAAGCCAGCCCCGGCAACCCAAGTATCTACCGCCTGCTGTACTTGCTCTGAACGCCGATAATCCTCTCCCACCACCAACCATCGGTGCGCTTGTTCGGGCAACACAAAAAACGCCTGTGCGGCTTGTAGAGGCAGAACCACCCACCGGCTTTCTGCCGCGTCGGCATCGCCTAGGATACCGGTAACCCGATAAAGATCATTCGCCATCGAGCCATCCGCACCTTGCGACAACAGCACGATGTCGTCACCCACAGATAGATTCAATTGCCGCGCGGTCAACGCACCGATCATCGCTTCGTAGAGGCCATCGGGTGTCAGTTGGTCGGTAAAATAGCGCCCCGCAGTGATTTTTTCTGCCAGATAAGACAGCTCTGCTTCGCGCTCGGGAATTAAACCTTTCACCTCGACCGGCAAGCTTTTTTCTTCGCCATACGCCAATGCACCGCTTTCAATGCGTGCCGACACCGAATGCACCTCTGGTAACGCAGCCAGACTGCTCAGGCCATCAGCCGACACGGCAACGGTGCGATACAGATTAGGGCGCTCAATGTACCCCGGCGCGGTGAGCTGTACATGCCCGGTGGTATCGCGGGTGAAGTACTGCAGCACCTGATCGTAACTGCCCTCATTTAGCGAATACATAACCGAGACCAGCAAATAGCCACCGGACATGCTCAATAGCGTCAAAATTGTACGCCGACGATTACGCAAAATATTGCGTAAGGCCAATACCCACATCAACATGATGACGCTCCTTAGGGCACGCGCCGTAAATTTTGCAGCGAAAAGAAAGACTCGTCCAAATCCACATCGAACGACAATGCCTCGTAGGTGATACGCGTAATCTGCCCCGGCTTATTGACCGGTCGTAACGTCATTGTGGCGGGAAGTGTTACACCACCGAAGTCACGAATGTCGCTGAACTCCATGACGCGCATCAACGCGCCCGACTCATCGAAATATCGCTGGGAAACGGGCAATAGATCGGACTGACGCAACGTAATTTCCATCGCCCCCCACACCGTCACCGTTTGTTCACGCGGGATCAGATGCAAAACATAGAGATCGCCTTGTTCTTCCAGCCGCACCTCGTATTCATCGACCCAGGACGTTTCCCGCATCAAATCATCGTTGGTAAAGTCCGATCCCATCCAGCTACCCATCATCATGGATGGCGATACCCGCACGGTACGGTTGACCCGAGGCAGGAAATTCCACATTTCGTCGTCACGCTTTAAGGTACTTACACCACGATCACGTACCGGCTCCAATACGCGAACCAAGGCGTAATCCAAGCCCAATGACCATGAATCCATGGTGAGCGTACGTTCAAAATCCGGGGTGACAATGTGCATGGACATGCGGGCTTGGGCAGAATCCTGTTGGTAGAGCTGATCCATCTGGGTCAGTAAGGCAATGGCTCTTTCTTGATCGGCAGACACCAAGGGAGCCGACATTGCCAATGAGAGTGTGATCAAGCCAATCGTACGCATTTGCCTTGCTCCGCTAAGATTCTATCTAAACGATAGCAGGCAGGTATGTATTGTGCGACTGACATTCGTCACCTTTTTGTCCCAGTTTTTGGGATCATATTCCGCCTAGTGTCGACGAGCTAGTCAGTTAAACAACGATTTACCTTCTAAAATGACTCGACCCTCACCTGCCGGTTTAATCGCACAGGCCACCAGCTTTTGCGCCAACTGCTTGGCTTCAATGGGCCGAATACTGGCGGGCAATAGCGGTGCGATAGGACCAAAAATCTTTTGACTGATGCTTTCCATTGGCCGTTGCGCATGCGGTCCTAATAACAAAGATGGCCGCAGAATGTGCAAGCTACGCAATGGCAGTTCATAGAGTGCATCTTCTAACGCGCCTTTCACCCGGTTGTAAAACACTTTAGATTGCGCATTCGCCCCCACCGCAGAAATCAAACAGACCCGTTGGGTTCCACGCCCCACCGCCCAGCGCGCCAACGCCAGAGGATAGTCGTAATCAATCTCTTGAAAACGCGCTTGGCTACCCGCCTGCTTGATGGTCGTGCCAAAAGCGATACACAGCACATCGGGGGCTTCATTCAGTTGTTTGTCGAACGCCGTGAAATCGGTAAAATCCGTCGCAATAAATTCGCTGTTGCTTGGTGCTTCTTCTGGTAACCGCCGACCGGGCAACCATACGTTTTCGCATTGTTCCGCTAAGAGTGGCAAGGCCGCAGACCCAACCAGGCCCGTGGCACCCATCAGCATTGCGCTCTTTATGTTGGTGCTCATACTGCCTACCCCTATGTCTTATTTATCGTTTCTTTAACTGATCATAACGTCAATTTACGCCAGCGGCACCCAAGCGCAGTTCCATGAACACACTGTAGGGATCCTCCTTGTAAGACCCAAAAGGCCCACAATAGGAAAAGCCATGTTTTAGGTACAGTGCTCTGGCGGGTTCAAAAAACGGCATTGAACCCGTTTCAAGGGCTATCGAACGGTATTGCCTGTTCATTGCTTCTTGCACAACATGGCTGACCAGTTTTGAGCCTATACCCTGGCCTCTTACCGACGCTTTCACCCGCATAGACTTCACTTCGCCATGATCTACGTCCAGCTCTTTAAGCGCAGCACAACCCACCAGTTGATCACCGTCGTACAGGCTCCAAAAGGTGATGTCCGGCGCTCGTAAGCCCTCTAAATCCAGCGCATGTTTGCTTTCCGGGGGCGAAACAGACCTCATATCATTGATATGTTGTTGCAGGAATTCGGCGATGTCTTTGCCTTCAAGGTTATCGATGCGGATGTCCATCAGTCATTTCCTTCTGCGTGCTAATTGGTCAGTACAGCCAATTAACAGGCATTCCGCCTTAAAAATCCAGCATTGGAATAAACCCGGCAGCAAGCTTCACGCTCCGCGCTCTATTAGCTTGGGGAGCGGGAGTCGTGAAGCAATTTATGTAGGTCATTGTGCAATCCTCGGAAACAACCTTAAATAATATGCCACGGAATGGCACTTATTCCATGAATTCAGGTCCGAGGTCGTTCAGTTGATGCTATATGCCCAAACGCCTACGTGGCCTGAAAGCGGGCAATTTCGCGATCTACACGTTCAAAGCGTTGACGCAAGTCGATCAGTGAGCGCTGAGCATCCAGTACCCTGCTCTGGGTTTTCCCGGCCGAATCCGACACAGACTGCACATTGGTTGCCACCTCCTCAGTCACTACCGTCTGTTGCTCCGAGGACGCAGCCACTTGCGTGAACAGGTCATTAACACGGGTCATAGAGGCGAAGAGATCTTCCATTGCGCGTTCGCTATTCTGCACTAGTGTTAAACTATGCTCGGCAGCCTCCTGATGAGTGGTCATAGCATCAACTGACTGCTTGCTGCGAGCGCTCAGCCTCTCGATAACACTGCTTATGGTGCTCGTGGATTCATGAGTCTTGCGAGCCAGGTTACGCACTTCATCTGCCGCCGACTCCATTAGCTCTACCAACTGCCGTACCGCTTGATCGGTAGCACGACTGTCAGCGCCCACAGAGCCGAAGGTTTCCTGCAATAATGCCAAATGCTGATCTAACGAGCGTGCGACATCGGCTAATTCATCCCGCCCATCATCATTAATACGCTGAGTAAGATCATGCTTAACCGCAACTGCACCCAGTACATCCCGAATACGGTTTACTCGACGTCCTAATGACAGCACGGTCATCACAATCACCAAGGCCATCAGTGATATCAAAATCAACGCAGCAAAGAGTGCTACCTGCTGTTGCCATTGTCGATTAGACAGCGTGCTATTGGCGAGCGCTGCGGACTCGGCCTCCATATCCAAAGCCAAACCATTCAAATCAACAATGATCTGGGTTGCTAAGGCAAACCAATCCGATGGCCCGGCGAGATTGCTAGGATCGGATGCGCTAAACACACCATTAAGTACCTGACCAACTCTCTGCCAGTGATTACCAGAGGACAATTGCGTCAATTGGCGGCGGCGCTCAGGGCTGGCAAAGTAATTGAAAACAGCTTCTCTGGCTGCGAAGTCATCTGTGTAGGATTTTATGACTACAAGACGTTGAGCCGTTGTGCCTCCGGCACTGAACACGCCATTGAGGGCACCGCGATACTGACCGGTACGCTCCTTCATCCACAAGATTGCGAGGTGAGCTTCCATTAACCGTTTACCTTCCAGTGAGTCCAGTTGCACCATAAGGAACCCACTGGCCTGCAAGGCATGGAGAATTAAGTCCGAGTAATAGTTAAACGCCGCCGCCCCGTTAAGCACATCTACATCTCGGCGCAGTGCCGAACGCGCCTCTAAGCGTTCGAGCACCGGTTGTAATGCATTGTCGATAGCCGAATGTTCTAAAGTCCGTGGTTGACCGTCTTCTACCCAGGCGCGCAGTCTGTCGGCAGCCTCATCAGCTACTCGACGTTGTGCGCGCACTGCAGATTCACCCGAAGTGCCTCCAGAACCTAGAAAGCCAGCAGTCAAGCCACGCTCTACCGCAAATTCATGGGCTAGACTGTTCAAGTGGCCGGCAATTTCCGCAACCTCCACGCTCACTTTTGCCGCACGGACATCAGCACGCACCGTACTCAACCAGAGCATTAGCATAGCCAGAGCAAACACAATAGGAATTAACGACAATAACAACAAAAGGGTACGAATTTTCATTCGTGACAGCAGTGTTTGAGTCAGGGATGTAACCATGGAAATGCGCTCCGTTATTCTCAAATGCACAGAGTGTTCGCATCATTAGATGATGCATACAATAAGCAGCGTTACGCTGCCTTATAATTTTGTCTGATTCGCAATAACTTCAAGACATCCATGAATAACATCGGCCTGACCAACAGCGCTCGTTATCCTTCGATGGAAACTCCATCACATTACCGATTATGTGTACCATCGCCAATTCATCGCCAATTTTCCCAAAAAAATAGCGGTGTTCGGCAGCAGCATTTCCTGAAAACTAATCAGGAAAAATTCTACAGTCGAACACCGCTATCATTTGGAGGCTTACCCTACTCTAGAGGTTCCGCCCATACAGCGTATTCGTTTCCGCTAGGGTCAGAAAAATGGAACCGCCGGCCACCCGGAAAGGAAAATATGTCTTGCACGATCTGACCGCCTGACGCTTTGACCTTCTCGACCGTTGCTTCCAATTCAGCACTGAACAGCACCACCAAGACACTGCCGCTCTTCGTTGACACCACTTGATCAGACTTAAAAAAGCCGCCATCAATGCCAGCGTTCTCAATGGCTGCGTAGTCTGGACCATAGTCCACGAATGACCACCCGAACGCTGCGGTAAAGAATGTCTTAGTCGCCGCAAGATCCCGCGCCGGGATCTCAAGGTAATTTATCTTGCCGGTTTCTTTCATGTTGTGATCAATTTCCCAGTAAGGACATGTGTTTAAGTTCGTGATACCTCAGAGCCAATAACAGGCAATGCCCTAGCGGCACTTGTTCGATGTTGGTGCTTAGGGGTATCACTATGGCGCGCTTGCCTTCGTACGCAAATTCATTGCGATAGAGTTCTTTGCACGTTTCAATCATGCTCGTTTGGCAATGGAAAAACACTTTGATGGAGTCCGGGTCTTGGTGCTTCCAATCGATTCGAATAGATGTGCCACCTTTAACCAAATAGCTCGCTTCACCCCACTTCAGCGTTTCTTCAACATCACCCAGTTCATGTTCTGCAGCAAGGGCCAATATCAATCGGCGCACGCTTTCAAGTTGCTGTCGAGCGTCTTGCGGGTAACCGTCAAATTTCGCCTGCACTTCAGGATTCATAAGCCAACCCATAACCACAAAAGTTATTTGCTAAACCGCGTGTTACAAACAGCAAATTATCATCACTCTGCTGTTTGGAGGCCCGTGGTGTGCGCATCTATAATAGTTTGTAAATGTCCGCTTTGAATTACAGCGGCATGCGCTTCATCAAAGCGCGCTACAAAATCTTCATCTACAGAAGCTTTAGAGAAAATGAAATATGCCGGGTCAGATGACAACTGAATATTCGTCTTCACAATTTGCCCTTGAAAACCGCGGTCAGCAATTTCCATCAATCCCGTCAGGTAACTAGCGGCCACCGCATCAATTCGCTTGCGGTCCAACATTTGCCACAAAAGCGTACGGTCTGGCACCAACGTTAAACGGTCTCCCAGGGTACCCTGCTCTAGTGCATCATAATATTCAGGGCCATAGTTAACCCCTATTTGAGCACCGAGATTAAAATCACTTACAAGAAATTCCGAGAACGATTGCCAGGCGATTTTTGCAGCATCTTCTGCCCGTACAAACAACACATTCGGCGAAACGGAACCTTGCTGAGCATAGTGAGCAAACTCGCGTCGTTCAGGTGTATCAAATGCCCCACCAACAATATCCACCCGACCCGCCCGTAACTCGGCTAAAGCACGCGCCCAAGGCATTTCGACAAACACTACCTCGCAACCCATTAAATTTAATACGGTGCGCGCAATGTCCGCTTCTATTCCGCTAACACCATCAGGCGCTTCAGATGAAGAATAGGTATAGGGTGGGTCTTCCGTCCAGCGATAGGTTTTCACACATTCCTCCGCGATCGCCGAGAGCGGAACAAGCATACCGCTCAACATTACCCATGCCCACAACCGGCTACATAACCAACGAGAGAACTTTTCAGAAACGGCAAAAAACGAGCTTACCGTACAACTCAACATAGGCTTTCCCCTGCATTGTGCTCACATCATTGTAGGTGACGAGCTAAGAATCTGTTTTATCTAACACCTCACCATATAAAACGGGTCCGGCGCATCGGGGCTGGAAATTCCTTTCAGGATAGCCAGTTCACCGGCTGTTGCCTCCCGAAAACCCGCTTTGCGATAACTTCTAACTGCCCGCTCATTGCTCGCGGAAGGCTGCATAAAAAAGCGCTCTATACCCAGTGAAACTGCAAGATGCCGACACAAAGCGTCTAGGGCACGCGTACCAAACCCCTTGCCAGCAAATTGTGAGCCGAACATCCAGATATCGAGCTCTACGAATCCAGAAGCCGGGTCAACATCGTTATAGCTGACTTGACCCACCGCCTCACCGGCATGTTCGATAATAAAGCAGCGGCCCAACTCAGGACGAGAACCATCAAAGTAGTGATCTTGATAGTCTGAGCAAAAGTCCTCATAGCTCAAAAGAGGCGTGTATAACTGTGATGGATGACTCAGCAGAACATCGGTCAGGTCAGAACGCGCTAATGCTTCGAATATTTGCCGTCTATCCGCTATTACCGCAGGCCTTAGCTGGATATCGCCAACATCAACCATCGGACGACATAGCCGACATATCCATCCACATCGTTTCCCAAATGTGGCCATCAAGATCGGTCAAACTTCGGCTATACATAAAACCCAAATCCTGCACCGGGTTCACATCCGCTACACCACCTTGAGCACCAGCCGTTTGTGTCATCTCATCGACCTGTTCGCGCGAATCACAAGACAAGGCCAGCATGACTTCACTGGACGTTGTTGGTGGAATTGGGCGGTTCGTGAAAGTACGCCATTTTTCATGCGTCAACAGCATCACACTGATGGTATCGCTCCATACCATACAGGCTGCCGTTTCATCGGTGAACACCGGGTTGTTCTCAAAACCGAGAGACGTATAGAACGCCATAGATGCTGCAAGATCGGTAACAGGCAAGTTAACAAAAATCATGCGGGGCATGGCAATTACCTTTTTATGTTGGATTTGATTTTTAAGATCTAAGCTCTATTTTTTGGTCGGTTCATTCAACAGGACACCTGTGTGCCGTTGCGTCCAGCCGCCTTTGCCTCATACATTGCGCGATCAGCCAGTTCAAAAAGCGTTTCATAGTCATGCATATCTTGCATGAGGCTTGCTGATGTTACTAGGCCAATACTCACCGTAAGAGGCTTACCTCTAACCAGTATAGTTCCTATCAAGTCATGCAGCCGACGAGCAAATGCAAGCGCTTCGGACTCATTCGTATCCGGCAAAACCAAGGAAAATTCCTCACCGCCATAGCGGCCCACAACATCCGATTCCCTAGCGTGTTCACGCAAAACATCGGCCAACCGTTTTAATATCTCATCGCCCGCAAGATGGCCTTCAGTGTCATTCACCTGCTTAAAATTGTCGATATCAAGCACGACAACCGAAACAGGACTATTGCTTCGTTTCGCCTGAGAAAGCAACTGCTCCGCTCGGCGCTTAAGCTGCCGACGGTTAACCAAGCCTGTCAGTTCATCTGTCACCGACAAATGATAAAGTTTTTCACTGTGCGCCTCTAACTGACGACGCGCCTGAATAAGCTCTTGGTCTAGTTGATTGCGCCGGGTGGCGTTGAACAGGCTCCAGTAGATATGCCCTTCTTTACCGCCATTCAGCACCGCATTAAGAACAACCGGAATCGCCTGCCCATCTGCGCCACGAAGATCCAACATCACTTCTTCACATTTGCCCTCATGCAATAGCAGGGGGAGTAAATACGTATCGAACATGATGTTTGATGCTGGCGAAAGCAAATCGGTTAATTTTCGGCCAATAAGCGCCTCGCGGGAGATCCCGAGCAGCTTTTCAGCATAAGCATTGGCATAACGCAGCTCTCTACCACCCTGGCGATCTGGACTATCCGTCACCAAACAGGCACAGGGAAATTCATCCAGCATCCACTGTCTATCTTGCAACATAACTGCCCCTACCGTACCAGGAAGGAAAGCACTTCAGCACTGACCTTTTCCGGGTAACTCATGTGAAAACAATGGCCTTCAGTATCCAGCGTCACTAACTGACTGCCGGGCATCTGTTGATGCATATACTCGCCGACGGAGGGGTTGGCCAACGCATCTGATTGGCCCTGTAGCAATAAAGTTGGATGGCGAGTTTGAGGCAAAATATGGCGATAGTCGGAAAAGAACGTCGCTTTCGCAAATGTCTTGGCAACCAACGGGTCAGTAGAGCAAAAGCTTCCTGAGAGCTCGCCAGTCAACTCCTTCGAAGCGTCATGGCCCATAGCTAACGGGGCAAAATAATCAGCCCAGCCAATGTAGTTCTTGTCCATCAAATCCATCAATTGCTCAAGGTCTTCCCGCGCAAAACCACCCTGATAATCCGGTGGCAGATTCAAATAACAAGGTGAGGGGCCCAACATCACCAAATCGCGGAATCGGTCTGGTTGCTCGAGAGCCGCCAACAACCCCACCACTCCACTCACCGAATGTCCCAAAAAGCTGACATCCTGTAGGTTATAGACGTTGCAGATGTCGAGCACATCCTGCGCATAGCCCTCCAGTCGACTGTACCGATCCACACTAAAAGCGCTCAACTGAGAATGTCCGCTACCCACATAATCGAACAACAACACTTTATATGATGCGGTAAAGGCTGGCGCCATAAACCGCCACACGTTTTGGTCACAACCAAATCCGTGCGCTAGCATGAGTACCCGATCACCCTCACCGATCCAGTGCACATTATTGCGCTCGGCAATGCTCTTCTGATCCATACCCTGCTCTCCATAAAACCCGTTGCCGATGGACTTCCATCGCCGCGTAATTCTGAGGTCGGATCTCAACCACGCATCACATCTGACGTTAGACTAGAGTCATTCTAGACTGCTAGCCAACTACTTGCTTAGTCAAATGGTCAAATTAAACATGCAACACCGTTAGAACATCAGCCATCAGCGAATAGCGCCCGGTATTACAAAGTACCAGCAATGTGAGTCAGCCTAGCAATCGTCCGGCAAGACGTTCTTTCTGTGCCCGAACGGACTCGGTTAGAAAGTCCATAAGCGCATGAATCCGCACAACACCTCGGAGATCCGGATGCATCAAAAACCACAGTCCGTATTCCAATTCGGGAATGGGGTCAGTGAGCTGGATAATCTCAGGATCTGCCTCCGCTAAATAGCACGGCAGTACAGCCAACCCCATACGCGAGCGAATAGCACTGAGTATGCCGACCAGCGTATCAACACGGCAAACACAGGATTCTCTCAACGAGTTATTATCCATCCACAGGTCCAATGCTGAATCTTGCAGTCGTGGACCAGCACAAACCCAAGGTTGCTGGAGAAGAGTTTCAATGCGCGCGCCCGGCGTTAGGCCTAGGCTTCGGTGCCCGTATACGGCCTGACCAATTGTGGCCAGCGGGCGGCCAATCAGATTTTCAGGGGGATGGTTGGACGGTCGAATTGCCACATCCGCCTCCCTGCGGGTCAGGTTGAATAACTGATTAGAAATAGCAACGTCCAACACAATGTTTGAGTATTTTTGGCGGAATTGAGTGAACAGCGGAGCCAACAGACCCATCAACAGCGAATCTGTTGTTGTAGCCCAGATTTCCCCACTAGGTTCAAGATCACGACCAGCGACTTTACGCTCAGCGGCAAGGGCAGCTTCATCCATAACCCGAGCCGTGTCGGCAAGTTCTTCACCAGCAAGGGTAGGTTGATAACCCGTCCGGCTTCGCTCAAAAAGCGTAACTCCCAGACGCTTTTCAATATCACTCAACCGCCGGAAAACAGTGGCGTGACTCACATTCAAAGCGCGAGATGCGCCCGACAAAGAGCCCTCCGATGCGATGGCTAGAACTAACTCAAAATCATTCCATGCCAATTGACTTCGAGTTTTCTGCGCAATGCCCGAAAGTTGCCCCCGCTGCTCACCTGTTCGTTTTTGCAAAGTAATTTCTCATTTTTATGTAATCGCTTGCAGTATAGAACATCAATAGCATGTACCTGAACCATGAAATTAACAAGGCGCCCAATCCATTGGCGGAATGTAACAGAGGTCAGCAGCATGACGATTTCAAAACAAATACACGACGTTAACGTTAGCAGAACATTTATTCGTAGAGCTGATGATGTTAGTGAAAAAGGCGATTCGGATAAATCGCACGAAGGAGGCATCCCGCATAGATACCGGGATGAACAAGGAGGTATTGACGTTGAACAAATCAGGCAGGATCAGCACCAAGCTCGTCGACTCGTTTTACGCTCGATGATTCGGCGTCTTCTGAAGTTTCGGTGGTAGTGCTGATCCTTTTTAGGGTTATGATGAGGGAGAACTTAAACGGCGTTGTGCATTTGATAAGCGAATGATCAGGGTACAGCAATACATCGTAGGAAACCTATGAATCGAGACGCCGGCTCGTTGACCGAAAACAAAAAAGCAGCCCTGAGGCTGCTTCTTTAAATTTGGAGCGGGAAACGAGACTCGAACTCGCGACCCCGACCTTGGCAAGGTCGTGCTCTACCAACTGAGCTATTCCCGCATAAAACTTTTTGACTCACTCTAGTTGCTTGGCAAACTAGGCGGTCGTGCTCTTCCGGCCTCATATCGCCGATTTGAGTCGTTCATCCCAGCTCGAAGCAGTGCTTCGAAAACTGCTGGGCTTCACCCAACTGAGCTATTCCCGCAATGGCGTCCCCTAGGGGACTCGAACCCCTGTTACCGCCGTGAAAGGGCGGTGTCCTAGGCCACTAGACGAAGGGGACGCAAACCTTCGAACGAGGCGAATAATACGGGCAGGTGTTTTCCGTGTCAACAATTTATTTAGTTAAATCAACAGGTTGGCAAACTGCCCTTGGCTCACACCCAACGTCTCCCAACGGTCACATTGTGGACAGTGCCAGTGATGCGTACTGGTTTCGTATCCACAGTGCGAGCAACGGTACAACCAGTGCCTCTCTTTCAAAGGAGCCAATGTCCGCGCAATACGATCAAGCGGTGCCTGACCATTTTGCCGCGCAAGGTGCTCGAGCTGAAACGCGACCGTTACGCCGTTCGCATTTACACTGTCCAATAGAGCAACGCCCTCCCCCATTTTACCCAAACGGCACAACAACTCTCCATGCACGAGCCTAACATCGGGATTGGCTTGATTGCGTTGTAATACCGGTAATATGCGCGCTAGGTAGTCTGGCTTCTTTACCATTACGCTGTACAACAGATCACGCAGCAGATCCATCCGGTCGCCGTGCATTTCTATATAGCGTTGCAATAAGCGGTTCAGTTCGCGCCCTTCTCCACTCATCACCGCCATCCGAATGCTGCTGATCAAGGGACGCCGGGAGTCGGTATTGAGCGCCGCCGCATCGGCGATTAGGCGGCGTGCTTTCTTCGGGTCGGTATCAGCAATGTGTTGCGCATGTTCACAAAGCATGTGGACCTGCTCTAGTTTCAATCCGGTTTGCGCTAGGTTTGAATCGGCAGCAAATACGTCAACCGCAGCGGCCCAGTCTTTCTGTTGTTGATAAATTTTCAACAAGTATCGCGCTGCGTCTGTGCTATAAGCACCGCGCTGCGCAATTAAGGAACGAAACAGGTCTTCCGCCCGACCAAGAATGCCAGCGGTATAAAAGTCCTTGGCAAGTTCCAACTGGGCTTGCTGTAACGCCTCCCATGACAGACCTGGCCGACCATATAAGGACTGGTGTATTTCAATAGCCGACTGAATATCACCCTGGCGACGATGTGCTTCCGCCATGTCCATACTGGCTTGAAAACTTAAGTCTCCCTGCGAGTGCAGATCGCCAATCGTTCGCCCAGCAACAAGCCGAGTCGATTTATTCTTTAATGCGGTAGATTCTGGCTTGGGTTTGGCCTTGGCTTGCAGGTCAGCCAGGCTCGGACGCCGACGAAAATAGGATAACCAATGATAGCGGCTTTGCACCCATAGGCCTGCACTGAACATCAGCGCACAAACGATTAATACTTGTTCCCAGCTAAAATCGGGCACGGTATCCGCCGTTCAATAAAATCAGGATGGAGTTTTTTCAGTCAGTGCTTTACGCATTTGCTTTAATTCGCGCCGCAAGCGACGCTGCCCCCACCACATGACGAGTGCGGCAAGCAAAAACCCGAAACCCACGGCCAAAAGCATCCAGAGAAAAAATGGCAACATGGGAGTGGAAAAGCCCAAAAACGATAAGGCTACAGGTGTGGTATTGGAGAGCCCCAAACCTACACCGGCCAACAGGAGCACGATCAGAACGATCAAGCTCAATAAAGACTTCATAGTTTACTCGTCTTCAATGGCTGAATTGACGGATTCACGCAGTTCTTTGCCGGGTTTAAAGTGGGGTACGTATTTACCATCCAATAATACGGCTTCGCCGGTTTTAGGATTGCGCCCTTGGCGCGCAGAACGGTAATGCAACGAGAAGCTGCCAAAGCCGCGCACTTCAATACGTTCACCGTCAGAAAGTGCTTCCGACATGTGTTCTAGAATTGTTTTGATGGCGAGTTCCACATCCTTGGCGGATAAATGGGGCTGCCGCTCCGTGATGCGCTCTATCAATTCCGACTTTGTCATTGTTCCTCCTACATAGGGTGACCGCAAAGTCGGAATAAAGAGTAAGCCAGACACGCCAGAAACGCAACAGTCTAATTTTTAAGCGTTTTTTATGTTTTTTATGAACCGGTTGAAATAACTCTGTCATCTTTTGCTGCCGATACGAACATAAAAAAACCGGCCAAGGCCGGTTTTTTACTCGGTATGCTGATAACGCATAAGCGGTTATCAGCGATATCCAGATGTGATCGCCTTACGACTGATCTTGCATCTTCTGCTTGATCAAATCACCAATGGTGGTAGGACCTGCAACGTCTTGCGACTTATCTTTCAGCTCGCGTACCGCTTGCTTCTCGTCAGCCATGTCTTTCTGTTTGATCGACAAGGTAACAACGCGGTTCTTACGGTCAACGCTGATGATTTTGGCTTCTACTTCGTCGCCTTCTTTCAGTACGTTACGTGCATCTTCTACACGGTCACGGCTGATTTCAGAGGCTTTCAGTACCGCTACTACGTCTTCTGCCAGTTCAACAGAAGCGCCTTTAGCGTCTACTTCAACCACTTTACCGGTAACGATGGTGCCTTTGTCATTGATGCTCACGTACTCAGCAAACGGATCGCTTTCCATTTGCTTAATGCCCAATGAAATGCGCTCACGCTCTGGATCAACAGACAGGATGATGGTTTCCAGTTCGTCGCCTTTCTTGTACTTACGTACAGCGTCTTCACCGGTTTCGTGCCAGCTGATGTCTGACAAGTGAACCAGACCGTCAATGCCGCCGTCCAGACCCAAGAAGATACCGAAATCAGTGATGGACTTGATGGTGCCCTTCACGCGGTCGCCTTTCGTGAAGCTCTGTGCGAAATCTTCCCATGGGTTGATTTGCGTTTGCTTGATACCCAGAGAAATACGACGACGTTCTTCGTCAATGTCCAGTACCATAACTTCAACTTCATCACCCACTTGTACAACTTTCGATGGGTGGATGTTCTTGTTGGTCCAATCCATTTCAGATACGTGAACCAAACCTTCAACGCCTTCTTCCAGTTCTGCGAAGCAGCCGTAATCGGTCAAGTTTGTTACCTTAGCCTTAACCACAGAATCTTCTGGGTAACGGGCTTTGATATCAACCCATGGATCTTCACCCAATTGCTTCAGACCCAAGGAAACGCGGTTACGCTCACGGTCGAACTTCAATACTTTAACGTCGATCTCGTCGCCAACAGCTACGATTTCAGACGGATGCTTGATGCGCTTCCACGCCATGTCGGTGATGTGCAACAGACCATCTACGCCGCCCAAATCAACGAATGCGCCGTAATCGGTAAGGTTTTTAACGATACCTTTAACGCTCTGGCCTTCTTGCAGGTTAGCCAACAATTCTTCGCGCTCTTGCGAGTTAGCAGACTCCAGAACCGCGCGACGTGATACCACCACGTTATTGCGTTTCTTGTCGAGCTTGATAACTTTGAATTCGAGTTCTTTGCCTTCCAAGTGAGCGGTATCGCGCACTGGACGTACGTCAACCAGTGAACCTGGCAAGAACGCACGAACGGTTTTCACGTCTACCGTGAAACCACCTTTCACTTTGCCGTTGATGATACCCATGACCACTTCATCAGCTTCGTGGGCTTTTTCCAGATCAATCCAGGCTTCTGCACGCTTGGCTTTCTCGCGCGACAGACGGGTTTCACCCCAGCCGTCTTCCACTGCGTCCAGTGCTACTTTAACTTCGTCGCCAATGCTGACTTCCAGTTCGCCTGCTTCGCTCAAAAATTGAACGCGGGGAACAACGCCTTCTGACTTCAGGCCAGCATGGATAGTGACCCAGTCATCATCAATGGCTACAACAACACCAGTAACAATAGAACCGGGAACCATATCAATGGTCTTTAAACTTTCTTCGAAAAGATCTGCAAAGCTTTCGCTCATGGTTAAATTTTCCTAATCGATCAACGGCTTGGTCGACAAGCTTTTCCGTGCGCCAGCTCGCCCGGGTCAATCCAACAAAGTGTTCGCTACGGCTCGGGGCTGGATAAGAGCAATGTAAGAACACACCTAACCCTTTTTCAGGGAGGTGCGTATTTTACATATTGTGCCAGTGATTTAAAGGGTTTTAGCGGATTTTTATCCGATCAGCTTCAGCTTTTGCAGATCAACTCGAATGGCATCGATCACTTCATCCACTGACAGGTGTGTACTGTCAAGCAGGCGTGCATCGTTTGCCGGAATTAATGGCGAGGCAGCGCGTGAACTGTCGCGCTCGTCACGGGCAATAACTTCCGACAATACCTCGTCATAACTGGTGCCTACGCCGCTGTCACGCAGTTGCTCATAGCGCCGGCGCGCACGTTCTTCGGAGCTGGCGGTCAGAAATATTTTCAAGGTCGCATCGGGAAACACCACCGTACCCATATCACGGCCATCTGCCACCAGACCCGGTGCCGTACGAAAGGCACGTTGGCGTGCTAACAAGGCGTGACGCACCGCCGGATAAGCCGCTACCCGCGAAGCCGCTGCACCGGTTTTCTCCGTACGTAATTCACGTGTTACATCGTCGCCTTCTAAAAAAACAGACCCACGTTCAACATCAAAGCGAATGTCCAGATGCTCGGCCAGAACCGCTACATCGGATTCCTGGTCCAAGCTAACACCATGACTTAACGCGCAGAGCGCCGTTAAACGATACAACGCACCTGAGTCCAAAAAATGCCACCCCAGTTCACGCGCTAAGAGCGTACTGACTGTACCTTTGCCCGAGCCACTGGGGCCATCAATCGTGAGTACAGGGGCGTTTTGATCCATAAAAACCGTCATTAAACTTACCTAGCACGTTGTTCAAGTATGGATGAAAAGTAGTCACGCGCCTTTTTTGCGCGCGTAAATATCTGTTTCAGCGTAGCGCCATCGTGCGTTTGCAATGCCTTCCGGACGCCTTGTAGGTGCTCGATGTAGTGGTCGAGCACGGTTAATGTAGCTTTGTCGTTTGACAAAAAGATGTCATGCCACATGGTAGGGTCACTGGCGGCAATGCGCGTAAAGTCGCGGAATCCGCCCGCCGCATAATGAAATATTTCGTATTTCTCAGACTCCTGGGCCAAGGTATCAACCAACGAAAAGGCCAGTAAGTGAGGCAGGTGACTCGTCGCCGCCAGCACTTCGTCGTGCCGCTCCACACTCATCATTTGAATGTCGGCGCCAACACTTTGCCACAGCTCGGTGATGGTTTCGATGGCGCTAAAATCGCTGAATTCGTGCGGGGTGAGAATAACCTGATGACGGGCAAACAATTCTGGGTTCGCTGCATCCACGCCGCTGCGCTCGCCTCCCGCAATGGGATGACCGGGTACCAGCCAAGGCGGCAGTTCACCAAACACGGACTGTACGGCAGCGATCAAACTACCCTTCACACTACCCACATCCGTCAGCAGAGTTTCCCCATTCAGCAAATGCGGAGCCATTGCCGCCAATACACCGGGTACTGCAAGCACAGGTACCGCTAACACAACGATATCTGCCTCATTGCAGAGCGTATGCAAATCCTCTGCAACCACATCGACCAAGCCCAAATGCAAAGCCTTGCTCGTGGTATCGGACGAGAGATCAAAACCCACGCGGCGCAAGGGTACTGCTCTGGACCGCAAGGCGGCGGCCAACGAAGCACCGATCAGACCAAGGCCAACAATCCCTACCGTTTTTCCCTCTAATAACGTCATCATCAAGCCTTACAATACAGCCATCGGATACGAACCCAGCACTTTCACTTCTACCGCCCGCTCACGCACTTCCAGCATAGCTTTCTGTACATGCTCTTCTTCTAAATGACCTTTAAAGTCGATGAAAAACACATAAGCCCAACTACCGCTGGGCGACGGACGGGTTTCCAAACGGGTCATATCAATACTGTGCTTGCTGAAGGCTTCCAACAAGTTGAACAAGACGCCCGGGCCGTTACGCATGGAAACGATCAAGCTGGTTTTATCATTACCACTGGGCTGCACGTATTGCTGACCAATAATCAGGAAGCGCGTGGAGTTGTCTGGTCGGTCTTCAATCTTCTGGTGAATAATATCCAAATCATACAATTCGGCCGCCATTTCACCGGCAATGGCGGCGGCATTCCACTCAGAATGCACACGCTTGGCGGCTTCGGCATTGCTGTTCACCGCAATACGCTCAACATGCGGCATATGCGCATCCAGCCATTTACGGCATTGCGCCAAGGACTGCTGATGCGAATACACGCGTGAGATAGCTTTTTGTTGGGTGTTTTTGCCAATCATCAAATGTTGGTGAATGCGCAGTTCCACTTCACCACAGATTTTCAAATTGGAGTTCAAGAACGTATCCAAGGTGTGATTCACCACACCTTCGGTTGAGTTTTCTACCGGCACGACACCGTAATTTACCGCCCCGGCTTCCACTTCGCGGAACACTTCATCAATCGCCAGCAAAGGCTTCGTTTTTGCCCATTGCCCAAAGTGCTTCATTGCCGCCTGCTGCGTGAAGGTGCCTTCAGGGCCGAGATACGCCACTTCCACCGGCTTTTCAAGCGCCAAGCACGCCGACATGATTTCACGAAACAGCTTTGCCATGTCCTCATTGTCGAGCGGGCCGCTATTGCGTGCCATGACGCGCTGCAACACCTGTGCTTCGCGCTCCGGGCGATAGAATACGGCATCCTCAAGGCCCGACTTACGAGCCTCCAACTTCACCTCGGCTACGCGTTGCGCACATTCGGCGCGAGCGTTGATCAGGCGCTGAATTTCCGCATCGATGCCATCTATCTCATCACGCAACTTGAGCAGTTCTGGGTTGTTCGTTGGCTTCGTTGCCATGATCGTTATCTCGACTCCACGCTAATCTTCGTTAGGCTCTTCGGTGTCTGACGCCACATCATTGTCTTCTACTTGAATGATGTTGCCATCGGCATCCAGCATTTCTGCGCCTTCTACTTCCTCAGGCTCGGCAATGCAGTCCACACCCACCAGTTTTTCTTCATCCGACAAACGAATGATGCGCACACCCTGTGTATTCCGGCTCAACACAGAAATCTCATCGCCCCGGGTACGAACCAAGGTGCCTTGATCGGAAATCAGCATGACCTCTTCCCCATCACCCATCTGCCGCGCCGCCACCAATGGGCCATTGCGATCATTCACCACCATGGCAATAACGCCCTGCGTGGCACGGCTCTTGGCCGGGAATTCAGCTGTTTGGGTGCGCTTGCCGTAACCCTTCTCCGACACGGTCAAGACGGTCAATTCGTTGTCCGGCAGAATGAGCGAAATCAATTTGTCGCCGTCGGCTAATTTGATGCCGCGCACACCGCGCGCTGTACGGCCCATTTCACGTACCGAAGACTCATGGAACCGCACTGCCTTACCAAATTGCGAAAACAGCATGATGTCGTTGTCACCATGTGTGACGGCGGCTTGCACCAAATGGTCGCCTTCATCCAAGGCCAGTGCAATCAAGCCGGATGAACGACGACGCGCAAAGGCTTCCAGACTGGTTTTTTTCACTGTACCCGCAGAGGTAGCCATGAAGACAAAATGGTCCGCCGTGAATTCACGGACCGGCAAGATCGAAGTAACCCGCTCATTTTCACCCAACGACAGTAAGTTCACTAGCGGTCGACCGCGCGACTGACGGCCTGCCGGTGGAATCTGGTACACCTTCAACCAAAAAACACGGCCTAAATCGGTGAAACACAGCAGAGTATCGTGCGTGCTGGCGACCAAAAGCATATCGACGAAGTCTTCATCTTTAACCCCTAAGGCAGACTTACCTCGGCCACCCCGGCGCTGCGCCTGGTAGGCGGTGAGCGGTTGTGTTTTCGCGTAACCACTGTGGGATATGGTCACCACCATATCTTCTTCGTTAATCAAATCTTCCATTGAGAAATCTTCACGATTCTCAACGATTTCCGTGCGCCGTTCGTCACCAAATTCATCACGAATTGAAATCAATTCACCTTCGATGACTTCCATCAAGCGCGCTTCACTGCCCAAAATACGCAGCAACTCACCGATGTCTTCAATGATTTGCTTGTATTCATTGATCAGTTTTTCATGTTCCAAACCGGTCAGTTTTTGCAGACGCAGGTCCAGAATGGCTTGTGCTTGGGTCATCGACAGATAATAACGTCCGTCCCGTACACCCAGCCCTTCTTCTAAATCCTCCGGACGGCAAGCATCGGCGCCGGCACGTTCCAACATGCCGGACACATCACCCATTTCCCAACCACGCGCCATCAAGCGTTCTTTTGCTTCGGCGGTACCGGGAGAGGATTTTATGAGTTCAATCACCGGGTCGATGTTGCTCAAGGCAATGGCTAAGCCTTCCAACACATGGCCCCGCGCCCGCGCTTTGCGCAGCTCGAACAAGGTCCGGCGCGTTACCACTTCACGGCGGTGGCGGATAAAGGCTTCTAAGAAATCCTTCAGATTCAGGGTGCGTGGTTGGCCATCGACCAAAGCCACGGCATTGATGCCAAAAACCGACTCCATGGGCGTTTGCGCATATAAATTGTTCAACACCACTTCTGCCATGTCGCCACGTTTGATTTCAATGGCGATGCGCATACCGTCCTTGTCTGACTCGTCGCGCAGTTCGGCAATGCCTTCTATTTTCTTTTCTTTCACCAAGTCAGCAATTTTTTCAATCAACTTCGCTTTGTTGACTTGGTAAGGAATCTCGGTAATTACCAGCGTTTCACGACCTGACCGGTCATTGGTTTCAACGTGCGACTTAGCCCGAATATAAACCCGACCACGGCCCGTACGGTACGCATCCACAATGCCCGAGCGGCCATAAATGAAGCCGCCGGTAGGAAAGTCCGGCGCTGGGATGTATTCCATCAAACCATCGATATCAATGGTGGAATCTTTGATCAAAGCCAAACAGGCGTTGATGACTTCCGTTAAGTTGTGCGGAGCGATGTTGGTCGCCATGCCCACGGCGATACCCGCCGAACCGTTCACCAACAGGTTGGGAATTTTGGTCGGTAATACTTCGGGAATTTGCTCGGTGCCATCATAGTTGGGGACGTAGTCGACGGTTTCTTTATCCAAGTCCGCCAACAGTTCGTGGGCGAACTTGTCCATCCGAATTTCGGTGTAACGCATGGCCGCTGCAGAATCGCCATCGACCGACCCGAAGTTCCCCTGCCCGTCGACCAAGGTGTAGCGCATAGCAAATGGTTGAGCCATACGAACAATGGTTTCATACACGGCAGAGTCGCCGTGCGGGTGGTATTTACCGATCACGTCACCGACCACACGGGCCGACTTTTTATAGGCTTTGTTCCAGTCGTTGCCCAAGACATTCATGGCAAACAAAACGCGCCGGTGCACCGGCTTTAGGCCGTCACGCACATCAGGCAAGGCCCGACCCACAATGACCGACATGGCATAGTCAAGGTACGACTGTTTCAGTTCTTCTTCGATGTTGACCGAGAGAATTTCTTTGGCTAGACCGCCCATGCATTAGTTCCTATTGTCCCCGTTGAACGGTGGCCCAAAGGAGGCCACCTGTCAGGTATCATTATTATCTAACTGTGGCACACAGCTGTCTGTCGCATGCCCCGCAAAATTCCGCGAATAGTACCACAAATCAATGCATTAGGGAGTGTTAGAAATGATGCAAACAGCAAGGTCGCCAAATTTGACTCGTTGCGCAACAATTCATCAGAAGACTGGCCTCGCCACGTGGTAATCAGTATCCTTCTGCACTTTACGATCTTTTGGATACCATCACTTATGACTTCCGTCGACACGCTCATCCACGCAGGCTGGATCATCACCGTCAATGCCGAGAAAACGGTATTGCAACATCACTCGCTGGCGATCAGAGACAACCTGATTGCGGCCATTCTGCCTACCGAACAAGCCCGTGCGCAATTCACCGCCACGGAAGAGCTGGAACTGGCCGAGCACGTTTTGATGCCGGGATTGATCAACATGCACGGCCACGCCGCCATGGCGTATTTTCGCGGTATGGCCGATGACCTGCCATTGATGAGCTGGTTGAACGACCACATCTGGCCAGCGGAAGGCCAATGGGTGAGCGCAGATTTCGCCCGCGATGGTACTGAACTCGCCATTGCAGAAATGCTGCGCTGCGGCACCACCTTTTATGCCGATAACTATTTCTTTGCCGAAGCCACCACCAACACCATCATCAATAGTGGGATTCGGGCGCAACTGTGTTTCCCGATCATCGACTTCCCCACCAATTGGGCTAAAACGCCCGATGAGCACTTGGAAAAAGGGTTGGCGCTGGCCAAACAGTTTAAAGGCCACGAGCAAGTCATGGTGTCGCTAGGACCACACGCTCCCTATACTGTCTCCGACGAGCCGTTCCGCAAAATTGTTGCGGCCGCCGAAGAACACGACCTGCTGATTCAAATGCACGTACATGAGACACAGGGCGAAGTGGATGACGGCATTAAATTGCATGGCAAGCGCCCCATCGCCCGCCTGCAAGAACTCGGCTTGTTAAGCCCGCGTATGCAGTGTGTGCACATGACCGCCCTCGACGACGCCGACATCAAGATGATTGCCGACAGCGGCGCAACCGTCGTGCATTGCCCGGAATCCAACTTAAAGCTGGCCAGCGGCTTTTGCCCTATCGAAAAACTGCAAAAAGCGGGTGTGAACGTCACCATCGGTACCGACGGCGCAGCATCAAACAACGACTTGGATATGCTGAGTGAACTGCGTACCGCTGCCATTCTGGCTAAAGCGGCCAGCGGCAATGCCGAAGCCCTGCCCGCCCACGCCGCCCTTGAAGCCGCGACCATCAATGCTGCGAAGGCGTTGCGCTTAGGTGACAAACTCGGCTCGCTGGAAGTCGGCAAATGGGCCGATGTGATCGCCCTAGATTTCAGTGAAATTGAAAGCCTGCCGATGTACGACCCCGTATCCCACGTCGCATACGCCACCAGCCGTAATCAGGTCAGCGATGTCTGGATTAACGGACAGCGCGTATTGGCGGACCGTGAATTACTGACCTTGGATGTACACGCCATTGCGCATAAAGCCAAAGCCTGGCAGCAGCGCATACAGGAGGCCCGTAATGTCTAATGCAGACCCGTTAGAGGTCGCCAAATTTAACGATGTTGCCGCGCGCTGGTGGGATCCCGAAAGCGAATTCAAACCGCTGCACGAAATAAATCCGCTACGGGCCGGTTACATTGAAGACCGCTGTGGCGGTGTAGCGGGTAAACGCTGGCTGGATGTTGGCTGTGGTGGCGGTCTAATGGCCGAAGCCATGGCCTACCGCGGCGCGGATGTCTTGGGTATCGACCTCAGTGAGGTTGCCATTCAAGTCGCCCAGGCGCATGCAGAGCAGCATCAAGTGCCTAATCTGCGCTATCAACTGACCGGCATAGAGGCTTTAGGCGCGGAGCATGAAGGCCAGTACGATGTTATTACCTGCCTCGAAATGCTCGAACATGTGCCCGACCCAATGGCCATCATTGAACAGTGCCAGCGACTGTTAAAACCCGGTGGCGATTTGTTCATTTCGACCCTAAACCGCAACCCTAAAGCCTTTGCGTTTGCGATTGTCGGGGCAGAATACCTCCTGAACCTCGTGCCCCGCGGCACCCATGAATTCAAAAAATTCATTCGCCCCAGCGAATTGTTGTCGTGGTGCCGGGCGTTTAATTTCGAATTGCAGGATGAAATCGGCCTGACCTACAACCCCATCACACGGACGTACAAACTCGCGCCGGATGTATCCGTCAATTACATGGTGCATGTGCGCAAAGATAACCCTTAAGGAATTGCTTATGAGCTCCAACGTAGCCCGCATGGACCTACACGACTTCGCCCCGGAGCACGATCTGCTGCGGGAAAAAACCATTCTGGTTACCGGCGCTGGCGCTGGCATTGGTGCCGCCACCGCCCTTGCCTACGCCAGTCTGGGGGCCACCGTTATTCTGCTCGGGCGTACGCTCGCCAAGCTGCAACACACCTATGACGCCATTGTCGAGGCCGGGTATCCGGAACCACTATTGATGCCGTTCGACCTGGAAAAAGCGGAGATCGAAACCTATCACCAGATGGCCGCGGCCATTGGGCAGCAGTTTGGCGCACTCGATGGCTTGGTACACTGCGCCGCCGTGCTGGGTCAGCGCACACCCTTGAGCAACTACAACCACGAAGCGTGGGAAACGGTGTTTAAGATCAACGTCCACGGCGCCTTTCATTTAACCAAAGCGCTGCTACCGGTATTGCATGCCGCCGAATCGCCGCGGGTGATCTTTTTATCGTCCAGTGTCGGGCGTGAAGGTCGAGCCTACTGGGGTGCCTACGCGGCCAGTAAATTTGCGGTAGA
This sequence comes from Salinispirillum marinum, assembly GCF_042650105.1. Classification (NCBI taxonomy): domain Bacteria; kingdom Pseudomonadati; phylum Pseudomonadota; class Gammaproteobacteria; order Oceanospirillales; family Saccharospirillaceae; genus Salinispirillum; species Salinispirillum marinum. The sequence continues at coordinate 312,183 of NZ_JBHSAL010000002.1, read as the reverse complement.
GGGCTTTGCGCAAGTATTGGCGCAAGAAGTCACACAACACCCCGACTTTTGTGTCAACGTGGTGAATCCAGGGCGTACCCGCACGCAAATGCGTGCTACAGCTTATCCGGGTGAGGACATTAATACCGTGCCCGCGCCGGAGACGCATAATGGGTTGATGGTGTATTTGATGAGTAAGCATTGTACGGGGACGAATGGCCTCAGTTTCGACGCTCAATAACGCTCAAAATCGCCTTTTCTCAAGCTGACGTTGTTAAAAATGGTCTCGAAATGCTCTCTTACTATCAGTAAGCTGCGCTTCCTTGGCCATTTTTGCCTAGTCAGCTTTTCGCCTCTGCGGTTTTGAGCACAACGAATGAATCTCCTTTTCTCAAGCTGAGGTTGTAAATCCGGCGGCGGCAATCCTCTGCCGCCAAATCGACCGCTCAAGCGGCATCTTTGCCGCTTTTTTCCTTCTCTCCGCGTTAAGCAACCCGCTAAAACACGCTAAGACCGGCGTTTTGTTAAATCATTCGCTTACCAAGCGAAGTGGCATGACTTTCGCTCTAAGACCGGTAATGTGATTAGCAGGTAACGTAACCATGACCATTTCATCTTCTTCGGGGAACTCGTCGCGGCGTAAGAAAGTGACGCCACTCGATGTAAAACGACCTCAAGAAATGGCCCGTGAACCGGGCACGTCGTTTTTACGTGAATTACGCTTGCGTATTTCCAGCTTGTCGCAAACCACCTTGGAACTCGAACAAATCGTGCAGTACTTCTTCGATGAAGTGCAGTCCGCTGTGCTGGTGGAGGGTCTCACCTATGCACACCCCAGCTTTGGGGTTGATCTACAATACGGCAGTTTGGAAAAACACCGGGCAAGTTACCGCTTGAACACGCAACAACAATATTTTGGCGAAATTACCTTTTCGCGCCGCAAACGTTTCAATGAAACCGAGCTGGCGCGTTTGGAATCCTTGCTCGATCTCTTTATTTATCCGGTACGCAACGGTTTGCAATACCGTGAAGCGCTCCGTTCGGCCATGACTGACCCGCTTACGGGTGTTGGTAACCGGCTGGCCATGAACAATGCTCTGGACCGGGAAATCGAGCTGGCACGCCGCTATGGCCGCCCATTAACGGTCTTGATGCTCGACATCGATAAATTTAAAGCCATTAACGACATTTACGGGCACGCCAAAGGTGATGACGTGCTGTGCACGGTGGCGGAATACATTGAGCAGTCCATGCGCTCGGTGGATGCGGTGTTTCGACTGGGTGGAGAAGAATTTTTAATCGTGTTGTCCGACACCTCGTTGGCGCAAGCGGTCATTATTGGCGAACGAATCCGGCAAAGCATTGAGGTATCTCATCAAGGCAGTGCCTCCGAGCCGCACGTAACGGCCAGCATAGGCATTTCCGAGTTTGCGCCCAACATGAGCGCCGACGACTTGATCAAACGGGCTGACCGGGCGATGTACTGTGCAAAAGAAAAAGGGCGCAACAAAATTGAATGCGCCCCGGCTTAAACCCAACGTTCTAGGGCGTCTTAGCGACGCCCGCGTTTCACGCGCTCCGGCGTCGTGTCTTCACGCATGGACTCGCGTCGGCGTCCGGCTGGCTTGACCGGTTTTGCCGCCACCCCAACACCCGCACGTTTCTTCTGCAAGCGTTCTGTTTGTTCTTGCGTCTTATGGTCCAAGCTGGGCAATTTTACCGGTGGCAAATCCACCGAAGCGGCCAGAGTATCGATCACCTTTTGATCCAGTTCTTTCCACTGCCCCATACGGAGGTCAGAATCCATAAAGACATTGCCGTAGCGCACGCGTTTCAAGCGACTGACTTTAACCCCTTGTGACTCCCAAAGACGGCGCACTTCACGATTGCGCCCTTCCATAATCACCACATGGAACCAAACGTTTGCACCGGAACCACCAAACTCTTGAATATCGGTAAAGCGTGCGAGGCCATCTTCCAGCATGACGCCTTCGTGCATGGCTTTCACCATATCCGGATTGACCGCGCCCAGCACGCGCACGGCGTATTCGCGCTCAACCTGGGACGACGGATGCATCAGGCGGTTCGCCAGTTCACCGTCCGTCGTCAGGAGCAGCAAGCCTGAGGTATTGATGTCCAAACGACCAATGGAAATCCAACGCCCCTGCCCTGCGGGTGGCAAACGGTCGAACACCGTGGGTCGGCCTTCGGGATCTTGCCGCGTACAGACTTCCCCTTCAGGCTTGTTGTACACCAACACTCGGCGATAGGTGGCTTGGGTTTCGACCGCCCGACCATCCATCATGATTCGATCTTTCGCGGTCACTCGGTCACCTAACTTAGCCACTTTACCGTTTACGGAAGCACGACCAGCTTCAATGGCGGTTTCCATTTCACGCCGCGAGCCCAATCCGGCACGGGCCAATACTTTTTGCAGCTTTTCGCTCGTCGGCGCGTCACTGGTGGCGAGCTTAGCGGGCATCGGCTTAGCCGGTGCAGATTTATCCGCTCCGGTTTTGACGTGCAGTTTTTTGGCCTGTGCCGAAGGTTTTTTCGACTCAGTCTTCTTTGGTTTGTCCGTTGTCATCGGTGCTCTTTTGCTCCAGTAAGCTGGCCTGCTGAGCCAACTTTTGTTCAATAATGGCGAGTTTTTCCGCGTCCGTTAACGCAGCCTCATGTTGTGCAACCGGCGTTTCGGGCCGCGCATCTGGCGTTTCCCGTTCGTGGGTTGCGGCATCTTCGTCCTCGTCGGCGTCTTGTGGGGCGCGCAACCGGGATTCAAATTGATCATTTAATTCATCCAACATCTGCCAGTGTTCGTGCAATTCGTCATCCAAGGCAGTGTCTTTTTCTTGCGCTTCCTCTTCTTTTAACCGGGCCAGCATGGCACTGAAGGAGACTTCTTTGTCCACCTCGTCCAACTCTTCAAACTCCAGTTCAGGTTCCAGTTCCGCCAGCGTTTTAATTTCAGACAAAGGCGGAAGATCATCGAGCGATGCGAGGCCAAAGTAGTCCAAAAAGGTACTGGTGGTGGCGAACAACGCAGGCCGACCCGGCACATCACGATGCCCCACTACTTTAACCCATTCACGCTCTAATAACGTGCGTACGATGTTACTCGCGACCGACACGCCACGCACATCCTCTATTTCACCACGCGTAATGGGTTGACGATAGGCAATTAACGCCAAGGTTTCCAATAACGCGCGGCTGTATTTTTTCGGCCGCTCCTCCCACAGGCGCGACAGCCATGGGTGCAAACCGCTTTTTGTTTGGTAGCGATAGCCACGCCCGACCTTCACCAGCTCGATACCCCGCTGGTCATTCTGTGCTTCCAGCCGACTGAGCAGATGTTGGATATCACGCCCGCTGAGCGGCAAATCATCACCAAACAGGGCACGCAAATCGTCTATGCTCAGTGGGCGACCACTGGCAAACAAGGCCGCTTCTACCACTTGCAAGTGCGCGCTCTCCGCATCAGGAAAGGCCGCAAAACCTAAATTCGGGTTGGTATCAAAGGTGTCATCACTCATGCACTTTTGCTCGCATATGCACCGGGCCAAAGAGCTCATTTTGCAGCACTTCCACCTGGTTTTCCTTGGTCAATTCCATCATCGCTAAAAAGCTTACCACGACACCTTGCCGACCTTCTTCGGGACGATACAAGTCGGTCAGTGCCACCACATCTCGGGTCGTCAGCAGGTCCAACAAATAGTTCATGCGGTCACGCGTTGACAAGGCTTCGCGCGTAACGTGGTGCTGTTCGAACATGGCTTCACGCTGACTGACGTGCTTCATGGCCAGCAACACTTCCATCCAACTGACGGGTGGATGTTGCTGACCACCGGCGGCAACATGCTCACCGGGGCTCACAAAAAACTCCCGTTCCTGCCTTGGCAAAGCATCCAACCGCTCCGCCGCTTCTCGAAATTGTTCATATTCCTGCAAGCGACGGATCAATTCCGCCCGCGGATCACCGTCTTCCTCCTCATCGTCTTCCCGACGTGGCAACAGCATCCGTGACTTGATTTCCGCCAACATGGCGGCCATCACCAGGTATTCAGCGGCCAGCTCTAATTGCAGATCCATCATTAAATCGACGTAAGCGGCGTATTGCCGGGCAATCTCGAACACGTTGATGTCGAGAATGTCGAGGTTTTGCTTCTTAATCAGATACAGCAACAGGTCAAGTGGCCCTTCAAAGGCCTGTAGGAACACTTCCAGCGCTTCCGGTGGGATATACAGATCCTGCGGCACATCGGTATACACTTCCCCCATGACCACGGCAAAGGGCAACTCACCCTGCTCTTGTCGGGCAACATCACGCAAGGCCGCCAACCCTTTGGGTGGCAAGGGTACAGAATCCTCGGCGGGCGGGCGGGCGTTCTGTTCGGTCATAGCGTTACTCAAAGGGGCTGGTGTCACCCGCACCGGCGCGCAATACGGAGGGAACATCATCCAACATACTGATCACGGTCGTGGGGATAAAGCCACAATAACCACCATCAATCACCAAGTCCAAACTGTGCTCTAAGGTTTCACGAATATCCCAGGCCTCAACGCGGGGCTCTTCTTCGCCAGGCATAATCAATGAGGTGCTCAGCAGCGGCTCACCCAGTTCCTCCAATAACGCTTGCGTGATCGGATGCTCAGGAATACGCAGACCAATTTCACGCTTTTTCGGGTGCATCAAACGGCGCGGTACTTCACGCGACGCATTCAAAATAAAGGTATAGGGCCCCGGCGTGTTGTTCTTCAACAGACGAAAGGCGGTATTTTCGACTTTGGCATAGGTGGCCAACTCTGACAAATCGCGGCAGATCAGTGTCAGATGGTGACTGTCATCAATCTGACGAATCGACCGAATGCGGTCTACTGCTGCTTTGTCGCCAAGGTGACACCCCAAGGCATAGCCTGAATCGGTCGGGTAGGCGATCACACCACCGTTGCGAATGATCTGCACGGCTTGGCGAATCAACCGTAACTGCGGAGTTTCCGGATGTATGGCAAAAAACTGGCTCATGCTAAATCTCTGTTCATGCGGTACGGAACCGAGTCCATACCGGTGTAATGTCTTTGGGTAAGGGGGGCACTTTTCCCAGGCTTAACCAACGCTGCTCATCGTGGTGGAAATCGCTGCCTGACGAACCCATCAACGCATGTTCTTGCGCCAAGGCCACCAAATGTTGGCGCATTTCCGGCAGCACGCCCGGCACGCCTATTTCAATCGCCTGCCCACCGTAGGCCGCAAAATCGGCCACCATTTGGCCGCGTTTGGTACGCGTCATTTTGTATCGGTGCGGATGCGCCAGCACCGCCTGACCACCCGCGTCGCGTATCCACGACACCACATCCCGCAAGTCTGGCCATTCGGTTTTAACGTCCCCTACTTTGCCAGCTCCTAATACGCTTTTAAAGAGGTGAGCCGAACTCTTTGCCTGACCAGAAGCCACCAAAAAAGCGGCGATATGAGGACGCCCGATGGACTCCACGTTCGTTTGGGTACTCAACCACTCTTTTACGCCGGTGTAGCCTTCACGCTCTAGTTTGCTCGCGATACGCTGTGCACGGCGACGACGAGACCGGGCTTGCTGTTCAACGGCCGCTACACTGGCGGGCGCTTCGGGATCAAAATCCAGTCCGACCACATGAACCAAATAACTGCCCCAAACCGCCGACCATTCTACCCCTGTTATGTAGTTCAGATTGCAATGTTCAGCCATCGCCAAGGCTTCTGCCTGGCCTTGGAGTGTGTCATGATCAGTGACGCTGAAAAAATGCAATTGTGCGTGCTCGGCGCGTTCCAACAAAGTGGCAATGGGTAAGGCTCCGTCGGAATGTAGGCTGTGGCAATGCAAATCCACCGCATCGTAACGCGGATCGGCAAGGGCGTGGACAGGTTCAAGCATGGTGATTACACTGGGCAACCATTACGATTGCCACTCTAAATACTGTGGGTGCGCAGTATACGGCATCAGCCGAAGAATGCTTACCCTTTATCATCGTTTTAGGGCATATTGCTGCTCCTGAGACCCGTGAAATGAGTCATAAGAACACATTATGTATTACAGCATTTACGCAGAAGACGTTGCAGAAAGCTTACCGTTGCGTCAAACGGCACGACCGGCTCACGTAGCGCGCTTGGAAATCTTAAAAAATGAGGGTCGTTTATTGCTGGCCGGGCCATTGCCTGCCATCGATGCTGAAGATCCGGGCGACGCTGGCTTTACCGGATCCTTGATTGTGGCAGAATTTGAATCCTTAGCCGACGCTCAGTCGTGGGCCGAGGCCGACCCTTACATCGCTGCTGGCGTATACGCCAGCGTTACCGTTAAACCTTTCAAAAAAGTATGGCCATGACCTTGTTTGCAAATACCTCAATTTTCAAAACGCTTGTTTTCATCTGTACATTTGCTCTGGCGGTTCAGGTCAGTGCGCAGTCAGCTACCCGTTACATCGGTGACGAACTTCGGGTGCCTTTGCGTACCGGCCCCAGCATTGAATATCGCATCATCAATGCTGGCATCCCCAGTGGGTCACAGTTAACTCTGCTGGATACCAACGAAGACAATACGTGGTCTTTTGTACGCTTCAACAACCAAGAAGGCTGGTTGCAGTCGCAGTTCGTCGTGGCACAACCCATTGCGCGCGACCGCTTAACCGCGGCGCAGAACGAGTTGAATGCGTTACGCACACAATACAACGAACTGCAAACCCGCTTTAACGAATTGCGGGACGACCGCTTAGCGGTGGATTCTTTGTATCAATCCATTGAGCAAGAGCGCGACGATGCGCTGGCCGAAGTGGAGCGCATCCGGGAAATCTCGAGCAACGCCATTTTGCTGGACGAGCGCAACCGCGAACTGGTGAGCCGGAATCGGGTACTGGAAAGCGAAACCGACACCTTGCGCCGTCGCAATGAAGACTTAGAAGCAAGCAGCAGCCAGTGGCGTATGCTGGCCGGTGGTGGTTTGGTTATCTTGGGCTTGTTGCTCGGCTTGATCCTACCGTCATTGGTGAAGCGCCGCCGTTCTGACGGTTGGGCATAAACGTTTATGCCCTGGAAGCAAGTGACCATAGAGCGGCCCTTTTCACCGGACTGTCTCCATGAATTGTTGCGCGAAGGGCATAAAGGGTCAGCCTCGCGCTACACCCATTTTGACATCGTAGAATGGGCGGGGCGCTACGCCAGTGAACTGGCTAAGTTGCACCCCATGCCCGACGACCAGCGTCTGATCTGGCGGATCACCGACGATATGCAAGTGCGATGGGAATTACACATTGCCTCGCACTATTCCATCAATGACATGAAGCGTTTCTCGCATGTCGATATTCTTTTACCGAGGCATTTTTTTCAACAATGGCTAACACTTCTCGACGCTTAGTTCTGTCCACTCTTTTGCTTACCAGTTTGCTCAGTGCTTGCAGTCAAGGCGACACTCCAGCCGCCACCGCTGCGGGGCCTGCAACAATGCCTGCCAGTGGTGTCGACGCCATTAACGTGGTCGTGGAAACGTCGCTGGGAACCGTTCGCCTCGCGTTAGACGCCGAGCAGGCCCCGGTGACCACAGAGAACTTTGTTACCTACATTGAAGATGAATTCTACGACGGCTTGATTTTTCACCGCATCATCGATGGGTTTATGGTGCAAGGGGGTGGTTTTAATGCAGAGATGCAGCAAAAAGCCGTGCGTGACCCCATCGTCAATGAATCCAACAACGGTTTGAGCAATGCGCGTGGCACCATTGCCATGGCGCGTACACAAGCACCAGACAGTGCCACAGCGCAGTTTTACATCAACTTGGTCGACAACCCGAATTTGGATTATCGCAATGGCCGAGCGGGTTATGCCGTGTTTGGTCGAGTGGTAGAGGGCATGGACGTTGTGGATCAAATGGCCAAGGTCCCCACTGGAAATCGCGGGCGCTTCCAAGACGTACCGGTTGAGCCCGTGCTCATTCGTTCGGTGCGTATCGAGCCCTAGACAGAGCCTTTCCTAATGGAGTTCGCCGAACTGCAATGGCGCGAGGGCGTGCCCTACTCCCCTCGTTTCGATGACATCTACTTCAGTCGGGACGGGGGCCGTGCAGAAACGGAACATGTGTTTCTGGCGCAAAACGGCTTACCGGAACGATTTCCTTCCGCCGCAGGTGAATTCTTCACCATTGGTGAAACCGGGTTCGGAACCGGGCTCAATTTTGTAACCACGTGGCAGATATGGCGAGAACAGCCACGCCAGGCACGATTACACTTTGTCAGCGTGGAAAAATACCCGCTCGCACCCGATGTAATGGCGGCACTCTGGCAACCCATGCTGGCCAGTTTTCCGGAGGCCCGGGAGTTCATAGCGCAGTATCACAGCCTGACACCGGGTTGGAACCGTTTTTCCTTCGCGGATGCCGAACTGACCTTGTACATTGGTGACGCTACAAAAGGCTTGCAAGATCTGGACGCTACCGTTGACGCTTGGTTCCTCGACGGTTTCACCCCGGCGAAGAATGCGGATCTTTGGAGCCCGACCGTATTCAATGCTATGGCTTCGTGCAGCCATCCCGGCACAACCTTGTCCAGTTTTACCGCTGCTCTAGGCGTGCGAGAACAATTGACCGCTGCAGGATTCAAGGTCGAAAAGTGTCAGGGGTTTGGGCACAAACGGACCATGATTCGGGGTCGGTTTGTGGGTTTTCATGGGCCGATGCAGCGCCTCAGCCCTACCCCACGCTGGCCGCGTTTAGCTGCTTCGCTGTCATCACAACAACAAGTCGGCATTGTGGGCAGTGGCATAGCCGCTGCAGAACTGGCCACGCGATTACGGCAACGCGGGTTTGACGTTGTCCTGTTTTCGCCCGATGGGCCCGGCTCTGCCGCTTCCGGTAACGGGCAAGGCGCGGTGTATGCCAAACCCGGTATCGAAGCCGACCCAGCCACCCAATTTTATGCCCAAGCCTTAAGTTACCGTACCCGGCTTTGGCAAGCTCACGGCCAGGAATGGCCCGGCAATGCCGATGGATTACTGCAACTGACTACCCTTGAACGTTGCGCACGCATTGCGGCCAATTCGCAACATCCTTTTGCGCAGTTAATGCGACCCGTATCCGCAGCAGAAGCTTCCGATTTGGCAGGCATAACCCTTGTGCAACCGGCGTTATATTTCCCCCAAGGCGGTTGGCTGGCCCCTAACGCCTATTGCCAACAGCAGTTGCAAGGGATTGAACACATTCGGCATAGTGTTATTGGTATTGAATTCGATGCGTCGACAGCTCAATGGGTGGTCACCACACAATCGCAGCAAGAATTCCGAATGGACGGCCTGATCATCGCGGCAGGCCAACACAGCAACGGCTGGCCAGTCACCGCCCATTTGCCCATCAAGCCCGTGCGCGGTCAGGTATCAGCGGTTCAGACGTCCGAAAAGCCACCGCATCAGTGCGTTCTCTGTGGTGAAACCTACCTCACGCCGGCAGACATTAATGGCCAGTGGCATTTTGGCGCATCGTTCGATGTCGGCAGCGATCACACAAATGTTCTGCCACAGGACAGCGCGGAAAACAGGCTGGGCTTGGCTCGGTTGGCCCCTGACGTAGCGGCATTTCTAGGCGACACGCCTTCTACCGAACGCGCCGGGGTGCGCGCCACAACGCCGGACTACTTACCCATGGCAGGTCCGGTACGGCAACCCATACAAACCACTAGGAAACATCCACAAAGCCCTATTGCCCATTCCGAGGACTTCTGGCCCCGCCTTGCAGTGCTCACCGGGCTAGGCTCAAAAGGCCTGGCGTCCTCCGCGTTGGCCGCTGAGCAGGTGGTGTGCTACCTGACCGGTGAACCCTCACCCATGGGGTATGCTCAGAGCAGTCGCCTACACCCAGAGCGGTTTTGGTTACGAGCACGCCAAAAACCCTCGTCAGTTCGACACTCCGTTGCAGAAAAATGACGTAAACCATGACATTTAACGCCGATGAAGTGTTTTATTTCACCGTTATGCCGTTAAACTCGGTCTGTAGAATCTCCTACAAAAAGTAAAACTGAACATCGAACACAAGGAACGAGACATGAAGGACAACCGCACTCCGCAAGATATGCCGGAGCACTCCGGTATTTCTCATACGAATACCAACGCCCACGACGAAAGCTACAAACTGCTGTTCAGCGAACCGGAAATGGTCGCCGACCTATTACGCGGTTATGTGCACGAACCATGGGTGGCGCAACTGGATTTCAACACTCTAGAGCCAGTAAAAAACGACTACATCACCAAACACCTTAAAAAACGCCAAAACGACTGCTTGTGGAAAATCCGCTGGCAAGATGAAGACCGTTGGTTGTATGTGTTTTTGATGTTGGAGTTTCAGTCTTCCGTTGACCCCACCATGGCGGTCCGCATCATGACGTACTTGGGCTTGCTGTATCAGGAATTGCACAAACAGAATCAACTCACCCCGGCGGGTAAACTGCCCCCAGTACTGCCCTTGGTGCTATACAATGGCGAACGCACATGGCACGCCGCTACCGACATCGCGGATTTGATCGACGATGTACCGGGCGGCTTACAACAGTACAAACCCCAACTTCACTACCTGTTGCTGGATGAAAGCCAATACCGCGACGACCCTTTACCGGAAGTGCGTAATTTAGTATCAGCCTTGTTCGGGTTAGAAAACTGTCAGCAACCCGATGATGTGAAACGTGTGTTGCACGCCTTATTGGAATGGGTAAAACACCCCGAACAACGCAGCATTCGGCAGGCTTTTTTAGTGTGGTTAAAACAAGTGTTTTTACCCGGCCGCCTGCCGGGTGTAGAATTTGCACAAATACAGGAATTGCATGAGGTACAGAGCATGTTAGCAGAACGCGTAAAAGACTGGACACGAAGCTGGAAAATGGAAGGCATTCAAGAAGGTCGACTGGAAGGCGAAGCTATTCTGTTGAAAAAGCTACTGACCCATCGATTCGGTACCTTGCCTGCGGCCATTGAACAGCGGCTGACCCAAGCCAGCAGCGCTGAGCTGGAAAGCTGGGCCGAGAACATTCTCGATGCAAAAACGCTCGAAGAAGTGTTCACTCGCCACTGAGTTGCGGTCGAATGTGCTGCGATACGGAGCCTCTCACCTGTACTAGCTCACGCTAGAGATTCCGTATCGCTTCCCACTGCTTCTCCAAGCGCTTCGCAGACACCGCGCCTTTAGCACCCAGTGTCTGCGCAAACAACGACACCCGATACTCTTCAATGGCCCACCGGTAGGCTTCCAGCTCGGGGCTGCTGCGTTGCTCTTTGCGCAACTTTTCCGCTTTACTGGCGTAACGCTCCCAAAAGCTGTTCAGCTCGTCGATGTACATCTGTTCCCGCGGCGACACCCCGCTGCTCCGATTCAAACGCACCACCATGGCCGACAAATAACGCGGCAATTCATGCCGCCATGGACGCGGTGTTTTTAGCAGAAAACCGCTATAAACCAAACGCTCCAACTGTGCTTTAACATCGGAATACACAAACGCCAAAGCAAAAGAAATACGCCCTTTCAAGGTTTTGGCAATTTGATGTACCGATGACATCATGCCATGCACTTCCAAGCTCAACTGCTCAGCCACCTCAGTTAAATGGGCCCGTCCGGTTTCTAAGGCGGCTAAAAAATCTTCCTGCCGCCGCAGGTCGCAAGCACCTTCGGCGTTCTCCACCACCGCCTCGACAATGGCCGTTGCCAACAAATCATCCAGCAAATCCCGACTTTGTCCGTGTGGCGCAAACAACAACGCCGTTTCCCGGTATTTGGGCAGGCGTGAACCGAGGTATTTTTCCTGCTCGGCCAAGTGCAACCGCGCCAAGCGCAACACCCCTAATCGATGCTGCTGTGCCGCATAATCCGGGTCGGTAAACAGCTCGATCGCCACCGAATGCACCTTATCCACTAACGCAGGATAGGTGGTGATCACCATGCCCGCTTGCTTGAGCTGATGCGTTTCTGGTACGTCACCGAAATCCCAACGTGTTAAGCCATCGCGCTCCAACCCACTGCGTTTTCGCGGCACCGGTTGAGTATCGGCAACGGTAATCGCACTCCACAACGCATGCAAATCACGCCCCTGAGTCAGCGTTTTCCCTCGCTCGTCCACCACCTTGATGTTAAACCGCAAATGCTGGTCAATGTTGTCGGGCTGCCAGTCTTCCGGCTGAATACGCACACCTTTCAATCGCCACAGGCGCTCGGCCAGTACTTCCGTGAGCGCAACGTTATCGGGCTCGACACCGTCCAAGGCTTGGCGAACCGTATCAGGCACTGGCACTAAGTTGCGACGTAACGCCTTGGGTAAGCACTTCACCAAAGCGATGGCTTTGTCTTCCAGTAAGCCGGGCACCAACCAGTCCAGACGCTCGGGTGAAAGCTGACGTAACGCCACGGCGGGAACGACAGCGGTAATACCATCGTCCTGTTCGCCGGGGGCAAACTTGTAGGCCAAGGGAATTTCCAAACCATTAAAACGGAAGTGGTCCGGATAGGCCTGCTCGGACGGCAGTTCGTCCTGCTGGCGCAAGTCTTCCGGTTTGAAATACAAACACCGTGGGTCGGCTTTCTCGGCGTCTTTGCGCCATTTTTCAAAACCTTTGCCGTTCACGATGTGCTCCGGCAAACGTGCGTCGTAAAACGCAAATAAGGCTTCATCGTCCACACGAATATCGCGCCGACGAGCCTTATCTTCCAGCGTTTCTACTTCATCCAACAAGGCTTGATTATGCTGCGCAAACGGCGCTTGGGTGCGGTATTCGCCTTCGACCAAGCCCTGCCGAATGAACAACTCCCGGCTTTCTTTCGGATTAACCGCACCGTAGTTGACCAACCGCTTGCCAACAATCACCAACCCATACAACGACAAGGTTTCCCACGCCATCACCTGGGCACGTTTGGCTGAAAAATGCGGCTCGGAATAGGCGCGTTTCAACAAGTGTGGCGCCAGGCTTTCACACCATGAAGGGTCAATTTTTGCCACCGTACGTGCATACACCTGGGAGGTTTCCACCATTTCGGCGGCCATCAACCACGCTGGCGGCTTGCGGTACAAGGCCGAACCGGGAAACACCACGCACTGACGGCCACGCGCTGCGGTAAACACCTTACCTTCTTTCCATTGCGCAATCTGGCTGAGCATGCCGGACAATAAAGACTGATGAATGGCCGAACCGGTGCCCGGTTCTTGATTAAACCGCAGGCCCATGTCTTTGCACATAATCTGCAATTGCCGGTGAATTTCACGCCATTCACGCAACCGCAGCACATTCAAATATTCTTTCTTGCAGAACTGCCGAAACGGATTCGTACCCAGCGCCTGCCGCTGCTCCTCCGTGCGCTGCCAGAGGTTAAGAATGGTCAGGAAGTCCGACTCCTTATCCACATCTTGCGCGTGTTTTTGCTGCGCTTGCGCCTGTTTGTCTTGCGGGCGCTCACGCGGGTCTTGCACGGCCAAAAAAGACACAATCACCAACACTTCCGTTAAGCTGCTGCGCTGATCGGCTTCTAACAGCATGCGTGCCAGCCGTGGGTCTACCGGCAAGCGAGCGAGCTTACGCCCTAACGGTGTGAGTTCGTTACTGTCATCCACTGCGCGTAGTTCGTGTAGCAGTGTGTAGCCGTCTTTAATTTGCCGATGATCCGGCGGATCGATGAACGGAAACCGATCGACCGCACCCAGTTTCAGGTGCAGCATCTGCAAAATTACCGACGCCAAATTCGTGCGCAGGATCTCCGCATCGGTAAATTCGGGTCGCAAATTGAAATCGTCTTCAGCGTACAACCGAATACATACACCGGGTGCAATTCGTCCGCACCGCCCGGCGCGCTGATTGGCCGACGCCTGTGAAATGGGTTCAATCGGTAAGCGCTGGACCTTCGATTTGTAACTGTAGCGACTGATGCGGGCCACACCGGTATCAATCACATAATGAATGCCCGGCACCGTAATGGACGTTTCCGCTACGTTGGTCGACAACACCACACGCCGGCCTTTACCGGCGCTGAATACTTTTTGTTGGTCAGCCGCGCTCAGCCGAGCGTACAGCGGGAGTACATCCAAATGCGCCAAGTCCGCATCTCGCAGCACTTTTGCCGTTTCACGAATATCGCGTTCACCGGGTAAAAATACCAACATATCGCCGCCCGTCTGCGGCGTTTGCCCGGCCCGTTCCATGGCCAGAATTTCCTCAACAGCGGCTAAAATCGCTTCCGGGCCACCGGCCGCATAATCCTCATGTTCGATCGGCGGCCGGTACAAAATATCCACCGGGTATGTCCGACCCGACACCTCAAACACCGGCGCTTGGTTAAAATGCGCCGAAAAGCGTTCCACATCAATGGTGGCCGACGTAATGATTACCTTGAGATCAGGCCGTTTTGGCAGCAGGCGATTGATGTAGCCTAACAGGAAGTCGATGTTCAACGAACGTTCGTGCGCTTCGTCGATGATCAGGGTGTCATACTTGTTCAAAAACGGATCGTTCTGTGTTTCCGCCAGCAAGATACCGTCCGTCATCAACTTGATTTGCGTCACCGGGGTGGTGTCGTCAGTAAAACGCACCTGATACCCCACCTGCTGCCCTAGCGGCACTTTCAATTCTTCGGCAATCCGGGTAGCGACCGCACGCGCCGCCAAACGCCGGGGCTGGGTATGACCGATCAACCCTTGCGTTCCCCTACCCGCTTGCAAACAAATTTTTGGTAACTGCGTGGTTTTACCCGACCCCGTTTCACCCGCCACAATCACCACTTGGTGCTGCTCAATAGCCGCCTGCAACTGAGCCGCTTGCTCACCTACCGGCAGTTGCGCATCCACCGTGACTTTGGGCGTGTTCAAACGGCGCTGCTGCACCTGCGTTAAGCTGTGCTCTGCCTTGCCTAGCCAACGTTCAAAGTCGGCCAGAATGTCATCACCCGCTGTCGAACGCTGCCGCAAACGCGCGAGCTGCTGCGTTAGCGCATGGCGGTCCCGACATTGAACGTGGGTGAGAATCTGTTCGGCTTGTGGCCAGGAAGGTGTTGCAGACATAACGCGCCAGGATCAGCAAAATGGGCGCGTAGTATAAGGAACTGCGTAGGTAATGGGTAGGGAGGGATGGTTAAGGTGCGGTGCGGTGCGGCGCAGTCCGGCCAACCGCACACTCCACGCTTTTTACGTTTATTATTTCAGGATTTGCTACCAACCGGCCTGTCACCTCATCGGCTTGCAGTGTTGATCCACAAATCCATCGAGTTCAGAAACCGAACGAACGATGAAAACGGATTTATGGGCCGAATAACTGTGCAACCGACGCGAAAAATCGTCATTCCAAAACTTGGGACACAGCCTTAACACCTTATAGCTTGCCAAGGTTCCTTTTAACACCGAACTGCCATCCGGCCAGCCTTCCGGTTTTATGAAAAGCCCTTTGAGCAGCCGCTTGGTCACAAACCAATAGCTTGTGGTGTAAGGGAGATCGACGTAGATCAACGTATCCGCCGCCTCAAGACGCTGGTTAAAAGCCCCTATTGGGCCAAAACCATCAATGACCCAACGCTCAGACGCTAGGATATTCTCATGCGCCGCATCAAACGTTGGGCGATCCACCAGCGCACCGTTCTTCTGGTAAACGATGGAATCCAATTGATGCAGAGGAATGCCGGTCGCTGATGATAGCGCCTTGCTCAACGTCGACTTACCACTGCCCGGTTTACCAAACACCGCCACTTTGTTCATACTGCCTCCAAACATAACGCTTCCAAAGCAGCAGAAACAAAAAACCCACCGCTTTGGGTGGGTTTTAGATACATCACGGCAACAGCTATCCCACCATTCTCAAGGAATGATGATAATTCGTGCGGGCTGTTGTTGAAGGTATCGGTTCATACCCGCATCGTCTTACACGGCTGGCAGATCGTCAAACGTTTTTTGCCAGACAAGTAATGAAACAACCAACAACCCATAGCAGTTAAATGATCGACTATCCGTTTATGGTCAAGAAAAATGGCGCAAAAATCACACAACGCTGAAATCTCTGCCAACAGCTCTGCTGGCGACCTTTTTAACTCCGTCAGCCAGTTTACAGCCACTCCAACCCTGAATATGGCTTTTCCTTCAACGCCTTTAAACGGGTTTGTAAATCGCCACTGTGGGCTTCGAGCTTGTTGCCATCTGGATCTAAAAAATACACCGAATCACCTTCACTGACGTTTTGCTTCCACTCGATGACTCCCGCATCACGCAACTTTTTTCTGAATTCAGCGAAATCTTGCTCCGCGATATCAAATGCGATGTGTGAATAATCCTGACTTGGTGAAACGTCATCGCACGACAGACAAAACCAAACACCGCCAAGGCTAAGGTAAGCGCCACGGTCCCAACGGACATGGGCTTTCATACCTACGAACTCCGTGTAAAACGCAAGAGAGCGCACTACGTCACTGATGGCAATGGTGATGTGATTTAGGCCTTGAAGCATAAACTTTTCATTCATAGAAACAGAGTTTGAAGTCCAACGGTATTATCGGAATTATGTAACAAATGCACAAACCCAGTAAAAACAATGTTTTACCGGGTTTATATTACAAATATTACTTAATTCCCAACACCTCGTTAACCAAATCATCAAGTTCCTGTTGTTCTTCTTCCGAAATGTCACCACCAGACATTGTTGCTATACGGGCAATCTCGCTAATAGCCAGGTGAACACTATCCATATCGTCAAACTCTGGTATTTTGAGGTATTCAGCAACGCTGGACCCGAGGCTCAATAGTGAGCCGTAAGCCATCACAGCTTTTGCTACATAGGTTGAATTGAGAAAACCTGTCAGAAACGCAGCATGGTCTTCTGTTTCCACCGGGATAAAGTAGAGTTTATGGTCAGGCACAACGACTTTGGTCCCTAATATTTCGTCCTCAACAGGACCAATATAGGCCGCGAAAAACGTTTTGTTGTTCATTTCCCGCCACAACACTTTATACGGAGAAAACGTATATTGGCCCGTACTCCAGAGGGAGTAATATGGTTTGTTCTGTTGGAAGCGCTTTAAACTGGACCGAACTTTTAACTGTTCTTTAAATTGCTCCAGGAACTGGTAGGTATTTGGGTAATCGAATGGCAGATCAGGATCTCCATGCATCTCTCGTTGCGGCACGAGAGAATGAAACGGTGTTGGAACGGCCCTAAACTTCGTCACATCCTTTCCTCTGAGCATAGGGAAAATGTGCTCTGCTTCAACGACATCGGTTATCTCAGGTATTCCCTTTGTACGCCCTTCCTGCACTCTGTTTCGGATAGTCACGTTTCCATTAGTCATTTGCTTATCCAGGATGTCTACCCAAAATATGGCGTGCCTGTCGGTTGTAATACCTTTTCTGGCTACATAGTGGCTTTTTCCTTCATTGAACACATATTTAAACACCTTGTGCTCTTTCTTTGTCGCAATTAGCCATGGACGCGAATCGTTCTTACCGCCAGGTGCGGGCTTTGCAAATAAGTTTTCACTTTCTGCCTGTTCACGAAAGTCTGATGCATCTGAAAAAGAGCGGATGGTTTTGTTTTTAGCGTTTTTCGCTGACCATTTTTTGTAAGTGATTGGATACCTGGTATTTTCACCACGCTCAACAACCAGTAAAGTCGGAAAGTTACTGACACCATCAAAGGGCTTAATGGCGTTGTAATCTTCCACCAGAGTCACCGCACAATTGATACGGCCTTCATCAATTTTAAAGCGTCTGAAGCCTTCACTGGATTCATTTGAAAAAACAGTACCGGTTATGAAAAATCCAAGTCTTCCACCGTCCTTCAAATATTTTCGAATAGCCTCAAAAGTGATGACGGTAGAAATATCAGACTCAATGCCTCCAACCCATTTATCAGAGCTAAATACTCCCATACTTCGGCATTTGTCATTAACGGCTTTGACATAGGCTCTTGGTAAGTGGCTCCATTTAACCCAGGGAGGATTACCACAAATGAATTTAACCGGACTTATCGAACCCGCTCTGAATCGCTCTGCAAGGATAGAACACCATATTCCATCCCAACCTTCTTTATGCAGCTCAACCAATGTATTAACCGCATTATTGAGGGCTGTTTCCTCTATTTTGTTGAGGTTTAATGATGCGACCATTTTAAGAAGGTGTTCAGATATCTTACTGGCGGGTAAGTCATCCATAATCCAAAGTTTAAGCTGCTGAAATACGGCATAGAATTGGTCATCCAGAATCAGTTTCTCTGGCACTCTGAACAGCTTTTCGCCTTTATCTGTCAGAAGATTATATTCATAACAACCATCAGGGTGAATATTGGCCGTGTTGATGGCATCAGCCATGTATACGGGAATTGTTACAGGATTTTGTGGGTTTAAATATGGAGCTATAAACGTCACGATAGAGCCTTTCGCACTCAATACGGCAAGAGGATTAAGATCTATGCCGTACAGGCCGGACAACAACTCAACTGCATCCGCTCCAGGTTTTGCAACTCTTCTTCGCCTTATTGCTTCAAGCAAAAACGTACCTGATCCACAGGTAGGATCAAGCAGGTCAGATTCCAAATCCCATTCAATAACATCAAGCCCATGTTCTGCCAGCCAGTCTGGTGTATAGAACTCACCAAGCGCGTGTCGAAGCTCGCGGGGTACGAATCCTTCATATATCCCCTTAAACAGATCTCTGGTACTTTCAGGTCGTTTCTTACTGATTTCAAAATCAACGATTGATAATTCCACCAACAAGTCGTCAATAACCTTTGCAAATTGAGTCCAGTTGTCGTCTTCCAGATACCAGGAGAAGAAGTCTCCGGCATACATATTTGAAATACCCGCATTCTTGAACAACTTTCCGGTTTCCATTGAATTGATACGCTCCTGAACATCAATGGTTGTATTCAGGATGTTTTGTGTGGAGCCGGGCAAAGCACATGCGGCGACTATTTTAGCCAGTAGTGCAATGTAAGTATTGAGTGAAAATAAATATGCCGATATGTTTTTTGTGTACTCAGCGTCATGATGAGCGCTTTGCCGCTCTATCAGGTTTCTCATTCCGTCAGGCTGAATCCCAACAACCTGACCAAAGAGGCGGTTCCATTCAGTGTAGAGCAGCTTTTCCTTTGAAGTGCCACCTGCATCTGCTAGGACGATTGCATCAAAAAACATAGGAATGAGTTGTTGCCCATATTTAGAGTCAGGTCCAACAACTTCTTTTAACAGGATGGCTGAAACCAGTGGTGTCCCGTTGTTGATGAGTTCCTTAATGAGTCTTGTCGCGGCTTTTTCATCAAAAGCCTGTAAGGTTTCCCACACTGGCACACCGGACGTATCATGACGACCAAATGCTATACTCTCGCCGTCCCACGCTACCATGGTGTAATCTGACAGCTCACGACCTTCATCACGATGCAAAAGTTGGGCGTATTCTTCGGCCTGTCTTTTGCCATGTTTACACTTTCCATTATTCTTTTTATTGAAGGACTTTGGGCCTTCATACTCAATAATGACAGCGCCGTGAGCAGAGTCGACCCATTTATAACCACCTTTTCCATCTGGCACCCGCCGCTGAATAGGGCAAGGTTTCCAGATACCGTTCAGGTTTCGGCTAAGTTCTTTAAATGACAACTCAATTTCGTGCTGCAACTGATACTCGTTCTGAGCGCTTTCAGTCTTCTCAATGACATCCTTAACTAGCTGGACTGCGTGTTGTTTCATTATTTCCTGCGCCTTACTCTTTTCTGTTTCCACCAAACTGACCATCTTTTGCAGCACCTCTAGGCTTATTGGGTTCAAGCTCTACGCTTTCGATGACAGTTTTAAAGTCCAGACCTTTCTCTGCCATCTCTCCCATGAGAACGACAACAATGGCCCAATGCGCCGGGATCTTTCCGGTCTTAGAATAGTTGGTTAGTGAGTTGGGATTGAGTTTCACGATTCTGGAAAACTCACGCCCGGAAATACCCGCTTTGCCTAACTGACGTTTGAACTCTTCATAATCCATACTGACAGATACTGTCTTTATATACAGTAAAATCCTCATTCGATGTGTATGCTAAAGATTTGCCATTTAAACATAGAATTATTTTTAATGTACATTAAATAATGTTTGCTTTTGCTTGATGCACATAGATCTAGTGAGGGGAGGACAGTATGAAAAACAGAAAAACAACATTTTCTGTTGTGAATCACCCCGGTTTTGTCTGAGGCTGTCTGGCCGGTCTTTCCAGTCGTAGCAGCCACTGTCTGTGAGACACCTTCAGCCATAGACTCAAATACCGTACTCCGTAGCTGGTGCCATGAGCCGATATGAATCGGTATCTGTCTTGGGTGCTTCCGACAGAATCCGCTGCCACTCAGCGTACCCCCGTTGGGTATGTTTAGGAGGCCGTTCTCCAGCTTGAGCTTGTCGTTTTCCTTGCGCAGCCGTTTCAGCTCCAGAGACTCGGCATCCCCAGTTGCAGGCTTCGGTTTAGTAGGTGTTTTGCGCGGCGTTTTCGATACAGCTTTTTTGCTCCTTGACGGGCGTAATAGCCCTTCTCGATATTCTTTGCGCCATCGTGACAGCATGAACGGATGAATGTCCATGGCGAGCGCAACGTCTTTAATCAGTACGTCAGGATCGAAGGTCATTTCGACGGACTTGCGCTTAAATTCTAGGCTGTACTGCTGTGTCTTTTTGGCTAAATTGGACTTGAGCATGGTGCACCTCTTCGGTTTAAAGAGGCGTCCGTTTTATTGGGTCAAGATCACCGTCGCCGTGACTTGCCTGGTTAGGCTCAACCCAGAACTGAGCCCTCACGCTCAATGAAATCGAGCCACTTCTTGAAATCTTTTTCCGACATTTGCACCAAGCGCTCAATATCCTTACCGGATCTCACGACCCCAAGCATGTTAAAAAGTGCTGCAAACGCGGTAACTTGATAATGAAAAGAAGCCCACGCTGGACTCTTTAGCAAGCACTGCTTCGCCAAAATCGGTGCGCCTTCCTGGTACTCGTCCGGAAGAGGAAGACTGTCGGGAACACAGCTCTCTATTCCGTGAAGCAAATCATGACTATGCTCCAGAGCGTACCGAAGCTTCTCCCCCACATAGGTGAGCGGCGGACCGTTTCTTGATTCGTTTTTCTCATAGGCCGGCCCATTCGTGCTTTTCATGAAGTCATCGATATCCATACTTAAACCTCTGTTCGTTTACTGGCCTAACACCGCAATCACGCGCTTGTCGCGTGCATTGCATTATTAGCTCATATTTTTGCATTCAAGTAGTGAAATAATGCCGCAACCGTGTTCACTATATACAAGGCGTCATCTTCATCAAGAAGACCCTCGTTCGGGTGAGCTAGGCTGTTATGGTTCCTTATCTCGTTGAATTGGTGAACGATATTCGACGACGTGTTTAGTACCTTTAATACTCTATCGTTCTCCGTCAACTCAAACTGGCCTCTCAAGGATTTGTATATTTCATTTATTCCGTCTCTCGGCCCGATCGTCAGGCCATTACCTTCTGCCTTTGACTTCAAAAATGCATGGAATGCCGTATGAAGCCTATCGATACAATTCAAAAATCGTCCGTCAGCTTGCGCTTCTCGGAATTCATCAATGCAACGCTTTAGCGTTGTATCAGGCGCTTCAATATCCGGAAGATCAATTGTTGGATGCTCTTCGAGCTTCTCTGTGAGTGCTACGGTCATAAACCGGATGTAATACTCGGTTATTTCCTCAATGGTGCTTTTTATTTGGTTCAGCGCCTGCCTGAAACCCGGATCGGTTTCCTTCTCACCAAGTGCGACATACTTGTCAATGTCTACCACCGCATGAAGGTAGTAAAATTCGTCCCCAAATGCGTTAGTTCCCTCGAATAAGCGCCAGGGGACTTTACGAAATATCTTCATGGCTCTGTCGTGTTTTCGACCCCGAAGCAGCTTCTCTATGTGAGATCGAGTCTTCGCCCAGCTTTCTTCCGGCACCTCTCCAACTCTGATAATTTCGTTGCTACCACCACTTGTGAGAAGTCGTTGCATATGCTTCCTTCTAAGCTAACAGTTTATTTCTGCGTATGCGCGTTTTTCTGGAAAGCCTAAAAAGCCGAACTCCTTGTAACCCACTGTTTCAGTTAGTGTTTTCTGACTTTCCATCAAAATCTCTCCTAGAAAAACGCGCATGCGTGTTAATCTTTTTAGCCATCTTCAAAAATTGCGCATAAACATGCAAAAACGATTTTTAAGTCATGTTTTTATAGGGTTATAAATTTCAGCCGCTGAAAAGTGAGCATAACCAGAACATTACTATACAGAAAAACACGCATTGCAGAGTTGGCAAATTTTGGAGCAGTGAAACTGTAAAGCCGGTTAGATACGCTACCGCCCTTCCGTGTACGTGGCACCTTGGGTGTTGCGCGGAATGAATGCCGCGCGAGTTGTTGTGTTAGTTTTAGTGCATACGAGTGGCAGAGTCAAAGTTTTTATTAGGTTTTTGGTGGTGGATTCCCGCCGATTCGCGGGAATGACGAGCGCAGTTATGCACAGGACGCAGGGGTATGCCTTAAGGCGCGCCTTCCGGCCTGCCGTGAAGCGCCGAAGGCATGGCCCAAAAGTCCGTGCCGGGGCTGGGGTTTATGGATTCCCGCCGATTCGCGGGAATGACGGGGCGGCGCGGGAATGACGGGCGACTCGTGAGTCGCCCCTACGTAACAGCGGCTTTAGGCGTCGGTGTCGCGCAATTCACGGCGCAAGATTTTACCCACGTTGGTTTTGGGCAGTTCTTTGCGGAATACGAACTGGCGCGGTACTTTGTAGGAGGTGAGTTCGCCTTTGCAATGTGCAATCAGTTCTTCTGGCGTGACTTCTTTGTTGGTGACCACGAAAGCTTTTACCGCTTCGCCTGATTTCTCGTCTGGCGTGCCGACCACGGCGCATTCCACTACGGCGGGGTGTTTCACCAGTACGTCTTCCACTTCGTTCGGGTAAACGTTAAAGCCGGATACGATGATCATGTCTTTCATGCGGTCAACAATGCGAATGTAGCGGTCTTCTTGCAGTACGGCGATGTCGCCGGTATGAATCCAGCCGTCTTCGGTGATGGTTTTGGCGGTTTCTTCGGGGCGTTTCCAATAGCCTTTCATCACCTGTGGGCCACGTACCAAGAGTTCGCCCGGCTCACCAAAGGGTTGGTCCTCGCCTTGTTCGTTCACCACGCGAATTTCCGTACTGGGGGCTTGCAGGCCAATGGTGCCAAGCTGCCCGAATCCGGGCGGATTGAAGGCCACTACGGGTGAGGTTTCCGTCATGCCATAGCCTTCGCTGATGGCGCAGCCGGTCATTTTTTCCCAGCGTTCGGCGGCTTCGCGGGTTAAGGCCATGCCACCCGAAATGGTGAGCTTGAGGTTACTGAAATCCAGCTTTTGGAAGTCTGCATTGTTCATCAGCGCCACAAACAGGGTGTTCAAGCCTGCACAACCGCTGAACTGCCATTTGCTGAGTTCTTTCACAAAGCCGGGAATGTCACGCGGGTTGGGAATCAACACGTTGTGGTTGCCGGTTTCCATAATCACCAGGCAATGCACGGTAAAGGCATAAATGTGGTACAGCGGCAACGGTGCGACAAAGGTTTCCTGGCCCGGTTTAAGTGCCAAGGCGAAGTATTCATAGCATTGCAACATGTTGGCAATGAGGTTGCCGTGGGTCAGTTCGGCCCCTTTGGCTACGCCTGTGGTGCCGCCGGTGTATTGCAATACGGCGGTGTCGCTTTGCTGTTTTGCTACGGGGGTAAAGGTTTTCCCCTGCCCCATGGCGAGGCAATCGCGCAAGGGTTTTACGGCGGTGGTGTCGTATTCCGGCACCATTTTCTTCACGCGTTTTACGACAGTGTTCACCAGTACACGCTTCAATAGCGGGTGCAGGTCGGCAATTTCGGTACAAATGATCTGTTCAATCGGCGTTTTGCTTTTTACTGCCAAGGCTTTGTCGGCCATGCCCGCGTACACAATCAACAGGCGTGCGCCGGAGTCGTTAAACTGGTGTTCCATTTCCCGTTCGGTGTACAGCGGGTTGGTGTTCACCACCACCATACCAGCGCGTAAAACGCCCCACACTACGACAGGGTATTGCAAAATATTGGGCAATTGCACGGCCACGCGGTCGCCGGGTTTGAGGTCGGTCTGTTGCTGCAAATAGGCCGCGAATTGCGCGCTCAGGTTATCCAGTTCGCCGTAGGTCAGAGTTTGTCCCATGCAACTGAAGGCAGGACGCTGACGGTATTCCGCGACGGATTTTGAAAACAGGTCAGTCACTGAGGCGTAATGTGTCATGTCGATGGTGGCATTCATGCCACCGGGGTACTGCTCCAGTGCGTATTGGCTCGCCATAATTGCTCCGAGATTTCTTGTTTTATGAATAAGGATGGTTCTGGGCTGTCTTAATTTTATCGTTGCTTGGGCGCAGTGTACGCCCTTCACCGGGCGCTGTTAACCTCCCCCTAGGGTTAGGGGTTCGGGCTGTTTCAGACTATGGACAATACCGCATTGAAGGTCAGGATTATTAACTCAGAGTTGGTCAATGTTGCTGCTGTGTCCGTTGCCGAAGCACGCGGCGGAGCACTTTACCTACGGCGCTTTGTGGCAAGCTATCGAGGCAGGTGACGGACTTGGGTACTTTATACCCGTCCAGACGCGCCCGGCAGTAGTGGATCATTTCTTTGTCGGACACCGCTTCGTCGATGGGCACCACATATAGATGAATCCGCACATGCCCATGCCCGTCCGGCTCGCCGACCACGGCACAGGTTTTCACCTTGGGGTGTTGGGCAACCACCGCTTCAATTTCAGACGGGTAGACGTTGAATCCGGCCACCTGGATAACGTCTTTCAGGCGATCAATAACGGTGAGATTACCTGCGTGGTCTAGACGGCCCACATCACCCGTGCGCAGCCAGCCATCTTTTGACAATACCGAATGCGTGGTTTCGGGGGCATTCCAGTACCCGGCAAAGACTTGTGGCCCGCGCACCCATATTTCACCCACCTGTTCGGATGGTAGCTGCGTGCCATCAACCGCACGAATACTGACCTCGGTATGCAGTAGCGGCTTGCCAACATGCCCCTCGTAAGGTTGAGTCAACGCGGCCATGGTGACGGCTGGCGAAGCTTCGCTGAGCCCATAAGCATTCACCAACGGCGCTTGCGTGGCGTGTTCCCAGCGCTGCGCCACCATTTGGGTTAGTGCAGCACCGCCCGCCAAGGTCCATTTGAAGCCGTGAAATGAGAGATGGGCAAACTCTTTATGATTCAGGGCGTGCTCAAACAAGGTTTGAATGCCGACCATGGCGGTCACATCCCATTGTTTTAAGGTGCGAATCAGGCCGGTGATATCACGCGGGTTGGTGACCAATATACTGTGCGCACCCAAGGAAAACAGACAGAGACAATGCGCCGTAAAGGCATAGAGGTGATACAACGGCAACGGGGCCATCACGCGCTCTCTACCCGGTATTAACGCCTGAGTATCCGCCGTGGGGTCGGTCAGGTGCTGTTGCAATTGCGCGACGTTAGCCATGAGGTTGCGTTGCGTCAACATGACGCCTCGCGCCAACCCGGTGGTACCCAAGGTATATTGAATTAGGGTCACGTGATCAGGCGTTAAGGCCGGTGCTTTGAAGGCATGGGCTTCACCCTTCAGCAACGCGGCCATAAAAGGGGTGGCGTTTGGTAGGTCAAATTCGGGGACGCGGCGGTGCAAATAACGCGCAACGGTGTTGATCATAAAACGTTGATGGGTGGTGTGCAGGTCGCCCAAGCGCGCCATCAAGATATAGTCGGGTGCAATGTCGCCGTGTAAGCGCTCCACCAGGTCGCCAAAGACTTCCAGGAAGACCAAGGCACGGGGTGCACTGTCACGCAGTTGATGCAGTAGCTCATCCTGACTTAACAAGGGATTGATGTTAACGAGCACAAACCCGCAACGCAGTATGGCATGCGCGACGATCGGGTATTGCAGGTTATTGGGCAGCAAAACGGCAACGCGATCACCGGGCACCAAGTCGGTTTCATGCTGCCAATAGGCCGCCAGATTGGCGCTTAAACGCTCCAACTCGCTGTAGGTGAGTGTCACACCGATGTGGGTAAAAGCGGGCCGATCGGCAAATGCCTCGTACGCCGCTTCTAACCATAGGTTTATGCTGTTGGGCAGATCAAGTTCTTGGGTGTGCATACCCTATACTCTACCTCTAGCTTTTCGGATGCTGTTAAGGCTGCTCTTGAGGTTGCTTTTATGGTTTCTTGGGTTCGTCTTCCGGCAATTCGTCGCCCATCAAGGAATCATCCAGCATGTCGTCGATGTCGTCATCACTGAGGTCGAATTCATCCGGCGCGAGCTTTTCGTCAAACGCGGAGTCATCGTCTGAAATAATGTCTTCCCAGTCGTCCAGATCATCCACCGACTCCAACACTTCATCCGTACCTGAATCCCGAATGCCCAAGCTCTCCAGATCAAACTCTTCATCCAGTACCGACGGTTCTTCGGCGGCTTTCTGCACAGCGTCACTGATGGTCGGGATGTCGCCATCGTCCTCGACCGCATCTCCGTCCATTTCCGGTTCAGCGGCGGGAGGTGCTTCAGCGGGTTTTGGTGGGTCGACATAGATTTCTTCATCGACTTCTTTGCCATCAAGCTCTTGCAAAACGGCTTTTTCGGCCTTGGTTAAGGGCTCGTCGAGGTCTAATTCATCGACCTGATTGCGGCTTTCAAACTTGCGATACGCCAGGTACAACAGCACCAAAACCAGCAATCCAGAACCTGCGGCTAATGCGTACGGCAGCCAGTCGCGCACATTCGAGCCGCTTTGTGCCGGTGCTGGTTGCTCAAGGAAATCCAGCTCTGGCAGTGGCTCCGGCATGGATTCTGGGGGCTCAACCAATGCCGGTTGTTCAACGACCGGTTCAGGTTCAGGCATCGGCTCAGGTTCCGGTACGGGTTCTGGTGCCGGGGTGGGCGCTGACGGTACTTCGGCCATCGTCGGCTGCGGCTGCGGTTCCGGCATCGCGGGTGCGGCAGGTTCTGTGCGCTGGGCACCGATGCGGATAGCATCGCCAGCGACAACCGGGAAACGCAACACGAAGGGATCAATGGCCAGTTCGCCCAAGATACTGTTTGCATCGGAGGTTTCAATGCTGGCTTCTACCACGTAGTTGCCCTGCCCCCGATCGGCAGCCACTTGCAATGACCAGTATCCGGCAGTTTGCGGTACAAAAGGTAGGAAACGCGCACTGCCGTCCGGGCCATCGACCTGCCCCATTACGCGCACGGAAGCACTGTCCAGGTCGCCTAAATTGGGGTAAATGCGCAATTCATAGGTAGTGTCTTGCGGGATCACCTCTACCGCCACTGGCTCGCGGACATTGAACGACACCACGCGACGCCGGTTAAACGTTTGGCCGTTGGCCTCAATGATAATGTCGTAGCTGCCGGTGGTTGCGGGCAAAGGTAAGTCGCCGACAAACCCGTCACCTTGTCGGGTGAGCGTTCGGCTCTGCACAACGTCCATGCCCGAGCGTACGGTGGCTGACACTTCAATCAGGTCCAGGAAAGCGCTATCGGTCACGCGGCCATTACGGTCTTGAAAATAGGTCCGCAACGGCAGGGTCGTGTTACCCGGTACGCTGCGCGGAATGTCATCGACCCGCAGGCTCAAGTCGCTGACCACGGTTACGCGTGAATCTTCACCAAGCGTACCGTCAATGCGCCATGTGCCCGCTGGTGGGGTGCGGAAGGTGACCAAATCAAACTGGGGTGTGGCTAACCACCGGCTGGATGTGGGGCGGTTATCCACTGTGTAGCGCTGACCGTCCGGCGTTTGAAACGCTAAGGCAGCGTCTGAGCCACGGAAAATCAGGGCGGTAAATTCGCTGACGGACGCATCAACTCGGAACGTTTGGTCGCTGGCAATGGACACTTCATCCGGTGCTTCCATGCCCATACTGCTGTTCAGAATCTGGACAAAAATAGCGAGCAGCTCTTCGGCGTTAGATGCCGTTTCGTTCAAGCCACCGGTTTGCGCGGCCAATTGGCTCATGAGCACCGTATCGATGTCATCAGACAAGCCAATACTATGAATGGTGCCGTTGTACTCGGCAATACGGGGTGCCAGTACATTGAGGATGCGATCACGTTCGCGGCGGCTGGCGGCATCGTTCGGCGGAATATCCACCACGCCGTCGGTCAGTACGATGTAGTGTTTTTCGTTTCGGCCGGTGCTGTAAGAAAAATCGTAACTGGCACGTTCCAGCGCTTCACCGATGTTGGTGTACAGGGCAATGGAATTGATTTGCGTGGCCCGTTCCCGCGCTTGGGCGCGCCATGCGTCGTTCACTTCCCCGTGCGGTACCAGCATATTGACGTACTGACCGAAGGTCCAAACGCCCGCCGTGCTGCCTTCCGGCAGCATTTCCAACAACAGGTTAACGGCCGGTACACGCAGGTTGTCGGGGTCGGTATCGGCCATACTGCCGGATATGTCAACGATGATACGCAGATCTAATGGATTGCCACTCTGCGGCGCGTTCTGCTGGGCCAGCACAGGCATAGCCAACACCAGCAAACTGAGCAGGCTAACGAATGTCTTTAGAACAGAGCTCTTTGTTGAAGCGTTTGGCATACCGACCTCATGAACGCGTGCACTGTCCGAGCGGAAAACCTCCGCCCGGCCCCTGTGTATGTGAATCAGATGATTTGCTGCAAGAAACGACGTCCTTGCTCAGTGACGTACCAGCGTACACCCTTCAAACCGTTAACTCGACCGGCCAAGCCTCGCGAAGCCAATAAATTGAGGGTTTTCACCAAGTCCCCTTCGTTGTAGTCGGTATCAGTACTTAAACCGCGCAAAGAGCGGAAAATGTAGCGTCCGGTGCCAAGGCTTTTGAGGACATTTGTTGCCGTTACGTCGACTTCATCCGGCAAAGGAACGGCACCATGGTTGTCGTCATCGGTGGATTCGTTTTCCGTTTCGCTTTCGATCATCGGAGCGATTTGCACCATCAAAGCATGCATCTGGTGTTCCAACGCTTCCGAACGTTCACGCGCTGAACGAGCAGTTTCCATGATGCGATCGGTGGTGCTGATGATGAACACTCGCGAGGCCAAAGCGGCTATCAAACAGAACCCGGCGAATAGAACAAACTGGCCTGGGTCACCTTCGCTGGCGCTGATCAAGTCGCTGCCGAGCAGGCTCAGCACAACAGGCACCATGAACGAAGCGGCTCCACCCACCACCAAGCTGCGCGGCAGGCTGACGACATCAGGGTCATGCTGACCATGCAGATAATAGTTCACCAAGCCGCCAAAGAGACCGGCCATCAACATGACCGCGATCAGTACAAAAACATGAGTTAACATCGGTGTCTCCTAGGACTCTCTCACGTACGCAAAAAAATTGAACAGGCACGGCCTGTTCGTCTATAGCAAATGACTATCAAATTCCATGCCAACGCTCTACTCGGCGGGATCGGGGTCTGGCCGATGCGGCAGAGTTTCCCGCTGCTGGCGTTTGCGCATTACGATACTGATCAGTAACCACAGTACTAAACCGGCCACCCAGAGTGCCAGCATCGGCGCGAGAATATTGAGCATGGTGCCGATGCCACTGTCCATCATTTCAAAGCCACCCACAATAATGGCCGGTGCCAGATAGGGTTGCGGGTCGGTGCCTTGCCACGGCACAATGAGTGTCACGGCAAAAACGTAACGTAAATACCAGCGCAGTCCGGCCCAGCGCAACTGCCCGACGCCTATCCACAGCAGGCCAAACAAAATAAGGCCTAGCGCACCATACACGCCCCAAGCAAACACATAACTTTGATAGTCTTCCATCATTCTGCCTTAAAAATAATGTGATCTTCCCACTCGTCTTCCGGCACGGCGTCATCGGGAATCACCGGCCAGTGCAAGACGGATTTGCCTTTTTTGACCGTCGACATAGGTTTCCCGGTGCGCAGAGGGTGCCATGACGGTAAGTCTTTGCCTTCATACACCAGGCGATAGGCACAGGTATCCGGCAGCCATTTGAACGCACTCACGTCCGCAGGCTTGAGCCAAATGCATGACGGTACTTTTTCATGCCGCGTGTTATAAACCTTACAACGACACTGAGCGTCAAGATACCGGCACACCAAGTTGGTGTAGTAAACCTCGTCGGTGTCTTCGTCTTCCAGCTTTTGCAAACAACATTTTGCACAGCCGTCACACAGCGACTCCCATTCTTCGGCCGTCATCTCGGTGAGCGTCTTTTCTCGCCAGAAGGCGTTAACCTTCTTCATTACAACCCCTCGTAGCGCGCCGAGGTATCACGATACAGATCGAGCAAATAGGGTTCACGCGGTGGTGGCATTTGCAAATAAAAGCCCTGTTCATCCAACGCCCGTAAAACATTTTCTGCCTTGGCACGCGCCAATTTGCGCTCGGCGGTCAGGAGCATGTCTGTTACTTTGATCGGTTGCCCAAACACGGTCATCAATTCCTCGGGTACGCGGGCCAATTGTTCACTGCGCAGCACATACAAATAGGTTTCGTCGCGTTTGGAGGACTTATAAATAGTAATCATGGTTTTGTTCATTGACCGCTCTCCTCCGATTGCGCGTCGAGCGGAAAGCGGCTTTGCAGATGCTCGGTGAGCGAGTGGCCGAACAATGACCAGCGCCAACCCTCCCAGGCCTCGGGCACCGCAAAGGCCCCGGTGCGCTGCCATTGCGTCACCACGGCTTCCAGATCTTTTTTACGCACCAGATACTCGCGTGGCAACCCTTCAGCTTCTGCTCGCTGCGACAGAAGTTCACGCGCCGACTGAAACGCGGGGGCATTTTGAATGCGCAACGGCCCCTGAATGCTCGCCGGTGTTTCGGTTTGACGAACGTCGTGCGAGGCTTGAATCAAAGACAGAATCCACTCGCTTTCTTTGCGCAATACCGACGGTTTTATCTCGGTGAGCTGCGCAATGCCTGCGTTGTCCTTGGGCCGTTTGAGCGCCAGAGTCACCAAGTCATTGTCGCTGATCAGTGCCTTCCGGTTCACATTTAAGGCTTGGCAGCGCCGTTCGCGTTGCGCAGCAAGCTGCTGGATCAGCCACAGTTTGTTGCCCTTTAATTGCCACGCTTGCCGTAAACTTAAATAGTGTTCGTTGGGGTCGCGGCGCGCCAGCTTTGAGGCTAAGCGGTCAACGTCTTCACGCACCCAGTCATAACGCCCACGGTCGATTAAAGCAGCCGCCAAACGTGGATAGATTTGATACAGATAATGCACGTCGTTCGCGGCGTAGGCGCACTGGGCGTCGGACAAAGGCCGAGCCAACCAATTGCTTTGGGTCTGGTCTTTGGGCACCTCTATCTGCAATTCATCGGCCACCAAACCGGCGTAACTCTGGCTGCTGGAACCGCCCAAAAACCCAACCGCCAGTTGGCTGTCGAAGCCGCCTTGCAGGGGTTCCCCCAACAAAAGCGAAAAGATTTCCAAATCCTCTTCACCAGAGTGAAACACCTTGATGATGTTTTTGTTGGTGAACAACGGGCGAAGTTGGTCGGCCAAATCCGGCAGCGTCAAGGGGTCAATCAGGTAGCTACCCCGCTCGTCGGCAATCTGCAACAAACCCAATTCCGGGTAGTAGGTACGCCGCCGCACGAATTCGGTGTCCACGGCAAGATAGGATGCATTTGCCCAATGGGTACAGAGTGCGCGTAAGTCGGCGCTTTGGGTGATTAAGGTATAGTCAGTCGTCATGCTGCTCCGTGCGGCCACGGACGGCCATGGCTAGGGTCGTGGGATCCAGTTTGGTCAATTCTTGGCCAAGCGGTATGCCCTGCGCCAAACGGGTAATTTTGATGCCAAAGGGTTTGAGTTGATCGACCAGATATTGCGCCGTCGCCTCGCCTTCCACTTGTGGGTTCAGGGCCAGCAGAACTTCGCTGAGGGGCACGTCCTGCGGAGTGCTAACCTGCTGTATTAACAGGGGTATGCCCAATTCTTCGGGGCCAATGCCATCCAACGGGGAAAGATGTCCGTTCAACACGAAATAACGACCATGGAACGCGCCGGTCTGTTCAATTAAGTACAGGTCGTCCAATGTTTCGACAACGCACACCTGGTCTTGTTGCCGGGTGTCATCGCTGCAAATGTCGCACAGTGGCGAGGCCGCCAATTGACGACACCGCTCGCACGGGGTCAATTCCACCAATGCATGTGTCAATGCCGTGGCCAGTGCATCGGCGCCATCGCGGTCACGCTGCAACAAGTGCAAGGCCAACCGCCGCGCCGTCTTCGGCCCAATGGTGGGCAGTCGACGCAGTGACGCAATCAAGGCATCTAAAGATTCCATGGGCGCCTCAGAAGGGTAATTTAAAGCCGGGTGGTAAACTCATGCCTGCGGTCAGGCCAGACATTTTGCCTTTGGAGGCCTCTTCTACCTTGCGCACGGCATCGTTCACGGCCGCCGCGACGAGATCTTCCAGCAGCTCTTTATCTTCACTCAGGAGGCTCTCGTCTAATTCGACTTTACGGACATCATGACGACCGGTCATGGTGATTTTTACCATCCCGGCACCGGACTGGCCGGTCACTTCCAGGGTGGCGATTTCTTCCTGTGCCTTTTGCATTTTTTCCTGCATTTGCTGCGCTTGTTTCATCAAGTCGCCCATTCCACCTTTCATCATGCGTTTACTCCTGGTCTGGTCTCGGGTGCTGGCGGTATTACGGGTTCAATGGTGTCGGTCAGTAATTCACCGTCAAAATCTTCGGCTAAAGCCTGCACAAATGGGTCTTCCTGCAACGCCTGTTTGGCCTGCGCATAGGCTTCTCGCCGCTGCCGCTGCTGTCGTTGATTCAGGGTTTCACTGGTGCAAGGCTCAAAACGTACATTAACGCGTTCAACTTCAATACCGATGTTGGTCAAGGCCGCGACCAACCGGGACCAATAGCTGGCTTGATGCAGCCGTTCATAGGCCGGGTCGATCTGCAACTCTAAGGTGCCATCACGCAGATCAAGCAGTGCCGAGTTTGCCACCAGAGTGTGCAACACACCTTGAAGTTCAAGCGCCGGTATCAAGTCTGGCCAAACGTCCCCCAACACACTGGGGTCATCCGCTATTTGGTCGAGCGCGCGTTGCGTCGCAGCGGTATAGGCCAATGTGTTGTCGGCGGGTTGCGGCTCGCCCGACAGCGATTCGAACGCTGCAGCGTCCGGGGCAGCGACGTGCGACGGTTCATCATCGGTATCTAACGGCTGTTCCTGCCAGGACAGTGTCTCCTCCTGGTCATCGCTCTCCTCCGCCTGCCCGGGTATTTTCGCATGAACAGGGTCCGCGATAGGCGCAGGGTTTTCTGTACCAAGAGCTTCTGTTTCCGGGCTCATGCCAACCGAATCTTCGACCACCGACTCTGTGGGCTGCACTGTGGACTCAACAAAGGATTCATCGGGCGCCCAAGGCGGTACATCCGGCGCTTGCGCGACAGGATCCTCGTCATGCTGAGGGTACGGTGCCTGCGACGTCTCAGGTGAATGTTCCTGTGGTTGTTCAAACGCCGGTTCCGTCTCTTGCGGTACGGGCTGAGCCTGCTCGTCGGGCTGAGCTT
The DNA here is from genome assembly GCF_042650105.1 of Salinispirillum marinum. NCBI lineage: Bacteria > Pseudomonadati > Pseudomonadota > Gammaproteobacteria > Oceanospirillales > Saccharospirillaceae > Salinispirillum > Salinispirillum marinum. The sequence goes on along the minus strand of NZ_JBHSAL010000002.1, from coordinate 278,622 downwards.
GTTCGTCGGGCTGAGCTTGTTCGTCGGGCTGAGCCTCTTCTTGCGGTTCGGACGCAGTTTCTGTCATTGGAGCCAGGTCAGATTCCGACTGTGGTGCCACCCCCGACACCGGCGCGCTGCCCGTCGGTGCAGGCTCTGATGTATTTGCGGCGGTATCTGCAGAATTCGACGGTCGGTAAACCCGTTTTATGTCGGGTGTAAAGGCAATCATGCGCAGCAAGGCCATTTCAAACCCTTGCCGGGCGTCAGGTGCTAACGCGATGTCTTTGTGGGCTTGTAAGCCCAATTGATAGTACAACTGCACATCATCGGGCGTTGAACGCTGCGCCATGGCCTGTAAGGCGTCGTGGTGCAGGCCCGCACTGAACCCGGGTGCCATCTGTAAAACGGTTAATTGATGCAGCAAGGCCAGAATGTCGTTCATCAGATGCTGCCAATGCGGCGCAAATTCGGCCAAATGCGCTACGACGCGCAGCAACTGCGGGGCATCCTGTTGCAGAACAGCGTCCAGCAAGGCCAAAATCTGACGCGTGTCTACCGTACCCAGCATTTCTGCCACATCGGCTTCTATTACCGTATTCTGCCCAAACGCCATGGCTTGATCGGTGAGACTTAACGCATCACGCATACTGCCTTGCGCCGCTTTCGCCAAGTGCATTAAGGCGGCATCGTCAAAGGGAATGTGTTCGCGGGTTAAAATGTCTTTTAAGTGCCCCATGACCATGTCGGGGGTCATGCTTTTTAAATTGAACTGCAAACAACGCGAGAGCACGGTAACCGGCAGCTTTTGCGGATCGGTTGTGGCCAGCAAAAATTTCACATGCGGTGGTGGCTCTTCCAGCGTTTTCAACAAGGCATTAAAGCTGTGATTAGAGAGCATGTGCACTTCGTCGATCAGGTACACCTTATAGCGCCCGCGTGTCGGCTGGTATTGCACGTTTTCCAGCAGCTCACGGGTGTCTTCTACCTTGGTACGCGATGCCGCATCGACCTCAATCAAGTCAATAAACCGGTTCTCGGCAATTTCACGACACGCCGAGCATTCACCACAGGGCGTTGAACTTACCCCAACTTCACAATTTAAACTTTTGGCGAACAGCCGAGCCAAGGTGGTTTTACCGACCCCACGCGTACCCGTGAATAAATACGCATGGTGTAAGCGCTGGTTATCCAGGGCATTCACCAATGCCGTCAACACGTGGCGCTGCCCGACCATTTCGGCGAACGTCTGGGGCCGCCATTTGCGTGCGAGAACTTGATAACTCATACAGACATCAATAGAAGAAAAAAGTAGGCGTATGCTACCTGCTGAGCCGACACAGTGCCAGACTTGATCTCAGGAGTTGCGGAGGTTTTGCTCGGATTCGAAAAGCAAGGTAAAACAGAAGGCGAAGTATGGAGATGTCCCAACCAGCCACACCCCGGCACATGACGTCACCACTACCGTTGCTCCCTTCCGGGCCTGGCGGGGTTTGCGGTTGGTCATTGCGAGGGGACCGGCTGGGCCACCACAACAGGTGCGGGACTATACCGACTGTCCGAGTCTATCGCAACCCCTTCATTCAATGAATTATCGGGCAGATCTGAACGGATAAAAGACACGTAAACCACGACAGAAAAACGGAACTAATGAGACTATGGATAACCCATTAAAGTCAGACGACAAGCCCCGTATTGGTATCAGCGCCTGTGTGATGGGCGACGAAGTACGTTACAACGGGGGGCATAAAAAACACGCCTGGATTGCCAACGAACTGGCGCCGCATTTGACGGTACAGAAATTCTGCCCAGAGTTTGAAATCGGTCTGGGCGTACCCCGCGAAACCATTCGTCTGGTTGATCACGAGGACGGCATTCATGCCGTATCACATAGCGGCGAGCGCGATGTCACGCAACCCATGCGCCAATTGGCGGAGCACTACACACAGATAGCTCAGCAATGGGACGGCATCATCTTTATGCACAATTCCCCCAGTTGTGGTTTGAACCGGGTGAAACTCTACCTGCCCAACGGCTACCCATTGGGCAACACACAGGGCCTGTTTGCTGCCGATCTGCAAGCGGCTCATCCTTTATTACCGATGGAAGATGCCGGGCGGCTAAACGACGCACACATCCGGGAGCATTTTCTTACCCGCGTGTACATGCAGTACCGCTGGCGCACGCTTAACCCTGGGCAGTCGGCGAAAGACTTGTTGGCCTTCCATTCACGCAGCAAGTATCTGGTGATGGCGTATTCGTATCCGGTGTATAAGTCGTTGGGGCAGTTGCTGTCGAATGTAAAAAGCCGCCCCTGGGAAGAAACCGCTGCCGAATATTATCGTCAACTTAATGCTGCACTGGCCAACCCACCCAAGCGCGGTCAGATCACCAATGTGCTGCAACACATTCAAGGCTATTTAAAAGACAACCTGAGCTCGGAACGAAAACAGTCCTTGCGCGCGGCCATCGACAAATATCGTGCCGGGTTGGTGCCAATGATCGTACCCATGACATTGTTGCAACACCACCTGGATTCGGTCTGGGACGACGACAGTTACATACGCCAGCAATTCTTTCTGGCGCCCTACCCGGAAACATTAGGACTAAGGAACACCATATGAACCTGATTTGGTTGCGCACCAGTGTTCGTTTGCTGGACAACCCGGCCTGGGGATTAGCAACACTGGAAACCTCACTCGATACCCCGCATTGCGTACTGCTCACGCCAACCCCGGAGCAATACCGTACGCACGGCTATGGCCCCCGAAAAATAGACCCTTGGTTGGCGCAGTTTAACGCCTTTGCCGAGACTTTGCGGGCGCTGGGCGTTAACGTCGAACTGCACAGCGTACCCACCTACCGCGAGGCCGCGGCGTGGGTGCTTTCGCGGGCCACAGCGCTGGGCGCCCGGACGGTGATTGCCGATCGTGAATACGGTTTGAACGAACGTCGCCGCGACGCATGGTTAGGCAAGCGCCTCAATGCACAGAATATTGCATTAACGCTGACCAATGACCGCGTCACCTTTGCGCCGGAATCCTTGCTCACCGGCCAAGGGCAGCCGTTCAAAGTCTATACCGCGTACAAAAACGCCTGGCGTAAACAATGGTCCAGTGCACCACAATACCCCTACCCTCGGCCGACATGGGCTACCCAGTTGCCAGCACCGGAAGAAGAAGCGCAGAGTGCCATGGCCGATTTCGTCGCGCAGGATCTGAAGCACTACAGCACGGCGCGTAATGACATTACACAGCCCGTGGTCAGCGGCCTATCGCCGTTGATTGCCAACGGATTATTGACCACCCGACAGGCCTTCGCCGCTGCAGCCGAACAGCGAATTGACGCGGAACAATGGCTTAACGAATGGATATGGCGTGAATTCTTTCATGCGGTGGCGTGGCATTTTCCGGAAATATATCGGCACCGACCGTTGCAGCCTTGGACTGACCTCGTTCCCTGGTCGGACGATCAAGCCCTTTTTTCTGCCTGGTGCGAAGGCCGCACGGGCTACCCGGTGGTGGATGCCGCGATGCGGCAGTTGAAGTCTACCGGGCAAATGCCCAATCGCGCCCGGATGTTCGCCAGTGCATTTTTAACCAAAGACCTGCACCTCGACTGGCGGTTGGGCGAAGCCTGGTTTCTTGCCCAGTTAAACGATGCCGATTTCGTGGCCAACAATGGGAACTGGCAATGGGGTGCCAGTACGGGCGTTGATGCGGCGCCCTACTTTCGTGTGTTCAATCCGCTACGCCAAGGAGAAAAATTTGACCCAAATGGCGACTACGTTCGTACTTGGGTTACTGAATTGGCAGATCTACCGGGCAAATCGATTCACAATCCCTCGCCGCTTGAACGAGCCGCTTCGGGATACCCCGACCCCTTGGTGATCCATGCTGACGCAGCAACCCGTATCAAAGCGCTCTTTAAACAGGCAAAAGACCTGAACAACGGACAGCAAAATGATGATTGAACATATACAGCGCACCTACCAAAACATCAATGCGAAGAGCTTGGATGACGGCATTCTCCAACAGCTCTACACGGAAGATGCCGTGTTCATTGACCCTTTTCACCGCATCGAAGGTCGGGACCGTTTGGACGCCTACTTCAAACAACTCTACCGCAATGTGCGTGCCATCAACTTCACCTATGGCCGCGCGGTGCAGCAAGACAACCGCATCACCATGGAATGGGAAATGCGTGTCGAGCATCCCCGTTTGAAAGGCGGCGAGCCGGTGAACGTGTCCGGCATTACGTGCTTTGAGCTTGAAGGTGAACGGGTAAAACTGCATCGAGACTATTTTGATGCGGGTGAAATGCTGTATGAAAACCTTCCCGTGCTGGGTCGAATCATCAGAACCATTAAAAACAGGATGGGACAATGAAAAAGATTATTTGGTTGGTGGGTGCTTCCACCGGCATTGGTGCCGCTTTAGTCCGTGAACTGGCGCAAGATGCCGAACGGCTGTACATCAGCGCGCGCTCCGCCGATAAATTGTCTGCTTTGGCGGAACAGTTTTCTAACGTCAACATTCTGCCATTTGATGTGACCGACCGTGCAGGTCGTCATGCCGCCATTGCCGAAATTGAACAACAATCGGGCCGTTTGGATACCCTTGTTCTCAACGCGGGCACCTGTGAATACGTCGATCTTGAGCAAGGTGATACCGACTTGGGCTTGTACCAACGGGTGCTGGACACCAATTTTCACGGGCCCGTCGCCCTTACCCATGAAGCCCTGCATTTATTGCGACGCAGCGATGCCGGCTGCATTGTTGGCATCAGCTCCAGCGTGATCTTTACGCCGTTACCGCGCTCACAAGCCTATGGCAGTTCTAAGGCGGCGTTTACTTACTGGTTGTCTACCATGGCCATTGATTTACGTGGTGAAGGCATCTCGGTGGTGATTGTATCGCCCGGTTTTGTCGATACGCCTTTGACTCAACTGAACGATTTCAAAATGCCGTTTTTGTTGTCGCCCGAAAATGCCGCGCAACGGATACGAGATGGCATTAATCGCGGTAAAACGCATTTGCATTTCCCTAAACGATTCACCTTGCTGCTGTTACTGGAAGGTCTACTTCCCCTTCGTTGGCAGCATGCCCTGAACAGCAAATTAAGCCGAAACAAGACCAAACATACCTAAGGAGAGCGCCCATGCGCCAGCGCATTGCCATTATCGGCAGCGGAATATCCGGTTTGACCGCAGCCTACTTGCTGCACAAGGAACACGACATCGAATTGTTTGAAGCCAATGAATACATTGGCGGACATACCAACACGGAAGACGTGCCGGTGGGCGGAAAAACCTATCCGGTGAACACCGGCTTTATCGTGTTTAACGATTGGACATACCCTAATTTTCACAAACTCATGGCCGAACTGCCGGTAGAAGCGCAAAAGACCGTCATGAGTTTTTCGGTCAAATGCGAACAAAGTGGTTTGGAATATTGTGGCCGCAGCATTCCCTCGCTGTTTGCCCAGCGTCGCAACTGGTTACGCCCTAAGTTCTACCGTATGGTGCGCGACATTTTGCGTTTCAACAAACAAAGTATCGAACTGCTGGAAGCCAATGCGATCGACCCACACCAAACATTGGCTGAATTTTTTACCGAACATGGCTACCACGGCTGGTTTGTCAGCAAATACATTGTGCCCATGGGTGCGGCCATTTGGTCTTCAGGCGAACAGGATATGTTGCGCTTTCCGGCGCTCTTTTTTATTCGCTTTTTTAAGAATCACGGCCTGCTCTCGGTTAAGAACCGGCCTCAGTGGTCCACCCTTATCAACGGTTCACGCAGTTATGTCGAGCCGATAACGGCAGGATTTCGTGACCGTATTCATCTGAACACGCCGGTACAAAAGGTCGTTCGTTCAGCAGAGCATGTACAGGTTATAACAGAAAAAGGTCATAAAGAGTTTGACCAAGTCATTTTCGCTTGCCATTCTGATCAAGCCTTAGCCATGCTGGCTGAACCAACCTCGACCGAGCAAGACATTTTGGGTGCGCTTCCCTATGCCAAAAATGATGTGGTCCTACACACAGATGCTTCATTGCTGCCAAAACGCAAACAGGCGTGGGCCGCATGGAATTATCACATCCCCACCAGCGCACAGTCTGCGGTCTCGGTGACCTATAACATGAATATCTTGCAGAACTTTGACGATTGCCCCGAAACGTTCTGCGTTACCTTGAACTATGATGGCCCGATAGACCCGAAGAAAATCATTAAACGGTTTGATTACAGCCACCCGGTATTTACGCCGGAAGGCATGTTGGCGCAAGCAAGATACCACGAGATTGGCAACCAGAACCGTACCCATTTTTGTGGTGCCTATTGGTTCAATGGCTTTCATGAAGATGGCATCAACAGTGCGCTACGCGTCGTGAAAGACCTGGGCATAGCATGGTGATTGGGCAATGACGCTGCACAGTGGCATTTATACCGGCATCGTCGGGCATGATCGCAAACGGCCCAAACCCCACCGCCTAGAGTACAAGGTGTATATGCTTTACACCGATCTCGACGAAGTGGAGAGCATCGCGGCGCAGCACCCTTTCTGGGGTGCTTACCGGCGCAACCTGATCTGGTTCAAGCGCCTGGACTTTATGCGTCCGACGGATAAACCACTGAAAACCGTGGTATTGGATTTGGTTGAAGCACGTACCGGCTATCGCCCGACCGGTGCGGTGCGGGTGCTGACCCAGTGGCGCAATTTTGGCCTGAGCTTTAACCCGGTATCGTTTTACTATGTGTTTGATGCGGAAGATGACGAGACTCCGGTCGCTATTTTGCCGGAGATCACCAACACCCCTTGGCTAGAACGCTACCAATACGTTTTGGTAACACGCCCCCTGCCCGGAGGCATCGCCGCGACTCATTGTCAAAATGGGCAATGGACCTTCAAGGTCGACAAAGATTTTCACGTCAGCCCGTTTCACCCCATGCATCATAAATACGAATGGCATTTTGATGTACCCGGTGACCATACGCGCATGTTGCTCAAGAATTACGACGAAGATGGCCTGATATTTTCCGCTTGGATGAATCTTGAACGCCAACCGGTGAACCGACGCAACTTGAATCGCGTAATCTGGACATACCCCGGTATGACACTACAAGTTTTATGGGGCATATACACACACGCCCTTAGGTTATGGTTGAAAAAGGTGCCGTTTTATCCGCACCCTGAACGAGGAGTTAAATAATGAGAATAACAGGAAATGAAGCCGTGTCTGCCACTGAAACGCTAGGCTTTTGGCAGCGGCTCATGTTTAGGGCTTTGGAAAAAAATATTCAACAGGGGTATTTGGTACTGGAGCAAAATGGCCAGACGTGGGCGTTCGGTGATGCCCATAGCGACTGTCGTGCTTTGGTCGAAATTCGAGATCCGGCGGTCTATAAAGAATTCGTGCTCGGTGGTGGATTAGGCGCCGCCGAAGCTTATGTGCTCAAACTGTGGGATACCCATGACCTGACCGCTGTGGTCCAGGTGTTTGCGCGCAATCTGGACGCCATCGACAACAACCCGTTCTTGCTGTCATTCCGCAAGGCGCTGTCTTGGCTTGACCATAAGTTTAACCGCAATACCATCAATCAGTCGCGGCGTAACATCGCGGCCCATTATGATTTGGGCAACCCGCTGTTCGAGAAGTTTCTTGATCCGCACATGATGTATTCGGCGGCTATTTATCCGGCGGCTGGGGCATCGTTGGAAGATGCGCAAACCTTTCGCCTGCATCGTATTTGCCAAAAGCTCGACCTGCAACCGGACGACCACCTGTTAGAAATTGGCACCGGCTGGGGCGGTATGGCGATTTTTGCGGCGAAACACTATGGCTGTAAGGTCACGACCACCACCATTTCACAGCAACAGTTCGACTACGCCAAAGAGCGTGTGGCCGCGGAAGGTTTGACCGATCGCATAACGTTACTGCTGCAAGACTACCGGCTGCTGGAAGGCAAGTACGACAAACTCGTGTCGCTCGAGATGATTGAAGCGGTTGGTCATGAATATTTGTCGACCTATTTTAAAAAGTGCGATGCCCTCCTGAAGCCACACGGCGCTATGCTCTTGCAAGCCATCACCATCGCGGATCAACGCTATGATTACTACCGGAAGAGTGTCGATTTTATTCAAAAGTACATCTTCCCCGGTGGCGCGCTGCCCAGCATTGCGCGCATGGCGCATGAAGTAAGCAAAGCCACACAAATGACTGTGAAGCATTTGGAAGACTTTGGCCCGCACTACGCGCGCACGCTGAAAGATTGGCGAGAGCGCTTCAACCGTCAATCGGAAGCCCTGCACGACATGGGTTATGACGAGGCCTTTCAACGTCTCTGGAATTATTACTTTGCCTACTGCGAAGGGGGTTTCTGGGAGCGCAACATTGGCGTTGCTCAATTATTGCTTGCCAAGCCCGATAACCGCCGCGAGTCCGTAATGCCATGATCAAACCTTGGCACCATGGCGTCATCTATCAAGTAACCTTCTTTGTGACGGTGTTAACGGGCAATCTTTGGTCGTTGCTTTGGTCGGTATTCTTGCTGTTTACCGTGGTGTTCAAACAACCCAAAGCTGTTTTAGCGTTTATCGGCTTGGTAACCCTGGGTGGCTATGCTGTTGATCTGATCATTCAAGCGTTGGGCTTTATCCGCTTCAGCCATAACACCCTGCTGGGGCCTATCTGGCTGTTTGTCTTATGGATCGGGTTTGCCAATGTCATCTGGCATTTGGCGTATAAAATCTCGTGGCTTTGGCTGCAAATTCTTTTAGGCGCGGTGTCTGGTCCGCTGTCTTACTATGGTGGCGCAAAGCTGGGCGCGGCAGAACCCATGGACTTGGCCGGTATTGTGGTCTATTCGCTCTGGTGGGCCGTAGCCTTCCCTGCTGGTATTGCATTACGTAATTACTGGCACCGTCGTTGGTTAAAAGAGAGTGAGCAATGAAGCGCGTCATCTACTATTCAATCGGTTTACTCCTGTTACTGTCCGGTCAAGCCGTATCCTCTACGTGGGATTTAATGGGTACCGCACGGGACCCGGTAACCGGTGACTTTATTTACCGTGAATTCCATCGTGTTGAACTCAACGCGGACCAGTCCCAAACCCGCGTGGTGGAATACCGCGATCAAAACAACGAAGTATTGGTGGTGAAAACCTTGGTATCACCGACCGATCGTCCATACCTCCCGGAAATTCGTTGGGATGACATGGCGCAATCGTCATTAATTGAAGGCCGCTTTGACGGTGGCATCTACGAACAAAGCATTGCCCGCCCCAACGGCAATGACGTGCAGCGCGCCCGGCTCGATGATGTTCAGAATACCGTCCTGGACGCTGGCTTTGATCGATACCTGCAAGACCGAATGCCTGATATTTTGGCACAAGGTAGTCTGTCATTTGATTTTCTGTCGTTGGGTGCCGGGCGCACGTATGCCATTACGGCCAATTTGATCGAAGCGAATGACGCACAGATCCGCCTGAACATAGCCCCCAGTTCGGCGTTAATCCGTTGGTTTGTCGATCCCATAGAACTGGTGTATGACCGTGAATCCCTGGCCTTAATTCGTTACACCGGAATTACTAACTTCCGTCGCGAAGGCAGTGTCGTGAACGCTGTGATTGATTACCAATACAGCCCTGAAGCCATTGAGGACGCATCCTAATGGCTCGGCATCATACGCTGATCCGTTGGGGCCTATTCGTCGCGGGCAGTGCCTTTTTAGGGCAAATCATCTGGGCTTCCATGACCGTGAGCTTATTCACGGAAGGCCCCATGATCGGCAATCTGGTGTGGGGCAAGGTGACCCTTGTGGACCTGTATCTGGGGTTTTTCATCGCCTTGTTGTTGCTGTGGCAACTCGAACCCAAAAAAGTCTTGGTGTTATGTTTTATCCCGCTTTACATGGTTATGGGTAATTGGTTGTTGTGTTGGTACTTGGCGTGGCGCTGGCCGCAACTATTTGCAACAAAGCCATGACAAATTTGCGTCGAATCTCGACTTAACCTTCCCCTTCGTGGCGAGTTCATCTACATTTGCAGAAACCTAGTAAAGTGGTTGCTGTCTGTATGATGAAGGTTCGACACCGCATCGCGGTAAAATTAGCCCTAGTGAGCGTGTTGGTAGCGTTGGTGCTGGGGCTATTCTTAGGTGCAGTGCAAGCCTTCGTCGATTACAAAAACGAACAAGAACGTATTGATCAAACCGTCATAGCACTGCTCGAAGCCTATGAGCCTGCGGCGGGTCGTGCCATCTATAATCTGGATACCTTACTGGCCGACGAAGTCACCAATGGATTGATGACCTATGAATTTGTGACCCGCACCGCCATCTTTGACGAACTGGGCAACGAACTGGCCAGCCGCGAACGACTTGGGTTGGCAGAAGAAGAGTTGAGCGGGTTACAACGGCTGGTGCCGGAAGGTCAGTCATCCTACTCCATCGACATCGTTATTACGGGCACCACGAATCCGGGTGCTTTGGTGCTGGAGATTGACCCCGCCATTGCGCTACTACCCTTTATCCAACGATCCGGTACAGCCCTGCAGCTGGCCGTTTTCCGCACCCTGTTTATTGTGATGGCGTTATTTTTGGCCGCGCATTGGATGGTGACACGTCCGCTAACGATTTTAAGCCAGCACTTCCAAGATGCTGAGCCGGAGCGCGGTGAATTAGAAACCATTGCCCTGACGTTCCACAAACATGATGAATTAGGCACTCTGGTCAGCAGTGCTAATCGCTTTGTCACCACCGTTCAACTGTTGCTCGAAGAGCGTGATGCGGCGGAGCGCCACAGCCATTCCGCGTATGAGAATATCCGCGAGCTGGTTGACCACCTACCCCAATTGATTTACGTGGTTAGCCATGAGCAACGGTTATTGGTGGTTAATCGGGCGTTCGCCGCCCTGTTCGGTTCTGACCCTGAAGTGCTGGATAAAGCTCAAATCAGCACCCTGCGTCCGAGAGTCAGTGAAAGTGTCTGGCGGACGCTGTTTGGCACCGACCGGGAAGTGTTGGCCAGTCAGGAAGAAATCGAGATCCCGGAATTAACCTTGCTCGATGCCCAAGGCGAAGAGCGCGCCATTGAAACCCAGAAATTTCCGCTGAATTATCGCGGTGAGCAGGCCGTCTTGTCGGTAAGCATTGATGTTACCGAGCGCCGTAAAACCGCCGAACACATTCAGCACCTGGCCTACCATGACAGCCTGACCGACCTACCCAACCGCAACTTCTTGTTAGAGCATGTGGAACGCCTGAAGCATCAGGCCACCGCCAACAGGGAGTTTGGTGCCTTGGTGTTTATTGACCTCGATAATTTCAAAAACATTAATGACTCACTCAGTCACGCGGCGGGCGATTTTGTGTTGCGGGAAGTGGCACGGCGACTCACTGCCCATGCCCAATCAGGCGATACCGTGTCGCGCCTGGGCAGCGATGAATTCGTGCTTTGCATACCAAAAATTTCCAACCGGGCAAAAGAAGCGCTTTTTCATGCCGAATTCCGCGCCAACGTTATTCGTGACCTCATTGCGGCGCCGTTCTGGTTTGATAACCAGCGTCTGAACGCCACGACGAGTGTCGGTATCGCCCTCTTTCCAGACGGCGATCTATCGGCCGCCGATATTTTGCGTAACGCCGATATCGCCATGGTGTCAGCTAAGAACGAGGGCAAGAATCTTTGCCGGGTATTTCAACCCAGCATGTCGGAAGAAGCCACCCAACGAATGATCCTGGAAACCGGCCTGCGGCAAGCCTTGGAAGACGAGCAATTCTTCCTGACCTTCCAACCGCAGGTTGATGTTTCAACCGGCGCCATCGTAGGTGCCGAGGCCTTGCTGCGCTGGGCACACCCGGAACGCGGTACGGTTTCACCGCTAGAGTTCATTCCCATATTGGAAGCCACCGGGCTGATCGTACCGGTCGGGCGCTGGGTATTGGAAAGTGCCTGTGCCGCCGTTGCACAGTGGCAAAAGGCAGGCCTATGGCACTCACACATGCGCTTGGGCGTGAACGTGAGTGCGCGCCAATTTGCGCAAGCCGATTTTATCCACTACGTGCGCCATGCCACAGAACAGCACAAAATTTCGCCGTCGATGCTGGATATGGAAATTACCGAAAGTATGTTAATCGAACAGATGCGTGAAACGGTGGATCGCATGCAACAACTGCAGGATTACGGTGTCACCTTCTCCATCGACGATTTCGGCACCGGGTACTCTTCCCTTGCCTACTTAAAACGGTTACCCATCGATGTGATCAAAATCGACCAAGGGTTTATCCGCGACATCACCACCGACATCAATGACGCAGCCATTGTCGAAACCATTCTGGCCATCGCACGCCACATGAATCTACAAACCGTGGCTGAAGGTGTAGAAACTCCAGCCCAGTTGGCCTTCTTGCAGGCGAACGGGTGCGACCGGTACCAAGGTTACTTTTATTCAAAACCTATATCATTGGTGGATATGACGAATTTACTGAAAGCCCAAGGCAATAAGGAATTGGTAGAAGCTACATGACTTACAGCGTAAAAGAAGCGTTTTATTCGTTACAAGGAGAAGGCGCACACACGGGTCGCCCGGCGGTATTCTGCCGGTTTACCGGGTGCAATCTATGGTCTGGCCGTGCTGCCGACCGCGCCGGTGCCATTTGCCAGTTTTGCGACACCGACTTCATTGGAACTGATGGGCAACATGGCGGCCGATTCCACAGCGCCGAGGCGCTGGCCGATCATATTCTGGCTTTGTGGCCGGAGGGCTGTGGTCATCGCTACGTCATCTTTACCGGCGGCGAACCGCTGTTGCAACTGGATACAGACTTGATCCAAGCCATGCATGCTCGTGAATTCGTTGTGGGTGTGGAGTCTAACGGAACCCTTGCCGCACCAGAGGGCATCGACTGGTTGTGTGTTTCGCCCAAAGGGACCTCGGATGTCGTGGTCAAACACTGCGATGAGCTGAAACTGGTCTTTCCTCAGTCTGCCGCACCACCAGAGCGTTTTTCACATATTCGGGCGACCCATCGCTATTTGTCACCGATGAATCCTTATGATGCTAATCGCATTACCCCGCAATCGGACCATACACAAGCCGCGATTGCCTATTGTTTGGCCAATCCGGAATGGCGTCTGACCTTGCAAACACACAAAATCCTTGGGGTCGATTAAGACCGTACAACCGACCATTATCACGATTTCAAATACCCATATTCTGTTCTACGAATACCTGTAGCCATGGGCTTCTATTAACTTTTTGGCGTTAATCAACTACACTCACAGGGTATTTTTCGGCCCTGACGGGCCAATACCCCTACCTCGACAGATGCTGTAACGCAGTTTGTCCCGTCAGAGCCTCAGACCAATGAATGGAGAGCCCATCGTGTTAGAAGCCTATCGTGCACACGTAGAAGAACGCGCCGCCCAAGGCATCCCTGCCAAGCCACTGAACCCTGAGCAAGTCACCGCTCTGGTTGAGTTGTTGAAAGCACCCCCGCAGGGTGAAGAAGACTTCATTCTGGATCTGATCGTGAACCGGGTTCCGCCCGGCGTCGATGAAGCGGCCTATGTTAAAGCCGGTTTTCTATCGGCCGTCGCTAAAAGTGAAACAGCTTGCCCGTTGATTTCCGCTGAGCGCGCCGTTGAATTGCTTGGCACCATGCTAGGTGGTTACAACATTGAAACCCTGGTAGGCCTGTTGGACGACGCTAAATTGGGTGCCGTGGCCGCCGAACAGTTGAAAAAAACCTTGCTCGTGTTTGATGCCTTCCATGACGTGGCAGAAAAAGCCGACGCAGGCAATGCGCACGCGAAGGCCGTTTTACAAAGCTGGGCGGATGCCGAATGGTTCCTAAACCGCCCTGCCTTGGCTGAAAAAATCACCCTCACGGCATTTAAAGTGACCGGTGAAACCAATACCGACGATTTGTCACCCGCACAAGATGCTTGGTCACGTCCTGATATTCCGCTGCACGCCCTCGCCATGTATAAAATGGAACGGGACGGTTTGAAGCCGAATCAGCCTGGTGAAGTCGGCCCGATTGATCAACTGGAAGCCTTAAAAGAAAAAGGTCACCCCATTGCGTTGGTGGGTGACGTTGTGGGTACCGGTTCTTCTCGTAAGTCCGCCACCAACTCTGTGCTGTGGTTCACTGGCGACGATATTCCATTTGTGCCCAACAAGCGCGCGGGTGGCTTTTGTTTGGGTAGTAAAATAGCGCCCATCTTCTTCAACACCATGGAAGATGCCGGCGCCCTGCCCATAGAGCTGGATGTCGACCAACTGAACATGGGTGACGTGTTTGACATCTTCCCTTATGAAGGGAAAGTGGAGAAAGACGGCAAAGTCATCACCGAATTCAAATTGAAAACCGATGTTCTACTGGATGAAGTCCGCGCTGGCGGCCGGATTCCGTTGATCATCGGCCGTGGTTTAACCGACCGCGCACGCGCCCATTTGGGTCTGGAACCTTCCACCGTCTTCCGTCGCCCCAGTGGCGCGACGGACAGCAAAGAAGGCTTCACTTTGGCGCAAAAAATGGTGGGCAAGGCCTGTGGCGTTGCCGGTGTTCGTCCAGGCGAATATTGCGAGCCGAAGATGACCACTGTAGGTTCTCAGGACACCACGGGGCCAATGACCCGTGACGAACTGAAAGACTTAGCGTGTTTGGGCTTCTCGGCCGATCTGGTGATGCAGTCGTTCTGCCACACCGCTGCCTATCCCAAGCCGGTGGACATCGACACGCAACACACCCTGCCCGACTTCATCATGAACCGTGGCGGTGTGTCGTTGCGTCCGGGCGATGGCATCATCCACTCGTGGTTGAACCGCATGTTGCTGCCTGACACCGTCGGCACCGGTGGTGACTCACACACCCGTTTCCCGATGGGCATTTCATTCCCTGCGGGCTCTGGACTCGTGGCCTTTGCGGCAGCGACCGGCGTTATGCCATTGGATATGCCAGAGTCTGTCCTGGTTCGTTTTAAAGGCAAGATGCAACCGGGTATTACGCTGCGCGATCTGGTACACGCCATCCCTTACTATGGCATTAAAAACGGCCTGCTGACCGTTGAGAAAAAAGGCAAGATCAATGAGTTTTCCGGTCGTATTCTGGAAATCGAAGGTCTTGAACAATTGACCGTTGAGCAAGCGTTTGAATTGTCGGACGCGTCAGCCGAGCGTTCAGCGGCGGGGTGCACCATTACCCTGTCAGAAGAATCGGTAGCCGAATACCTGCGCTCAAACATCGTGATGTTGCGTTGGATGATCGCCAACGGCTACGGTGACCCTCGGACCATGGAACGTCGCGCTAAAGCCATGGAAGAATGGCTGGCCAACCCCTCCTTGATGCGGGCCGACAAAGATGCCGCCTACGCTCATGTAATCGAAATTGATATGGACGAAATCAAAGAGCCTATCCTGTGTGCACCGAACGATCCTGACGACGCGCGTTTGCTGTCCGACGTTCAAGGCGACAAAATTGATGAGGTGTTCATTGGTTCGTGCATGACGAATATCGGTCACTTCCGTGCGGCAGGCAAACTGCTGGAACAGCATAAAGGCAGCCTGAGCACGCGTTTATGGGTATCGCCACCGACCAAGATGGACCAACACCTGTTGATGGAAGAAGGTTATTACAACATCTTTGGCCGTGCCGGTGCACGTACCGAAATGCCCGGCTGCTCACTCTGCATGGGTAACCAGGCACGGGTTGCGGCTAAATCCACGGTAGTTTCTACGTCGACGCGTAACTTCCCCAACCGTTTGGGCGATGGTGCAAATGTTTACCTGGCCTCTGCTGAACTGGCAGCCATTGCGGCCGTGATGGGCAAATTGCCAACACCCAGCGAATATTTGGACTATGCCAATAAAATCGACAGCATGGCGGGCGAGATTTACCGCTACATGAATTTCGATCAGATGGAAGACTTCGTTTCGGCTGCATCCTCCGTTATTGCTACGGATGCTGCTTAACCGGTCAAACAAAAAACAGCGCTTTGGTTGTTTTTTTTACAAAAAGCCCTTCTTTTGAAGGGCTTTTTTTTGTTTTTTATCCTAGACTACCAGTATTAGAACTATAAATTTTAGCGATTATGTCTATTCCTATTATCATTTGTGATGACTCAAGTTTCGCCCGTAAACAGATGGCGCGCGCCCTGCCACCGGAGTGGGAAGTAGAAGTAACCTTTGCCGAGAATGGTGAGGAAGCGATCGCGTTAATCCGCGAAGGCAAGGGTGAAGTCATGTTCCTGGATCTCACGATGCCCGTGATGGACGGGTACCAAACGCTGGAACTGATCAAAGGCCAGGACCTTCCCTGTATGGTCATCGTGGTTTCTGGAGACGTACAGCCGGAAGCCGTTGCACGGGTCAAACAATTAGGCGCCATCGAATTCATCGAGAAACCCATCGATACCGACAAAGCTCGTCAGGTATTGGTTCAATACGGTGTGATGTAGGTGGACGTTGTGACCAAGCCCTTCTTACTGAACGAAGACCAGCGCGACTGCTTGCAAGAGCTGTCGAACATCGCTATGGGGCAGGCAGCGAGCCTGTTAGCTCGTCTATTGAATGTGTTTGTGGAATTACCCATTCCACGCGTCAACATCATTGAAATCACTGACCTGCACATGGCGTTGCAAGCGCTGGACGGCGGTGAGCGCTCATCCGCCGTCTGCCAGGGTTTTGCTGGCAGCGGTGTCACTGGCGAAGCCATGCTGATCTTTAATGACTCCAGTTTCGATGATGTGGCTGGTCTGATGGACTACCAAGGCCAACAATCCGAAGACATTGAAATCGAGCTATTGATGGATGTGGCCAATATCCTCATCGGCGCCTTCATTAAGAAGTTTTCTGAGCAGGCGGATTTGAATTTCAGCCAAGGCCACCCGACGGTTTTAGGACAGCATCAACCGATCAGAGATTTATTGCGGCCGACCGCGCACAGTTGGCATAAAACGCTGTCGATTGAAATCAGCTACAACATTGAGAACCACAACATTCATTGCGACTTGCTGGTGCTGTTTACGGAAGAATCGTTGCCTGTTTTACAAAAGAAAATCGAATACTTATTGGACTGATCATGACGGATGCCTCGAACGATATCGTTGATTTTCATTGGATGCTTGAAATCCTGCAAACCATTGATATTGGTTTGATCGTTATCGATAACGAATACAACATCACGACCTGGAATGCGTTTATGGAAAACCATTCGGGCCGGGCTGCCAGTTCCGTTAAAAATCAGCCCTTGTTTGAAGTATTCCCCGAATTACCCGAAGCGTGGTTTCGTCAAAAAGCCGATACCGTTCGCCTGCTCAGCATTCGTACGTTCACGACGTGGGAACAGCGCCCTTACTTGGTTCGGTTTCGGAACTATCATCCGATCACCAGTACGGCCGAATTCATGTATCAAAACAGCATGCTGTACCCCATCGTCGATACCAAAAACCAGGTAACCCATATTGCGGTGGTAATCTTCGATGTCACCGACATTGCCACCAGCAAGCTGGCCCTACAAGAGGCGAACGGCGAACTTGAACGGTTGACCCGGACCGATGGCTTGAGCCAATTATTTAATCGCTCCTATTTGGAAGAATCCATTCACCGAGAACTGCAACGCAGCCGCCGGCATAACCACCCCGCATCGTTGATCATGCTGGATGTCGATTTCTTCAAACACGTTAACGATACGTACGGCCATGTCGCCGGTGATGATGTTATTCGATTTATTGGTCGGCAATTGCGATTGAACCTTCGAGAAACGGACACGGCAGGTCGTTATGGCGGGGAAGAATTTGCGGTGGTGTTACCCGAAACCAGTGCTAATGACGCCAAGGTATTTGCGGAGCGCTTACGCCTTATTATGGAAGACTCCACCATGAAACATGAAGATACAGAATTCAAGATTACCATCAGTTTGGGTATTGCCGAACTGACCGACACCATGAGCACGGAACAAGACTGGATATCGTCGGCCGACCATGCGCTCTATGAATCGAAACACAATGGTCGTAACCAAACCACCATTTTTAAAACGAAATAACCCATATCGTCAAAGCTCACTCACCCTTCCAGCATTGGCCCCGCCGACGTAAACCAAGCGTTGATGTCGGCCTCTTGCACCCGTCCAGGACCCACATACACCAAACGCGTGGGCGGGAATTGCAACAGATATTCCGCTTGCCTTAATAACGCATCGAAGTTTTGCTGATACATTTCTTGCGACAACCCCTTCGGCTGCATCGACTTCAGCCTTGCGGCCAAACCTTCAATATTTTCCTGCAAGGGATCTGGATCGCCGTTCACAAAGGCCTGACCCGACAGCGGATAAGCGTAGATAAAGGTGAAGTTTTCTGGAAGATGCTCCGACAGCGCCGCCGATGCAGTGCGGGCCAGATCGATGAATGGTAGACGGCATTCATCTAAGTACCCGTACAAATACACACGGACACGATGACGCTTCAACGCCAACATCAATGGGTGTAGTTCAGGCACGACCGCCAAGGGATACGGCATTACTCCCCTTTCATTCATGATTCAGCACATCGCAACACTATAATGACTGCGCGCCTGCACTTCAATGAGGCTTGTGTGCGATAAAATGCTGGTAGCGCGCAAACGCTCGATAGTCGTCGCGCAAACCTAAAACCCATTCCCATTCAATCTGATCCTCCAGCTTGGGATTATCCTTAAACATTGGCCACATGAAATCGGTAAAGCAACGCACCCCATAGCGTTCGTCAACTTGCATACCTGCGCGCGATAATGCGCTCTCAATGGTCGCAGCATCGAGCGGTGAAATGGGTGTCAATCCTTTGCCGTCGCCAGCCAAAGTGCCACGCGCAACCTTGTACAAGTTGCCTTTAATCAGGTTCTTAAAACGAATACTTTCTGCATTATAGAACAAAACCGATAAATGACCGCCTGGCTTTACCCGATCACACAACGCTCGTATGCCCTCTTCCGGGTCCACCATCCATTCCAGTACCGCGTGCCCCAGCACCAAATCAAACTCGCCCGTCAAGGTTTGCAGTGGTCCTTGTACCCATGCCGACACCCTACCCTCTTTAGGGGCCGATGAGGCCAACAGGTGCTGTGCCTCAGTCAGCATTTCAGCCGACAAATCGTTATAGGTCACCGCATGCCCGGCGTGCGCAAAGGCGTGCGTCATTTGCCCCAATCCACCGGCGGCGTCCAACACGGTCAGCGCTGGTCGAACCGACAAATACGGTGCCAAGGCGCGCAACACCAGCGCCATGCGCACTTCGCCTTTACGCGATTGGTAAATGTTTTTTTTGAAGCGAGCAAGAAGATGCGAAAAGCTGATGTCCTGACCGGTCACAATATTAGCGCCTCAAACCACATATTCTGGGTATAAGGCGCTATTAGGACACAGTCACGGGTGAGGGGCAATCAGTCGAGCTTGCGGATGGTCAGTATCAGTTTCCCGACGCGAAAACCGAATTTGCGCATCACCGTTTCATTGATCAAGGTTTGGTCACTGACTTGATACAGCCAATCGTCCATATCCAACACAACATTGCGGCCGCTGCTCAGTGGAACGGATAAACGATAACGCATCTGTATGGCGTTCCCCGCATGCACTAGCCGCGATTCACCCACCACATCGCCTGCCGTTCCCGTCCAGGTATTGGGGCCGGTTCGGGTAAACTCCCAATAGCGCTCGGATTCCTCGCCGTCCGAGAACAGAAAAACCTCATCCAACACACCACGCTCTTCATCCCAGTAGGCATCGATGGTTGCGACAAAATGGCGGGTCACTTCTCCGGAACGGTTCTGTACCAGCCCTTCGGCCACTAATTCACCGTTAAAAAAAGCAATGGGATCAAACGTTGGTTGCACGTCGGCGTAGTCCTGCACTTTTACGCCAGCACACCCGACCAAAAACAACACCCCACTCAATAAAGACAACACCCAAACACGACGACGATTCATGGCTCAACCTTGCAAAAAGTAACTGTGTATCAGATACGTGCTGCACCGTAAAATGGGTCAATGCCGTGGTCGCCAACGCGTTTGACCGGTATGATGCAGCCCTTGCCCTTAGGAGAAACCTTTGTGTCCACCCTCCCTGAATATCTGTGTCCTGTTTGCCAGTTTCCTCTACTACCGCCTTCCGTAAGCGAACAGCGTCAGTGGTCATGCCATAACCGCCACGGGTTCGATGCGTCCAAGCAAGGTTATTTGAATCTTCTATTGCCACAGCAAAAGCGCAGCCGGGCACCGGGAGATACCCCGGACATGGTAAAAGCACGAACCGATTTTTTAGATACCGGGCGATACCAGCCCCTTGCTAATGCACTAAGCCAAGCCGTAGCCCCCGTCAGTGGCGCGACTCAGGTGCTGTTGGATATAGGCTGTGGTGAGGGCTACTACACCACACAATTGGCGCAACTGGACTGGCGTCAGATTTATGGCCTGGATATTTCCAAGCCCGCCATTGTCGCGGCGACGCGGCGTACATCTGCCATACATTGGTCGGTGGCCAGCATGCGGGCCATCCCGTTGGCGGCACAGAGTGTTGATGCCATCACCTGTGTTTTTGCCTACTACCACGCCGAAGAAGTGCTGCGTGTACTGAAACCCGACGGTCGATTGGTGCTCGTGGTGGCGGGCCCGGATCACCTATTGGAACTGCGCCAGGCCATTTATCCTGAACTGCGTCCACAAGAAGCGGACAAGGCATTAAACGCGGCCCTACCGTATTTCGATTATCTGGACGAGCAGCGCCTCGATTTCTACCTGACGGATTTACACGGTGATGCGCTGTGGAATTTATTGCAAATGACGCCCCACTTCTGGCGCGCGTCACCGGCCGTCCAAACGGCGCTGCGCGCGCAAGGGTTTGCCCGTTTACGTGTTCAGGTTCAAATCCTGACTCTCCAACCTAAGCCGGTGCAGTCTTGAGATTGATTGGTCATCTTTTAAGAGCCGCACGCCACGAGCTATGCTAACCCGTAACGACATTAAAGAGCCCGCACCATGCCTGACCTGTTGGTTTCATTACAGAATGTGCCGCAACCCACCCAATTAGCGGACAACATCCACATCGAACTTGCCAAGCCATGGGACCGACACACACTGTTGCGCTGGGTAGAACAGGAATTTTCGCCAGGATGGGCCAGCGAGGTGGCCTGTGGCTTGGGTCAACATCCTTGCAAGGTCTTGATTGCACGCCAAGACACCACACTCCTGGGGTTCGCCTGCTACGATGTTACCTTTCCGGCTTTCTTTGGCCCGACCGGTGTGTCCGAAAATGCGCGCGGAAAAGGTATCGGGAAAGCCTTGTTACTGGAAGCTATGCAACGATTGCATTATCAAGGCTACGTTTATGCCTTCATCGGTGACGCCGGGCCAATCGATTTTTACCAGCACATTTTGGGTGCAGTAGCGGTACCGGAGTCTTTGTCGGGCGGATACACGCCTGTATTGACGCCCTAAGCTAAAGTTTGCAAGGTTTTAAACCCAAACAGAATGCGCATACCGGCGGTAATGAAGCACAAGGCCGCAAAACCCCCGGCCAGCCATGGAAATGCTGCAGGCCAGACACAACAGGCCACAAAAAACGCAATGGTTTCAGTGCCCTCCGCCAACCCGGCCATGTAATGTAAACCTTTATTCGGGTATTTGGGATTCGAGATTGAACGGCGCTCTGCCATGATGGCAAAGGCAAGAAAGCTGATGCCCGTACCCACGAACGACAGCATTAACAGCAGTGCCCAATGGGTAAACGCCGGGTCTGCCAATGCAAAGCCGAACACCACAGCCTGATAAAAAATAAAGTCGAGGGTGATATCCAGAAAGGCGCCCGCATCACTGGGCCCTTGCAAGCGGGCCAATTCACCGTCGATGCCGTCCCCGAGCCGGTTCAGCAAAATAAGCCCCAAGGCCAAGCCATAGGCATTCAACAGCAAGGCAGGCACCGCCAACAACCCGATTACAAAACCGACCACGGTGACCTGATTGGCGGATACACCGTGCGCCGCTAAAACACGCGCACTGGCCTGCAGCGGTCGTTTTAGTAAGGGTAAGGTATAGCGATCTAGCATGCTGTCTGCACTCCTGTCAGCAAATCGTACCGATGCCCGGAAGGACAATCGGCCGCATCGTGGGTGACCAATATGACCGGCACTTGGCGCTGCCGTAACTCGGTAAACACCCAGTCCCGAAACTGTCCACGCAACGTCACATCCAAGCGACTGAAAGGTTCATCAAGCAGTACGGCTTTGGGTTCCGCCAGTAAGCACCGCAAAACGCTGACGCGCGCCCGCTGACCACCCGATAAGGTCGCTATATCACGCGACTCAAACCCAACCAGGTCAGCCTCCGCCAGGGCGTTACGAATACGTTCCTGCTGGGCCGCTCGGGACAACCCGGCAGGCAAGGCGAAACAAAGGTTTTCCGACACATTGAGGTGGGGAAACAACAAATCGTCCTGGTACAACAAGCCAATCTTGCGCTGCTCCATGGGCAGCACATCCACGCGTTGGTCGTGGCACAACACAGCCCCGGAAAACGCAAATACCGGTGCCATATCGCCCACAATGGCAGACAACAGCGTGGACTTCCCGCAACCGCTAGGACCCATCACCGACAACACCTCGCCCGCATGCACTTGTACATTCACTGGCGGAAACAGCCTGTTTCCGGCACGCCGTATTTCTACATCATTCAATTGCAACATAGACTGCTCTCATTATCCCTATATTTGCATCGACCGGCGGTGCCGAAAACGCCACGCCGGAATCAGTAGAGCCAAAGAATAGATCACCAAGGGCACCAGCCACTGCACCAAAGCATAGACGGCAACGATACGCCGGTCACCGCCACTGGCGATGTTCACGGTTTCCGTGGTTAAGGTAGAAAAACGCCCGGCACCGACATACAACGTCGGAAGATATTGCGCCAGACTGACGGCAAACCCAAGCGCCAACACATAACACAAGGGCCGCAGCAACATGGGCCATTTAATGCGCCATAACGCCCGCCACTCTGAGCCCGACAACACGGCAGCTTGGCGTAAATACCGATCATCAAAACTGCGATAAGGTCCCGCAAGGCTTAAAAACACATAGGGCACCACGAACATTAAATGTGACCATAAGAGGGTTAACCAGCGACCATCCAATGACGTGCGCACGAGAAATACCTGAATACCAAACAAGAAGGCAATTTGCGGCACAATTAATGGAATGTAGATCAACCAAAGAGTACGTGGATCATGAAAATTCGGTCGGATGCGCCTTAAGGTAACTTCATGTTCCAGACAACCCACCACCAACACTAAGCCAATCAGGGCGGCGGCCATGCCCGTGATCACCGTTAACCAAAACGGATCCATCAATTGCTGCCACCCGCGAAGCCAGAAGCGCGCGCTGTAAGCACTGGGCAAGGCATCGGGAAAGCTCCAGCGAAAGGCAACGCTCCAAACAATGAGTACCAGAAAGGCGCCTATGGCCGAGGCCACAAGCACGACATTGGTACCTAAGGCCAGACTGCGCAAGCCACCCAATGACATACGCCGACGCCCGCTGCGCAGCCCGAACCGCAAGCCTCTCAGCACCAGCCGTTCACAAAGCCACCAAATGACCAGACACCCCAAAGTCAGGGCAAACAACAACGTAGCCCCGGCACTGCCCGGAAAACGTAACACAATGTTGGCATCCAGAAACCAGCGATGTACCAACACCGCTAAGGTCGGTGGTGCGTTGGGACCCAGAATCATGGCCATGTCGACCACCGAAATACCATACGCCAACACCGCAAACATGGGTAAACGTAATAACGGGAGCAGTTGCGGAATCAACACGCGCCACCAAATCACCGGCTCTTGGTATCCGAGACTGCGTCCCGTACGCAAGGTTTTGTCTACCTGTAGCTGATTCAGGGCAGCCAGTGCCATAAACAACAAGAATGGCATTTCTTTCAGCGTGAGCACCACCAACAGACTCAACCCCATAGGGTCATTCACGGTTACCCAAAGTGGAGGCAGATCAAAGCCGGTAAATATTGGGCTGATGAGTTTCAGTAGCCAGCCACTGGGGGCCAGTAAGGCCAGCATGCCAATAGCAAAGGCCGCATGAGGTACGGCCAACAGTAAGGACAGCCAACGCCGTAGCAGCTTGAGGCTGCGTGAACGCCAAGTCACACTCAACACGCATAGCGCAAGCACTAGGGCGAGCAGACTGGAGCCGCCCGCCGTCAGTAACGTTAAGCCTATGGCCTTAGGGACACTGGGATGACTGAACAAGTAAGCCCAATGCGCCAAGGTCACCTGGTCGCCCCCCAAAACGGGTAATATCCCCCAAGCAGGTAACCAGGTTCCAATCAAACCAATCAAGACCGGGAGCACAAAGATGGCGCCCGTCAACCACGGAAAAACGGCTAACCAACGACGCAAGGTCGAGCGTTCAGTCCCTATCATCGTGCGTAGCGGTTTTGCCACTCCTGTTCTAGAAAGCTCACCCAGCTCGCATGAGGCTCCGGCAACACCGCGGCAAGTTCCTCGCTGGTTAGTGTGGCCGGACCAACCTCAATGTCGGCAAACCAGCGCTGCTGCTCCATGGTCATTTTTTCCAGGCTCAATACCGTCGGGTCACCCCAAATGGCTGGGTCTGCTTTGCGTGCTTGTGCTTCAGGTGACAGCAAGAAATTCGCGACCACCATCGCAGCCTCCGAGGCACGAGCATTGAATGGGATAGCAACAAAGTGCGTATTACCGATGGTACCGCCGCTATGTACATAAGTTCGCACGGTCGGTGGTAATTCGCCTAAAGCAATGGCATTGGCTGCATCATTGGGGTTGAACGACAATGAAATTAACACAGCACCATCGTTCAACAGTTGTTTCATTTCAGGTGCATCACCAGGAAACGTGCGGCCATTCTGCCAAGCCACGGCATGCAGATCATCAAGGAAATCCCACAAGGGCTGCGTTACCATGGCCACATCGACGCCATCGGTTGACCGTGCTAACACGCTCGGGTCGGGCGTCAATTCATACAAAGCTTGTTTTAAAAATGTCGTGCCAAAAAAGCTCGGTGGCGCCGGATAGGTCACTCGGCCGGGGTTGCTTTGAGCAAAGGTCAGCATCTCCGTCATCGAACGCGGCGGTTGACTAACTCGACGCGAGTCATACATAAAAACCAACTGCGCCATGCCCCAAGGAGCCTCCATATGGTCAACCGGGGTCGAGAAGTCCATCAGCACCGTGGGTTTGTTTTCTTCATCCACGTAACGATAGTTCGGCAGTTGTTGTGTCCAAGGTTCACGCAACAGGCCCTGCTCTTTCATTGCGGCGAAGTTTTCACCATTAATCCATACCAAGTCGACCGTACCATTGTTGGTTCTACCGGCCGCTTTTTCCGCCAGTACGCGGCTCACCACATCGCCCGCATCGGCTTTTACATGCTCCAAACGAATGCCATACCGCTGGCGCACTTCATCGGCTGCCCACAGGATATAGTCGTTAATGGCTTCACTACCGCCCCATGCATTGAAATACACTTCCTGACCGCGGGCGCGTTCCAGTGTTTCATCCCAACTCACTTGAGCGTTCGCCAATCCGGCCATCCAAGCACTCAGTAACACTCCCAATATGACCTTTCTCTTCATTATTATCTCCCAGTGGCATTGTGCGTCATCGACGCTCCATGTTGATCAGACCGCTCTTACGATCAATAGTTCCCAAACGTATTAAGGTTGCGCATAGGGTTTGCGCGCCAGCATTTTACCTTGGTAATAAGTATCCAGCCCCGCCACACTGACAATGCCATAGTCGTCCAGGGCAATCCAACCGTCTTCCTGCATCGCGTGTTCCGGTAGCCACAATTCATCCACCCGGCCCACCACCAACACCGTACCGTTAATGTCCAACGTATGTTCCTCCGCGAACGATAAACCAATGCGAATCGGACTTTCTTTCACATAGGGCGCGATACAAAGATCGCTGTATTCTGGCGTTAGCCCGGTTGCAGCGAACTCGGACGTTTCAGACGGGTACTTCGCACTGGTTTGATGCGCCGCATCCACCATGTCCACCGTGAATAAATTGAGGGTAAAGCTGCCGGTTTCTTTTATATTGTCGTAGGTATCTCGCTGTACTGTCAGGGGGCGAAACAACACGGCCATCGCCGCGGGGTCGGCTCCCACATGCATGACCGAATTAAACACGGCCAGGTTTTCAGTTCCGGCCGCCGAGCGACTGCCCACCAAGTGCACGCCCTTGATGCCACTCATGGCATTAATCAATTGCGCCCGGTAACGGGAACGCATGGCGGAGATATCTTGTAAAGAATGACGAATCATGGCGGTCATAGCGTCGAGCGATCCTTTAGACTGTAGTGGTGCAGTACAGTGTAACCTTGATATTGGATTCCCAGAACCGCGAAAATTCCAAACGCTGTTTTACCGTACGAAGAATTTGTTACCAAAGAACACACCTTCAGGTTTCCATTGGTAACAGAAATGTGATGAAAAATGGCTGACCTCCTATAGAAAATCACATAAACCATTGTTTTACATGGCTTTTAATTTTCTGGCACAACACATGCAATCATTATGGCGTGTATCTGATGAAGATATCGCACGCTCTAAAACAAAAATAACAACCGAGCCTATAGACAGCGAAGCCGCCTAAAAATAACAACAAGGCTTTGTATATCGGACGACAATAAAAACAACAACGATCCTTCGATGAAAGCCGACCCAGTGTCGGCTTTGTTGTTTCTGGTGATTGAATTTTCCCTCCACTACTGGATTACTGGCATCTGCGCCTCGGAAATTGCTCTTAAGCTGTCTGACTTAAAGGTTGTGCAGGGCGTCGGGCGTTTGCCTAAAGGCGCGCCTTCCGGCCTGCTGTGAAGCGCCGTAGCCATACCCCGAAAGCCCGCATAAGCCACTTTCCATAAAAAAGCCTCCCGAAGGAGGCAAAACACGCAGACGTTGATGCACTTAGGCTGCGGGGTTTTCAGCCCCGATAGCCGGTATGATGCTGCTACTGTGCGTTGTTGTGTGAAATGTCGACTTCGACATACGCATAGCTGATCTGATTTTCGAGCTTGTAGGCCCGCGTTTTCTGGGTCGCACGCAACTGCACTTGATATTGTGGATCGGATTCGTAAGAAGTCCCCGTCGCTTCAGCGGCTTCGGCATTGAACATCGCTCGGGTTAAATCGCGATAATCGGTTTGGTACAGCACATCGTCCGTGGATACATCTGAGTTCGCTGCGCCCACGTTTAAAGCGGTACGATCGGAGCTGAAGTAGATGTCATAGGTTTCTGTTGCGGGATACCATACAAGCTGATCGCCTTGATGCAGGTAGTGTGTGGTGACATGGCGCGTTTCAAACGGCGCGTCAGCAACGGTTTGCGCGGTAGCGTAGTCCACCACAAACACGCCTGACTGACCGGAAACCGTCATTACGACCCGACGTTCTTCTGCGGTATTTTCTTCATGGCGTACATTCAAGGCGGTCGTTTCATCCACGCCAAAACCTAGCCGAACATCCGCATGATCCAACAAGCGAATCAGCCGCGTTTCGCGCGCCCGTTCGGAAAAGTGTGTATCGGTAACGCCCCAAGAGAAAACGCCCATACCACCGGTTAACTCAGTGGAATCTGCATTGTAGCCGTTTTTGAGAATGGCATGCGGGGAGCCCGCGGTTATCATTGGGTTCACATTGGCGGTGCTCAGTAACCGGCCTCCACCTTGCACGGCAGCCCCGGCTGACGTTCCTCCAATGACCAAGTCACCTGCCGCATGACGGTCCAAAATTTGCGCGAGTTCCGCACTGTTTTGCCGAACTGTCCCATCAAAAGTGACGAGTGCTTCAAAGGTACGCACTTGATCGCCGCCGTTGATGTAGATCCCGTCCGCTTCCGCAATCATAGCCGACAAGCCATCTTCACATGCATCAAGGTGCGCGGCAAAATAATCCGGGTATAGAATATCCAAGTGTGCCGCCGATGCATAAGCACTGTGATAAGCGCTCAGCCAACTGCAGTTGTCCTCATCTCGCGCATCGCGGTAGGCGCGATCTAAGGGCAGCCAAGCGGCGTTTGCACCGGCATCTTTAAACATGCCTACATAGTAGTCGGCTGCTTCATAACTGTTGGCAGCCGACGATGTCATGACCAGGATTCTGGGCTGCTCCGCGTCCGTCAAACCACCCGCTGCGCGTGCTTGCGCCACAAAGTCGTTTAACAAGGTTACTGCATGTCCATTGGTGGTGTCGTCCAAGCTGACGTACTCAACGGGCCGGGTAAAGTCGACCAAGGGATCAATCAGTTCCTGCAAAAGACGGTAACGCAGACTGGCCGACAAGGAGTTCCACAATTGGCCCCCGTTTTCAAAGCCTTCGCGAAGTACAACCGCTTTGAAGGCTGGCCCGAACACCGCACGATTATTGCCCTCGCCCGTATTCTCATAACTGACCGACGACGTACCCGAACTGTCCAACATATGCTGCAAGATCAGCACCACTTGCTCTTGATGAGCGCTGCTGTCCCAGCCTGTTTGTGCCTCCAAAGCATCGATAACTGTTTGATTCAACAGAAAGCTTTGTGCATCCAACGTATCGATCAAGCGAAAGAAGTCACCATCGTTGTCGTCATTCACGAGGTAGGACAAGGCGGAATCATAGAGGTCTGCCCCATCCGCAATCAGCTCGCCTTCCAACGCCACGGCTCGAATAGCCGCCAACAATTCATCCTGTTTCCGCCCTGTAGCGGACACCAGTGCATCCAACACAGTGTTGATGGCCGTCTGGTCATCATCCAGTGTACCATCGGGTAAATTTGCTATGACGGCTTTTGCGGCAGTCACCTTTTCCAGTGTTACCGTATAATTCAAACGCTGATCGGCTTTTTTCAGACTCTCAAAGGTCGCGTATTGCGCAGAGGTACTGTCAAACCAGATGCTGTCGCCATCGACGCCACTGGGTAAATCGGTAACATCATCATTATCTACCGCAATGAACGCGGCACGGAAATCCTGCCAGTCGGCGTATTCATTACCAGCGGTTTCCGTTTCGAGGACACCTTTCAGGTGGTTAAGAATTAACTCGACGCCTGTTTTGAAGTCTGCGTCTTCGGCCCAAGCCGGATCCGCCACCAGCGCTGCGATTTTGGCATCCGACAACACCACAGGCTCGGTCGGGGCAACGGCCTGATTATTTCGCTCATCATCGGTCAGGTTTGCTGCAGCCCAGGCGGACCAGTCATTGCATGCGCTC
Organism: Salinispirillum marinum; assembly: GCF_042650105.1. Taxonomy (NCBI): domain Bacteria; kingdom Pseudomonadati; phylum Pseudomonadota; class Gammaproteobacteria; order Oceanospirillales; family Saccharospirillaceae; genus Salinispirillum; species Salinispirillum marinum. Next base: position 249,383 of record NZ_JBHSAL010000002.1, on the reverse strand, counting down.
TGGCCGGCGCTTGAACAAACGCCAGAGGCGCCGCCCACCAGCTGGTTTTGCGCAACGATTGTCCATGCGCCCTCGGTCGACACGGCACCGTGATAGGTTGCTGCATGGGTTGCCCGGCCCGTCGGCAACGTCGACGTTTCGGTTGTCGGGTCATTCTTAACGTCTTCTGGAAAACATCCGGCCAAAGCAAAACTTAGGGCACAGATGATCGCCCCACGTCGAACGTGCGTGATTTTTTTCATGATAGGGTTTTCCTGTCGTCCACGGCAGAACGCCCGCCAGTCAGAGTTGCGTTTCGTCAGCCGTGCAAAAATTCAAGATGAAAGTTTTGGGAAACAACAGATTTGGTGGCTACTCGTCGAACCACTCGCTGAGATAAAAGCAATTGAAGGAGAAGGCCAAGAAGCCTCGATGTCTGAACATAATGACCGCGTTTCTTGTTATTTTTTGTTGTCGTTGATGGAATACTCGTGGTTTCATTCGCTCACAATCAGCATTCCTGTACTACTATTAACAAAAGAGGCACAGAACCGGAAGGCTTAATGGGTCCTATGTCGCATTCATGAAAGAACGGGCAAAAATTGAAAATTACGATGCAGGATTACAACAATTGTTTGAGATGGGTCACTTGGGCCGCAAAACAGGCTTGATACTGTGCGTTGAATCTGCGAAAAAGTCCGTCGCTCGTACAGTGTTACGGTTATACTCAGCAGCAGCAATGTTAATAGGAGAGTTTTACCATGTCTGAGACCTACCGACTGGTCACCCGGAGTGACTTTGACGGGCTCGTGTGCGCCGCCCTGCTCAAAGAACTGAACATGATTCACGACATCCTGTTCGTGCACCCAAAAGACATGCAGGACGGCAAGGTGGCGGTCACCGAACGCGACATTACCACCAATCTGCCGTATGTTCCCGGTGTCCACATGGCGTTTGACCATCACTTCAGCGAAACCTTGCGCAATGAAAAGCACGATAATCATGTCATCGACCCGGATGCCCCGTCGGCGGCTCGGGTTGTCTATGATTATTTTGGCGGTAAAGAACGCTTCCCCAACATCACCGACGATCTGATGGATGCCGTGGACAAAGGCGATGCCGCACAATATTCGCGTGATGAAATTCTTTACCCCAGCGGTTGGGCGCTGCTCAATTTCTTAATGGATGCTAGAACTGGCCTGGGTCGGTTTCGAGAGTTCCGTATTTCGAACTATCAATTAATGATGAAACTCATTGATGAATGTCGGGTTAAGAGTATTGACGAAATACTGCAACTGCCCGATGTCGCTGAACGGGTTGCCCTGTATCGTGAGCATGAGCCTATGGCGGTTGAGCAGATCAGTCGCTGCGCACACAAACAAGGTAATTTGATTCTGCTCAACCTCCAGAAAGAAACGGACATTTGGGCGACCAATCGGTTTACCGTTTATGCCCTCTTCCCGGATTGCAATATTTCTATTCACCGCCTTTGGGGTTTACAGAAACAGAACACCGTGTTCGCTATTGGCAAATCCATCCTTGACCGCAGCAGCAAAACCAACGTTGGCGAACTGTGCTTGAAATACGGCGGTGGTGGTCATGAAGCAGCGGGCACTTGCCAAGTAGACAATGCACAAGCGGACGATGTCCAAGCCGAATTGATCGAGCAGATCCTTAAAGACGGCTAAGCGTAAACGCTACCAACATTTAACACTCACAACACGCCGCAACGTGGTCATCATGTGCGGCGTTTTTGTTGTTCAGGAATGACCATGCTCAGTTATCGCCACAGCTTTCATGCGGGCAACCATGCCGACGTTTTAAAACACAGCATCTTAATGTATGTATTGCAGTACATGAACCGTAAGGAAAAACCTTATGTCTACATCGATACACATGCGGGCGCGGGCGTGTACGATGTACTAGGCCAACAGGCACAGAAAACCGGTGAGTACTTGGACGGCATAGCCCGTCTCCTCAACCAAAAGCAGCCAACGACTGACTTCCTAAAGCCCTACACGGATTTGATTGCATCCTTCAATTCCGGCCAAAACCTGCATTACTACCCTGGCTCACCCGCCATTGCACAACGCCTATTGCGACCTTCAGATCGACTGATACTGACCGAACTTCATGGTGCCGATGCGGCCAATTTGCGCGACAGTTTGGGACGTGACCGACGGGTTTATATCAGTCAGGAAGATGGTCTGAAACACCTTAAGGCCATTTTGCCGCCACCAGAAAAGCGGGCAGTTGTGTTGATTGATCCCTCGTATGAGATAAAGACCGACTACGATTTGGTCATTCGAGCCATTCAACAAGCCGTGCAACGCTTTGCAACGGGCACCTACTTGCTTTGGTATCCGGTGATCAACCGCTCTGCCACCGAAAGTTTTATTGCCGAGCTGGTGAAGTGCCAAATACCGGATATGTGGCGCTTGGAACTGTGTGTCGAGGCAGACAACAACGATCGTGGTATGACAGGCAGTGGTATGATTCTCATCAACCCACCCTATTCACTGGCCGGTGACGCCACCGAGAGCATGGCGGTGTTGCACCAACGCTTGGCACAAGATATGGGACAGGGCGGCACGATTCTGCAACGCTTGACTGAAGAATGACCAATCTTTACGACGCCTTGAAGCGTCAATTCCAGCGCTTGCGTTACACTGTTAGAGGTTGAAATCGGAGTACCTCTATGCCCACACTGCGCCCAGCAATGACGTCTGAAAAAACCGGATTTGACGGGTTATCCGTTGCCCCGGACTCAGCACGCACGCGCAGTTTCTGCCTGATGCACTGGGCCACTCTTGGCCTGTTAAGTTTACTGGCCGGTTGCAACCCGGACCCAATGACCAGCGATTACGCGACGGATGAACTTCACCTGAACCTATTGGTCATGCGGCATAATGACCAACTGGTGGTACAAACGAGTTTAACACCGCATCAAGACCTTGGTAGCCGGGCACAACTGGCCGACAATGAAGCCTTGTTGGTGCGTATCAACGGCCAGGAATATCCCTTAGCGGCGCAGTGGAATGGCGTGTACTCCAATGAAATTCCTTATCAAGAAGGCACCTTGGAGCTGGACTTTGTGCGCCCAGCGCAAACATCTGCGCTCAATACATGGTTGCATCTCCCCGTCTCGCCGGAATTCTATAGCCCGGAATCTAATGAGATTTTTGAAACGCAAAGCGACCAGGTGATCCCATTGTCTTGGAGTGGGATTGCAACGGAAAACGGGCGCTATGAAGTGCGTTGCTCCAGCATGAAACAAGGCATTGCCGAGTCCTCCGGCGTGTTTCAAGCCATAAACCGCCAGGCCATAGAGTTGTCCATTGACGAACTCATGGCGCCCGTCATTCGTAGTCAAGAGCGCGCCTTTTGCCAGGTCATATTCACCTTGCGTGGTGTGTCAAACCAAGGTTTGATCGCACCTGAACTGTCCGGAGGTGATGTCCATTTTGAAAGTCACGTCAGCCGCACGATCATTGTGCGTCACAACGCACTATTTCGGGGCGAACAACAGGCCGTCCTGCACTGATACGCTGCATTTTGGTGCGATTACGCCATGGGACGCCCTAATAGTGACGCAACGATGGGGTGCCGTGAAAACGGGATGTGGCCGCTAAATTGCTAGAGTAAAGCCTATCTTTCGCAGTGGACGGTGTTGAGATCCCGTCATGAGGCCACCGATTCAACATGAATGAACTTGATTACACACAGATACTTCCGGGCTTCCAACCCATTATTGATGTTTCCCATGGCACTGTCGTAGGGCATGAAGTGCTGGCGCGCCAGCGTGCCGTGGATGGCACCCTCCAGAGTTTAGGGCACCTTTTTTACGCGCATAAAGGGCACTCGCAAACCCTGTTGCAACTCGATCGCCACATTCGGGAAATGGCGGTGCAAAAGCTGAAGGAACTGCCACATGGGTTCATTTCTCTGAACATCAGCCCCGATTGGATCAATCAATTAACCGCTTGGACAAATACTCCACTGCTGCAAATGCTGAAACGCGCAGAAGTCGACCCCAACCGCATCATCATCGAGATTACGGAACAGAAGGGCTCGGTTGAAACCATACGAAATGTGGTGAAACGCTATCGGGAGGAAGGCTATCGGGTAGCCATTGATGATTTTGGTGCCGGCAACTCGCACATGCATCGCATCATGGAACTGGAACCCGATATCCTGAAACTTGATATGAAACTGTTTAAGCAGGCCGCCAACAGCGGTAAACACTTTGATTTGGTGCACAGTGTCTCCGCATTAGCCGAAAAAACCGGTTGCCAGTTGGTGTGTGAAGGCGTGGAAACTATCCGGGAGTTTGAGTTTGGTTTGGAACTGGGCGCTTCTTGGATGCAAGGCTTTCTGTTCTCGGAAGCCCAAGCGGACTTCGTTGATGCACAACGCTTTCAAGATCAAATCAGTACGCTAAGACAACAATTTTTGAGCCGAAAAATCGCCGAACATCGGCAGCAATCGGCTCGAGACCTACTCATTGAACAGCAGCTACAGGCGCTCATTGCAACCTGTCAGCAGCGCGATGACTGGCAAAATATCGCGAACTTGACCGGTAGCGACATCATAAAATTCTATCTTTGCAGCGCCGATGGCACACAAATTTCGCCGAACTATGAAGTACACCCGGAAGGAATTCGGTCCAATCACAGCATGGTAGGGATGAACTGGTGCTGGCGGCCACATTTTTATCAATTGCTCGCCAACCGGGAATCATCCGATCAAACTCTGGTGAGGTCCGATTTCTACCGCGACATCAGTACCAAACAACTCTGTCGTTCGTATGTTACGCAACTTAACGAGCAACAATTTTTGTTTATTGATGTGATGGAGCCGGACGAATCATAGTCAAGAATTACGACACTCAGTCGATTACCTTCAGAGAGCGATTGAGTGTACAGTATGAGCATGGCCAAAATAGACAGTGGGTCCCGCATGCGCTTACCACCGGATTCGGCGCTTAAACCACAGCCCTACTCCGAACGCGAGCATGCGACCACAGCAGCGCAACAGCGCACACTGACCGACTGGTTTCAGTTGGCGCAACAACAGCGGCAGGGTCAGGCCGACCCGACGTTGGCGCGCGCTATTGAAACAGCTCTGCAAAGCCACCGCGAGCTGACCACAGCGCAAGGTCATCGACTGACCGTTACAGTACTTGGTCCATCATCATCCGGCGTCGCCGGGCAATACGAAGCTCGCGCCGGAGACCAAACGCTGCGCATACAGAGCGCCACGCCGTTGCAAGCCGGGCAAAATCTCTTGCTGACGACCTCCCCGTCCGGGCCAGCTTTAGTGGTACCCGCGTCTGACCAGCAAAGATCGGCGATGTTAACGATCGCTCGACAAGCACAACTGGCCCGACTACCCACGCTACAACCTCAAACCAGCGCAAAGAGCATTCAGGCACTGTTGAATGCCTTAACCCAGATAAACCAGGCCATACGGCCTGACCCGACGACTCAACAAAACCCATTAGGAAGCACAACACGACCGGACAACCCGCAGGCCACGCCAACACCCGGCACGACAAACCCGGAAGCCAGAGCACTAGGCACCAGCCAACCCATTTTAACGACGCTTTTGTCACGCTGGCTGAGCACCATGCCACAAGCGCCCGTGCAACCGCCGAACGCCGTCAACGGTCCAGCAACGGTGGCCACCGGAGCAGCAACAGCAACCGGACAGACTCCCGCTATGCCTGCGCCGGAATTCGTACAGACGTTGGTATCCAATCTGAAGTCATTAGCCACTCCTTCAACCGAGCCGCCCAGCACAAGCGCTAGCCAAAAGAGCGCCGGACAACATTGGATCAGCCAACTGGTGCAAACGGCCCAACAAGAATATGGGGCAGCCACAGCGCAAACGGTGCGAAAGGTATGGCAGCAGTGGCAGCAAAATACGTTAAATAATTTGGCCAGTACCCTACCAGAAACAGGCAAAAGCGCTATGCCTGCAGCGACTAGCCTTACCGCGACGTCGAGCGCACCTGTGTCCCGCGAAACGCTGGACACCCTGATGCAACAACTGCCGCTACTGGCGTCCGCCAAAACACGAGACCCCGAGCTGAAACCCCTGACGCCACCCAACGATTGGTGGCGCTTGGCGGCCGAGCAGTGGCTCGATTTGCGCACTCAGGTAGCGAGTGCTGCCAGCGCAAAACCGCTCAGTCTGGAAGAACAATTACGCCAGCAAGCACAACGTCTTTTGCATCAATCCGGTCCTACTTATTCTCCCGAACAGTTGAAACGCTCCTTTGCATTACGTCGGGAAAGCACACATTTGCCTAATTCCGAGCAACAACAACTAGCTCTCATTCGGCAAACACTGGAGCAGGTGAACCAACAACAAACCACCCGGCACTTATTGAGTCTGGGAGCAGATACGGCCGTAGAACAGCCGCGCATCCTGCACAGCATTCCCGTCTGGTCAGACCAACATCTGGTCTGGTTTGATATTGAACGACACCCTGAGCCGGAGGGGTCTGAACATAAAAAGAACAAACCATCGCGCTGGTGTTTGGATGTACATTTTCACCTGCCCCCCATGGCACCCATGTGTGCTCGTTTACTGTGGGAAGGTGAACATTGCAGTCTGCAATTCCTAACCGATGACAGCGCCACCTTGCGCATGCTGCATGACCACATCAACGGCTTTCAACAACGGTTGCAGCAGATGGGTTTACCCGTAGAAGAAGTGCTTTGCCGCCATGGTTTACCCAAACGACAACAGCGTGCAGAAACCACACCATCAACGGGTGGGCATAGAGTGGATATAAGAACATGAACGACGATACCGCCATAGCCCTGCAATACGACGGAGCTAAAGCACCGACGGTATTAGCCACCGGGCAAGCTGAACTGGCCGAAGAAATTATCGCTATCGCCCGCGAGCACCAAATTCCGATCTACGAAAACCCGGACCTGGTGGCGTTATTAAGTTCTTTGCAGATTGGGCAGGAGATACCACCTGAGCTGTATCAAGTGATTGCCGAAATTATTGCTTTTGCGTTTTATTTGCAAGGCCGGTTACCGCCCGGCTTTAGCCCGGAAAGCGTTTCAGAACATCGACCTATGTACGACACTCCGCCCCTCTAACCTGGCAGGTTATTGCCTATGCACGGTCAAGCGGTTTGGACCTTGGGTGTTTGACGCAGCAGCGTTACATCCAAGAAGTCGGCAATGGGGTCCTCATCGCAGTCCCCAATCACCAAGTCGGCGACCGCTTTCACTTCGGGCTTGGCGTTACCCATTGCTATGCCTAAACCCACCAGTTCCAATAGGCGGATGTCTGGAATTTCATCACCAAAGGCAACCGTTTCAGCCGGCGTAATGTTCAACCGCGCCAACACGCGTTCCACGGCGGTCGACTTTCCTACTGCCGTGGGAATAATATTGATCACTTTGAAGTCATCAGTGGGTACAAAGCGGAAATCAGAATAATTTTCCTGCCAAGCCATCAGTGCTTCTAATGAATGGCCTTGTCCATCCGCCGTAATCTTGCTCAACCAGCCGTAATCAATATCGTCCAATTGTTTCAGCATGGCAGGCGTAGCATTCTGTTTTTGCAACAGGGTTTCTGCACAATAATCACGATTCGTGGCAAAATTCTCACCCCAGCATTCGGCAGTGATCTGTACCGGTGGATCTGTTTCACGTAATGCGGCCACCAGATGCCGGGCTTCCAAACCTAAACAGGCCATTTGCCATTGATGATCACGCGTAAATTCGTGCACCACGGCACCGTTCAGGGTAATCAATGTGGTCAGTTCCAAGAGTTCAGCAGGCACGAGATTACGAACAATTCGAATGGGGCGGCTGGTGGCAATGATTAACGTAAAACCTTGTTGATAGGCTTCTATCAGACGCGACAAGGTTCGCTTTCCCACCTTACGCTCACGATTCAATAAGGTGAAATCGAGATCCAGCACAATTGCTTTAATGGTCACGATGAAAACTCCTGCTGTGCACTCACACCGCTTTAAATACCCTTTAACAGAATCGGGGCCTGCGGGGTGAAAGAATTATATTTGTGCGCGCGATGGTCGCACATTTGATGAATTTTCGCCACCTCATACCGTATTAGCTCGCAACTCATATAACCAAATGCAATATAAATTATTTTTTTAATATTTTATTTGCCATTAAAAGTACCCTACTCTACGGATCATGACGAATAACAGAGAACCACGATGAGTTGGACCGCCTATGCCACGATAGCCATTACGCTCAGCACCTTAATGGCTCTCATCTTTACCCGCGTCGCGCCGCATTGGGTGTTGCTGGCTGCCCTTGCCGTATTGAGTACATCCGGTATCGTATCGACCGACCAAGCGTTGAGTGGATTCAACAACCCGGGCATGATCACGGTAGCCGCCATGTTCATCATTGCTGCCGGAATGTATCATTCAGGCGCTATAGACAGCGTGGTGCGTCACGCCATGGGACGTCCCAAAACCACTCGAGCGGCATTACTGCGCATCTTCTTGCCGGTTGTTTCGCTGAGTGGTTTTTTGAACAATACGCCCGTTGTGGCGACCATGATCCCGGCACTTCGGGCATGGTCAAAACAGATCAACATTCCCACCTCCAAACTCATGTTGCCGCTCAGCTATGCAGCCATTCTCGGCGGCACGGTAACACTGATCGGCACCAGTACGAATCTGGTGGTTAATGGCCAATATCAGTTACTGACCGGCGCAGAGGGCTTCTCCATTTTTGCCATCACATGGCTGGGCCTGCCAGTTGCCGTGGTTGGCGGTCTCTTTATGTGGCTGCTGTTTCCCCGCTTACTGCCCAACCGTCAAGCCACACCGTTAATGGATGAGGTGCGTGAATTCACCGTAGAAGTGCAAATCGACCCTCAAGGCCCATTAGTCGGAAAAACGGTGGTTGCTGCCGGTTTACGACACCTACAGCAACTCTATCTGGTGGAAATTGAACGAGATGGCAACGTAGTCACCGCGGTGCCTTCGGAGGAGCGCTTACGAGGCAATGATACCTTGGTATTCGCAGGCGAAACCGAAGCCATTACCGAGTTACTGCGCATTCCAGGCATTCGCCCCAGCATGAACAGCGATGGCAGCGCTACCCTATCGAAGCAAAGAGAAGAACGTAGTTTGGTCGAAGCCGTGGTAGGCCACAGTTGCACCTGCTTAGGACAAACCATACGTGATTGCCGATTCCATGATCGCTACGGTGCCGTGGTGTTAGCCGTTGCTCGAAATGGCAAACGACTAAACGGTAACTTGGGGCAAATCAAACTGGCACCCGGAGATACGCTATTGCTGGAAGCACGCCCTGCGTTCGTCAGTCGACAGCGTTATCAACGTGACTTTCTGCTGATCAATGATCTTGAACAGCGATCCCCTAATCACAAGCAGGCAAAATGGGCATGGCTCATCCTGGCCTGTGTGGTCCTAGCAGCCAGCTTGGGCATCACCAGCATGTTAAATGCGGCGCTGCTCGGTGCTGGTGCCATGATCTTGGCTGGCTGTTGTTCCTTTGAACAAGGTCAGAAAAGCCTCGATTTATCCGTTTTGCTGACCATTGCGGCGTCATTTGCGCTGGGTAATGCCATCATGGAAACCGGACTGGCGAGCCAAATCGCCAGTTGGTCGGTGGCTGTGAGTGCTGGGCGGCCATGGCTATTGCTGGTCTTAACCTACTTGGTGGTGTCACTGCTCACGGAAACCATCACCAATAACGCTGCAGCAGTATTAATGCTGCCGATCATTTTGGCTGTCACCGGCGAAGCAGGTTTAAACCCCGAGCCTTTTGTTATGGCAATCATGATGGCCGCTTCCGCCAGCTTTGCGACACCACTTGGGTACCAAACCAACATGATGGTGTATGGCCCGGGCAATTACCGCTTTACCGACTTTCTGCGTTTAGGCCTGCCGATGAATGTGGTGATCGGCGCAACGGTCATCGGCTTGATTCTATGGCGGATGCCGTTGGTGGTTTAGATAGCCATCAGCCAAAACAAAAAACCCGATCATTATTGCTAATGATCGGGTTTTTATATTGGTGGAGCTAAGCGGGATCGAACCGCTGACCTCCTGCATGCCATGCAGGCGCTCTCCCAGCTGAGCTATAGCCCCGTAAACTTGGGATGGCGCGTATATTAGGGGCCATCCCGTGTGGTGTCAACAACTTTTTCTTGTTAATTCAAGAGGTTGCGACACCACGCATCTACCTTAGAGCTTCCAGCTTTGTACGGTGTCGAGGCCGTATTCGCTGATCCAGTTATCCAAGTCTTTCGGGTTGCGCTTGATCTTTTCCAAGGTTTCACCGGTGTGCGGGTTACGGTATGAACCCACTTCCAACTTAGGACCTGTCGCCTTGGCGGATGCTTTTTTCGGTGCATTGCCCTCGCGGCCAATGACGCGTGCAAAATAGCTTTTCAGATCATTGTAGGCGTCCGGGCGATGAGACAATTTGCTCATTGATTTAACCCACTCCACCAATTCATCGCCTTTCGACATATACAGTTCATCGCGGCTTACGCCATAATCGGCACTGACTTTTGCAATAGCCGCTTCAAAGGCATCAAAACCTTCTATTTTTTTAGCTTGCGCAGCACGCTCGGCCTCTAATGACTCGATGCGGGCTTTATAGTCTTCAATCTGCTTATCAATATCTTGTACAAACATTATTGCTCTCCCCTTGCACTCAAGGATTGGTAGTTATCACTTAATTCGGGACATGATGATGAAATTGGGTATTCAATCATGTAATAAAAACGACTATTCACGCTCAAATTCTCAGGAAAAAAATACATCGTTGTCCTGTGAGCTATTACTTCGTGGCAAAAGATACTGCATACAATTATCCGCTGTCTACCTTTAAACGGTAAACAGCGAACAATTATTACTGCCGTTATTACAGCGGTTTCATGTGCGGGAACAATATCACGTCTTTTATCGAGGGTGAGTCCGTAAAAAACATCACCAAACGATCGATACCAATACCCTCACCGGCGGTCGGTGGTAATCCATATTCTAGTGCTTTTACGAAATCGGCATCATAGAACATGGCCTCATCATCACCCGATTCTTTTTCAGCCACTTGCGCGCGAAAACGTTCGGCCTGATCTATCGGGTCATTTAACTCGGAGAAACCATTCGCTACTTCCCGGCCACCCAAGAAGAATTCGAAACGGTCAGTAACGTCCGGGTTATGATCGTTGCGGCGGGCCAAGGGCGATACCTCAGCGGGGTATTGGGTAATAAATACCGGACCGCGTAGTTTTTCTTCTACCGTCGCCTCAAACACTTCAGTCAATAGCTTTCCAGCACCCCAATTAGGTTTTACTTGGATATGGAGCGTTTTCGCCAGTGTCGTCAAGGCCGACAGTGAATCCAACTGTTCCGGCGCTATATCGGGGTTATATTTCAACACCGAGTCCCGCATGGATAAGCGCTCGAACGGTAAGCTCAAGTCATAGGTTTCACCTTGATACACGATGTCTGTAGACCCCAGAACATCCTTAGCCAGTGTACGCAACAAGTCTTCAGTTAAGTCCATCAAGTCATTGTAATCAGCGTACGCTTGATAAAACTCCAACATGGTAAATTCAGGATTATGGCGTGTCGAAACACCTTCATTTCGGAAATTGCGGTTGATCTCAAATACGCGTTCAAAACCACCCACCACCAACCGCTTCAAATACAGTTCCGGTGCTATGCGTAGGTACATATCAATGTCCATCGCATTATGGTGCGTCGTAAAGGGCCGTGCTGACGCTCCGCCTGGAATCACCTGTAGCATAGGCGTTTCGGCTTCAATAAAGTGACGGTCGCCTAAGTAACGGCGAATACCTTCAATCATTTTGGCGCGGATTTGAAAGGTACGGCGCGTTTCTTCGTTAACGATCAGGTCAACATAGCGCTGGCGATATTTCATTTCCTGATCCGCCAAACCTTTATGTTTCTCCGGCAGCGGCTGCATGGTTTTATTCAATAAGCGTGGCGTTTGCATATCGACATACAAATCGCCTTTGCCGGACTTCTGCAAGGTACCCTGGGCACCCACAATGTCGCCCATGTCCCATTTCTTAATACCATCCAGTACCTCAGCCGGTAATTCTTTGCGGTTGACGTACAACTGAATACGGCCAGTCATATCCTGCAGCACCATAAAGGCACCGCGATTCAACATAATACGACCGGCTACCGTTGCGGGAATGTTCAACTCGGCCAATTCTTCTTTGGTTTTGGCACTGTACGCTGCTTGCAAATCTGCGGCGTAGTCTGTCCGGCGGAAGTCACTCGGGTAAGCATTGCCCTGCTCTTTCAACACACTGAGTTTTTCCAGGCGCTGTGCCACAATACGGTTGTGCTCGGCATGCTGTTCATCGAGGTTAAGGGATTGCTCTGGCGTTTGATCGGTCATCTGAACTCTTCCTGCTTACAAGCCTTTTTTCAACGAGGCTTGAATAAATGGGTTTAATCCGCCGTCTAACACGGCTTGCGTATTGCGGGTTTCTACCCCGGTACGCAAATCTTTAATGCGCGCGTCATCCAATACATAGGAGCGAATCTGACTGCCCCAACCAATGTCCGACTTGGAATCTTCCAACTGCTGTGCGGCTTCGTTACGCTTTTTGAGTTCCAACTCATACAATTTGGCCTTTAGCATCTTCATGGCCACGTCTTTATTCTTGTGCTGTGAACGGTCATTCTGACATTGGGTAACCACACCGGTGGGCAGGTGCGTAATGCGCACCGCCGATTCTGTCCGGTTAACGTGCTGTCCACCGGCCCCGGAGGCGCGATAAACGTCTATGCGCAAATCAGCCGGGTTTATTTCAATATCTATATCGTCATCGACTTCAGGCGACACAAATACGGAGGAAAACGACGTATGGCGACGGTTACCGGAGTCAAACGGTGATTTACGTACCAAACGGTGCACACCTGTTTCCGTACGCAGCCAACCAAATGCATATTCGCCTTGGACATGAATGGTTGCACTTTTAATACCGGCCACTTCTCCAGCCGATGCTTCTATCAAATCCGCTTTAAAACCATTGGCTTCACACCAGCGCAAATACATGCGCAATAACATTTCAGCCCAGTCTTGCGCTTCTGTACCGCCACTGCCAGATTGAATATCCAAGTAAGCATTATTGATGTCCATCTCACCACTGAACATCCGGCGAAACTCTAATTCTTCTAACGAAGCGAATAACTTCTTAAGGTCGTTCTCAACTTCCGTCAACGTATCTTGATCGTCTTCTTCTACCGCAAGCTCTAACAAATCTTGTACATCGGCCACGCCCTGATCCAACTGATCAATGGTGCCGACTGTATGCTCTAAAGCGCTGCGTTCCTGCCCAAGTTTCTGGGCATAGTCGGGGTTATCCCATATTTTGGCATCGCCGAGTTCCAGCTCGACCTCTTGCAGTCGCTCTTTCTTTACTGCGTAGTCAAAGATACCCCCTGAGCACGTCCGTACGTACTCGAATATCTTTCAAAGACTCTTTAATACCGTTGACTTCCACCGACGTCACTCCTGATCATTAATAAAATTCCGCAAACAAAAAAGCGCCGCGCATTCTAGCAAAATATGCCCTGTACTGCCTATAGCACTCTAAAAGAGCGCTGCATCAATATCGGTTTTAATCAGTAGCTGCACTGTTCGTTGCCCGCGGAATTCATTGACCGAGAGCTCATACGCGAGATGGATGTCGGAGGGCGGGTGTTGTTCCGGCGGCCAGGGGCAAAAGAACCAAATCGCGTCTATCGGCTCTAACAATCCATCAATACTCACCGAGAGCTTCAAATGTTTTCCACCCAACCAACGATGCTGATGCACCTGAAAACGATTCACAAAGAGCGGTACGGGGCAACCTTGCCCCCATGGCCCCAGCTGGGTCAGCTCTTCGGCTTGCAGCAAAGATATTTCGGCCGCCGTCAACGCGCCATCGTGCTGTAACTCTGGCACTAAAACTTCGGGGTCAACCATCGCCCGCATGGCGTCTTGTAATGCTGCCTGAAAGGCTGCGAGCTTGTCGGCGTACAGCGTCAAGCCCGCCGCCATAGCATGACCGCCAAAACGCACCATGATGTCAGGGTGCTGCGCCTGGACCCACGCCAGAAGATCACGAATATGCACCCCGGGAATGGACCGCGCACTGCCTTTGTACAATAATCCGTGCGAACTTTGCTCCAAGCTGGGACATAGGGCAATCGCTGGTTTATGCCAACGTTCCTTCAACCGCCCAGCGACCAAGCCCACCACGCCCTCATGCCAGTGCTCATCCCACACCACCAGCAATTGTTGATCTTCTTCTAAGGCTAGATTATTGACACTGCTCAACAACTGCTGTTGTGCCGCATCCACCATGGTGCTTTGCACCCGCTTACGCGCTTGATTGTGGTCTTCCAATAACGCGGCCAGCTCGGCGGCTTCTTCTGCATCTTGGGTGAGCAAACAAGCGACCCCTACGGTCATGTCATCCATTCGCCCGGCGGCATTTAGCCTAGGTCCAAGCACAAAACCGAAGTCCTGACTGCTTAATTGTCGCGGATCACGACCGGCCGCTTGCAGTAGTGCAAGCACACCTGGCCGTGCTACACCCCGGCGTAAACGGCGTAGCCCTTGCTCCACTAAAATCCGGTTGTTTCCGTCGAGCGGCACCACATCGGCCACGGTGGCCAGCGCCACCAAATCTAAATAGTCACCCAAACGAACGGGTGGTAAACCCTGTTCCGCAACCCACTCAACCGACTGCTGGCGCAACACCGACAACACATAAAAAGCCACTGTACAACCGCAAGCCACCTTACTGGGAAACGCACAATCCGGCTGATTCGGATTCACCACCACATCGGCAATACAGGGCTCATCGCCCGGCAAATGGTGGTCAGTCACCAACACTTTAATGTCCAAGGCGTGCGCGGCACGAATACCAGCATTGCTGGCGATGCCATTATCGACCGTGATTAGGAGATCAGGGATACCGTCAGGTGACTGGGCAATGTCCGCCACTATGGCCGGCGACAGTCCATAACCATGCACAAATCGATTGGGGATAAAAAAGTCTATGTTGGCACCGAAGTGTCGACCAAGACAATCGACCATTAAGGCAGTGGCCGTGGCGCCGTCGACATCATAATCACCCACGACCAAGATGCGGCCGCCTTGCTGGATCACCGACAGCAACAAGGAAGCCGCCTCATTGATGCCCCTCAGTGAATCAGGCGGCAATAAATGATCTAGGGTTAAGGAATCCGCTGGGCCGCTCAAACCACGCGCAGCAAGAATGCGTTGCGCTAATGGTGAGAGCCCAGGAAAATGCAGTGCTGCGGTTGGTGCGGTACGTTGGCTTAGTCGCTGGAGGCGCATTCAGCCGAATACCCGCTCCACCATATAGGCATGCACCGTGTTACGATCATTTGGTAGTACGTCGTAGCGCTCGGCACGGCTTAACAAGTCGGCCAAATGATGCGGTAAGGCAGGCGATTCTAAACCGGATTTCTGCACGGCTTCGGCAAATTTTACCGGATGAGCGGTGCCTAAGGTAATCATTGGCACGCGCATATCGCGCCGCGTTGCCCGCGCGGCATGTACGCCAATGGCGGTGTGCGGGTCCAACAAATAGCCGGTTTCTGCATGCACCTGACGAATGGTCGCACAGGTTTCATCATCGTCCACACAGGCGCTATCGAACACAATGCGTGCCTTATCCAACTTCGCCACATCTAAGGTGGCTTGGCCACTGGCCATGTCCTTCATAAGCTGTGCAATGGCAGCACCGTCACGGTCGTATAAATCAAACAATAAACGTTCAAAATTTGACGACACCACAATGTCCATGCTCGGTGACAAGGTATGCTCTAACGGCAGCGCTTCGTATTGGTTTTGGCTCATCACCCGATGCAGCACATCGTTTTTGTTCGTCGCAATCACCAATTGGTCAATCGGTAAACCCATTTGCATGGCCAAGTAACCGGCAAAAATGTCGCCAAAATTGCCCGTGGGTACAGAAAAGGCCATTTTACGATCCGGCGCGCCCAAGTTCAGCGCCGCATAGAAGTAGTAGACGATTTGCGCCATGATGCGCGCCCAATTAATGGAATTCACCGCCACCAACCGCCGCTCACCGCGCAAAAATGATTGATCGGAAAAGCTTTCTTTTACCATGCGTTGGCAGTCATCGAAGTTGCCTTCAACCGCCAAATTGAAAATATTATCGCCCAACACCGTCGTCATTTGACGGCGCTGCACTTCGGATACCCGCTGATGCGGATGCAGAATAAAAATATCGATGTTGTTACAGCGACGGCACCCTTCAATGGCCGCAGAACCGGTATCACCGGAAGTCGCCCCCATAATCACCGCTTTCTCGCCACGTTTCTGCAGAGCATGGTCCAACAAGCGACCCAATAATTGCAGCGCAAAGTCTTTAAACGCCAACGTAGGCCCGTGAAACAACTCCATCACGTACTCGTTATGATCGATCTGCTGCACAGGCACTACTGCTTTGTGCGCAAACCCGGCGTAGGTGTCCTTCAGCATGGCGCGTAATTCATCGCCATCAATAAACTCGGCCACAAAAGGCTGAATGATCTTATACGCCAATTCGTCGTATGGCAGCTCGCGCCAGCTACGAATCTCTTCCAGCGAATAATGCGGCAAAGTTTCTGGCACATATAAGCCACCGTCGGTGGCTAAGCCGGTCAGCAAGACTTCCTCAAACCCCAACACAGGGGCTTGTCCACGAGTACTGATGTATTTCACTGTCACGTTCTCTTAAGACTGAATTTGAATTAACCGTCGAGCTGTTCCACGCGTATACGGGTGACCTTACCGATAACCGACGTCTGTCCTTCCAGCTCAGTGATGGCCTTATTCATTTTTTGCTCTTGCACGCGCTGGGTCAGCAAGATCAGCGGCACGGTGTCATCACTCGGCTGTGGCTCTTTCTGAATAATGGCTTCGATATTGATCTCGTTATCACTCAAAATATTGGCAATGCGCGCCATCACACCGACTTCATCAGTCACTTGCAGACGCAGATAATAGCTCGTTACCACTTCAGCCATCGGCAATACTTTCAAGCCTTCCGCGCCACGGTGATAACCCAAATGCGGCACCGGGTGTGCCAAGTCAACTTCGCGTGCCACGTCCACGATGTCGGCAATCACCGAACTGGCGGTCGCTTCCGCACCGGCACCCGGGCCGTAATACATGGTTGGGCCCACGGCATCGCCGTGTACCAGAATCGCGTTCAATACGCCATTGACGTTCGCCAACAACCGCTGCTCAGGCACCAAGGTCGGATGCACACGCATTTCCACGCCGTCTTGACCACGCTTGGCAATGCCCAAGTGTTTGATGCGGTAGCCTAATTCTTCAGCGTACTGCACATCGTCTTGAGTGATCTGCGTAATACCCTCGGTATACACGCTTTCAAACTGCAACGGCACACCATAAGCGATGGACGCCAAAATGGTCAGCTTATGCGCCGCATCAATACCTTCTACGTCAAAGGTGGGGTCGGCTTCGGCATAACCCAATTCTTGCGCTTCGGCCAACACATCCAGGAATGCCCGGCCTTTTTCGCGCATTTCGGTCAGAATGAAATTGCCTGTGCCATTGATTATGCCAGCCAACCAGTTTACTTCATTGGCCACCAAGCCTTCGCGCAAAGCCTTTATGACTGGAATACCACCCGCTACCGCCGCTTCAAACGCTACGGTCACGCCCTTGGCTTCTGCCGCTTGGAAAATTTCATTACCGTGCAGTGCAATCAGCGCCTTATTGGCCGTAACCACATGCTTGCCATTGGCAATGGCTTCTAACACCAAGTCTTTGGCCACCGACGTGCCGCCGATCAGCTCAACGACAATCTGCACCTCCGGATCACGCACCACATCAAAAACATCACGGGATACGTTATAGCCCGCAGTATGGCTGGCCGGGTTATCGCGCCGAGCCCCAATGTGCGTAATCTGAATATCACGGCCAGCGCGACGGCTGATGGTCTCCTGGTTTCTGGTTAATACATTGAATGTACCGCTGCCCACAGTACCCAGACCGCATATTCCGATGTTGACGCGTTTCAAGGGAGACCTTCCTTCCGAATTGATTTTGCAAGGGAAAAATTGAGCCGAAAACATACGTGTTTCGTGGCTTGCTGTCAATCTGAGTGGACATACCCTGTGGGGAATAACAATCTTTGATCCGTTGCAAAATTGGGAATATTTCGAAAGCTCGAATCATGCCGACATCATGGGATGATGCAGCGGGCGTAGGCATACCCCGAAAGCCCGCATAAGCTACTTTCCATAAAAAAAGGCGACCGAAGTCGCCTTTTGATGAAAAAGTGTTAACGAATTAACCCAATTTTTCCTTGATACGCGCGCTCTTACCAGAACGCTCACGCAAGTAGTACAGCTTAGCTTTGCGCACGTCACCGCGACGCACAACTTGAATGCTGTCTACAACAGGGCTGTACGTCTGAAAAGAACGCTCAACACCCACACCGTGAGAAATCTTGCGCACTGTGAAAGCAGAGTTCAGGCCGCGGTTACGCTTGCCAATCACTACACCTTCATAAGCCTGCAGACGCTCACGCGTACCTTCAACAACTTTAACCTGCACGATCACAGTGTCACCGGTGCCGAATTCCGGAATTTCTTTACCCATTTGCTCAGCTTCGATCTGCTGAATGATCAAATTTTTGTTGCTCATAATCATGGCTCCTATGGCTTGGTGCCGTTTGCAGCGTAATCCCGCTGAAACTCACCCAACAAGGCTGTATCTTCCGGCGTTAGAGCGGTTACTGCTAACAAATCCGGACGTTTTAACCAAGTTCTACCGAGTGCTTCTTTGCGCCGCCAGCGTCGAATCAACGCGTGATTCCCACTCAACAACACCTCTGGCACCCGAATTCCATCGATCTCTTCAGGACGCGTATAATGAGGACAATCCAGTAACCCATCGGTGAACGAATCTTCCACTGCCGACAGTTCGTGCCCTAGTGCCCCGGGAACCAAACGGATCACCGAGTCAATCATGGCCATAGCTGCCAACTCACCACCACTCAGCACAAAATCTCCCACCGACCATTCTTCATCCACTTCGGACTGAATGATCCGCTCGTCGATCCCTTCATATCGGCCACAGACCAATATCAAGTTACCGCGTTGTGCCAACGACTCCACGCCTGACTGCGTCAGCGGCGTACCCTGCGGCGACAAGTAAATGGTGGTTACACCCGCTCCTGCCGCTTGCTTGGCCGCCCGAATGGCGTCGCGCAATGGTTCGAATTTCATCACCATACCTGGCCCGCCCCCGAAAGGTCGGTCATCTACAGTACGATGGCGGTCCGTTGTGAAATCACGCGGGTCCCAGAAATTCAGTGTCACCAGTTCATTTTTTACTGCTCTGCCGGTCACACCGTATTCGGTAATGGCCTGAAACATCTCAGGAAATAAACTGACAATACCTATCCACTTCATGAATCCGGTTAAAACTCCGGATCCCAATCAACCGTGATCATGCCACGGTCGAGGTCTACTGACTTAACCACTTGCTCCCATAAATACGGAATCAAGCGCTCTTGCTGGCTGTCATCAGGCCGTTCACTTTGCACCACCATGACATCGTTCGCACGACCAGCACTCATCATATGATGCACACGACCCAGTGCTACCCCATCAACCGTTTCCACGGCCAAGCCTTCCAATTGCCACCAGTAATAATCGCCGTCATCCAGCTTAGGTAGCATGCTGCGTTCAATTTTAATCTCGAACCCAGCCAAGGCTTCAGCGCCAGCCCGATCATCAACACCTTGGATATGTGCGATCATGCCTTTGCCATGGGATTTTCCCCGGTCTACATTCACCCAACGACGTTCCCCATCACGTTCAATAAACCAGCGCTCGTAATCGAGAATCTGATCCATTGGATCGGTATGAGAAAAGATCTTCACCCACCCGCGCACACCGTAAACCGATGTTATTTTGCCCAGAGTAATGAGGTCCGTTGGCTTATGCTGCATCACTTCTTACGCCCCGCATTCAGCAGATCATGCGGATTTTTTGAACTCTTTAATGAGTTGACTAACACGCTCAGACGGCTGAGCGCCTTTACCTACCCAATAGTCGACGCGATCGAGGGCGATGCGCAAGCGCTCTTCCTGACCACGGGCAATTGGATTAAAGAAACCGATTTGCTCGATATGACGTCCATCACGTGGACGACGGCTATCTGCAACGGTCAAGTGGTAAAATGGGCGCTTTTTAGAGCCGCCTCGTGCTAAACGTATAACTACCATCGCGTCCTCCTATCAGGGGTAGGCTTTGAAATCACCTACCGTTCTAGCTGCCGGGTTTATGTGTGCCCGAACCCTAAAACCGGATTAAAAAAATACTGTAACCAGCCTCCGAAAATGCAGGTACAGCACGGGAGCGGCGATTATACGGGTTCAACGAGGGAAATCAAGCCGCGCGATACGTGGCGATAAACGCCTCAAGGTCAGCAATCGGCATCGGGCGCGCAAAACGATAGCCTTGCAATTCGGTACAGACGTGCTCTAGCAAGAACGCTGCCTGCGCATCGGTTTCAACACCTTCTGCGACGGTGCGCAACCCCAAGGCCGCCGACATCGCCAAAATCGTCCGTACAATAGAACAATCATTATGGTCGTGTGGGATATCCCGAATAAAGGATTGATCAATCTTGAGTTCTTGCACCGGCAGGCGGCGCAGCATGCTTAAAGAAGAATACCCGGTACCGAAATCATCCACGGATATTTGGAAGCCGTGTTCACGCAACCCTTGCAGCGCCGAAATCGATCCTTCCACATTATTCATAACCGCGGTTTCAGTAATTTCCAACTGAATCCAGGAGGGCTCAACCTCATGGTCGGCAAACAAGCAAACAAAGCGCTTCAGCGACTCCGTGCCGTTAAAATCCATGGCAGATATATTGAGCGATACCCGAGGCAAAACGCTGCCCAACAATTTTGCAGCTTTAAGCTCTTGTATCGCTTGGCGACAGACAAAATCAGTCACCAATCCAATCATCCCTTGTTGTTCGGCCAAAGGAATAAATTGGTCAGGTCGCACGGCCACTCCATCTTCTCGAATCCAACGCACCAGTACTTCCACACCGGATATCTGTCGTGTGCGACAATCGATTTGTGGCTGGTAAACCACCGACAACCCGTCTTCCGCAAGCGCCGTCTTAAAGTCCAGAATCAATTGCTGGCGCGAATGAACGTCATCACCGTAGTTCTGATTATAGAGTCGAAACTCACCCACCCCATGTTGTTTTGCCTCATCCAAGGCCAACGCAGCGGCGGCCATCAAACTTTTACTGTTCAACCCATCCACCGGAAAGTGCGCTGCACCAATGCATGAAGTCAGACCGACAGAAGGATGCGCCGGCAAGCGAATGGTCGAAATTTTCTGTTGAATGGCGCTGAGCTCTGGCACCAGTTCGGTATCCCACGCCAAGCCACGCAAAGAAACCGCAAACTCGTCACCTGCTAAACGCCCGATAACGGCGCGTGTATCAAATTGATCGCGCAGTACGTCGGCCACGTGGCGCAGTAACTCATCACCCACAGCCTGCCCTGCGGTGTTGTTGATCTGTCGAAAGCCGTCCATATTGAGGTGCAGTAACGTCAGATATTCACCCGATTGCACGGCCAAGCGCAACTCATTGTCCAGCTCGCGTCGAAACATGTGTCGATTCAAGAGTTGTGTTAGCGCATCACGTTCCGACAAGGCCAATTCACGGGTTAACGCACGGCGTGCCAAGACGAAAAACAGTAACCCGGTAAGCAACACAAAGGCCCAGCCCTTCGCGGTTTGCAACTGCGAAAGCTGCGCAGCATCTTGCACGAACAGCGCCAAGGCACGGTCTGAAAACAGGATCCACAGCGACCCCATCACGATATAGGTGAGTGCGAGGCGCAACGCTGTCTTAGTGGTTGATGACATATGAACTCTGCCGAGCCTTAACCTTTTGGTCACTTTCTAACGTTAGCAGAAAAATACGCGCAGACCTAAAATAAAAAACCCCGGCACGAAGACCATACCGGGGTTTGGTGATTTTGATCCAGTCGGCGTTAATCCATGAATTGACCGATGGCCGCGAATTCGTCTTCCAACGCCTTCAGTTCTTTTTTAGACAATGCATCGAACAAGCCCAACGCAAAACGCAAGCGCGCGCGTACCATATCAGGTCCAAGAATCACCATGGCATCCAATACGGATACGGAGCGTGGTGAACCGGTGATGGCAACAAAGAACGGAAACAATACATCTTTGAGCTTCACCCCGAGGTGGTCACCAATGGCTTTTACGTCAGCCATAATATGCTCTTTATCCCAATGACGTTCGGTTTCCAACTTCCACAAACTGAGTTGTAAAATTTTGCGTGTCAGCTCGGCGTCGATCTTCTTGTGCGCAAAGTCGTCGGCGCTGATCGCCGGCATACCGGCGAAAAAGAAGCCCGCTAAGGGCGCAACATCACTCAAACGCTCAACCCGTTCGCGCACCAACGGCAGGAACTGCATGATGTAGTCTTTGTTGTAAGCCCAATCCATCAGGCGCTGCGCAAACTCTTCATCGCTGAGGCTCTCACGCAGGTAACGACCATTCAACCAATCCAGCTTCTCGGTATCAAAGACCGGCCCCCCTAAAGACACCCGATTGATATCGAAATTGTTCACCATTTCATCCAGCGTGAATTTCTCTTCACCATCCGGCATGGTCCAACCCATCATACCGAGGTAATTCAGCAGGGCTTCTGGCAGGATACCCAAGCGACGGTAATAATCGATCGATGTTGGGTTTTTACGCTTCGATAACTTCGATTTGTCCGCATTACGCAACAACGGCATGTGGAAAAACTGCGGTGCTTCCCAACCAAAATACTGGTACAGCAAAATGTGTTTCGGCGTCGAGGAAATCCACTCTTCACCGCGAATAACGTGAGTAATTTCCATCAAGTGGTCGTCTACCACATTGGCGAGGTGATAGCTTGGCAGGCCGTCCGACTTTAACAGCACCTGCATGTCGACTTGTTTCCACTCGATCTCAATGGGGTCGCGCAGCATGTCGCGCACTTCACAGGCGCCCTCACGCGGAACGTCCATCCGTACCACGGACTTCTCACCGGCGGCATGGCGCTCGGCTACCTGCTCTTTCGTCAAGCCTTTACAACGACCGTCATACCCGGGTGGCTGACCATTCAAGCGCTGTTGACGACGCATCGCATCGAGACGCTCGGACGTACAGAAACAATGAAACGCATGACCCTGTTCAATCAGTTGATCAGCGTATTGCTTGTAAATATCCGAACGATCACTCTGCCGGTAGGGGCCGTGAGGTCCACCGATATCCGGGCCTTCATCCCACGTCAAGCCCATCCATTGCAAGGCATTCAAAATGGCCTGTTCCGATTCTGGCGTGCTGCGTTGCTGGTCGGTATCTTCAATACGCAGAATGAACTCACCGCCTTGGCTTTTCGCAAAGGCGCGGTTGAACAATGCAATGTATGCGGTGCCTACGTGCGGGTCGCCGGTTGGCGATGGCGCAACACGAGTACGGATTTTAGCCATGAATCCTCTTAAACTCCGATCTGATGACGAGCCAGCGGGCGCTGGCTTCAATGTGACCGCGCATTATAAGGAAGGACGCGCACTAAAGCGAGGGTGGTTATGGTTGGGATACTTCAACCCTTGAACGACCTTGCTCTTTCGCGGCATACAGTGCCGTA
This sequence comes from Salinispirillum marinum, assembly GCF_042650105.1. Taxonomy (NCBI): domain Bacteria; kingdom Pseudomonadati; phylum Pseudomonadota; class Gammaproteobacteria; order Oceanospirillales; family Saccharospirillaceae; genus Salinispirillum; species Salinispirillum marinum. The sequence continues at coordinate 225,633 of NZ_JBHSAL010000002.1, read as the reverse complement.
TCGGCGCGGACGGATAAATCAGAGGCCGCTTCGCCTGGTATCCATTGCGCCACACCGCTGCTGAAGCTGCACTGAATGTCCTTCTCCCCGACCGGATGACGAACGTCTTTAAACGCATGTAACAATTCCGTCATCACTTGTCGAGCATGTTCCGCATCCGTCTCAGGCAGAATCACCACAAACTCTTCGCCACCATAACGCCCGATAATATCGGTTTTGCGCAAGCGTTGGCGCAGTAACAAGGAGAGGTTTTTCAGTACGCGGTCACCGGCCGGGTGGCCATAGGTATCGTTCACCGCTTTGAATTTGTCCAAATCGATCATGGCAAATGACAGGTGTGTTTTCTGCCGCTCGGCGCGGTGCAGCTCAGCCTGTAACCGTTGCAGAATGTGGCTATGGTCATACAGTCCGGTCAGGCTATCGCGCTCCATCCACGTCCGCATGGCACGATTTCGTTTGCAGCGATGCTGCACCGTGGCCACCAGAATTTCCGGTCGCACTGGCTTGGTGAGAAAATCATCTCCACCTTCTGCCATCGCTGCCATCTGTTTGGCGACGTCCTCTTCGGCTGAAAGGAAGATAATCGGAATACGGTCATATTGGGGTAGCTGCCGCAACACGGTGGCCAATTCCACACCGTTACATTGCGGCATGTACATGTCCATTAGAATCATGTCCGGCTGAAAGTCGTCGATGTGTTCAAACAACGTCAAGGGATCAAACACCGCTTCCGTAATGATGCCCACGGCGTTCAGAATTTGTGCGGCGTGCATCGATTGGGTTTTGGAGTCATCCACAATCAACACCCGATACGGATCGGGTACACGGCTGTGCGCATCGCGCTCCAACTTCTCGACCGTACGCATGAGCGACACATCATTATTGATGAAGCCTTGTCCACCCACACGAATCGCGGCCAACCGCTGCGCCATACTGGGCTCTTCACGCAAATAGAAAATGGCCGGTATTTTCCGTTGCTGATCATGTTGCAGCCGTTCCATCAGGGCCAAACCGCCTTCATGGGCAAAGAAGTTGAAATCGATCACAACCGCCAAGGGTCGCCGATAGGCGCGCGCCCGCTGCAAACTGTCCGGGTCCGCCGTGATTTCGGCGTGAATCCCAAAGGATTCCAGCTGTTGCAATACCGATTCGGCCATCTCTGCATCGGCGATCGCCACATAAACATCCTGACGAATAAACGCCAGTTTTGCGGTTGAATTCGGGTCGGTATGTCGTGCGGCGACCTGGGTTAACTGACTGATGTGGTCCGCCAAGGCCGCGATCATTTGACTCTTGGGTGCGCGCGCCATATCGCACTGTTCAAAGATACCGCGAATGTCAGCGGCAATACGGGCCAAATTAGGCTGTTCATAGCGTTGCGCCGATTTTTCCAAACGCTGCAACTTGCTGCTGAACTGATGATACCAATCCGCTTGCCAGTGCTGCTCGCGCAAACTGAACCATTGCTCTACCAGAGCGCGAGCATCACTGATTACCCGACGCCCAAAGTGCATCTGGAGTTCTTTTACACGCTCCTTGTCATCGGCTATTTCTTTCATGCTTTACTCGTCGCTGTAAATGCTGCAAGTATTCTCGAGCTGTCCGTAAACGCTCGCCCTGTTGGTTTGACGGCCTACCGTAACACAGCGCCAAAAATACCTGTGCAAACTCAGCTAAATCCTGCGCCAGCTCGGGATGGGTGCCCCTTAAGTGTATAGCCCAATGGGTCAAGCCTTCGTTTTCGGGTAAATCTGGTCTACAACGCAAACAGGCTGTGCGAGCCTGGTGCTCTAATCTGCGCAGCGTTCTGCTGTTATTGTTTTCTCTGCGCCATCGCGCAATATACCAAGTTCCGAACACTGACAGGAAGAGTATGGCAGAAATAATCGCTACCGTTTGAGCATGTGCCTTAAACCACGCTAAAAAGCCCCAGCCTTGCCGGTCTGCCGCGGAAAAATTCACCACCCAGCGCTGCCATTGGTATTGCACACGATCCCAGCGCCAGAACAGCCGCTGCCATAATGGCGAAGCACTGGCCGACCACCATTCACGCTCGTCCAGTGCCAACAACTCCTCGGTCATACTCCCTTGAATACGCTCTGGTGCTACCCATGCCGTGGGGTCAATACGTACCCAAGCACCGCCTAACCAGACCTCTGCCCATGCGTGCGCGTCACGCTGACGGACACGCCAATAGCGTTCGTCCGAACTGAGCTGACCGCCTTGATACCCTACCACTACGCGCGCCGGGATACCCGCAGCACGCATCAAAAACACGAACGCCTCCGCAAAATGCGCACAAAAACCCGATTGTGCGCGCAATAAGAAGTCATCTATGGTATGCGGACCTAACATAGCACCGGGTTGCAACGTATAGCGGAACGGTTGATTAAGAAACCACTCTCGCACCGCCGTAACATAGGCCTGCGGCGTATCGGCCGCGCCCGACAATTGCGCCGCCAAGGCATGAGTTCTTGGGTTATTGCGGCGAGTGTTCGCCGCGCCGGTGATGCCGGCGTCCGGCAATTGTAGCGCTTGTGCGAGCACCTCAGGCGACTCCTGCCAAATCACCTCAGCCGCTGCAATACCGGTTAATCGCTGTGCCATGTTGATGGGTTCATGCCATAGCAAGCGCTGATCCGCTAACCGACGGGCCTCAGCGGAAAAAGAAATCAGATTCTCCAACACCGGCACCCATGGTTGCCCGGTCGGCTCCAACAATAACTCATATTGCCACTGCACTGAGTTCACCACCGGCTGCAACGGTACTGAAGAAGAACTCAACGCCGAACCCAATGCATTGCCGGCTGCCGGACTCTGATACCAACGTCGTCCATCGTAGTGGGTCAGCGTCAGCACGCGCCAATAAAGTTCATCGGGCAACGGGGCAGCTCCCGAGAACTCAGCCCGGAAAGCTAACGCATTCGACATCGCGAGGTCAGCAATGTCACCGGGTGCCATGGTACTGCTGATGCCAGAACGGGCCTGATCTTGCGGCAACGGCATGGACCATAAAGGCGGCAGGCGCGGGAAGAATACGAACAACAGCAACATCATCGGCAGGGCCCATAAGAGCGCGCGACCGCCTTGTTGCCATGCTGCGCGCCAAGGCAGGCCCAAGGGCGCATGCACATGCACCAACGCACCTAAGCAAAGCGATGTACCAACCGCCACAAACAGGGTATACAACATGCCTTGTTCCAACAAAAAGAACACCGCCAGAACAAACAACGCCATAAACGTGACCCAAAGTACATCCCGATAGGTCCGTAATTCCAGCAATTTCAGTGTGCCGCCGAGGTAGGCCAAGGCAATATAGAACGCCAAGTCCAGCGGCGACTGACCCGACCACAGGAGCGTGCCGGGCAATACGATGACCAACAGCGCCGGCCACCAGAACGGCCACAGCGCCTCGTTCTGGCGTTGGCGATGACGGCCACGCCACCAGGAAAGCCCTACGACACCCAGCACCATCGCCACCCACCACGCAGGCAACATGACGAACGCTGGCAAGGCCACCATCGCCTGCACCACATGCAGTAAATTGCGCACCCGCAACCAAGCCGCACCGACCAACACCATGTTCGATACTTTTTTTGGCCCGGGATTAAGTTCGACGACGGGTAGAGGCTGTGACAACTCAGACATGCTCTAGCCCTTCTTGTTGTAACCTAGAACGTGCCAATGCCGTCAGACTGAGATGATAATGGTCAAGCGAACAAGATAACGGTATAAATTCTTTATCGAGGCGCAATGACCACGGGCGATCATGCACAAAACTGTCATGAACCCAAAACGCTAATTGCTCCAATGCCAGCTCCAGCGGCATATCTTCAAGCGTGGCAAACGTCAGATGTTGCGGTGCCCTCTGCTGTGGTTCAGCGGCTTTCACTAACAATTCACCGCGCCGAACATAATGTCGCCATAAGACCTGGCGTGGTGTGTCGCCCAATTGATACGGCCGCGCTGCACTCCAACCCTCGCGCGCCGTCATCGGTCCGAGGTTTGTTTTGCTCGATTCGCCGATGGCGTGACTCACCCGGCCATGATCCCGACATTTTGGCCAAACAATCACTGTCTGCTCCGGTTGAAAATAGGTCCACGCCGTTACCCAGCCAAAAGGGAACCTCGACTCTACGCGTTGACGATGTGCGGCATAAACGCCCCGCCGGGGAACCTGTTGCACGACCTTCACCGTCTCTCGCGACGACGGCGCCAAATGCGGCAAGCTCTGCCAAGCACCTTCCGGCGCACGAATGAGGATACCGTAGTGTTCGCGTTGGCCTTGGACATACCATTGATACGTTAGGGCATCATCTGCCCACCCCATGGCGACAGGCCCGGCTTGCAAACGCAACCCGGCCAAGTTGTGATAGGTCAACAGAATGGATAAAACGAAGAGCGCCAGGAGCCAAAAAGCAAAACCCAGCATGAGGTTGTTCTGGTAATTGGTGCCGAGCACATAAATCAATAAGATCAGCCCGAGAAAGGCTAAACCATAACGATTAGGCACAATAAAGATTTGGCGTTGTCCCAGCACTTGCTCCGCGCGCGCAGGAATACGTTGCGCCATGGCGCGCGCCCACTGACGTATTCCCCACTGTCGAATCCTTACCCAAGGCGACAGCACAGCGTCATCAACGTGCATGCAGCGGCGTACTGGCCAACACTTGTTCGGCCAACATCTGCCCAGAAACACCTTCCTGGCTGTATAGCCGATGCTGGCACACCGGCACAAACACAGCCTGAATATCATCCGGCTGCACATAGTCGCGCTGGTCCATTAAGGCCCAAGCCTGGGCACACCGGACCAACCCTACGGCCGCACGGGGCGATAAACCTAAAACACTGGCGGACAATTGCCGGGTCGCTATGATCAACCGTTGTACATAGTCGAGCAGTGCGTCACTGAGATGGACCGTTAAGACGTGTGCTTGCAGGGCACGCAATTGCATCCCCTCGATCACCGCCGTGATGTCACGCCAATGTCGCTGCGTACCATCGCCGCGCAACAGCGCACGCTCGGCCTCAGCAGAGGGATAGCCCAGTCGCATGGACAGCAGAAAACGATCCAATTGTGATTCCGGCAACGGGTGTGTTCCTGCCATCGACAATGGATTTTGCGTCGCAATGACCAGAAAGGGATCAGGCAGGGCAAAGGTTTCGCCATCCAAGCTTACCTGGCGCTCTTCCATGGCTTCCAATAACGCAGACTGGGCCTTGGCCGAGGCTCGATTCAATTCATCGGCCAACAACACCTGCGTAAAGATGGGGCCTTTAACCACAGAAAAACTGTGTGTATCGGGGCGGAACATGGCACCACCAAGAAGATCCGCCGGCATCATATCAGCGGTGAACTGTACGCGGCAGAAAGACAAGCCCAGAACCTGCGCCAGAGCATGGCTGAGCGTGGTTTTCCCCACACCCGGCACATCTTCCAACAACAAGTGCCCACCCGCCAAAACGGTCGCCAGTGCCAGCCGAACCTGTTGGGGCTTACCGAGAATCACCGACTCTAAGGCTGAAATAGCTTGCGGAATGAGTAAAGTGTGCGCCGTCATAATTCCCTCGTGTTAGGACGTCGCACCGGAACCCATCGACCTAAAGCGTCAGCGAATCCAAGCCCCGTGCGAGGTCAGCGATAATGTCTTCAATATCTTCCAACCCTACCGACACCCGGATCATGCCGGGTACGATCCCTGCCCGCGCTTTTTCTTCATCACTGACGCGCGCGTGTGTGGTGGTGTAAGGATGGGTAATCGTGGTCTTAGCATCACCTAAATTTGCGGTTATGGATAGGAACTCCGTCTCATTCATAACATGCCAAGCATTATCTTTACCTTGCGCACCGCCCTTCACCACAAAAGCCAGCACACCACCAAAACCACGTTGCTGCTGCTTGGCCAGTTCGTGTCCAGGATGCGACGGTAAACCACAATAGTAGACGCGCTCAACCGCCGGGTGTGCCTCGAGCCACTGCGCAAGCCGCAACGCACTGGCGCAATGTGCTTGCATACGCAGCTTGAGCGTTTCCAAGCCTTTGATGAAAATCCATGCGTTGAAAGGGCTCATGGAAGGGCCGGCAGAACGCAGAAAACCAACCACTTCATCAATCAACGCTTTCGACCCACAGACCGCTCCGCCTAAGGCCCGGCCTTGCCCGTCAATGTACTTGGTGGTGGTATGAATGACCAGATCGGCCCCTAAAGCGGCCGGGTTTTGCAGTGCAGGAGAACAAAAGCAATTATCGATCGCCAACCAGATATCATGCTGATGGGCCAGTTCGGCCAAGGCACGAATGTCCACCACATCGTTCATCGGGTTTGACGGTGTTTCCGCAAAGAACAACTTGGTTTCAGGCCGAATAGCCTGTGCCCAGTCGTTCATATCAGTCAAGGTAACGTAGGTCACCTGCACCCCGAATTTGTGCAGATACTTGTTGAACAGTACGGATGTTGAACCAAAGATGCTGCGCGAGGCGACGATGTGATCCCCAGCTTGCAACAATCCCATGCAGGTCGACAAGATAGCCGCCATGCCAGAAGCCGTGCCAACCGCCGCCTCAGTGCCTTCCATCGCGGCCAAGCGTTCTTCAAACATCGCCACGGTCGGATTGGTGTACCGGCTGTATACATTGCCCTCAGCTTCACCAGCGAAACAGGCGGCCGCGTGCTCGGCGGAGTCAAATAGAAAGCTGGCCGTCATATACAGCGCTTCCGAATGTTCACGTTCTTCGGAACGGCGTTGCCCAGCACGCACCGCTTGTGTCGCTATACCTTTGGTTGACCAATCCATCTTAACTTACTCTTCGTTGTCGTCGTTGTGCAGGTCAATCAGCGCGCTTTCGTCACCGGAATCCCGCTTATTGGTCTTCGCACTGTCATTACGTCGTTGCTGTAAGGCGGCCAGATAATCCGGCGTAATGTCACCAGTAATGTACTCGCCATTAAAAACCGAGCATTCGAAATCCACCACGCTGGACTTGCGGGTGCGCGTGGCCACAATTAAATCTTCCAAATCCTGGTAGATCAATTTATCGGCTCCAATGGCCTGCTCGATTTCCGCCAGGGTGCGTCCGTGGGCAATTAGCTCGCTGGTGGCCGGCATATCAATACCATACACATTCGGGTGCCGAATGGCCGGTGCGGCGGACGCGAAATACACCTTCGCGGCGCCCGCATCACGCGCCATTTCAATGATCTGCTCGCAGGTCGTGCCACGCACAATGGAATCGTCCACCAGCAGGACATTTTTACCCTTGAATTCCAAGCCAATCGGATTGAGCTTTTGCTTCACCGATTTCTTGCGCTGTTGCTGGCCCGGCATAATAAAGGTACGACCGATATAACGGTTCTTTATGAACCCTTCGCGGAACTTGACCCCTAAATGGTGGGCCAATTGCAAGGCCGATGTGCGGCTGGTATCGGGAATCGGAATGACCACATCGATATCATGGTCCGGCCACTCGCGTAAAATCTTGTTGGCCAGCGTTTCACCCATGCGCAGGCGCGATTTGTACACCGAGATACCGTCGATGATGGAATCGGGTCGGGCAAAATAAACGTGCTCGAAAATACACGGGGTGAAATGCTCAACGGCATGGCACTGATGCGTATGCAATTGCCCGGCCTCATCGATGTACACCGCTTCACCGGGCTTTATGTCGGCAATGATCGCGAAGCCCTGCGCGTCCAAAGCCACGCTTTCAGAGGCAATCATGTATTCCGTGCGCCCATCGTCCAGCGTGCGCGAGCCGTAGACCGCCGGGCGGATTCCGTGCGGGTCACGAAACGCCAACATGCCATGGCCGGAAATCATCGCCACCGCCGCATAAGCACCCCGACAACGCGCCATAACGCCAGAAACGGCGGCGAAAATATCTTCCGGGAGAGGCTTCAGTTTGCCCCGGCGCTGCAATTCATGCGCCAATGCGTTCAACAATACTTCGGAGTCGGAGGTTGTATTAATGTGCCGTAAATCCGACTTATACAGTCCTGGCGTTAATTCATCGGCGTTGGTCAGGTTGCCGTTGTGGGCCAACACGATCCCATAGGGCGAATTGACATAAAACGGCTGACTTTCTGACGAACTGGATGACCCAGCGGTAGGATAGCGCACATGCCCGATGCCCTTGTCACCGACCAGGCGCTGCATGTGCCGGGTGCGAAACACATCGCGCACCATGCCGTTACTTTTGCGCAGGAAAAATTTTCCGTCCTGTTCGGTGACAATACCGGCCGCATCCTGGCCACGATGCTGCAACACAGTCAACGCATCGTACAGCCCCTGATTAACGGCGGAATACCCATAAATGCCAACGATACCGCACATACTTTTATCTCACTGTCAGATTAACGGCTAAGCTCAATCACACGTTGCGATGCACCCTGCACATATTGCCCCGTCCAACTGATCAGAGGTTCGATCCATGGGACAATCACGGCATCCTGCCAAAACGCATCCAACGCAAATAACTTGGCGACCGCCAGTAAGGCAATCACAATCAATACACCCCGCAATAGGCCAAACACAATACCCAGCGTTCTATCCAAACCGGACAGCCCCGTCATACGGACCAACTCACCGATCAAGTGGTTTACCATGGCGCCCACAATCAGGGTAACAATAAACAGTAGAGCGAACGCTGCCGCCAGACGCCAACTCTCAGTAGCAATCATACCGGTCAACAACCCCGCCAGGCGTTCACTGAACAAGCTGGCCACAATCAGGGCCGCTGCCCACGAGAGCAAGCTCAGCAGCTCCTTCACGAAGCCACGCTTTAAACTGATGAGGGCGGAAATCACCACCACCACCACGATGACCCAATCAATGACGACCATGAGATAACTCCTTAGGGTTGAAAGCGAACCACCAGAGTGGGTAAGCCAAATTCTTCGGCCAGGATATCTTTCCGTTGTCGAGCGCGCTCCTGATCGACATCTGGCCCTACCATCACTTGGGTTAACACCGAGCCATCCGACAACACAGACTGTTTTGTGTAGGCTTCATAACCGGCTGTGCGCAGTTGTTCCAGCAGGCGGCGTGCATTATCAGCTTGTCGAAAACTGCCCATCTGAACCGACCACGCCACAATTTCACCGCTTTCGGCACGCGCCACCGGCGTATCTGTTCTTGGCACGGTGGTAATGGACGTGGCAGCCTCTGATGAACGCTCTTCGGCAGAAGACGGCTCAAGAGCCGCCTGTGGAGGTGATGCAGTCGATGAGGTAGAAGTAGACGATTCGGCGTCTTCAGGCACGCCCAGCAATTCATCCACCCGACGTTCTAATTGGGCGCGCGCCTCCGCTTGTGCAGCCGGGTCGAGTGCACCCGCCGTCGGTGCGGGCATGGCCGGCACCGGCGGGATATCCGTAATGCGAGCTTCGGGCAAACGCCCCTGTCCGGTAAACAGTACCGGCAATGCCAACAATAGGAACACGCTTAATACCAGCGCGCCAACCATACGTTTTTTTTGCGTATTATCCATGCGTTTCGCTATTCAGGTGATGCAGCGCATCGGCCACGGTGTGAAAAGACCCGCAAATTAACCAAGGCATATCAGGATCTATCGTTGGGTCGGCCGCCACCGCAGCCAAAGCCGCCGGAACAGAGGCATAATTCGGCGCCGTTAACAAACCGGTTTTGACCGCCAACTCGTCTGCACTTTGCCCCCGGGTGCCCGTTAAGGTCACCAATCGCCAATCCGGATTCAAAGGCGCGAGGGATTGTACAACACCGGCTGCATCCTTGTCCTTGAGCATGCCCAAAATTATTCCCCAGCGCGCATGCTTGGCGGATAACAACCGAGCCACATAGTCAGCAGCGTGCGGATTATGTGCGACATCCAGCCACAGCGTTCTACCCCGCCATTCTATGCGTTGCAACCGGCCTGGCATCGCTACGGTATCAAATACGACCCTCACCCGAGCGTCATCCAACGTCAAGCCCAACGCTGCGCACACCTGCAATGCCATCACTGCGCTGGGCAAGGGCAATAGCGGGGTGGGTAACGCAGAAAGGATTTGGTCATTCACGCGGACCTGCCACTGCCCCGCCGCATCCAGCTCCACGGGTTCAACCAGCGTCAGTTCTGCGCCGACTTGAGCCGCCACAGCCATAAAGGTATCCGCACAAGGCGTTGGTCCTACCAACAACGGCTTATGCCTACGCGCCACACCGGCTTTTTCACGCGCAATGCTATCCAGATTGTCGCCAAGCCACTCCATATGATCCAAGCCAATCGACGTGACCACTGCGCAATCGGTGTCCACGACATTGACCGCATCCAGTCGCCCTCCCAAGCCGACTTCCAATACCATGTATTCAACCTGTGCCGCACAAAACAGCCACAAAGCGGCTGCGGTGGTGAATTCGAAATAAGTGAGGGAAATATCCTGGCGCGCCTGATTAATGGCATGCAAGGCGGCCACCATTTGGGCGTCGGTTACCGGTTGGCCTTGAATCACCACCCGTTCATTGAAGAGTAAGAAATGCGGTGAAGTATAGAGCCCCACCGAGTACCCGTGCGTACGCAATAGCTCGGCGGTTAGGGTAGCGGTAGAGCCTTTGCCATTGGTGCCTGCGACAGTAATGACCTTGGCTTGGGCTATGGGCAAGGCCAAACGGTCCATGACCGCGCGTAGGCGGTCTAACCCCAGGTCAATTTCGGCCGGATGAAGCTGCTCTAACCACGCCAGCCAGACGGGCAGGCTGTCCGTGTGCGTTGGCATGTTAGGCTGCAGACAAGTGCATCATTTTACGCAGTTGACGAGCGATATCGCGGCGTAGATTCTTGCGATGAATGACCATATCCAATGCGCCATGGTCCAGCAAAAATTCGCTGCGTTGGAAGCCTTCCGGCAGTTTTTCACGTACCGTTTGTTCAATAACACGCGGACCGGCAAAACCGATACGAGCGCCCGGCTCGGCAACATTCAGGTCACCCAACATCGCCAGACTGGCGGATACGCCACCGTAACACGGGTCGACCATTACGGAGATATACGGCAAACGGGCTTGTTTCATTTTTTCAATCGCCGCAGAGGTCTTCGCCATCTGCATCAACGAAAACAAGGCTTCCTGCATGCGCGCCCCGCCCGACGTTGGAAAACACACCAACGGCAGCTTGTGCTCCAAACATACGTTCACCGCACGAACAAACTTTTCACCCACCACAGAGCCCATCGAGCCACCCAGAAAGGTGAAATCGAACGCGGCAACCACCACGGGCACCCCTTCCACGGTACCCTTGGTTACCACCATGGCATCTCGGTTACCGGTGGCCTTTTGCGCGGCTGACAGGCGGTCTTTATATTTTTTCGAGTCCTTGAACTTCAAACGGTCTACCGGCTCTACATCCACCGCGATCTCGACCCGTCCTTCCGCATCCAGGAAGGTATCAACACGCCGATTACCCGACAGAATCATGTGGTGATCACATTTCGGGCATACGTTCAGATTTTTTTCCAATTCAGGGCGATAAAGCACCGCCTGACAGCTTGGACATTTATCCCATAAACCTTCCGGTACATTCGCTTTATCACGATTCTCGGAACGGATGATGGATGGTACGAGTTTGTCCAGCCAGCTGCTCATGATTAACTCCTGATCTTGGTGGGTGCAGGTCACTCAACGGTTGGCGACGGCGCATCAATGTGGCGTCATGATAACGGCTGTCGGCGGTAAATCCAATGCCAAGCGTTTGTTCGTGTCCGTCTCCCGGAAAATTGGCCAACGGAACGCCCGACATGGCGTTCCTGAGTGGCGCAAAATTATGCGTGATCCATCGCCTGACGCATATTGGCTATTATCGTAGACACTTGTGAAGAAATTTCATCGGCTCCGTGCAATTCCATCTCGGCAATCACGGAAACCAATGCCGAACCGACAATCACGCCATCTGCTATCCGGCTCACCGCCGCCGCGTCGGCCGGTGATTTAATGCCGAACCCGACCGCAATGGGCAAATCGGTAAATTGCCGCAACCGGGTCAGTTGACGCTCGACATCCTGCACATCCAAGGTGCTGGCGCCAGTTACGCCCTTTATCGAAACGTAGTACACATAGCCGGAACTTTGCGCGCAGATGGCTTGCGCACGCGCATCGGAGGTGGTCGGCGTCAGCAGAAAAATGGAATCCAGCCCATGCGCATGCAATGTGGTGGTGAAATCACCGCATTCTTCCGGCGGCATGTCCACCACCAACACGCCATCGACCCCCGCCGCCACGGCCGACTGTACAAAATGGTCATAACCCATGAACTCAAGCGGATTCATGTAGCCCATCAAAACAATGGGCGTCAACGCATCCTGTTCACGGAAGCGCCCTACCAGCGCCAGTACATCTTCCAAGCCAACGCCTTGGCGCAACGCCCGTTCATAAGCCAGTTGAATGGTTGGACCATCGGCCATCGGGTCGGAAAACGGCACACCCAATTCAATAATATCGGCACCCTTTGCCACCAGTTCATGCATCAGTTTCAGCGTGGTGTCCAAATTCGGATCACCCGCGGTGATGTAAGGGATAAGCGCCTTACGACCGGCGGTTTTCAGTTCAGCCATTACGCCTTGAATTCGACTCATGTTCCATCACTCCTGATTAAATTTGCATGCCGTCTAAGGCAGCCACGGTATGCACATCTTTATCGCCGCGCCCGGACAGATTCACAATGATGCGTTTACCCGGCCCCATGTCTTTTGCCAGCTTCTTGGCATACGCCATGGCGTGCGCCGTCTCCAAAGCAGGCATAATGCCTTCCACCCGAGTCAGCTCATGAAATGCGGCCATGGCTTCATCGTCCGTCACCGCAACATAGGTCGCACGGCCTTCGTCTTTCAACCAGCTGTGTTCTGGCCCAACACCGGGGTAATCCAAACCGGCGGATACAGAATGCGTGCCCAGAATTTGTCCGTTGTCGTCGGCCATGATGTAGGTACGATTACCGTGCAGAATACCGGGTCGACCAGCACTCAAAGGCGCAGCATGCCGTCCGGTTTCAACCCCGTCACCGCCCGCTTCAACGCCATATAAAGCAACGGATTCATCGTTCAGAAAATCATGGAACAAACCAATCGCATTGGAACCACCACCCACACAGGCCACCAAGGCATCCGGCAAACAACCGGCCTGCTCCTGCATCTGGCGTCTGGCTTCGCGGCCGATAATGGCGTGGAAATCACGCACCAGCATCGGATAAGGGTGTGGCCCGGCCACCGTACCAATGATGTAGTAGGTATCGTCCACGTTGGTGACCCAGTCCCGCATAGCTTCGTTCAGCGCATCTTTTAAGGTGCGCGTGCCAGACGTAACCGGCACAACGGTGGCGCCCAACAAACGCATGCGGTAGACGTTCAGTTTCTGTCGTTCAACGTCATCAGCGCCCATGTACACCACACATTCCAGGCCCAATCGCGCCGCCACGGTGGCCGTAGCCACCCCGTGCTGCCCGGCGCCAGTCTCAGCAATTACTCGGCGTTTGCCTACATGCTTCGCCAGCAGCGCCTGCCCAATGGCGTTGTTAATTTTATGCGACCCGGTATGGTTCAAGTCTTCGCGCTTCAAATAGATATCCGCCCCACCCCAGTTCGCCGTTAGCCGCTCGGCAAAGTACAGCGGTGATGGTCGGCCTACATAGTGAGCCATATCGCGGTCAAAATCAGCCTGAAAGGCCGGATCATCTTTTAACGAACGATAAATGCGGTCCAAGTCATCCAAAGCAGCCATAAGGGTTTCAGAGGCAAAGCGGCCCCCATGAATGCCAAAGTGACCCCGGGCATCGGGCATTTGGAAATAATCTTTACTGACGGTCATGACGGTTATCCTCTTGTCTGACAGCGGCCAAAAAGGCCTGAATACGTGCGGTGTCTTTCACCCCTTTTTGCGCTTCAACGCCACCACTGACATCGACTGCATAGGGCTGTACGGTACGAATCGCCTGACCAACATTATTCGGTGTCAGGCCACCCGCTAGAATGATTCGGCTTCGCCATCGCTCGGGTACGTTAGCCCAATCGAACTGTTCGCCCGTGCCGCCCGGCAAATCGGGGTGCCAAGCGTCCAACAAAATGCCACGAGCAGCGTGCCATTGTGGCAACTCAGCTTCCAGATCCAGACCCGGCTTCATGCGAATCGCCTTAAAAAACGGTAGGCCGATACGCTGACTCATCTGCTGGCACACTTGTGCGCAGAACTCCGGCGTCTCATCGCCATGAAATTGCAGCATATCAACCCCACTGGTTTGCACCCATTGCTGCAACTCGGCCGGGTCCGGATTCACCACCAAGCCAACGGTTTGCACGAACGGCGGCACCAACGCCACCAGTTCCGCCGCCGCGTCGGGTGTTATGGCCCGGGGGCTAGGTGGATAAAACACAAAGCCCAGCGCATCGGCTCCGGCAGCAACAGCCGCGTGCACATGCTCTGCACTACGCAAACCGCAAATTTTTACGCGCGTTCTCTGGGTCATAACGGGTGCTACCATAAATGTTCTCCCAAAAATGCGGGCCCAACCGCAGGCTGGGGAAGCCTGAACGCGTTGTCGTATTCCGCGCCGACGAAATACAGGCCATCTGGCCGTGCTGTGACACCGCCTTCACGTCTTGAACGCCCTGACAGCACATCGGCAGCCCACTGCACTGGCGCGTCGCCACAACCAATGGTCATGAGCACCCCCGCGAAATTGCGCACCATATGGTGCAAAAATGCATTGGCGCGTACATCGATCACCACCATCCGGCCTTGCCGCACAACCCGACAGTGATACACCGTCTTGATCGGACTGTGGGCCTGACACGCCGCCGCTCGGAAAGCGCTAAAATCGTGCTCGCCGACCAAGAGGTTCGCAGCCGCCTGCATACGCTCAACCGCCAGTGGTCGCTTTTCCCACGTCATCCCTTCCCGCAGAACAGCCGACGGGATAGTGTGGTTATAGATCACGTACCGGTAACGCCGTGCTCGAGCCATAAAACGCGCATGGAAGTTATGATCCATGGGCTTTACCCATTGCACACTGATGTCTTTGGGCAAATGCGTATTGGTGCCCAGGATCCAGCCATAGGGCGAACGCTGCGCTGCTGTATCAAAATGTACCACCTGAGCGGTGGCGTGCACTCCGGCATCGGTACGACCAGCACAGTACAAACGAACGGGATGATCCGCGACCTGTCCTAACGCCGTTTCTAGCGTTGTCTGCACCGTCGGTGTGCCCGATGCCTGAGCCTGCCAGCCCGAATAACGACCACCCATGTATTCCACACCCACCGCCAAGCGATGAATATAGTCAGGCTGTTCCGGGTCAAATATCTCGTTCATGTGCCAATCTTAACTTAATCGTTTAGTTTGATTCAAGCCCAAAAAAACCGGCCAGAGCCGGTTTTTTTCATGTTATCCAATTATAGATGATTGAAGCCTATATCCAATGAATCGAGCGCAGGCACACCCCGAAAGCCAAAGTTTTATAGCTTCCGCAGCAGCGCCTCTGCCGCCGCCTTCTGCTCCTCGTTACCCTCTTCAACCACTTCATTGAGAATATCTTTCGCCCCTTCCACATCATCCATATCAATGTAGGCACGCGCCAAATCCAACTTCGTTGCTATTTCATCCGAACCGGCTAAAAAGTCGAAATCATCATCCCATTCGTCGCTTTCCGCAGCACCCGACGTGCCACCGGCCTCGGCCATCTCATCAAGCTCTGACAAGTCATCCAAGCCAACATCAGCCGGGCGTTCTTCGCCGGTATCAACATCGTCACGCGCCGAAAATGACATGACGTCATCTTGCAGATCGAAATCGTCCAATCCGCCTTCGGTCAACGGCGTTTCACCCGACGACTCCACAAAACGTTCGGTATCCAACATATCATCCAGATCATCCAACTCACCGAGATCGGCAAAGCCGTCATCATCCAGACCTGAATCTTCTTCATCGGCAACATAAGGGACTGTTGCCGCAGACACGCCCTGCTCCGGCTCATCCGACAACTCGTCCAACGTATCCGATAATGATTTTGAAAAATCATCATCCATAGAGGCGCTGCGTAACGGCTCGTCTACTGGTTCGTCGTCCTCTTCCAGTAAGCTGGCAACGTCCAGCACGTCTTCTTCTGCATCATCGAGTGATAAGGCGTCTAAATCGAGGTCTGACAAATCACCCAACTCATCCAATTCGGTATCTAAATGAGCGTCCGCTTCCGTAGTCGCCAATGCGGCGGCTATTTCGGGATCAAGGTCGTCTTCGTCGATGGCTGCTGACGGATTTGCCGGCACATCCACTAGGGGAATGTCGGCTTCATCGTCTAATTCTGGCACGTTCAAATCGGGAACGTCCATGTCAGACAAATCAAGATCCAAATCACTGTCTTCATCGTCTTCAGCCAGAGTAGGCATGACTAAATCAGTCAGTTCCTCGCTCAGCGCTTCGTCCAGTTCTTTGTCAAAGTCATCATTAAGGGCATCACTGAGATCCAGATCATCTTCCGTGTCGGCTAACGCATCCGGGTCACTGGCCATATCCAAATCAAAGGCGTCATCGGAATCCGTTGATGCCGAAGCTGACCAAGACGCATCATCGTCCATGTCCAGATCGAGATCTAAATCGGCAAAATCTTCTTCCGCAGGCGTCTCAACAGCCGACGCAAATGCTGCACTGCCCGCGCCAACACCCAAACCAGTGCCAAGCTTTTGCATTACAGAGCGTAAGCGCGCCACATCGTCCTTTTCGGCTGGCGTTAACTCGGCAGCCAAGGCATCAAATTCATCAACTCGGCCTGTCTCAGCATACAGCTCAAGCAGTTTCAGCCGCACGTCCCGGTTTGCTGGCTCTTCCGCCAACGCTTGCTTCAGTACCGTCTCTGCTTCGTCATGGCGTTGAAAGGCCATATACAACTCAGCATTTTCCAGGGCTTCTGCAACCGACGGGTTACTTTCTTGCGCAGACGTAACAGGCTCAACGTCATCGCTCAGCTCATCCTCGGTGTAGTCGGTATCTTCGTCGGCCAAATCTTGGTAAGGATCATCATGCAGCAGGACGTCTTCTGCATCATCCAGTAATTCTTCGACCTCATCTTCCACAGCATCGCGACGGCGGCGCGCCAGTAAGATCAACCCTAACGCCAGCACGGCACCCAGAGCAACGATCAAGGCATTGGTTGGAATCATCAACCATGCAGACAGTCTATTCCACACCTGCATAGCACGATCCATAAAGGAAACCGCAGGTTGTGGTTCAAGTACGGGCGCCGCTGGCGACATCTGTTGATTGGCCTGTGCTTGCTGTTGCAAGGCACGCGCAGCCTCTTGCATTTCGGCCGCTGCCGCACTCTGCAGCTCCATCATCTGGGTCAACAAACGAACCTGCTCTTCCAGTTCGTTCAAACGGGACAATTGCTGTTCATTCTGGCGCCGCAACTCGTCGTTCAACTCTTGCTGAATGGCCAGTTCGTTTTGTACCCGAGCCAATTCAGCTTGTTGAGTGGCCCCATCGGCCGTGCCTTCTGAAGCATCACTGGCGGAGCCGACGATTTCCAAGAAACCGTCCGGATTACGCGGTGTGCTGCTGGCCGTGGCCGAAGCGGCATCACCGCTGGCGGTAGCTTGCTGTTGGCCCGGCGGTGGTAAGCCACGGAAGGCGCGATTTTGGCGATCAACTTCCTGAACGGCTTGCGCTTGACTGCGCACCAACACCTGCTCGCCATTCGGCAGTGTTAATAGAGAGCCCGCTTTTACCCGGTTGATGTTGTTGTTAATGAACGCATCCGGGTTTAAATCTTGAATCGCCAGCATAATTTGTTGAGGCGTCTGCGTAGCATCGGACCGGGCCTGCAGGGCAATTTCCCACAAGGTATCATTGTTCAAGACACGGTATTGATCATCCGCCAAGGTTTCTTCGCGTGCTACGGTAGGAGGTACTGTTGGTGGCTCAACCGGCTCTTGCACGGCAGGCGTTTCCACAGAAGGAGCAACCGGCGGCGCTGTCTCTACCGTTGGTGTCGGCGCTTGCTGGCTAAAGCTGGGGTCTTGACCTTGGAACACTTGGGCAGGTGCTTCGCCCGGTGCGAACACTGGCGGGTCGAGCAATAAGGTATATTCACGCAACAACCGGCCACCAGGCCAAGCCAGTTCAACCAGAAAATCCAAGAAGGGTTCTTCAACCGGGTTGGCGGACGTCACATCCACCCAAAATTGCCCGTCTCGCTCGGCAACATTAAAACGCAGCTCGGTCAGGAATAACGGACGTTCAATACCGGCGCGTGAAAACTCAGCCGCACTGGCTAAGCGAGCAGTCAGTTCCTCCGGGCTCAGGTCACCGGGACTGGTAATTCGGATCTGTGCATCTAATGGCTCGGTGAGCGCTGACCGCAGCGTAATTTCGCCCAAGCCAACGGCAGAAGCCAAACTCGCCATGAATAAAAATGTGATTGCACTGACCACCGCTGACAAGCGCGCCATAAACTCTTTCCTTTAACAACGGCACAACAATGGGAGGGTTAACAACAGGTCTGATGTTCGTCGTTCAACGTCTTACCCCATCGCCGTACCGAAACTCATTATGTATGAATGACCCGACACTTCCGATAGCCCGCCAAGTATTGAACAGTTGACGGTATTCCGCAACCTTCCTGCAACCTATGTGCCACATGAAAACGCCGGTTTTCTGACATAGCGCACATTTTGGACGAAAACACTGAATATCTCGGCAATAAAAAAGGCGACATTGCTGCCGCCTTTCGATTATTGCGTCAATTTTTCGCCAGCTTGAGAAAAGGTGCACTTTGCTCTTAAAACCACAATAGCGAAAAGCTGGTTTTAACCCTGCAAAATGTTGAGCATCCGGCGCAACGGCTCCGCCGCCCCCCACAACAGCTGATCACCTACGGTAAACGCAGAAATATATTCTGGCCCCATGTTCAGTTTGCGGATTCGACCAATGGGCACACTCAGCGTACCGGTCACTTTCGCGGGCGACAACTCGGCAATGCTTAGCTCACGGTCGTTTGGTACCACTTTGACCCAATCGTTGTGCGTCGCCAAAATCTGTTCGATTTCACCCACGGGCAGATCTTTCTTCAACTTGATGGTCAACGCCTGGCTGTGACAACGCATGGCACCGATGCGTACGCAGATACCATCAATTGGAATCTGCCGATCGGAACGACCAAGTATCTTGTTGGTCTCAACCTGTGCTTTCCACTCTTCTTTGCTTTGTCCGCTGTCCATGGCTTTATCGATCCACGGAATCAAACTGCCTGCTAATGCGGCACCGAAATGCTGTTTCGGAAAGTCATCAGCACGCATGGTTTCAGCGACCATACGGTCCACTTCCAAAATGGCGGAGGCAGGGTCATTGACCTGGTCGGCCACCTTAGCATTGATGGCACCCATCTGCTGAATCAGCTCTTTCATATTCTGCGCACCCGCACCGGAAGCGGCCTGATAGGTCATGGGGCTGACCCACTCGATGAGGTCTTGCTCAAACAGACCGCCTAGGGCAATCAGCATGAGGGATACAGTGCAATTGCCACCCACAAAGGTTTTCACGCCATTGGCGAGTGCATCGTCCAGCACCTTGCGGTTAACGGGGTCGAGAATCAACACGGCATCGTCTTTCATGCGCAGGGTTGATGCGGCATCAATCCAGTAACCGTTCCAGCCAGCATCACGCAGCGGCTGATACACCTCCGTGGTGTAATCGCCACCTTGGCAGGTGATGATGACGTCCATCGCCTGCAGAGCTTTGAGGTCACGCGCATCCTGTAATAAGGGTGTGTCTTTGCCTACGTCAGGGCCAGCGATGCCGACTTGCGACGTGCTGAAAAACACAGGTTCAATGTTGGCAAAGTCGTTTTCGGCGCGCATGCGATCCATCAATACGGAACCGACCATTCCGCGCCATCCTACTAATCCTACTTTTAACATGATATTCCTCACTCGTTGAGTGCTTTAAGGACTGCTTGTCCCATTTCTGCCGTAGTGACCTTGCGCGCTCCCTCACTCATGATGTCGGCGGTACGTAAACCGGCATCCAGTACGCGGCTCACCGCGTCTTCAATGGCATCGGCCGCAGCGGCCGCTTGCAAGGAGTAACGCAACATCATGGCGACCGACAAAATGGTCGCCAGTGGGTTTGCAATGCCCTGTCCGGCGATATCAGGGGCACTGCCGTGTATCGGTTCGTACATGCCTTGCTGCTGGTCGTTCAACGATGCAGAAGGCAGCATGCCGATGGAGCCCGTCAACATGGCGGCGCAGTCTGACAAAATATCACCGAACATGTTGCCGGTGACCATAACATCAAATTGTTTCGGCGCACGCACCAGTTGCATGGCGGCGTTGTCGACGTACATGTGGCTGAGTTCTACGTCCGGGTATTCGGCACCGACGCGCGTCATGACTTCACGCCAAAGTACCGTAACTTCCAAAACGTTGGCTTTGTCGACGGAGCACAGGCGCTTGTTTCGCTTTTGCGCGGCCTGAAAGGCGACATGGGCGATGCGCTCTATTTCTGGCTCGCTGTAAATATAGGTATTGTACCCCTCGCGCACGCCGTCTTCACGGGTACGAATGCCACGCGGCTCACCAAAATAGATGCCGCCCGTGAGTTCGCGGACGATCAAGATGTCGAGACCCGAGACGATTTCAGGGCGCAAGCTGGAGGCGGCGGCGAGTTGCGGATACAAGATCGCGGGGCGCAAGTTGGCGAACAGGTTTAAATTGGAACGCAAGCCTAACAGCCCTTTTTCAGGTCGCAGGGCCATTTCCAGTTTGTCCCATTTGTGACCACCGACAGCGCCGAGCAATATGGCATCAGCATTGCGGGCAGCGTTCAGAGTCGCCTCTGGTAATGGCCCGCCGGTCGCGTCGATGGCGGCACCACCCACAAGCCCTTCATTCAGTTCAATGTTCAGCCCAAAGCGGTCGTTTACCCACTCAAGAACTTTGACGGCTTCCGCCACAATTTCGGGCCCGATGCCATCACCGGGCAATACCAATACGTTTTTGCTCACTTACCTTCTCCTAATCCTGTTCGGACCTACCAAGTCCATAATTCTTACTAGGTTGAGCGGTGGTAGGTAGGCGTTGCATGGACGCCGTAAATACATCCATGTAGGCTCGTTGCGGACGTATCAGGCGCATCCATGCGCCTGACCCTTCGGGCTCCCTACGGTCGTGCAAATTCGTTCCTGACGAATTTGTCCTGTCCGCAAACGCCATGAAACGCCTACCTACCACCCCTCAACCGAACGATTACTATCAAGGCTCTACATACTAAGGCAAGAAAACTAAGGCTAGGCGTGCTCTTTTCATTGCCCAGGGTTACCAGCTACCGTGTCGGCGGATAGCCGGTATGCTGTAAGCGTGCGTCCTGCCGCCAGGACGGCGGCAGCGAGCCCCCATGGATGGGTTCACGGCGTCCCGCGAACAGCATACCGGCTATCCATCGACATCGCGGAGGACTAAAAAAGCCAAGGCGCTTGTGCCTTGCGTTTCGCCTCGTAGGCGCGAATCTTATCCGCGCGCTCCAGCGTCAAACCAATATCATCGAGGCCATTCACCAAACAATGCTTACGGAAACCATCGACCTCAAAAGCCCAAACCTGACCGGTAGAGGTACGCACTTCTTGCGCTGGCAAATCCACCGTCAACTGAAAACCCGGCTCTGCATACATCGCCGCAAATAACTGCGCCACAGCCGCCTCCGGCAACACAACCGGCAGGATGCCATTCTTAAAACAATTGTTGTAGAAAATGTCGGCATAACTGGACGAAATGATCACCCGAAAACCGTAATCTTCCAACGCCCAAGGCGCATGCTCACGGCTCGACCCACAACCGAAATTCTCCCGCGCCAGCAAAATGCTAGCGCCTTGATAACGCTCGTGATTCAACGGAAAGTCAGGATTCAACGGGCGCTGACTGTTATCCATGCCCGGCTGCCCTTCGTCCAGATAACGCAACTCGTCAAACAAGTTAGGCCCGAAGCCACTGCGTTTAATCGACTTCAAAAATTGTTTAGGAATGATCATGTCCGTGTCAACGTTGGCACGATCCATAGGGGCGACCAAGCCCTGATGTACAGTTAATGCTTTCATGATTCAGCACTCCACTCCCGAACGTCAACGAAATGACCCGCAATCGCTGCCGCGGCTGCCATCGCCGGGCTGACCAAATGCGTACGGCCACCAAAGCCCTGACGCCCTTCAAAATTACGATTTGAGGTCGACGCGCAATGTTCACCGGCACCCAGCTTATCGGCGTTCATCGCTAAGCACATCGAACAGCCCGGCTCTCGCCACTCAAAACCCGCTGCGGTGAAAATCTGATCCAAGCCTTCGGCTTCGGCTTGCTTCTTCACCAAACCGGAACCGGGTACGACCAAGGCTTGCTTCAGGCCTCCAGACACTTTTTTGCCTTTAACCACGGCCGCCGCTGCACGTAAATCTTCAATGCGCGAATTCGTACAAGAGCCTATGAACACCCGATCAAGCTTGATGTCGGTAATCGCCTGCCCTTCTTGCAACCCCATATATTCCAGCGCACGCGCCAGGCCGGTGCGGCGACTGTCGCTGGTCATGTCATTCATCGTGGGCACACGGCTGGAAATACCGCCCACCATTTCGGGAGATGTTCCCCAAGTCACTTGTGGCTCGATGTCTTTTGCATCAATCGTCACCACTTTATCAAACTGGGCATCGGCATCACTGACCAAATCGCGCCAGTTGGCCACAGCCTGCTCCCACAAATCACCTTTGGGCGCAAATGGACGGTCTTTAAAATAGTCAATGGTGGTTTGATCCACTGCGACCATACCAGCCCGTGCACCAGCCTCAATGGCCATGTTGCACACGGTCATGCGGCCTTCCATGGATAAGCTTTGAATCGCCGAACCGCCGAACTCAATGGCAAAGCCCGTTCCACCTGCCGTACCAATAACGCCGATAATGTGTAACACCACGTCTTTGGCGGTGACGCCTTTGCCAAGATCACCGTCTACCCGCACGAGCATGTTTTTGCTCTTTTGCTGAATCAAGCACTGGGTCGCCAACACATGTTCAACTTCAGAAGTGCCGATGCCGTGCGCCAATGCGCCGAAAGCGCCGTGGGTTGAGGTGTGTGAGTCACCGCAGACGATGGTCATGCCGGGTAAGGTTGCGCCCTGCTCTGGCCCCATGACGTGGACGATGCCCTGGCGCTCGTCGCCCATATCAAACTTCAGTATGCCGAAGTCAACACAGTTGTCGTCCAAAGTTTGTACCTGAATGCGGGAGATAGGATCAACAATGCCCGCAATACCGGACTTCCGTTCTTCAACGGTGGTCGGTACGTTATGGTCGGGTGTGGCGATGTTGGCGTCTAAACGCCAGGGTTTGCGCCCGGCAATCCGCAAGCCTTCAAAAGCCTGTGGTGAGGTAACTTCGTGCAGGAGCTGCCGGTCAATATAAATCAGGCAACTGCCATCATCACGCGCCTCTACGACGTGCGCGTCCCACAATTTATCGTACAGAGTTTTTCCGGCCACGCTGACACTCTCCTACGCTCATTATTTTTTCGAGCGAGAAAGGACTGGTTGCCTTCATTCAGGGACGCCGTGAACCCGTCCTTGGGGGCTTGTTGCCGCCATCCTTGGCGGCACACACCCTGAAGAAGGCAACCAGACCTTTCTCACCGATAACCCGTCGTCATGAAGCCTAAAAAAGAGACATCACCTTCAGGTTTAAACTTGGTGTTGAGGTTCAGGCATGGGGTGGGCCTGCGTGGGGCGTTTGCGGACAGGACGTCCGCAGCGAGCCCCCATGGATGGGTTTACGGCGTCCCCACAAAGGCCTACCCCATACCTGAACCGGTCTATATTGAAGCTGAAAGAATTTTAACGCTTGCATAAAAATAAAACAAATTCATAATTTTTATGTAATTGATAACTAAGTGGAATACGAATGGATATTCAAGGGCTGCAAGCGTTTCTATCGGTCAGTGCTTATGGGAGTTTTTCCGAAGCTGCCGCACGGCTGCACCTCACTCAACCCGCCATTAGCAAACGAATACAAAACCTCGAACACCAACTGGGCACCGCCTTATTTGACCGGATTGGCCGGAAAATTCACCTCACCGACGCCGGTAAAGCGCTTTTGCCCGCCGCCCAACGCATTTTGCAGGAAATGGACAACGCAACCCGCACCATGCAAAACCTCGCCAACCTCGTTGCGGGTAAACTCTCCTTCGCCACCAGCCACCATATCGGACTGCATCGCCTGCCCGCTTTATTGCAGAGGTTTAACGAAAGCCACCCACAGGTCGAACTCGACATCCACTTTCTGGAATCCGAGCTCGCCTATCAAGCTGTGCAAAAACGTGAAGTCGAACTTGCCTTCGTCACCATGACCGGCCAACAAAATCGCGTCTTGCAACAGGAAAAACTCTGGCACGATGAACTCACCTTCGTCGCCTCTCCACGGCACTTCCTGGCGCGCAAATTAGACCTGCAACTCAATGAATTGTGCTACACACCGGCTATCTTGCCATTCGAAAGTTCGGCCACGTACCAAGTCATCAAACAACAATTCGAGCGACGCAAACTGCCCATCAAAACGTCACTGCCCGTGAACTATCTGGAAACGATAAAAATGATGGTATCGGTAGGATTAGGTTGGAGCGTACTGCCCACCATCATGGTCGATGAACAGCTTACCGAATTGCGTGTGGCGAGCGAGCCACTGAGCCGGTCGTTGGGCGTGATATGGCTAAAAGAACGGACATTATCGAATGCCGCGCAGGCGTTTTTGGCGCAAATACGAGAATAGCGTCCCACCACCTGCCATTACGACGCCACCTAACGCACCAAAGGCATGCGCCGCAGGTAGCACAGCACCATTGAGTCCACCCAGATAGACCGGCATGGCAGTGGGTGCCAGAAAATCCCAACCCAGTTTAAGACCAAGCAAGATCAACAGCGCAGTTTTGAAACGCCAAGCCCAGCCCACTGAACTCACGATACACAGCACCGCCCAGCCATGCAGAACACCGGATAGACCGCGATAGATGCCAACCGTTGGCAACCACCAGAAAATAGCCACTCCGACCCAAAGGCATAGCCCCAAAAAAGCAGCACCGCCAAAATATTTCCGCATCGAAGGCGAGGCAAAACCGGTGAGCAACACAAAGGCCAACCCGTTCCACAATAAGTGCCAAAGGTTGCCGTGCGTAAAATGGCCGGTAACCAAACGCCACGACTGCCCATCGATAATTTCAGCATACGACCACTGCCAAGCGTCCACCCAAAGGGTGGCCAAAATACTCAGTAGAATAACAACGGCAGGCAATAGTAAAGAACCAAAGCGTTGGCTAAGCAAGCCGAAAAGCCTCTCTGGACAGCGGCGGTTGCTGATAATGAGCCCGCAAGGCATTACTTAACAGACGAAGTCTTTCCGGAAAGCCTTGATCAAACAACGCAAAGACGCGGGCTTGCACAGTCTGTTTGAACGTGTCGGAAGCACCCAGGCCGGTACTCAAATTATCTGCACTGAAATGAAATTTGTGACCAGCCGACACCGACAGAATCCACTCATTGGCCTGCGGCTTCACTTCCACGCGCTCGAATTCGGCTTGCTCGGTTTCCGTACGCCCATCTGGCTTGTACCAGTAGCCAAAGTCTTCCAGCAACCGCCGTTCAGGCCCCGCCAAACACCAATGCCCTATTTCATGCAACGCACTGGAATAGAAACCGTGTGCAAACACTAGACGATGATGAGGATATTCAGAACTGGCCGGAAGATAGACTGGCTCGGCGTCACCCGCCACCAGCTCGGTATTGAGCGACGGCAAAAACAATGCATTGAAGATTTTAATCAGGTCTTGGTAGGTATGTTGTTGCGCTGTCATATTGCTAGTGGTTTCTAGTGAATCGGCTTATCTTCTGCCAGAACAGCAGACACAGACGACTTACTGACCGGTACAGTCAATGGCAGTAGCCAATCCACCAGCTCACTGCTCGGCACAAAACCTTTTACCGCTTCGCGCAGCACACTTCTTGCGCCATCGATGTCCTGGCGCAACTCGGCCACCTGCAGTTCATGCAAATAGCGGTAAAGGGTTTCATGCGGCACCACTTCTTCGTTGGCGCGCATAATTTTCGGGTGTGACGTGCCTTCCACATCCTCGCCAATCAGCAATTCTTCGTATAATTTTTCACCGGGCCGCAAACCCGAAAACTCAATCGCAATATCGCCATCAGGGTTTTGATCGGATTTGACGTCCAATCCACTCAACTCAATCATCCGCCGAGCCAGGTCAACAATTTTTACCGGCTTACCCATGTCCAAAACAAACACATCGCCGCCCTGCGCCATGGACCCCGCCTGAATCACCAACAACGCCGCTTCCGGGATGGTCATAAAGAACCGGTTGATGTCCGGATGCGTCACCGTCACCGGCCCACCGGATTGAATTTGCTTCCGAAACAACGGCACCACAGACCCGGACGACCCCAGCACATTGCCGAAACGCACCATGGAAAAGACAGTGCTTTTGCCCTGTTGAGCCAAGTCCTGCACCACCAATTCGGCCATACGCTTAGTGGCACCCATGACATTGGTCGGGCGCACCGCTTTGTCCGTCGACACGAGAATACAGCGCTCAACCTTATGATCGGCAGCCGCTTGCATCACGACCTGCGTGCCCAGCACGTTGTTGCGAATGCCCTCAAATACATTGTGCTCCACCATGGGCACGTGTTTATAGGCGGCTGCATGGTAGATGGTCTGCACACGATAACGCTGGATAATGGCCTCGACCCGTGCCTGATGGCACACCGAGCCCAAAAATGGCAACAATTCTGTGGTTAAACCCAGCTCGACCACCTGCTTCTTGAGCTCTTGGTCAATGCTGTACAACCCGTATTCACTGAGCTCAAGCATGATCAATTTAGTAGGACCACTGCGCAGAATCTGCCGACACAGCTCCGAGCCGATGGAACCACCCGCACCCGTCACCATGACCACTTTGTTGTAGATACTGATGTCCAACAGCTCTTTTTGTGGGGGTACCGGGTCCCGCCCTAACAAATCTTCTATGTCCACTTCGCGTAATTGGTCAACCGAAGCCTGACCCGACACAATCTCTGGCATTGAAGGCACCGTTTGTACATGCACTGGCAATCCTTCCAACACATCCAAGGCGTGTTTGCGTTGACGACGCGACGCCGTGGGCAAAGCGAGCAACACGCGATCGACCGTATATTCGGTCACCAACGCCGCAGCGTCATCCGGGCAGTGCACCGGAATGCCGAGTACAGAACTGCCCCACAAGGCACGCTCGTCGTCTAAAAAGGCCACTACATAGAATTCTCGACCACTCGCTAAGGCCGTCGCCAACTGTGCGCCCGCGCCACCCGCGCCATAAATAATCACCGGCTGCTTGTCAGAGTAGTGCTTGATAATCCATTGGTAATAGGCGCGCACCAAGAGTCGGCTACCGCCCACATACAGCAGCGCCACCAGGGCAAAATTAACGGGAATTGAACGAGGAAAGTTTTGCAAACGCAGAATAAATGCCGAAGCTAATAGAATCAACGACAGCAACAACACGCCCTTCAGCACGGCCATTAACGCCTGCACGCCCATGTATCGTACAACCGCACGGTACAAACCCAAGCGCGCAAACACGAACACGCCAACGACAGGAATAATCGGAAACATCCACCAGACTGCACTTAAATAGTGGCCTGGAAACCACTCGGAAAAGCGCAGCGCGTACGCCGACCAAAACGCCAAAGGCAGAGCAATGAAATCAGCCACCACCATGATCATGCGCTTATAGCGCCGATTCAATGTGGCCACACGAAGATGTAAACGTTGTTTGAGCAATTCTGCATCTCTCCTGGCGGACCGCTTGCCAGCATTCATAGGAACGTCCTTCCCTGCTATGGAACAATGTACAGCGTTAAATTAAAGCACAGAGTCCAGCGTTTGTCGCATGACAATTTTACGTCAACCTAAGCGTTGCAAAGTTTGCCTCAACGCCTCTCGTGCCTTGGGTACACCATGCACAATACGAATATCCTTAGGTGGCTCGGCCATACCATCGACCCAACGCACCAAATCCTGCTGGTCGGCATGGGCGCTGAATCCGCCAATGGTATAAATCCCCATACGCACCGTATAGGGCTTGCCATCGATGGTCACCCGCCCGCCGCGCCCAGCCCGTTGAATATCGGCGCCCAAGGTACCCGGCGCTTGGAACCCCACAAACACCAAATCATGAACGGGGTCCTCCAACATGGCGGTGAGATAATTCATCACCCGGCCACCGGTCAACATGCCACTGGCGGCAATCACAATGGCCGGCCGGTGCGTTGAAGCCAATAACGCTACCGCTTTTTTATGTTGTTCGTGTGAATCAATGGTAATTAATTGCTCGAACGATAACGGATGCCGTCCCCCTTGAGCAACACGCGGGACATTTTTGT
Organism: Salinispirillum marinum; assembly: GCF_042650105.1. Classification (NCBI taxonomy): domain Bacteria; kingdom Pseudomonadati; phylum Pseudomonadota; class Gammaproteobacteria; order Oceanospirillales; family Saccharospirillaceae; genus Salinispirillum; species Salinispirillum marinum. The sequence goes on along the minus strand of NZ_JBHSAL010000002.1, from coordinate 197,181 downwards.
GCGGAAACTCGGCTTGCCAGGTGGGCAGCAAATCGCGGTGCACGCTGTTGAATTTCGCGGCCAACGGCGAGTCGACCACCACATCCACGGGCTGAAACGCCACATCGGCCAGAATGCGCTCGAGTTCAAACAGAATGTCTTGTGTGCGACCAATACTGAACGCCGGTATCAATACCGTACCGTTATTCTGCAACGCGTGTTGCACCGCTTCTTTCAGCCGCTCGGTTCGGGTTACCGGGTCTTCATGCAGGCGGTCGCCATAGGTGCTTTCTATAACGAGTATGTCAGCCCGCTCCGGCGATGTCGGGCCGGGTAAAAGCCCATGGTGCAGCGTACCGAGATCACCCGAAAACACGGTACGATGGGGTCTCGGTAGATCATCATCGTATCGATCGATCTCAACAAAGGCCGAACCCAGAATATGCCCGGCACGCTGAAAACGAACCTGCCAGTTCAAGCTACCGGGCAAAGCGCGCCACTCGTTAAATTCAACCGGCACCAACAATTCATTCACACGCGCCAAGAACTGGCGGATCAACCGCCGGTCCCGGGTGAAACCCAGCTTGAGGGCATCTTCAATCACCAAGGGCAATAACAACGCCGACGCCGGGGTGCAATAGATCGGGGCATCAAAGCCGGCACTCATCAAATAGGGCAACCGACCAATATGGTCGATATGCACGTGCGTTACAATTAAGGCCTTGATAGGGGTGAGATCAAAATCAACCTGATGTTGCTGCAACGGGTTTGGCCCCGCATCGCTGCCCTGAAACAGCCCGCAATCGATCAGGACATGATGGTCTGCCGATGCCATATAGCGATGACAACTGCCCGTAACACCCTCAGCACCGCCATGGTGCATGATGGATGGAAAGCCTTTTTCCACAGTTTTCTCCTTAACTCTATAATTTGTGTTTAATCCATCAAGATGGTGACCATCAACCAGTAATAAAACATACTAGGCCAGCCCCCTGGCCGAATATTCGCGCAGAGAGCTGCGCGCCTGCAGGCAGTCGACGAATAACTTACTATAAGTACCTACATAGGAAACAACGGCCCTTCACTTTGATCAGGTTGTTCATCCTCTAAAAACTGCTGAGCCCGTTGCGCCTTTTCCGTGACAGTATTGACCAGATAATGCCAGAAACCATCCTGCCTGACCGTTTGATTGAGCCGACTTGGAGGAATGAATCGGGACATTTCAAACAAAAAATCTCGCTGTTGCTCGTCGTTTGCAAGAAGCTTCAATCGATCATTCATATTTTGAAGGAAGACCTCTTTTGCTTCGGCATGATCATTCAGCTTGGCATTAATCAGCTCATAAGCTGGCTCAATACCTCCTTGAGATAACCAAGCTATATCCCAGATATCCCGATGTTTCATTCGCCCAGGCCTCATAGCAAAAGCAAGCAACTTATCGGCGAAGATCTCTTCTCGGGTCTGAGCTTTGATAATGAGCGATTCCGTCCCTAGGTTGATCCCATAGTGATTTCTAATCGTCATCGGCACTACCTGATAGCTGGGAACCGAGCAGATATCCAGATGAATTTTCTGTGCAGGCATGTCCGGTCGCTGAGGTTGCGTGTTCACGCTAAGCTTCCAAGTGTCGACATTCCCTTGTTTCTCCGCTTTTGGCTCAGTTACCGTGATCGGCACCTCATATTTTTCCTGCAGCCGAGTTTCCAATGTTTCTTTCAATTTGACCAGTTCGTCCTTGTTGAAGTCAGCTCCACCAGTGAAGTCCAAATCTTCGCTCAGGCGATTAGAACCATAGCAGGCACGAAGGCAAGTTCCGCCAATGAAAGTGAGTTTCTGAAGAAGGTCTGCATGGTTCAATTCTCGCAATATATCATGGTGCAAAATTTCCTTCTCCACCACCGGGCGCAGAACGGCCAGATCTCCCTGAGCTCGTATGGCCTCGTCAATCAGCGCATTAAATAGATCCATTGGGAGGCTCCTGCACCAGATTCATAGTGGAACGGTTGAACCGCCGCATGTCCGCCAGCGCCAGACTTTGGGAAGCCCTATACAGATGACACCTAGGATCGTAACTCAATTCATCAATCACCAGAGACATAGTGCGCTCTGTGTGCACAAACTCAATTGTGCCAAATCGCCCGCAACTGATTTCAGCTGACCTCCCCGTACTTACCACCGTAATCCAAGCCATAGGGATTTGAGATAACAGCCCTCCCTCACTCAGTACCGTTTCCAAACTGATATAGTTGAAGTGCCTGGCACGCAGTAAGGCAGCAGCATGAAAAAGAATCAGGCCGCTAGTGTCCGGCGCGCCCACATATTGGTAAATACCCTGACACACACGCTCCAAGAGACCCCGCTTCTCGGCCCGATGGATAAGCGCTCTATAGGCACCTTGAGTCAACTCCGGAAACAAAGAACGAAATGCCGCAGTAGAATAGAGGCGCCCAGAGCTGTTTATGTGAGAGGTAAGAAGCCATTGCTCCAAACGTTTTATTGGCTGCATACACACTATCCGCGCTTTGTTATAAATAGTGTAATAAAACGCAGAGTCATTGCAAGTAATCAGACACCAACTCTAAACAATGGCCGAACCTCACCCTGTAGGACGCCAGCCCTCTGGCCGAACCACGCCCGTACGAGACCAGCCCCCTGGCCGAACCTGCACGTACGCACGTTGAAATCGGCGCTACGCTCCTAACGAACCCTATCCCCGCTGCCCTTACCCAGCACCGTGGTTATGATGGATTAACCGCTTCGTTCATCACCTCTTGAATAACACGACACGTCTTCTGGATTTCTTCGGCGGTTAAGGTTGGATGGACCAAAAACATCAAACTGGTCTCACCCAGTTCTTTTGCCACAGGTAAGCGCTCATTTGGCCGGTAACCCGTGCCATCAAATGCTTTTTCTAAATAAACCTCAGAACAAGATCCAGAGAAACACGGCACACCACGCGCATTAATCTCGTTCATGATGCGGTCTCTATCCCAGCCTGATGACAATTGCTCAGGCTCCACAAAGACATAGCATTTGTACGCCGCATGCAAAATGTCATTTGGCACTGCAGGCACACGCAAACCCTTTAACGAGCTACAGGTTTGCCAAATCGCCTGCGCATTCTCTGTGCGCTTCGCCGTCCAGTCCGCCATGCGAGTCAATTGGATGCGGCCTATAACTGCCTGCATTTCCAACATTCGCCAATTCGTACCGAAGGACTCGTGCAGCCAACGAAAACCGGGTGGATGTTCACGCTCGTACACCGCCTCCCAGCTTTTACCGTGGTCTTTATATGACCACATCTTGGACCACAATGCTTTATCTTTGGTGGTCACCATCCCGCCTTCGCCACCGGTCGTCATAATCTTGTCTTGGCAGAAAGACCACGCGCCTACATGACCTATAGTACCGACGGATCTGTCCTTATAGCGTGCGCCATGCGCTTGGGCGCAATCTTCAATCACAAAAAAACCATGCTTTTCTGCAAGTTCCATAATGGGATCCATGTCTGCAGGATAACCTGCCAAATGCACAACTATAACTGCTTTGGTTTTAGCAGTAACCTTGGGCGCGATAGTATGTGCCTCAATGTTTTGGCTGTTCGGATCAATGTCTGCAAACACAGGTGTAGCGCCCGCAGTCACAACTGAGGATACCGAGGCCAAAAAAGTACGAGGGGTAACAATCACCTCATCCCCTTCGCCCACACCCAAAGCCTTCAAAGCAACATCGAGCGCGACTGTACCGTTCGCTAACGCAATCGCGTATTCACAATCGGCCCATTTGGCAAACTCTTTTTCAAATGCCCGACATTCAACGCCCGTCCAATAGTTCACACGATTGGATAACACTACATCACGACACGCATTGGCTTCATCGTCAGAGAATGAAGGCCAAGGAGAAAAAGAAGTACCGATCACTTGATCCACCACTAATCAAAAGTAAAAATAATAGCAAACGAACAAAAAGTAGGTAAATATAACCAATCAGGTCTATAAATCAATAGATCAATGAAAATATTTACGTTAAATAATATTTAGTCCAAAATACCTCGATCGATTTTTATGACCTGCTTGGTAATATTTCTTGCAGAATCACTCAACAGATAAACAATCATATCAACCACATCTTGCGGATAAATACTACCTGCTATAGCAGCTCTTGTATTCAATGTTAAAACACTTTCTTCATCCATTATAGCAGACATTTTAGACTCAACAACTGCAGGGGCTATTACATTCACTCTAATACCATATGCACCCAGCTCTGTAGCCAACACCTTACTAGAATGTATAAGTGCAGCCTTCGAAGAACCGTATGCCATTGTACCCTTATCACTCAAAATGCCGGCTGTAGAGGCAATATTAACAATAGAACCATTGCGTGTTTTTATCATTTTTTTAACCAACAACTGAATAAAAAACATGATTGAAAAATAGTTAATTTTAAAAACATCATGTAAATCCTCAGGCTTTGTCATTAAGAAGCTAGAGCCGTGCGCTACTCCTATACAATTAACCAATCCGTATATATTCTTATATTCTTTTTTAATATCAGCCACACAGCTTATAATAGATTCATTATCAGAAAAATCGCATGCAAAATATTTAAGATTTTCATTATCATCAAATAATGAAAATCCATCAGAATTTCTCACACAAGCTGCAACTACATAACCACTCTTTAACAAGTATTCCACTACAGGCCTTCCGATATCACCTGACGCACCTGTAATAACTACAACTCTATTATTCGTCTCCACTATACAACTCCATTACCGGTATTAATAAATCATAATCAATCTCAGGGAGAGCCCTATAATTAGGAAACAAAGTAACCCTACCCTGCTGGAGAACAGAGATAACTTGAGGATGTGAAAAATAAAAATCGATTGCATCAGAAATAAAGCCATTGGCTTGCGTATAATAATTCTTTTTAAATAACTTCAAAAATTCATTTATCTCTATCTCATCTACATCTAAAGAATACTCACTAACAAATGCACTAAGGATGTCTTCATATTCATAACTAATAGTATCACCATCAATATCTAGCTCATCTATCGAAGGCAAGACATAATTATTGCCAGGAAACATCTTTTTATATATTTTAAAAGTATAATTACTCATTTTTCCCGATTATTTTATCTGTTAAATATAATGCAACTGCCTGAATAGTATTAGCAGGATTTACGCAAGAGCCGGTAACAAAACAACTAGAATCAACGACGAACAAACCTTTAACATCATGAGATTCACCGGATGGATCAACTACAGATTTACTTGGATCGAAACCCATCTTACAAGTTCCCATTAAATGCCACCCAGTATTGCGAACAGGTCCATAAGCATATGTTTTCTTGGCACCAGACAATTCCAATATCTCCCTCGCCTTTGACATACCGTCCTTCATCATCTTTAACGTATTCTCTGATACTTTATAATTAATTTTTACACCGGGGGTACCAAATTTATCTGTATCATTTGATAATTCAACACTATTATTCAATTGTGGCAAATCATCGCAAATAATAGAGATAGAAACTTGTTTTTTATAAAACTTAAAAAAATCTTCCTCTAAAGCCTCACCAAAACGTAGCTTTCTTCGGTTTAATGCAGACATGGCAGTTTCAATAGGGCCTGTACCACGAAGCACATGCATCATATAACCTAGATCAAAATCTCTATTTTCTTTCCTATAATGCTCTAAAGAATAAATCATGCAGCCTTGCGGACCAATATCAGTGTCTAATTCCTCTTCAAACAAACCTTCAACATAGCCAAGCGGGTGGATCATTAGGTTTTTACCAACTAAACCACTTGAATTTGCTACCCCATTTTCCCCCGTTTCATTTTTTGAATTCAGCAAGATTCGAGGTGTTCCGATTGCACTCGCCGCTAATATTATATTACTAGCATAAAGCTCATGTCGTTTACCTAACTTATCAAAATAAACAACACCCTTAGCTGAATTATTATTTACTATTACTGAATCGACGTAACATTCCGTTATTAACTCTAACCCATTAGCTTTTGCTCTAGACAAATAGGTTCTATCTACACTGGATTTCGCACCTTGCGGACACCCAGTATTACAGGGTCCAAGATTTATACATTGATCTCTACCATTTTTACTTCTAGTCGATATAGCCGCATAACTAGGCCACCAATGCCAACCTTTTTTATTAAAAGCATCACCAATTCGTTCTCCTGTAATTCCTATTGGAACTGGAGGAAGAAGCTCTTCTATATCTGGATACATTGGATCACCAACCAGCCCAGAGACAGCCATTTCTCTCTCATTGATTTCGTAATATGGCTTTAGATCTTCATAAGATATTGGCCAATCTTCGTAGAGACCATCTGATGACTGTATTTTAAAGTCTTGAGGTCTAAAACGAGGGAAGTGAGCTGAATATAGTATAGTAGAACCACCTACAGCATTATAATTACATATTGCTATTGGGGATTCTGAATCATCTACAGGATAATCTGATTCTAGATTTCTAATAGCTGATACAGGATTAAAATCCTTTCTTTTCTTTATCTCCCAATCGCTGCGAGTAGAAGGATATTCAGAAGGTAATATTTCTTTACCTCTTTCTAGACAAATCACCTTAAAACCATTTTGAGTGAGCCGCCAGGCGGCGGCTGACCCAGATGCACCTGATCCAACTACAATATAATCATAATCTACATTATTCATTTTTTTGGAAGGAACTCTTCTAATATTTCAGGTATCGTGATTAACATTTCTGCCTCACAAGCGACCTCACCATTTGTCTTACCTATAGCACGCCCTTTACAAATCCCTCTTTTCCATGAATCAATTGTAGCTTCTATATGCAAAACCTCGCCAGGAAGAACTTCTTTTTTAAAGCGTACTATGTGTTTCAAAGCGTGGGTTACCTTACCCGCCAAACCTTCCTGAGTAGTTAACGCTACAGTTAACATTTGAGCCATTGCCTCTAATTGAAGGGCTCCTGGCATGTTTGGCCCACCAGGAAAGTGCACAGGAAAATACCATTCATTGTTAGACAAATTTTTATATCCATAAGCATACTTGCCCGGAACTACCTCTGTCACATAATCAATCATCAAAAAAGGATAGCGATTTGGCTGGTATTTTTTTAACTCTTCAGCATTTAAAGAAAACATTGTAAAACCCTCAAAGTTTAGTGAAATTTTAATTATCTTTCATCAAATCTTTTTGCTTCGCCTGACAGTGAAAACCCTTTTGAAAGCAAGACCACAAAAAATGTGCGATACAGTATTTTAATATAAAGTGAGACCGAATAGTTATCAACATAGTATAAATCTAAAATAAACTTTTCCTCCCACGATAACGAGTTTCTTCCATTCACTTGTGCCCATCCAGTAATTCCGGGTTTTACATTATGTCGTCTTAACTGCTCTAAGGTAAAATGATCTTTGTATTCAGGCAATAACGGCCTAGGGCCTACCAAACTCATATCACCCATAATGACGTTAATCAACTGAGGCAACTCGTCTATACTAGTTTTCCTAATAAACTTACCAAATCTTGTGATCCTTTCTTCATCTGTCAAACTAGGATCATCAATCATAGATCTAAACTTATATAACAAAAACTTGTCATTTCCCAAACCGAGCCGGTAATGTGAAAAAATAGCAGGACTACCCATAGTCACCACTATAACAACATACGTTATAATTAATATAGGTGCCGCTAAAACCAACAGAATAATTGACAAAGCAACATCTAATATTCTTAATACTTTTAAAGTCATTGGCAATCCATATATTTAGACAATGTGTTAATCATGTTTTTTCCATCCCAAATAAATCCAATGTCCAAAGCCTTCCCTACCGGTACAATTCTATCAATTAATCTCGGCACTTTATTTAATAGAACCTTAAGAATATCTTTATTATCAAACCCATAATATGTTAGAGTTTGCTCATTATCTCTAAAAAAACTAGGCAACAACTCCAAATCGGCTATATTTTTACTTATAAAAACACCTAGCTTTGGCTTCAATAATTTAAAGCCTGGGGAATCCATATACCATAGCACATCTGAGTATTTATCTAATTCAACTGAACCATCAACAAGATTACAATAACGCATTACATCAATATCCTTCTCAATCCTTGATATAGATTCCATTTCATACTTTTTCTCAAGCGTCTTATTTAAATAATTACTGAAAATCGTCCGAGCTAATAAGTGGTTATCATTTTTACTGTACCACAAAATCATAGAAGGAGAAGAACAGGCATTTTGATCTACGAGATAAGTATCGTTATAGAAATTTTCACAAAGTTTTAATATATTATCAGCAGATTCATCGATTAAAAAATCACAATTTATTAAAAAAGAAGAAACACGATCCGGAAAATACACTTCAAAACACGATACTTTTTTTTCCAATGCTCGAAAGGTTTTTACTGTACTATCCCCCCCCCAAACTACCAACGCATCTACTTTGGATACCAAATCAATTAATTTTTGACTATTTCTATCCGACCTAATAAAGGAATTTCTCTCTTTAACAAAATTAAATGCATGGGTATTGGTGACGAATTCAAATATTCGCAGGAAGATATCTATTTGCGGAAATCTTTTACTGGGCAATCTTATTATATTTTTATTTCCTGACATAAATCCCATAATAAACGAATAAGCAAAGTTCATGGGAATATTGGCCGGCGCTATGTGTAAACAAACACCACGCCCAAATTGCGTGTCACCAATATCTTTGTCAAGTTGGCCATCTTTGAATTTAAGCAGATTTGCTTTTCTACAAAAATAACCAAAAGTCATCAAATCTGGAAACTGCCTAGCATCTTTATCCTTAAGAATAGACTTCGATAGCTGAGATAAGAATAAAATACAATCTTCACTAAACGCAGAAGTAACTGACAACTTAAAAAAAGAACTACTATCGAAAGCTGCTTCAAAGATCTTCTCTTCTTCAAACTGCATCGCTACAACCTCTAATTTCCGCACTTTCCAGACGACCGTGTATTTTTATTATATCTCCATCCCTCCCACATCTACAGTCGTTAGCGGGATAGGTCAACCCTACATCTTCTGTTAATAGAGAGTGACCAGGGTAACTTTTTTGAATAGTAGAAAGGACTTGAATTATACCTTCTTGGCCATATTCGTTAGGCTCTAGTGTTTTAAAGTTCCGAATAATAACATCACCATTCGTTGGCGCATGCAAATTACCATACTCGCACTCAAAATATATACTACCAGTTTGCTCAATCATTCCATAATAATTATGGACACTTTCACATTTGACTGTAGATTTAAGTAAAGACTTAAACTCTAAATCTGTAATATTTAAATTCGCTAATTTTTTCCAGCCACCACCATGTAGGATAAAAGCATTCGATAGATCCAACATTAAATCTAAACTTTGAAGTTTCTTTATAAAATACTGATAAAGAATGAATGTAAATCCAAAAATAAAGATTCTAGAGCCTTTATATTCCTCTATAAATTTTAAAACCTCTTCTACTCTTAACTCCATTTTTTCATTTAAGGCAAAACAACGTTTTTTGCCGTATATAGAAAATCCATTAACAGCAGCAGTTCTAGCAGTCATTCCCCTAGCGGTGCTTTCAGAGTCAATTATCAACATCGGAAATCTCGAGTCACCAAAATATTCTTTAAAAGACTTTGCTAAGTGTAAAGATTGATTTTTGGCGGTTTCTTTATCCAAATGAATCTTAGAAGCTTTTCCTGTTGTTCCAGAGCTATACATAATCTTGAAGACTTCATCTTCCTTGACGCTAATCAAATCAAACTCTTTAAACAACCTTACCGGCAAATATGGAATATCTGCTATTGTGTTTGTTTTGTCTAAAAACTGAGAGTCAATATAGTCAGCATACAACTTACAATGATCCCTATGATAGCTAGTTAATGTTCTATATAATTCATAATTATCATTTTTCATATGACTACAAGTATTTATCAGTTAATAATTTATAATCAGTTTTGCCTGATGCATTCAATGGTACTTCGGGCATAACTTTAACTTCAATAAATGTCTTATTGAAACCATATTTTTTAACTATAGAGTCTTTAATTGAAATTAAATCCGACTCATTTTCTGTTAAAACAACTAATTTTTCATCCTTACCGATTACAACTGATGACGAGAAAATCTCCGTTAAATCCTTCTCTATTCTATCAAGATTTACCGAAATTCCGCTAATTTTTATAAAACGTTTGTTACGACCTATAATTCTAATGAATCCATCTGAATCTATTTCTACCACGTCACCTGTTATTAAAGTTCCCTTAAACTCATCACCTTTTGACAAGTCTTGATATCCGGTAGCATAACCCAACGCAACATTAGGCCCTTTATAACAGAGTTCACCTACTCCACTAGTTTCACCCGTTTCGGCAATAAATGCTTGACCACATGATATCGGTAAACCTACGCTACCTTTTTTTTCTTCGGCATATTTTGGATCAAGATACGAAATTCTCGGCGACGCTTCTGTTTGACCATACATAGTGAAATACTTTATGCCATGTGAAGAGAATTCGTTGTAGAAATATAGTGACTCTGTCTCTGGTAAGTAGCCGCCTGCCTGGGTAACATATTTCAGTGACCTTAATTTATCGTAATCAAGACTCATCTTTCTTAATATCTTGAAAGCAAAAGGCACGGCTGAAAAATCTGTAACTTCGTATTTCTCCATATCCTCCCATAAATTCTTGTCTAAAATGGTTGCTTTTGAAACAACATACTTTGCCCTTTTATATATACAATTATGAAGAACAGATAACCCATATGAATAATGAATAGGCAAAAATGAAATAGCAACTCGTTCTTGACTGAACTCGAGGTATTCACATATTGAATGCGTGCACGAATTAATATTATCATGAGAAAGTCGTACACATTTAGGATCACCAGTGGAACCCGAAGTAGGTATGAGTAGTGCTAACTTTTCAGATATTGAATATGGGCTCATATTAATTATTTTATATACAAACCCACCAAATCCTTCGTATTCATCTTGTTCAATTTCATAATTAGCATTTTCTAGACCAACAACGGTTGAACTAATTACATAATGCGGCGAATAGTTTTTTATAAAACTTTCAATCAACTCTTTTTTATAACTTTTATCAATAAGCAGAGGAACTTTATTATTTCTCAACGAACCAACATATGCAATTATAGTATCTATATCTTTATCACAAAGAATCAGTACCAACTCTCTTTCCTTGTTTTTGAATAAACTATCGCCAGCATCAAATACTTCTTCGTATGTCCAACTACCTTCCTCCGATAACAAGAAAGTATTTTTATCGAGATCATTTTTTGTGTCTAATAATAGCATCAATCACCTCCCGCATTATCTAATCTGATTAATATAGCCATAATAACTAAGGAGTTAAATGACAGATTCAAACACAACAAACCCAAATCATAGCCATTAACCATTTAAACTTTAATTTAACGTCAGCATATAGCTTTGCTTTAATACCGACGTTAAATTAATGCATCTTAAATAATTATAAATTAAAATTTTACCCCATATTTCTCTAGAGTTTTGAATCCAGTTTTATAAGACCCAAAATCAATTACATCATCCATCTCTATTGAGATATCAAACAAGTCTTCTAACTCTGCAATTAGCGCCATATGACCGACAGAGTCCCAGCTTGGAATACTTTGATACTCTAATTCATCTGTTAAATCACTTCGATCTATCTCAAATGTTTCAATGAATGCTGAATCATATTTTTCTACATTAGTCATAATAACTCCAGATTTAATTAAAAACTTTCTGTTCTACATTATTCTTTAACGGCCTAGCGGGATTTCCCATAGCAATCACACCATCAGGTATATCTCTATGCACCACAGAACCCATCCCAACTATAACGTTACTACCTATGTTTATCCCCTCCCTTATAAGAGCACCCATACCTATATAACTTTCTCGACCAACCTTTACACCGCCACCTATATTCACCTGCGAAGAGATAACAGCTGACTCGCCAACTACAACATCATGCCCGACAATCGCCGCAGTATTTATTGCAACATTATTACCAATTAACGCCGTAGATTGTATAGAGCAAAATGGTGCAATTATACAGCCTTCACCCACAGTCGCGAATTCAGAAACAAAGGCATCTTTTGATATGATAGTTTTTAATTCTAATTTCGATGACTTTTCTTCTTTAATTTTATTATACAACTTCAGCCTTGTAGCTGGCTCTCCTATTGCAATAGTTACATATCCTTCAAGATTTGAAGAATATTCAACCACATCTACTCCATTGACTACCTTGGCGTCTATATTGTCAACCAGAAAATTTATGGTAAAGTCGGACTCATCGTTTAGGTAGGACCTAAGAATATCCAAGGTCTCGACACCTAATCCACCAGCCCCGTATATATACCAATTACTTTTCATTTATAGATTCTCTGATAACTTTTTCAATACCCAACGCATCTAGCCCGTATAGATTAATCAAATAATCATACTCTCCAGTTTCTAGATAGCTGTCTGGCAATGTATGTGATACAACATCAAGTCCTTGAATAGCATTATCAACAATAATATCGTATATAGAGCTTCTCAATCCGCCGACACGTGTATGTTCTTCAAAAATAAATATTTTCTTTGAAGTACTCAATACATCTTTAACAAATTCTTCAGCTATAGGTTTTATAGTATGGATATTAAGTAAACCAATGCTATAGCCTTCTTCATTAAGTTTTTCAACCGCTTTCTTAGCGTGACCAACTGTCGTACCGGTAGAAATTACATTAATATCAGACTGAGGAATAATCCATATAGGCTGTCCAATTTCAAATGAATAATCATCTTCATAAACTACAGGGCAATTTACGGCGCCCGTTAGTCGAACATATACTGGTGAATTGTAGTTAACAAGTGCATCCAAAGTCTTATAAAGCTCTATGCAGTCAGCCGGACTTATAATTGTTAAATTATGAATAGTCTTCATAACCGCAACATCTTCCAACCCAAAATGTGAATTGCCTAAGAACCCCATTGACAATCCACTTCCTAATGCTATGAGTTTGATAGGCTCTTCCATATAGCCCATGTTCATTCTTACCTGTTCTGCGGCTCTCATGGAAGCGAAAGGCGCAAATGTTGAAGCGAAAACATTATAGTTTAATCGAGTTAGACCTGCTGCAACGCCAATCATATTTTGTTCTGCTATCCCTGTATTTACAAATCGATCAGGATATGTCTGATAGAAGCTCGCTAATCCTGAAGAGCGACCAAGATCTGCTGACATAAGAAGTATGTCTTCATTCTTATGAGCTATATCGGACATAATTTTACCATAAACAGCTCTCGGCCCCATCCTAGACCACATTTTGGCAATTTTTTTATTGATTTGCATTACATTTTCTCCATTTCAACTAAACATTGCTCATATACAGACTCTGTTATACGATTGTGATGCCAATCGTTATTAGATTCCATAAATGAAATACCCTTGCCCTTTATTGTACTAGCAATTATCGCAGTAGGTTTAGTTTCAGAATTTAATGCATTATTAAAGGCATCTAATATTTCATCGAAATTATGTCCATTGATTGAAATGGTGTTCCAACCGAATGCAGACCACATATTTTCCAACTTTAGATCAGACTTATCGTATGCAGTTGATCCGTCATTCCGATAATCATTTTTGTCGACAATTACTATCAGATTATTTAGTTGCATTTCGGAAGATAGTTGAGCTGCTTCCCAAACAGATCCTTCGTTACACTCCCCGTCTCCCATCATTACAAAAACCCGATTTTCTTTTTCTCTCTTTTTGAATCCTAAGGCCATGCCTGAGGCGTAAGAGACTCCTTGACCAAGACTTCCATTTGATGACTCAATTCCATAATCTAAATTTTTAATTGGATGTGCAATAAATTTGCTACCGTTCACCTGAAAGGTATCAAAAACTTCTTTTGAGAAATATTTAAAATGATACAAAGTTGCCAGGTAACCTAACACCGTATGACCTTTGCTCAAAATAAAAATATCCCTATCTTCAAACTTCGGCTCATCAGGTTTAAATTTCAAAAATTTGCTGTATAAAACGCACATAATGTCAACCATGCTCAACGCACCGCCTAGATGAGTTGACTGTCCACATTCATAGGCCTTATTTATTATAAGTCGTCTTAAGTCTTTGCTTGTTTTATTGAAATCGTCCATCATTCACCTCAAAATATAATTTTATAGAGAATTAAAAATATTCGCGAACTTATCCACGCCAGAATTAAGGGAAAGTTCATTTTCGTAGTATCTTCGCCCTCTTTTTCCCATCTGTTCGAGTTCATTTTTATCGATCTTGGACATCATTAAGATAGCATTTGCAATAGATGATGTATTTGATGATTCTGCTAATATTCCGCAATTGGACTTTGTTATTAACTCTGCGGCTGCACCGGAAACACCCATAATAATAGGTTTGCCTGTAGCCATGTAGCTCTGCGTCTTACCAGGAATGGTAATCTCAAAAAGAGGATCATTTTTAAGGTGTATAAAAAGGGCGCTCGCGGAATTTAGGTATTCAGAAATTTCGCTAAGTGGCACTGAGTTTAGTATTGTGACATTTGTCAGATTATCTACTTTCTTCAGTTTAACTAGTCGATCTCGCTCTTGTCCGTCACCCATTAAATAAATATGAATTCGGTCGTCATTTTTTAGCAGTTCTGCAGCACCCAAAAGTGCAGTCAATTCTTGTGCAATTCCGAAGTTTCCGGCATAAAGTACGTTAAAGCTGTTTTTATTAAATAATGGCTTTTTTTCTTCATCAGAGTGTTCTATTGGCTGAATGAATCTTTCGTCAGCCCAATTGTATACCACACTTATTTTATCAGGGTTAACGCCTCTATCTTCTAGCTTCACCTTGAACCCTTCAGATAGGACTACAATTTTCTTAGCCTCTTTATAGATAAAAGAAGCCACTTTATCAATAATTTTGAGTGCCTTTATGCTATTAATCATGCCAGTGGACTTTAAGGTATCTGGCCAAAGATCTTGAATGTCATACACAAAAGGAATTCGTCTTATTTTACTTAAAATTGTTGCCGTTACGCCTGTGGTTAAAGGTGGATGATACACATAGATAGCTTTTGGCTTCTTCAAAAAAAACAAACAAAAAATTAATGACGAAAGGGCAAATGATCCGTAATTCAAAATTCTTCTAATCTTAGACGCATCATGGCTAGGGTACAAAAAGACACGATGAATTTTTATTCCATCAATTACTTCTCTTTTATAAATTCCTAATTTGTATCCTTTATATAGACGCCCACCTGGATAATTTGGGAATCCAGTTACAACCTCTACTTCGAAGCCCTTTTTTTTAAGTTCCTTTGCGAAAAGTAAACCTTTAAATGTCGGCTCAGGATCAAACCATTGATTAAGAATAACAATCCTATTATTCATTTCTTCCACACAACCTTGTTTACATAGTCCGTATAGGAGTGAATTATGCGTAGAACTTTGTCAGACACATTAGGCATACTGTAGTCGGCTACTAACCGCAAATCACGTTGCTCACCACGTCGCTGTGTTTCTAAAATCGCTAAGCCTTGCATCACACGTTCAACTTCTAAACCCACCATCATCGCGGCAGCTTCTTCCATTCCCTCCGGCCGCTCATGGGCTTCACGAATGTTCAATGCAGGGAAATTAAGAATGGATGATTCTTCGTTGATAGTGCCACTATCTGATAGAACCGCTTTCGCGCTTAACTGCAGCTTGTTGTAGTCTTTAAAGCCCAGCGGTTTGAGTAATTGTACATTAGAGTGGAACGTCACGCCCATGGCATCAACGCGCTTCTGAGTTCGCGGGTGGGTCGAAACTATAACTGGTAAATTGTAGTGTTCAGCAACCGTATTTAATACATCGACCAACTTCATAAAGTTCTTGTCGGAATCTACATTTTCTTCACGGTGTGCACTCACTACAAAGAACTGACCTTCTTGCAAGCTCAAACGCTCCAGCACATTGGATGTTTCAATACCTTCGCGATAGTGATGCAGCACTTCGAACATAGGGCTACCGGTTTTAATGATACGATCAGGCGGAAGCCCTTCTGCGACCAAATAGTCCCGCGCAATAGTACTGTAACTCAAATTGATATCAGCGGTGTGGTCCACAATACGGCGATTGATTTCTTCCGGTACGCGCATATCAAAACAACGGTTGCCCGCTTCCATATGGAAGGTAGGGATTTTACGACGCTTGGCGGGTATCACAGCCATGCAACTGTTGGTATCGCCCAATACCAGAACGGCTTCAGGATTTACTTCAGCCAGCACCTGATCAACCCTAATAATGACGTTACCAATAGTCTCTGCACCAGAACTACCTGCAGCGCTCAAAAAGTAGTCAGGTTTACGAATACCTAAATCCTGAAAGAAAATTTCATTCAGTTCGTAGTCGTAGTTCTGGCCCGTGTGCACCAGAATATGCTCACAGTGCTCATCCAGCTTGGCCATTACGCGCGACAAACGGATAATTTCAGGGCGGGTTCCCACCACAGTCATTACTTTTAATTTTTTAACAGCGGTTGTCATAACAAAGTATCCAACTATTCACTTAGCCACAGGCGTTTTACTGAGCCACAGGCGTTAACGGGCAAGCATAGGTGTCCGGCTTTTCCCGATCAAAAATTTCATTCGCCCACAGCATAACAATCATCTCATCATCACCAATATTGGTAATGTCGTGCGTCCAGCCCGGCATGGTTTCCACAATTTCCGGATTTTCGCCCGTGGTTTCCAATTCGTAAAACTCACCCGTGTGCATATGGCGGAATTTAAAACTCGCCTTACCTTTAATCACTAAAAACTTCTCGGTTTTAGTGTGATGGTAATGGCCGCCACGAGTAATGCCTGGGTGCGCAGTAAAATATGAAAACTGACCCGCATCTGGCGTCTTCAGCATTTCCACGAACACACCACGCGGATCTCCATGCTTCGGCAATTCGTAGGAGAAGTGCTCTTTTGGCACATAGCTCAGGTAAGTGGAATACAACGCGCGTACCAAGCCGGTACCCACTCGTTCGGTAACCAAGTTTTGGCGGCTATCTCGGAAACGATACAACTGTTCGGCCAATTCACCCACTGTAATTTGGTAGACCGGCTGCACGGTTTCATAGGCCTGTCTCATGCGCTCACCATCCAGCAACCCAAGAAAATGCTCGATAACGTCATCGACATACACCAAATTAATCACTGCCGCCGGGTCGTTAATTTGGATGGGTAAGTCATTCACAATGTTATGGCAAAAAGTAGCAACGGCAGAGTTGTAATTGGGCTTAGCCCACTTGCCAAATACATTCGGTAAGCGAAATACCGAAACCGGAACATCGTGCTCGCGCAACGCCAGCAAGGCATCTTCCGCCGCGCGCTTAGAAACGCCGTAAGGGTTAGCTAACTCTGCCTGAATAGACGATGTATACACTACCGGGGCTTTGCAACCCGTTGCTAACATAGCATCGGCCAACTGCTGGCTTAAGCCTCCGTTCCCCGTGGTGAAGTCTGCCGGATCTTGCGGGCGATTAATGCCAGCTAGATGAAATACAAACTGAACACCTTCCAGTATGGTCGGCAACTCGGATGCAGAGTGTTCACGGGTAAAACGAACAACCTCAATGTCTTTCCGCTCGGCCAAATGCACCAGTAAGTTTTTACCAATAAAGCCGTTGGCACCGGTTACCAAAACACGCATCAATTATTCCTCAGGGCCTACATAGCGACCATCACGTAATTCTCGAATAAAATCCAACTTTAACAGCAATTGCTGCATTCCATCTACATCCAGACGCTGAGTATTATGAGAATTGTAATCTTCCGCTTGGGATATTTCCTGCTCTCCCTGTTCGACAAACTTGCCGTAGTTTAGGTCGCGTAGGTCTGGCGGAACACGATAATATCCACCCAAATCTTCGGCGCATACCATTTCTTCACGGCTGAGCAGCGCCTCATACAACTTTTCACCATGACGAGTACCAATGACGTTTATGGGGTAACCTGGCTTGCCGAGCAGACCCGATAAAGCTTGCGCTAGCACTTCAACCGTTGCCGCCGGAGCTTTTTGCACAAACATATCGCCGTTACTACCGTGCTCGAAGGCGTACAACACTAGATCTACAGCATCGGCCAACGTCATCATAAAGCGGGTCATATTTGGGTCGGTAATGGTCAGCGGCTTGTCGGCACGCATCTGATCGACAAACAGCGGAATCACAGAACCACGAGATGCCATCACATTACCGTAGCGTGTACCACAAATCACCGTTTTGCTTGGATCAACATTTCGGGATTTCGCTACCATCACCTTTTCCATCATCGCTTTGGAAATACCCATGGCATTAATAGGGTAAACCGCTTTGTCGGTACTTAAACACACCACACGCTTCACTTCGTTCTGAATGGCGGCTTCCAGTACATTTTCAGTACCCAGCACATTAGTTTTAACCGCTTCCATAGGGTGAAATTCACACGAAGGCACCTGTTTAAGTGCCGCAGCATGAAAAATATAGTCTACCCCACGAGTTGCGTTCAAAACCGCTTGATAGTCTCGAACATCACCTATATAAAATTTCAGCTTAGGACTCGCGTATTTTTTACGCATATCATCCTGCTTCTTTTCATCCCGGCTAAAAATACGGATTTCGGCAATATCAGTATCCAAAAAGCCTTTAAGTACGGCGTTACCGAAAGATCCGGTTCCACCGGTGATCATTAGAATTTTATCTTGAAACATAGTAGAATCCCTTATCCAGATTTTCGTAGTCTTTTAACACCAATATTATAAATATTTCTCGACACTTTCGATGGAAAAATGAAGAAAACTAGAAATAACAACGTCGGTAGTATGAAATGGCGATCGACAGAACCAAAATATGTTTTTAAAAATGAAAAATATGCTTTATAACCTTTACCTCTAACTCTAAGGCCATAAGAAACTAGTCGTATAGAATATTCTTTTTTAAAAGATATGAGAATATTAGGATCAAAATCAGTAGAAATTTTATCAACAACCTTCAACAAAAATTGTTGGTACAAAAGATCCGATGTTACTTTCTTTCTATCAGACAACAAATCAGAATTTACTGCAGATTCATTCTTCCCAAAGAAATTATCACCATCGCCACCAAGGTAAAGGGCACTGGAAGGTAACACGCCATAGGATTTATTTTTATAAATCAATGCCAATGCAAGATAAACTTGACTGTAAATGCACTTCGATAAAAACTCATAATCAAGTACCAGAGAATTTACAGCACCGACACGATAAACCAAACCAGAGAATAATATAGAATTATATATAATATTCGAGAATTTATCTGAAACATAATTACCAGAAGGAACTCTTTTCACTTCACCATTCTCAATATATGGCGTAAAATAAAAGTCTGATCGACTATTCTTAATAGTCCTGACTATAGATTCCATCTCCGAACCCAAAAGGTAATCATCATCACTGAGCAAAAATACATATTCAGAATCAGTGATAGAAAACGAGCTAATAAGATTACCATCATAACCCATGTTACTTTCATTGGAATGAAAGAGAACTTCTACATTTAATTGCTTTGAGTACCTATCGACTATTTCCTCAATCTCAAATCGTAACGGGGAAACATCATCTTTAATAATAATGTTAAAATCATTCGCAGTAACACCTACAAAATTCTTGAGAATTCGCTCAACTTGGACGGGCCTATTATATGACAGGACAACTATCGAAATCAGCATTATAAAAATCTCGTTATAAATCTGGAAAAGTACTCACGTACGTTAAAGATGACAGAAGACTTTAGAAACCTGTAAAACATATAATATTGCTTATTTTTTAGTGAATCTCGGAGCAACTTAAAATGAGAAATATTAAAATCTTTCGTTCTAGAAAAACCATAAACTCGAATAGGCATTTGGAATCCAGCGAATTTTAGGCTCTTGCCATCCTGCAAGGCAAAATGATCAATACTATTAGTGAATATATTGTATATAAATAAACCATTTATCTTTAGCCGTAGACAGAATTCATAATCCACTCCCTCAACAAAGTAATCTTTGTCATGCCGACCGATTTTACGAATCACTGCCATTGAAAATAAACATCCACTGCTTACAACCAGATCTGATCGTTCACTCACATTTTTTCCATAAAATATCAATCCTGCATTTTCTCGCGCATTAACCTCTGTGTACGTACGCAATATCAACTCCCAAGTTTCCTCGGTAGTGATTGTATCTTGATCAAAGTAGACATAATGTTCGTCGCCTGTTTTAGCCAAGTATTCTTCTAGCTCATAAAAGGCCAAGCCTAGACCAACATTTTTGTTGTCACCCAACATAACAACGTCAAGATCGGGAAGCCTATTCAAATACTGATCATTAACCTGATTTAAATAAACAACGGATTTTAACCCTGCATTATTTGCAAGTATTATATTTTTTATTGCATTTTCATCTGGATTATATAGGACTGAAAAGAATATCATTGTTACTACTTTCTATTGACTAAGTAATTGGTGCGGTGAAAACTCAAGCTCGCAACACCAAGCCCTAGTAACAGCATACCATTGGAAGAAAATATATATGGATTAGTTGACGATACAAGCAGATATATAAATAATGCGGGACCGATCCATGGTGCTATGGAATAATGAATCCTATTTGAAAATACTAAATACAAAAATCCAAATGCAAATAATGATGCCCCCAAAAACCCAAACACGCGCACCATTTCAAGGTATGTCAACTCAGTTTTAGAAGCACCATCAGGTATCATTGAATATATATTTAAGTCCCAAACATGCGCATTGAATCCTTGGCCGAACAGGAAATATGATAAATTTGAAAATATCTCTATGTAACCAGACAAGTAGCCCAACTTATCAGAATTACTGACTTCTTCTGGATTGAACATTTCATAAAATACTGGAATTTTTAGTGCGAACACCAATAAAATAAAAAATACTGTGACTATAGAGATAAAGAAATACGCATATCTACCAGCATAAAACCACATTAGCAGACAGATTGGCGTAAAAACACTCAGCAACATGTTTGCTCTGGTGCCAGACAAGAACATTGCCGTGACCGAAAGAGCAAGCAACAAAATATATAAGCGACCCTTTCTTTTAAGAATAAAATACATATCATAACAAATAAGAAATATAAGCATTGGAGACACAATGTAATATATATAATAAAATTCAAAGCCACCGTAATTCCTCATCCCTATGTAAGCAGAACCAATATCGACAAAGAACTGAAGAATCACCGATTCGATACCGGTGTAGACAATAAAAAAACTATAAATTATTAAAAAAACAATAACTCTAAGAGAAAAAACCATCGCTTTTAACGCCACTGTGTAGTTTTTAGAATAAAAATACAATCCTGACGCAATAAAATATAATGCTGAAGTATAATAAGATGTATCAATAAAACTACCTGAAAACCCTCCTCTAATCAAAGCCACAAAGGTCCCTAAAAGCACAAATAGTAAAAAGAAAAATAAATATAATGCATAAGGTTTTTTCAGTTTTGCTGAATTAATGTCTAGTATCCTAACCCCTAGTAACGCTAACATAATGAAAAGCGAAATGATCTTAAACTTATAGTCTGAAGGAGCTGGATTCAAAACGCATGCCAACCAAAAAAAGTATATTGCTGTAGCTTCTAAATTTTTGATCATGAATTTATACTCTAGCGGCATACCGAGTCTTTAACTCGAAATAGGATAGAATAGAAAAATCGAATATAGCCCTACACAACCAGGCCAATGCCGCACCCATAGCACCATAGTAATATATTAAGGCCATTAAAATAGGCACATACAATAAAATCTCTGACACATGAATCAATGCAACTATCCTTGCCATACCCCTGGCATGTATTGATGCCAGCGGCATCTGAGCTAGTCCGTTAAAGAAAACACCTATGCCCATGATGGTCATTATCAACCATGCTCTTTCGGAAAACTCTACACCTATCCACAACGAAAGAAATGGCCTAGACAAAGTTGCTATACCAAAACCGATGACCAACATCATCCAAAATGTTTGCTTAAGTTTTTCACGATATAGTTTTTGTGCAGACTCAGAATCTTGATTCTCTATATTTGATGCGTAGGCGAAATATACACTCGTTAATGCAGCCGGAAGAATTAGTGCTCTTATTACGATTTCAAAAGGCACGGTATAGTACGCAACAGCAGCAGCTCCAGCAATCGCTGATATAAAGAACCTGTCGGATGTAACCATCAATGGACTTACAATATTTGATAGCGTCATCCAAGAGCCGAAACTTAATAACTCTCTGTATATATTTTTATCATTTTCAAAAAAATAACCCAAGTTTAATGAAATAAACCTTAGCACATAATATAAACTTATAATTATAACAATCAGGCGAGCGATTAGAAGACTAAGAGCTACATTTGATAAATTTGGCTCCCAAAACACAACCGCCACTGCTGGAAGTAGAAAATTTCCAACTCCCATTATAAGTCTTATAACATTAGAGAGTCCGAATTCAAAGAAACCTTCAAGAATCCCTCTACAGCCAGTAGCTAATGTTGTGAGCGGAATTCCTAATGCCGCAATAAATATAGCTTTTTTTACATCTACTACGTATTTTTCATCTATCCCTAACCAATTAACCGAAAAAATCATAACCGATAATACAATTATAGAAGCACCGAAAATACCAAAAGCCGTAATTAATGCAAGCCCGACGCAAGAATAAGTGTTAGTTTTTTGATCATCTCCTTTATATTTGGCAATTATTTGAGTCAGTGCTCGACCAAGGCCGAAATCAAATAAACTAAAATATCCAATTAACGCCCAAATCAATGTAAGAATGCCAAAAAGCTGTAACTCTAGTTGTTCAATGAGGAAGGGAATTGTAAAAACACCTACCAGCAATGGCAGTACACTGCCAACCAGGTTCCAGATAAAACTCTTGTTAAAACTCATTATTTGTAAATTCAGTAATTAGTTTATTGATCTCATCTTGCCAACCTGGAATACAACCTAAAACTACTCTATCAATTTTTTGACAGTTCATTACAGACCATGCTGGGCGTTTCGCAGCTGTTGGATAATCGGCCGTACTGATCGCATTAACAACCGGTGCCTTTTTCAAAACACCTGCTTCTACAGCTTGCTTAAAAATTGCACAGGCAAAGCCATGCCAAGTGGTCGCCGGAGAATTACTAAAGTGGTACATACCCCAAGGTAAATCATTATCTTCAGTATATTTTTTTGCGAACAGCCACAACATATCAGCAATGCTCACTGCGCTGGTCGGGCAGCCATGTTGATCTGCCACTACGCTCAATGTATCGCGCTCTTTGCCAAGGCGAAGCATGGTTTTTACGAAGTTATTACCATTGGCACCAAACACCCAACTCGTGCGCAGAATTATATGCTTTACTCCACTCTCAGCTAGCGCTAGCTCGCCGGCTAACTTACTGGCACCATAAACGCCGGTCGGGCCAACCGGGTCGGTTTCTTTGTAAGGTTCAGTGGCCGTGCCGTCAAACACATAATCGGTGGAAATGTGGAAAATCGGAATATTTAACGCCATTGCTGCTTGTGCAAGGTTTTTAACACCAGTTTCATTTACGGCGTAAGCACGTTCAACATCGCTTTCAGCTTTATCGACGGCAGTGTACGCTGCAGCATTAATAATAAGTGCCGGGGCTTGCTCGACGATCACTTGGTTTACTAGCCGAGAATTCGTGATATCTAATTCGCTGGACGTATAGCCCACAACCTCAAAACCAGCAGGGAACCGCTTAACCAACTCACTTCCTACTTGCCCAGCTGCGCCTGTTACCAAAACCTTAGTCATGTAAATCCTTTAACCCCGGATAGCGTTGGTCTTTTTCAGAAAGCTGAACATCAGTGAGTGGCCATGCAATGTTGAGCATTGGACAGTTCCATGCCACGCCACCTTCATCGGATGGGTCGTAGTAGTCTGTACATTTGTACACAAAATCGACGACATCGGTAAGTACGACAAACCCATGTGCATAACCTGGTGGAACCCAGAGCTGACGATGATTGTCCTCTGACAATTCAACACCAACGTACAGGCCGTACGTGGGCGATGCTGGGTTAATATCGGCAGCCACATCGTAAACGGCACCACTCACGACGCTAACCAGCTTACCTTGTGGTTTGGTTTTTTGAAAATGCAGGCCGCGCAGTACGCCTTTGCGGGAACGCGAGTGATTGTCTTGTACAAAGGACAATTCAATACCCGCTTCATCTCGGTATCGTTGTGCACTGAACGTTTCTTTAAAGAAGCCACGCGCATCACCAAACACATTTGGTTCAATAATTTTTACGCCAGATAACGCTGTATCAATAACTTTCATGCTTATTCCTTATGCTCTTCAGCCAATCGCAGCAAGTATTGACCATAGCCGGTCTTCGCCAACTTGTTGCCTTGCTCTAGAATCGCTTCACGACTAAGCCAGCCATGGTGGAAACCAATTTCTTCTAAACAGGCAATTTTTAAACCCTGGCGATGCTCTACCGTTTGGACAAACATGCCCGCTTCCAACAAGCTTTCATGGGTTCCTGTATCCAGCCATGCGAAACCACGGCCCAACAGCTCTACATTTAAGTCGCCACGTTCTAAGTATGCTTGATTAACACTCGTGATCTCTAATTCACCACGAGAGGAAGGTTTAACGGCTTTAGCAATTTTTACAACATCATTGTCGTAAAAATATAACCCGGTCACAGCATAACTGGACTTGGGACTTGCGGGTTTTTCTTCAATACTTAATGCACGACCATTCGCATCAAATTCTACGACACCAAATCTCTCCGGGTCATTCACCAAGTAACCAAATACCGTCGCCCCGCTGGTGCGGCTCGCTGCGGTTTTGAGCTGCTGGGAAAAGTGCTGACCATAGAAAATATTATCGCCCAGTACCAAACATACAGAATCGTCACCGATAAACTCTTCACCGATAACAAAAGCTTGAGCCAAACCATCCGGTGAAGGTTGTTCGGCGTAGCTCAGTTTAATACCGTAATCATGGCCATCGCCCAGCAGCTTCCTAAAATTGGGCAAGTCTTCAGGCGTTGAAATAACGAGAATTTCCTGGATACCGGCGAGCATAAGGACCGACAACGGATAATAGATCATCGGTTTATCATAAATAGGCAGTAGCTGTTTCGATACGCCTTTGGTAATAGGGTACAACCGAGTGCCAGAACCGCCTGCTAGAATAATCCCTTTCATGCCTTTTCTCCCAATCGACCAAGTTGATAATCACCGCTCAATACACGCTGCCACCATTGTTCGTTGTCTAAATACCATTTAACGGTTTTTCGCATGCCTGTCTCGAAGGTTTCCTTTGGCTTCCAGCCCAGCTCACGTTCAATTTTGCTTGCATCGATAGCGTAACGACGATCATGTCCTGGGCGGTCTTTCACAAAGGTGATGAGGTCGCGGTAGGATTTCGACTGCGGTTTCAGCTCTTGCATGATGTCGCATAGCAGCTCTACCACTTCAATGTTCTTCTTCTCGTTGTGACCACCGATATTGTACGTTTCACCAATTTCTCCCGTGGTTATAACGTGATAGAGCGCTCTTGCGTGGTCTTCAACGTACAGCCAGTCTCGAATCTGGTCTCCCTTGCCATACACGGGCAATGGTTTGCCATGCAATGCATTAAGGATGATGTGCGGAACAAGCTTTTCTGGGAAATGATACGGACCATAGTTATTGGAGCAGTTGGTGACCAGTGTTGGTAAGCCATAGGTTCTGCGCCATGCTCTTACTAAATGGTCAGAGCTGGCTTTACTGGCGGAGTAAGGGCTGCTAGGGGCGTAGGCTGTTGTTTCTATAAAAAGGTGCTCAACCGCATCACTGCTCTCATCTGGGTGTGGTAGGTCCCCGTATACCTCATCAGTGCTAATGTGATGGAAACGGAACTGTTGTTTTTTGCTTTCTGGCAGTCCAGTCCAATAATTGCGGGCAGATTCCAACAAGGTGTAAGTACCAACAATGTTGGTTTCTATGAACGCTGCGGGGCCGTCTATAGACCGGTCTACATGACTTTCTGCAGCTAAGTGCATGACAGCATCGGGCTGGTGTTGAGCAAACACCCCATCTAGCTCTGCACGGTTACAAATGTCTACCTGCTCAAACGCATAGCGCTCATTGTTACTGACTTCTACCAGATTTTCTAAGTTACCTGCGTAGGTGAGTTTATCGACATTTACTACGCTGTCTGGGGTGTTTTGTATAATGTGACGAACTACGGCAGAGCCGATGAAGCCTGCACCGCCTGTTACAAGTATTTTCATTTATCTTCTTTCCTTTTTTGAGAGTTCATCGCCCTGCACCTCTAATAATGCTTTAACTTTGCTGAATATCGTTCTTCAAGCTTTCAATTTCAGCCTTTAGTGCATCGTACTCTTCCATCTTCCGTTTCAAAAACCGCGCCGTAACTTTGGCTTTTTCCTCAATACCAGCAGGCGTGAGCAAGTAAAGGTATTGCGTTTTTTGCTGGCTGTTTTTGAAGTTGCCGGCTTTTACCTGGCCGACGTCTATCAGGGCTTTGAGGCAAAAGTTGACTTTGCCGAGGCTGATGTCGAGTTCGCGGGCAAGCTCGCGCTGACTAATCTGAGGATTGGCATCGATGAGTTTCATGATTTTGTAGCGAAATTCGTCGGTGAGCATGCGGTCGATAGCACTCGGGCGTTAACAATGGCCTGTTGGCTCGGGCTGTTTGGAGTTGCTTGGCGCGGAGAATGAGAATAGCGATTTAAATGCGCTACCGCCCTACCTTGTAACGAGGGCATTCCCAATAGATGTGTTCAGATGTTGAACGCATGGTACGGGGAGATGTAGGGTTTCGCAAGTTTTTTTTGTGCTCAATTCGCGCAGGGGTTGCGATGGTACGAGCATGGGTTCGCGCAGAGGGCTGCGCTCCTACCGGCATGGATTCGCGCAGGGGGCTGCGCTCCTACGTATAATAATTTTTGTACCAGGTGACGGTGTTGTTCACGCCGGTGACGATGTCGGTATCCGGTTGGTAGCCAGTAGCTTGTTGCAGCCGGGTGGTGTCGGCATAGGTGATGGGGACGTCGCCGGGTTGCATGTCCATGAATATCTTTTCGGCGGGTTTACCGGCGGCCTGTTCTATGGCGGCAATGAAGTCCATGAGTTTTACGGGTTTTGAGTTGCCGATGTTGAACACTTGGTACGGTGCGGTACTGCTGGCGGGTGTGTTGGCGGCTTGTTCCGTTTTCACCGGTGGTACGTCGGCGCATTGCAGTACACCGGTGACGATGTCGTCTATGTAGGTGAAGTCCCGTTGCATGTTGCCGTGGTTGAAAACCTTGATGGGGTCGCCGTTGAGAATGGCTTTGGTGAACAGAAACGGTGCCATGTCAGGCCTTCCCCACGGGCCGTAAACGGTGAAAAACCGTAAGCCCGTGGTGGGTAAGTTATATAGATGGCTGTAGGCGTGCGCCATGACTTCGTTGGCTTTCTTGGTGGCGGCATAGAGCGAAACGGGGTGGTCTACCGGGTCATCTTCCGAGAACGGTTGTTTTTCGTTTTCGCCGTATACCGAGCTGGAGGATGCATAAACAAGGTGTTCTACCTGCTGTTGCCGGGCCAGTTCAAGAATGTTTACGAAACCGACGAGGTTGGCGTCCACGTAGGCGTTGGGGTTTTCGATGGAGTAGCGGACACCGGCTTGGGCGGCTAGGTGCAAGATGCGGCTGAACTGGTGGTTTTGTGCCAGTTCTGCCATGGCCGTACGGTCTTCTACACCCATTTTAATGAAGGTGAAGTTGCTGCGATCCTTCAGGCGTGCCAGTCGGTCTTTTTTTAACTGAACGTCATAGTAGTCGTTGAGGTTGTCAATGCCGACGACGGTGTGGCCTTCATCCGTCAGGCGCAAAGCGAGTTCGTTGCCGATAAAGCCGGCGGCGCCGGTGACGAGGATGTTCATGGGTGTTCCGTTGGTTTGTGTTGGGTTAGGGGTTCACGTAGGGGGCTGCGCTCTTGCGGGTGTGTGGGTCGGTTCGCGCAGGGGGCTGCGCTCCTACGGTGATTCTAGGTGGTTAAGTATTGAATTGCTTTGGTACTGAACTCATCTAGACGCTGATAATGAGCTTCTTTGATGATTTTTTCGAGTATCAGAAGATCAATCTTAAGGTAGTCATGCACTAGGCCATTACGTAGGCCGATAATTTTCTTCCATTCGAGCAGTTCGTCGCTTGAATTTACCCACCAGCAAGTCGTCTCTCAACCTGTTGGTACTCGAATTGGCTGTAAATTCTATCCTGCTCCCGAAACACTCTTGACGTCTCCTGACTGTACAGCACTGTGCCCGTTTCTACGATGTTGTAGGCGAGGTAGATAGGGGCGAGGTTGATGTCGACGATACTTAACGTGTCACTTGGCAAGCCTAAGCTTGTGCTCCAATCTATGGCTAGCTCGTTGGGCCGCAGGTATTTTTCGAGTGAGCTGAGCTGAAAGTTGTTAAAAGCCACGGCTACATCATAATCACTGTGTGGCTGTACATTCCCTTTAGCGCGCGAACCATAAAGCCATACGGCGGCTATGTCGTCGTTGGCAGCCGCGAGTTGGCGGATTTGTTCGAGGATGTTCATGGGTGTTCCGTTGGTTTGCGTTGGGTTATGGGTTCGCGCAGAGGGCTGTGCTCGTACGGGTAGGTTTCGCGCAGGGGGCTGTGCTCCTACGGTGATCTCAGGCGGGAGTAAATTTCGATACCTACCCTGTCTATATGCGCTTTCAAGTCTGGCTCTTGCAGTGTGTCGTAATGCAATACATCGAAAAAATACGGCATAGGTGATGTTTCATTCAGTTCAACGGCAAGTTGGACAACGCTTTCGTAGGTGACTGAAGGACCCTTTATTGCTAAGTCTACGTCTGAGCCTTTTCGAAAGTTACCTTTGGCTCGGGAGCCGAACAAAACCAAAGCTTCCAGGTTGTTAATACGCGATGCCGCATGGCTGATGTCAATTACGTCTTGCTGTTTTAGGCCAGTGTTTTGTTCGCTGATCATGCTTTTACTTTTTCGGCAAACGCTTTCTGCAATGCTTGCAGCAAGGGAAAATACTGCTGGCGGATTTTCTCCTCAACCAGTTTCGCCGTTACTTCATTATAGGTGTGCGTGGTTAAGTTGCGGTCTTCTAAGGCCTGTATCCACAAATGCCCTTCTTCCAACAACCCTGACTGAAAGGCTTGCTTGATGGCTGTGCGAGGGCTGTTGATTTCAAACCCTTCTGCCTGTTGGTAGTCTTTCAAAAGTTTCCACGCCAGTTCAAATGCCATTTCAAAAAACTGAATCAACCCGGCCCGTTCCACGACGGAGGGCTGTTGAATGGCTATGCCTTGGGTTAATAGAGCAAAGGCATTGCTGAACTGTTCGAAGCGCTGTTTCCAGCGGATATCTTGTTCTGACATTTTTCTGCCTGAGTGCTGAGTAGGGGTTCGCGCAGGGGGCTGCGCTCCTACGGATAGGTTTCGCGCAGAGGGTTGTGCTCCTACGGGTAGGGGTTCGCGCAGGGGGCTGCGCTCCTACGCGAATATAGGGTTCGTGCGGTCAATCGCTGCCGAACAGGTCGCGGGTGTACACTTTGTGCTCGACGTCACGGATAGCATCAGAAAGCCGGTTGGCGACGATGACGTCGGACATACGCTTGAATTCGTCAAGACTACGAATGACCCGCGAGTTAAAGAAGGTGTCTTCCTGGAAAACGGGTTCGTAAATCACCACTTCAACACCTTTGGCTTTCAACCGTTTCATCACACCCTGGATAGCGGACGCACGGAAGTTGTCGGAGCCGGTTTTCATGACTAGCCGGTACACCCCCACCACTTTGGGGTTACGTTTCAAAATACTGCTGGCGATGAAGTCTTTCCGGGTGGTGTTGGCGTCTACAATGGCGCGAATGATGTTACTGGGTACGTCCTGGTAGTTGGCGAGTAGCTGTTTGGTGTCTTTTGGCAGGCAGTAGCCGCCGTAGCCAAACGAGGGGTTGTTGTAGTGGCTACCAATACGTGGGTCTAGCCCTACCCCCTCGATGATTTGTTTGGTGCTGAGGCCGTGCGTTTCAGCGTATGAATCCAACTCGTTAAAATACGCGACCCGCATGGCGAGGTAGGTGTTAGAAAATAATTTTATGGCTTCGGCTTCCGTGCTGTCGGTGAACAGCGTGGGCACGTCTTGTTTGATGGCACCCTGTTTCAAGAGGTTCGCAAAAGTAGCGGCGCGCTCGGTGCGCTCACCGACAATGATGCGCGAAGGGTACAGGTTGTCGTACAGCGCTTTGCCTTCGCGCAGGAATTCGGGTGAAAACATGAGGTTTTCGGTGCCGAGTTCAGCACGCATTTCTTTGGTGTAGCCGACGGGTACGGTGGATTTTATGACCATCACCGCGTTGGGGTTAATCGCGATAACATCTTTGATGACGGCTTCTACGCTGCGGGTGTTGAAGTAGTTGGTTTCGGGGTCGTAATCGGTCGGTGTTGCGATGATGACGAAGTCTGCCCCTTTGTACGCTTCTTCCTTGTTCAGGGTGGCCCGAAAATTCAGTGCTTTGTTTTTCAGGAAGTCTTCAATTTCTGTGTCGACAATGGGTGAACGCTTATTGTTCAAGAGTTCAATTTTTTCGGGCACGATGTCCAGTGCCACCACTTCATTATGTTGGGCCAACAACATGGCGTTTGAAAGGCCGACATAGCCGGTTCCTGCAACGGCAATTTTCATGGAAGCGTTCCTGTGCGTGGTTTGCCTGAGTGGTTGAGAAGCATTGGCGAGCGCCAGAGAAGTGTTAGCGCGTTAGATGCGCTACCGCCCTACCTTGTAACGAGGGCATCCCCAAAAGTGTTCAAATGATGAACGGATGTTACGGCGACACGACAGAATTCGCAAGATTTTTTTCTGGTGTTCAGCGGGGTACAAAAAAGGCGACCCGTAGGTCGCCTTTTGGTCGATCTGCTAGGCTCTATTAGGTAGCAGCAGGGAACAATACGTTGTGTATTGCCTCACAGCCTTCGTTGTTCAAAGGCACTGTGTCTTGGTCGTTCAGGCGAGATGTCAGCGTGGTATCCAACAACACTGTTTCTTTGATGCTGCCTTCAGCGTCATCACCATCATGTGATAATTGGAAAACATCAAAGTTGCCTGTTTGTGGCGCCGTATTTCGAGCCTGATTGCCCAGATAAACCATTTGACCATCACGAGTGAATTTCGACCAAGTCAATTCAATCGCCAAGCGGGCATCTGAAATTTTGTCCCAGTTACCGCTGACAAACTGCTTGTTCAAATCAAAGTCGTTATCCGCCTCAACACCTTCTTTATAAACGACATTGAAACAGGCTCTAATCGGGCCTCCGTTTTCATCACCACCTAAATAGAAGGCGAAATAGCTGTCGTCTAAATTAATATCGTCACCATCTCCTTCTTCGATGGTTGAGCGATCTACTTCGAAGACACGCCATGTATCGTTCCATTCTGCCTCATCAGGCAATGCACTCAATGCAGCACTTTGGCGGGCAGCAGCAAAATCCGCAGTACCCAAGTTTTGTGATTTAATGGTGTCAGTAAAGCCTTGCACGTCTAAATCTTGGCCACTTCCTAAATTCCCAATTTCAGTTGTGATCGTGTTCAGTACTGTATCGTCAATTTCACCAATTCGAGTTGTTGCATCAGCATCATTGCTTACGGCTGACCGACGCGCCAGTTGAAATACAACCTCTGCAGTACGAATGCGTGCCGCCATATTGGTGCTATCCGGTGCGTCTTCAATCTTCTTCAATGCAGTACGTACAGCGTTAGCACTGGCTTGCGCTCGGGTTATTTGAGCTGAATCAACACCCGTACCGGTTAATTGATTCGTCATAAATGTATTCAATGCGGTAGGGTTATCCAGCAAGTTGTCACCTGAGGCTATACTCTGAGCTATAGCTTTAGCAACGTCTTGTTGGCGCTGAGCAGGCGTTCTATCGTCCGAACCCTCCCCTTTCACATCGTTAACCAAATTTTGTAACGACACGATGATTACAGCATTCGCGAGCATACGACGTTGATTTGCATCGCTGGCGGTCGAGAAGTCAGTTCGCAGAACATCATTTTCGTTGGCACCACTACCGGCAATAGCTTCCAATATGGCTTCACGGTCACTGGCCGATGTAACAGCATTCAACAACGTGCTGATGGGCGATATGCGCTTCATTTCAGTCGCACTCGTAGCACGGGCATCCGTTAGAGAGGTGCCTAACGCCATAGCCGCCTTTAGACGCTCACCGGTCGAAATATCGACACCACCGGTAATGATGATTTGCGCGCTGCTGCTGTTTGTTGAATATTCCAAGCAGTGACGGGTTAAGGGATCACTGTTCGGCAAAGAACAGTAATCAACAGCGGGCACGGCAGGTGTAGCTTCTGGATCACCGGGATTAAAACTGAAAAAACCTTGTGAATCTGTCCGGGCAGAAGCTTCAATCGCCGGGTCCCACTTTCCGTTCCCGTTGCGATCCACAAACACCAAGCCATTGGCGATACGACCATCCACCGCTTGGCCGTTCATATTTTGGGCTTTATTGCCGCCGCCGTCTTGTTCGGCGTTACAGGCCACCAGTGTGGCTGCAGCAATTACCATGGGTAATGTTTTCATTAAAGCGTTCATAATATTCTCCTCAATCGGCCACTTAGAACGAAACGTTCAACGCTATGTTGGTTTTGAAGCCACGCAGGGCGTTCATTTGGTCTACCGTTTCGTCGGCGAACAAGTCGCCAAAGGTAGCGGTGACCGACTGGTCTATTTGCAATACGTTAAAGAAGCTCAGGCCCAGCGCTACAGTTGTTGGGTCCATGTCTTCCAGATCTTTCGAGAAACCTAAACGGGCGCGTGGCCAGTACCAGGCATTGGGCTGCAACAAGACCGCCGCACCCACGTTCTGGCTGTTGTCACCGAATAAGTCTGTACCGGGCAATACGTCCACTGAACCACCGATGGCGATGTTGTTATTCAGGAACTGGTATCCGGCATCTACCGTTACCCGTGGTGCCATGACGTGTTCTTCCGTTGCCGCAATTTTACCGCTTGAGGTAAAGAAGTCGGCGTGGTAGCAGCCGTTTCGTTCACGCTCGGTGGGTAAATCGGCACAATCAAAACCAATGGTGTTGTAGGTGACGCTGGGCGAATTGATGTTGGCGACGGCTAGGCCAACGTGTGCATCGGCCCACTGAACGATAAGACCCGCGTCCAAACCAAAACTCATGGTCAGGTCACCTTCGGACAATCCTTCCATGGCGTCATCTTGCACCATTTGAATGTAGGCATCGACATCGCCATCGTCACTGGTGGCTTCGCTGATCAGCTCAGATAATGGGTACATCTGTTTGTGTAAGTTAGCCATGATTAGATTACCACGACCACCTATCACCAACTCGGCACCGCCGAGGTTAATGAATGGAACAGGTTGGGCATAACCCAAGCTGAAATTCCACGCGCGACCGGTTTTCATGTACAACGATGACGCGGTTGAAATGAAATCACCGGGTTCAATTTCCGCATCTGAGTCTGTTAGTGCGTCTTCGTCAATGTTGAATTCAACATTGCTGTGTAAAATGCTGCCTCGTCCACCGGCCAGGAAAGAAACACCGACCGATACCGGCCCGTCCAACCAAGGGGTATTCAACTGCAAGGGCAATAGAGGCATTGAGGCCAACAGCGCAGGGGTAAACGAGAACTGTTCTTCTAGTCGCTGGATGCCATTGTTCAGAGTAGATTCAAGATCGTCTACGGAATCCAACACCAAGTTGATGTCTGGGCTGTCATTGTTATCGTCTTGAAATTCGTCTAACCGATCTTGAAACCGGTCTACGCTGTCGCCTAAGTCCTCACCCAGTTGCAGAAAACTGCCCAGGCCACGCAAATCAAGACCACCAGTGACATCGGCCACTTGGAAACGTACGGTATTGGTGTTGATGTAAGTTGCAGCAGGGTTGTAGTAACCAGAGCTGCTGATTTTGGAATTGGACAATCCACCTACTGTGGTAGCGGGGCCACCGGGCATGTAATGTGGGTTGGATGCGAAAGCCTGACTGCATAACACGGCGACGGTAACGCCACTTAACAAGGCACGGTACATGGATTTGCTCCTTTTTTACTGGTGCTTTTACTATAGACCAATTGCATGAATTTACCAGAGCAAAAAATCGACAATTTACACCTGGTACTTGGTAAATTACTTTCTTGAAATAACAACCTCTAGCGCAACAACCCGCGCCGCATCGCTTCTGCGGTGGCTTCAGCGCGATTATTGATGTGCAACTTCCGATACACCGACTTCACATAGTCCGCCACGGTATGGGCCGATACCGCGAGCGCTTGCGCCGCTTCGCGTGCACTGTAGCCCCGGCTGATGAGAATCAGCACTTCTTCTTCACGCGGCGACAACATGTGTTGCGTCGGCTTGGGCGCAAAAGACTGCAAAATGCGTTTGGCGATGCTGGGTGACAACGGCGGTCGCCCGGCCAGAATACCTTGCAAGGCTTCGACCATGTCGGTGCCGGTGTCGTCCTTCAGAAGATAGCCTAGCGCCCCCAAACGCAGGGCCTCGAACAGGTGCTCATCGTCATCGAATAAGGTAGTAACGACCACGGTGGTCTGTTCCGGCACGCCAGGTTTGCGCAGAACTTCCGTGCCTTCACCATCCGGAAGGCCGATGTCCAGTAAGATGAGGTCGAAGGTGCTGTGGGCGCACAAGGTTTGGGCTTTTTGCAAAGTTTCAGCGGTAAGAATGTGGCATCCGGGGAAGGCGATTCGGCTGTCGGCACGTAAAGTTTGACACACCTCGGGGTGGTCTTCCACGATCAATATGTGGTGCGGGATGGCTGGCGGTGTCACAGATTCCGTCATAATTCTGCCTACTTAAGCACTGACAATGTCGGTTGGAATTGCCATTATAGGCACAATAAGAAAAACAAGGCACTGCAAGATGACCATGCGATTACGAATCCAACTCTGTTTGATGGGTGTGGTGGCCCTCGGCGGCTTTATGCTGTGGCTGGCATTATCCTTACCCATAACCCAAGCGCAGTGGCGCGCTGACCACCGGCTATTATGGCTTTCGCCCAATCAACCACCGACTGAGGTCACCGCGTTCCAGACGGACACTCAACGCTGGTTGGCCCGCCCGGAATGGGTGATAGAAGAGCCCGATTTAATGGGCACCTTTACGCGCTACAACGCACTGATTGCCGAAGTCGGCGCATTGCACGATGTACTCCAACAGACCGGTATCCGGGTAGTACTGACCTCCGGTGAAAAGGTAGAACTGGCACCCGAAACACGACAATTGACCGACCTGCCCTGGCTGTTCTGGCTGCAATGGAGTTGCGCGTTGATTGCACTGGCCATTTGTGGGGTGGTGTGGTCGGTCAAACCCAGTGACTTAGCCTTGCGGCTGTTCACTGCCACTGGCATCGGCTACGCCATGTCGGCGATTGCTGCTTCTGTCTACAGTACCCGTGAATTGTTTATCGACGGCACGCTGTGGCGCGTGCTGTCGTTCTTCAACCATACCGGGGCAATGATCTTTGTGGTGGCTTTGTCCGGGCTGTTGTGGGTCTACCCGAAACGCTTACCGAAACACACCACCATGGTTCGGGTGTTTGTGTTGATTGGTGGCCTGAGTGTGATCAACAACATCGGCCAATGGATCAATAACATTGGCATTGCCTTCCACGCATGGATTTTGCTGATTTTTACCGCGGGCTTAGTAGGCACCATCTGGCAATGGTTTCGTACGCGTCAGTCGCCCGCCGAACGCGCTATTTTGCGTTGGCTGCAACTCTCGTTGATAGCCGGTACGGTGTTTTTTACTGCTTTTATGCTGGTGCCAATGGCTTACGGTGAGACGCCAACGACATCACAGGGGTTGCTGCTCTCTACTTTTTTATTTTTGTACATCGGCGTGGCGTTTGGGGTATTGCGCTACCGGTTGTTCGCACTGGAACAGTGGAGTTTGTACTTGTGGTCATGGACGCTGGGCGGTTTGGCGGTGATCGCCCTGGACTTGGTGCTCATTTGGCTACTGTCGCTTACCCCCAGCGCTTCATTGGCGGTGTCGGCGGCGGTGATTGGCTGGTTGTATTTCCCGGCGCGCCAATGGGTGTGGCGGCGCTTGGGGCTGAATGGCGCGCAGCTAAAAGCCGACTGGATGAACAAAGCCTTGCCTGAATTGCTGCGTGCCGAAGCCCCAACCCAACTCGAACCTGCGTTAGTTGCCGCCTTGCAGCAGGTTTTTGTGCCCCTGGAGCAGCAACGGGGTGATGCGGAACTGGCGCAGGAAATCGGTGCAGCGGGCACCATCATTAAAGCATCGGGCGAGTGGCTCTGGGTGCACGATGCACGCCTAACCCAGCCTATTGGGATGCGCCTGCCCAACCGGGGTGCACGTTTGTTTAACCAGGATGACGTGCGTGCTGCGCACTATATATTGCGTTTGTTCGATTTGGTCTATCAAGCTCATGAAGCGCGTGATCATGGTGCGGCGGGTGAGCGGCAACGCATTCGGCGGGATTTACATGATGATTTAGGGGCTCGCTTGCTGACGCTATTACACGCCACCGAAGGCGAAACCCGCACGCTGGTGCGCGATACCATGCAGGACATGCGGGCACTGATTCGAGCGATGGACCCGGAACCGCATTCGCTCACTGAAAGTGCTGACGAGTGGGAACGTGAAGCCCGGCAACGCTGCCAGGAACGAGGCATTCAACTGGATTGGGTGGCTGATATGGCCGAGCATGCCATGGAGTTGTCGCCCTTGATGTACAGCCATTTAGGCCGGGTGTTGCGAGAGGCCGTGAATAATGCCTTGAAGCATGCGCAAACGCGCACGCTGGCGGTGAAGATTTCCGGCGCAGCGAAGGGCCTTGATATTCAGATAGATAATGATGGTGTGGCCGAAGCTGAAACTGAGAGAACCGGCAGAGGCTTGTCAATCATGCGCGAGCGCGTGGCGGCCTTGGGGGGCACGTTTACCGCGCAGTGTGAGGGGGATTTATGGCGGGTTCATGTCAGCGTACCGTAGGAGCTCGGCCCCCCGAGCGAATGTTCGGCCCCCCGAGCGAATGTTCGGCCAGAGGGCTGGCCTCCTACTATTGTTGTTCTGCGTATTCCCGCACGCTGCGCGCAAAGCGGGCCAACAAGGCCAGCATTAGACCAAAGAACCCACCGAGCAACGTCGAGGCCACCAATATGAGCGCTTTGTTCGATTCATTCGGACGTACCGGCTGTGCCGCATATTCCAGCACAGTGACTAAACGTTCGGTATGCGGCAAGCCTGCCATGCCCGTTCGGGCATCAAAGGTATTGGCTTCAAGGTGCTGCTGCAGTTGCTGTAGCTGGCGCAACTGTTCTTCAGTCGCAATGATGTCGCTGTTGAGCAGGCCTTCGTCAAAGTTTTCCAGTATGGACTGCCGCTCGGCGTCTAAGGCGCGATAACCCAAAAAGTAGAGCGGTAGTGAATTATTCTCTGTACCCACATTGGCATACAGCACTTCGTTTCCGGTACGTTGACGCCCGTAGTCTTGTGGTGTGGTTGGGGTTTCAATACCCAATTCCTGCGCTATTTCTATTGCCTGGATAAGGGTTTGTACACGCTCATCCCGCCGGACTCTCAATGTTGCTTGCAACAACTGTAGTTGTTCTTCTAGTCCTTGAATAGATGCGACGTTTTGCGTATTCAAGCGCTCTATGTATTGCTGCCACAAGCCTTCAGCAGTTAACGCGACGTATTGATTAACAGCGACTGCACCCTCTTCGTCTTCCCCATAGGTATAGGCTACGGACAGTTCATTGCTATCACTGGTATTACTGACTTGCCATTGTGCATTGAAATACTCTTGTGCCGTCGTATTTTCTGGCAGCGAAAA
Source organism: Salinispirillum marinum (assembly GCF_042650105.1). NCBI lineage: Bacteria > Pseudomonadati > Pseudomonadota > Gammaproteobacteria > Oceanospirillales > Saccharospirillaceae > Salinispirillum > Salinispirillum marinum. Next base: position 159,202 of record NZ_JBHSAL010000002.1, on the reverse strand, counting down.
AATATCCGGGTGATCACCGACGATGGCAACAAAGTGCTGTGTGCTGGACAGCCGGTTTTTCAAATCTTGCATGACCTGTTCCGGGTCAAGCCGCATGCCTGGAATACTGTTAAGCAGTTGGTATTGTTGGCTGACGACAGGCAAAGACGAGAATTCAGCGGTATAGGATGGCTTTTGCGTGAGCAGCCAGCCAAAAGCCAAGACGATGGCAAGCACAGTGCTGCCCACCCACCAACGCCAACCTTGCAGAATGATGAGTACAAGGTGACGTAAATCAATTTCGTCCGTATCGTGCGTATTGTGCATGTATTTAAGGTTCCTGTGGTCTAACAGTGGGCTATTCTTGCATTGCCCATACGGTATTTACGCTGGCGCGTGCATCGCCCCTAAAGCCTTATGATGTCGTCTTCACCGAGGTAACTGCCGGTTTGAATCTCGATCAATTCCAGCGGCAGTTTACCGGGGTTTTCCAATGAATGAACCTGCCCCACCGGGATAAACGCCGATTCATTTTCCGTCAACAAGCGCGTTTCATGCTCGCCAATTAACTTGGCTGTACCGCGCACCACGACCCAATGCTCAGCACGATGCATGTGCTTTTGTGCACTGATGCGATGCCCCGGTTGTACCAGAATTTTATTAACGATGTGCCGGTCACCACTGGTAATTCGCTTGAACCACCCCCACGGGCGATAAAGCGTAAGGTGTTTTTCGTATTCAGGCCGGTGCTGCTGCTTCAATGCTTCGACAATCTGTTTGACGTCTTGGGTATCGTTCGTATGTGCCACCAAGATAGCATCATCGGTTTGCACCACCACCACGTCATCCATTCCCACCACGGCGGTGAGTACGCTGTCGGCATGTATGTAGGAATTTCGTGTGTTGCGTAGGATCACATCGCCATGAGTGACGTTGTGGTTTTCATCGTGCGGCAGTACGTCCTTTAACGATGACCAGCTACCCACGTCACTCCAACCGGCTGACAGGGGAATGACCCAACCGTTGTCGATATATTCCATTACCGCATAGTCAATGCTGTTCGATGGACACTGTGCCCAGATTTCAGCATCTATGCGCACAAAGTCCATATCTTGCTTGTGTTGTTGATACGCCGCTTTTACAGCGGCACTGATGTCCGGAGCGTGACGTTCGAGGGCGTTTAAATAGGCCCGCGCGGACATAACGAACAGACCGGCGTTCCACAGATACTCGCCACTGGCCAGATAAGCGGTGGCTTTCGCCGGGGTCGGCTTCTCGGTAAACGCTCCTATACGGCTACCCTCCGCGGCAAGCGGATACTCGGTTTTGATGTAACCATAGCCCGTTTCGGCACGATCCGGCGTAACACCCAAGGTAACGATATGGCCTTGCTGTGCTTTATAGATGGCGTGCTGCAACGGCTCCTTTAGCGCCTCGGGCTGCGTGAGCACATGGTCTGCCGGGCTGACCACCATAATGCTATCATCGCCCCACTCTGCGGCTACTTGAAGTGCCGCTAAAGCAATCGCCGGTGCGGTATTTTTGCCACTGGGTTCCAACAAAATGCGTCCATGGATTCCCATGTCATGCAGTTGCTGCGCCATCAGAAAACGATGTTCCTCGCCACAGACGATCACCGGTGCGGCCATATCAGCAACCGCTTGGAAACGTTGCACGGTGTTTTGAAACAGACTGGTGCTTGGTGTGACCAGCGGCAAGCACTGCTTTGGAAACTGCTCGCGCGACAGTGGCCACAGTCGTGACCCCACGCCACCGGCGAGAATAACCGGTACGATCATACCGCGGCCACGGCTTGCACAGGCACTTCAACGTATTGTGGGCGGTTGAGCATATTGAGCAACAAGACGACACGCTCATCACCTTTCGTTGCCGACACCACAGCCTTGAGGTCCTTGAAGCAGCCATCAATAATGGTCACGGTTTCACCGGGTTTGAACATAAGATCCGGTACTTCATTGTTCAAAATGGCGCATTGAAAGCGCAAGCCATGGACAATGGCGTCCGCTACCGGCGTGGGGTGCCCATTGAATGAAATGATACGTGCCACACCGCGCGTGGACCGAATGGTGACCCAGTTGACATCTTTGTGCAGACGCACGAAAACATAATAAGGAAACAGGGATTCTATCAGGACAACCGGCTTTCCACGCTGGGTTTTGCGCACCGGGTGAGTCGGGTGGAAGGTGCTGAACCCCTGGTTTTGCAGATGTTCATCGGCCCGAAAGCCATCGCGCGGTTTACACTGCAACAGATACCAGGCCATTTCTGGCTGCGCGGTTAAGTCTTTCGGATTCGCCATTTTGGACGTTGGTTTCTTTGGTTGCATCGCCTCGTACTCAATGTTCTACCGTGGCCGCTTGAGCTGCGTTTAGCAGCATACCCTCAGTAAACGTGTTTTTGAGGGTATGCTGAATCATCCATATTCCTTTCAGGCGCCAGCCATTTTGCGGCGCTTCATCATGTCCGCAATCAAACTGATGACCATGGCGGCAAACCCGGTAACAACCATCAAGGCCACCAAAATCAGCAGTGTCCGCTGCGGCAATATGCTCGGGGTGGCAATATTGAACGATCCACCTTGAGGGATGATCAACTGGCTGATATTGCCAGTCAGCTGCTCTCCAAGGCGTTCATGCAATCGACCGACCACCCGTGTATAGTCGCGCAGCGTGTTAAGAACACTGGGTAATTTTTCCTGCACTTCCTGAATGTAGAGTTCTCTTAGCTCGTTTTCCGAGTTCGCCCCAGTGTTACTTATAGCGTTTAATGTTAATTGAATCTCGGCCATTTCTTGATTGATATCAAGGGCTTCGTTTTCGTACTCTAGGACCAATTCCGTTAAGCTTTGGCGAAACTCCACATCACTGCCTTGGCGTGATACTTCTAACAATCGATCCAAGAAGCCATCACCCAGCTGTAAACTGCCCTGCCCCTGCCCGTTGCTACCGGGTTGTGACTGACTACTGTCTTGTGCGAACTGCTGCATAACCGAACGCGTTACTTCGGCTCGCTGTTCCCACAAATTCAGTTGAAGTTCCAGCTCTTGCAAGCGGCGAGTGTAATACAGACGCACCACCGCTTCATTTCGGGTTAAGCCCAATTCTTTTACCGGGTCAATCAATTGCCGCAAATCATAGTCGGCTACATCCATAATGGCTTTTTCGAGATCTTCCAAATTGTAGCCGGTTTCGTCGTCTACGATGCTGGTCGAGCCAGGCACTTCTTTCAAGGCCTCAACGTTACCGGTAATCAACGATATGTTTTCCAGCAGCAACTCAATGCCCAGCAGATAATCCAGGTTCTCAAAGCGTTGCTCGTCGAAAATACGTTCAGAATAGATAGGAATGTTAAGTTTAAGCACGCCTCGTTCATTAATGGCACGATCCGCCCACACGCTGGCAACATCCAAGAGCAATTTGCTGGCTAAGGTTTCAGATATAGCAGTTTGCTCGGGCAAACTCATGCTGATGCGGACGCCGCCACTGTTCGCTAACGACAATTCCTCGGTTAATCGGTCTTGCAGGGCCTGCAATTCCGCCGCAGAGAGGTTTTGGCTGTCCGCTTCAGCGCGATAGCGCTGCTGGATAAGAAAATATTCTGGAGAAAAAGGTTCGATGGTGAAGGCGCGACGAAACTGGTCCAGTGACATATCCTGTTGTTCAAGATTATTCCGGTTATACACCCGGGTTAACACGGTAGGACTGATGATGTCACTCAACACAAACTCTGAACCATCAGGGAATTCCCCGTCGCTCAATCCTTCAAAAGTCAGATCGAATTCTTGGCTGTAGCGCACCGTCGACGAATCACGCAAAAATGACACCGCCTGCAATACGACAAACAACGTTGCAACCACTGTTACCGAAACCAGCACTCGCCATTTGGTTGCCCACACACTGCTGATTAACTCGCCGATGTCGATTTCATCGTCCCGAACATCATGGCTATGACGAGGGTTAGACGTAATACTTTGATCTGTCACCAATCCAGCTCCTTACCATTCATTTTGCTGCGGCTGAATTAGCCCCAACGAACATTGAGCAGAAGTGTAGCGGGTGATTGTGACAATGCCTAGACCTAATACCGATGTTTGAGGGGTGGAGCAGGTTGGCTTCCCTGCTTTGCCAGCACCCCTACTCATAAACTAAATTCTCAATCCCACCGATGCAAAGCAATAGGCGCGGTATAGTTCTGCAATTGCGTAGAGCTTGAGTTCCGGTTCGCCGCCACACCCAGCAGGCTGCCATCCTGCAATGCAATCACCGCGGTTTGTGTGCGGCCGGTTTGCGAGTTGGATGCCCAAATATAGCCCGCACCAATGCTTTGCGCTTGCAGACGTTTATCCACCGGCCCGAAGGTGGTGTCTAAATCACCATTGGTCAGTAAGCGAATCATGCTGATGCCTCTGGGAGGTGGCGAGCCGGTGCCGCTGTTGGAGTGACCCACCACAACCAGCTTTCCATTCTCCTGTTCGTAAACCTTGTAGGCATAATCATTAATGGTTTGTGTTTGCACATTACTGTATCCAAAATCCACTTTCACCAAACCGGCGGTACCAAACCCTGTATCCGCAACGCCAGCACTGGTATAGCGATATATATGATAGGCCCAACCAGAATCAGCACTAAGAACATTGGTGTCTTGACCTGGACCACTACCCACCACAACTAATCGGCCCTGGCTATCGACCAGAACATCACTAATGTAAGCGTCCGTTTCCGTTATAACGGATACCACGCCATCGGTGCCGAAGGTGTCGTCAATCGTCCAATCCGACGTATTAATGCGCATAACGATGTGTTTGTCATCGTCACCTACACCCCACGCATAGAGATGGCTGCCATGCACATAGAGCCCTTGCAGAACCGTATCGTTATTGGCGCCATCAATGTTGTAGACTTTTGGCTCACTGTCCGGGTGGACTGTTGCGTCTAGTTCACCAGCTTCGGTGACCACTCGAAGTGTCCAGTTGCGGGTAACCGGATACCCACTGCCGACGGTACCTCCGATGACAATTCGGTCATCCGACAGTACCGTTAATGCGGTTGTGCGCTGCCCCGTGGACACCGCTTGCGTGGGCAGTAAGAACTGATTGCTGTTACCAAAGGTAGTGTCGATGTCGCCATTGCTGGCGTAGCGTTCTACATAAGAAGCTATTCGCTCTCCTGTGGCATTTCTCGGGTGGCTAAGAACGACCAAACGCTCTTCGCTGTCCCACGCATAGGCGCGTGAGGCGTAGTAGTCAACAAAATCGCCACCGGGCATAATTTTGACGCCGTTGTCGGCGAAGTCGGTGTCTAACCCGTTCAGTTCTTCATTGAGTTGCACCCAATGCCATTCTCGAAGAGCGTATCCCGCTTTTGTGCGATTAAAACTGGTAAGAATCATCACCCGACCATCGGCCAATTGGTGTGCTCCTGCTACGCGGAGTTGGCAGAACGTGGTTGAGGTGCAGTCAATCGACATACCGGTGATGGCAGTAGCCGTTGAGGACCGCAGAGTGCCGGTAGGCTCATCACCGGATGATGCCGTGTCATCATCGTTTGAATCTGAACTCGTTTCATCGTTCGTGGAATCATTTTGCGAACTTTCGTCATCACTGCCTGTGCTATCTTCCGTCGACTCCGCATTACACCCAACAAGGGCCAACACGAAAAAGGGCATTAACAACCATTTAAACCACGGTTTCATGAGCTAACTCCTTCCAAGCAATAACGTTAGCGACCAGTGTAAGGATTTTGGCTTTTGGCGAATCCCCCTGAACAAGGGGGTCAATCAGACTGCGCTAAATAAGAAAAACACAGGCAAACCAAGGATTCCAGCGCGAACATTGTTCGGACTGACATCATGAAAAATGTCATTTGCTTTTCCTGTACATTCAGGCTAAAAACTAACCTATAAGGATGACCAACAGCTGAGCTTTTTATGCCAACCACTTTAACGTTACCGTTCAAACGGCGTTCGACGTATTTCTTTTTTACACTGGTGTTTCTGCTTGTGCCTATGTCCGTGTGGGCGACCTCTTCATCACCCTCACCTTTGCCCATGGGCTCCTTCGACATTGCACAAATGGTCATACGTAGCGTAGAGACGGAAACCCAGTCGGCCTTGCAGCGCTTGATAGATTTGGTAGACCAACAACGCTGGGATGAAGCCTTTACCGAAGGCAATCGGTTGGCACCAGACTACGAAGGTGAACCGCTGTTTGACCTGTATTATGGCAGGGCGGCACTGCAAGTGGGTGAAACCGATCTCGGTCTGTTTGCGCTAGAACGGGTGAACTTGGTAGAGCCGCGTAACGCGGAAGCGCGGTTACTGCGTACGCAAGGCTATTTGATCAACCAAAACACCGCCTTTGCCCGTCGCCAGCTCACTTTATTAGAAGCCTACAACCTCAGTGCTGCGCAAACCGAGCGCCGCTTGCGTTTGTTGTTTGAACTTGAAGCCTTAGAAGCGGCGCAACGTACCTCCAATACCTTCACGCTGTCTGCCGAAGCGCAATTCCACACGAACATCAACACCGGGACGTATTATGACGAAATTGACCTGCCTGATGGCGGTAGTTTTGAACCCGGCAGTGAATTTCAGTCCGAAGCCGCCCCTGCGCTAGCTCTGCAAGCGGCCTATCAGCGCCGTGAACAGCGCACCCAGCAACTTACACGAACGCTGCAAGCCGGTGTGACCTCACGGTTAAGTACCTTTGGCGATGCCAACAACGTTGGCGGTGTATTGGCGGGGAACTGGCAGTATGAAGATGGTCGACGTTTTGGTGGACAACTTTTGCCGTTTATCAATGCAGATTCTTCCGGTCTAAACGCCGTTGGCTCTATTGGGCGCGCGGACATACTAGGCACCCTAGACGCCGATGCCGCACTGATTCTTAGCCTGGGCGACAGCAACTCCTACAGCTTACAAGGTGGCGTTTCAGATGTACTGAGTTTCGGCCAAGGAGCCGTTAACGTTCTATGGCAAACGGCCAGCACCTTGGCGCTGGCGGACGATTTTGCGCCATCGAGCATTAATGTCAGTGGCACATTGGTTCCGCAGTTTATGTGGGGTGAGCATTATTTGGTACAGGGTCTCTTTGGTTCACAGGTCACCTATGACTTTGAAGAAAATGCCACCTTTGGCACCAACCAACAGGCCAATTTAATCAATTCTCAACTGATGGTGTCGCGCGCTTATGGCGACATGGGCACCGTCAGTGCGCGGGTGCGAGCGTTCACTAACTTGAGCAATCAAGACCTGAACGACTATCGCGGGCTTGAACTGGCAGTGGGGTATCAACACCAATGGTAACCAAATTTCAGAAAAACAGCCTGGCATGCCTGATCGCCGCCACTAGCCTTGCCCTGACGGCGCACGCGCAAGAGAAAGAACTGGCAGGGACCGTGCTGGCCACCCGCGGCGATGTTAATGCAACGGACCTCGTGCTGTTGGAAGAACGGGCCTTGGCCCGCCGTTCGCAGGTCTTTAATGTAGACCGTGTACTCACGGGCGCAGGCGCACAAACCCAATTGAGGATGACCGACAACGCCCTACTGTCGCTCACCGAAAACAGCGAACTCGTCATCGCTGAATACCAGTTCAACCCTGCCACTGGCGAAGGCAAGGTTGCCATGGAATTGATTTCCGGCGGCTTACGTACGATCACTGGTTTGGTCTCTCCGGCCTCCGAGGGCAACGAATACGAGCTGCGCACTGGCGCGGCCACCATTGGTATTCGTGGCACCACCTATGAAGTGCGCCGTGTGGGTGGCGAAACCTTTATGGCCGTATGGGACGGCGAAATTGAAATTCGTGTGGGCAGCGACACTGGCCCCGGCTTTGTGTTGGGTGGCGAGCAAGAATTTGCCTACGCTTCGGTGAATGAAGAAGGCGAAGTAACCTTCTACGCCACAGCGCCCAGTGTTTTTGCCGACGAAGAAGACGACAGCGAAGAAGAAACCGACGAGTCGGATGAAGAGGAGTCTGAAGAAGACGAATCGGAAGAAGATTCAGAAGAAGAAAGCTCGGAAGAAGAGAGCGATGAATCCGATGAGGGAGATTCAGAAGACAGCGATTCTGAAGGGTCGGACGGAGAAGGCGATGGCTCTGAGGGGTCGGACGCCGAAGGCGATGGCTCGGAACAAGGTGCTAACGATAACAGCGGTGACGACGGCAACGACACTGGCGACAACAACAGTGAATCCGGCCAAGGCGGTACAGGACAAGGTGGCGGCCAAGGCGGTGGGCAACAAAATACCCCCACCACAGTGACGACTGCCGTTGGTGTAGACTTCAGCAATACCGTTAACACCCCAACACGCCCGGTCGTTGTGATACCAAACCCTCAGCTGGGCTTACCTACCCCGCCGGATGTCATCGCCGCGAAAACCGGCACGGTGACCTATAACAACCTATTGAACTTCAGCATAGACCAAGGCTTTGACTATGTAATGAGCCTGTCGTTTCAGGTGAATTTTACCGAAGGTACGGTGAACAGTGGTGAGTTGATTTTGGATTCCGCTGGGTCAGACAGCTATTGGCGCGCATTATTTAACGGCGGTATTGAAGGCAATATCATACAAGGCGGCAGCTTGCTGAACACACAATTGGAGTTTAATGAGGCTTTCCATTCCAACGGCAGCACAGAATTTGACGCCACCGGCCATATTACCGGCACCTTTCACGGCAATAACGCCCAGCAGGTACGTGGTGGCTTTAGCCTGACCGACAGCCAAGAAACCACGGTATCCGGCAGCTACCAAGTGGGGCAATGATCATGAACGTACGATTATTAACCTCTACCCTTCTTGCCCTTTTTTTGGTTGGCTGTAACAACACAGACCTAGGCGAAACACTGACCTCAAACCCCGATGACGTGAGCTTCTCGGTTCGTAGCATAGAACCGAAGCAAGCCGTTCAGGTAGGCGATGCCACAGCATCCGGCGAATTGTTGTACGTCGCCGACGACTACGGCATCGACAACTGGCGTTTTCGGATATCTGCGGCGCACACGGACGGGCTTCAAGACATTCAACTGCGTTTTATAGCCGGTGGCGAACTTATCGGTACGGTTTCGCTCTGTCCGGAATCCGGGTGTGCCTTCAGCGGCACTTCCGTGTCTGGCTGGGTATCCGGCATTAACCCGTATGACCAGGACTTTTATCTGGGTGAAAACACGAGTTTTACCGTGCAACTGTTGGTGCAAGGCACAGGTGGGCCAGCCACCCAGGTTGCCTCAGATACTTTTACCTACTCAGCTTTAGGTTTTTTCGGCGGCGACCTAACCACAACCTTTGTTGATGGCACGCTAACCCTTGCCTGGCCCGCACAAACTGGTGTGACAAGCTATCGTGTTATCGTTCGAGACTACGGTGGCGGTAGCCAACGTTGGACCAACCTGAATTACCGCCCCTCCGGTGCAGCCAACCTGCAATTTACGGGTGTTGACGTCGGCAGTGTCGACATCGACATCAAGGCCTACAACAGCTCCGGTGAAGTGGGTTATGCCTATGCAAGTGCGTTTAATTCAAATACGCCCGGCGAAATCATTGATGAAACACCCATTGATGGTAATACGTTCGCTGGTATCGACGCCTGCTTGTTTGTGCCTGCCCAGTTGTATTTGTCGGAAGTATCAGGGCTTGAGCCTTTTACCTGGGATATTGACCCCACCAATTCATTGTCAGGTTTAAACCTAGAGATGAATTATGTTAGTGCGAATGGAATAGATATTACGGGATTCGATACTCTCAACATTCAATCCTCAAGTACTGGCCTGTCTGGTGAAATAAACTTCACAGTGACAGATCCAGAAGATGCAAATCGTACCGCCTCGTATGGCCCCTATACGGTAGAAATTCTTGCCGATTATTACAGCGATGTTATATCCGTAGCATCCCCTACCACTTTCCGGCAAAGTCTCATCAAAGCCGATGCACTCAACCGAGTGCTAATGATGGGTGACAACCCATTTGTTTCGTCCACATCACCTACATTGTCCCTAGTTCGGCTTCTAGACAACGGTCAGCCAGACCTTACATTCGGCGACAGTGGGCGGACAGACATCAGCCTAGGCATATCTGTACCCGGTGGTAACAACAGCCGTTTGATTCCCGTTACAGCCCAACAAGTAGGGGATGACTGGCTGATCGGTGGACGGCTTGAGTTAGTTGATCTTAACGGCGATATCACACGATTCGACGCGTTCATGGTTCGTATTGACAGTTTCGGCACTGCAGTTACCGACTTCGGTACTAACGGCATTTGGAGTTTAAGCGGCAGCGTGAACAGTGGTTTTGAGATAGGAGCCATTACTGTACGCAACAACCAAGAGATTTTTGCTGCACTGAACTCGCTGAACTATGCAGACCCCAATACAGCACCGTCTACTGGCTCAAGAATTTTCAATGTGGATGTACTGGCGCCTTTTTCAACACCGTCTCCGAGTTTGATTGAATTTAATTCTCCAGCGGTTCGTATTCACGACCTCTTCGACCTGCAAAAAGACGACCAGTTCGGTGTTCTGGTGACTACATCTAATGAACTAGGCATAGGTCGCTATGTATGGCAAAACGACACCTCTTTAATTGCTGATCCAGCTTTTGATGCTGACGCGAACGGTATCGTTTATGCACCCTTTAATCCCTCTTTCCCTGCCATCGTCGATTCGCTGATTACAGAAGAAGGTGTTGTCTGGGCGACAGGTTATCTACAACCCAACGGCGGCAGCAAACAACCGTTTTATTATTTTCGGAATATAGGCAATGGCATAGCCGGCTCAGGTGGATTTTTAAGCCCAACGGCCAGCGGCACGGTAATGCCATTAGCTTTGCAGCAAGGGCTTGACCACTACGTCAATTTTATTTTTGCAGAAAACGATCAATTGTCGCATCAAGTTGTTGCCCGCACTTACCCAATTGAAATGGGACAAACTGATAAGATTCTCGCTAACTTTCTCGACGGCTTAGCCGATGCCGAAACGGGTGCAGTATCCCTCATTGGCAACCGTATCGTTCATAGCCGGGTTCATGAATCTGCGCGCCAGATGGCACAGTACCTACCCTATAGCGTCGATAGCAGCTTTGCCTTCGCAGAACAAGGCTTGAGTTGTGGCCGGGTGGAGCTGTATGAAGTGTCTAATCCCAGTAATAATACCGCGACACCCATAAGTTCTGTTACGTTATCTGGGACTGACGGTGATACCTTCATCCTTATGGAAGAAGTTGATCCCTATATGGGAGTAGCTTATTCGGACCGTAACGTAGAACGACTCATTGATAATGATCAATGGGATGCACTTAAAACATCGTTTTTCAATTTAAGTATTCTTGAAAGCTATGGCATCTATCAAGTTCTCCAAATCGCTCATGATACCTATAACAATCGAGTGATTGCTTCGGTTGAAATTGATACATTGGACATCAACCATTTTGATCTGCCCAGTACGGTTAGTTATGGCATTATTGCTATTGACACGGTTAGTCAAACCCCTCAATGGCTGTTTGCAACCAATGGTCCTGCCTATGATCTTTTATGGTCGGACTCATACCAAGCTGTTTTTGCTGTGGTAGGTGAGTTCCCGGCGGTTGAAATCTATTCGACAAGTTCTCTGACTCCCTCAACAGCCATCATTACGGCGGATATTGAGTCTTCCGTAAAAGCGACATTATTGGACAACGGAAACGGCCTTGTTATTGCTTACGACACCGTTGGCTCTGTGAGCCCCTATCACATTCCTATCGAGCGCAGGCATCCTGATACCGGTTTTGCTGTTCAAGGGAACTGGAATCTCGCATTAGAGTATAACGAACCTCGGAAAGTTGTCAGCTTGGGTACGGGTTTTGAGGTTGGTATCCTGGTTTTAACCTCTGATGATATGGGGGGAAATCTGTTGCTAGGCCGTTATACGCCCACAGGCGGTGACCCTGTTTCTACTTTCGGTACAGATGGTGTGGTTACATTGGATGCACAATGGACATCGGCTGTTAATGATCCGTTTACGACGGCCAGCAATACGCTCGTGGCAACATCGACTTTTATCTACACCCCAGTCGCCACAGCTAACGGCGTAGGAATTGTTCGTTTGAACACATTTAATGGCACCGTTGATACCGCTTGGGGCGAGAACGGTGTTTTCATGTTAGAGCAAGCGGCAGAAACCGTGTCGCATCTGCATTTCAACTCAGGTAACGGCGACTTAAAAGTGTATTGGCGTAATGAGCAATACAATGCTGTTACCCTGATTGATACATTGGGCAACGGAGCGCTTGATACGGCATTCGGCATCGCCGGTACAATACGATTTGGTGTTGGGCCTATCGAAGAACCCATACAGCTCGTTACGACGCCGAGTGGCCGTTTATTTCCTTTAGTTGAAGTTGAATATAACGATATTGAAGACGTCACTCAGACGCGCGCAGCGCTCTGGGGCTTACACCCTTCAGGTGGTAGGCTACCTAATTTTGGTAACCCTACCCCTTCTATGACGCGAGATGGTGGCTCTGTGAGCTTACCAACCAATAGCGTATTTGGCATATTCAGTAACGGCTACAACGATATTCTTGCTATTGGCGATGCCGACAGTAGTGTGGTGTCTTACCGATACAACCTCCCAGAAGGTGGTGAATCTCTATCGAACCCCAATCTATACACACTAACCGATAGGCTGTACAGCACCGGCACGAACTACAGCGATGATTTTGTGATGTCTGAATTAACAGCCGGTCGTGCCATTATTTCAGGGATTGCAAACAGCTCTGGTGACCCATTGTTACCCAACTTGCAGCCCTTTATTGCCGCGCTGGACAAGAATGGTGATCCGGCGCCGTTACCCTACAGCTCAACTACCGAGCACTTCATGACTCAATTTCCACCTTTTGGAGTAAATGGTGTTGAAGCGGTTCAAGAAGATGGTAATGGAAATGTATTTGTATTGACGCGTTTGATCGACTTTGATTACAGCTTACCTTACTGGGAATTGCATCGAGTGTCGGATGACAGTGGTTCGTCGTCGGTGGTGGCGGCCGGAGGCCCTGATATTCTGTCTGAGGCATTAATTTTTCCAGATACTTTTGCCTTAGATCATTCAGGTTACGTTTACATTGCCTCCTCACAAATTCAAAACTCCGGACTGACGTTATCAACCGTAGAGAAATATGATGCAGCAGGCAGTCTTTCTGCAATTACTTCTTGGGGCGCCAATGGGTTTTTTAACTTGTCTGACACTGGCGATGCTTTCCTTGAAATCACCAAACTACTGCCACTGTCTGATGGAAGCCTCTTAGTGGGTGGAATTACTCAAAATACCGAGCCTGTCGTCGTTCGCCTTGATGCCAATGGCAACGAACGCCAACGTTGGCAAGGTAACATGCTGGCAACGGGTGACGTTGCCGGTGTATTTGATATGAGCTTAGACCCGCGCGGCCATTTAAATGTGATGATGTCGGTGTTCAAAAATGGGCAATGGAAAACGCAGATTACTCGTTTACCAGGCGTGTACCGTGGGATATCTGGCTCCGCAGATTCAGAATATGTATACAACCCCTATCTGTAAGGAAGTATAGAATGACCCGCCGCTTGTCGTTATGTGTTGTGATGTTGTCGGCGGTTCTTACAGCCTGTTCACAGGAGCCACCGGCTTCTGCACAGGTTGACGTGGATTTGGGTACCGCTTCCTTTGCTGGGCTTGCACCAGCCAGCCGTAATTTCGTGCTGGCAGATGCTGAGGCCGACCTGGGGCTTTCCGGTGCCTTCTTATATGTGGATGCAGACGAAGAAAACACCACAGCCAACAACTGGCGGTTTCGTTTAGCCGTTACATCTACTGACCTACCGATAGAACAGGTTTATCTGGATGTTCGAAATGCCGGTGATGAAGAATCGTACGGTGTTTTCCAATTGTGTGATACCGAAACGGGCTGCAACACCAACAGCATGCAGGGCTGGGTGTCGGGCTTAAACCCTCGCACACTGGGGCTGGAAGAAGGTGCCGATTTTACCCTGCGCTTGGTGGCAGAAAACACCGAACAACAGGCCCATATCGTAGCGACTCAACCTTTAACATGGGCACCGCTCAGCCTTTCCGCCCCTGCCCTTTCACTCTCGGACACAACGCTAACAGCCGAATGGGAGGGTATTTCGCAGACGGAGCCAGACCAACTGCTGCGCTATAACCTGTTCGTGGTAGATGGCTTGTACGCGACTCGTAGCGCCGCCATTGCAGCGGAAACCAACCGCTGGCAACGTCGAGCCATTGAAGGCACCAGCACCAACCTAACGGTGGACGCAGTCGACCTTACCGCGTGGGTGACTGCCGTCAATGCCAGTGGCGAGGTGGCGTTTAGCCCAGTGGTGCAGTTGGACGTTACCCCGCCTCCGGCACCTTCCATTTCACTGAATAGTGACACCGGCAGCGTGGCGGGTGTTACCAGCAATGGCGCATTCACTGTAACCGGCCTAGAAGACGGTGCAACGCTTGAATACAGCACAGACGGCGGTGACACATGGAGTACTACCGTACCCACGGCGGTTGAAGGCATAAACAGTATCCGCGTGCGGCAGACTGACAACGCAGGCAATGTTTCAGCCAGCAACGAACTCCAATTCACACTGGATACCATCCCACCCTCGGCCACAGTTACCATCAACCCGGTTACGGCAGACAACATAATCAATGCCAATGAATCCGCTAGCAACATCGCCATTACTGGCGTGCTTTCAGGCGAAGCCTCGGAAGGCGATGAGGTGCGTGTGATCGTGAACGGCAATACCTTCACGGGCACGGTCGATAGTAGTCAAGAATTTTCCGTAACTGTGACTGGCTCCATATTAGCGGGTAGCACCTCGTTATCTGTCCAAGCCGATATAACCGATGGTGCTGGCAATACGAACACCGTATCAGCGACCAGAAATTACAACATCGACACCATAGCCCCAACAGTCACCTTCGACGCCGAAACCTTTTACGGCGGCGGCATCGCTCAAGGTGATATCGTCGTCAACCCGGTCATTTCCGGTATGGCGAGCGAAGCCAACACGACAGTGACCGTCACAGTGAATGGGCAAGATTATCCGGCCAACGTTAGCGTTATGAACTGGAGTGTGGAAATGACCGAGCCGCTCAGTAACGGTAACTTTGCAATTTCTGTTTCAGCCACCGATGTGGCCGGTAATGTGGGTGCAGGCGCGACCGCGGACCTCAGCATCAACAACGCTGACCCTGTGCTCACTTTCGACGACATGATCATCAGCGCAGCGACAACCTACCCGTTTGATTTTCCGGTGTCGCTGGACTTGGCCGAGGATGAAGTGGCCTTGTTGAATGTCATTGTGTTTCCTGGGTCAGGCGAAAACATGCGGGTCTTCAGCACGGCGACACCGATGGGCAGTGGCTTGTGGTACGTCCCTATCGATTTAACCACCCTTTCGTTATCGGACGATATCTACAGTGGGCAGGTTGAAGTCTATGTAGAAAACGTTTGGGATACTGAGTTCGCGGCGTACAGTGATTTGGTAGTAAAAACCACACCGCCCAATGCGAGCACGGTAAACATAGCTGTCGACAACATAACTGCCGATAACATCATCAATTACAGCGAAAGCTTGGATCAATTTTTAACGCTTTCCGGGACCATTACCGGCGATGTGACCATCGGCGACAACATTACGGTTTCCGTCGGCATGAACGAGCCTAAAACCACCACGCTAAATGGTGACTTTACGTTCTCTATCGATGTAGAAGCGACCGAACTCGTGGCAAACACTGAGGTAACCGTTGTCATCAGCGCCAATGACGGAATTAATCCCCCAGTGAACATAGCGCAAAACCATGCTTATACGGTCGACACCGATGCACCCATCATTACCCTAGAAACCACCACCGCGAATACACTGTCGCCCCTCATCAGTGGCACTTCGAACGAGTTTGCTGATTTAACGCTGACTTTAAATGAGGTTGAGGGCAGCGGGGTCTTCACCTTACCTACGCAAACGGTAAGTTCAGCCTGGACCTTTGATCTTTCCATGCTAGGCGTCACCCTGACCCCAGGCGACTGGGAAATATCGGCGTCGGCCATCGATGATGCCGGGAATGGTAGCAATTTGATTGAACCGGCGGTGCTTACCATCACCTTGCCGCCGGTAGTAAGCGATGACAACTATATCAGAATCTGGGACGGAGTCTCAGTAGTATCCATCAGCCCTACCAATGGCGTGCTGAGCAATGACAGTGACCCGAACGGATTGCCATTAACGGTATCTTCAATGTCGCTTTTGCAGGGCAGTGGCTCTTTAACCTATTTCACCGATGGCGCCTTTGATTACTCGCCCAGCTCAACGGACCAAGTAGTCACTTTGGAATATATTGCGTCCAATGGCATAGAAGCCAGTAGCACAGCTCAAGTGACATTAACGCTGCGCCGTGAAGATGCCAGCGAGTTGCAGGCCTGTTTATTTTTACCTGCGCAAATTGCGGCGGGTGAGGATCTCACCTGGGACCTAGACCCCTTTAATTCACTGGATTCCGGTAGCAGCCTATCGGTGTTGTCCTCACCGTCTCCGTCTGGTTTGAACTTTGCAATTTCTGGTACTCAGGCAACGTTTACGTCACCTCAAGCAGGTTTGTACAGCGGCCTCACCTTGGAAGCCACCAATGCTTATGGCGAAACCGATGTGCTTGGCCCGTACAGTATCAATGTGGAAGACCCTTATACGTCTTCCGCACATACGGCACTTAACACCAACCAAATGTCCATTAGCCATACCGCCGCCGATGCGCAAGGTCGTTTAATGGTGATGGGCGGTGCGACGAATTTTGCCGATGAAACGATTACTGAATTGCGGTTGGTGCGTTTGGATCGTAACGGCAACCTTGATGCCACGTTTGGTACCAATGGTGTGGTGACGCACGTATTACCCGCGTCCACACGCAGTGGTGTGACCGTTCAGACCGCTACCGCCAACGTCCAGACTTCTCTGCGTTTGGGCGATGAGTGGCTGATCGGTGGTTATATTCACTACACGGCAGATGCGGGTGCAACGGAATGGACGGCCGCGTTCCTACTTCGGACCAGCGCCGATGGCAGCCTGAGTCCGTTATTTGTTGATGGTCAAAATAACCCGGGGATCTGGGTGCGGGAGGGAGCAACGGAGAACTACGAAGTGGGCGCCCTGTTATTGCAGGGTACCGAGGATTTATACGTCGCCGTGAATACCCTCCTCTTTGACACGGGTCGCGTACGCCCCTCGTCATCAACCGTGTACATCACAACACCGCTGGACTGGCCCAACAGCGAATTCAGCGTGCTGTTTGGTGAAACGGACTATCGTATTCGCGTGATGGCAACCGTTCCCGACTCCAGAGATGTCATGGTGGCTGCCCAGTTTTATAGCGGTTCAGAAAACGACTACCTCCATTTCGCCCGCTACATCAACAAC
Source organism: Salinispirillum marinum (assembly GCF_042650105.1). NCBI lineage: Bacteria > Pseudomonadati > Pseudomonadota > Gammaproteobacteria > Oceanospirillales > Saccharospirillaceae > Salinispirillum > Salinispirillum marinum. Next base: position 141,781 of record NZ_JBHSAL010000002.1, on the reverse strand, counting down.
GCAAGTTCATGGAGTGGGGATTTATCGCTTAATAGCGATTTTAACTATTTGGCGGCTCTAGATTCAGCAGGGGATACCACCACCAACTTCCCGGACATTCGCCATGCGGTTGTCACAGAAGCAGGTCAACTCTGGATATCCGGGCAAAAAGATACCCAGTCCAGCACCAATACCACCTATTATGTTGCAGTGATTGATCTCGATTACAACTACGTTGACCCCGGCGTATTCGAGGTCGATGCGCCGGGCTTCAATAACCAGCAATACTCCCTCGGTTTGATCGCGGGTTACGATAACGCGGTATACCACCTGCGCAGTGACGTAACCAGCACCTCGATGCAGCGTTATCTAACCAACGGCTCAATAGACACCACCTACGGTATTACGGGCTCTAAATCCGTTACCGGCCTGGTGGCTGATGTGACGAGTCTGTCCCGTGCCAAAGGCTCCGCAATTATCCAGGGTACTCAACTGCTGATCGTTCAGCCCGATGCTGCAGATCTCACACAGTATCGGAGCCAACAAATCGATGTATATGAACCGAACGAGCATGCCTTCTTCGCCACGGTGGATGTGTGCGGCGTTGTCGCACGGACCAGTGAAGAGGTTTCGGGAAGCCCGATCCCAAGAGGCATGGTCGCCAGTGGAACGGACCTCTATGTTGCCTTCGAGGCCGCCGGTTGGAACATTGGTAAGCTGATTAACGGTACGCAATGGGTGTTGGGAGACGAGCGTGGTGGTTATTACACCGACGCACCGAACTTCAATTATAACGAGTTAATGGGCCTGAGTGTCGACAACCTGGGCCGTACTGTTACTGTGGGTTTTGCATATGCTAGCAATGTCGTCCGCCGCTTCAATACGGATGGCACGCCGGACACCACCTTTTTACCAGAAGCACTGTCGTTCAGCCCACAATTTGTCGCCGTCGATTCACTCGATCGGGTCATTGTTGCAGGCATTGACCCGTATTCTCAAACACCGATAATCAATCTGCTGCGTTTTAACAGTGACGGCAGTTTGGATGACACGTTTAATACGACGTTTGCAGCGAATGACCCTGACATTCCTATCAGTGGTTTGGAATTGTCCGATCTCGCCGTGGATGCCAACGATAATCTTCTGCTGTTGTTTTTTGCATCTGACCTCAGCTCGGAAACCCATTTAGCACGAGTCAATGCAGACGGCACCCTCGACGCCGCATTCGGGAACGAGGTGGGTGCTGAAGATAACGACGCACGCTGGAGCAGCACAGCGATCGGCACCGGATACTCGCTTCTCGTTGCAGATTCAGGCCGCCTATACATTTGGGCATACGAAGAAGATCTGCAGATCGCCTTCGGAAATGTCCATGTACAGGCCCTGACCACATCAGGACAACCTGATAGCAGTTTTGGTAGCAACGGCGTGGTGACGCTCAACGGGTATGAATCACCGTTGGATAGCTTTTACTTGTTCAACAGTCGCACCAAGTTTCATTGGTTAACAGAAGACCTCGAAGGCCGGCTCTATGTCGCGGCACGCGAGTTTAATGCAGGTCGTACGGTCGTTTTTCGCTTGGAAGCAAATGGAGACTACTCCAGCAATTGGGGTAATGAAGGCATTGTGCCAATGACGGGCGCTGCGCAATTCTCCGACACCTTGCACTCGTTGGCTCTGGTAAACGACCAATTGCGTGTACTCTGGTCAGACCTTGAATCCAGTGGTGTGTTAACGCTTGATGCCAACGGTATGGCCGACTTTACCGTCGGGCTGGATGGCTCAGTCGGCATTTCAAGCCCCCTGGGCATAGAAGCTAAGAACCTAACCTTGTCACCCAGCGGGGAAATGTATCTGGTCGCGCGCAATACAACCTATCCGGAATCCTTTGCCGTTGAAAGTGTGTTCTGGGGGCTAACTTCCTCCGGTGCCAACATCACGGATTTTGGTGATAGCAGTATCCGACTTGGTGAAGTCTGGGCGTCAAATACCTCACCGATTGCGTTACGAAATAATGAACAAGGTACTCTGTTATTGGCAAACAATCCTATTGGCGGCGAACAACAAGAGGGTGCTGGCATTGGCGTCTATGCCCTCGAAATACTCCGTCTGGGCGGTCCTGGTGATTCATTGGCCGAACAAGACATCAATATATCCAGCCCGGGGTCGCCCAGTGTTCGAAGTTTAAATAGCTTCGTTGATGATCTAGCGCTGGGCACTTTGGTTGACGGCCCTTTAAGTTCAATCTTCGCTGTGTCGCGAAATGGCACCCTGGTGACCCCACCCTTTGGTGGCGCTGCAACCCAATTGTGGAGCCCAACCGCGCCGACGGGCTTGAACGGCGGTTATTCCTATGCTCAAGTCCTAGATGCTGGCAATGGAAAGGTCTATGTGCTGGCTCAAGATTTTGGCGACGTTGAGTCGGATATACCGATGTCTTGGTTCGTCAGTGCTTATGACCGTAACGCTTTAACGGATGATTGGGTTGAGCAAACGGCCACAGCCGACAGCAAGTTAGTACGAGACATGGCATTGGACAGCGCGGGTAACCTGTTGGTGCTGGATATGGAATACGGCGACGAACAAGGTCGCATCGTAAGGCTGAACACTGACACCTTTGCTTTCGACACCGCGTGGGGAAATTTGGGTGAAGCTGACTTCACCCAACCGATTTTTGCCATGAGCGCTCTTTTGGTAGCCCCTGACGGCAGTATTTGGACGGGAGGCGCGGACGCGAACAGTCGGCCTGTTGTCGTGCGTCTTGATGCAGATGGAACGGAAATTCAACGCTGGACAGGTCCCCAGCTCACACGCGCTTCGCTCAGTCGTGTGGTCGATCTGGAAATCGATAACGCGGGCCACATCAATGTGCTGTTCGACAGTTTGAGAAGTGGCGAGTGGCGGGCAGAAATTGTGCGGATTCCACGGGCGCACTAGTGCGGTAGAATTGCCTGCCCGGAAATGACGGGGCTGCGTGGAAATGCCAAGTATAAGCATTCGCGCGGAGGGCCGCGCTCCTACGTTTTATGCAGCGGTTAGCCGAGTGCTACAGCGATATCTGCTCCCAAGCGGGCGTTGTTCAACACCAGTTGAATGTTGGCGGCCAGTGAATTTCCGCCGGTCAATTCGGCGACGCGCGCCAACAAAAACGGGGTGGATTCTTTACCCTGCACACCTTGTTCAGCCATTTCCCGCAAGGCGGTTTCAATGGCGGCATCAATGGTTTCTTGCGGCATAGCGTATTCGGCGGGAATTGGGTTGGCGACCACCACGCCGCCGTGCAAGCCCATATTCCATTTGATGTTCAAAGCTTTAGCAATGTCGGCAGCGCTGTCGAGCCGGTAGTCCACGACATAGCCGGATGTTTGAGTATAGAAAGCAGGCAGGTCATCTGTACCGTAGCCAATCACCGGCACGCCTTGGGTTTCGAGGTATTCCCGGGTCAGGCCAATGTCGAGTATAGATTTGGCACCGGCGCACACTACGGCGACGTTAGTGTGTGCTAACTCCTGCAAGTCGGCGGAGACATCAAAGCTGGTTTCTGCGCCGCGATGTACCCCCCCTATTCCGCCGGTTGCGAACACACGAATACCGGCCATGGCGGCGATGATCATGGTACCCGCCACCGTAGTCGCACCCAGCTTCCCCGCTGCCAGGACAAAAGGCATATCACGGCGGCTGCATTTGATAACACTCAGTCCGGCTTGCCCCAGACGGGTAATTTCGGCTTCGGTTAAACCGACTTTTAATTGGCCATCCATAATGGCGATGGTGGCAGGCACTGCGCCGCGCTCGCGAATTACGGCTTCTACGTGCAGAGCGGTGTCGACATTCTGCGGATACGGCATGCCGTGCGAAATGATGGTGCTTTCCAGCGCAACAACGGGTTTACCGGCCGCTAGGGCCGCTTGTACATCCGGGTGAATATTAAGAAAGGCCTGCATATTATTTCTCCAACAACGACTGCACGGCAGTCACTGAAAAATTCGGGACGATGGTATGGGTGCTGGTGGCGGTTAAGGCACCGGCGGCCATGGCAAAACGGGCGCTGTACTCGGCTGACCACTCTTTGAGCTGCGCGTGCGTCAACGCGGCTAACGCGGCATCACCGGCTCCGGTGACGTTTTCAATCTTGACCGGTAGCGCAGGATACCACGCTTGATGCGTTGCGTCGCAATACCAAGCGCCCTGCCCGCCCAAGGTCAGTAAAACCCGCTGTACACCCAGCGCTCGCAAGGCGGCAGATGCTTTTTGGGCACTGGCGATGTCCTGTACGGCGATACCCGTGAGCACCTCGGCTTCCAACGCATTGGGTTTTAAGGTGTGGATGTGTGTTAAAAAAGGCTTTAGGCGTGCCACTTTGGCGGCGGAAACCGTATCAACTACGATCGGTTGGGTGAGGGCCTGTTGTTGATGCAATAGAAACAGCGCCTGAAGTGTTTCCGGGGCGAGGTTCGCGTCCAATACCCACAGCGCGGCCTGGCACAATACCTCTGCGCGCCCGCGAATTTCATCGGCCGAGAGATACAGCAACGCCGCCATATCATTGAGCGCCAACTGCATTTCACCTTGATGGTCCAGCACCGAAAGGTACGTTGATGTACTGACCTCCGCACTCCGCAGAACATGCTGCACACCTACCCCTGCTTGTGTGCAGGCGGCCAATAGCTGGTCTCCCCACGGGTCTTGCCCCACCACGCTGATAAATTCAACGGCCGTGCCCAAACGCGCCAAATTCTCCGCGATATTGCGCCCTACGCCACCGGGGCTCATGGACAAGGCGCCCGGGTTGGAGTCGTGCCAACGCAGCGCTTGCGAACTACGGCCACAGAGGTCCATGTTCGCCCCGCCCACCACAACGGCAAAGGTGGGTGGCGTCATGCCATATCCGCTTTATTGAACGTGCGTTTTTCACCGGTGAAGGGGCAGTCAAACACCAATCCGACGGCTTCCAGCATGAGGCCGGAACGCTGTTTGTTGCCTTCGCCGTAGGCGGGATCACCCATGACAGGGTGGCCTATGTCGGCAAAATGCCGCCGGATTTGGTGCTTGCGGCCGGTATCCAGCCACACGTTCAACGTGGAAGTGTTCGTGGGTTCGTTGTATTTTTCCAACTGATAACGGGTGGTGCAGGGTTTATCATCAAGCGGTGCGTCTAGGGTGCCTTTGGGTTTGTCCCGCAAATCCCCCAGCACTTCAATGCGGTATTCTTTTTGAATTTTGTTCTCGCGGAACATTTCGCTGAACGCGGCCGCTGCACGTTTTTGGTGGGCGATGATCATTAAGCCCTTGGCTTCGCGGTCCAGGCGATGTACGAGGAACACTTCACGTTGCAGTTTGTAGTGCAATTCAACCTGGCGCATCACCGAATGGTGGTCGCCCCAATCGGTGCCTTGCGACAGTAAACCGGCTGGCTTGTACCAGATGGAATACCATTCGAAATCAGCCACCTCAATGGGCGGACGCACTTTAAGGTCCAGCAGCGTTTCGTCATAGTAGATGTGCAGGATGTCGCCGACCTTCAGGTCGGTCATGGCGCGCCGTAAACGCCGCCGTGTCTCACCTTGACGTTCAATCCATACGGCGCCTGCATTCATGGTTTTTTTTAACCGCGATTTGGACACATTGACGTTATCGACAAGGAAATCTATCGCAACGAGGGAGTCTGTGGACTCAACTTCTAAGGCAACATCAATTTTCATGGGTACACCAATCGGCCAAATAGAGAACATCGCGGGGGTGTGATTATCGGGTGTGTTGGGCAGGGTTACAAGGGGAGGGTTACAAGGGCATGGCCAAAGCTAAAGCGGCTCTTTGAAACAATACAGTCAATGCACTCGACATATGGCCCTGCATCCATTTTCATTGCAGCACTCGATAATACTGTATTGTTGTGAAGGATATCCTGCCTGTGATCATGTCGCGTTCGCTGTTCGTTACCTTGCTGTCCGCCCTCTTGCTGGCTGGCGGCGCGCTGGGGTACTTCCAACTGACCAAAACGCCAGAAGAAGCCACGCGCCCGCAAGGTCGGGGTGGTGCCGGCGCCATGATGGGCCGGGGTGGTCCTGCCGGTGCGGGAACCTTAAACACCACAGTGCCGACCGTGCGTACCCAGGTCGCTGAGTTCAGCACCCGTCAGCCCGCCATTACGCTGTTCGGGCAAACGCAATTTGCGCAAACCTACCAAATCGCCAGCCCGTTCAGCAGCACCATAGAACGACTGGACGTTCGTCGCGGTGATCCCGTCGTACGAAATCAGGTGTTGTTGCAGCTCGATACTCGCACCTTAGAACGCAACCTCGCGCAGCAACATGGCCAAATTCTGGATATGCAGGCCCGCATACGGCAGCAGGTTCTGCAAGGTGAGGCCGACATCGCCGCACTGACGTTAGAGCGTGAAGCCCTTTCTCTGGCGCAAGACAATTTGCGTCGGGTGCAGGATTTACAAGCGCGCAATCTGGCGTCCAGTGCCGATGTGGAGAATGCACGCCGCTCGGTGATCAGCCAACAGCAAAGCGTCCAATCCCGGGAACTGGCGGTAGCCCGGCAGGACGACACGCTGCTGCAACTGAACGCACAGCTTGACGGGCTGGAGCAACAACGCAATGCCATCGAAGAAGACATCGCCGCCGCTACCATTCGGGCACAGGTGAACGGACTGGTGGATACAGTCACCGTTCAGGTCGGGCAAAATGTGAACAACGGCAGCGCCTTATTGACGGTACAGAGCACCGAGCCTTTTCAAATTCGTACCACCCTACCCAGCCAATACTTGGCTTTACTGGACCGTGAGAACCCGCTGCGCGGTCGGGTGGACTGGCAGGGCAACAGCACCGAGTTGGTGCTGACCTCCTGGGGGTTGAACGCCAATCAGGGCGGTGTCTCCGTCACGCTGGATTTGATTGACCCCCGTGGGCCGCTGATAGCCAGCACCTTTGTGCCCTTGAGTCTCTATTTGCCTGCCGTTGAGCAGGTGATGTCCGTTCCCACCAATGCCTTGTACGGTAACAATCGTCTTTACGAAGTGGCGGATGGGAGGCTCGTTGAGCGTACCGCAGACATCGTGGGTGAGGATCCGGACCGGCCAGGCCAAGCCTATTTAGTGCGCTCGGACATGCCCGCGAATGCGGATATCTTGATTACCCGCTTGGAGCGTCCTGAAACCGGTTTGCGCGTACAACGGCTGAACCAACAGGCCGCTCAGGGCGACCGTCCCAGTCAGCGCCCCACATTGGCGGTAGAGGATTAACAACATGAGCGGGTTAATTCACTATTTTGCCGGGCACCGCGTCGCCGCTAACATCCTGATGTTTCTGACCATTTTGGCCGGTGCTTGGGGCTTGCAGCAGGTGAATTTCCAACTGTTGCCTACCTTTGAATTCCAGAGTGTGAACGTCAATGCGCGCTGGGAAGGCGCCAGTACTGAAGACGTACAAAACGCCATCACCATTCCCTTAGAGGCCACCTTGCTGGGCTTGCCAGAAGTCGCGCGCATTAACAGCACCAGTACGGAAGGCAGTGCATCGCTGCGCATTTCGGTGACCGAAGGCTACAGCACCGACGAAGCGATCACCGCACTGGAAGATGCCATTGCTGGCGTTGGCCTGCCAGACGGCGTCGATACGCCCAGTGTGCGGCAATTTGCGTTCCGCGAAACCGTGGGTAGCGTGTTGGTCTATGGCGATGCGCCACCGACGCAACTGAGTGACCTGGCTCGTGAATACGCCGCCGAACTGCGTGGCCGGGGCATTGCCGAAGTGAGCATCAACGGTACCACCAACGAATTCATGACCATTGAAGTACCCAGCGACCGTCTATTGCAATTGGACATGACGCTGAACGAATTAGCACAAATCATTCGCCAGCAAAACGCCAACGCACCCGCTGGCACTCTCACCACCGACGGCCTGACGCTGCAATTGCGTGCGCAAGGTGAGTCGCGTTTAGTCACCGATTTAGCGCGCATACCCATACGTACCCATGCTGACGGGGGCATCACCACCTTGGGCGATGTGGCCCGTTTTACCTCGACCATCGAACGCGGTCAGGAAGTGTATTACCAGGGTTACCCGGCGGTGGTGCTGAACTTATCGCGTCAAGACAGCGACAACTCGTTGGCCGTCGCCCGCATCATGAACGAATGGCTGGATGACACTCGGCCAGAATTGCCCGCCGGTGTGGCTTTGCATACCTACCGGGAAAGCTGGAAAACATTGATGTCGCGGCTGAATATGGTGTTGGAAAACGGCATCATGGGCATGTTTTTGGTGATCGGTGTGCTGTTCTTGTTTCTCAACACGCGCCTTGCGTTCTGGGTGGCGGCTGGCATTCCCATTTCGTTTCTGGCGACCTTCTTGGTGATGGGTGTTAGCAACATCACCGTTAACATCATTTCGTTGTTCGGTTTTATGATGGCGCTGGGCATTATTGTGGACGATGCCATTGTTGTGGCAGAGGACACCCAAGCACAGCGTGACCAAGGCGCAAACAGCCACAACGCGGCCTATAATGCAGCGCGGCGCATGTTCCCGCCAGTACTGGCGTCATCCCTCACAACCATCGCCGCTTTTTTGCCGTTAATGTTGGTGGGTGGGCGATTCGGCAGCTTAATGGCCGATATTCCCTTGGTGGTGATCTGCGCTATTCTGGCGTCGCTGATTGAATGCTTTTTGATTTTGCCTGCTCACCTGCATCATGCCTTAAAGAACAGCGACCAGAAAAAGCCCAGCCGTTTCCGCCAAACCATTGACCGTGGGTTCCTCCATTTTCGTGATCGGATTTTTCGCCCCTTGGTGACCTTTTGTGTGAATCATGGTGCGGTGACCATTTGCGCCATGGTGGCGGCGGGCATGATCAGCTTTGGTTTAGTACGTGGCGGCCATGTGCCCTGGACACCGTTTCCATCTTTGGAGGGTTCTAATCTCAGTGCCAGCGTGAACTTTACGCCGGACTCGGATCCCCAGCAGGTTACGGATTATTTGAACGGCATGGAGCGCGCACTGAGTGCGGCGGCCAATGCGTTAAATTATGAGTTTGTGGAAACGGCGGTGGTCACCGTGCGGCCCGAAAACTTGAGCGGTAGCATTTCGGTGGAAATGGTGAATGACGTAGACCGCCCCTATACCAGCTTGGAAATCATGAACGCCTGGAAGGATGAATTGACCATGGTGCCGGGCCTGCAAAACGTGCTGTTCACCCGGGCACGCCAGGGTTTGGGTGCGTCGGATGTGTCCATCAATCTCACCGGTAACGACATCGAAGTGCTGAAAGACGCGTCCTTGGAACTGCAACAACGGCTCGTCAGTCAGGCCGGTATGACCGACCCTCAAGACGACTTGCCATTAGGCAGTGAACAACTGCGTTTCTCGTTGTCCTTACAAGCGCAAGCACTCGGGCTGACCCTCACCCAAGTCAGCAGTTATTTAAGCAGCCAACTGCAGGGGGTTGGCATACAGGACTTTATTGTTGGCGGGCAGACGGTCCCTCTGCGATTGCAACTCCCCGAAAGCGAAACCAGCAATGTGCGCGCGTGGGAGTCACTGCCCTATCCTCTGCCCGGTGGTGGCTGGGCAAATATGGGCGACCTGTTGAACAGCGAATACCGTTTGGGTATCGACCGTTTGCAACGCAGCAACGGCAGCATGGGTATCATGGTTTCAGCCGATGCTGCGAATGCGGATGAGCTGCCGGTGATTTTGGCGTATTTAGAAAACGAACTGTTGCCGGAGTTGGCCGCCGACTTCGGTATCACCGTGGCGTTGGCAGGTGAGCAAGAAGATGCCGCAGAAACCGCCCGGGCTTTCCAACTGGCCTTGGTGATTGCGTTGGCGCTGATGTATATGATTCTAACCTGGGTGTTCAGTTCCTGGACTTGGCCCTTTGTGGTGTTGGTGACCATTCCCTTCGGGTTAACGGGCGCCATCGTGGGACACTGGATCATGGATATGCAGTTGTCTTTCTTATCGCTGTTTGGCTTATTCGGTTTGGCGGGTATTGTGGTGAATGACTCTATCGTCCTGGTGACGTTCTATCGTCGCCTGCGCGAAGAAGGCATGGCGCTGCGCGATGCAGTGATTGAAGCCGCGTGCCAGCGTTTGCGGGCGGTATTGTTGACTTCGATCACTACCATTGCCGGGTTAACGCCTATTCTGTTCGCTACCTCACTGGATGCGCAGTTCTTGCAACCTATGGCAGCGGGCATTGTGTTTGGTTTGCTGTTCAGCACCTTGTTGATTCTGTTGTTGGTGCCAACCTTACTGTTGTGGATGGAACGCGCGACTACTTGGGTAACGGAGTGGTCTTTGCGGCGGCATCGGGTGCATCCTGGTGAGACGTTTTAGGGCATCTCTCCTTCTCATCATAGTCCTGTTGTTCGGAGATTGTGCAACGGCGTTGCAAAGGGCGTAGGGCGTATGCCTAAAAGCGCGACTCCCGGCCTGCCGTGGAGCGCTGTAGGCATACCCCGAAAGCCCTAGACGGTTATTTATGCCTATTCCGAACGCACCAACCGAATCAACACCCGTTCACCGGCGGCCCGTTCACTGAGGCTATAAACTTGGTCTTCTAGCAAAATACGATGATTGACGGCCAGAGCACCCACGCGCAAAAAATACGCGTTGCCGGGCACGGGTTCGTTGATATCCACAATGTTGTACCCGCCAGCCCCATCGGATTCCATGCGCCCACGCCCCTCGATATGCCCTAAACCGGCGGCAAAATCCGGCTGATGACTGTTCTCCAAACGCAATTGTCCTTCATGGACACCGTAGCAGTCGGTAACCGGGAACCCTGCCACGGAGTGATTCCATCCCATGCACCACTGCCCATCGGCAGGTAAGTCCAAGCGGTAAACCACACTGTTATCTCGGCGCCGGATTTCGAGCTGCCAAGCGTCGTCGGCCATGGCGACAATGGGTTTTGTATCACCGTCTTGCGACACTGCCGCACAGGCCGCTAGCGCTAAACAGGCCAAAACCGAGATCCACTTACCAATGTGCACTGAATGCCACCTTCATTTCTCTTGCTTGATGTTCTTCTGCGCTGAGTACGACATCCCAGCGCCGTCCGGTACCCAACCGCAACCGCCCGGCGAGCATGGGTTCTGCATCTACATCGGCAGCAACGTGGTAGCGATATCCAGCATCCAGATGCAATTTCCACCAGGACTGCACACCCACTATCGCGCCCAAACGGGCCGTGCCGGAAACGGGGCCTTTGTCACCATTGTTGATACGCCCTTCAAACATTGAATAAACCGCGCTATCGCTGCCCATTGCCAAACCCTTGCCCAAGCCACCTTCCGCAAACCCTTGCAAGCAATCGTTGCAGCTTAGGTCCGCTTGTTCGGCACCCAATCGTACCTTCCAAGCTAAACCACCGTCTCCCGGCTGCCCGGTTCGGGACAGGTTCAGGGCCTCGATATGCACCAAGTCAAAACGTTTTAACCAAATGTCATTTTCCGTGGCGGCGACGGACAGATCGAACATGGCCATGTGCATGAAAGGTAGGCGTCCCTGTGCGGGGGCAAGATGGTCGAAGTACGACAGCCGGAAGCGCCCGGTCACGCCGGTACCGATGACATCATTGCCGAACACAGCCGCCTGCAACAGGCTGGGGAATTGTCCGGCATGAGGCGGTTGTTGATCGCGCAGAAATTGCCGGGGCGGCGACGGTGCGAAGGCTAACCGTTGCTGTACCAACGGGCGACGCACCTCACTCAGTTCTTCTGGCGTGCCGTGCAGCGCATAATAGAACCCGTAGTATTCAAGCAAGGTATCTAAAACGTCGATGTGTTCTGCATCGGTAGGTCGGGTGATCATCGGTTTGTTACGCACCGGCGCGGCAATATGTTGGGCTACAGCGCGTTGTTGCTCTTTTGACAGCGCTTCGTACAGTTCGGTAAAACGCGATTGTCCGGCTGGAATATAACGGACGGCTTGCACAACCGGCTCGCCATTCAGGCGCTGGTCCATCAAATTATTGAAGATATCGTGTGGCAGCGTCCAAGGTTTTATCTGGTTGCCCAGTGGCTCGTCCAAGACCAAATCCAACACCTGTGCCGTGCGATAAGCACAGTTCTCACTGGCAAAATAGTATACGAACTCTTGGCCTAGCAGCTCCCATGTGTGGGCCACAATAAAATCCACTTTATCTTGCGGAAAATTCAAACGGTATTCCCACAGATCACGTTGCTGCATTTCGCCGTACAACAAGCTGTTTTGATGAAACCGCGAATACGCAAAAACCGCGTTGTATTTGCCCACCAGCCCGCGCCATACAAATACGGCAGGTGTTTCGTTGTTGGGTAAATCAACACCGAAGTTTACTGTGGTGCCTAAGATGCTGTCCGGGTCGGAACTCGCATAATTCAGTTTCAACAACACATGACCATAAAACGACGATGGGTTGCCCAAGTAGCCATTGGCCCATATCAGGCTGACCGAATCTATTTGTTCGTTTACGCGCCAGGCGGCGTAGTCTTCACACGCCGGGGTCGGTAAGGTTACCGTTGAGAAATCGAGCTGTTGCTGCAACCACGTAAAGCGCGCGGGGAAGCGACATTGGGCGTGCTGTTCCGGTTGAAAACCGTCGACGGGCGCAAGAACACCCGCGATTAACGCCTGCAGTTCGGCCGCAGGGTCATGTTCGCCTTGCGGGGAAAGAAAGAACCCGGCGGAATTGATGTCGCTGCTGTAGCCCCGACCAAAACCCTGGGGTTGGTAATACACCAACTTGTGCCACATGGGGGTGTGAAAGAGTTCTGCCCGTTGGGCCTCTTGCCAAAACCGCTCTACTGTGGCGTTCTGTGCGGCCTGCGGGCTAGAAATAATGACCAGACCCAAACAAACAAACCACCCTATTGCGCCAGTAAGACGTTTGATTGCCACCTGATTCACGCTATGAATACTCACATTGCGCACTGAATGGTTCGGAAATTTGGCGCAGAACCACGCTGAATAATTGAGCAGATTTGTTAGCAGCGGGTAGCTCAGCGTAGTCGTCAGCCAGCATGATCGGTGCGAAGTCACGCCGTACCGCCGACAAAATTTCGCGCTGCGCTGCTGGCTCGCACGACAATATATTCAATAGATCAGCGCTGTAGCGCCCGAAACCGGTTGCCAATTCGGCTTCTAGCGTGTCATAGGTTTCATGTACAAAGCGCAAGGCAGCGATGTCTGCCGCATGACATAACAAAGTGTCCGGTACGACTTGTGTGCCATCAATGCTCATGAAATCCCAGTAAATCCGCGACATGGGCGAATTGAGTTCCGTGAATTTAAACACTGGTGCACCAACCCGACAGGCCGAGATCGAGGGGTTCGCAACACTGGCATAGGTCTCTTGGGGTGTTTGCGCTTGGGCCACGCCGAACAACAACACAGTATGAAACACCAAGAACGATACATATTGAACACTGCGATATGGCATCGAGAGCAGCCTACGATGAAAATCTTGCAGCGATGTTAACAAACTGTAAGTCATGCCGAAACACCTGTAGGAGGCCAGCCCTCTGGCCGATTGTTCGCGCGGAAGACCGCGCTCCTACGACTACGACTCGCTGTAGGAGACCAGCCCCCTGGCCGATTATTCGCGCGGAGGGCCGCGCTCCTACGACTAAGATTCGCTGTAGGAGGCCAGCCCTCTGGCCGATTGTTCGCGCGAGAAAAGTGATATTACAACCAAATACAATCCCAATGCGGATAGTCGCCTATTTGCTCAACTAACTTCGACCTAAGAGCGTTGGCCACAATATAACGTGCGGTGCCTATCAAGTCTTCTTCTGCACGAATAGCGTGGTCATAGAAGCCATTCTGCCAGATAGCAACGCCTAGCTTTTTCGACGTCACTGACTTTACTCGCCGAACTATGTTTGATAGCTCCCCATTTTGGAGCACAAACAACCAATGCAGATGGTCAGGCATGACGACAAATGACAGTGTTAATGTGCTGGACAACACATCTTCCTGCTTTAACGTCTGAATGATCGTGCGAGCGGCATAAAAATCTGAAAAAACAGGATTACGATTCTTGGTCGTTGCTGTAACGTGATATATGTAATTAGGCGCGGAGAAACGGCCTTTACGCAGATTTCGTCCATGGAATTGCATGACTTTTTTCCATAACTTTAAATAGGTTATTTTGCTGCAAAGGTGCTATTGATGGTACTCACCACAGGGGTAGTCCTTCGCGCGGAGGGCCGCGCTCCTACGGATCGGATACACTTTTGAAAGAGGCCAGCCCCCTGGCCGATTGTTCGCGCGGTGGGCCGTGCTCCTACGGATCGGATACACTTTTGTAGGAGGCCAGCCCTCTGGCCGAATCCTTCGCACGGAGGGCCGCGCTCCTAGGACCACGACATCCGCATAAAAGGGGATCTGACTCCAAAACGTAAAAGCACAATATTGTCGACATTAGACAATTGTCGTAGAGAAAAAACACCAACCAAAGCCTAGAATAGACCTCAATTACAGACTAGCCGCCCAAAGATTGTCGACAATAACAACAACGACCATCCATTGGGGCCTGTTACGCACTCAACTAGGCGCTTACCATGAAAACTTACACCGACCAATATGACCTGTCGCAACAGCAACCTGAACTGTTCTGGGACGCTCAAGCTGCTCACCTTGCATGGTTCAAAACACCACAACGCGTTCTGACCAAAGATGAACATGGCATAGACCGATGGTTTGCCGATGGGGAATTAAATACTTGTTATCTCGCCTTAGATCATCATGTAGGGCAAGGGCACGGTGACCGAGTTGCCATTTACTATGACTCCCCTGTCACACAACAAAAATGCGCTATTACTTATCACGAATTGTTGGACGATACAGCCCGCTTTGCCGGTGTATTGTCGGATCTGGGCGTGGAAAAAGGCGATACCGTCGTCTTGTATATGCCGATGATTCCAGAAGCGGTGGTCGCCATGTTGGCGGTCGCACGTTTGGGTGCCATCCACTCTGTGGTGTTTGGTGGCTTCGCGCCACATGAACTCGCGGTCAGGATTGATGATGCCAAGCCCAAGGTCGTGGTGAGCGCATCTTGTGGAATCGAAGTCGACAAGATCATTCCCTACAAGCCGTTACTGGATGAGGCTCTGGAGCAAAGCCACCATGTGCCGAACCATTGCGTCGTGGTCCAACGCCCGCAATGTGCCGCTACGCTTCAACCACAAAGGGATATCGACTGGCATCAGGCCGTTAAACAAGCAAAGCCCGTACCCTGCACTGCGGTTAACGGCACAGACCCGCTATATATTCTGTATACCTCCGGCACTACGGGCAAACCCAAGGGCGTACAGCGCGACCATGGTGGGCACGCGGTGGCGTTGAATTATGCCATGCGGGCGGTATATGACATGGCCCCCGGCGAGGTGTTCTGGGCGGCGTCCGATATCGGCTGGGTGGTGGGGCATTCCTTCATCGTCTATGGGCCATTGATTGCCGGATGCAGTACGGTGCTGTATGAAGGCAAGCCGATTCGTACACCGGATGCCAGCGCCTTCTGGCGGGTGTGCGCTGAATACCGCGTTAAAGTTCTGTTTGCCGCACCCACCGCCTTTCGTGCCATCAAGAAAGAAGACCCGCACGCCACCGGTATGGCGCATTATGATTTATCAGCCCTGGCGTATGTGTTTGTGGCGGGCGAGCGTTTGGACCCGGCCACCTATGAGTGGTTAAAAGACCGCACGCAAAAGCCAGTGATTGACCATTGGTGGCAAACTGAAACCGGCTGGCCGGTATGCGCTAACCTAATGGGACTGGAAGCCAAGCCCACCAAGCCGGGCTCATCAACGCTACCCGTACCCGGTTACGCGGTGACGATTTTGGACGAAGCAGGTCAGCCCGTCGCCAACGGTCAGCAAGGTGCTATTGCCTTAAAGCTCCCCTTACCACCGGGCTGTTTGGCAACCTTATGGCAAGACCACGAACGTTTTGTACGAGGCTATTTAAATACCTACCCCGGCTATTATCTTACCGGTGATGGCGGTTACGTCGACAACGACGGCTATGTGTTCATCATGGGCCGCATTGATGATGTGATCAATGTGGCGGGGCATCGCTTATCCACTGGCGAGATGGAAGAAATTGTGGCGGCCAACCCCAACGTGGCGGAATGCGCGGTGATTGGTATACCAGACGACCTCAAAGGCCAAAAACCCCTAGGTTTGGTGGTTCTGAAAGACGGCGTGGACGCCTCGGAGGCCTCTCTCACGGCGGAAATCGTGGCGCAAATTCGCCATGACATCGGTGCTGTAGCCTGCTTTCACGATGCCATGGTGGTACAGCGGTTGCCGAAAACCCGGTCAGGCAAAATATTACGCGCCCTACTGCGACAGATGGCCGCCGGAGAAGCGTACAAAATTCCTTCTACCATTGACGACCCCGGTTGCCTAAACGAACTTGAACAAGCGATGCGGGAACGTGGCATTACGCCGACGGCACCTTGTAGCTGACGGCGTTCTGAAACCACTGTACAGCAGAGTCTAAATGCAAGGTTCTGACCTGCGGTAAACTGGGTTCGATGTCTAAGGTTGCAACGCGCAGGCGCACCTTATCAGGGCTTTTGTCCATGCGCGAAAACAGATGGGTGCCACAGTTTGCACAAAAATAACGCCGTTTGCCGGGTGAGGATTCGAAAAAGCGCAAAAGGTCGTCACCCGTGTTCACCTGAAGCGCTGTCGCCGACAGGGTAGAGCCCGCAGACAACACCGAGCCATGCGCTTTGCGACACACGGAGCAATGGCATAAATCGATTTGGGTGGGTTCTTCCTGCAGGTGATACGTCACTTGGCCGCAAAGACAACTGCCCGTCAACATTTGGATACTCCTCAGTCTTAACAGATTGGCTTAGCTCTGGCGAGGTAAGCAATGTTTTGCGACTATAGTCCAACCACTCACTCGCGGAAATAATAACGTGTCGATTGAAAGTGCGATCACCTATTTTGTCGCTATTTTTATATTTGCCATCACCCCCGGACCGGGGATATTCGCATTGCTGGCGCGTGGCATGACGGCGGGAATACCCTCGTGCGTGCCGCTGGCATTTGGTATGACGGTGAGCGACATCATATACTTGCTTCTGGCCTGTTTTGGTTTGGCCGCCATTGCGGAAAACTGGAGTGAAGTATTTACGGTGATTCGCTTCGTGGGTGCCGCTTACTTGATTTACCTGGGCTACAAGATGTGGACAACACCGATCAAGGTGCAAAGCCTTTCGAAGGATGGGGAGGCCGTGCCCGGTGCCTTGATGAGCTTTGTTCAGGGGTTTCTGATTTCCGCTTCGAACCCGAAAGTGATTCTGTTCTATATCGCATTTTTACCGACCTTCATCGACCTGACCCGGTTATCACGGGCCGACATTGGCTTGGTGGTGGTCTTGACCATGCTAGGGCTCATGGCCGGGTTGATGTTGATCGCGGCCGGAATTTCCGGTGCACGCCGGTTTTTTCAATCCGAAAAAGCCATGCGAGCCATGAACCGAGGTGCCGGATCGTTGATGATAGCCGCCGGGTTGTTTTTGGTGGGTAAGAGCTAGGGAACCTAGCGAATTTTTGTGCCTCGCCTCTACCTGTTTCATCCGGACACGAGTAGAATTCGCGCGTCACTTTTGATGGCGCATCATGAAGCTCATTTCTTTCGATTCATTCCGTACTTTGCATATTCCGGGCGTTCAATACGTCAAAGCCGAACATTTTTTACGCCACGAGGCCGATATTCGAGCGGCAGACTGGGTACTCTTTCCCGAGTTTTGGCAACTTAACACCTTAATCTATGCTTGGGGTTGTCGGGTCTTCCCAAGTCCGGCGACCTATGTGCTGGGTCATGACAAAATCGAGATGACCCGCGTATTCCAGGCCGTCATTCCCAAACACACCCCGGATACCTGGATTGCCGCCAATACTGAGCGCGAACAGGAACGCCTATGGGACCTTATGGACCTGCCCTTTGTCGCTAAGATTCCAAAAGCCAGCATGGGTGAAGGCGTATTTTTGATTGAAGAACGCCGCCAATGGCGCGACTACTGTAACCTCACACCAATACTCTATGTACAGGAATACCTCCCCATTGACCGTGATATGCGCATTATCGTCGCCGGAAAACAAATTTTGGGTGGGTACTGGCGTTTGCAGTCAGACAACGGCTTCCACAACAACGTCAGCCAAGGCGGCACTGTAGACCATTCACCATTGCACCCGGCGGCAACGGAACTGGTTATTACCCTGGCTCAAACCCTGAACATTGACCATGCCGGTTTTGACATTGCCATGGTGGGGCAACACCCCTATGTGTTTGAGTTTAACCGGTTATTTGGTAACAAGGGCCTGCCAGGCTTGGATTATGCTTTGGCGGCCGCCATCACACCCTATTTGGCGAATCAATTACCGGGCCATTTAGGTGAGCAATTCGAAAACCTTACCGCCCCCGGGGATAAGCCGCCCACGCAGGTAGCATAACTCGGCTTAGATTCTGTGTATCTCAACCATTCAAGCGCAGGGCGTATGCCTTAAGGCGCGACTTCCGACCTGCCGACGAACGTTACGAGAGGGTTTTAACCACCCTTACGCCGAATGCAGAAAATCGTAAATGGATTGCGCCAAGCCCCGACTAACACCCTTCACCTTGGCGATTTCATCAACACTGGCACTCTTTACCGCCATGCCACTGCCAAAGTGCCGCACCAAGGCTTTGCGCCGTTCATTGCCAATGCCGGGAATGTCATCCAACAGCGAACGGGTGCGCGTTTTATCACGTCGTGCTCGATGTCCGGCAATGGCAAACCGGTGCGACTCATCCCGAATGTGTTGCAACAGATGCAGGCCCGGTGAATGCTTGGCAATAACGATCTCATGCTCGGCATCGTCCAGATACAGCGTTTCCATACCGGCTTTACGGGTTACCCCTTTGGCGATACCCAGCAGTCTGGGCTGTATGCCCAATTCGGCCATCACTTCTTGCGCGATGCCCAATTGACCTTTGCCACCATCAATAATGATGAGATCAGGCAGTGGCGTTTCTTCCTTCAATAACCGACTGTAGCGCCGCGTCAGCGCTTGCCGCATGGCCGCATAATCATCTCCGCCGGTAATGCCCTCAATATTGAAGCGCCGATACATACGCTTCGCCGGGCCTTGGCGGTCGAACACCACGCAACTGGCTACCGTGGCTTCACCATGGCTGTGTGAAATATCGAAACACTCCAAACGTTGAATGGGCTCCGGCAATTTCAGGCTGTCTTCGAGTGCTTTAAAACGAGCTTCTGTGCTGTCCTTCCCGGCAATGTGCATCGCCAGTTGTTCACTGGCATTGGTCAGCGCCAAGTCCCGCCACTTGGCGCGATCGCCTCGGACATCACTCTTAATCGCTACTTTACGCCCGGCTACTTCCGCCAAAGCGGTTTCCAACAGGGCCGCCGTCGGCCGATTGAGCGACGGTACAACCAATAGTTCGGCCGGTATTTCACGCCCGGTGGCGCCTAAATAATGTTGACCGATATAAGCTTCAATCAAATCATCAGCTGATTCGGCCAACCCCGGTTTAGGGTGATGCGTTTTGCTGCCGATAAGACGCCCGTTGCGCACCAACAATTGATGCACACAACAGCCGCGCCCTTCAAACACGGCCGCGATAACGTCCACATTGCCTTGCTTCCCTGCGACATGTTGTTGCTCTTGAATTTTGCGCAGTAACAAGACTTGATCGCGATATTCGGCCGCCTTCTCAAATTCCAGCGCGGCCGCAGCCTGGTCCATCTGTTGCTCGATATCATGCAACAAATCCTGATTTTTTCCGGTGAGAAAGCGCTCCGTTTTATTCAAATCGGCGGCGTATTCTTCGGCGCTGACGTAGCCGACGCAGGGCGCCTTGCAGCGCTTAATCTGATACTGCAGGCATGGCCGCGAGCGGCCCGAAAATACCGTGTCTTCGCATTGCCGCACTTTGAAGGCTTTCTGCAGCGTGGCTAAGCTTTCACGCACTGCACCAGCGCTCGGAAACGGGCCGAAATACCGACCTTTCTTTTTCTGTGCACCGCGGTGCAAATGCAGGCCCGGCCAGTCTTGCTCACTTGACAGGAAAATGTAGGGATAGCCTTTATCGTCCACCAACATGATGTTGTACGGCGGCCGATGGGATTTAATCAGGGTTTGTTCCAACAGCAGTGCTTCAGTTTCGCTGTGTGTGACCGTGATATCGATGCGCGCAATGCGTTGCACGAGAGCAACGGTTTTATTGGTCAGGCCGCGGGCCCGAAAATAACTGCCTACCCGGTTTTTTAGATTCTTGGCTTTGCCGACGTACAGCAAGTCGCCGTCCTCGCCGTACATGCGATAAACGCCCGGTTTGGGCGTTAGCGACGAGACAAAGGCTTTGGCATCGAACTCGGAAGGTGAAGACGCGGACATACCGTTAAGACAGCCGCTCCAAATCACTCATTTCGACCAGACCATGACGCAAGGCGAGGTGAGTCAATTCAACATCACTGGCAATATTTAGTTTTTCAAAAATGCGGTAACGGTAGGTATTTACCGTTTTTGGGCTGAGACACAGTTTATCGGAAATAGCCTGCACCTTGTGACAGTTCACAATCATCATGGTGATCTGCATTTCGCGTTCCGACAGGGCATCCAAAGGGTTTTCACTACTTTCGCCGGCAAAACTGCTCAGCGCCATTCGCTGGGCGATTTCGGGGCTTAAATAGCGCTGCCCACGCGCTACCGAGTTGATCGCTAAGACCATTTCTTCAATACCCGCGCCTTTGGTCAAATAACCGGCAGCTCCGGCTTTCAGAAGCCGACTGGGGAAGGGGTCTTCGGTGCAGGATGTCACGACAATAATCTTGGTTTGCGGTTGGGCAGCGTGGAGGCGACGTGTCGCTTCCAGACCACCGATACCGGGCATTTTCACGTCCATCAGCATGACTTGAGGTTTAAGCTCACGCGCCATAATCAGCGCCTGCTCGCCACTGCTGGCTTCGCCAACGATTTTGATGGTGTCAATGTCTTCTAACAGCCGTTTAATACCGGTGCGAACGAGATCATGATCATCGACCAACATCACAGTAACCATCTTATTCCACTCGTACAGCCGATTGTAGGTCGAGTCTAACGCAGAGTCCCGGTTCTGCAAAGCTCGCCGTTATTGGCTCGTGGAGTGCCGGGTGGCACTCCACGCTGGACGATTTACAAATATTGCTCGGCATAGGCCGCCAATCGAGACCTGGCCACCCCCAACAAACTCAACGAACCGCCAAACTCAAAGCTCTTAAAGCGCTCGGTCATGTAGGTCAATCCGGAACTCGTTGGCCCCAAGTAGGGGGTGTCTATTTGCGCGAGATTGCCCAAGCACACAACTTTTGTGCCCTCCCCAGCTCGGGTGATGATGGTTTTAATTTGGTGCGGGGTCAGGTTTTGCGCTTCATCCACAATCAACAGCGTGTGTTGGAAACTGCGCCCTCGGACAAAGTTCATCGACTTGAAGTGCAACGGCATGTTGGCGCCAACGTAATGTTCACTGCTGTTGGGGTCGTAGTCTTCGGCGTGTAACGCTTCCAGATTGTCCGTAAAGGCGCCCAGCCACGGGGCCATTTTGTCGGTTTCAGTACCGGGCAAAAAGCCGATATCTTCATCGAGGCCACGCGTGCTGCGGGTCGCCACAATACGTTTATACAATTTGGTTTCAACGGTTTGCTCCAGCGCACAGGCTAACGCCAGAATGGTCTTACCGGAACCGGCTGGTCCGTTCAGTGATACAAGGTCCACATTGGGGTCAAGCAACAGACGCATGGCCATCGCTTGAAAGGCATCGCGCGGATTCAAACCCCACGCTTTCTGGCGCATTAAAATGCCTTCATTCGACAATTCCAAGGTCACGGTATCTTCTTCGACCGCCAAAATGCGACCAATGAAATCACGCTCATCGCGAATGAATTGGCACGGAAAATATTCCGGGCCAATCAGGTTGTCCAAATGCGCGCGCGGTATCTTTTGTTCTTTCTGTCCGTCGATTTCCAAGTGCCCTTGCGCTTCCATGGCGTCCCAAAAATCGCCTTCTACTTGAATGTAACCCTTGTTCAAGCGATCAATGTCGGTAATCAATTGGTCATTGTGATAGTCCTCGGCATCGAGGCCGCAACCCCGCGCTTTTAGGCGCATATTGATGTCTTTCGTGACCAACACCACTTTGCTGCCCGCGTACTTGCGTTGCAGGTGCAGCAAATCATTAATGATTTTATTGTCGTTAATGTGGGCTTGTAATGTGCCCGAGGTGGGCGATTCGCCGTAAGGCATTAAAATGGACAGGCGCCCTAAATAGCTGCCATCGGCACGGGGTATCGGCACACCTTTAATAACATCGGCGGGTGCAGCGTCGGCAATGATGCGATCTATGGTGCGAACGGCTTGGCGACAATCGGCGGCCAGTGGCGTGGTGCCGACTTTGAGTTTGTCTAACTCCTCCAATACCACCATGGGGATGAGTACGGCGTGTTCTTCAAAATTAAACAGAGCGTTAGGGTCATGAATTAATACGTTGGTGTCGAGCGCGTAAATCTTCATTTCACTCATTCAACAGTCCTTAGCCATTGTTGGGCATGGTTGAATTAGGTTCGCCCCGCACCGGCGTACGGGGCACCAGCACGGCAGTTTAGTGTCGGGTTTCTCCTTCGTTAGGTAGCACATGAGCAAAGGTATCGGGCAACAGGTCAGCCTTGTATACGCGAATGCGTTCATGCAAACGGGCAGCACATTCACCCGACTGACCATCGACTTGCTGCATCAGCACCACTTCACCTTCCACGGCATCCAGGGTTACCAACACCCCTAAACAGAAGCCCTCTTCCGTTGCCAGCGATACCATATCGCCCACTTCGTACGAGCGCTGAATGGTGTTCCAAGGGCGCTGTGACAGCCAATCTGCGCCGTCTTGCGCGTCACCAAAGCGCGCGGCAGCGATCACCGCCAGCGTATCGATGATGGCGTCGTCCGAAAGATCAAGACGCATGCTGTTTTCAGCATCAAAACGTTCAGGGAATTGCTTTTGTAACAAAATGGACAGTAGCTCCGAGTCCTCCGTGGTCCATTCCACATCAATGTGGGAACGTCCAACACACGACAAGAACTCAGCTGTGACAATATCGGTTTCCAATTGCAGGTTACCGTGGGTATCACTGGGCGTTTGAAACACCAACGTCACAGAATCTGGTCCTGTGCCGCTTTCATCAACGATACGCCAAAAAACACCGGATTGCGCTTGTACAGTCATAAACACCTCCAGGTGGCTGGGGCGGTGCAGGGCCATGAAAACGCACTAACGGGCCCTGACGGCTCCACGTAGATTAACAAGGAATACGATCGTGTTACCGTTACCTCTTCATAACAGACCTTAAAGCCGTCACTGTCAACTAATTTTTCACTTTGGCCTCGTTTTGCATTCGGCAAGCATCATTGACGAAAAAGTCGGTCTGAAAACCGCTAGGCCGTTGATTTAACGTTGAAATTGACTAAGCTCACCTCTCACGATTCTGCGAGCCCTCGTATTTCTCATGGTGGATACTCCGTTCGATCCATTAAATCCCGTGCATTGGTTGGCTGGCCTGCAACATTTACCCTTCACTGTGGCCCTCGACAGTTGCCAACCCGGCGCTCCATTCGGACGATTTTCGGTGGTCGCGGCATTGCCTGCGCGCTATTTTGTCGCTCATCATGCTCAGGCATTGGAAGAGTGGGTACGCCAGCCTGATGGCACCTATCACTGTACTCGTACCCATCGGGGTTCGGTGGCGGCCACTTTGGCCAATTTGCAGAGTCAGGTCGAACCGACCGACGAATCCCTATTCGACAAGTCTGGATTTTGCGGTGGTTTGATCGGTTTCCTCAGTTACGAACTGGGTCAATTGATGCAGGGGGTCTCCATAGCGGACCCACGGCGCCAGACTATAGCCGAGGTTTTTGACAGTCCGCTGGCTTGGGTAGGTGACTTTGACCACGCCGTGGTACTGGATCACGAGACACAGCAGACTTACTTCTTGGGCATGGCTCAGCAGTGGCAACCGCAACCTTTGACCGTTCCGCTCGCGCTCTTAGCCAAACCGGGACACCGCACCATGAACACCAGTCTATCGGCCAGCCAATACCAAGCACGCATGGCACGACTGAAAGACTACATTGCGGCGGGCGACTGCTATCAGGTGAATTTAACCCGGCAGTTCGATGCGCCTTGGCCCCATGCTGCCCTGACGACCTATGCGCACTTGAGAGCCGCTACACCCATGCCATTTGCGGCCTATGTGGACTTGGGCGATACCCAGTTGCTGAGCCTGTCACCAGAACGCTTTCTGCACATTGCGCAAGGCGTCATGGAAACCAAACCGATTAAAGGTACCCGACCACGCAGTGCCGACCCAAAGATCGATCAAGCGCTGCGCGACGCGTTATTGCACAGCACCAAAGACCGGGCCGAAAATGTGATGATCGTTGACTTGCTGCGCAACGATATAGGGCGCAGCGCGGTGCCGGGCAGTGTTCAAGTGCCGAAGCTCTTTGATTTGGAGAGCTTCGCTAATGTGCATCAATTGGTCAGTACCGTCACGGCGCAACTGCAACCCGAGCAATCGCCCTTGGGTGCGCTGTTGCAGGCCTTTCCGGGCGGTTCAATTACTGGCGCACCGAAACGTCGGGCGATGGAAATTATTGCCGAACTCGAACCGCACCGTCGGGGGCCTTATTGCGGCAGTATTTTTTATCAATCGGCAAACGGAACCCTCGACAGCAACATAATGATTCGTACTTTGGGTTTGCAAAATGGGCACTTATGGGCTTGGGCGGGCGGCGGCATCGTGTGGGATTCGGATGCCACCGCAGAGTTCGAAGAAACGCACGACAAGATACGGCATCTGGTCGAGGCCTTAGGCTTAACGTTACCCTGATTTTCGGGCCGAGTGGACTACAATGTCAGCTCGCGTTGACTCGCCTTCATGAATTCCTGCTTCAAATCGGCGTAAGTGTGCACGGCTGGAAATTGCGGAAATTCGGCAATGACGTTGGCGGGCGCATGAAACAGAATGCCCGCGTCGGCCTCGGCCAGCATGGTGGTGTCGTTGTACGAATCCCCGGCCGCGATGCACCGATAGTTCAAGCTGTGAAACGCTTTTACGGACTGCCGCTTAGGGTCTTTTTGACGCAAATGATAATTCACGACCCGGCCGTTCGCGTCGGTCTCCAAACGGTGGCAGAGTAACGTCGGAAAACCCAACTGGCGCATCAAGGGCTGCGAAAACTCGTAAAAAGTATCCGACAGAATGACCACCTGAAAGCGCTCCCGGAGCCAGTCAACAAACTCGACTGCGCCATCCAATGGCTTTAATGTGGCAATGACTTCTTGGATTTGTGGCAACCCTAAGCCATGCTGATCCAGAATCGTTAAGCGCTGACGCATCAACACATCGTAGTCAGGAATATCACGAGTCGTCGCCTTCAATTCATCAATGCCTGTTTTTTCGGCAAACGCGATCCAGATTTCCGGTACCAATACCCCTTCCAGGTCAAGGCATGCTATTTCCACGGGTAGACTCCTCTGCTGATATTTTAATCGTTGGTGATGCATCGTGCGGCGCACATTATGCCCTGCACGGCCAACTAGAACCAGTGACATATCCATAGTCAGAATTGGTATTTTGGCTTGCACGGCGCCTTTGCTATGCTGCGTTACACATAAACCAAGTGAACCCTACAGCCCAATGATCACCCCAGAACAGATTGAACAATGGCAAGACAATTTGGTCAGCAAGACACCCAAAGACATTTTACGCTTTGCGCACGAGCAGTTTGACAGTATCGCCATCTCTTTCAGTGGTGCCGAAGACGTCGTGTTAATTGACTTAGCAAAGAAAGTCAGCAAACAGGTGCAGGTATTTACCTTGGATACAGGCCGTTTGCACGCCGACACCTACCGTTTTATTGATCAGGTGCGCAAACACTACGCATTAGATTTAGAGATCTTAAGCCCCGATCAGGCCAAGCTGGAGCCTTTTGTCCAAGCCAAAGGTTTATTCAGCTTTTACGATGACGACCACAAAGAATGCTGCGGAATTCGCAAAGTAGACAGTCTCAAGCGAAAACTCCCCACCGTGGATGCGTGGATAACGGGTCAACGTAAAGACCAAAGCCCGAGTACTCGTTCGGCGGTGGCGACCGTCGAGCTGGACGGTGTTTTCGGGCGCCCGGATAAGCCCTTGGTAAAGTTCAACCCGCTGGCGAATTGGACTTCTGCACAGGTCTGGGAATACATTCGAATGTTTGATGTGCCCTTCAATCCATTACATGAGCGCGGCTTTGTCAGCATTGGGTGTGAGCCCTGCACCCGCCCCGTACTGCCAGGACAGCACGAGCGTGAGGGGCGGTGGTGGTGGGAGGAGGCGACGCAGAAAGAGTGCGGCTTGCATCAAGCGTAAAACCACTTTTTCTCAATCTGTCGGTGTTAAAAATGGTTTCAAAATGCTCACTTACAGTTAGTAAGCTGCGCTTCCTCAGCCATTTTTGCCTAGCCAGATTTTCGCCTTAGTGGTTTTACGAACAATGACTTTTTCTCAATCTGTCGGTGTTAAAAATATTTTCTGAATATTCACCTACTACCAGCAGCGTCAGAAGGTCGGCAAGGACACGTGCTTAAACAGTTCATCGACATCGGCCTTTGTGCTGCAAGCCATAGCCTGATCAATGAGGTTTTTGGTCAGGTGCGGGGCAAAGGCTTCGATGAATTTGTACATGTAGCCGCGTAAAAACACCCCTTTGCGCAACCCGACTTTGGTGACACTGGCTTCAAACAAATGACTGGCGTCCAGGGTGACCAAGTCGCTGTCTTGCTCGTCGTCCATGGCCATACTGGCGACAATACCCACCCCCAAGCCCAGACGAACATAGGTCTTGATGACATCCGCATCGGCGGCGGTGAACACGGTTTTGGTTTCCAAGCCGCGGCTGCTGAAGGCCTCGTCGAGCTTGGAACGTCCGGTAAAACCGAACACATAGGTCACCAACGGAAATGCGGCAATGTCCTCTAAGGTGAGTTGAGGCTTGGTCGCTAACGGGTGTTTTTTCGGTACGATGATGCTCCGGTTCCAGCGGTAACAGGGCAACATGATCAGGTCGTGGAAGTGCTCCATGGCTTCAGTGGCGATCGCGAAATCCGCTGTACCGTTCGACGCCATTTCGGCAATTTGCATCGGCGTACCCTGCTGCATATGCAGGGAAACGTCGGGAAACCGCTTAATAAACCCTTCGATAACGTGCGGCAGTGCATAGCGTGCTTGGGTGTGGGTGGTCGCAATGGACAAACTGCCCTTGCTTTCATCACTGAATTCCTGAGCAACCTGCTTGATGCTTTCCACTTTTTTTAGCACTTCGCCCACCACCTGCAGAATGGCTACTCCGGCCGGCGTGACGCGGGTGAGATGTTTACCGCTGCGCGCGAAGATCTCCACACCCAGCTCATCTTCCAACAGGCGAATTTGCTTCGAAATACCCGGCTGCGAGGTATAGAGCACCTGGGCCGTTGCCGACACGTTTAGATCGTGGTGGGCAACTTCCCAAATGTACCGCAGTTGCTGCAACTTCATGAACCAAGCCCTGTTATAAAAACAGAGTTAAATATGCTTTTTCAGCATACAGAGGTCAACCGCTTTTGTAGGACTCGCCTAAATTCCAAACAAACCAAAGAAGCCTTGGTCGCTGTTCAGGCGAAACTCGGTAATTTCCAGCGTTACGGCCGAAATGTTGCAACGGCTCCACAATTCCAGCGGTACACCGCTGCGATCCGTGGGGCGCATGAACACGTCCATGAAGATCACGTATTCATTTCGGTCTGCATCGAAGCGCGATGAACGCGTATCAAAGCGCGTATTCATCAGTTGACTTCCCGCATCTGACATCACACGGGCTCGGCAGACCACAAAGGCATCCTGCATGGGAATGATATTGGGCGATACCTGTGGTGGCGGGCTAATGCCCAGCATGTCGGTCACAAAATTACCTTTCCCGGTCGATTGCGACAGCGCAATGGAACGGAAAAACAGGGTCAACGCCACGGCAGCAATAATCACAGCGATGAAGGCGCCGATCAAAAACAACAAGTCGCGTCGGGCGTTATTGGCTTTAGCTTTTGACATACTGCTATGGACTCCATCAATACCGATGTATTGAAACAACCGTCAAGTTCCGCAAAGGCAACTTTGTCTGAATTTCTACCTCTATCGATTTTTCCGTTCACTGTTAGAAAATTGATCTATTTTTTCACTATCCAATCGATAGACAGAATTTAGCATATTCCAATGAAATAGCCAGACCATACCCTGTGAGGCATTGAACGATGATGATAAAATGGCCGCTCAAGAGAGCAACAGGCAAGTCGGCAAACGTGTCGATTTCGCCAGTCATTAAAAAAGCCCAGCGATTGAAATGTGTGCACTGAATTATATTCAGCCTGATCCAACTGGTGCGAATAACTATTGGAAGCAAGATGACCGTTATTACCGAAAACCTCAATGTTGAGTCGCAGGAAGTTCTCATAACGCCGGCCGAACTTAAGCGTCGCATCCCCTTGACCGATGCTGCGGCAAATACCATCAATGCCGGTCGAGTCGCCATCAACAACATTTTGAAGCGCGAAGACCATCGTATATTTCTCGTGGTAGGCCCTTGCTCTATCCACGATATTGATGCGGCCAAAGACTACGCCCAGCGCTTCAAGAAGCTGGCCGAAGAAGTCTCTGACACCCTGTTGCTGGTGATGCGGGTGTATTTTGAAAAACCACGGACAACCGTGGGCTGGAAGGGTTTGATCAATGACCCCTACCTGAACGACACCTTCAAAATTGAAGATGGACTCGCCATAGGTCGCCAATTGCTGTCTGACATCGCCGAAATGGGTGTGCCAACCGCGACCGAAGCGCTTGACCCTATTTCGCCACAGTACATGCAGGATTTGATCTCCTGGGCGGCCATCGGCGCACGTACCACCGAATCGCAAACCCACCGCGAGATGGCCAGCGGCTTGTCGTCCGCAGTGGGTTTTAAAAATGGCACTGATGGCGGTTTACAAGTCGCTATTAATGCGCTGATGTCAGTGAGCAAACCACACCGCTTCCTCGGTATTGATGGCGAAGGTCAGGTCGCCATCATTCATACGAAAGGCAACCCGCACGGACACGTTGTACTCCGCGGTGGTAGTGGCAAACCGAACTACGATTCAGTGAGCGTTTCACTGTGCGAACAGGAAATGCGCGCCTCCGGGCTACTACCCAACATCATGGTGGATTGTTCACACGCCAACTCGAATAAAGACCCCGCGCTTCAGACACTGGTAGCCGAGAATGTCGCCAACCAGATTCTAGAAGGCAACCAATCCATCATTGGCTTGATGATTGAAAGCAACATCAATTTTGGCAGCCAGAAGTTGTCGTCCAACCGTGCGGAGATGCAGTATGGCGTGTCGGTGACCGATGGTTGCATTGGCTGGGACGCAACGGAAGACAGCATTCGGAAAATGCATGCCAAGTTGAAGGATGTATTGCCGAAGCGCATGGCCTAGATTCTTCCTGTTCTAGGCAGTAGGTGTACCTAGGGGTATGCCTCAAGGCGCGATCAAATGCGCCAGCATTTGACACCGCCCTTAGGCGCCCACAGGGCGAGAAAAATGCTTAAGCATTTTTCTCGGTCACTCCCGGCCTGCCGTGGAGCGCCGGAGACACACCCCTAGGTACACCTACTGCCTGACATACCTACGGATCCAGCTCATCCAACCAATTGGCCCACAGCGCCGGAGACACCTTACCGGGTGGATAGTAGTCGGCTTTGGTTTGATACTCAGCATCACCCAAGCTGGACATCCACTTGGTCAACGGCTTTTCTAACGCCGGATCTTCAATAACCCGCAAACGACCGGGAAACACGCCGGACTGCCAACGACCCAATAAGGCACGCTGCCCCAACATCAGTTCATCAAAGAGATGACGATTCAAGCTTTCATGCCCGGTTCGATGCTTCACCCCGCCACGCGTTGATTCCAAGGCATGGCTTTCCCAGTTCATGCGCGTGACGTAAGTCGCGCAGCTTAGGCGTCCGAGCGCGGGATACCATAAAAGTGAACCGACAATCGGTAATGTTTTTTCATACGCCATGGCTTTCACCCAGACTTGCGCGGCGGAAGACTCGGCGACAATCTTCACCGGCGAATCACTTTGCTCAACAATGAAATCCAATGCCGCTGGCACATCGCACCACGCCAGCAAATGCAAACGGTTACTTGACCATTGCTCGTTAAACACACTGGCGCCATGGCCCCGCCATTCAAGGAACCATAGATCATAGCCTGCGTTTAATAGGGTCTTTACCCAAAGTTCAGCATAGGCTAACCATTCACCACGACCATGTAAGAAGGGAGGCAACCAAAGAATCGGCTTGCCTTTTTTTGTTGGGTCAACACTGAACCGTGTTAACGCAAAAGACACGGTTGGATCGCCCGAATTATTGGGCTTTAACAGATAGGTATCCTCATTCCACTGCGGCTTAAGCTCCGCAGTGAGCAAAGTCACCGGAAATAAATCAGAACTGCTTTTCATTGCGGGGAACTCACTCCTTCACCTTCACTGCTTGAAAAAACATCCAGGCTATAACGTAGAGACAACCGATTGAACGTTGACATCATTTCGATCAACACTATACTGTATATGCAAACAGATATGGATAAATAAACAGGTCGATAACATGATAAAACTTACCGCACGGCAGCAACAAGTACTCGACTTCATTCGCTCATATATGGACGCGCACAGTATGCCACCGACGCGCGCGGAAATCGCGCGTGAACTCGGCTTTAAGTCAGCGAATGCAGCAGAAGAGCATTTAAAAGCTCTGGCTCGTAAAGGCGCCATTGAAATGATTCCCGGCGCATCACGTGGTTTGCGTTTACCCGCACTCGAAAATGACGAGTCAATCAGCAACACCACAGCCATGGATCCTGCGCATGCTGGCCTGCCCGTGATTGGCCGTGTAGCGGCGGGCAGCCCTACCCTCGCCGCAGAACATATTGATGAATACTGCCCGGTAGCACCTGACTTCTTTTCTCCCCGTGCCGATTTCTTACTGCGGGTAAATGGCATGAGCATGAAAGATATTGGCGTATTTGACGATGATTTGGTGGCAGTCGCGAAAACGGCTCAAGTGAGGGATGGCGATATCATTGTGGCGCGGATCAATGAAGATGTGACCTTGAAGCGATATTTTCGAGAACAACAATGCATCCGTTTGGTGGCAGAAAACGAAGCGTTTGACGACATAATCGTAACCGACGAAGACGTTTTCGCCATTGAAGGCAAGTACGTGGGCGTCATTCGACGCCAACTGCATTGATAGAAGGCAACACGTTATTAGGGATGTGTTCTTTCCGCATCAACGCCAGAGAGCACCTGCGGATTTCTTGTCGATAAGCGATAAGATCCTTTCGTGCTCGGCCAGTTCAGCCGCACTAGCCGTTACCACCCGTAAGTCTTCTTGATTGACGGACGCCTTCAACATTGCTGAACTGGCCGTTTGCTGTGCATCCCCGTGATGCTCGGCCGCCAGTTCAAGAGTGGTTTGACCGCCGGTCATGAACAAATACACGTCCGCCAGAATTTCAGCGTCCAATAACGCCCCATGCAGTGTCCGGTGGCCATTATCGATGCCGTAGCGCTTACATAGTGCATCAAGATTATTCTTCTGGCCGGGGTGTTTTTGCCGCGCCAAATAGAGTGTATCCAGCACTGAACAGGACTTCTGCAAAGGCGCTGCTGAAGATTTTAACAAACGCAATTCATGGTTCAGAAATCCCATATCGAAAGGTGCGTTATGGATCACCAACTCGGCGCCCGACACAAATTCCAAAAACTCATCAACAATGCTGGCAAATCGTGGTTTGTCCTGCAAAAACTCATTGGTAATACCGTGTATGGCAATGGCATCCGCAGGCACGTCACGTTCGGGGTTGATGTAACAATGAAAATGTCGCCCGGTATGTTTTCGACCCACCAGTTCTACGCAGCCTATTTCGATAACGCGGTGCCCTTGTGACGGGTCCAAGCCTGTGGTTTCCGTATCCAGTACAATTTGTCGCATGGTTCAATAATCCCCGTTAGATATATTCTTGCGCACCCATATTCGCCAACGCGTCAGCTTTTTCATTACCCGGATTCCCGGCATGACCCTTCACCCAAAACCACTGCACATCGTGTTGCTGCACCAGAGCATCCAGTTGACGCCATAAATCTTCATTTTTGACAGGTTTCTTCGCCGACGTACGCCAACCGTTTTTCTTCCAGCCGGCCAGCCAACTCTCGATACCGTTTTTTACATACGATGAGTCGGTGTACAGTTTTACTTTACTGGCCCGCTTCAGCACGGCTAGCCCTTCAATGGCGGCGCGCAGTTCCATTCGATTATTGGTGGTTTGAGCTTCCCCGCCGTGCAGCAATTTTTCATGCGCACCGTATTGCAAATAGGCTCCCCAACCGCCGGGCCCTGGATTGCCTTTGCAGGCTCCATCGGTATAGAGCACAACGTCCATTATTGGGTTACCTGACCGCGTCGTTTTGTCATAACTTTATCCTTCATAAACAGTGCTGGTGACCAGCGATGATCATGTAACATTTCTAACTGATTTTTCCGCACCACCAACAAATAACCCGCACCCGCGATGGGTAGGACATTCCGTATCAGCGCATTGAGAAACCGAACTCTACGCTTCCAGGATGCCTGTGTCATGGGTGGCCAGTGGTAGTAGTACTGCGTGTTTAAAGGCTCGCAATCGAGCAACCGACACCAATCAGCCACCCGGTTGGCACTGATAAATTGCCCCGCCCAGGGCATGGGTCGATGCCGTCGGAAAATGCGGGATACCCCCCAAAAGCCGAACGGATTAAACCCCATGATCATCAACTGGCCGCCCGGGCGCAAGGCCTGCACCGCTTCACGCAGAATACGGTGCGGATTTTCCGAATATTCCATAACATGATGCAGAATCAACATATCGACCGAGGACGCCTGTAACGCCAGATGTTCAGGGTCTGACTGAATGACCGGGCACACAGCCCGGTTGTCGTGTCGGGCCAAAATCGCCGCCACTTTGTTTTTGGTTTTCCGCACATCAAATAACGGGCGATATAACCCGCCATCAATTTGCACCAAAAAAGGATGATATCCCGCACTGAGCATCGGCGCTAAAACGCCGCACTCGGTGCGGTAAAGGGCTTCGCCTAACTCTGTTCGATACCAGGCGTTTAATTGTTGTTCAGGGATTTTCGCCTGACCGACCGGTTTAATCCAGCGCTGTTTAAGTGCAGTAAGCCATGTCGAAAAACGCATGTAATGCCCAAGTTGAGTGTAAAATCAATGCGACCGCTTCAGGCTCAACCTTGACGCTCACTGGCCGATACTGAACAATGTAGACCGCATTCAGGTTTATACTTGATGCACTATGGTATACCAGCCAACCGGAAGGCGCATCTGATAATGCCTGCGCACCGGTGGACCTCCATTGAGCATCCTCAAAACGACGCTCAATCCATGTATAAATGAAGGTTGTTTCTGTGCGATTACCCAACACATTTCGCGTTATCCATGTATGGCCGGTTGCCTTTGCACTGACGTTCGTCGGCTGTCAGACCATTTTACCGGATACTGCACAGGTATCCGATGCTTCACCGGCCATAATCGTTGAACCCACTATTTTACCTACCCCGCCAGAACCCGTCGTCACGGAACCGGTGGCTGTCGAACCCATGAAGCCTGTGCCCATCATGGAAATCAATCCACCGGTCATCGAGCGAGCCGTTCTAGCGCCCGCACCGGAATATGCGGAAGACCATATTCTGGAAGACGTTTCCTTGCTGTTTCCAGAACGGTTTAATACGACGTCTGCGTTTGACTGGCCTCGCCAATTATCGGCGTATGAACGCGATCTATGGCACGAAATGCGCTCTCGGTTCACCATGAATCTGGACATCGATGATGCCAGGGTGGACGCCGAACTGCGTTGGTACAGCCGCAATCAGGGCTATTTCGACCGGGTTGCTAATCGTGCGCGCCGTTACCTGCCCTATGTCTATCAAGAAATTCTTAATTCTGGCCTGCCCATTGAAATTGCTTTGCTGCCGGTGGTCGAAAGTGCCTATGACCCTTTCGCCTATTCGCATGGCCGTGCATCCGGCATGTGGCAATTCATTCCCGGCACCGGAACCTATTATGGTTTAAAACAAGACTGGTGGTATGACGGTCGACGCGATGTAGTGGCTTCCACCGGCGCAGCCATCGCGTTCTTGCAAGACCTTGGACGCCAATTTGATGGCGACTGGGAGCTGGCACTTGCCTCTTACAATTCCGGTGCCGGGACAGTACGTCGTGCGCAACGCATCAATCGTGAGCGCGGTCGGCCAACCGATTTCTGGCACTTGAATCTCCCGGCTGAGACACGGGCCTATGTACCCAAAATGATTGCCCTGGCGCGCATTGTGGCTGACCCATCCGCTTACGGACTGACGTTACCCGTGATGAGTACCGATCCTTACTTCGATGTGGTCGATATTGAAGGTCAAATGGATTTAGCCCAAGCCGCTCGTCTGGCGGACATTTCTCTGGATGAACTGTATTTATTGAATCCCGGTTACAACCAATGGGCAACCCACCCCGACGGTCCGCATTATTTGCTCGTACCAAAAGAAGCGGCCCCCATACTGCGTGAAGAGCTGGCGTATTTACCACCCGAGCAACGGGTTAACTGGGCACGGTATCAAATTCGTCCGGGTGATTCGCTCATCACCATAGCACGGGCACATCAAACAACGGTTGAAGTGTTGCAAGATGTGAACAATTTGCGCGGCAGCATCATTCGTGCTGGCGATCATCTTTTCATTCCAACCGCTACGGCGGCCTCCACGGAGTATCGGTTTAGCGCCGATCAACGTCTGGATAGACGGCAAAATCAAGCACCCGGTAATGGTCTGGAACGCATCGACTATGTTGTGCAAGCGGGGGATTCTTTTTGGGAGTTGTCGCGCACCTACAACGTAAACCTGCGACAGCTCGCCCAGTGGAACGGTAAAGCGCCGACGGATCCGATCATTGTCGGTGATACCCTGGTCATATGGACCACACCTGATCGAGCAGCTCAAATGCAAGTAAGCACTGGTCCAGCCAGCAGAAGCGTGATACGCCGGGTAGGCTACACGGTACGAAACGGAGATTCACTGCATCGCATCGCGGATCGATTCAATGTGTCGGTCAATCAAATTCAGCGCTGGAACCCCGATGCCGCAAGCCGCCAGTACCTGCAACCGGGGCAGTCGTTGACACTCTATGTCGATGTCACCAACGGCCCCCAATAACGCAAGGCTTAAACTACGCTACTGAAAGGGCATGGAGCGCCCGGCCAGCTTGCCGTAGAGCTGGTCAACAAACAGCATGGCTGCCGCACTGAGTTTTTTCGCCAAGGGTTGCGGTGTTTCAAAGCTGACGCGATAGACCTGATGGGTTTCATGAAAGCCCTGCAACAAATCGTCGCTGGTCGCCAGTTCATCCACCAATCCACGCGCCAACGCATCGGTGCCAAACCAGAATTCGCCCGTCGATACGGCATTAATGTCCAACGCAGGACGCGCCTTGACAACATGATCTTTAAACAATCGATGTATGTTCTCTAAGTCCTGCTTGAATTTTTCCCGCCCTGCTTCCGTGTTTTCACCCAATACCGTTAAGGTCCGTTTAAACTCCCCGGCAGTATGCAGCTCAATATCAATGTCATTGCGCTTTAGAAAGCGATGCAGGTTAGGCAATTGCGCCACGACACCAATAGACCCCACCACCGCAAAGGGCGCGGCAACAATGCGATCAGCCAAGGCCGCCATCATGTAGCCACCGCTCGCGGCCACTTTATCGACCGCGATGACCAACGATAATTGCTTGGCTTTGAGCCGAGCGAGTTGCGACGCGGCGAGGCCATAGCCATGCACCACACCACCAGGACTTTCCAAACGCAGAACAACGGTATCTTGCGGCGTAGCCATATGCAGTACCGCCGACACGGACTCCGCCAGCGCATGCACCTGTGACGCCTGCATATCGCCTTTAAAGTCCAGTACCCATGCCTTGGGCTTCGCTGGATCTTCTGAGTTTTTCGCCGCGGCTTTTTGCGCTTTTTTCTCTGCCTTGCGCATGTTCTTGAGTGCTTTTTTATCGGTTACCAAGGCTTCTGACAGACGTTGTTTAAGCTTTTCCAACTTTTTGCTGACATTTTCGACCCGAATTTTGCCCTTCTCTTCATCCGACTGACGCCGGGCCATGCCCGCCAGCAACCCGATGAGGAGCGCCAATGCCACCACAATTGTGACGGTTTTCAACAGAAATATCAGATATTCAGACCACATGTTTCCTCCAGTTATTAATCCATCACGTTATTGCACGCATGGCTTGGTATTCGTCTCCCGGTGCGTTTAAACTGGTGTTTAAAACAACCGTATAAGAGGCATTATGACCGATCTCAACGAACAATTTTCCGCCTTCCAATCCCGTTTCAACGCCGATGCGGCCGATGATATGGAAGAAGTGTTCCAGTTTGATGTAGAGGGCACCACCTTTTACCTGGCCATTAAAGACGCCGCCTGCCACATGGGTGAAGGCGAGCACGATGACCCCAGTGTCACCCTACGCCTCAACAGCGACACGATGAAGGACTTGATGGCGGGTGAAACCTCTGGCATGCAAGCCTTTATGAGCGGCAGCCTTAAAGTGGAAGGTAACATGATGCTGGCGACCAAACTGGGCGATTTATTCGGGCTTTAATGCGGCCGAATGTCAGTACCGACGACACGATACTGGCCTTGCGGTGCCGACGCCGCAAGGCCAACGCCAGAAGCTCAGCGCCGCAGTGCCTCCTCAGCCGGCTCATTGACGCCGCGTAACACCAATCGATCACCCTGCCAGTCCAAAGAAAAAATCGCCTGCACCGTTAATGGCAATAAGGGGGTGTAATGTTCCTGACGGACAAACATTTGCCCTAACATCCACTCACCCAAGCGTGTAAACCAAGCCACTCCGGGTGCCTGTCGTTGTGCGGCTAACTCATCTTCCATCAATAGAAAGCGTGCTTCTATACGTGTCAATTGCACCACAGGCAGGGTTTCACCGGCAACAAGCCAGCGCGGTACATCATATTGCACCGCAACGGCGCGCCATAAGTCACCTTCGAGATCATAGCTCTCCGCCAGCCGCTCTTGCGCAACGGTCACTACATACTGTTGCGGAGCTTCATCACGTACCGTAATGGTACCCAGGAAGGTCGATCCTGAAGCCAACTGGTAATGAATTAAAGTCAGGGTTGCTAAACCCAGCAATAAGGCACCGAGCAACAACCCCAAGCCAAACACGCCAATGAAAAACCCTTTCCACCAGGCAAACCGCAGCAATATCCAAACGGCCAACACCAACGCTAAGACCGCCGGTACGACGAAAAGAATGACCAATAAGGTCATGATTAGGCTCCTTTTAAACGGCTGGGCAATTGCACTACACTGGCTCGTGCCATGCGCAAGAGGTCCGGGTTGTCCTGCCCATTCAGTAAACTTTCTAAATAAAGTTCCAGGCTGCTCAATGCATCAGCAAAGGCTTCCAATTGATCGTTGGTGACCCGAATGTGATTGTTCTGCAAACCCACCACAAAGCGCATACATTGCTCAACGATCATCACAGCATCGGCTGCCTGCAGGAACATCAACGCACCTCTTATGCCGCTCAACGTGCTGGGCACATTCGCCAGGTGCATGCTGTCGTGATCGTTTTCCATATAGGCTGTAATGGCTCGTTTAGCCACTGTGAGTCCCGCCTCCGTTTCGTCGAGTACGGCGGCTTGCGCCGACTCCAACATAACGCTACGTGCACCGGTTGCTTCATCCGCAGCAGAATCTCTAATGCCTTTTTTGGTCAACCTATCCAAGGCTGATTCCGCGTAGAGTACGGCATTGGCAATGGTCATCAAGTCTTCGTGTTGTGCGGCGATATTATCCGGCCAGTCCTTAACCATCGTCCACATACGCCGGATAACATTAGCCGGGCTCATTAACCCCACCATTTCCAATGTGTCGGCAACTCGCACCAAATGGTCACGCAAGGTATGTGCCGAGAACGCTCCTTCAGGACGCGCCGCACTGTCCACCATATCCTGCACCTTCATGAATTCTTCGTGCAAGGCGAGAGAGACGCTGTGCAACACGGAGGTACCTGGCGCCGTCAATAATTCACGTTGCTCGGCAAGGTGACGGGCGCTGTAAGGTAAGGCAATGTGCGGGTGCTGTTGCTGGAATGTCATACAAGCGGGCGAGGCATCGGCGGATAAGGCAATGAAATACAGGCTATCCTGCACTAATGCATTAATGGGCGTCGCGGTCAACTCGGGTACTTCGCCGCTGATCAGTTTGCGCAATTCACGATCCAGTTGACCATACCAGCGACGGCGGACCGCTGATAACGTGGTCAACTCTTGACTGGCCAAGCCTTCGGCGGCTAATGCTGCCAACTCCCAGAAGCTCTGCAGCGGCGTGTCCAACATTTGCTTTTGGACTCTCGTCAATGCCAGAGCCATGTACTTGAGGGCTCGTCGCGGCTGTTGTTCCCGTAGGGCATACAACAGTCCTGCCTGAAACATGTGTCGATAGGTGCGCAGACTACCTCGGCCTTCATCCGACAATGCAAACACCGTAGGGGCGTCATTCGTCGGTTCAAAGCGAAAACGGTGAAAACAACCTTCACGCAATAGAGATGCATTTCGGGCGCGCCGAAGCTCATTCAGCATTGGCAGTAGAATTTCTGGCAGAGGTGCTTTATTGAGTTCTTGGAATTCCAAATATTTCTGCAGAATGACCAACGTCCGGGTAATGACGTCATACGCCTGTTCCTGACCTTCTAGACGGTCAACCGGCAAGAACTGCATCAGGTGCACACTTTCTTCACACAACAACGAGGCACCTTGATGCTCCAGCATAATAAATATGCCGCGTAATTGTTGAAATGCATCAACCGTGCTTTGCCAGTCTTGCAAACTGTGTGAATACGACAGGTATTGCTCTAAGGAACGCTGTGCTTCCTCGACGGTTTTTGTCAGTTCTGTTTTGAGCGCCAAAAAGGTCGCACTGTTTGCCATATTCTAGATTCCATTACCACGCGTGTCGCTCAGGCATCGTACCATGTTGAGCTGAAAGTCTGTCAGTATGTTGACCTGTCTTATCGGTGTTGTGAAGCGCTGTAGGCCAAAATAGGCATATCTACCCTATGCCCTAAGGCCACTAAGCATTAGAATAGCCGACTTAGCGAAAAATTACCGAGATCAACGTGCCCCAAGCTATAAATCGTCGTTTTGCCACCGCCCCTATGATGGATTGGTCCGATCGGCATTGCCGATATTTTTGGCGTCAATTCAGCCAGCATACCTTGTTGTACACGGAAATGGTGACCACTGGCGCCCTCATTCATGGCACCGACATTGAACGTTTTCTGGCCTACGATGAAGCAGAGCACCCTATTGCTCTGCAACTCGGTGGTCATGCTGCCGATGACCTTGCCCATTGTGCACGCCTTGCCGAGCAGTGGGGCTACGACGAAGTGAACCTCAACGTCGGCTGCCCCAGTGACCGGGTACAAAACGGCCTGATCGGTGCCGTATTGATGGGACATGCCAACTTGGTCCGTGATGGCGTAAAGGCTATGCGCGATGCGGTCTCCCTGCCGGTTACCGTCAAACACCGCATCGGCATCGATGATCTCGACAGCTATGAATTCCTGTGCGACTTTATTGGCACGGTGGCTGATGGCGGTTGCGACACCTTTATTGTGCATGCACGGAAAGCCCTGTTGCAGGGGTTAAGTCCCAAACAGAATCGTGAAATTCCACCACTGGATTACGCCAGGGTGTATCAACTGAAACGCGACTTCCCACATTTGACCTTTGTGTTGAATGGGGGCATTGCAACCTTAGAGGACAGTAAACGTCATCTGGATCATGTTGACGGCGTTATGATGGGGCGCGCCGCCTGGCATAACCCCATGCTGTTGGCGCAGGTTGACCAAGCGTTAATGGGCAGCACACAGCCTTCACCGAGCGCGCACACCGTAGCGGAGCGCATGCTTCCGTATCTAGAACAACAACTGGCGTCCGGGGTGCGACTCAATCACTTGCTCAAGCCCTTATTCAACCTGTTTCATGACCGGCCAGGGGCCCGACAATACCGGCGCTATTTGAGCGAACATGCGCACCAGAAAGATGCGACGTTGGATGTTTTCCTCAGCGCCTTGGCGAAGGTACCTGAAACGTTTTCAGAACCACTAGAACCATGTCCCGCGAACTGACCTACTTGTTTGATGACTGGCTGGTCGTTACCCAGCAATTAACGTTAAAAATCCGGCAAGAAGTCCCACAAAGCTGGATGTGGGGCACCGTGCACCACAACGAAACCATCAAACGGCTGTGTCAGGCGTTGGAAGATATTTGGTATTTGGATGGGCAAGACGGTCGGGCCACCCGACACCACATCGGTGTGGTTAAAGTGAGTCCGGCAATTATGCGTATGGTGGTACGGAGCAACGACTTGAAGGCTCGCTTCCATCAACACTTGCTGGAACTGAAGAAAAATAAACCGGAGTTGTGGCCGGAAACCTCCGCCCGTTTGGTCAAGCGCTCCAGCCATGTGCAGGGCGCTCTAGAAAAAGAAGGCATGGTCCGCCTTCACCTAAAACAATTTAGCCGCAGCCTGCCCGTCGTGACCGAGGTACCCAAAAAAATCACCTTCAACTGGTACAGCAGCGGGCGCAGCATTAAGCGGGTCACGCGCGATCAAGTGTTGGAAAAATTGTTTAAACTGGGCCTGGAAAAAACCCATATCCGGTTGGAATATCAACGCGTCGCAAGCCTTCCCGAACACGAGCCTCTAGCGCAAGTACAACAGCAAGCGCCGCTGATTCGCGCCAACCTACGGTACAACAGTGACGCCCGCGAAGCGTTCAATGTCGCCATGCCAATTTTTATGCCGACGGACGACACCTTCGCCTTTCCTGACATAACACAACCCCCCGATACACCGCCAAAGCAGCGGCAACGGGCCGTGCGCAGTGACCAGAAACTGGATCTCGAACCCTTTGTTTCCAGTCTACGCGTGCATCGTTATCGTTAGGCTTTCGGCCAACACCAGTTTAGTCTTCCAGCCGGTTCAAACCGTTGAGTGCCGCCACCCGATACGCCTCAGCCATGGTCGGATAGTTGAAGGTATGGCTGACGAAATATTCCAGGGTATTGCCGCCGTCCTTCTGCTCCATGATGGCTTGCCCGATGTGCAAAATTTCGGCGGCCTGTTCACCAAAACAATGAATCCCAAGCAACTCCAGCGTGTCACGATGAAACAGGATTTTTAACACCCCAGTGTCTTCGCCTGTGATCTGGGCACGCGCGGTGTCCTTAAAGTACGCTTTACCCACCTCATAAGGCACCTTGGCTTCGGTGAGTTCGCGTTCATTTTTGCCCACCGAACTGATTTCGGGAATCGTGTAGATGCCCGTCGGAATGTCCGTAAAATAGGTTGCGGTGAAGTCATTCACAATGGCTCCGGCAGCGCTCCGGCCTTGATCGTAAGCGGCGCTGGCAAGACTGGGCCAACCGATCACATCACCCACCGCAAAGATGTTGTCTATGCTGGTACGGTATTCTTTATCAACCACTAACTGGCCTCGCGAGTTCGCTTCCAAGCCAATGGATTCAAGATTTAAACCATCGGTATTACCGGTTCGGCCGTTCGCCCACATAAAGGCTTCAGCTTTCAATACCTTGCCACTTTCAAGCGTAAGTTCGATGTGGTCGTCTAGACCCTTCACACTTTTGAAGGTTTCATTATGACGAATCAAAACGCCATGGTTGCGCATGTGATAGCTCAAGGCATCGGAGATTTCATCGTCCATAAAAGCCAACAACCGCGCGCCGGGGTTAACCAGATCCACTTTGACACCCAGGCCGCTGAAGATCGACGCGTACTCACAACCGATGACCCCAGCACCATAAATTACAATGCGACGGGGCGTTTCCGTCATCGTCAAGATGGTATCGCTGTCGAGCATGCGTGGATGGCTAAAGTCAACTTCCGGCGGACGATAAGGGCGTGAACCGGTAGCAATTACGATGTGCTCGGCGCGCAGGATGTCATTGGCATGCTCACCGTCGCGCAATAGCAGGGTGTTCTTATCGACAAAACTGGCATCGCCGTGAAACATGGCAACATGGTTGCGCGCATAGAACCGCGCCCGCATAGCAACCTGTTTGCTGATCACCTGATTGGCACTGCGCAACATGGTTTGGTAATCCAACACCTTAGGCTCAGAAATAGCACGAAACATGGGGTTTCGATTGTATTTCATCAAGGAATCAACCGCATGACGGAGAGCTTTCGACGGGATTGTGCCTTGGTGGGTACAGTTACCACCCACATCAGCCCGACGATCAACAATCGCCACCTTTCTTCCTTTCTTTGCCGCATTCATGGCAGCACTTTCCCCAGCGGGGCCGCTACCAATTACAATGACGTCATACTGATGTTTTGCCATGCTGTCCTCAATGCCTTTTCCAGTTGTCAGGTTCGGTCAGGTCACTGCCCGGAGTGCTTGTACACTCTGAAGGCGTGCCAATCCTTGTTTTTATCTAACGCGTTAAACTCACTTCTACTTCTTGCTTGCGTCGTAGAACTCGCCATTCTGCGGAGTATTCGGACTATCGTCCGCTTCACAAAGCTCGGGATTGCCGCCGCAGATTTCACATTTGCCTTCGATACCGACCGCGGCCAATCCGCCACAACTGCCCGCAATCGGCTTACGCCCGAACATCACACCGACCGCCATAGCACCGACAATCAACAACATAAACGCGAACACCACCAAAAATAACGTCATATCACTCTACTCCCGCACCCAAAAGGTGCTTAAATTCGCCCGTCATTCGTTCTTCAAACCCGTTAGCGCCACGCTCAATCAAATACACCGATAGACCGATGGTTTCCGCCAATGCAAAGGCATCATCCGGTTGCATGACCGTGAGCGCCGTCGCCCAACCGTCAGCCAGCATGGCATTTTCCGCCAGCACTGACACCGAAGCCAGGCGGTGTGTCACCGGAAAGCCTGTGGCCGGGTCTAACGTATGGGCATACCGTTGCCCGTCCACTTCAAAATAATTCCGGTAGTCGCCACTGGTCACGATGGCGGTATCTTCGACCAGCTCAACAATACGATACGCTTGTCGGGATATACCCGGCTCCGGCGTTTCAATACCTACCCGCCAGCCTGTACCGTCGGGTTTTATACCCGATGTGCGCATGTCGCCGCCAATCTCTACCAGAAAGCGATTATAACCCAGCTCTAATAGATATTCAGCGACACGATCAGCACCAAAGCCTTTCGCAATCGCAGAAAGATCGATTTCACGCGGGGCTCGTTTCCGTAAAGCCGGGGGGTCAACCTGCACGTCAATGGCCTCCCAGCCGACCATTGCCAAAGCTTCGGTCAATTCAGCCTCAGTAGGAATTTCTTCCGGGCGGGCGAGCGGTCCAAAACCCCAAATATTGACCAGCGGCAAAATGCTGGGCTCAAAGGCGCCTTGGGTCTGCGCAGCCAAATCCAAGCTGGCTTGCACAACCTTCACCACATCTGCACTGACCGGCACCCACAAGTCAGTCGGGGCACGGTTAAAGCGCGAAACATCGGATTCCGGTTCATAGGTGGACATGGTTGACACCACATCCGCCAAGCGCCGTTGAATGCCCACTTCGAGGCGCAATTTTTCGCGCTCGGGGGCATACACGATGACGGAATAGGAAGTGCCCATCGCCTGACCTTGAAACCGCAGGGGCTCGTCTACCGGGTTTTGACCACAACCCGCCACGATACCCAGAAGACAGACGAGTACAGCGCTACGCAAAAATTTACTCATGATAAGGAAAAATCGATGCTGCGATAGAAAGAGAAAAGCCAGACCCGTTACCGAGTCTGGCTTCGAAGGACAGAAGATCCATCAAC
The DNA here is from genome assembly GCF_042650105.1 of Salinispirillum marinum. Taxonomy (NCBI): domain Bacteria; kingdom Pseudomonadati; phylum Pseudomonadota; class Gammaproteobacteria; order Oceanospirillales; family Saccharospirillaceae; genus Salinispirillum; species Salinispirillum marinum. The sequence goes on along the minus strand of NZ_JBHSAL010000002.1, from coordinate 97,683 downwards.
CGCCGAAGTCATCCAAGAGGATGTTATCGTCTTCGACACCCAGATCTTTCAGCATTTTGATACAGGCTGCGTTCATCATCGGCGGCCCACACATGTAATATTCAACATCTTCTGGCGCTTCGTGGTCGCGCAAGTAGTTTTCATACAACACATTGTGGATAAAGCCGGTTTTACCCGTCCAGTTATCTTCTGGCAAGGCATCACTTAACGCCAAATGCCAGGTGAAGTTTTCGTTGTCGGCCGCTAATTGGTCGAATTCTTCTACATAGAAGGCTTCACGCAATGACCGGGCACCGTACCAGAACGAAATCTTCCGCTTGGAGTTCAGGCGCTTCAACTGGTCAAAAATGTGTGAACGCATGGGGGCCATACCCGCACCGCCACCGATGAACACCATTTCTGCCTCGGTATCTTTAGCGAAGAACTCACCAAAGGGACCATAAATGGCCATTTTATCGCCGGGCTTCAAGCTGAACACATACGATGACATCTGCCCTGGTGGAAAGTCAGTGCCCGGTGGTGGCGAAGCAATACGAATATTGAATTTCACCAAGCCACGCTCTTCCGGATAGTTGGCCATCGAGTACGCACGGATGACGGTTTCGTCCACCTTGGAGACATACTTGAATACACCAAATTTGTCCCAATCACCGCGGTATTCTTCTTCAATATCAAAGTCAGAATATTTAACGGTGTGCGGCGGAGCTTCCAACTGCACATAACCACCTGCCCGGAAGTCTACATTCTCACCTTCCGGTAATTTTAAGGTCAGTTCTTTAATGAACGTCGCCACGTTAGGGTTGGACACCACCTCACATTCCCAGCGTTTAACACCGAAGAATTCCGGCTCAACCTCAATTTTCATGTTTTGCTTAACGGGCACCTGACACGCCAAACGCCAGCCTTCTTTCAACTGACCTTTGGTGAACGCTGAAGCTTCGGTTGGCAGAGCTTCACCGCCACCTTCCATGACGATACAGCGACATTGCGCACAAGAACCACCACCACCACAAGCCGAGCTCAGGAAGATGCCATTCGCCGCCAAGGTGTTCAGCAATTTGCCGCCCGCCTCGGTTTTGATGGCTTTGTCGTGATCTTCGTTAATTTCAATGGTCACTTCGCCGGTGTTTACCAATTGTGACCGAGCGCTAAGGATGATCCCCACCAAGACAAATACGGCCAGGATAAAAACAGCAACGCCCAAAATAATTTCTAAAGCCATTATGTTGCTCCTCTGTTACAGCGATACGCCGGAGAATGACATAAAGCCCAGAGACATCAGACCCACGGTGATGAAGGTGATACCTAAACCACGCAGCCCCTTGGGAACGTCACTGTACTTCAATTTTTCGCGGATGCCTGCCAAAGCGGCGATGGCTAACGCCCAGCCAACCCCAGCACCCACGCCATAGACCACAGACTCGGAGAAGCTGTAATCGCGTTCCACCATAAACAATGACGCACCTAAAATGGCGCAGTTCACAGTAATCAACGGCAAAAATACCCCTAACGCGTTGTACAGCGCTGGCACGTACTTATCCAGGAACATTTCCATGATCTGCACGATGGCAGCAATAACGCCGATGTAGGTCAGATAACCCAAGAAACTCAGGTCGACACTGGCCAGCTCAGGGCTGATCCATGCCAACGCACCTTCACGCAGTACGCCATTGAAAATCAAGTTGTTGACCGGCACGGTGATCGCTTGTACGACGATAACCGCAATGCCCAAGCCAATGGCTGCATCGACCTTCTTTGAAATCGCAATAAAGGTACACATGCCCAAGAAGAAGGCTAACGCCATGTTTTCAACAAACACGGCCTTAATAAACAGACTGATTAAGGCTTCCATTTAGAGGGCCTCCTTGTTCATGTTAGGCTTAATTTTGAATTCCGCCTCTTCCACTTGATCAGACTTCCACTCGCGCAAGGCCCAAATCAAGAAGCCGATGATGAAGAACGCACTGGGAGGTAATAACATCATACCATTGGCGACGTACCAACCGCCTTCAGATGTCAGAGATAGAATCTCAACCCCAAACAGCTTGCCCGCTCCAAACAATTCACGGAATACGGCCACAATAATCAACACCACGGAATAGCCCAAGCCATTACCGATGCCGTCAAGGAAGGCCATACCGGGCGGGTTTTGCATGGCGTAAGCTTCCGCACGACCCATTACGATACAGTTGGTGATGATCAAGCCCACAAACACCGACAATTGCTTTGAAATGTCGTACGCGACCGCTTTCAAAACCTGATCCACCACGATGACCAAGGAGGCAATGATGGTCATCTGGACGATGATCCGAATGCTTGATGGAATCTGGTTACGAATGGTGGCGATGAACAGGTTTGAGAACGCTGTCACCGTGGTCAGAGCAATACTCATAACGAAAGCCACTTGCAGGCTGGTAGTAACCGCCAGAGCAGAACAAATACCGAGAATCTGCAAGCCTATCGGGTTTTCGTTAAAAATGGGGTTCAGTAATACTTTTTTCACTTGTGGTGACATGATTAAGCCTCCCCTGCTTGCAGGTTATCGAGGAAAGTACGGAAACCGTCTTCACCCATCCAAAATTGAATGAGACCGTCGACCCCACGGCTGGTCAGGGTTGCGCCCGACAAGCCGTCAATGTAGTGATCACGCTCGTAATCGTTGGTACGTTCCACAACACCACGACGAACCGACAAGCCCAGATCACCGTTTTCATCGAACACCTTGCGGCCTACCCACTGCTGCTTCCAGCGTGGATTATCCACTTCACCACCCAACCCAGGGGTTTCGGCGTGTTCATAGAAGCCCAAGCCAGCAACGGTGTTGAGGTCACCTTCTAAGGCGAGGAAACCGTACAGTGTGGACCACAAGCCATAACCACGTACCGGCAGAATCAGCGTTTCTATGCTGTTATCTGCACCGCGCACGATGTAGACCAGTGATTGCTCTTCTAGGCGACGAATGCTCGCCAAGTCTTCACTGGGGTCCAAGCGACGCGATTGCGCAGGGTCTTGTGCTGCTTTGCGTTGATCGAAGGTATCAGGATCGACGTCGACGAATTCGCCGGACGAAAGATCGATAACACGCGTCTCCACTGATTCGAACTGATCTGCAACAGAACGACCGGTTTCGAGCATACCCGCCGCTGACAAGATGTTACGCTTCATGTCTATTTCGACGTTTTGTTGCTGCATGGGGCGCAAGGAAACTGCCGCAGCAGAAACCACGATGGCGCACACCAAACACACCAGAAAAGCAATTTTCAGGGTGTGTTGAATAGAGTCTTTACGCTTGGACACGAGCAGCCCTCCGCTTGATGTTGGCCTGAACTACGTAGTAGTCAATGAGCGGTGCGAATAGGTTAGCGAACAAAATCGCCAACATGATGCCTTCGGGGAACGCGGGGTTTACCACCCGAATCAATACGGTCATGACACCGATCAAGGCACCAAACCAGTATTTACCCATGTTGGTCATGGATGCCGATATCGGATCGGTAGCCATGAACATCATACCGAAAGCAAAACCACCGATGACCAAATGCCAGTACCATGGCAGCGCCAATAATGGATTGGTTTCGGAGCCGATCATGTTGAAGACGGTCGACATCAAAATCATACCGATCATCACCCCGGCCACGATACGCCAGTTAGCAATTCCCATCACCAGCAGCACTGCGCCACCTAACAAGATCAGTAAGGTTGAAGTTTCGCCCATAGAACCTTGCATGACGCCGAAGAATGCATCAAACCAAGTAATGTTATTGGCAAGAATTTCTTGCACGCCACCTTGTTGCGCCAGACTCAAGGGCGTTGCGCCACTGAAACCATCGACCGCTGTCCATACTTCGTTACCGGACATGCTTGCCGGATAGGCGAAGTACAAGAAAGCACGGCCAGTCAGCGCCGGGTTCAGGAAGTTTTTACCCGTTCCACCGAACACTTCTTTACCGACCACAACACCGAACGTGATACCCAAAGCGACTTGCCACAACGGAATAGATGGTGGGCAAATCAAGGCAAACAGCACAGAAGTCACAAAGAACCCTTCGTTCACTTCGTGCTTACGTACGGCGGCAAACAACACTTCCCAGAAGCCACCGACCAAAAAGGTCACCGCATAGACAGGAACAAAGTGCCAGAAACCGTACCAGAAGTTATCCCAGATACTGCTCGGGTCATTACCGGCCAACAGGCCAATGAAAAATTCCCGCCAGCCATCACCCATGCTCAAACCACCGGCAATGGCCGTATTGGCTTGATAACCGATGTTCCACATACCGAAGAACATCGCGGGGAACGTACAGATCCACACCGTAATCATGATGCGCTTCAAGTCCATACCGTCGCGCACATGCGCCGTGGTTCCGGTCACTTTACTGGGCATATAGAGTGCGGTATCGACCGCTTCATATAACGCATAGAACTTTTGCAACTTACCGCCGGGTTCAAAGTGGTGTTCCACTTTATCCAGCATGCTTCTTAATGCCTTCATGCTTAGCTCTCCTGCTCAATTCGAGTGAGGTTCTCACGCAGAATTGGGCCGTATTCATATTTACCGGCACAAACGAACGAACACAACGCCAGATCTTCTTCATCCAGCTCCAGTGCACCTAATTGTTCAGCCTGATCCAAATCACCTACCGCCAAGGCACGCAACAGCTGCGTGGGCAGAATATCCAGTGGCATGATTTTTTCGAACTGACCGAGCGGCAGCATGGCGCGTTCCGATCCGTTGGTTGAGGTGTTGAACGCAAATTTCTTACCGCTGAACAATTTGGATACATAAATGTTCAATACGGAAAAACGATCCACGCCGGCACGGAGATAATGCAGCATAGGACGTTCACGACCTTCAGCCAATACACTGACTTGAGAGTGATAACGGCCTAAAAAGCCCACTTCTGCGAAGGTGGCACGGCCGCCGAACACAGACCCGGAAATCAACCGGCTCTCGCCATCGTGCAGTTCACCCGCAGCCAAATCCACCAGATTGGCGCCGACACAGGTTTTCACCAAGCGTGGCGATTTAACTTGCGGACCAGCCAAAGCAACAATGCGCTCATTGTTCAAACGACCGGTAGTGAACAATTTGGCCATGGCGATCACATCCTGGTAACCCATGGTCCATACGGTTTTCTTGGCCGAAACAGGCTCCAGGAAGTGAATGTGCGTACCCACGTTACCCGCCGGGTGCACCCCGCCGAATTCTTCAACCACAATACCTTCAGGCACAGTGATAGAAGCGCCGGGCTTCTTGCACACGTAAGTTTTACCTTCCGTCAATTTGGCCAACAACGACAAGCCTTGTTGAAACGCTTCGGCGTCATGTGCAATGACAATGGCCGGATCGGCCGCTAACGGATTGGTATCCATTGCACTGACAAAAATTGCCGCAGGCTGGCTTTCTGGGCTCGGCACCTTGCTGTACGGCCGTGTGCGCAGAGCCGTCCACAAACCGCTGTGTACCAAGTTTTCGACAATCTGCTCGCGCGTCAGGCCAGACAACGCACCCGCGTCGTATTGCGCGAACTGCTCTGCCGCATCGCCGTTAATCTCGACAACTAAGGATTGAAAAACCCGGCGAAGCCCACGATTGACAGCCTTAACCTCACCCGCCACCGGCGACGTGTAGGTCACCCCCGGTGTCTTCTTGTCGGTAAACAATGGCGTGCCGATTTTCACCGTATCGCCAACTTTTACCAACATGGTGGGTTTCATGCCGGGGTAGTCATACCCAACCAAGGCGGCTGATTTAACAGCATTGCCCGGTTCAACGGTTTGCTTGGGATCACCAGTAATGGGAAGGTCTAAGCCTTTTTTGATTGTGATCATAGTGTTGCCCGTTAGTGAATGTAAAACGGTAACGACTGGCTGCCGTGGCACTTTATCGGCTTAAGCAGTCTGTCGCGAAATATGTGTGTCGAAGGACGCCGTGCAAGGATCGATGGCACCGAACGTGGGCCAGAAAAACCCTATCCCTCACCCGAAAATTGGGCGTAAGTATAATGGCGCGCGCAGCTATTTGCTACATCGGTTCCGGTCTATTTGCGCGCGAGTGAACCGATTAAGTTACAGGTTAGGCTACAAGCCTGAACATAGGTGCCTTCAGCACTTCGCCCTGTTAGAATGCCCGTCTTTTTTATGCACCTACTACAGCAGCCAAGAGATCACACTGTGCAGATTGACTTACCCACCGCACCTGGCGACCGCCGTCACTGGGGCAATCTACCCGCCAGTGCAGACGCATTGGTGTTGGCCCACATTATCGCTACCCATCCCGGGCAGGTCTTGGTGCTCGGCAGCGATGCGAGCGACCTGCAAAGATTACACAACGAAGTGCGGCTTTTCATGTCGCCGATCGCCGCGCAGCCCGCATGGTTCCCGGATTGGGAAATGCTGCCCTATGATAATTTTTCGCCGCATCAGGATATCATCTCGGATCGCATTGCCACACTCTATCGTCTATTAAACAATGCTTCACGCCCTTCTGTACCGCCCATTTTTACGCCCTTGGCCAGTGCCATGCACCGTTTGCCACCGAAGGTCTATATAGAAGGCAGTGCGTTTATGGTCGCCGTCGGAGACCGTTTGGACGTAGAAGCGCTGCGTCACCGACTGACCGGCGCAGGTTACCAAGCCGTCAGTACGGTCGCTGAACATGGGGAATTTACGCTCCGTGGCGGCTTGGTTGATTTATACCCTATGGGTGCCGATGCGCCCTTACGCGTTGAATTGTTTGACGATGAAGTAGAATCCATTCGGGTATTCGACCCGGACACCCAACGCACCTTGCGTCCTATCGAGCACTTTGAGTTGTTACCGGGGCGGGAATTCCCGACGGACGACGCAGGCATTGCGCATTTTCGCAGTGCGTTTCGGGAACATTTTGAGGTGGATACACGGCGCTGTGATCTCTATCAAGACATGTCGAATGGCCTGCTACCGGCGGGTATAGAATTCTATCTACCCTTGTTTTTTAACGAATTAAACACGCTGTTTGATTACTTGCCAGCCAACACCTTGATCGTGACCTGCGGTGACTTGACCAACGATACCTCGCACTTTCTGACCGATGTCGCGCAGCGCTATGAAAACCGGCGCCACGACACCACACGACCCGTGCTGGCGCCAGAACATATTTATTTACGTCAAGACGAGCTGTTTGGTCAGCTCAAGCAGTTTCCACATATTCGTTTATCGGCGCACGCCAGCGAAGGCGCCGGGCATCGCGCCTTTGACTTTGCGCTGCCGCACCGCTATCTCGTCGATCACCGCGCCACCTCGCCCATGCTCGCCGTGGAAGCCATGTTAATGGAAACCGAGGCACGCGTGCTGTTTTGCGCGGATTCACAAGGTCGCCGAGAGAGTCTGCTGGACTTACTCAGCACCATTCGCGTAACGCCTGCCCTATTTTCCCGTATTGACGACTTCCTGGCCGCCAAAGACCCGATTGGCATCGTCGTCGCGCCCCTAGCGAATGGGATTGAATGGCCAGCGAAACGGTTGCGCCTGATCAGTGAAAGCCAGCTGTTCGGCGACCAAACCGTTACCATGGCGCAGCGGCGGGCGCGGTCCGAAGCCCAGAATGCCGAACTGTTGATTCGAAACCTCACCGAACTGAAACCGCTGCAGCCCGTGGTGCACTTGGACCATGGCGTTGGCCGTTATCTTGGTTTGGAAACCCTTGAAGTCGATGGACAGGCCAACGAATTTTTGATGCTGGAGTACGCTGGGAACGCCAAGCTCTACGTCCCCGTGACCAGCCTGCACTTGATCAGTCGTTATTCGGGTGGCGAAGAAAGCAACGCACCGCTGCACAAGCTGGGCACCGACCGCTGGAGCGTGGCGAAGAAACGTGCGGCGGAAAAAGTGCGCGATGCGGCCGCCGAGTTGCTCGATATTTATGCCCGTCGGGAGGCACAAAAGGGCTTTGCCTTCCCCGCGCCCGGCGAAGATTATCGGCGTTTTGCTGCCAGTTTCCCGTTTGAAGAAACCGATGACCAAAGCATCGCCATCAATGCCGTGATGCAAGACATGATGCGCGCACAACCCATGGATAGGCTCGTTTGCGGCGATGTAGGCTTTGGCAAGACCGAAGTGGCGATGCGCGCCGCGTTTGTGGCCGCGCATGCAGGTAAGCAAGTGGCTGTGCTGGTGCCGACCACCCTGTTGGCCCAACAGCATTTCGACAGTTTTGTCGACCGCTTCGCCGACTGGCCGTTGCGCGTTGAAAGCCTCTCGCGTTTTCGCACCGGCAAAGAAACTGATGCGGTACTGGAAGGGCTGGCCAATGGGCGCGTGGACATTGTCATCGCCACCCACAAGCTGTTATCGAAAGATGTGAAGTTCAACGATCTTGGCCTGTTGATCATCGATGAAGAGCACCGTTTCGGTGTGCAACAAAAGGAACGGATTAAGGCCCTGCGCGCCAATGTCGACATTCTCGCCATGACCGCCACGCCGATTCCGCGCACGCTGAACATGGCCATGTCCAACATTCGCGACCTGTCCATCATTGCTACTCCGCCGGCCCGCCGCCTTTCGGTCAAGACCTTTGTCCGGGAACGTGATACCGCGCAAATTAAGGAAGCGATCTATCGTGAGCTACTGCGTGGTGGTCAGGTTTACTTCCTGCACAACGAAGTGAAAGACATTGATCGTATTGCAGAAGAAATTGCCGCGACCATTCCCGAGGCTCGGGTCACCGTCGGGCATGGTCAAATGCGTGAGCGTGACCTGGAACGCGTGATGTCGGATTTCTACCACAAACGCTATAACGTGCTGGTGTGTACCACCATCATAGAAACGGGCATCGACGTGCCTTCTGCCAATACCATCATCATTGATCGGGCGGATAAATTTGGCTTGGCACAATTGCACCAACTTCGTGGCCGGGTTGGTCGGTCACACCACCAAGCGTACGCTTATCTGATGACGCCGCCGTGGAAAAGCCTGACCGATGATGCCCAAAAGCGTCTGGAGGCCATTACCGAAGCACAAGATCTGGGGGCTGGTTTTATGCTGGCAACGCACGATCTGGAAATTCGCGGGGCAGGCGAACTGCTGGGCGAGGAACAAAGCGGGCATATTGAATCCATCGGCTTTACGCTGTACATGGAAATGCTCGATCAGGCCGTTAAAGCGATGAAATCCGGCAAGTCGCCGCACATCTCGCTCGATCAATCGCATCATGTGGAAGTGAATCTGAATATTCCGACGCTGATCCCGGAGGATTACATACCGGACGTGAACAGCCGCCTCATTCTTTATAAGCGCATCGCCAGTGCAGTGGATGATGCCGCACTGCGCGAATTGAAAGTTGAAATGATTGACCGTTTTGGCCTTTTGCCCGAACCTTTAAAAAATCTTTTCACCGTAACCGCCTTGCGGCACAGACTCGAAGACATGGGTATTGCTAAACTGTCCTTTGGATCGTCCGGTGGGCAAATAGAATTTGCTGCGCAAACCCGAGTGAACCCGATGACCCTTGTGCAACTGGTGCAGACCATGCCCGCCACCTATCGCATGAAACAGGGCGACAAGCTCAACGTTTTGCAGGCCTCGGACGGCGCCGCGCAACGTTTTGCCATCGTCGATGAGGTCTTAGACCGACTCAGCAAAGAGCTGCAACCATGACCTTGAAAACACAGCTATTAGGCACCAGTTTGCTGGCCGCACTCATTTCTTCACCCGTAGGTGCACAAACAGCGCCCACTGAAGACAACCCCAATGCCGGACGTTGGTATCAGGTAGAGATCATCGTGTTTACCCAACGAGCACCTGAGGGCGATAATGAATTATGGCCTACCTTTCCCAACCTTGATTACGGCCTCCCCGCAGCTCAATTGACGATGGCCGATGAGGGCGTGATGGCTTCAACGGAGCTCGCTAACGACACATCTAGTGGTCCGCTCCCGCCCAGCCAGCCAGCGGTCATTTGGCCCAAGATTGACTTAACCACCGGCCAGGAAGTGCCCTTTGTTGAACTACCGGAAACGTTGCTGACCTTAACGGAATCGGCACAAGCCATTGATGCGTCGGCCGGGCGACGCGTGTTGCTGCATACGGGTTGGAACATGCCAGTCTACGGCGAACAGGATAGAACGTCACTGCGCCTGCAAGGCGGGGAAAGATATGGCACCCACCCAGAACTGGATGGCTTTATCCATTTTCATATCGGCCGGTTCTTGCACGTTGAAACCGACCTTTATCACAGTCGTTATGTGCTGACCGACGAGCCACTGGGCGCATTTTTCAGCGAATCCACACCGGCCTTGAGGCCACAGTATTCAACGCACGAAAATTGGCAAGGTTTTACCGATTGGCAACCAACAATTGACAGCAACAACGCAGATCGTTTTACGTTACGTCGCCCAACCTACTATGTACCCGAAGAAAGCGTGCATCTCGCCGAGCGTCGCCGCATGCCAAGTAATGAAATTCATTACTTGGACAGCCCGCGTTTAGGACTGGTTATTCAGTTTACACCCTACACGCCGGTCGAAATTTTCACGCTGAATCCGGACATCACCGTACCCGGCCCCTAGAAAAACAAGGCCGGGTAGCCCGGCGCGACGTCAGTCTTGATGGAACAAACGAACCGCTTGCGCGATCACATCCCGCACATCGGTCATGCCCACATCCAATGCGGCCTGAATTTCCTTCAAGGTAATGACCGAACTGCTTTTACCGGCCGCCGGATTCACGACCAAGCCCAATGAGGCGTAATTGATTTGCAGCTCACGGGCCAAGGCCGCTTCTGGCATACCCGTCATACCGACGATGTCACAACCATCGCGTTCCATACGGGTGATTTCAGCGGCCGTTTCCAAGCGCGGGCCCTGGGTAATGCCGTAAACTGCTCCGTTAACGACTTTCTTGCCGGCATGGTGCGCCGCTTGGAGCAACAATTCACGCAGGCTTTCAGTATAGGGGAACGAGAAATCGACGTGTTTCACGGCCTCCATATCACCTTGGAAATAGGTGTGAATGCGCCCCCATGTGTAGTCAATGATTTGATCCGGCACGACCATCGCGCGGGTAGGCATTGCATCTATAGCAATACTGCCGACGGCATTGATGGAAATAATGTCGGTGACGTACAACTTTTGCAGTGCCCAAATGTTAGCGCGGTAGTTAACCTGATGCGGTGGAATACGGTGCGGATGTCCGTGGCGGGCCAAAAACAAGACGCGATACCCGGCCATTTCGCCTTCAAGGATCGGTGCAGAGGTACTGCCGTACGGCGTTTGGATATCGTGCGCGGTCAGCACCCGGAGTTGTTTCGGCTCGGTTAATCCCGTTCCACCAATGATCGCAATGGTTTTTGTCATCTGTGTTCTCCTGAACAGTCCTGGCTACTGAGCCATCTTAACTTGATTTCGACCCGCTTGTTTAGCACTGTAAAGTGCCTCGTCGGCGCGTTTGAGCAACGATTCTGCGTTATCACCCGACTGACGCAACGCACAACCTAAACTGATGGTGATGTGAACCGTTTTTGGCCCGCCGCCCTTACCCCGCCGGGATTTACCTTCACGAATGTTTTCCGGGCGGTCCAAGCGGCGCAACGCCAGAGGATAGGCTTCTACGCGCTGCCTAGCCTCCTCCAGCTTTTCTTTGATGGCATCAACGCGGTTATGATTAAACACCAAGGTAAATTCTTCGCCGCCATAACGGTACGCGGACACCCCCCGCAGTTCAGCCAAAATACTGCCCAGCAGACGCAGCACTTGGTCGCCGACCTCATGCCCCCAAGTATCGTTGAATTGTTTGAAATGGTCGACATCCAACATGCATACGGCAGAGCGCCGCCCTAAATGCTTTAAATGCCGTTCTAAGGCCCGACGCTGGGGCAACTGGGTCAGCTCATCGACGTAGGCCAAGCGCAGCATTTCATAGGCCAACGTTAACAACAACGTAAGACAAGCCGCCAACACAATCCAACCGGACGCATTCGGACGATCCAACATGACATAGAAAAGTAAGATCGCCAGCCAGACGCCAAACTGCCCCCACACGGCCGCCCGTGCGTAACGAAAGCTAACCAAGCCCAACCACAAAAAGAGCGATGCACTGAACCACCAGATTTGTCCCCAAGTAACATAACCCGTTGTTAACGGGCGCGCGAACAGGAAGTCAGGGATATTCAAGGCACCAAGCCATAGCGCTAAAGGCGCTTCAACCAACGCAATCGGTAAAAAGAAACAGGCAAACACCAGAAGGACGCCGGGAATGGATATCGCATGCGGTACCGGCAAAACCGTTAGCACCAACATAAGAAAGGTCACCAACAGCGGCAACACAAAAAACAGCGCGGCAACCGCGGGTTCCGACATGGGTTGCTGCAAGCCCAGCAAAGCTGCCCAATAATGCCCGGCCACCAATGCCAACCAGACCATCCAGTGCCACTGCCGCATTAACGCGGCGACGCCCGCTACCAAAAACAGAATAACAAAGGGCGTTTCAGGAAATGGTAAGGCCGTAAACAGGGCGTGCGTAGGCCACCCCCATTGCAGGGTAGCCAGCGCCAATACGGGCAAGAGAATAAAAACCGGCAATGCAACTCCTCTTTAATCGTTCACGCGCTTAAGGACGCGCCTGTACTTCTTGATACGCCCAGTCGAGCCATGGCAATAAGATTCGCAGGTCTTGCGCTTCTACAGTTGCGCCACACCAAATACGCAACCCCGGCGGCGCATCACGGTACATCTGAATATCATAGGCCACGTTTTCTTGTTCCAACAGTTTCACCATGCTTTTTATCTGCTCGGCAGCACTGTCCAAGATCAAACAAACCGACGTATTCGAGCGTACACGCGGATCGGTCGCTAAAAAATTGATCCAAGGTCGGATTGCCACAAATTCTTCTAAAACCGCCAAATTTGCCATTGAACGGTCGATTAAACCACGCAGGCCTCCAATGGATTGTGCCCAATTTAAGGCATCCAGATAATCCACCACGCACAACATGGACGGCGTATTGATCGTCGAGCCGCGGAACACGCCTTCCAGCAGTTTACCGCCTTCGGTTAACCTGAAAATCTTCGGCATAGGCCACGCTGGCGTATAGCTTTCCAATCGTTCAACGGCACGCGGCGATAAGATCAACACGCCGTGCGCGCCTTCCCCGCCCAATACCTTTTGCCAACTGTAGGTGACCACATCGAGCTTGTCCCAGGGCATGTCCATGGCAAACACGGCTGAAGTTGCGTCACAAATGGTTAATCCCGCGCGGTCATCAGCTATCCAATCACCATCCGGCACCTTTACCCCGGAGGTCGTGCCATTCCACGTGAACACCACATCATGGTCAAAATTGACGGTCGTCAAATCTGGCAAGGCACCATATTCTGCCGTAATAGCACGCACATTCGACAACTTGAGCTGCTGTTGAATGTCATTGATCCAACCAGCGCCAAAAGATTCCCACGCCAGAACATCCACCGGACGCGGCCCCAACAAGGACCACATGGCCATTTCCATCGCCCCGGTATCCGACGCGGGCACAATGCCCACACGGTAGCCTTCTGGCAACCCCAACAAGGCATGCGTTTTGTCGATGGCCTCGGCCAGAATGGATGCTCCCAGGGTGGAGCGGTGCGACCGCCCGAGACTGCGAGTATCAAGTTCAGATAGCGCATAACCTGGCCGTTTACTGCATGGGCCTGAGGAAAAGTTGGGATTCTGGGGACGAACACTGGGTTTCATCATGTCCTCGTTAGGTGTCAATTGCGTGAACCCGATATACCGGCTTAACGGTTTCACGCATACGGGAAAGCGGATGGTCTCCCCGCCAGGACTCGAACCTGGATTTAACCCTTAGGAGGGGCTCGTTCTGTCCAGTTGAACTACGGGGAGACGTGCAAGGCTGCGAATTCTAGTCGGTATTTTTCGCACATACAAATAGAATACCCCGCGCGATGCGACTACTATAGGCCACCCGAATTTTCACAGCGCCGCTGGCGCGAGGATACCAACCCATGACCGATTTACTCGACGCAATGACCGATGCCCTGGATGACTTGGCCGGGGACGACACACTTGACGGTATTTGTGTCCATGGTGCGCTGACGGCATGGGCCATCAGCGGTGGACAGGCCTTACCCGACAACTTTGCAGAACACGTTTTCGGTGAAGACTTAAGTACCGTGCCCACTGAGGCCTTGCATGCACTGAGTGCGCAATGGCGCGCCATGCTGAACCATATTCATGCGGCCTTGTACGACGACACCGACCTGGAGTTGCCGTTCGACATCACCCTGGACTGGGAAGATTCCGAACAACAGGCATGGGCCATCGGTTTTATGGAAATTGTGTTCTCGCATGAGCAAGCTTTTGCCGACGCCGATGAAGATGAACTGGCCGAGCTCTTACTGCCGATTCAGGTGGCTTCTGGCTTGTTCACAGAGGAGAAAGAATTCGCCGACCTGTATGAAGACGACGACTTGTTGATCAGCTTTCTGAATCAAGTGCCCGAAGTGCTGGTTGACCTGTACCTGCTGTTCAACTCGCCTGAAAAGTAACAGGTGACCAGAAACCTATAGGTATCCGGTACCTAAAAACATCAAAGGCGATAAGCTGGCTAGGCAGAAATGGCCGAAAAAGCGCAGTTTACTGAAGGTAAATATTCGCTTCGCTCACCCTTCGGGCCGACCCATGGTCGTTCTGGCAAGCCAGTGAGCATCTTGCGGCCATTTTTAACACCCCCAGCTTGAGAAAAAGAGGTTTTACGCCCCGCCGCCCATGCAGTTGGGGGACAGGGGCACCTTCCCCTCCCACTCCTGCGGCGCATACGCATGTATCGCCAACGCATGCACCGGCCCTGCCAGTTCCTGTTGTAACGCGGCATAGACCATCTGGTGGCGGCGCACCGGTGTTTGGCCGTGCAAGGCGTCTGCAACAATGGTCACTTTGAAGTGCGTTTCTGAATTTGCTGGCACGTTATGCTTATGACTCTCGTTTTCCACGGTCAGATGCTGGGGATGCAAAGCGTCTTGCAACTTTTCAATAATGCGGTCTTGTACGGACATACTCACTGCCTCAGCGGCCCTGCAATTGCTGCCGGCGCGCCATTTCATGGGTTTGAATGTAAGTTTCTTGCAGCATTTTGGCATCGTGTCCGGCACGGTGCCGACGGCCATCATGGCCTTTGAATAAGGTATCTCGTGTGCTGTCCCACAACACCAGTTGTTCTTCAGACAGAATACGGGTGATGGTGTCGAGCTGAAACGCCTGTCGCCATCCGGCATAGTAAAACAATAAGGATAACCAACTGCTGTCGACACCCCAACCGTCAGAGTATACCGTTTGCCCTTCCAGCAGGATGTTGAGTCGTTCAGCGACTTCCCGTGGCGTGGCCCCATGGGCGTGCAAATACTCTTGACTGATCCCATGCAGGGCTTCCGCATCCTGACTCCAATGGGTCCAGTCCGGGTGCGGTTTGATTAAGAAACTGGACACACTGCCGTCCGGGAGCGCTACACCCACCTCAATCGGATAACTGCCTTTGCCAAAGCCCGATGCTTCTATGTCCAATATGGCGGGTACACGCAACGCCCACTACTCCTCAACATCGATTAATCAGCAAGTATTCGCGTTGAAGGCGTTGAGATCAAGTCTAGAGTGCTTCAATGTGCCGCAAAAATTGTGGTTTGGTCACTTCACCTTGAATGGTTAGGGCATTTAACCATTGCCCTGACGGTGTAAAAAACAACACCGCTGGTGGGCCAAACAGACCGTATTCATCGAGCAGTGCCTGTTGGTCACGCGTATTGTCGGTGACATCAATCTGCACCCACCGGTAGCCGGACAGCAACCCCTGCACATCTTCTTGGGTGAAAATGGTGCGTTTCATCACTTTACATGACACACACCAGTCGGCGTAAAAATCGAGCATAACCGGCTGGTTACTGTTTGCCGCGTCACGCAACTGAGTGCGCAACTCGGCGACATCCTGTACGCGATAAAAGGGGTTTTGTTGTTCTTGGACGGCTTCCGTACCGCCCGCCATTAAGGTTCGAGCCACCGGCCGCAAGGGATCGGTTGCACCGCCTAAAGCCCCCCAAAGCGCAGCGACACCATAGACCAGAATAACCACACCTAAAAATTGACGAACGGGATGTACGGGGGCACGCAACGCCGCGAAGACACCCAAACTGATGGCATAGCCCAGTGCCAAAAAGCCCCATAACGCCAAGGTCAAGACGGGCGATATCCACCGGCTAAGCAGCCAAACCGACACACCCAATAACAATACGCCAAAAAAATTCTTAACTTGATTCATCCACGGCCCGGTACGTGGCAGAAATTTAGCACCACCCACTGCCACCAGAATTAAGGGCACGCCCATACCCAAGCCTAGGGCCAGCAAGGCAAAAAACCCCAGCGCCATATCGCCCGTGGCTGAAATGTATATGAGTGCACCGGCCAAAGGCGCGCTCACGCAGGGTGACACCACGAGAGCCGACAAACTGCCGACGGCGGCCACACTGGCCAAGTGGCCACGTTGAATTCGATTTTGCACGCCTTGAATGGCCGTCGCTATCCCGGCGGGCAATTGCATATTGAACAGGCCGAACATCGCTAACGCCAGCAACGCAAACAGCGCGGCAAACAAGGTAACGACCCACGGCGTTTGCATTGCCGCCTGCACATTGCCTGCTGCCCCCAGTGAGGCGACCAATAATCCAGCCAATGCATAGGTCAGCGCCATCGCGATTACATAGGTCACAGCAATGACTGCCGCTCGAGGCGTGCTGGGCCGCTGTTCACCCATCACCAAGGCCGACATAATGGGTAGCATGGGCAACACACAGGGGGTGAACGTCAACCCAAGCCCAAGCAGAAAGAATAAACCGATGGCCAACACAACCGATCCTTCGGACAGCCAGGTCGCCAAGCCACTGCCGGTTAAATCGGTCGGCAGCGCAGCAGCGGAGGTTTGGGGACGCTCCGGCAACGGATTCACAGTACCAGACGGATCAAAGGTGACCGTTCGGGTTTGTGGCGGGTAACATAACCCGGCTTCGGCGCAGCCTTGATAACGCACAGAAAAGGTCACCGGGCCGGACGACTCGACGGGCAAACGAAGGGTCAAGTAGTCGTAATAGACCAATAAGGTTTCATCAAAAAATTCATCGTATTTTTCGACGACATGGTTGGGCATCTTGGGCGTACCGAGCGTTGCCTCTTGCCCTTCATCCAAGGTGATTTGCGTCGCTTCTTGGTACATGTAGTGGCCGGGTTCAATCAACCAATCCACGACCAATTCGCCGGGCTCCGAATAGTGTGACAGCCGCAAGGCTTCATCGACCGGCAAAAATTGATGGGTTTGCGCCCACGCCCCGGAGAGAGCACTGAAATAAACCAGCAAAAACGCTAAAAATCTCACAATTGACCTCTGGACTGGAAAACGCTGCCTTTCTCGATTGCTGCAATGCTGGCATGACACGCTTTTTAAGGCGAGCATTCTAGCCTAAAATCGTGAACTGGGTCTTAAAGAGGCTTTGTAAATCTGCTGTCAGCGCATACTCTATGGCTCTGGCACCTCACTGGCTGGTAGGAACCCTGTCGATATTATGAGCATGAAAAACCTGAATCCTTTGCGGACCCTGTTACAAGGCGTCGCCGGACAACAAACCACGCTGCCCTACCAAGCGGTGATTAAAGCACTGCAATTGCCGACCCCGGCGATGCGCACCTTAACGCAAGGCTTGGAAATACTGGCATGGGAAGATGCCGTTAATCAACGCCCACTGGTATCTGCCGTGGTGGTGCAAAAAGGCAAGCCCTATCCTCGCCCCGGCTTTTTCGGTACGGCCTATGCCCTGTCGTTGTATGATGGCCCGGATGAAGGTGCCGAAGCGGAAATGTGGCATCAAGACCAGCTAGAAAAAGTGTGGTCTTACTATTCGACCCCGGCTTAGAGAACGTTAGCGCACGCCTAACCGTGAGCTTTGCGATGTTTTCGCGTAGCATGGTCAACATAACGATAACAACGCATGTCGACGATCATGAACAAACAGACGTTTTTGCGTCGCCCATTAAGCGACAGCTATCATCATCTACCCCGCGTCCTATTGGTAACGCTCGCGTTATCGGTGGTCTTGTTGGTGCTTACTAACCGTTGGCTAACCGAAATTCAGGTTGCGCAGACATCCGAGCAAGCCTTACAACGCATGGGGGCTTTTAAGACGTCGTTAGAAGCCACCATTGAACGACATACGTATCTGCCTCGTATTCTCGCCAGTGACCCGCGCATCGTGAATGCGCTAACAACAGATACTGCCTTCGCGCCGGGAGATGCCCGCACCGTGGGCACTTCGCGACTACTGCAAGCGTTTAATCGTGAAGCCCAATCGGACGAAGTATTTTTAATGGATGAAGCCGGCATGACCTATTGGTCGAGCAATTACGATACCGTGAACAGTTTTGTGGGCAGCAATTACGCGTTCCGACCTTATTTCATTTCCGCCATGCGGGGTGAACAAGGGTTTTATTTTGCCGTGGGCGCAACCTCCGGGGAACCGGGCTTGTTTCTCACTGCACCGGTGCGCAGTGACGCGGGGGTAACGCTCGGCGTCGTAGTGGTAAAAATTGACCTGCGGCCCTTGGAGCGCAGTTGGGCGAATTCCGGCGACCCGGTTTGGGTTACCGATCAAGAAGGCATTATTTTTCTGTCATCTTCGCCGCAGTGGCATTATATGGCAACCCGCGCCCTAACCGATGATCATTTGGAGCTGTTGGCCAACACACGGCAATATGGCAGTGCCTCGGTGAAGGAATTGCGTCGGGTCGATGAGTGGACCAGTGAACACTGGCGCGCCTTTGATGTGGGTGAGGATGCGTTAAAAATGGCCTTTGCGGGCGCCATTGAGCAGTACCCTTGGACCATGTATATCCACATGTCCATGGCCGATATCCGCCAACAGGTACGTTTAAAACAGGCCCTCTTGTTGCTCGTCGTGTTCGTTGCTGCGGGCATTTTGCTTTACTCGCGCGAACGCCATCGCCGCCATGAAGCGCAGCGCGCCCTTCAGCAGGCCAATGAAGTTTTGGAACACAGAGTGGAAGAACGCACGCGAGATCTAAAAGAAGCGCAACTGGCCCTGGCGCAAAACCAAAAGCTGGCTGCCTTAGGCCGCATGTCGTCGGCCATTGCCCATGAAATCAATCAGCCAATCACCGCCTTGCGTAATTACACCGCCAGCAGCCAATTGTTATTGGCTCGCAATGCGTTTGATGTGGTGCAACGAAACTTGCAAAAGATGGAAGGCTTAACCGACCGGCTTTCAGCGCTCTCTCGGCAGTTGCGTGTGTTCTCTGGCAAGCGCAACAGCGGCAGTTCCCTCGTATCCTTGCACGCTCCCGTGCACTATGCGCTGGATGTTTTGCAGTCCCGGCTCGAAGAGGGCGGCATTGACTGTCAACTGGCATTGGGCGACGACCAGCATGTACAGGCCAATGCCATGATGTTGGAGCAAATCCTGGTGAACTTGTTGAGCAACGCCATCGATGCGGTAAAAGATCAACCCGAAGGCCGGATCGACATTGCCCTGTTCCGCTCACCGGAAGGTCACAGCACGCTATCTATTCAAGATAATGGCACCGGTATGGATACGGAAATTCAGGCGAAAGTCTTCGAGCCTTTCTACACCACAAAATCGGTCGGCGACGGCATGGGGCTGGGGCTCGCCATCAGCTACAGCTTGGCCCACGACATGGGCGCTGAATTAACCCTGTCGAGTGCCCCGGGACAAGGCGCCTGTTTCACGCTGATGTTTAAATCTTCGGCAGTGTCCGCCACGGATGCCTCAGAGCACGACTCATCTTCTACAGGCCATGCCGCATGAACAGCACGTTACACACCATTATCATTGACGATGATCCGCACGCCCTCGAGTCGCTGGAACAATGGCTGTTTTTGGCGGACATTCAGGTACAGGCATTCACTAATGCACGGGATGCCTTGGCAGTGATCAATGCCGACTTTCCGGGTGTCGTAATCAGTGATATCCGTATGCCCGGCATGGACGGTATGGATCTACTGCGCACGGTCGACAAGCGTATACCGGTGATTCTAATTACCGGTCACGGCGGTATCGCACAGGCCGTAGAAGCCATGAAACTCGGCGCCTATGACTTCATTGAAAAGCCATACAAGCCCGACCGATTGGTGGACATGGTGCACCGTGCCTGTGAACAACGACGGGTTTCGCTGGCCTTAGCACCGCAACAGCCCAATGCCGATGGTGATGCCCTGGCCAATGTCTTAATCGGCCAGTCCGACGCCATGCAACATTTACGACAACAAATTCACTCGCTGGCGCGCGTTAATGCAGATGTGATCGTCTTCGGTGAGACCGGCACCGGAAAAGAAAAAGTGGCGCGCAGCCTGCACGACTTAAGCATTCGTCGCGACCATCCGTTCGTGGCCATCAACGTTGCCGCCGTGCCGGAAAATCTGCTCGAAAGCGAACTCTTCGGACATGAAGCAGGGTCCTTTACCGGGGCGGTAAAAAGCCAGGCAGGCATTTTGGAATCCGCCAACAAAGGTACGCTGTTTCTGGATGAAATTGAAAGTATGCCCATGTCGTTCCAGATAAAGTTGCTGCGTGTATTGCAGGAACGGGAAGTTACGCGCGTTGGCTCACGCAAGTCGACTCCCCTGAACGTCCGCATTATTTCAGCAACAAAAGAAGATCTCCGGAAAGCGGCTACCGCGGGGCACTTCCGTGAAGACCTATACTACCGCCTAATGGTCGCCGACATTCATTTGCCGCCGTTGCGGGAGCGTCCGGGCGATATTCCTTTGTTATTCGGCCATTTTATGCGCGAAGCCGGTACCGCCAACGACTTACCGGTGCCCGACTTGAGCTATGAAGATCTGGTTGCGCTGGAACTTCATGACTGGCCGGGCAATGTGCGCGAACTAAGACATACCGCTGAACGCTACTTATTGACCCACAGCTTTAATGACATTTCTGTACAAGAGCTGCTGCAACTGGGCTCAACCAACCGTTTGGCACCGAGCAGTGAAGAAGGTTCATTGAGTGCCCGCTTGGAGCAAGTAGAGAAAGCCCTCCTGAGTGCGGAATTAGCGCATCACAAGGGCTCTATCAAAGAAGTGATGGAAGTACTGGACTTGCCACGCCGCACGCTCAATCAAAAAATGCAGAAGTACGGCTTACGACGCGAAGACTTTGTATAGCGAGTAATGCCATCCATGAATGAGCAATTTTTTGCTTATTGGCACATCGTAAATAAGCCATTTTTTGCCTACTTTTTCTTCCTATACGCCGTGCAGGCCCGAAATACCCGACTATACTCATTGGCATAGCCTTTGCTATGTACACTGTGGAGGCGGATGACTTGTGCAGGTCAACCGTCCAAGCTTACAAAAACAACAACAATCTTATGGAGACATCCTATGCGCAAATTAAGCGTAGCTCTGTGTGCAGCTCTGGCCATCGGCGTATCGACCGCCCAGGCTCAAACAACCCTGTCCATCGCAACAGGCGGAACTGGCGGCGTTTACTACCCTATCGGTGGTGGCTTCGCTGAATTGATTGATCAACACATCTCCGGCTATACCGGGGCGGTTGAGGTCACCGGTGCATCCGTCGAGAACATGGGCTTAATTCACCGTGAAGACTCGGATATCGCTATTGCATTAGCCGATACCGTGTATCAAGCGTACAACGGCACGGGTCGTTTTGATGGTCGCCCCCTCGATGTATTGGCCATCGCTTCAATCTACCCCAATGCCGTGCAAATCGTTACCTTGGCTGACTCTGGCATATCTTCACTCGAAGACTTGCGTGGCAAACGCGTTTCTGTAGGCGCCCCCGGTAGTGGTACTGAAGTCAATGCACGTGCTCTTTTGGAATCAAACGGCCTGACCTTTGATGACATTACAGCGCAGCGTTTGAATTTCAACGAAACCGCTGATGCCTTGCGTGATGGTGATATTGATGCTGGCTTCTGGAGCGTTGGACCACCAACCAGCTCCATTTTGAGTTTGGCAACGCAACGTGATATCCGTTTGGTCAGCTTAACGACGTCACAAATTCGTAATGCCCAAGGTGTAGAGCCAGTGTTTGCGCCCTACGTACTGAGAGCTGGTTTGTATGAAGGCGTTACCCGACCAACGCAATCGGTTGGTATTCCGAACGTAATGGTGGTTAACCCTGCCATGTCGGATGACCTGGTATATGAACTGACGAAACTGTTGTTCGAAGAAGTCGAGTATCTGCGCTCTATTCACCCAGCCGCTAACGATACCACGGTAGACTTCAGCCTGACGTCAACCCCGATCCCAATGCACCCTGGCGCATTGCGGTACTACGAAGAAATTGGTGCCATCATCCCAGATCGCTTACGCGAGTGATGACACCTGAGCCGACCCTAGGGTCGGCTCTCTGCCCTACCCTTCTTCGCACTATGACCCTTGTGTATTGGGAACATGACCACCATGACAAACTCATCCGTAGTAACTGATCAGGCAGAAGCGGCTTGGCAACCCCCTCAACGCTCTGGTCCAAAACCGATTTTGTGGCTCACGGCCATTTTGGCTGTAGGGCTCTCGTTATTCCAATTGTACAGTGCCGGGATTCAACCCTTAGGCTTGTTCTATCAACGCAGCATTCATTTAGCGTTGATCATGATGTTGGCGTTTCTGATTTTTACACCCTTCGGCAAGCCCCGCGGCCCCATCGGCGCGCTGGTCGATACCGTTTTCTTCTGTGCCGCCGCCTATTCCGGGTTTTATTTGGTCTACAATCTGGATGCTATTTTTGCGCGTGCGGGTTTTTGGTCCCAGACTGACATCATCGTTGGCATCATCACCACCATTACCTTATTAGAGGCGAGCCGTCGTGCGGTAGGCTTGGGCCTGACCATCATCGGTTCCGTCGCCATTATTTATGCACTTGCCGGCGCGCGCGGCACATTACCTTGGATTGGGGAATTCTTACCCGGTATTTTGAACCACCGAGGCTATACGTTAGAGCGACTCGCGGCACAACTGTATTTGGGTCAGGAAGGTATTTTCGGACTGCCGCTGGGCGTCGCGGCGACCTTCGTGTTCATATTTGTATTATTTGGTGCCATGTTGGAAGTCACTGGTGCCGGTAAGTTTTTTATTGATATGGCCTTTGCCGCAACCGGCCGTCAACGGGGCGGCCCCGCTAAAGCCGCAGTGCTCGCGTCTGCCAGCATGGGATCAATTTCAGGCAGTTCCATTGCTAACGTGGTCACCACGGGTGCGTTCACCATCCCCCTAATGAAAAGACTAGGCTTTAAACCGGCTCAAGCCGGTGGTATTGAAGCCGCAGCCAGTACCGGTGGGCAAATTATGCCGCCGCTTATGGGTGCAGGCGCATTCCTTATCGCCGAATATACTCGCGTCCCGTATTTGGATATTGTAAAAGTATCCGTTTTCCCGGCATTGCTGTATTTCGCTACCGTCTATCTTTTCGTGCACATCATTGCCATTAAGCAAGGCATGAAGGGTTTGGAAAGAAATGAATTACCCGTATTGCGTGATGTCATGGCGCGCGGCTGGTTCTTTCTGGCGCCCCTTTTAATGCTGGTGGTGTTATTGGTGATGGGGCTCTCTCCCATGCGCGTCGGTTTCTATGCCGTCACCAGCATCATCCTCGTGGCGGGCCTAAACGGACTTTGGTTAGCTTACCTACGTGGTCAGGCTTCCGGGCAAATCGCTACAGAGCTGGTAGCGGCCATAAAATTAGGCGTAGTGCGCTTGTTCCAAGGCCTTGAACTGGGTGCTCGTAATGCCATTGCGGTGAGTATTGCCTGTGGTGTAGCCGGTATCGTTGTCGCGGTTGTCGGCCTTACCGGCTTAGGCTTGAAGTTCTCATCCATGATGATTGCGTTTTCGGGCGGTAACATCCTGCTGGCCTTGCTCTTGGTGATCATTGCCAGTTTGATCTTGGGCCTCGGTTTACCCGTAACCGCCAGCTACATTGTGTTGATCGTGCTGGTCGGCCCAGCCTTGACCAACGAGTTTGGCATTCCGTTATTGATTGCGCATCTATTGGTGTTCTGGTACTCGCAAGACTCCAATGTCACACCCCCGGTGGCGCTCGCCGCCTTTGCGGCGGCGGCGATTGCGGGCAGTAAAACCATGGAAACCAGCGTGCAGTCGTGGAAATTTGCCAAAGGACTGTATTTGATTCCTCTGTTCATGGTGTTTAACCCTGAAATCATTATGGGTGGCACGTTGCCTGTGCTGCTCTGGAACGGATTCCTGATCATTACGGCCTTGGCAGCCTTTGCCGCGTCTATTGAAGGTTTCCTGTTCACTTGGATGAAACCATGGATGCGCGCCCTATTGGCTCTGGCCGTGATCGGCGTGTTCTATCCATCCTTTATCTCTGAAGTGATTAGCGTCACCGTGATGTTGGTGTTGTTAGCCATTAACTTTGTGCAGCATCGTCGACACCCAGAGGAGGTTACCGCTTAATTTTGTGTTGTGTGTTACCCACCCAATGCCATGCATTGGGTGGGCATTTTTTGCCGAACCAATAACGATAACAATATTGAGGCTATCACTATGTCACTGTCTGTCATTCAGAGGGTGGGGCTGGGCTTCGCTGTTTTGGTGGTCATCAGTCTACTCAACTCCGTGTTTGCCTGGCGCGGTCAACTGGCCATACGTGACCAGTTCAACACCATCGACCAAGTCATCGTCCCGACCCGCAGCGCGATCAATCAACAATTGGAAAGTTTGTTGTTGATGAATCGTATCACCAATCAGTATTTAGCCGAGGACGATGCCGAACGGCTGGTGCCGTTAAATGACGCATTGGAATTGCGCATTGGTGAATGGCAAAACACCCGTGATCAACTCAACGCCGGTGTTCGCCCTGATGCACTGGATCCGGCGTTATATGAACTCGCTACCGCTCAGGTTGAACAGGTGCTTGCCATCACCCGTAATCAGCTTGCGGCGCATCGGCAGCGTTTGGAACAGGAACAAAGTCTGCGCCGCGGTTTAGCCGCCTTCACCGCACAATGGGCGCAGTTCGATAACGGCATGCAAAACCTCCAACGCCTGCTGAATGATAACGACACCATTGGTTTCTTTGTCCCTTATGTGCGTGAGCTGGGGGCAAATATGGATGCGTCCGTAGCCCGTCTGCTTACGGTAGAAAATCTCGATGAAGTGCTGGCCGAAGCCGAAGCCCAAGCGCAACGCGTGGAAGAAATCATTGGCACCCTAGAAGTGATCATTGAAGATGAAGCGCGGGTCGAACGTGACTTGATGCCCTATATCACCGCTTTACGCCAGCTCGTTGACCCCGAACAAGGGGCCTATGCGTTGCAGACCCAACTTATTTCGGACGCCACCGAACGACGTCTTGCCCTGAACTCCCTAGAGGTCGGTGTTGACACGGCGTTGAACGCGTACAGTGAGCTGAACACAGCTCTCTTGCAGGCCAACACCTCCGCGAGTCAAGAAGCGCTAACCAGCCAAAACCGCGTGCAATCCGTTATGTGGTTATTAACAGCGGTATCGACCGGCATCGCACTCTTGGTGGCGTTTGGCGTTGCCCGTGTGATTCGACGGCCGCTCAAAGGCATCATGGCCGGACTGCACCATTTACAGCAAGGCGACTTGACCGAACCACAATTTGGCCGCATCCACCGCGATGAATTTGGCACCATTCAACAAGGCGTTGCTGCTGTTGCTGGTAGCTTTCGGACCATTGTGCAAGGCATTCGTGCCAGTACCGATGCGGTCGACGAGGCGCTCCGTGCCTTGGTGCAACGCAGCCGTGACACCCAAATAATGGTGCAGGACCAACAAGACCAAACCGGTCAAATGGCCACCGAAGTCACCGAAATGGAAGCCGCCATTCGGGAAGTGGCGCGCGCCGCTTTGACGTCGCAAGAAGAAGTGGGTTCCGTCAACGCTATGGCACAAGCCAGCCATGAACAGATGTCGGCCGCCGTAGAATCCATCACGGCATTGAAACGCTCATTGGCTGAATCTTCGGACGTAATTGCGTCGGTCAGCACAGAAAGTGAACAAATTCGTGAAATCGTCACCGTTATCCACGGCATTGCCGAGCAAACGAACTTGTTGGCCCTCAATGCCGCCATCGAAGCCGCTCGTGCGGGCGAACAAGGCCGTGGTTTTGCGGTGGTCGCCGATGAGGTGCGTTCGTTGGCCGAACGTACCCGTCAGTCCACCGAGGACATCGATGCCATGGTGCAACGTCTGCGTGAAAAGGCCAGTGCTGCGGTAGAGCACATGACCACCAACGACACGCAAGCGGATACGGTGGTGACGCAAGCCGAAACCACGGCCCAGTCTTTATTGACCATGCGCCAGGGCCTGTCTCGCATTAACGATATGGCACAGCAGATTGCCACTGCCGCCGAAGAACAAAGCTCGGTGGCCCAGTCGGTCAGTCAACATGTCGTCGGCATCGCAGAGTCAGCATCCAAAGTGGCCGGAAATGCGAACGACAACATCACAGCTTTTGAAGAAGTCGTCACCATCACCGTCGAGTTGAAAGGTGGTGTGGCACACTTTCAGGTATAACGTCGCTCCCGGAGGCTCTTATGTTTGCTGCTTATCCTCGATCGATTATGTTCTGCGGTGTGTTTTTGCTCCATGGCGCGGTATATGCGCAGATCTGTACGCAGGAAAATCCGGATGCGGCGATCACCACACCCACCGAGGATTTCATCCTTCACGACAATGGCACCGTTACCCATATCACCACAGGACTGACCTGGATGCGCTGTAGCCTGGGCCAGACATGGGATGGCTCTACCTGTACCGGATTTCCAGATTCGTTCAACTGGGAAGGATCGATTGCTCGGGCAATGGACGTTACGTTCGCGGGGTACGGTGATTGGCGCGTCCCGACTCGAGAAGAACTCATCAGTCTGATTGAAGAGCGCTGCAATGCACCGGCCATCAACAGTGAAGTGTTTCCCAACACCTCCAGCAGTCGGTATTGGACTTCAACCCCGAACTTGCACAGTGAGCTGAGTGCATGGGATGTGAACTTTTTGAACGGTTATTCTTCGAGCTATTTTCGACGATTGAACTATAAGGTGCGGTTAGTGCGGGACTAATTGACCGCATTAGAGATGAATTTTGGCAAAATGCGGGCGCGCTGTGCGCGGTCTTAGTGGCTGCGCCACTGATCGAACCAGAGGGTTCTTTCCAAGCTCTGCGTGATATTAATAAAAAAGGGTTACCCTAACGGAATTGGGTTATGAATTAACGTTCGAGATTGACCAAGACAATCGCTCACGATTGTCTTGCCCTGCGGGCGCGCTGTGCGCGGTCTTAGTGGCTGCGCCACTGATCGAACCAGAGGGTTCTTTCCACGCTCTGCGTGATATTAATAAAAAAGGGCTACCCTTACGGAATTGGGTTATGAATTAACGTTCGGGATTGACCAAGACAATCGCGTACGATTGTCTTGCCCTGCGGGCGCACTGGCGTGCGGTCCCAATCGCTTTGCGATTGGTCGAACCGGAGGGTTCTTTCCACGCTCTGCGTGATATTAATAAAAAAGGGCAGCCCGTAAGGGCTGCCCTTTTTTATTAATATGGCGGTGAGAGAGGGATTCGAACCCTCGATACGTTGCCGTATACACACTTTCCAGGCGTGCTCCTTCAGCCACTCGGACACCTCACCGGGCGATACAGGTTTGTGCTGAATCGGGCGTGGACTTTACTGGAAGCGCTGCAGAAAAGCAATAATGAACTGCCTTTTGCTTGTTAAATCAGATGTTTAGGTCATCCATGTGCCATCATTCTGCAAACGGTTTGACACAGTCCTGCCACGCAAACGCATCCCGGTTCTTAGCATTGCCCAGTGGTGTGCCGACGTATAAAAAGGCCAGCAAGTGATCGTTTTCGGTCAATCCGAACGCTTCTTTGACCAGAGGATGATAGGCCATGTCACCAGTACGCCACATGCTGCCATAACCCATGGCATCAATAGCCGTTTGCATTAGGCTAACGGCGGCGGCAGTGGAGGCTATTTGTTCAATCTCCGGCACTTTGTCATGCACTTGTGGACAGCAAGCCGCCACAATAATCGTTGGCGCCCGCAACGGGTTTTGGCGCATCTTTTGTCGTTTATCTTCCGCCAAGGGCGTACCGGATGCCTCGGCTGCCTGGACAAATAATTCACCCAATCGCTCGCGCGCTGCACCCGCCACAACGGTCAGTCGCGTGGGTCGAAGATAGGCATGGTCGGGCGCCAACAAGCCTGCGCGTAAAATACGGTTGAGTTGTTCGGTATCCGGCGCCGGTTCGGCCAAGCGGGGCATGGAACTGCGGTTCAGTAATTGCGTTAAGGTATCGTTCATAGTCTCTTTTTCAAATCATTGAGCGGTGTATTCATCCTACCCTATTCCGGTTCTGTCGTTCGAGTGGATATGCTATAAAGACATCATTCAGTAGCGATCATCTTGGCTCATTTTCGCACATCACAGGACGAGACTGCGTTTCTATGAATTCCAAAAGCATGAATTCCAAAAGCACAATTTCCAAGAGCACCGAATCTAAGACAATGGCATCCCAGAACATTGATGAAAAACGGACAGCATCATCCCTGCTTTGGTCATTCACGCTCACCGCATCGACGTTACTTTTCAGCATCCGCCTGTATGCCTATGTTACATTGGCGACCCTCTGGGTCATCGACTGCCTCTCGGCGGAGCGCAATCTGACCTGGCTCGCCTTGTCCGGCGGCTTAATCCTCATTCCCTTGTTGACGCAGCGACTGACGCAAAGGTTACAAACCCATTATCCGAAAGCACGCGCTTCAGGCTTTGCCATCACAGATGCTGCCGTGATGGGCACATTAATCGGACTCTTTAACTTCGACCCAGCACCCACCTTACTGATCGGCGTTCTGGCCAGTGGTATTTTTCTTACCGCCGGTCGCCTGACCACCGTTGCCTGCGCCTATTTGATTTTGGGTGTCAGCGCCCTGTTGGTTCAGCATTTTCTTAACATGGCGTTGTACGACACGCCAACGGCATCTTGGGCAGTATTGAATACCCTGACACTTGGGCTGCTGAGCCTCGGCATCTTGTTGCTGTTGCGTCGTCAAACCACCCAATTGAATGCGGCCCAAGATGCCGCCGTACGCAGCCATGCTGACTACCGCGCGATTTCGCAAAAGCTGGCCAAGTACATTGCACCGCAAGTGTGGCAAACCATCTTTTCCGGGCAACAAGATGCGCGACTGGAAACCACCCGCAAGCCATTGGTGGTCTTTTTTTCCGACATTCAAGGTTTTACCGAGCTGTCCGAGCGCGTCGAACCCGAAGTGCTTACCCAAATTCTGAATGAATATTTTGAAGAAATGACTCGTATCATTGTCACAACGGGCGGTACGTTGGATAAATTTATCGGCGACAGCCTGATGGTGTTTTTCGGTGATCCCGAATCAAAAGGCTCGGCACAAGATGCGCAGGCGTGCATCCACATGGCCATTGCGATGCGCAAACGCATGACGGAATTACGCCGCCGTTGGAAAAAACGCGGCATTGATGCCGAACTGAACGTGCGCATGGGCGTCAACATGGGCTATTGCACGGTAGGCAATTTCGGTTCAGACACCCGCATGGACTACACCATCATTGGCAAGGAGGTGAACCTCGCCAGCCGCTTGGAAAACAGCGCCGGCCCGAACGAAATTTTGATCAGTCAAAGCGTCCATGATTTGATCAAACCCATCGCCGCCTGTCGGCCAAAAGGTGAAATTCGCGCTCGCGGGTTTGCCAAACCGGTGCCCGTTTTCGAAGTGGTAGGCTTGCGCAGAGACTTGGGTGAACAGTCGACCTTTGCCGAGCTGGAGGTTGATGGTTTCAGCCTGCAATTGGACGTGGACAAACTGAAGCATTACGACCGTGAGCGCATCCTTGCGGCCTTGGTGAAAGCGCATAAACATATCAAAGGTAGCGTCTGAGACAGCATTTCGAGACCGTTTTTAACAACGCCAGATTGAGAAAAAGCAGGTTGAATCAGGCACTCAAAACCTCAGAGGCGATAATCTGGCTAGGCAAAAATGGTGGAGGAAGCGCAGCCTACTGATAGTAGGTATTCGCTTCGCTCACCCTTCGGGCCGACCCGTGGTCGTTCTGGCAAGCCAGTGAGCATTTCGAGACCATTTTTAACAACGCCAGATTGAGAAAAAGAGGTTTTGAGCTTATTGACGTGGTAGCCGCCCCATATCGGGCCTGTGCTCCTGCAAACTCCGGCACGGATTTATATCCAACCCCCCGCGTCGCACATACTTGGCCGTTACAGTCAACTGTTCGAAGCTTCCCAGCGCCATCACGTCCATAAAGATGCGTTCTACGCAGTGCTCATGGAACTCGGTATGGTTGCGGAAGGAACACAAGTATTTGAGCAAGGCGGCATGGTCTAGGCCGGGGCCGGCATAGGCAATAAATACCGAGCCCCAATCCGGCTGCCCGGTCACCGGGCAATTTGAACGCAACAGATGGCTGTACAGCATTTCGGCACGATATTCGGGCTGAACTTTCAGCATACTCGAATCGACATCGTAGCTATCCATTTCGATATCCAGGGTATCCAATAAAATACCGGTTGTCGCATCCAGGGGAGCTGCCAGCAAGGGATCATCGACACTGTGCAGGCGCACCTGCACCGGGGCACCACTGACGCGACTCAGATCCTGCACCAACAAATCGTGCAGTTCTTGCGTGCCGGACAAACGCGTCATATTGAACGAATTGAGATACAGCTTGAGCGATTTCGACTCAATGATGTTGGGAGAATGGGCGGGCAATTCAATAATCGCCATAGCGACCTGTGGCTTGCCCTTGGCGTTCAACCAAGACAGTTCATAGGCATGCCACCAGTCAAAGCCATGATAAGGCCATTCGGTGATGCCCAAGGTACGACGATTATCCACCCGAGGTACGGGAAATAACACATCGGGCGCATATTGCTGTGGGTATTCCACCGTTTTGCCCAGCGTACTCTGTTCTACACTCATTGATTGATTATCCTTTTAGACCCTTGCCGCGCTGCAATAACCACAAGGCCCAGGTGATCAAGACTGCCAGAAATACAAACACCATGCTGAAGGCGATCCAGATATTTATGTCACTCACACCCAATACGCCATAGCGAAATGCGTTCACCATGTACAGTATGGGGTTGAACTTACTGAGCGACTGCCAAACGTCTGGCAGCAAATCAATGGAATAGAATACGCCGCCCAAATAGGTCAGTGGCGTTAGAATAAATGTGGGCACAATGGACACATCGTCAAACTTAGTGGCATACATCGCATTGATAAAGCCCCCTACGGAAAACAGTGCCGAGGTCATAATGATGACACTGACCACCACCCAAATATTGTTGATGCTGAGCTGCGTAAACGCTAAGGACAGCAAGGTTACAATGATGCCTACCATGATACCGCGTGCCATGCCACCCGCCACAAAGCCCGCCAATATGATGTAATTTGGTACTGGCGCGACCAGAATTTCTTCAATGCTACGTTGGAACTTGTTGCTGAAGAATGACGAGCTGACGTTACCGTAGGACGTTGTAATGATCGACATCATGATCAATCCGGGCACAATAAACGCCATGTAATCATAGCCACCCATCTGACCAATTCGGCTACCAATCAGGTTGCCGAAAATAACGAAATACAAGACCATGGTGACCGCTGGAGGCAACAAGGTTTGTTGCCAAATACGCATGAAGCGTTTGACTTCTTTGTACACAATCGCACTAAAGGCGACCCAATAATCAGTAAACATCAGAGCGCATCTCCTTGTACGATATCGACAAATAATTCTTCCAGCCGATTGGTCTTTGGCCGGATACTGCTCACTTCCAGACCCAACTCACCCAACAGGGTAAATACATCGTTCAGGCTCTCACTCTTCAAAATCTGGAATTCGAGGCTGTGTTCATCACTGCGTTGCATATGAAAGCGGTCCGGCAACACCAGATCATCCAACGGGGTCTTGATCTCGGCAATGAACGACGCTTTGTTCATCTGACGTAAGAGTGCTTTAACCGTAGTATTGGCAATGATCTCACCACGGTTGATGATGGCAATGTTGCGACACAGACTTTCCGCTTCCTCCAGGTAGTGCGTGGTCAGAATAATGGTCGTACCTTCAGCGTTAATACGCTTTAAGAACTCCCACATGGTCCGCCGAATTTCAATATCAACACCGGCGGTGGGCTCGTCCAGAATGAGCAGCTCCGGTTCATGCAATAAGGCGCGGGCAATCATCAACCGGCGCTTCATGCCACCCGACAACATACGGCCTTGTACATCCCGCTTGTCCCAAAGCTCTAATTGACGCAGATATTTCTCAACGTTCTGTTTCGCCTGTGCACGCGGCATGCCGTAATATCCTGCTTGCTGCATCAAGATATCCCATACCTTTTCAAAGGTGTTGAAATTGAACTCTTGTGGCACCACGCCCAGCTTTTTCTTTACCTCTTCCGGCTGCGTTGCCTGATCCAGGCCACATACCTGCACCTGCCCTGCCGTTTTATTCACCAAAGCAGAAACAATGCCCAAGGTCGTGGACTTTCCAGCCCCATTCGGGCCCAGTAGTGCGAAGAAGTCACCTTTCTTCACGGTTAAATCGATACCTTTCAAAGCGACAAAACCATTATCGTAGGTTTTGGTTAAGCCTCGAATCTCTAATGCGTTTGTCATAGCTACCTGTAATAGTTGCCCGTTTTTAACGGCTTTCTTGAAAAAGATGGGTATCCGATGTCGGTTGAGTCAAACGTGCACGCAATACATTGTTGATGTACGACAGTACCGATGTTTGTAACCCGACGTCAGACTTGGTGCTTTCCGAAATAAACCAGCGGTGTTCTAGTATCTCGTGGTACAGCTCGGCGTCGTCCAAATCACCCCGCAAGGCTTTTGGAATCATATTGATGGACGGCTGAAAGATCTCCGACAACCAGCGATACGCCGCCAGCATTTCCGGCACATTGTGCCCCTGTTCGCCCGACCACCAGGCGCGATAACGGTTTAAGTCGTTCAGTAAGCGGCGCGCTTGGTTCTCTTCCACGCGCAGCCCGGTCAAGTTGTGCAGAATACGCTTGTGATGCCAGGGTTCGACCACTTTGGCGCGCATGCGGATGCGCTGCCCTTCCTCAACCGATTCCAGTTGAATTTCTTCCACATCAAAGCCCATATTGTTAAGGCGCTGAATGCGTTGTTCAACCAAGTACTGTTCATCCCGCCCGAACACTTGCACCGAGGTCAACTCCTCCCACAGCGTGTTGTAGCTGGTCACCAAGGACTCGGCAAGTTCAACAGGGTCGAGCCCGCCCGGCAAGCCCTCGAGCAAAGCCTCAATGTCCATGAGGTCACCCGCCAAATTCGTGAACGCAATATCCAGATCATACTGGCGTCGGCCATCACTGAGTTCGGGCAATAGCTCGCCGGTTTCTGCATCGACCAGATAGGCCGCTAATTGGCCAGCATCGCGCCGGAACAATGCGTTCGACAATGAGCAATCACCCCAGTAAAACCCCGAAAGATGCAAACGGACCAACAATTCGGCCAGCGCATCCAACATGTGATACAACCGTTTTTCAGTGGTACCGCGTTCAATGATGATGCGATAAGGCAGAGCACCTTCAAGATATTCGGTGATCAACAACGCTCGCCCGGTCATGTCCATGCCGTCATTGGGGCGGGTTTTGCCCGACAACGACTTGTCACGTTCCGTCACCACAGCAATGGGTTCCACCACCGGCAGGCCGAGCTCGTTTAACTCACGCAGCAGGCGGTATTCTTTTTCCGCTATATGTTGTGCTAATTCCTTGAGCGCGTATACCTTGTCGCCGCGCGGTACAAAACGCACTACATTGCGGTGGATGCCCCGAACCACGGGCACAAAGAGTTCATCCGGCCATTCAGTAAGGTGTTTTGCCCATGGCAAATCCAGATCCGTAAAATAATGCGCGGGTGAAGATATTTGAAACTTCATAGGGAGTCCCTGCGAGAACCGAGACATAAGATGGGGTAGGACAGTGCGAAAATCAACCCAATCAACGAGGCTTCTTGGTGCACAACAAAAAAGCCGGTCCTATTGACCGGCTTTTGCCAAAGAACTTATTACATGCGCTCTTGCGTATCACCATCGAACAGATGAATGCGTTCCAGGTTGATCTCCACCTTGATTCGATCGCCGTGCGAAGGCACTTTGTGCGCGTCCATTTTAGCAATAACACGCTCTTCCATGCCTTCAACCGCCACATAAACCACCACTTCGTGGCCAAGGGTTTCAACGATTTCCACCGAACCCTCTAGTGTTGCGGTATTTTTCCACTCATGCTCGTCGCCAGGACGCGTGTGCTCGGGACGGAAACCCACATAAACCGATTTACCTGCCGCGCCTTTTGCCGCCTCTTTCCACGCATCCGGCACGGCAAATTTGCCACTTGGCAACTGGATTTCAGCACCATCTGCCGATAGTGTACCCTTGGCGATGTTCATGTTTGGCGTACCAATGAACTGCGCCACAAAGAGGTTGGCCGGGGTATCGTACAATTCCAGCGGTGTACCGACTTGGCGGAGGTTACCATCGTGCAACACGGCGATACGGTCACCCATGGTCATGGCTTCGACCTGGTCGTGCGTTACATAGACCGACGTAATGGCCAAACGTTTCTGCAACTTGCCGATTTCGGCCCGCATTTGTACGCGCAACTCGGCATCTAAGTTAGACAACGGCTCATCGAACAGGAAAACCGAAGGTTTGCGCACGATGGCCCGACCCAGAGCAACACGTTGACGCTGACCACCCGACAAGGCTTTCGGCTTACGATCGAGCAAGTGAGCCATGCCCAAGGTTTGGGCAGCCTCGTTGACCAAACGATCGATTTCATCTTTTGGCAGTTTACGCAGGCGCAGACCAAAGGCGATGTTTTCGCGCACGGTCATGTGCGGATAGAGTGCGTAGCTTTGGAACACCATGGCCACATCACGGTCTTTCGGGTGTACATTATTTACCCGACGTTCACCGATGAACAAATCGCCGGTGGTGATTTCTTCCAGACCGGCAATCATCCGCAAGGTGGTTGATTTACCACAGCCTGATGGCCCAACAAGCACCATGAACTCTTTATCTTTAATTTCAAGATCAAGACCCTTGATGATGTTCACATCGCCGTAACTTTTTACTACTTTATCGAATTTGATACTGGCCATTAGCGTCCACTCATTATTCTTATGTGAATGACGGTGAAACCCATGAATGTCTTCGACATCGGCATTTGGACTTCACCCACTTAACCCTGTGGGCAAGAAAACCCCGGAGGATGCAGCGCTAGCGCACCCTAACGCGGGGTGCCAACTGTGATAAGGACTATGCGCAAAGGGGGTGGGCAATTCAAGTTGATTGAGCCTAAAACCGATCAACCCTGAAAACATCTCCACCCTTTCTGGAACTCCCTCCACCCAAGAAATAAAATCAACCCCGAAAAATTATGCCTTGGCCTGCAATGCCATTAACGTAAGAAAACTCTACACAGGATGTCCGGCCTTCAGTTAATGGCATTAGTTCAACTTTCGCCTATTCAGTCTCCCGCACAACCGTTAAACGGCGACAGAATGCTTGAATATCTGTCTCGGCAAACAAGCTGTCCGTATTGGCCGTTAGCTTGCGGCGCCAGTTAGGGTATTCCGTACTGGTGCCAGGCACGTTAACCGGACGGTCAATCAACAACATATCCTCTAACTGCACCACCACCATTTGCGATGCACCCGAAGCCAAATATTCATGCATCGCAAAACTGAGTGGACGAGTCATTTCTGGCACCGCCTCCAGCTGCCCGGAGACTTCGTCAGGGAGGCGATCATCCGCTGCTAAAGCCTCCAAAATACGCTGTTTAGTTTCATCACGCGCCACCATTTCTACATCATAGGATTCGGGCGTGGGAAACATATTCAATGTACGTCGGAGTGCCAAATCACTCTTGTTCCAATACGCCGCCACCGTGGGCATATCATGATTGGCCACGATGGCCAGAGCCTTGGGAGCGTAATCTTTCGGCGGTGTCACGCCCGCCGGATTGGCTTCAAAATAAAAGACCTTATTCGAGTACAGTTGTGCGGCAGGAAACAACTCAACCACTTCGTCCGGCACGGTGCCCAAGTCTTCGGCAATCACCATGCATTGATTGCGCTGGCTCTCCAAATTCAAGATCCCCAACAGGTCATCAACGTTGTAATGCACGTAAACACCCTGCGAAGCATCTTCACCGGGTGGACACCACCACAAGCGAAACAACGCCATGGCATGATCAATCCGCAACGCCCCGCAGCCCTGCATATTGTTGCGCACTAAGGTAATGAATGTACCGTAGGCGTCCTGCTGCAACTTAACCGGGTCCAGTGGCGGTAAGCCCCAGTTTTGTCCCGTCGGCCCTAGCGCATCGGGCGGTGCGCCTACACTGGCATTGATGCAGTAGCGTTCTTTGTTGGTCCAGATTTCCGCGCCGCCCCGATCGGCTCCTACGGCCAAATCCCGATACAACCCGACCGGCATCCCCTGCGCATCAGCGGCTGCATTGACCGCGCGTAACTGCTCGTCGGCAATAAACTGCAAATACATGGCATAGTTCACGGCCGATTCATGGGTGGCCGCGAATTCTGTCACGGCAGGTGAATGATGATCCCGATAGGCTTCCGGCCACACCGGCCAACCCCAGGCATTGATGTCCAAGGCTTTGAAATGACGCAATAGAGCCTCAAATACCGCATGCTGCCGCAACGGTTCACCGTTGCGCGCCACGAATTCGTGAAAGGCTTGTGCCCGAGCGGTGTTCTTCGCCAAATGGTGGCGCTCAAACAGCGCAAACATGGCTTCGAACAGGCCGTATTTCAATGCACTGACTTGCGGGTAGTCGACCTCTGACTGCTCGCGACAGGCGGCCAAGGCCTGTTGAAACGCTTTTGCATTCACCTTACGTTGTAAGGCTTTCGATGTCTGAAACTCCGGCACGCGTGTCACATCAACATAGAGTGGATTGATGAAGCTGCGGTTGGACGGGCTATAAGGGCTTGCATGCTCCGGGCTGATCGGATACAGGGCGTGAATGGGATTCAACCCAATGACCCCGGCGCCAAGCTGCCCCATGGCG
The DNA here is from genome assembly GCF_042650105.1 of Salinispirillum marinum. Taxonomy (NCBI): domain Bacteria; kingdom Pseudomonadati; phylum Pseudomonadota; class Gammaproteobacteria; order Oceanospirillales; family Saccharospirillaceae; genus Salinispirillum; species Salinispirillum marinum. The sequence goes on along the minus strand of NZ_JBHSAL010000002.1, from coordinate 60,504 downwards.
ACGATCAGCTCTTCTAAATCCGTGAAATCTCCCATTCCCCAGTTGCGTTCGGAACGCAACGTATAAAGCTGAATAGCCGTACCCCAGACTTTCTTGCCACGCGCCATCTCGGCGTTTTGATAACTGGCAGCGGGCGCGATAATGAGCGATGTGGTGGCCTGCTTGCCGCCGTGCTCAACGGCAAGGTGGTGATAGCCTAACGGCAGATCATGCGACAGGGGTAAAACACGGCGCACATAACGCCGGTCATCGATCCAATATTCACCGGTTTCTTGCCACTGTTCTAGGGTTTCCTGTCCACTGCCACCATCCCTGCCATCTTCCAACGTCAGTTGCCAGCGCACGGGTGACATGACATCCATATCCCAACAATACACCTCAACGCCCCAGTGCAGCGAGCGGGGTGATACAACATACACGGGGCGTAGAAGCCCTTGCCAGGGCGCAGCGTCCAAGGCAAAAATCGCGTCTCGAATGACGTCATCATTGCTTAAGTCGTAGCCCATGGCCCGCAGTATTTTGGCTTGCCGCTCCGCCGGGATAGTTTCTTCATGGCCCAGATAATTGGCGAAACGCTGCGCAATACCGCGATGAAAGGCTAACTTACTGATCAGCTCTGCGTTCGTCATACATTGCCCTCACGCTGGTGCCAGTCGTAGTTCAACACCGCTGCGGCACCCAATAAGCCAGGCTGTTTGGAGACGATGACGTAGGTTGGAATGGCGGCGTTATAGGATTGAAAACGTGCCTTATCTTCAAACCGCTGCCGAAACGGACTGGCACGAAAGAAGTCCATGAAACGTGGCACTATACCACCGGCAATAAACACGCCGCCTTTAGCGCCGAACATCAACGCAACGTCACCGGCGTAGCTACCGACCACGGCGCAAAACCGCGTGAGGGCTTCAACACACACCGGGTCGGATTGAGCCATAGCGGCCTGACTGATGTCGGGGGCGCGCAAGGGTTGGGCCGTCACGCCGCGTAAATCACACAACGCACGATATATATTTTCCAGGCCCATACCGGAGATCAAGCGCTCCGACGAGACCCGCGACAGCTCTTTGCGCAGAAACTGAACAATATGTATTTCAACGTCATCGGTAGCGGCAAAGTGGCTGTGTCCACCCTCGGTTTCCAGGGTTACCGGGCCCGCCGCACCAAACGCTAGGGCGCCTAAACCCAACCCGGTACCGGGTCCAGTGACGACCATCGGTTTACCCACCACAGGCTCTCCGCCACCGATCTTTACCGCTCCTGAAGCCCCTAAATAAGGAATGGAGTTGGCCAATGCGTGGTAGTCATTAATAAAACGCAAGCCAGCAAAACCCAATGCGCGCTGCAACGCACTGACCGAAAACGCCCACGTATGATTGGTCATTTTGATGCTGTCTTGATCGGTTGGGCAAGCTATGGCAATACAACCCTGCGTCGGGCGAGTGTATTGTGCAGGCAATTGAGCTAAGTACGCGTTGATCGCATCCTCTATGGTGACATAGTCCGCACCGTTCAATGTTTGCTCCGCCACCACAGATTGCTCATCCAGTGCGAGCGTTCCGTTTTCCAATGCGACCTTGGGCGCCAATGCAAAGCGCGCATTGGTGCCACCGATATCGGCGATTAAACCGTATTGTCCTGTCATCCTAAGACTCCTGCAGCCTACCTTAATAGTATGCAGGCATCATAGCGACATGCAGCACGCTTCCCAAGGCGGAATTCTCGCCCCACGCCTCCACCCTCAAAGGTTTGAAAAAATGGGCTGTAATTCACTTTCAAAAGACATCACAAACGCCGACAATGTTTCACCGAACCTGAAAGTTAACTACAATTCAGAGGCTACTTACCTCAAACTGGACTATCTGGCATGACCGACGTGATAGAGCTGATCCAAACGCACTTTGCCCAGCTCTCAAAATCAGAAAAGAAGGTGGCTGAAGCCATCCTAGCCGCACCCGAAAACGCCATCCACACCAGTATCGCCAGCATGGCCATACTGGCCGGCGTCAGTGAACCCACCGTCAATCGTTTTTGTCGCAGCATCCAGTGCAAAGGCTTTCCCGATTTCAAGTTACGCCTCGCGCAAAGCCTGGCCAGCACAGGCTCCTTTGTGCGCCGGGAAATTTCAGCGCAAGACGATATGGGTACGGTGGTGGAGAAAGTCATTCACTCCACCATCTCCAGCTTGCAAGAACTGGAGAAACAAATCGATCATCATGCATTGCGGCAATCCGTAGACATTCTGTCTCATGCCAGTCGCATTCATTTCTACGGTCTGGGCGCGTCCGGCCCGGTAGCACACGATGCGTTGAATAAGTTTTTCCGCTTGGGCATGCCGGTGGACGCAACAACCGATTATTTGATGCAAAAAATGACCGCCGCCATGGCGCAGCCGGATTCAGCGTTTGTGGTGATTTCCTACACCGGGCGAACCCAACCCTTAATTGAGGTCGCCGCTGAAGCCGCCACTAATGGCGGCAAGGTCATCGCCCTAACGACACCCGGCTCACCATTATCAGAAGTGGCTACGGTGACGGTCGGTGTGCCGACACGCGAAAATACCGACCTCTTTACCCCCATGGTCAGTCGCATGCTGCACTTGACCCTGATCGATATTTTGATGACTGGCGTGACGCTCGCTAAAGGTGAATCAGTGGAAGAAAACTTCCGCAAGGTCAAAGGGGCGCTGTCCTCCACCCGGCGCATGAGTTGATACAAAAATGTAACAAAACTACATTTATAACGATTAAGACACAGCAGATGTTGGAAATCAGCCGCAGTGAGCGTATGATTATGTAACTAACTTACAAAGTTACACATAACTACAGTCACGGTGCGACCAGCATAAACAGCTCAACGCACCCACAATGGGAGCTCAACATGTCTAACATTCGCGTTGCAATCAATGGCTATGGCCGGATCGGCCGCAACATCCTGAAAGCCCTTTATGAAGCCAAAGCAGCGGGCAAAGATTACCCCATCGAAATCGTTGCGATTAACGATCTGGGTGATTCTAAAATCAACGCTCACTTGACCAAATACGATACCGTGCATGGCCGTTTCGGCTTTCCAGTCGACTTCGACAGCGAAGCTTTGTACGTCAATGGCGACAAAATCCGTACCTTCTCACAGCGCAACCCGGCCGACTTGCCGTGGGGCGAGTTGAACGTCGATGTCGTCTATGAGTGCACCGGCTTCTTCACATCAAAAGAAACCGCTTCAGCACACATCAAAGCCGGGGCGAAAAAAGTCATCATTTCTGCTCCAGGCACCGATGTTGACGCCACAGTCGTTTATGGTGTGAACCAAAGCGTACTGACCAAAGACATGACCGTTATTTCTAACGCATCATGCACGACCAACTGCTTAGCGCCCGTAGCGAAAGTATTGAACGACGCCTTGGGCATTGAAGCGGGTGTAATGACCACCATTCACGCTTACACCAACGATCAACGCCTGTCGGACGTGTATCACTCTGACCTGTACCGCGCCCGTGCTGCCGCGATGAACATGATCCCCACCAAAACCGGCGCTGCTGCTGCCGTGGGCTTGGTTGTGCCTGAATTGAAAGGCAAGTTTGACGGCATGGCGGTGCGAGTACCGACCGTGAACGTTTCTTTGGTGGATTTGTCGTTCATTGCGAAGAAAGCACCGAAAGATGCCGCCGAAGTAAACCAGATCATTGTTGACGCGCTGGCGAAAGACCCTGTCTTGGCCGAGGCCATGATGGTGAACAACGAGCCATTGGTCAGCATTGACTTTAACCACAGTACCTTTACCTCTAACTACGATGCCACCCAAACTCGGGTGCAAGGCAACTTGGTAAAAGTGATGTCTTGGTACGATAACGAGTGGGGCTTCTCGAACAAGATGCTCGACAACACCGTTGCGTTAATGAACGCGAAGTAAGACCAAAAGCCGGCATCGAACAGATGTCGGCTTTTTCTTTTTATTGATTGTGTTTTTCTGTAATCGACAGAATCACGTCTGTCGTTGGCTTAATTCCCAAGCCGCTTTTTTATACACTAGCGCGGGTTTCAGTTCGGCCAGCAACAGAAGTACACGCCATCGTTACTTGATAGAGCGAGTTTGTTTACCATGATGCGTAGAACTAAAATCGTCACCACGCTAGGCCCCGCCACCGACAAACCAGAAATGCTGGAAAAGCTGATTCTGGCTGGTGCCAACGTTGTTCGCCTGAACTTTTCCCATGGCAGCCCTGAAGATCACAAACAGCGCGCTGACTTGGTGCGAAGCATAGCGTCCAAGCACAACCGATTCGTGGGAATTTTGGGCGACTTGCAAGGGCCAAAGATACGCATTGCCCGGTTCAAAGACGGCAAGATCATGGTGAAAACCGGTCAACCCTTTTTGCTCGACCTCGACCTGCCAAAAGATGCCGGAGATGACACCAAGGTCGGTATCGATTACTCTGCGTTGGCGCAAGATTGTGTACCCGGTGACATCTTGCTGTTGGATGATGGTCGCGTCCTCCTTGAAGTAACGCAAGTCGATGGCAATAAAGTGCATACCATCGTCACCCAAGGTGGGCCGTTATCGAACAATAAAGGTATCAACAAGTTAGGTGGTGGCTTAAGTGCCAAGGCACTCACCGACAAAGACAAAGCAGACATCCTGACCGCGGCCGCCATTGGCGTTGATTACATCGCGGTATCCTTCCCACGGAATGCGGAAGATATGGAAGAAGCTCGTGCCCTACTGACAGCGGCAGGTTCTAACGCACAACTGATCGCCAAAGTAGAGCGTGCCGAGGCAGTCAATGATCACGCCGTGTTGGACGGCATTATTCTGGCCTCGGACGGGGTCATGGTAGCCCGCGGTGACCTGGGCGTAGAAATCGGCGACGCGCAACTGATTGGCGTGCAGAAACACTTGATCTCACGCGCTCGTGAATTGGATCGTGTGGTCATCACCGCCACCCAGATGATGGAGTCGATGATCTCTAACCCGTTCCCGACACGCGCCGAAGTGTTCGATGTAGCGAACGCAGTGCTCGATGGCACCGACGCCGTTATGTGCTCCGCTGAAACAGCGGCCGGTGACTACCCGATCGAAACCGTGAACACCATGGTCAGCGTGTGTCTCGGAGCGGAAAAACACCGCAAAGCAACCCGCTCGCGGCACCGTTTGGACCAAGAATTTACCCAGATCGACGAAGCCATTGCGATGTCGACTATGTACGCCGCCAACCACCTGAAAGGTGTCAAGGCGATTGTATGTGTGACTGAATCCGGTTCGACACCATTATGGATGTCACGGATCAGCTCTGGTATACCTATTTTTGCGATGACACGGCACGTAGAAACAGCGCGCAAAGTCACCCTTTACCGGGGTGTTGAGCCTTTGTTCTTAGATGTGACCAGTGTCGCGCCAGACCAAGTGAACCGCTTGGCAATAGACGAACTCAAGAAGCGCGGCGTGGTGAGCGACGGCGACCTGGTATTGATCACCAAAGGTGATCACCTGGGTGTGCATGGCGGCACCAACCGCATGAAAATCGTGAGCGTTGGTAACATTCTGTAAAAACAACAACTAGACTCCTCGGGCATCCTAGTCGCCTTGCGCAACGTGTAGATGCCTTAAAGGAAAGCAGACTGACTACCGATTTTTTCAGAGGCCGAACACACCCTGTGTGCTCGGTCATAGTGGTTTAAAACCCCGCCAACGACGAGGTTAAGCGGAATATGGAACGAGATATTGATCCTATTGAAACGCAGGAATGGCTGGATGCTCTAGCATCGGTTGTTCGTCATGAAGGTCCAGATCGAGCGCAGTATCTGTTGAAACAACTCTCTAATGAGGTGTCCAACACATCGCGGTCCGATGTACCCTTCGCGATCAACACGCCCTTCCGCAACACCATCCCGGTCACCGATGAGGCGAAATACCCTGGTGATTTGGAAATGGAACGCAAAATCCAGGGCTACATCAACTGGAATGCCGTGGCCATGGTGGTTCGTGCCAACAAATCCGGCGATGACTTGGGTGGGCACATTTCGTCCTTCCAATCATCTGCCTTGCTGTACGATATAGGCTTCAACCATTTCTGGCGCGCGCCCAACAACGAGTTCGGCGGCGACCTGATTTACTATCAAGGCCATATTTCGCCCGGTATCTATGCCCGGTCTTTCATTGAAGGCCGCTTGACGGAAGACCATTTGGACAACTTCCGCCGTGAAGTAGATGGCAAAGGCTTATCGTCTTACCCGCACCCTTGGTTAATGCCTGAATACTGGCAATTCCCGACGGTCTCTATGGGTTTAGGCCCGATCCAAGCCATTTATCAAGCGCACGTAATGCGCTATCTGGAAAATCGCGGCAAGATCGAACCCGGCCGTCAGGTATGGGCGTTCTTGGGTGACGGTGAATGTGACGAACCGGAAAGCCTGGGTGCCATTTCATTGGCCGCTCGTGAAAAACTGAACAATTTGAATTTTGTCATCAACTGCAACCTGCAACGTCTTGACGGACCGGTGCGTGGTAACGGCAAAATTATCCAGGAATTGGAAGGCGTCTTCCGTGGCGCGGGCTGGAACGTAATCAAGGTTCTTTGGGGTGCTGGTTGGGACAAACTGCTGGCCCGCGACAAATCTGGCCTCCTGCAGAAGCGCATGAATGAAGTGGTGGATGGTGAGATGCAAGCGTATAAGGCCCATGGTGGTGCTTATACACGCGAACATTTCTTCGGCAAATACCCTGAAACCGCCGAGTTGGTCAAAGACATGACCGATGACGAAATCTATCATTTGGCGCGCGGTGGTCACGATCCTTACAAGGTCTACAGCGCATATAAACAAGCCGCTGAGCACACCGACCAGCCTACGGTTATTCTGGCGCACACCGTTAAAGGCTATGGTGTAGCGGCGGGTGAAGCACAAAATGCGACGCACCAGTTGAAGAAACTGGATGTTGAAGACTTGAAAGTCTTCCGTGATCGTTGTGGTGTGCCGGTCAGTGATGCCGATTTGGAAGCGGGTAAAATCCCCTTCTTCCGCCCGGACGAAAACTCACCTGAATTGCAGTACATGAAGAAGCGTCGTCTGTCGTTGGGTGGATATCTGCCACAACGTCGTCCGAACGCCGATAAAACGCCAAACGTGCCGTCATTGGAGTCCTTCGAAGCCTTGTTGAAAGACACCGGCAAGCGGGAAATCTCTACCACCATGGCGCTGGTGCGCATGTTAGGCACCTTGGCAAAAGACAAAGACATTGGTGAACACATCGTGCCCATCGTACCCGATGAAGCGCGGACCTTCGGTATGGAAGGCATGTTCCGTCAAGTTGGTATTTATTCCGCGTCCGGTCAGCTCTATGTCCCACAGGATAAGAGCCAGGTCATGTGGTACAAGGAAGACAAAACCGGTCAGATCCTGCAAGAAGGCATCAACGAAGCCGGTGCATTCAGCTCTTGGTTAGCGGCGGCAACGTCGTACAGCACCAACAACCTGACCTTAGTGCCCTTCTACATCTACTACTCCATGTTCGGTTTCCAACGTATTGGCGACTTGGCATGGGCCGCTGGGGATATGCAGGCGCGCGGTTTCTTGGTCGGTGGAACATCCGGTCGCACCACGCTGAATGGTGAAGGTTTGCAGCACCAAGATGGCCACAGCCACATTTTGGCCGGTACCATCCCGAACTGTGTAACCTATGACGCTACCTACTCCTATGAAGTCGCGGTAATCGTCCAGGACGGTATGCGTCGCATGGTGACCGAACAGGAAAATGTGTTCTATTACCTGACCACCTTGAACGAAAACTACCAGCATCCGGAAATGCCAAAAGGTGCCGAAGAAGGCATTGTACGTGGTATGTACTTGCTAGAAGACAACGTCGGCAAGGCGAAGAAAGCTGTGCAACTGCTGGGCAGTGGTTCAATTTTGAACGAAGTCCGTGCCGCCGCGAAAATCCTGAAGGACGACTTCGGCGTAAGCGCCGATGTTTGGGCCGTCACCAGCTACAACGAACTGACGCGTGATGGCTTGGCCATTGATCGTCAAAACCTGTTGCACCCTGAAGCTCCGGCACAAGAAGCCTATGTTACTAAGGCGTTGAAAGGTCGTAAGGGTCCGGTTATCGCCTCTTCTGATTACATGAAGAACTACGCGAACCAGATTCGTTCATGGGTTCCTGGCAGCTATACCGTGTTGGGTGCTGATGGCTTTGGCCGCAGTGACAGCCGCAAAAAACTGCGCCACTTCTTTGAAGTGGATCGCTATTGGGTCACGGTAGCAGCGCTCAAAGCGCTGGCCGACGACGGCGTGATTCCTGCGTCCGACGTAACCAAAGCGATTAAACAGTTTGGTCTGGACACAGACAAGCCTAACCCAGTGACAGTTTAACTCTCTGTCGGCCCGCTCGACGGGCCTTCAGTTAAGGAGCTTTTATGGCGACTGAAATTATTAAAGTCCCCGACATCGGTACCAGCGATAAGGTCACCGTGGTTGAGGTAAGTGTTAAGGTCGGTGATGTCATTGCCGAAGATGATACGCTGATCGTATTGGAAACAGACAAGGCCTCAATGGATGTACCCGCCCCCATGGCCGGTAAAGTCACCAAGCTGAAAATCGCCGAAGGCGATGAAATCGGCGAAGGCGATGAGATCCTGTATCTAGAGGTCGAAAGTGCAAGTGCTGCTCCGGCAACAACGCCTGCAGCCGAAAAGCCTGCAGAAAAAGAGCAAGCTGCGCAGCCTGAAACAAAACCGGCAGCGACCAGCAGCAGTGCGGTGAAGCCGGTACAGGTGCCTGACATTGGTACCTCGGACGCGGTCGAGATCATTGAAGTCCACGTGAAAGTGGGCGACATGATTGCCGCCGACGATGCCATTGTCACCTTGGAAACCGATAAGGCTTCCATGGAAGTCCCAGCACCCGAAGGCGGTGAAGTGGTTTCTGTGAAGGTGAACGTGGGTGACAGCGTTAGCCAGGGTGACCTGTTGATTGAAATACGCGGCGCCAGCGAAGGCGCTGCGCCAGTGGACGAAAAACCTGCACCCGTCGCAGCCGTCAAAGACCCCGAACCGGAAGTGCCAGCCGCGGCGAAGGACGTTCATGCGCCTTCTATCGTGTCGAGCGAAGGTGACGAGTTAATTCGCCCCTCCAAGCCTGTACATGCAGGACCTGCGGTGCGTTTACTGGCGCGTGAACTGGGAGTCGATTTGGCACAGGTACGGGGCAGCGGCCCACGCGAGCGTATTCTGAAGGAAGACCTCACGGCCTTTGTGAAGAAGAAAATGCGTGAGCCTGAGCGCGTGTCAGCGGGTGCCGGTATTCCTGCCGTGCCGGATCAGGATTTCAGCAAGTTTGGTTCGGTCGACATCGTTGAGATGGGTCGTATTCAGCAGCTTACCGCGGCCAACATGACGCGTAACTGGCTGAACATTCCACACGTTACGCAGTTTGACGAAGCTGACGTAACCGAGTTAGAGAACTTCCGCAACTCGCTGAAACCGCAAATGGAAAAACGCGGTGTGAAGATTTCACCGCTGGCCTTCTTGGTGAAAGCCTGTGCGGCGGCACTGCATGAGTTCCCGAACTTCAACGTGTCGTTGATGGCCGATGGCAAACACATGGTACAAAAGCACTATGTGAACATCGGTATCGCCGTGGATACACCAAATGGCTTGATTGTTCCCGTGATCAAAGACGCGGACAAGAAGTCTATTTGGCAGATCGCGGAAGAGATCATCGACTTCGCACAGCGGGGCCGTAAAGGGCAGATTAAGAGCAATGAGATGCAAGGTGGCTGTTTCACCATTTCCAGTTTGGGTGGTTTAGGCGGTACGGCGTTCACGCCGATCGTTAATGCGCCCGAAGTGGCAATTCTCGGTGTATCCAAGAATCAGGTGAAACCGTTCTGGACCGGCAAAGAGTTTGTGCCGCGTACCTTCACGCCGTTGTCGTTATCGTACGATCACCGTGCGGTGAATGGTGCAGACGCCGCTAAATTCACCACCTACGTGTGTGAAGCCTTAGCTGATTTGCGCCGTATCTTGCTGTAATAGGCTACGTTAACTCTAATCCGTTGTCGCCCGACAGCGGATTAGAGTGTTTATCTTTTTCCCCTTAGATATAACCCCATTCAGCAAGGCGTGCATAGGCATATTCCGCCTGCTCCCCCTGTTGCACCCGACCTAAGAACGCTTGATAGCGCTGGGCGGCCGCCGGACGTTCACCCTCTTGGTCATGTGTGTAGCCGATCAGGAAATCCGTTCCCGGATTGCCGGGTAGCACCGCCTCATAGGCTAAAAAATCTTCGCGTGCAGCACCAAACTGTTTTAGCCCCAAATGGGCCAAACCACGATATTGTATCGCCTGCCCTTCACCCGGGTAGGCGGCGCGCGCGCGATCAAAATACTCGACAGCTCGCTGCTCACGTTCTTGCATGAGGTAGAACTTGCCGCACAATACCAACCCCGTATAGTCGTTCGGCGCTAGGCGTTCAGCGTCTAACAACCGACTTTCTGCTTGCGTTGGTTCATTCTGTGCCAGTAATCGCTCACCCTCTTGCATGGCCTCTATGGCGGGTTTCAGGGCCCGTACTCGAGCGGTCATATCCATGTAGCGTTCCCGGCCTTCTGATCGGCTCTTAACGCTCGCACTCAAGCCACCATACTGTGCTTGCACATTGGCGTAGCGTTCATCACTCATGGGGTGGCTGGAAAACATCAATTCAATGGCGTTCGGTTTGCGGCTCGACAGCGACCGCAGCATATCCATCAACTCCACCATACCCTTCGGGTTATGATCGGCAAGCACCATGTAATCCATCCCTAACTGATCCGCCTGCCGCTCATTGTCGCGGCTATAGCGTGCCAACAAAGCGCCTGCACCGATTTGCCCGACCATACCGACGGCACCACCCAACGCCGAATCGCCCAGCCCGGCCACGGCTGTGCCGACGGCGGCCTGTGCAAGCATGCCCTGGGTCATGCGCGCGGCCGAATGCCGTGCCGTGACATGGCCAATTTCATGGCCCAATAACGCTGCCAATTCGGCTTCACTCTCTAACTCCAACAAGATGCCTCGGGTAACCGCAATACTGCCACCGGGAAAAGCATAAGCATTAACGTAGTTAGCGTTCACTACCTGGTAGTTGTAGGGCATATTGGGGCGATGCGAGCGGGCATGAATACCACGACCTAACTGACTGACGTATTGATTTAAAGCAGCATCCTGGCTAACGCCATAATCGGCGGAAAATTGCAGTGGGGTTTGTTGCTGGTCAATCGCCACCTCGTCGTCTTCACTCAGCATCATCAACGTTGGTTTACCGGTTATAGGATCAACCGCACAACCCGATAACCAAAGCGGTGTGCTTAATCCTAATGACGCCAGCGATATGGAATGGATGAGACGACGGCGCGACAAAATGATGTTTGACATAGGAACATGGCTTCACTGTGACCTTGATGCCTAGCATCATAGCAAAGTCCTCTGCCCATGCTAGACCGAGCTGGGGTGCCGTGCGAAAAGATGGTCAAAAACCTACGAAAGCCAGGGAAACAGGCGCTGTACTTCTGCCTTAGACAAGCCCTCAACACGGGCAATATTGTGTTCGGGAATATCCAATGTATCGGGATGCCGGGCAATGGCTTCCGCCACACTGGCCGCACGCAACACATGCAAAATGGGGTATGGGGCGCGATTGGTTAAATTTTCGGCATCATCGGGAGCCGTTCCACCAAACTGATAGTGCGGATGGAAACTGGCCAGTTGGTAGGTGTCTGCACGTTCTAGGTGCTCTAGCGCTTCTTCGGCGACATCCAGAAAATCGTTGTAGTCGAGAAAGTCGGGCCACAAATAGGGCAAGACAAGCAATACCGTGTCCAGATCCTGCGCACCGGTATCGTCCAACCGCGTTATTTCCGCCTGCAAATCGGCCAACGCCTCGTCTTCTGAACGCGCCGCACTGACGCGGATACTGACTTGCCCGTCACGCCAGGGCTTATGGGCAAAAGGGCATAAATTCAAACCCAATACCACCTGCGTGAGCCACGCTTCAACGCGCTGCTCTACCAAGGGTTCGTGCTGCGTGATCATCGAAGTTTAGTAAACTCTATAGGACGAAGAAAAGGATCGTAAAGTAATGAAACAAGCTGCCACCCAAGACAAAGAAATGCCAAATACCATGACCGTGCGGAATACGATCACCGAACGCATAAAAAATCACGCCCAGGGTGTAGGTTACACCGCCGGCAACTAGCCCCCAAATACCCAGTTGGGGGAGCGCCGTTAATAGGGGATCTAGCGCAAACACGATACTCCACCCCATGGCCAGGTAGATGATCACTGGCAGAATGCGTTTCCGGTCAAAGGGTAAAAATTCAATCACCATACCCAATACCGCCAAGCCCCAAACAACGCCGAAAAGCGTCCAGCCGGACGGGCCCTGCAAAGTGATCAGGGTAAAGGGCGTATAGGTGCCGGCAATAAGCCCATAAATGGCGAGATGGTCGATCTTTTGAAATAAGGGCTTTAAGCGGCCCTTGACGCTGTGATAGAGCGTTGAAGCCGTATACAACAAAACCAGCGTACTGCCGTAAACACTGACACTGACCACCGCAATGGCCGAGGTTTTCACGGCAGCACTTACCAACAACACCACCAGCCCAATAACGGCCGCAATGGCACCAATCAAATGACTGAAGGTATTCAGCCGCTCACCGTGATACATGTTCGTGTTCTACATTCAGAAAAAGTTGGGGTCTATCATAGAACCCTCTGGGTCAAGTGTCCGTCAATCGCTCGCATTACCAGACGAAATAACTTGTCGTCGCATCACACGCGGCATTTCATGCCGTTAAATCAACAATGACTTCGGCATAGGTATCAAGAGCCCAGCAAGAAGTCGAGAACGCCGCGCTCCTTCGGCGCATCCGTAGAGGCCTCTGGCACTTCGCCAATAGGGGTCAGATTTACCGTCCATTCCGGGCCAACCTCGGCCGCTCGGCTCGCCAAGGCGTCACGACGGCGTTCATCCAGAGGCACGAACGATACACGCATTTGCGTTAAGCCATAATCGCCTTCTCGATGATCCAAGCGCATTTGCTGTGATAACAAGCTGACTTCACCCGCTGGCAAGGCAAACCGAATGTCCAAGGGTTGAATACGCAGTGAATGATCGTTAAAACCAGTGACCCCTGGGGCGGAGCGTGCAGCCCAGCCCACCAATTGATATTCGGCCGGCGGCAAATCCGTGATGACAACATACTGGTCGTTACTGCGCGGTCGCACGATGCTTTGGCGCCGCTCTCCGTCCGCTTGCTCAAAGTGCAACACAAAATAGTAGCCTAAGGTGCCCGGCGTGAATCCGGTTAGCTCCAGCCCCATCAACAAAACAGCATCGGCCGTCTCCTCACGTTCAATCAACGCTTGTCCAGCACAACCGGTCAGGCTCAAACCCATACCGAGCAAAAATAACCAACGCAACATAACACTACCTATAAGACGTTTCTGACTGCGCGCCATACTAGGCGGCGCGTGCGCGCAATTCAATCATTCAGCGGAAAATAGTCGTTCGCCCAATCCTGAGTAACGCCGAACAGGCGTATTCACAGCGGTTTCCCATACCCGGTGCGGACACCAAATATAAAGTTTCTCTTTACTGCGCGTGATGCCGGTATAGACCAGTTCGCGGGACACCAGCCGCTGCGGGCGTTCGGGCATTACCACCGCCACCCGGGTAAACTCCGATCCCTGTGTTTTGTGAATGGTCATCGCATAAACCGTTTCATGCGCTGGCAGTCGGCCGGGTGACAAAATACGAAATTGAGCTTGCTCCGCTGCACCCTGTTCGCCACGGTCAAAATACACCCCCAAACTGCCATCTTCCGTTAGCCAACACAGCCCGACATCGCCATTGAACAGGCGCAAACCATAGTGGTTCTGCGTCACCATGACCGGCCTTCCGGGATACCATTCATTCACTCGCGCGGGAATCAAGCCCAAATATCGTAGGCGCGATTCTACATGCTCATTTAACGCCCCCACCCCTTCAGGGCCGATCCGAGTTGCTGCGAGAATTCGGAACTGCCCCAGCGCATGCCAGGCAGCCTCGATGCTTCTTGCCTGTATGATCGGGCGATAGTAACGCTCGATTAAGTCGTCCAACCAGGCCGACAAACCTCCGACATGATAGGCATGCTGTATGTCATCGTCGTTATGGGTGAGGTTTTGCCAACTGGTTTTGGTGTCTCCAGCAATCACACTTTTTGCCAACCGACCTATCGCACTTTGATCACTGAAGCGATGACTCTTTGTTAAGAACACTACATGATCCAGCGGCAGATGTTGCCCCAGTGCCGCACGTATTTCAGCTGGCGTATTCAGGTCGACCGCCACGGGCTGAACGGGAACTCGGTAACCCGTAAGGTGTTCAATCCATTGAGCATTCTCAACGCTGAACCGAAGGTCCGCCTGTCCACTGCGATCTCGCGGAGCCATATCAGCCAGCACGCTGCCAGCCGCCACGGAAGGCAACTGATCAGCGTCCCCCAGCATGATCACACGGGCGTTTTCCGGCAGGGCCTCCATCAGCCGGGTCATCATCGGCAGATCAACCATGGACACCTCATCCACCAACAGAATATCCAAAGCCAATGGTCGGTCGGCATGATGGCGGAAGCGATAGTCGTTCGGGATAACGCCTAGCAAGCGATGCAAGGTGGTGGCGACATTCGGGATTTGGTCTAACACGCTGTGCCGAATACCGGGCAGTTCCGCCAAACGGCTTTTGGCTTGGTTGATGGATTCGGTTAAGCGCTGCGCTGCCTTGCCGGTGGGGGCCGCCAAACGCACTCGCAACGGCTCGTCGCTCTTGTGCAGGGCCACCATGGCATACAGTATTTTTAAGACCGAGGTGGTTTTTCCCGTTCCCGGCCCACCAGCGATCACGCTCCATTGCCGCCGCACCGCATTGGCGACCGCAATTTTTTGCCAATCCAACGCGGCCGAACCAGGTGCCGTTGGGAAAGCCTCCGCCCCGCCATCCGTCTCGGCATCAAGTTCATCAAACAGTGTCGCTTGCTGCGAAAGTGCCGGGTGTGCTTCGGCTTTTTGCGCTGCGGTTGAGGGAAACAAGAGCGCCAATGTCTCCCGGGCACGCTGGCTATCAATAAAACGTACCGATGTACGCAAGCGCCGGAAATGCTGCGCCAACCGTACCTCGTATTGAAAATAACGGCGTAAATACAACCGGTGTCGATCAAGTACGACAGGCCATTCACCACGTTCAAGCAACCAACCTGCAAGCAGCCCACGCCACGCCACAAACTCCGGTGCAACCCAAGGTGGTTGTGGCGTCTGCTCCGACGCCTGCGTGCGCGGTTCCCACAACACTTGCCCCGCGAGAAGCTGCAAATCCAAACAGGAGTGACCATCACGCAAGGCCCGGCTTAATGCAGCCAGGGTATAAAACAGGATTTCATGGTCGCCTGACGACAAAGACTCCACACCATGACCAGGCAGGGTAAAGAGTTGCTCGGCGAGGTAGTAGTCGATCGCCGCCCAATCTTCGTATTGCGCGCTGAGCTGGTCTAAGGACGGCACATTAAACAGGGCAGAATGGGTGTAAACAGGCTGCATTAAACCACCTCCTCGCCATGCATTAACGCATCAAGCGCCTCAATCATGGACTCGTCTGGGCGGGTGAAGTACACGCCAGACCCCGGTGCTTCGGTACTCATGCCACGTAAATACAGGTAGTACACGCCACCCAAATGTCGTTCCGGACGATAGTCCGGTAGGCGCTGCGCTAAATAGCGATGCAACGCCAAGGTGTAAATCAGATACTGCAGGTCGTACCAGTGACGTTGGATGTTCTCGTGCAACGCGACCGGGTGATAATGCTCCCAACGTTCGCCCAGCCAAGTTGACTTATAATCGCACACAAAATACTGACCGTTATGTTCAAAAATCAGATCAATATAGCCATGCATCATACCTTCCAAGCGCCGCATGGGCATATCGGCCCAAAGCTGCTCTGCCTCTCGGTTTCCCCCGCTACGGTAAGTCCGCAGAAGCCGCATTAAGGCCCGATTCTGGCTGCCCACCAAGGGGAAATAGAATTCGGTTTCACGCAGCGTGGCGCCATAATCGAGTTGTTGCAGAGCCAAGCCATTGGCGTTCAGCGGGGTTGCCAAGACGTCCAAAAGCCAAGTCTGGAGTGCTTCGCTCCGCTCCGGCGAAGCGAAGAAGTGACCAAAATGTGTTTGCGCTCGTTCCGTCACCGCAGTCCAGTTCGGATCGGTGAAATTCAAGTGCTCTAACACATCATGCAAAAAATTACCGGCGCGCGCACCTTTCGGCAGCGCAAAACGCACCGGCACTGATTCGCTGCCCATTGGACGCGCATTGCCTGAGGTGGCATCCAGCGACTCCGATAACGCGTCCTCCGCATCCCGATCGCGCTGGCTTAAGCCGGTATAACCCACCCGTCGCTGCGTCAGCTGTCGGGCCAAGGCCGAAAATGAGTGCAGGCCCCACGACCGATCAATCTGGCTATTAAACACGGATACCTCGGCGCTGTTATCATCCAAGCTATCCATCTTCGGTACGATGACCGGAATGTCGCTGCTGGCGACTTCCAAGCCAATCGATGCTGGCTCTTCTGCAGACCCATTATTGCCCGAATTAGTGGCACGCGCCCCTATGGCACTCGGCTGCAGTTGATGCTCTTTCAGTTGTTGTACCATGGTCGGCCAAGGGTCGGCCTCAGTACCCGCACCGGTACCAGACAGCAAGCCCAAGGCCGAGCGTTCAGGATGCGCAAAGGGTGCCATGCACAAATAACAACGTTGTTCCGCACGGGTAATTGCGACATACAATAAGCGTGCTCGCTCGGCGTTTTCTTCTTCCAGAGCACGCGCTTTGACACTCGCCGCCGTGCCCAGATACCAAACCATCTGTTCATTATCATCATGAAACGCTTGCACGATAGGGCTGCGTGGCTTTCCGGCGTAAGTGGAAAACGGCACAAACACCACAGGGTATTCCAAACCTTTGGCGCTGTGCTGCGTCAGAATCCGAATCAGGTTGGCATCACTCTCGAGACGCAGTTCCGCTTCGGGCCGTGCCACCTCCGAGGCTTGTTGCAAACGCAACCACTCCAACAGTTGCCTCGGCTCGCGGGCTTGCACACTGGCTTGTTGCAACAACTCGATAAGATGGAGCATGTTCGTTAACGCCCGTTCCCGCCGCTGTGCCGGTGGACGGAAACGCTCATGCACCAGAGCCATAGCCATAGCAATAAAGCCCTGCCGCTGCCATTGTTCGCGCCACTTTAACAAGGCTTGGCGCTCTTCTTCCCACGCCGACTCATCCTGTTGCAACAGCAATAGATGCGCCGGACTGCGACCTAACAAGGGTGACACCAAAGCGCGCAATAACCATCGATCGTCTTCCGCATGCAGAATGCCGCTCAAGGCTTGTTCCATCTGCATGGCCTCCGCACTCAACAGTACGTTGTCTCTCGCACTGAGGTACACCGCCGCCAATCCACATTCGCGCAAGGCCTGCTGAACGATCTCAGCTTCGCCGCTACTCCGGACTAATAAGGCAATATCTCGGGCTTCCAGTGGGGTCTCCCCACGTTTTACGCCAGAATTCAGCAGTCGTTGAATTTCGGTAGCACACCAACGTGCCATGGTGAGCCTGAATTCGGCCGTCATGGTTGAGGCTTCACCATCCGCCAGCGACGCTGGGAAATGCACAAATTGCAGGGCGGCTCGAGCTGCTGGATCCGACAGCGGATGTTTAAATGCTTTACTGTTCTCTCCACCAAAGGCCACCGGCAAATAGTCGATACCTGGCCCAAAAGGCGATGGCGCTGTTTCCAATGGGTTGTCAGGCGTTGCAGGCATAGAAAACAGAGGATTGTATCCATTCACCATGGCGGCCGACGAACGGTAGTTGGTCGCCAGATTCCAGCGATAGTCGGCGCTGCGTGCAGCAGCCAGATAGGCAAACACGTCGCCACCACGAAAACTGTAGATGGCTTGCTTGGGATCGCCAATCATAAACAACGTATGTTCTGCGTCTTGATACACTCGGTCGAATATGGCGTATTGCTGCGGGTCGGTGTCCTGAAACTCATCCACCAGTGCGGCTGGAAAACTCGCCCCCAATGCGGCCGCCAGCGCATCGCCCTGATCGCCTTGCAGGGCACTGTACAATTGCCGAATCAGATCATTAAAATCCAGTACCCGCTGTGCCGCTTTGGCTTGTCGAAAATCGTCTCGCAGTTGGTGCAATAGGCCGCCCAAAGCCTCAAATTCGGCAGCCTGTGCCGCATCTTGTGCCAACGACTTTAAGTCTTTGACGGGATTCAACACCGCTTGTATGTCGGTGCGCCCGCGATACCGATTGCCGTTGATGAAATCATTGACCGCCTTCGGCATCGGCTCATCGAGCGGTGCCGCCAACCAGTCCTGCAAAGTGGCCAATTCGTGCGCGCGGAGATCGATTTCACTCTGTTTTTTGCGGTTAGTCACCAACTGTTCGCGCAGAAAATCGGTGTTCTGACTAATCTGGGCGGCCACCTGCGCTTTCTGTTCAGTTAACGCCTGCACCGAGTCGGTCAGAATGGGGGCATCGGACGTCATCAACCGACCAAAAGCCCGATAAAAGGCTTCTGGTGTTGGGTAGCGCCGCGTGAGCAAGCGATAGCGTTCCGGCTCCACGGTCAGACGACGAAAACAATCCGCGATGGTTTGCACGGCTAATTCTGTAGTGTCAGCTTCCATGGTGACATCAAAAGGCATTCCACTGGCGAAGGCTTGTTGAGTGAGTACCCGCTTACAATACCCGTGAATGGTATAAATGGCCGCTTCGTCCAGATGTAACAAGGCATCATGCAAGCGAGCCTGCACTTCTTGGTCATTGAGCCGTTGCCGCAAGGCCTGCACCAAGGGGTCTCGCTGTGTGTTTGTCCACGTTTGTTGCAGTTCCCGCAAATAATCACCGATTCGTCCGCGCAGTTCTTCCGTCGCCGCCCGGGTAAAGGTGACCACCAAAATCTGCTGCACAGACAGTTTTCGCTCCAAGAGCAAGCGCGCATAGAGCCGGGTGATGCTGTAGGTTTTTCCGGTACCGGCGCTGGCCTCGATTAAATGCCGTCCCGTTAGCGCTATCGACTCGACCACTAAGGGCTGCATGGATTGCTTCATCATTGCCTTGCCTCATCGGCCTTAACACGCGGCACGGGTCCATAGGTTTGGTGGGCCAGCATCGGCTGATAAAGTGGCTGCAACAGGGTGTCATCTGTCACAGTCCATTCCGGACTCTCCGCTGGCCAGAATACGTCGAGATACGGGTTAAATTCGGCAGCCTTCTGCCATGCCAGGATGAGGGCATCCGGTTTTGCTTCGGTGTCAGAATACCGCGCCAACGCCAGCGCCGCGAGCAAATGTGACGGCGCTTGTGTCAGCCGTTGCCAAACGTCATACCACGCCTGTAATTGCTGTTCGGCATCGGCCACGGGTGAAAACGTCAAACAATCTGCGACGTCCATGCCATGCTTCGCTTGCGCACGAAAATAGCCTTTGGTGGTGATCGCCGCGCTGCAATTAGCAATGAGGTGATGTAACCACAAACGCAGGGTGTCTTTGGGTTTACAGGTCGCAAAACGCCAAAACACGTTTTGCTGCTCAAGGCGGATGGTTTCACCCTGCAGAGTCAGGTTCTGGTGTGACCAGGAAAGCGTCGTAACGGTGGCATGCTGAACGCCTTCACGACACAGCAATTCGGCAAAGATCTGGGCCTCCTCCGTCCAGGCCATCAACTCATCGTCAAACGTCGGGTTGCTCGGTAAGTGTTGACCCAGTTGATGCCTTTCGAGTACGGGTATGACGTCCTCACCCTGCACATGGGCCTGAATCACATCATCCTGTACGCCATAGCGGGCAAGGTAGTCGGCGACAAAGGGTTCGGTATCGTCCAACTCGTCATCCGCACGCTCCAAATACAAACCAAGACGTTCCTGCGCAAAGGCTTGGGGTGGGTTAGTAAACCAGCGTACCCAATACTCTATGGGCTCCTGCCGTGGTTCGGGCCAGTCGTCCGCTAAGGGTGTCAATTCAGGCAAGTTATCTGAGGCGACCTGTTCTGTTGCTTTGAGTAGGGCAAACCACTGCGCGTCGTAGCTGAACAGCGGTGCACGATAATTGTCCAAGCTGAAAGGCTGCAAAGGCAGTTGGCGTGCCAGCACATTGGGTGCCACGCCATAACCTTGCGCCAGATAGCGCAACAGCTCCCGCAAGACCAGAGAGGGTTGCTGTTCTTCATTATTCTTGGCGCTACGCCCCTGATAACTGAGGTACAGAGACTGTCGTGCCGATACCATCGCTTCCAGAAACAGATAGCGGTCGTCGCCGCGCCGTGAGCGATCACCCAAGCGCGGCCGGGCATGGGCCATTAAGTCAAAGCCTAAGGGCTGGCGTTGACGCGGGAACTGACCATCATTCAACCCGAGAACAGCGATGACCTTAAACGGAATGCTGCGCATCGGCACCATAGAGCAAAAAGTAACTTGCCCGGTCATAAAGCGTTGCCGTTGTTCCGGTTGCTGGAATGCCTGACGAAAATAATCTTGCACGACGGCCAGCGGCAGCGCATGTTCCGCGCTACCGGCACGGTGGGTAAAGGCAACGAGGTCATGCAGGGCCATTAACACACGGTCGTAACCATCGCGCTCGTCATCGTCCGGGTCATAGAGACGCTCCAGCAATCGTACCAGCCTAGCTTGCCATTGTATGGCGGTAAGTTGGCTCATCCATTGTTGACTTTCTTCCTGCATAACCCGCAATACATGCATCAGTTTGCCGAGCAAATCGGCTTGATCACCTTCCACCCAAGGCAACAGCAATTGACCGTCAAATACCGCTTCGGCATCGCCCCACATGAAACCGAACAACAAGCGCTGCAGCCCTTGATGCCACGTGTAATGGGCATCCGCAGGCAACCCCAGAGCACGCTTGTGTTCGGCATCCAGCCCCCAATGCACCGCCGCGGCCTTTAACCACTGGGTTAGCCGAGGCAAGTCGGCGGCGTCTATACCAAACCGTCGTTGAACCGCTGGCAAGCGCAAATGCGCGAGCACACTGTTGACGGAGAAACGGCTGTCGGGTAGCGCCATCAGCGCCATAAAAGATTGCACTAGCGGGAGGCTGTCGTGTAATGAACGGTCGGCAATGGAACAAGGTAAGCGTACCGAGGCATGGGCTTCCACACTGCTCATCCCATGGCTGTCAAATACGGCTTCAATGTAGGGTGCGTAGTCTTCCACTGCTGGACACATCACCACGATGTCACGCGGCTGTAAACGGGGGTCGGCCGCCATTTGATGCAACAACCAGTCATGTAACCCCTGAACTTCACGCAGTGCACTGTGGGCATTGGTCACTACAATGCTGTCATCTACCGCCTGCGTTTGGGGCTCGGTGGTCGCATCGTGTAAATGCAAAATATCACGCTGTATCCTGCCCAGCAGGGTGTCCTGGGGAGGCGGGCTAAAAACCGATATTTCGCCCTGCTCGGTGGCGTACATTAAGCGAATGAATTCCTGCCCTTGCCTGCCCCACGCCGCCAGCAAGGGATTGCCGACCTCCGGCGCCAGCCACACGTCTTCTGTCTGCTGCTCCGCCAGCCATTGGGCACGCTGCCTGGCCTGCCGTTCCGGGCTTTGAATGTCGCCCCAATACTCATCCGACGGATTGAGGGTAAAGATGTGCAAATTCATGTGGGTACTGAGTTGACGCAAAAAGTCCCACCACACGGGGGCCATGGTGTTAATACCAAACACATACACCGTATCGGGCAAATGAATTTGACCCGGTGTCACCTCCATCAGCCGGGTACGAGCCTGATGCAGCCAATATAAGGGGTGTCTTGGTTCTTGCTGCGTCAAATGATGCCAGAGCACGGCTTGCCAACGCACGCTTTCTGCCGGGGCATCCTGAACGCCATCAAACTGTCCTTGATCCCATTGCTCGATCCAATCCGGGCGATAGATTAAATACTGCTCATATAGGTCGGCTTGGGTGTGCGCCAATTGATAACGCTTGAGGGCATCCGGCTGGTCGTTCAGCCAGTAGGCAGTGGGTGCAGTAAAATCGGGATGTTCACTCAGCGTTGCCAATGCGTTGTAGATCCGCCACACCAAGACTTCCCGCGCATAAGGCGATTCATCCGGCACACTGGGGTCGAGCCGACGCATCATCTTCCAAATAAACCGGGACAGCAGCGGAAATTCGATGTTCATGGCAACGCCATTATGCTGCGCCATCTCCATGGACAGCCAATGTTGCATGCCGGGGTTTTGCACCACGATCAGATCGGTCGAGAGCGCATGCGGGCGGTCGTTCTGCTGCATCAGATGCAACATCAGCTGCACCAGTTCTTCCATGCGATTACCTGGATAGAGCGTGAGCATAGCCATCCCTTTTTACTGTTTTTTTGTACAGTATCACGAAGCCAATGGCGCGACAACGCTCGTGCGATCCGCGATGCAGTTTTTGCCTGCATTTTTGGCCCGATACATCGCTCGGTCTGCCGCGTTCATTAAGGTATCCATATCGGAGCCGTCTTCAGACACCACCACATAGCCCAGACTGGCAGACATGGGAATGGTTTCGCCACCGGTAATCAACGGGTCCATCAATGTTCGACGCAACTTTTCGGCCAAGGCTTTGGCTTGTGCCCGGTCACATTGTTCCGCCAACACCACGAACTCATCGCCCGCCAAGCGCGCAACTGTGTCACTGGACCGCACAGCTTTCAACAACCGGCGTGCTACATCCATGAGCAGGGCATCCCCCATGGCATGACCCCAGCGGTCATTGACGGCCTTAAAGCCGTCCAAATCAATGTAGATCAGCGCCGCACCATATTGATAACGTTCGCAACGTTGCAGGGTCATAGTAAAACGGTCATAGAACAATTTTCGGTTCGGCAATTCGGTCAAGGCATCATGATTGGCCTGCCATTCAAGCCGTTTCTCAATAGCCTGCCGTTGGATGATGTCATCGATCAAACGCTGCTCTGATTGCATGCGACGCCACGTCAACCAACCCAAGAAGCCCATCAGAACAGTTACCAAGGCGATCGACACGGCCAACCGAATGGCTTCCGCTCGCGCGTATCGCGCAATGTCCGCATAAACCGCCGATAGGTCACTGCCCACAAAGGCTAGCCATGGCCAGTCCTGCACGCGCTCAAAGGAAACGCGTCGCTCATTACCATCAAAGGGTGATACCAGCACAAAGCTATCCCGGTCAGGAACGTTGCCGCGATAGGCGGCGATCGATTCGAGCACTTGGCCCGGTTGGTACGGCACGAAGGGGCGGCGCAGAATCAAGCGCCCATGTTGGTCTGCCAGCACGGTGGTCATGCCGGTTTCCCATTCGGTCACACCACCGAGAAGTTCGGCCAACTCCTCCAGCCGAATGGCTACCGCGATCACCCCTAAAAACTGCCCCTCAGGTGATCGAATCGCGCGACTCATGGCGACAAACGTCGGGCCGTCGGTGATGCGCGCAACATCGGGTGATGAAAGAAATGGTTTGTCGTCTGTGACCCAAACATGGGCTTGAAAATAACCACGATCGTTCAAATGCGGTTTGGGTTCCGCCGGATCGCGGGTCCAGGCCACAATGCTGCCACTCGCATCCAAAACCACAAAGTCCGCCACTTCCGGACTGTAGGTTTTGCGCAACGTCAGGAGTTCACTCATCACATTCGGTGGGATATCCCGCTGGGCCAGAATCGCCCGTGTCGAGAGTAACATCCCGTCCAGTTCGTTTAACTTTGCATTGAGCAAGGCACTTTGATTGTACGCGTGATAGCGGGTATTCAAGAATACCCGATCATGGGCATCCGCACGGTAGCTGGCCACGCTGTCAACATAGAAGGCGTATAGCCCGACCGCCGACAACACCCACAGCAGCACCAACCCACAAAATATTAGAGCCACGGAGCGCCGATGATTTGAACGAGTCGCGGTGTTTGAAAGGGTCATAGCTGGACAATTTTCCGAGTCATGATAGGCAGTATAGCGAACCCTGACGACATGCGTGATAGCTTATATTGTACTTTGTCGCATTAACCAAGAGCTTACAGCAGTGACTGCTGGCTGCAGCGCCCTTAAACCTGAGGTCAAGTTGACCAGTAGGGGGCCTATCGGGGTATGCTGCGCGCTTCCAAAAAATGGACATTAATTTCATGGTCGCCTTCGCTTTTCGCCACGCGTGGTTGTTTAAATGGTTACTCAACGCATGGCCGCCCTTCTTTTTTTCCGGCATCCGGATACGCGACATCAGCGCAGATTACCGCTAT
This sequence comes from Salinispirillum marinum, assembly GCF_042650105.1. Classification (NCBI taxonomy): domain Bacteria; kingdom Pseudomonadati; phylum Pseudomonadota; class Gammaproteobacteria; order Oceanospirillales; family Saccharospirillaceae; genus Salinispirillum; species Salinispirillum marinum. The sequence goes on along the minus strand of NZ_JBHSAL010000002.1, from coordinate 36,154 downwards.
GCGAGGGTTGATCTACTGTGGCGCCCTTGGACCCGCAACATCAATAACTCACAATTTGGCGGCAGTTTGTTCGCCATGACAGACCCGATCTTTGCCCTCTTGCTGTACGGGTCACTGGGTATTGAACGCTATGTTATTTGGGACAAGTCAGCGGATATCGACTTTATAGCGCCAGGCATCGGTCGTTTAACGGCCGAGTTTCATATGGATGATGCCGACGTACAGCGCATCAAGCAGGCGACCGAACAGGGTGCACCTTACTTTCCCGAATTTGAAATACACATCAAAGACCTGTCCGGTCAGCTTGTGAGTACCCTGAAGCGTCGATTGTACGTCCGCCTCAGGCCGCAATACCGCCCCTAGTTGATGATTTTTTAACGTCGCGCTTCGATCGCCTCGATCTGCGCAACAACGGAGTCAGGCAAGGCGGCTTTGGCACCCGTGCTCAAGTCCACGACCACAATCCGCGCAGATCCCAAGGTAGTAATGGCCTGCTGGGCCTGACTGAAAATGGCGTATTCCTGCACAAAGCCATGCGCTTGCACGGCACTGACACGACACCCCAAGGTTAAGGTATCCGGGAAGGTAACCGGACGCTTGTAACGACATTCTGTTTCAGCCAACACGGGACCTACGCCCTGTTTCCCTTGCAGCAACGACGTTTGCATCATGTATTGAATACGCACCGTTTCAAAATAGCGAAAATAATTCACGTTGTTAACATGCTGCAAAGCATCCATCTCGCCCCACTGCACCACCAAGTCTGTGACAACGGGGTAGTTACTCCTGAATTGCGCGGCCGTATCGGTCATTTCTTTTCCTATTGCGTTAAGGAGGTTCTGAATTAAGGTCGTGCACAGCAGTGTAGGCAGCTCAACAGGGTTGCTCAATGGTAAACGGTTTATTACTGAACCCACGGAACAGGTACAGTATTTGCTTCGCAATTGCCAACACTTAACCAAATGGGTAATTACTTTGACGGATCGGCAGTGGCTTCTTAACATCGACGCCGTGCGTGCGGCGCAACTGTGTGCGCGTTGCATCGAAGAAGAATTCAACGTCCGGATGCCCCTCGCCCGCACCGACTTTCTCGCCAAAGTTCAGCTCTACGCTGATCAAAGCAGCTCAATACGCCTGAAAAATGCGGTTTCGACCTTGCATGAACGGATATACGGTGCCGAGCCGTTAGTAACCGATGAACAAGATATGCTGGTCTACATGGGTAAAACCTACCCGCGCTGGCGCGATGGCAAGATATTTTCCGGGGTCTATCGTGGCGCTCCTGTCTATTCGGAACATCGGACGTCCTAGCCGCAGTTTGCCGTGCCATGGTGCACAATACCCTTCCTATGCTCTTTGATGATGCATAAATACTTTCTAATGAAAGACAACCAAAGTTGAAAGCGAGACGTATGTAGGAACACTATCTCTACTTCGTGACGCCTGACATGACAGATCAATCGATGGTTCACCCGACTTTTGGGCGTCCTACCCTAAGCCAACAAAGCCTAACCACGCTCCTACTGGCTGTTGCGTTATACGCTTTGTTGTCGTTAGCGCGAAGTTTTTCGCCAGCGGATAGCACGGCGTTTTTATTTTGGCCCGTCAGTGCTTTTGCCATCGCCGCGCTGCGTTATGCACCACAAAGCCTGTGGGGTGTGGTGATCAGCTATTGGCTCTGGGGCTATAACATGGGCATGACGGCGCTCCAGGCGACGTTACAACTGACGACGCTGGTTGGCCCCGTGATCTACGTTCTGGTTAAACATCGGTGGCCGTTGCACGGCACTCAGGTGAACCGGCGCTTGACGGATCTGTTGCGTATCTTTTTGTTGGCGGTGGTGCCCTCCACGATCATCGGGACAGTCCTGCTGAAACAGATGTTGGGCACGGATTTTGGGTCCGGTAGTTTAATCGCTCTGATTTGGTCCATCTACCTGCTCAGTGAGTTCAGCGGCATTGTCCTGTTCTTGCCGGTGATTCAGTATTGGATACGACGCTTTAACCGGCAGCCGGAGTCCGACGGATCACTGCAACTTTCTCTGCTAGGTTTTACGCTGTTGGTATTGTCCATTCCGCTGCTTCTAGAGTGGCTCCAGCAAGCCCCATTTGTACAACCCGCGTTGTTCATGGCCCTGCCCTTCATGACCTGGCTTGCCCAAAAATCTAATCGTGCCACGCTGGCGCATGGGTTAATGCTGATGTACTTCGGGCATTTGAGCATGGCCTATTTCGGCATGGGGGGTTACAACCTCGCTAATGATCTTGGCAGTCTGGTAGCGCTCAGCATGTTGTTGATCAGTGCGTTGCTAACTGTCGATGTGCTACACGCCACGCGCAGCGACCGTGACAGCGCGCTGGCGCAAACGGAATGGCTTTCGTTACAAGATAATCGTGCGTTGGCGCTGAACGAACGGGGATTGCTGAACTGGGCCACTCGGACACCTCAATTGAAGCAACGTTCTGGCGTGCTATGGCGGCCGATCAATTTAGACATTTACCTTGAAACGCTGTCTTGGGCACAGATGGCGGAAACCGAGCGGCAAATGCTTGAGCACCTCTACAGCACCTGCCAACCGGAGCAAATTGCCAAGGTCAGCGACTTATCCTTTGTGGTGGTTCTGGAACCCGAAGCATTGGCACCTGAAACACTCGCTAACCTGCAACATATACGAGTTGATTTGAGCGACACCACGGTGGTCATTGACTGTGCGGTGGCTGCCATTCGTTCGTTGGGGAACGACATGGGTACCAACATCGCCAAACTGAACTCACTGTGGGCCAAGGCGCGCCTGCAACCTTTCGAGCGCCTGGCGCAGGCGACGGACGACAAAGACATCAGCGCCAGAAACGACCTATTACCGCGCTTTCAACGTTATCGCAGCGCGGTCGATGAAGGTCAGTTAAGTTTATGGCTACAACCTATCCTAAACCTGCGCAGTAATGAGATCGACAAGGTGGAGGTATTGGCCCGGCTTTCGGTCGACGAAGAAACCTTGTCACCCGCGCTGTTTCTGCCGATTTTTCAACGCTTCAATTTCCTCACCGAGTTTGACCGTCGGGTATTGTCCAAAGCCTTTTTGGATATCGACGATATATGCCAACGTTGGCCCACCATACAGACGATCAACATCAACATCAGTGGGGCCACCTTAGGCGATCCCACGTTCTTGCCTTGGCTTGAAGATCAAATCAACCTTGCCCGCCCTTCCGTGGCGAATCTTTGCATTGAAATCACTGAGTCGGACCTGATACTCGATCGACAAACCGCCATCGAAAATGTGCAAGGGATGCGACGTTTGGGGCTTTCGGTGGCCATTGACGATTTCGGTGCCGGGCTGGCAGGTTTTGAATATCTCAATCAATTTGCGGTCGATGTGCTCAAGCTCGATGGCCAATTCATCCGCGACATAGCACAGAACCCGAAACACCAGGCCATCGTTAAGTCCATGGTGGATGTCGCACGAACGTACAATCTCCAACTGGTGGGTGAGTTTGTCGACAGCATCGAGTGCCAGGAATGTTTGCGTCAACTTGGGGTGGATTATGCGCAGGGCTACTTTATTGGCGCCCCGCGCTTGGATTGATTCCTGGTTAGCAGTAAGCAATCCATTGTGCAATCGCCCGGCTACGGAATTTGTTGCGGTGCAACACCAAGTAAAATTGCCGATCAAAGGCGCGTTGCGGCACCGGGATAGGTACTAAACTACCGCGCCGAAAAGCATCCTCCATGCAGAGGTTTGACAGGCATCCCAGTCCTAGACCGGCCTCCACGGCCCGCTTAATGGCTTCGGTGTGCTGCAGCTCCAATGGCGATTTCATGCCCGCCAGCAAACCATGCATCGCCCGATCAAAGGTTTGTCGGGTGCCTGAACCGGGTTCTCGTAGTATCCAATCCGCCGCCAACACATCCTCATCGGACAGCCAAGGCTTGCCCGCCCAAGGATGATCCGGGGCACAGAACACCACCAAAGCATCCTGACGCCATGGAATGAGCTCCAGTTCGGGGTGGTTTAATTCGCCTTCGATCATGCCGATATCCAAGTCGAAATTAACCAACTTCTCAACAATTTGCGAGGTATTCGCCACTTCCAAAGCGACGTCGGCATCTTTGTGCGCTTGCCGGTATCGGGTGAGTATGCCCACCGCCAAATAATTGCCAATGGTTAATGTCGCTCCGACTTTCAGCGCACCAATATCCGACCGTTGCAACAAGTCTTGCTCCAGCTCACGGGCCTGATCCAACAGCGCCTGCGCCCGTGGTTTGATGGCGCGCCCGAAATCATTCAAGACCAAGCGCTTACCAAGGCGATCGAAGAGCTGAATGTCGTACATCTTCTCCAGCTCCTTTAACGCACTGCTGGCCGCCGACTGTGACAAGTGCAGAGCTTCCGCTGCCCGGCTGATGTTCTGCGCTCGTGCGGTTTCCAAGAAGACATCCAATTGACGCAAAGTGAATTTCACAGGGCTGGCCTCCCAATGGCTGGCAAGAGGTCCATATAGTGACAAATCCGATAATGATTATCTATACAAGTCATTTTATTAATATACCAACCGCACGTATCCTTCGTAGTCATTCGGATTATCACTCGTGGAGACAGTATTAAATGGGCACCTTGGTTAAAGAGCGCGTTCTGGACGTTAAGCATTGGAATGACACCCTGTTCAGCTTCCGTACCACGCGGGACCCCGGCTTCCGCTACAAGAACGGCCACTTCACCATGATCGGCTTGGAGGTCGAAGGTAAACCTCTTTTGCGCGCTTACAGCATCGCCAGCGCCAACTATGAAGAGGAATTAGAGTTCTTCAGCATCAAGGTTCAAGACGGCCCGTTGACGTCCCGCTTGCAACGCATTCAGCCAGGCGACGAAGTCTACGTCGGTTGGAAACCCACCGGCACCTTGGTTACCGACAATCTTTTGCCGGGAAAAAACCTGTATTTGTTGTCAACCGGAACCGGCTTGGCACCGTTCTTGAGTATCATTAAAGACCCCGAAGCCTATGATCTCTACGAACACATCATCCTCGTGCACGGCACACGTTTTGTGTCCGAACTGGCCTATCAAGACAGCATCAAAGACGAATTACCGAACAATGAATTTTTTGGCGACATGGTGCAAGACAAACTGATTTACTACCCTACGGTCACCCGCGAACCCTTTACCAATCAGGGTCGCCTAACCGATTTAATGAGTTCCGGTAAATTGTTCGAAGACATCGGTTTGCCACCGCCGAGTTTAGAAGACGATCGTTTCATGATCTGTGGCAGCCCGTCCATGCTGAAGGACACGACAGCCATTTTGGATAAATGGGGTTTTAAAGAAACACGGCATGGCGTACACGGCCATTACGTGATCGAGCGGGCATTTGTTGAATAGCCCAAGCCATACAATAAAAAAGGGCCATAACGAGGCTGTGTGAAAACTAGTTTTCACACACTCCAAGTCGGCTAGCAAAATGCCTCGGACAACGTGTCTGGGGCATTTTTGTTTGTGCCGTTCTCTTTTTCTAGGCAATAAAATGCCAACGATGGGCTCAGGCAAGCCTTGCCAACATCCCCTTCACCCCTATCACATTGATCGCCCGCATCAGGTTGTAACTCAGAACGCCCAGATTGTACTCACTGCTCGGAGAACTTAGGCCCCAGCAGGTAAATCGCCCTTTATTCAGCAGTCTCTTGAGCGTGGCGAAGGTGGGCTCAACCGTTGCCATGCGTCGGATCATCCGCTCGGGTGTTGCCGCGTCGTTTGCTTTCACCAGCGCTTCCTCATCAAAGTGTCGCGAGACCCAACGCCGATCCGCCTTTGTGCACTTGACCTGAAGTGGGCATTGATCGCAACCGGTGCGCGCATAGAGATGCATCCGATTCTTTTTGCTCACCGTCTTGTGAGGTAATAACTGCCCGGCCGGGCAGCGATACGCGTCTTCTTCCGGCAGGTAAGTGAAATCGCTTTTCTGGAAGTACTCGCCTGTGCCTTGATTGTTGATGGCTCGATTCGATGGCACCGCCACGTCGTAATCGGTGGATTGAAGGTCGCTGATTTGTGCACCATTGGAATAGCCTGCATCGGCAACGACCGTCTCTATTTTGCCTTCCAATGCCTCATGGGCACCTTGTGCCATAGACTTTAGTTGTTGATTATCGTTGCCCGCCTGAGTTAACTCGTGATGCACGATCAGTTGGTGTGCTTCATCAACGGCATTTTGTGCGTTATAACCCACCACCATTCCTTCCCGGCCAGATCTCATCAGTTTGGCATCCGGCTCGGTACGGCAGCGCTGGGTTTTATCTTCATCGATCAGCGACTTCAGCTCATCCTGTAATTCCGCCTTATGGGCTTTTAGGTAGGTTAAGGCTTCGGACACCTTGTCACGGTTCAGATCTGCCTCTCCCTCTTGTTCTGACGCTGCCAGCTGTGAAAGATAGCGATCGATTTTTTGGTCCAGTTTACCCAACTGTTTCTCCAACTGCTTGCGGGTAATGACCTGATCTTTACTGGCGGCTGCTTTGAACTTGCTGCCATCAATGGCCACCAACTGGCCGCTGACCAAGCCCGCCTGTTTGCAGAAGACAACAAAGTGGCGACACACCTTCTTGATCGCGTCACCGTTATCCTTACGAAAGTCCGCAATGGTCTTGAAATCGGGTGCCAGCTGCTTCATGAGCCACAGCACTTCCAGATTGCGATGACATTCCTTTTCCAGTCGTCGGGTGCTGCTGGTCTGATTGAGGTAGGCGTAGATATAGAGTTTGAGCAGATCACCGGGGTGATAGGGGCGGCGGCCTGTGTGAGCCGTATCAGCCCTCCTGAATCCCATCTCAGAAAGATTTAATGAATCCACAAAGGCATCTATGACGCGAATGGGGTGATCTTCCGGAACGTAATCTTCAACGCTGGGCGGGAGTAGCCGTGTCTGACTTCGAGGGGTGCCTTCCAGATGTCTCATAAAAAATAACCGCGAACCATGTCGCGGTTATTTTGCCAGCTTTAGAAGCTGTTTTCACACAGCCTCATAACGGCCCTTTTTTGTGCAAATTAACTAAGCGGGACGACGTTGCGCCGGTGGCCGACGTGCGCCGGACTTACCGTTGCCTGAACTGCCCTGTCCGCCACCGGGCTTACGCGGCCCGCGCGGTGCATTGGCACCCGGACCGCCGCTGCGAGCCGGGCGCGCGTCGTTATTGCGTCGCTGGCCTTGACCGCCCCCATTGTTACCCGTCGGTGGTTTTTTTGCTTTACGCGGGGCGTTACCCGGCCGCGGTGTTGGCGAGTCCGGCACCACATGCTGGGCCTCAAAACCTTCTATTTCTTCGCGCTTGAGCACGCGTTGAATCAAATGCTCAATTCCTTTCAAATCGTCAAACTCATCGGCACTCACCAAAGAATAGGCCTTCCCGGTAGCACCTGCTCGACCAGTACGGCCGATGCGGTGGACATAATCTTCGGCAACGTTGGGCAAGTCAAAATTCACCACTTGCGGCAATTGGGCAATGTCGATACCACGGGCCGCAATGTCTGTCGCTACCAAGGTTGACACCTTACCTGACTTAAAGTCAGCCAGTGCCTTAGTGCGTGCACCCTGGCTTTTATTGCCATGGATAGCGGCGGCTTTAATGCCGTCTTTCTCCAACAACGTAACCAGTTTATTCGCGCCATGTTTGGTGCGTGAAAACACCAACACCTGGTGCCACTGACGCTCTTTGATTAAGTGACTGAGCAAGGCAGGTTTGCTCTTCTTATCCACCGTAAAGATCGTCTGCTCTACCGTTACAGCGGTTGAGTTACGTGGGCTAACGTCGATCTCTAACGGATTGTCCAAAATGCCCCGAGCCAGTTGCCGGATATCGCCAGAGAAGGTGGCTGAGAACAACAGATTCTGCCGCTGCGCAGGCAAAATCTTCAATATGCGTTTGATGTCATGAATGAAACCCATGTCCAGCATGCGGTCTGCTTCATCCAATACCAGGATTTCCAACTGCTTAAAATGCAGCGCTTTTTGATTGTACAGGTCCAACAAGCGCCCAGGGGTCGCAACCAAAATATCCACCCCACGACGCAAGCGCATCATTTGCGGGTTGATACCAACACCGCCAAACACCACCGCCGAACTTAAGGGTAAGTTTTTACCGTAGGTGTGCACACTTTCTTGTACCTGCGCGGCCAACTCACGGGTCGGCGTTAAGACCAACGCACGCACGCTGTTTGCCGAGGCTTTATTGCCGGTCGACAAGCGTTGCAGCAGGGGTAAAGTAAAACCGGCTGTTTTACCGGTTCCCGTTTGCGCAGCGGCCATCACATCACGGCCCTGTAGTACGGCAGGTATGGCTTGAGCTTGAATGGGTGACGGTTGGGTATAGCCTTTCTCTTTTACAGCGGACAACAGGTTTGCAGACAAACCAAGGGAATCAAACGACATAGGAATCTCAAAATAATGCAGGAGTGCCCGCGCGGGAACGATCGTTCATGCCACGATGGCTGTGCCTGACAGCAAATGGGTCCGCACGGATACGGAAAGCTGTACTCGGCGGCGATAAAACGCGCGCACTATACCCCATGCCAACCGGATTTACCATGTGCACTCTGAAAGCATACCGTTTTACACCTGTTACGCAGTGCATACAGGATGACTTCGACGTATACTCAGCGTTGGCACGATAATTGGTTAAAAAAACCACCTGTAATATAACAACGTGACCGGAGTCAGCACTAACATGACAAAACAGACTACTCAACAAGCGATCCTGGCTACTCTGATCGGTTTCAGCGTACCGATGGCCTTTGCCCAACAAGCGGCCCATTGTACCTACCCTGGGAATGCGCGAAATCCAGACAATGCGTACATTATCTATAATTCCGGCACCGTGACCGACACCCGCACCGATTTAATGTGGGACCGCTGTTCTTGGGGCCAAAGTGGCGCAGCGTGTGATGGTTTGAGTGCCTCGTTCAATTGGAGTCAGATGAATGAGGCGGTGGTGGCCGCCAACGCCCAAAACTATAAAGGTTATTCCGATTGGCGTGTGCCGAATTTTGACGAAATCAAAACCTTGGTGGAAAGCTGCCGCATGAATCCTGCCATTAACAATAATGTATTTCCGAATACGCCGCCGAATTGGTATTGGTCTATGCCGGTCGTCCCAACGGAAGTTGAAGACACGGCGGGCGTGTATTTTTTTGACGGTTACGCCTATGGCTATGGACATCGCAACAACCAGGGCTTTGGCCGGATACGGTTGGTGCGCGACGCCCGCTAGACGCTTACCCCAGTGAAAGAGCGCAGTGCTACTGCGCTCCACGGCTGCCTGTCAAAGGTTAGACTTTGGTCTGAGATCGCCACAAATTTGATTTCCGAGTTTTTAAAGCTGTTAGACTTTCCGCTGAAAAAAAAACAATAACACCTAATGACGTTTTGAAGTGCCTCGATTCCCCTGAACCGTGGCTTAGATGGCACTTGCAAGGCGCAGCTAAGTCTTGATGGAAAATCGGATATGCGTAACTTTGCCCTTCCTGCGACCACCCTTACCCTTGTCGCTGCATTTCAAGTGGCCTTACTGTTGCAGCTATTGCCCACCGGGCTGAGTATCGTTGGAACCTTGATGGTAGCCGCCATAGGTCTCTTTTTCATCGCTCGATCACAACCGACACTCGCGCAACCCGAGGCGCCAGAGAATGAAGGTTTAGAGACCACTCTAACCACGGTCACCAGCGCGACATCCAACATGGCCATCGGTGCGGCCGAGGTGTCTTTTTTGATCGACGGATTAAACCGTGACATTGCACACAGCGGCGAGCAGGTTGAGTGTATCGTTCAAGCGAGTGGTGGACTGACGGAAGCCAGCGCCACCCTGAGCACGAATTTGAGTACCATTACTGAGCGCTTACGGCGCACGGCAGAGGCGACAACGGCGTCATTTGAAGGGTTGCAAACCGGCGTATCCAGCATGACAACTCTGGCCAGCGAAATCAGTACCGCTGCGACCAGCTTAAACGCCTTAACCGAACGTACGGAAAAAATCGAACAGGTCACCAGCGTCATCAATGGCGTCGCCGAACAGACCAACCTGCTCGCCTTGAATGCAGCCATAGAGGCCGCACGCGCCGGAGAACAAGGGCGTGGTTTTGCCGTAGTGGCCGACGAAGTGCGCGCCCTAGCCGCCAAAACCGCTTCGGCGACCGATGACATCGCCAATATGCTGCATGCTATCCGCGAACAGTCGCGCAGTACCGGCCAAGCCATGTCAAGTCTCGTCGATTTGAGTGAACAGGTAAGCGCTCAACTTTCCGGGTTGGTGGCACATTTTGAAGCCATCAACGAAGATATGACGGCGACGTCCGCCAATGTTGGCGACATGAAGCAAATCAGCGAGGATGTCAGTGCGTCCAGCCAGACCATGCGGGGTGCCATTGAGCAGATCAATATTGCACTGCATCGCACCCAAGAGCATGGCACATCGGTCGCTCAACAAGCCATCGAGGTATCACAAGAAACGGAAGTGATTTATCGGGAACTCGCACCGTTGCAAAGCACGTCGTTTTACAGCGCCTTGTGGCAAGAGGCGGTTGAGGCAGCTCAAAACATCGGCCAGATTTTAGAAGACCTGATCGAACAGGGCACCCTCAGTACTCAGCAGGTGTTTTCGACACAATACGATCCCATTCCTAACACGCAACCTACTAAATACCACACACCGTACGACGAACTGACTGATCGTTTGTTTCCGTCGATTCAAGAGCCTATTTTAACGCGCCACCCCGATGTACTCTACGCAGGTGCGGTAGACATCAATGGCTACTTCCCCACCCACAATAAGAAATACAGCCAGCCGTTGACGGGTGATGCAGAGCGTGACTTGCTGCACAACCGTACCAAACGTATTTTCAGCGACCGCACCGGTCAGCGTTGTGGCAGCAATACAGAAAGTCTACTGCTGCAAACCTATAAGCGGGATACCGGTGAAGTGTTGCACGACCTGTCCGTACCCATTGTGGTCAAAGGTAAACACTGGGGCGGGTTCAGGATTGGCTTTTCACGGCCTCGCTGATCGCCCCGGCGCGCACAAAGTCGGCCAAGTAAGCCAACCCGGAATCGGCTTCGCGGTAGACCAAATACAGGGTTTTAAACACGCCGGCATCTCCCAAGCGCAGATGCTGAATAGGGTATTGCGCCTGATAACGTTCCGCCAACCAGTCGGGCAGTGTGCACACGCCGCGCCGGGCCGCCACCAATTGAATCATAATATCCATGGCTTCAATTTCTTGGTGCTGTCTTGGTTCTACCCCTCTGGGCAGCAGAAACTGCGTGAACACATCCAAACGCTCACGTGCTACCGGAAACGTAATGAGATGCTCGGTACTCAGGGCGCTGGCCGAAACCGTTGTACGCTCGGCCAAGGCGTGGGTGTTACCCACCACCAAGCGCAGTTCATATTGCAATACAGGCACATGCACCAACGGTTCTTTTAACACCGGATCACTGGTGATCAACACATCAATCTGATGCTGTTCCAAGGCCTCCAAGCCATTGAAGCGAAAGCGCTGTACCACATCCAAATCCACATCCGGCCAACGTTGCAAATAGGGTTGAACCACCGTCAACAGCCATTCATAGCAAGGGTGGCACTCCATCCCAATGCGTAACTTGCCACGCCGACCTTCGCCAAGTGCACGCAATACCGCCTCAGCCTGCGCCAACTGGGGCAATACCGTATGGCTCACCTGCAACAAGTGCTCTCCTGACGGGGTCAGGCGCAAACCACGACCTTGCTTTTCCCACAGCGTGGTATTGAGCTGATCCTCGAGTTTCTTGATGGAGTGTGACAAGGCGGACTGGGTAAGAAAAAGTGCATTGGCGGCCTCGCCCAGAGTGCCTTTCTCTGCCAAGGCTTGCAGGATTTCCAAATGAATGCGCTGAATCATTAACATTACTCATGGTTTGATTATTAATGATCATTTTTACTCATGATATTTGCCCTGTAAAGTCCACCCTATTCATTAACAGCGACAGGCAGATAATCATGGCATTAACCCATAATCTCGGTTTTCCGCGCATTGGCGCGCACCGCGAACTCAAATTTGCGCAAGAAAGCTATTGGCAAGGCGACAGTACCGCCGATTCACTGAACATCACCGCCTCGGCACTGCGCAAGCGGCACCTGACCTTGCAGCACGACAGTGGTTTGGACTGGCTGCCGGTAGGCGACTTCTCTTTTTACGATCATGTTCTGGACACCAGCCTGTTGGTCGGCAATATTCCGTCACGCTATCGCGCAGAGCAGGACAACCTAAGCACGTTGGATCAATACTTCCGCATCGCCCGAGGTCGCGCCCCGCAGGGCACGCCCGCGATCGCCGGTGAAATGACCAAATGGTTTGACACCAATTACCATTACATTGTGCCCGAATTCGATCACACCACCACGTTCAACCTAAATGCCAGCAAACTGCTCGCTGAGATAGAAGAAGCAAAAGCCTTGGGCATCGCATTCAAGCCCGTCATCTTGGGCCCGTTGAGCTACCTCTACTTAGGCAAGTGCCATTCAACAGACGTTGATACCTTAACTTGGTTGGATGCCTTGCTCCCGGTGTATGAACGCTTACTGGACAGGTTGCAAAAAGCCGGTATTGAATGGTTGCAAATCGACGAACCCATTCTGGCGCTGGACTTAAACAAGGCATGGCAAGGCGCGTTTTCCCGCACCTACCAACGCTTTGCGGCGCTTGAACACACACCAAAACGGCTGTTAACGGTGTATTTTGGTCCCCTGTTAAACAACCTTAAAACCGCGTTAGCCTTACCCGTAGAAGGCTTACACATAGATGCCGTGCGCGGGCGCGCTGAAATTGAGACCGTACATGCCCAGTGGCCGGTGGATAAAGTTCTATCGTTAGGGGTTGTAGATGGCCGCAATATTTGGCGCAGTGATCTCAACGCCCTTCTAGACCTTCTGGAGCCTTTCCACGAAATACGAGGCGACCGTCTCTGGCTGGCACCATCCTGCTCGCTGTTGCATGTCCCGGTATCCTTGCAAGATGAACTTACCCTAGACCCGGAACTAAAAACCTGGCTGGCCTTCGCCACCGAAAAGCTGGCCGAGTTGGATCTACTGAAACGCGCGCTGCAGCAGGGGCGTACCAAGGTAGCAACAGAATTGGCCCAGCAAGCACAGGCCATTGCGGCCCGCCGCTGTTCAAACCGCGTCACACGTGCAGACGTACAAGCGCGTGTGCAGGCACTGCACCGTTCACCGGCAGACGCGCATCTGCGAGCACCCTACCAAGTGCGGGCCGCCGCGCAGCGCCAGCGCTTTGCATTACCTTTGTTTCCCACCACCACCATTGGTTCGTTCCCGCAAACACGGGATATCCGGCAAGCACGTAGCCGCTTCAAGGCGGGAGAGCTGGAGAAGGCACAGTATGAGGCCATCATGGCGGAACATATTGCGTATGCCGTGACAGCACAGGAGCGCTACGGCTTGGATGTATTGGTGCATGGTGAGGCCGAACGCAACGACATGGTGGAGTATTTTGGTGAACAACTGGATGGCTATGCGTTCACCCGTTTCGGTTGGGTGCAGTCATACGGTAGCCGATGTGTAAAACCGCCCATCATCTATGGCGACGTTGCACGTCCTAATGCCATGACGGTGCACTGGACCACCTATGCACAATCCCTTACCGACAAACCGATGAAAGGTATGCTGACCGGTCCCATTACCATGCTGCAATGGGCCTTTGTCCGCGACGACCAACCACGGCGACAGACGGCGGAACAGATCGCCTTGGCCCTACAGGATGAGATTAAAGATTTAGAAGCAGCGGGCATAGGCATGATTCAAGTTGATGAACCCGCCTTCCGTGAAGGCTTGCCATTGCGCCAGCAGGACTGGGACGACTATTTGCAGTGGGCCGTCCAAGCCTTTCGTATCGCCACCGCACAGGTACGCAACGACACGCAAATTCATACTCACATGTGCTATTCGGAATTTAACGACATTATGCCAGCCATCGCCGCCTTAGACGCCGATGTCATTACCATTGAAACGTCGCGTTCGAACATGGAATTACTGGCAGCGTTCACCCATTTTGCGTACCCCAACGACATTGGGCCAGGAGTCTATGACATTCATACCCCTAACCTGCCGACGGTTGAGCGCATGGTCGAGCTCATGTCCCTCGCGGCAGAGAGCATCCCCGTTGAACGTTTGTGGGTGAACCCCGACTGTGGTCTAAAAACCCGGCGTTGGGAGGAAGTTGAACCTGCATTGGTGCGTATGGTGGAGGCGGCTCAAATGTTGCGCGCCCGCGCAATCCATAAAGCCAGCTAAGCCCGTCTTATCGACGGCTCACCCTTCGCCGTGATTGTCGAGACCTCCCCCCAATAATGGGGGTAGGTCGATTATTTTTCTGGGCAAATCGACTATCTGCGACTACTCTAATATGCATGAGTCTATAATTCTGTGATTTACGCAATTATTCGAGTGGTAGCAAGCGGCTATGCGCATTTTATTGTTGTTGCTAGGGATGGTAGGGCTAACACTGGCTGCACAGGCTGACTACCTCGACAATACTCGCATCGCTAAAGAATCGAGTATCGACCTTAGTCAACAGTGGGAATACCGCTGGGGCGATTCACCGTTCACCGCCGATGGCAGGCCCCTGTGGACGTTAGAAGACAATCCAGCCGCTTGGGCACCCATCGACTTCCCCAGTAATCCGCCAAACCGTGACGGGCAAACCAATGCTTGGTATCGCCTGACCCTGCCAGACAATCAATGGCGTGACCCTGCGCTGTATATCTTCAGTATTGATTTGATCGCCGAGTTTTATCTGGAAGATGAACTGATCTACCGATTCGGTGACTTCGACGCCTCCGGCCAGGGTCGTTTTATCGGTTGGCCATGGCATATTGTGTTGTTACCGGATGACTTTGCGGGCAAAACGCTCTACGCGCGGGTATATTCCGACTACCCCGACATCGGCCTCTGGGGAGAAGTGTCCCTTGGCCCACACATCGGGCATCTACAACGCATGGTAAAGGACGATGCCGGAACCCTGTTCATCAGCGCCCTGTTGTTATTGGTCACGATGTTTTCGCTTATATTCTGGTTCGCCAATCGTCGGTTAAAGGCCAACCTCTATCTGTCGCTTTTTGCTCTGTGCATGGCCTTTGTGGTGCTACGCCAAACTGAACTACGCCTACTGCTCGCCTACACCCCTCTCACATGGGAGTTTTTAGGGGGTATGGCGTACTTTGCCATACCCTTGGCTTTGGCAGGATACATGGAACAGGTTTTTAACCACGCCCGACGGTGGATGCGTTACTTGCGCTGGAGCCTGAGTGCCGCGGTGGTCATTGCCTTTAGCTTGGCCATACTGGACATCATCAGCATCGCCAACCTGTATCCAGCGTTCGATATTATTTTGCTCGTCAGTCTCCTGTTCATTGCCGCTCACCTGGCGTTCGCCGTGATCCTGCAACAAACCGGCGCGCGCCTTGTGTTGACCGGCATGCTTATTCTGGGTGGTTTCTATGTGTATGACATGGCCACAGCTCACGGCTTCCTACCGTGGGATCGACAACGCGCCGAATGGGGCGCGTTGATTTTCGTGATTCTTCTGGCGATTCAGGCGTTTCGGATGTTTGTCGGGCTGCAGGGTCAATTACTGGAACTTACCAGTGAACTGGAACGCAAAGTCACCGCTCGCACTTTGGAGCTGGCGCGGCGTAATGACGAACTTTTCCATGCCAATCAACAATTGCATAACCTGGCTACCACGGACCCACTGACCGGTCTGCACAACCGGCGCTACTTTTTCGATAGCGCTTCTGTAGAGATCAAGCGAACACTGCGCTCCCAAGCGCCTTTGGCACTTTTGGTTATGGATGCCGATAACTTTAAACGCATCAATGACAACTTCGGACATGCAGCGGGGGATGCAGTTCTGCGCGAAGCAACACAAATATGTCGCTCGGTGGTAAGAGATACCGACATCTTTGGCCGCATCGGCGGAGAAGAATTTGCCTTATGCCTACCCGGCACCGACATACAGGGAGCGGTGGAATTGGCCGAGCGGCTCTTGGTGGCTCTGCGCGACTCCCCGATCTATTTTCACGACCAAGAGATTAATTTCACCATGAGCATTGGTGTCGCCATGTTCGAACCGACCGATCGTGACGTGGACTCCGTTTATCAGCGGGCCGATGCGGCCATGTATGATGCTAAACACCAAGGCCGTAATCGGGTTGCTAAACGCTAACGGGAATCTTTTACCCATGCTTGGAAGTCCGAGCCGGTCGGGCTTTGATGCAGACGTAAACCAAATTCCGGTAATACGGCAAAAATGTGGTCGAACAGGTCGGCTTGTATGCCTTCATACTCTACCCAACCCGTTTTGTTGCTGAACGCATAGATCTCTAGGGGAATACCGTTCGTATCGGGCTCTAATTGCCGCACCATCTGCGTCATCTCAGGATGAATATGCTGATGGGTTTTCAAATAGGCCGTTAGATAGGCTCTAAAAGTACCTATGTTAGTCAGTCGGCGGCCATTCACTGGCGATGACAAGTCTGCGCCCTGCGCGGCATTATCAGCAGCGATATCCGCAATTTTTTGCTCAATATAGGTCGACAGCAATTTCGCTTTGCGTAATCGCGTGAGCTCCTCATCCGTTAAAAAGTGCACACTGGTGCCGTCGATCCGCAACGCACGTTTGATTCTGCGCCCACCGGAATCCGTCATCCCTCGCCAGTTTTTAAATGAATCGGAAATCAGTGCATAGGTGGGGATGGTGGTAATGGTATTGTCCCAATTCCGCACCTTGACCGTGGTCAAAGTGATGTCCTGAACGTCCCCATCCGCCCCATACTTAGGCATCTCTAACCAGTCACCCACCGCCAACATCTTATTGGCCGATAGCTGAATACCTGCCACCAAACCTAAAATGGGGTCTTTAAACACCAGCAGCAGGACTGCCGTCATAGCGCCCAGACCACTGAACAGAATAACAGGTGACTTACCAATGAGAATGGAGATCAACAAAATGGTGATCAGGATGGCCGCCGCTAACTTCAAGCCCTGAAATATGCCACGCAACGGCAAATTACGACCAAGCCGGCTGGACTTCGAGAAGCTGAGCAAGGTGTCCAAAAAGGCAAAAAAGGTCAACAGCGTGAGCACAAGTATCCAGACTTGCGTTAGCAGCTGCACAGCTTGCCGGACAAAGCTGTCCTCCGGCAACCACAAACCCGCCTGCACATAGATCACTACCCCTTGAAAGGTAAACGCTAGACGATTGAATAAGCTGCGCTCGAACAACGCCGTATGCCAAAGGTGTTGATTGCTCTTGGTCAAGGAGTGCAGCACACGCACGGCACCACGGTGTAACAGCAGATGGATTAACACCGATATAACGGCAATCAATCCGAGCATGATCATCACCGCAACCCAATCCGGATTAGGGATATCATAGTCCACCAGCCAAGCCATCAAACGTTGTTGCATAAACACTCCTCTATGCGAATTCAGCCATGAAATCCAACTCGGCCTGATGGCGTATGATGCGTCGATGATTCGCCCACAAGGCCTGGATTTGCTCCCGATTACACTGTTGCCGATCCACCAGCACCCGGCTGCTTAATTCGCCAATGCGCAGACCTTGGGTCAACGGCACTTTAGAGAATACGAACTGGTTGCTGATCAAGTCCATAAAGGGGCCGGACTTGCTGGTGGGCATAATAAACAGTAACTGCAAACCTAAGGATTCCGTCAGGTACTCAATGACTTCTTTCGAACGCGCTTCGTCCATTTTTGAAAAGGCTTCATCCACCAACACCATGCGTAAGTGCGCGTCGCCCTCGTTAAAGCGGAAAGCACTGGTGATGGCCGCTGAACGAATAATGTAGGCCGGGGTTTCCAACTGCCCGCCCGACCCGGTGCCATACTGGCTCAGGGCAATGGGTTCTTTATTGGCGGGTTGCTTATAAATTTCGTAGTTGCGGTAGTTACGGTAATCCGAAATACGTTCCAGTTCACGCAGCGCGCGCTGTTCGTCCTCGTCCAACAACATGCTCATGATCTGATCCCGCACGCGCTGCGACTTGGCGGACAGTTCCAGGGTAAATAAGGTATGTTTTTCGCCCAGGCCGGGCGACCGCGTGACTTCCTCAAAGAACTGCCAGTATTCTTGGTATTCCGGCACCCAGGACCAATCGAACCAATAGCGCTCTTGATCAGCGCCAAACCGGTGGTGCTCCAACTCCTGGTTCAGTTCTTCCAGTATCCGCTTGCCATCGTTGATGGCGTGATAAATCGCATGACACAGGTTAGTGACAAAGGTGTCATTAAAGCTGTCCCGCAGCCGGGTAAGTTGATCCTGCTTCTCCACCAGCACATTGTTTTTCAGGCGGGTATATATGCGCCCAATTTCCAAATTTAAACCGGCAATTTGGCTGAAAAACTCCACGCTGTGGGCTTGCCCGAAATCGGCTGCGAACACCATGGCATCACTGGGTTGGCAATGTTGGTTGTGCTCTAACACATGGCGTTCTAAGTCGTGCGCCAGTGCATTGAGTTCATTGAGTAAATTTGCATGCCGCGATTCGAGGCTGTCAGGGTCGGCTGTTTCGGCTTCCTGATCGGCCAAATTCAACCGCTCGTCGACCGAGAAGTCTGGCCAGATATGCGTCAGATCTTCCAGGTAGTTTTCATGGTCTTCTACCGCTTGTTGTGTTTTTTCTTGCTGGTCGCTTAACCGAGCACACAAACGATCGCACTGTTCACGTTGCTCTTGCAGCTTGCCCAAATCGGCATCCAAGGTTTGGATCTGGTCATCCAACCGTTTGGCACTGTCGCGCAAGCGTTCGTGTTCGTCATCCAAGGAGGTAAATTGCGTCAGGTCCAAGTCGGCCAGCTTGCGCTCGGCAGACTGCAAATCTCGCTGCGCTTGCAGCAACATTTGATAGGGCTCACTGACCTCCAGGGTGGTGAGTTGGTCCACCGCATGAAACAACGTATGCAAGCGCTCACATTCGCGTTCGTGCTGCACGATGTCGACCCGCAGTTGTTGCAACTCTTGCGTGCGCGCTTTGGCCGCGCGTTCCCGCGCACCTTGCCCGAACACCAAATCGCTGTCGTCGATTTCACAGCGATACATGGCATACCCACCGCTGCCCATGCCCTCGGCACAGATACCCCGGCGGGTGTGGCGCAGGGCATCAATGGAGTCCACGCGCTGGACGTTGCCATAGCTGGCCAGCACGTAATCTTTCGCTGTCGCATGACCAAACGATAACACATCAATCAGTGAATCTTTCACGGGCGACAAACGCGCGGCGTCTTCTTTCGCCCGCGCACCCTGTATGACCCGTGCCCGACCATCTCGTCCGGGTAATTGGCGAACAATACGCGCCGCTTCGGCTTCAAACTCGGGCGCTACCACAATACCAAACCGCGCCATGCCCAAATAAGCTTCGATAACGTTCTGCCATTGTGGGTCGGTGACACTGACATGGTCACACAACACGGTTGCATCGGCGTCCGGCAATTGCCGGCGAATGGCATCCAACGCGGCGCGAACGGACGGCGGATAGTGCACGCGCTCTTGTTCCAACGCTTGTGTGTCCGCGGCTTTCTGCTGCCATTGACGTTCCAACTGTTGGGCGCGCTGCTGTCGTCGGTCCAACATACGTGCTAACCAATCGCGGAGACTGGCTTGTTCGACATAGCGGCCTCTTTCCAACCAACGTTTCACCCATTGGTTGATCTGCCCTTCCAAATCCAGCGTGACTTGCACGCTGTTTTCCATGGCATCTAAATCGACCCAGTCGCGGTTTAGCAACCGTGCTAAGGCGTCCCCCAGTTTGGCTAAGGCCTGCTGTAATTTCGGTGCATCGTCGGCCAAGCGTTCGGCTTGTTTGTTCAGCCCTTCGGCCAATAACCGGGCGCGCTCTTCGCCCCACAAGGCTTGAATATCATTCAAGGCGCGCGCCAACACGACGCGGGTTTGGTCAGTCTGCAGTAACGTCTGGGTGGTAAATTGTAAGCGCTGACTGGCTTGGTCACGCGCCTGTTCTAACGCGGACTTGTCCTGTAGTTCACGAATACCCATGCGCCGGGCTTCGAGCGCAATTTGGTCTTGGCGCACTTGTTGGCGCTGGCTTTCGGCCAAGTCGCGTTCTTTAGTGCGCTGGGTCAACTGATCAACCAAATCCGTTTGCGCTTGTTTGGCGGTGAGATACGCGTCCTGATCCCGTTTGTAACGCGCTTGGGCCAAGGTGTAAGCCAAGACATTGCGCTCTATCCATTGTTCAACATAGAGGTCAGCTTGATGCTTGCTGGCACTGAGCCGCGCGATGTTGCGGCTCAGGCGATTCGCCTCCCCTTCCATCGCATTGATGGTCTTCATTAAATCCGAGACGGTACGAATGGCTTCGCCGAGGTCTTTCGGTTCGAGAATCTCATTCGCCACAAAGCCATTGATGCTGCGTACCGGCTTGTAGGCCATAAAGCGAGAAAAAGCGCGTGCTGCGTTAAGCGCCTCGCGTTCGGAAATCGCATCATCTCGGCCCCGCAGTGCGGCATAGAGGCGGCGCAGGTATTGTTTTTTGGTTTCGTATTTTTCTACTACATGTGGCCCCAGGCGCTTTTCCAGTTGCTTGTGCAGCTTACCTAGAGGCGTCACGCTACGGCCGGTTTCTGCCTCATGGACAAAATCACTTAACGCCAACTCATGTCCGGGCAGCAAATAATACTGTTGATCGGTCAGCCGCGCAGTCTGCTGTTGACCGTTTTTCTCGATCCGCGCCGACAGGCCCATAACCGCCGTAAAGGGCTCACCGCTTTCCCCCTGTGTGGGGTGAAAAATGGCCGCGAGATAGCCGACGGTGGGTTCCGGACGGGCGTAGCTGCCATCGTCACAGCCCAACACATAGGACGCCAACGTACGAACTTGTTTACCACGGCCACGTTGAGTGGCCTCTTCTTGCCCAGGATTGAATTGGAACAAGGTGTCGTGCGCCGCTGTCATGATGGTTTGAATGGCATCCGCAGCGGTGGTTTTACCCGACCCATTGCCGCCACTGAACAAATTGATCGGACCGAAGTCAAACTCTTGCGCGGGGATATTGCCCCAATTGACGAACACAAATTTCTTTAAAAACATGGTTACTGGCTCTCTTGCGCGATGTCTTGCGCGTCCTGTCCGACGTTGCTCTGCTCTGGTGTTCCCTCGGTCGGTTCTGGTTCCTCCATGGGTGGCTGCGCGGGCTGTTCCAGCTGCTGCAGTACCGCATCGCTGACCAAACTGACAATGGTGGGCCGGATATGCAATACCGCGTCTATTGGGTCTAACACGGCGTCTTCTGCCATCCGAATCAAGCGCCATTGGCGCAGCCGACGCCAAAGCTGTCGCCGCTCGGTGATGTTCTCAGGCAAGCTACGGCCCATCAAATTACGCAGCGTGATACCCACATTCTCGACCGTGGTGGCCACCACACCCTGTTCATCCATTCGGGCTTCGCGTAGGCCCTGATCGTACAGCGTGCGCAAAACCAAGATCAGCGCCACTTCATGTTGCGATGGTCGTTGACGTAACGGTGCGCCTTGCAGTGCATCCTGACTCGGCTGCCCCGGCACCTCGGCACCGGGCGGGTACAGGCGCACAAAATGAAATTGTTTGTCGTGCAGTATCCGGATACGCAGAACGGCAAAATAGTCCACCAGCAAGGCTTCACAGCGCACCAAGCGGTCGTAATATTGTTGTTCTATCTGGCTGTCGTCGCGGCTGATGATGCCGTAGTCCAGCAAGCGAATGGTCAATTCCGAGAATTCATCCAAGGTAATGCCTAAGGCATCCAGTTGTTGCTCCAAGGCCTCCAACATCAAGGCGTCTCCCTAACAGAAGGTTCCGGCGACAGCGTGCGGCGTGACAGCACAAACTCATCGCGTTGATAAAAATAGTCATCCTGTAACCGTCGACCGGTAGGTTCTACCACCCAGTCCGCCAGTTGACCCGCGCTGATCAGGTGGGCGACGGCCATAAAGTCTTCCGCGCTGTCGATCGGCAGGTCGGCGCTGCTCAACTGCTCTTGCTGCGCTAAACGCTCAGCAATGTAGTGCTGGAGTTTTTGCTGGCTGATGTAAAAAGCCTGATCTAAAGCTTGCTGCACATACACCGCTTGTCGGGCACTTTGGTCGCCCTCGGGCTCGGTGGTCAACTGATGGTTGATGGCCGCACTGCGGGCACGCTCCGGTAGCCGAATGTGTTCCGGGTCCATTAAGCCCACCTGACAACGTGCCAGCACCGCGCCAGCGGCCGCGAGGCGTCGGTCTTGCTCAGCGCTCGGTAGGTTGGTCAGACGGCTCAGTGCTGCCGCGACATCGGCGTGCTTTTGCGTGGCCAGATAATTCATTTGCCGAATGATGATGTCGGCACGCTTGGTAAAATGCTGCAAAGAACGTCGCAACGCGGGCAACATAATATCGGCTGCGTTTTTTAGCCGACGCTCTATGCCATCCAATACGGCCCACAAAACAGAACGGCCAGGCTGCACCCAATCCGGCATGAGTTCACGCAAACGCTGCTCCGCCTCGACCTTGAAAGCCTTGGGCTTGCGCCGAATACGCTGGATAACAGCACTGATTTGCTCGCGGTATTTTTCGACGCTGTCTGCCGATAGCCGAATGGCAATGTCGGGTTGAAACCGTTGCTCCATAAATTCAAAGAACTCGGCGGTTACCCGCTGGACATCGAATTCATTTTGCATTTCACGCACCAGCGCCCGGCGGCGCTCGTTCAATTCTTCTATGACATCGGTGAAATCACTGATGATGCGCTCGGAATAGTCGTACGCGTCCAACAAATCGTACACTTCACCGTGCGCCAAAAAGCTTTGTAATGCATTACGCGTGTTACGGGTATTGCGGTGCCGTGAACGTTGCTGATTGCGCCGTTTGTCGTCAATAAAAGCTTCCGTAAAACGCCGCCCGGCACGGGTAAAACCCAGAGTTGATTGTAGGGTGGCGTCATCCACCATACGCGCCAGCCAACCGGCATCCAACAGTTGGTTCACCAGCCAATTGGCGTGCTCACGCGCATCGCGGAACCGTGTTTCATTGTCGTCAAATTCCGGTTCTGGCGTCGTCTGATCGGCCAGCAACGGCGTGCGCACCAAGGCTTCCTGAAAGGTTTCTACCACTTGCGAGCGCTCAACGGCCTGCCCATAATCAGCCTCCGCACCGTAGCTGCGCTGGTACAAAGCCATTAGGCACTCTGCGGCTTGAGCACGGTATTTACTCACCAGAGGGCGGAAAAACTGGCTTTGTTTGTCCTCAAAAAACATGACGTGTTAGCAAACCTGTCGCTCGAATATGGGTCGGCAAGTCTACCACAGCGGGCGGCACAGAGAACCAATTTAGCATACCGCTCGTATCACATGACGATGACAAACTCTGGCCCGCGCGCTAGAGTGCTCCCTTCAACTTTTTCACAAGGAAAACACGATGGCTGAAGCAAAACTGTTGACCGAGGGCGCCCCGGCACCGGCGTTCACCGCACTGAATCAACATGGCGAATCCGTGTCGTTGGCGGATTTCAAAGGCAAAAAAGTTGTGCTGTATTTCTACCCCAAGGCCATGACGCCCGGCTGCACCACGCAAGCCTGTGGTATTCGGGATACCCGTGCCGACTTCGAGCAACGCAATACGGTCGTGCTGGGCGTGAGCCCGGATGCACCCAAGCGCCTGCAGAAATTCATCGAGAAAGAAAATCTGAATTTCGACTTGTTGAGTGATGAAGATCTCACCCTCTGCAACGCTTATGGTGTTTGGGGATTGAAGAAATTCATGGGTAAAGAATACGATGGCGTGCATCGTGTTACCTACATCATTGATGAAGATGGTGTGATTCGCCATGTGATGGGCAAGGTGACCACCAAGTCGCACCATGATGATGTACTGGCCGTGGTGGATAGCCTGTGATTCAACAATCCGATCAGCAGGCAAAAATTCAAATCAAGAACCTTCGGTTACGTACCTATGTGGGCATCAAAGAAGAGGAGATCAAGAACAAGCAGGATGTCGTGCTGAATCTGGTGATTCTGTTTGATGGCACCGGTGCGTGGAATGCGGAAGAAATTGAGAAGACCCTGAACTACCGTACAATCTGCAAAGAAGTCATCAATTTCGTCGAGGGCAACCGCTTTGCTCTGTTGGAAAAGATGACCCGTGAGGTGCTGAATCTGGTAATGTCGCACCCCGAAGTGCAGTATGCCTCGGTCGAGATCGACAAAGTAGCAGCGCTGCGGTTTGCCGATTCAGTGTCGATGACGTTGCAGGCTACGCGTTAGGCGTTAGGCTTCAGTGCCTTGATCAGCACCGACGTATCCATACGCCCCAGCCCTTCTGCTTGCAGTCGGGCATAGCGCGCATCGGTCTCTTTTGCCAATGGCAAATGGACACCCAGCCGCTTGGCTTCGTCCAGTACGATCCCCAAATCCTTGCGCATCCAATCAATAGCAAAACCGAAGTTGAATTCGCCTTTTGCCATGGTGCTGGCCCGATTATTGAGCTGCCAAGAGCCTGCCGCCCCTTGTTGTAATGCGGTGATCACTTCATCCATGTCCAACCCAGCGGCTTGCGCCAGGGTCACTCCCTCACTGAGCCCCTGTAGAATACCGGCGATCAGCACTTGGTTCACCATCTTACAGCGCTGCCCTTGTCCGTGTCCGCCCATCAACTGAAGGTGTGCCGCATAAGCAGCCAATGAGGGTTCCACGCGAGCAAACACGTCCGGCTCACCGCCACACATAATGGTCAGCCGACCATTTTCAGCACCGACTTGCCCACCCGACACCGGTGCATCCATAAAATGCACGCCCCGTTCAGCGCAGGCAGCGGCCAGCTCTTCCGCTAAGGTTGCACTGGTGGTGGTATGGTCCACCAGCACCGTACCGGGCACCATTCGACTCAATACGCCATGATCGCCGTACACGACACTGCGCACGTCGTCGTCATTACCGACGCACAAACAGACCACCGCGGCGCCGTCAGCGGCCAGCGCGGGTGTCGGTGCAGAGCGACCACCGTATTCGGCCACCCAGTGCTGGGACTTTTCGGTCGTGCGGTTGTAAACACAGGTATCTTGACCTGCCCGCTGCAGGTGGCCCGCCATGGGATACCCCATGACGCCCATGCCGATAAAGGCTACCTTATTGGATGCAGTGGTTGCGTCATTCATTCGCTGTCTTCCTCCAGTGGCAAACCGTCTGGCGATTCATCGGCCAAAGCCAGTTGTTTTTTATTTCGTGCACCCAGCTTGCGCAGATTCTCGACTCGTCCGACCAAGTTGCCGCGCCCGCTGGACAGACGATTCATGGATTGATCCATACTTTCTTGCGTTTTACGCAGATGTTTTTGCACGTCTTGCAGGGATTCGGTGAAGCGTACAAAGTGGTCGTAAAGCTTGCCCGCTTCTTCGGCAATGGTCTGGGCATTGCGATTCTGTTGTTCATTACGCCAGATGTTATGGATAGTCTTCAACACCGCCAAGAGCGTACTCGGGCTGACTAAAATGATGTTGCGGTCGAACGCATCCCGAAACAGTTGCGGGTCGTTTTCCATCGCCAGCAGGAACGCCGCTTCGATGGGCACAAACATCAACACAAAATCCAGTGTCTTTAACTCGGCGATGTCTTCGTAATTCTTGGCGGTCAGATTCTCCATCTGATTGCGAACCGCCTTCAAGTGGCCTTTAAGGTGCAGCGCGCGTTCGTCATCTTCGGTATTGCAATAGCGCTCGAAACTGACCAACGACACCTTGGCATCGACAATCACATCTTTCTGGTCGGGCAGGTGAATCACCGCATCCGGCTGCTGACGACTGCCATCTTTACCCGTAAAGCTTAACTGTGTGTCGTATTCGTGGCCCTTCCGCAGCCCACTTTCTTCCAAAATGCGCTCTAACAGCATTTCGCCCCAGTTGCCTTGCAACTTCTTCTCGCCTTTCAAGGCGTTGGTCAAAGCGCGCGCTTCCTGGTTCATTTCTTCGTTGAGCTGACGAAGGCTGGCCAGTTGCAGGCGTAACTCGCGGCGGTCGTCGGTGTCTTTCTCGTAGACCTGCTCTACCCGTTGGCGAAAGTCTTTCAGTTGTTCACGCATGGGCTGCATTAAATGATTAAGACTTTCCTGACTGGTTTTGCTGAAGGCTTGTTGCTTCTGCTCAAAAATCCGGTTGGCCAGATTTTCAAACTGGCTGTTGAGCCGTTGTTCCGAATTTTCCAGCAAGCTGATCTTTTCCGCCATTTGTCGCCGCTCGCTGTCCAACGTACTGCGCGCCAACGCCAGCTCACGCTCTAACTGGTTGCGGGTGTTCATCCAACTGCGTTCGGCATTGCGCCCTTCATCTTCTAAACGCTCTCGGTCTTCCTGCAATTGCGCTACCCTTTCGAGTTGTTGCGCTTGTTGGCGTTCTAACGCCTCACACTCTGCGCGCAGACGCACGGTGTCCAAGGTTAAGCGCTGCGCACGCAGGAAAAAAAAGAGGGTCGATGCCAAAAAAGAAACCAAGAGCATGGAGGTCACGATGGTCATCGGGGTGAGCAGGGCGAGCAGTTCAGCGGGCATGCCTTTTCCTTGTTTTTTCTACACACAACGGTGCTTGGAATGAGAATTCTGGTATCTTACACCCACAACATTGTGGTGACACCCAACATATAGAGGAACCATGACCAGAATAACCATTCTCGAAGCGACTGAAAAACTGGATATCTTCATCAAGATGTTGGATGACCTGTATTGGGAAACAGCGTCCATGGACCATAAAGACATTTTGCACAACCTATCGCGCAACCTAACCGATGAACTGATTGAACTCCATAAGGTCAGCATCCAAGATGGTCACTTCAAATATGAACCCATCAGCGAGCAACTGCGCTCCATCAGCCCGCAACTGGGCTGGTTGGCCGATAATCTGAGCCAGGTGGCGCGCCGGACTCGAACCTATAATGAGGCGCACAAATTGGTGCGCGAAATACAATTACTGATTAACTGATATGAAATTACTGCTCATCTACACCGGCGGCACCATTGGTATGGTGCCATCAGACCGTGGTTGGCGACCACAACCCGGCTATCTCGAATCACGAATTCGATCCCACGTACGCCAAGAAGATATGGACGTAGAATTTGACTGGCTGGAATACAACCCGTTGATCGACTCCTCTCATATCAATATTGCGCACTGGAATACGCTGGCCGAAGACATCGTAGCCCATTATCACGATTACGATGGCTTCGTGGTCTTGCATGGTACCGATACCATGGCGTACACCAGTTCTATACTCAACTTTATGCTACGCGGAACCCGCAAGCCGGTGATTCTGACAGGCAGCCAAATACCGGTATGGGAGAGCCACACCGATGGTCTAGACAACGTTGCGTTAGCGTTGCAGCACGCGCAGCGGCGTGACCTGCACGAAGTCTATCTAGCGTTTAACCAGACGTTGTTTCATGGTGCGCATGTCACCAAAATCGACACGGACGGACTCAAGACCTTTGCCGCGCCACACGGTGTACATCTGGCCGCAACAGGAGAAAAGGAGGCGAGTCAACCGCGCTGCATTCCTGCCAGCGATGCTGCCATTGAGGTATATTATTGCTTGCCGGGCAACAGCCTGCAGGGCTTGTCTGCGCTGTTGAAAACGCAACCCCGTGCCTTGATCATGTCGACCTATGGCAGTGGCAATGCTCCCGACTCGCCTGAACTGCGCGAGATGCTGAAAGTGGCCCAAAACCAGGGCACATTGCTCATTAATCGCAGCCAATGCTATCGCGCCAATGTTGATATGGATCGCTATGAGGCGGCGGCGGCCCTGCGAGAAACCGGACTGATTGGCAGCGGCACAATGACTTTAGAGGCATTAACCGCCAAACTCCGCGTGCTGCTCACCTTGTTCGACAATGATGTCGATATCGCGCAACAGCTCTTGTTGCCATGGACACAAGAGCTGCCGCCAATCAACGCCAGTTAGCCTGAGCCTCACGGTAAGCCTTTATCGGCTTACCGTTTTTATTTTTATTGCCCATAACAGAACACTATGACCTCCACCGTATCACAACATGGAGTGGCCTTCTGGCTTTCACCTAAAATTCTGCGTCTGCTCACTCTCGCTTTAATGCTCGGCTTGGCCGGAGCCGCCGTGTTTCCCGTGCTCAGTACCCACTTGGCAACTGGCTTGGGTATCTCACCTTTTTGGATTGGGATCTTTTTCCTACTCAATACTGCCGCTGGCATCGGCGTGAGCCATGGACTTGCCCTAGCATCAGACCGCGGCCTCAGTAGGGTTCGAATCCTGTGGGTCGCCGTGACCATCAGCGCACTGGGAGCCCTGGCAATGGGCTACACCACCCATTACGGGCTATTGCTGATGATCGGCATGCTGTGGTTTGGCTTGTCAGCAACCGCGCAACCGCAATTGTTTGCCTTGGCGCGCGAGCAGATCAGCAGCGCCGAAGCGGCGCTGTTTCAGTCAGTGTTGCGCGCCAGCATTTCATTCAGTTGGATTATCGGCCCTCCACTCGCCTACCTGCTGTTTGAACGCATTGGTTTCACCTACTTGATGTGGATCACCAGCGCTATGTTTGGCTTGGCGCTGTTGTTGCTGCCGGGGTTAAAAGACGCGCCCTATCAACCACCATCAGCTGTCAAGATACCCACCAATCGGCGGATAAAGTGGCTGTTCTTAATGATGGCGGCCATTTTCGCGGCGAACAGTATGTACATCGTCTACATGCCTTTGTATGTGCGCGAAACGCTGGGCATTGCGGGTATTGCTCCCGGCGTATTGATGGGTTTGGCCGCAGGCTTAGAAATTCCCTTGATGGTAGGCGCCGGTGCCATGGCTCATCGCTGGCCTTTGTTTCGACCACTCTGGGTAGCCGTGGCTGGAGGCTTGGTGTTTTACGCCGGGATTTTCCTGTTTTCCAGCTTCACACTCTTGATGGTCTGGCAAATATTCAACGCATTGCTGATTGGCTTGGCGGCGGGCATGGGCATCAGTGTCTTCCAATCATTAATGCAAGATCGCTTAGGCATGGCCTCTACGTTGTATTCCAACGCAATCAAAACCGGCGGGTTAGTCGGCGCAGCGGCAGGTGGTTTGATTGCCGAATGGCTAGGCTACGAACAGGTGTTTCTGGGCAGTTTTTTCGCCATGGTCATCGCCTTTGTGGCGCTCTGGCAATGTGCTCATAAACGCCATAATTGAGGGCAAAGTGCACCAATTTGGTTTCTTGTCCGTATTTAATTTTGTGAATTGGTTACCGCAAGAACCAAAAGAGCCTCGACTAATTTGGCCAGAAGTACTGACGTTACAGGGGTTTGGCAGAAAGTTTTGAGAATAGAGATTTGTTGGCACGACCTGTGCTTCATTAGAAGTGCACTCGCTGAGTTCAGGATGAAGTCAGAAAGGATTATGGACGATCTATTGCTGGGCAATCTTTCCCCCGCGGCCTTAACAGGTCGCGGGGTTCTTTTTTGCGCGGTGTTTTTTACGTTATCAAAAGGGGTGTGAATTATGAAGGTGGTTATTACCGGTGTGGGACGTCGCTTAGGATTCGAACTTGCGCAGCATTTTCTGACCCAAGGGCATCAGGTGATAGGCACCTATCGGCAGTCGTACCCCGAAATCGCCACGCTCGATTCCATGGGTGCCGAATTGTACCCACTTGAACTGACGGACCGCACAGCCGTACAACAGTTTGCGGACGACATAGCACACAAACACCCAAGCATTGATGTGCTCATCCACAATGCCTCCGCATTTTCACCTACGCCGGATGATCGCACCCAAGCATTAACCGATTTCGATACTTTTTCTTCAGTGCACATTCAGGTCCCATTTATACTCAATGAAACCTTACGCGACAACCTTGCCAACTCGACATACCAACACGGTAACATCATTCACCTGACCGACATCTATGTACAAAAGCCGAGTCCCAAGTTTCGTCTCTATTGCGCCAGTAAGGCCGCCTTGCAGAGCTTGAACGACAGTTATGCGATCAGCCTGGCCCCGAAAATTCGCGTTAATGCCATTTTACCTGGCCCTTTAGCCTTTCTTCCGGAGCATTCCGAGGCGGCGAAAAAACAGGTATTGGCAGCCACCCCTTTGCAGACATTAGGTGGCTTTTCACCCGTCATACAAACCGTAGACTATATTATTAACAACCCCTATTTAACCGGTGCCAGTATTCGGGTCGATGGTGGACGGTCACTGGCGATGTAAGCCAGTTGGAGGTTCGCTGTCGTCAGACTCGTCGTGCACCGGTTCCGGGGGCAGCAACCGATACGGCAGTTCGCGTTGCGGCTCTTCCAAGGTGATTCGACCAAGTTTCCCGGCACGGAATTCATTGAGCACAATTTCACTGGCTTTATGCAAATCCAGCTCGCCGTCACGGATACACCCACGGCGCTCGGCAATGGCCGGCAGTATCTGCGCTGCGTCGTCACTGTCTTCTGAAATACCATAGCGTTTAGCCAGAGCACCGCGATAACGTTGCAGCAGATAGTCAATGGCAAATAAAGCCACCTCTTCGTACTCCATGGCGGTGGAGCGAATGGCGCCACTGGTTGCCAAACGATAACCCGCCAACACATCGCCTGGCGAGGGTTGCATGATGCCCGGGGTATCCAATAGTTGAAAATATTTTCCGGCATCGACCTTCTGCTGGTTCTTGGTCACCGCGGGTTCATTACCGGTGTGTGCTACCTTACGTCCGGCTAAAGAATTGATCAGCGTTGACTTGCCGACGTTGGGAATACCCGCAATCAATGCTCGTACCGGTTTTCCTGGAATGCCCCGACGCGGCACCATGTCGCGGCACAGTTGCGGTATGTCTTGCAGTCGTTTGCGCTCGCCATTGTGGGTGGCGTAGGCGGTTACGCCCTCTTGCGCGTTGTACCACGCCAGCCATTTTTTGGTTACCGAGCTATCGGCCAAATCGGTTTTGTTCAGCACCATCAAGCAGGGCTTGGTACCACGAATTTCGGCGAGCAAGGTATTGCGGCTGGACAACGGCAATCGTGCGTCCAAAACTTCGATCATGACGTCGACTTGATGAAAAACTTCTCGTATTTTGCGTTGGGCTTTGTGCATATGGCCCGGATACCAATGAATTTGCACGCTACTGGCTACCTAATAAGATGTGCGTGCTATTGTACGTTAAGCATCACTAGCTTGCAGACAATTCTGTTCCGCGACGGCCCTGTAAGCCACCGGTATGCAACAATACCCACTGGCTGCCGGTGGGTAACTCATTACGCATCAAGCGCTGCCAAAATACATAGGCGACTTTCAAGTTATACACCGGCTCTAACGGCACACCAAAATGGGTTTGAAAGAATCGACCGAACGCTATTTCCTCCGCGCTGTTGCGCCCGAAGCCGCGCCCTGCCGCAGGCCAACATTGCCCGCCGGGCAAATCGTAATGATGTTGCAGGCTACGTAACGTAGCCTCAGGTTGCTTAAAGACAGGCACCGCTATGATACGCTGCACGGAAGGTGCGCTGAGCGCCAACCCGGCATAGGTGCCACCGGACCCGACCGGCACCAACAAGGTTGTGCCGCTCGGTAATTTTCCCCATAACTCAAGCCCCCATTGGCGCACAGCTTCTACGGCAATAGGTGAGGTACCTCCTTCCGGAATGAACACAAAATCGGGCCATTGCTGTTCGGCACACCGTCGCCATTCTGGTCCATGACGTTGGCGATAACGTGCCCGGGACACAAAAATAACCTCCATTCCCCAGCGCAAACAATCGGCCAAGGTTGGGCTCATGCCTTCTGCCGGATGCCCACGCACCCAGCCCTTGGTAGTAAAACCGCAATGGTGTCCAGCATACGCTAACGCGTGCAAATGATTGGAGTGGCGCCCACCGAAAGACATAAGCCCACGCTTATTTTGCTCGGCTGCTAGCGCCAACCAAGGTGCCAGTTTGTGCCATTTATTTCCAGAAATCACCGGGTGGTTGAGGTCCTCCCGCCACACCGAGCAGCGAATATTTCGTGCAACAAGTTCTGGATGATTGAGGCGTTGCAGCAGGAGAGGTTGAACCATAAAACTCTATTTCAATGGTTCAACGGGACGTTGAACGCGCTTGGCAACTGCCACTTTGAGTTGTCTGACGTACTGAGTTAGTCGCTGATTCAGCGTCGTCGCCTTACTCAGTTCATGGCGTGCCGTCTCTAAATCGTGTTGTAAGGCTCGTACTTTGCGCTGCCACTGTTCATCGCGTTGTTGATAATGTCCCACTTTTTCACGCGCTGACTGCAATTGCCGCTCTAACTCAGCCAGGCGCTGCGAGCCCGTCGAAGAAGGATCGGTTACCGCCGTCGAGGTAAGGGTTGGCACATCATTGTCTGAGGGCTCTATAGAAGCCAGAGACTCGACTTGGGACAACTTGTGCGCCGAAAAGCCCAGTTTGTTGCGCTTCAACATGCGCGATATTTCCCAATAGGGATCATGTACCGTACGCCGAAAAGGCTCCCATAGTTGCTCGGTATAGCGCATAGGTCCTTGCGTACGACAGACCATTTTAGGGTACACATCTCCCAGTTTTGGTCCCGGCTTACCCCGATCCGCAAGGTCACGCAGCGGCAGGTTCCATTTGGCACTGACCATACCGCGAGCATCGAACTCCACGATGAAAAATACAACCGCCACTACGATCAATTGCTCGTCCAACTGCACATACGCGGTGCCCAATCGCCGGTCTGCGAACGACATCATAGGCACCATACCATCCAGTACGGCATCAAACTCTGCAAAGCGCATTTCCTTGCAGATTCGACCTTCATCGAAAAAAAAGATGGCTTCCGCGTGCACACAGGCTCCTTCGACGACTCACGATGCATATCATTATGCATCAACCCACTGAACGTACAATGATTGACGTGGAAATAGCATTGGAATGACGACGCAGGTCAGAGTGTCATCGCTGCATCCACGCCTTGTCGAATCGCCCGCTTTGCATCCAACTCCGCCGCCTTCTCGGCACCACCGATTACTTTCACGTCGAAACCGGCTGCTTGTAAGTCGTGCATTAATCCGAGTTCGGATTCCTGCCCGCTGCACAGAACTATCTGGTCAACCGCTAAACACTGTAACGTATCGTCTTTTCGGTACCACAACCCGGCGTCATCAATGCGTTCGTACTCGATGCCGACCAGATGCTCGACCCCGCCCATTTTCAGCGCCGTGCGGTGAATCCAGCCCGTGGTTTTACCCAACGTCTTGCCCGGCTTATGGGTAGAACGTTGGCAGAGTGTTATATGCCGCGTGGCGTGGTGCGGTTGTGGCTGTGCCAACCCACCCTGCGCATTACCCTCACCGACAATCCCCCAGTGGCGTAAGAAAGCCGCTTTGTCGGTGACGGGAGCATCACAGTGCAATAAGAACTCACACACGTCGAAGCCGATCCCACCGGCACCGATGACGGCTATGCGCTGGCCCGGCGCTACTTCACCACGCAAGAGTTGGTCATAGCGCACAACATTGGGCAGATCGACACCCGGCAAGTCCGGGACGCGAGGATTGACGCCGGTAGCGAGAATAACGCTGGAAATTTGTGCCGTAGTCAGATCTTCCACGGTCACGGGTCGGTTCAACTGTACACGCACACCAAGGGCAGCTAGCCGGGTTTCAAAATAGCGGAGTGTTTGCGCGTAATCTTCTTTACCGGGGATAGCGGCGGCCAACTGAAATTGCCCACCGAGACGATCGCGCTTCTCATACAGTGTGACACTGTGGCCACGTTGCGCCGCCTCGACAGCGGCCGACATACCTGCCACCCCACCACCAATGACGGCGACATGGCGCGGTTTTTCCGCTGGAATAATCTTTAGCTTATGCTCGTTCAAAGCATAGGGGTTGACTAAGCAGGTGACTGCTTTACCGACAAACACATGATCCAGACAGGCTTGATTGCAACCTATACAGGTATTGATATCGGCAACCTGATTGTTTTGCGCTTTCTTCCCCCAGTCGGCGTCGGCCAACCAAGGACGCGCCATAGTGACGAGATCCGCTACGTTATCGCGCAGCAACGTTTCGGCCTGCTCAGGCATGTTGATACGATTGGTCACCGCGACGGGAATCCGCACAAGTTTGCGCAACCGGGCTGTGGCATCAGAAAAAGCCGCCGACGGCACCATTGAAGCGATCGTGGGCAGGCGAGATTCATGCCAACCTATACCTGAGTTGAACAGGTGCACACCCTCCGCTTCCAAGGCCAATGCTAAGGTTTCTACCTCTTCCCATGGTGTACCATTCGGAACCAGATCCAACAAAGAAATCCGAAAAATAATTAGAAACTGAGGACTCACGACATCTTTGATTGCACGAACAATCTCTATGGCTAACCGGTGCCGATTTTCTGCCGCCCCACCCCACTGATCTGTCCGATTATTCAGTGCTGGCGAGGTGAACTGATTAATAAAGTAACCTTCGGAACCCATGATCTCGATGCCATCATAACCGGCCAACTCGGCTAAACGCGAAGCTTCCGCGAAACCCGCAATTTCGCGCTGAATTTCATAGTCGGTTAAAGCATGCGGTGCAAAGGGTGAAATGGGTGCCTGCTGCTCCGTTGCACTCACTACATTGGGGTGAAACCCATATCGGCCAGTATGCAAAAGCTGCAAACAAATGCGCCCACCGACCGCGTGCACAGCTTCCGGAATGCATCGATGACAGTCTGCATCCTCTTGAGTCAGCATCGCGGCACCACCCGGCATCGCTCGACCTGCATCGGTCGGTGCTACGCCGCCGGTAATGATCAACCCAGCGCCACCTTCTGCGCGACGCTGAAAGAACGTCGCCAGCCGGTCAAAATGCTTTGGCGACTCTTCAAGCCCAGTATGCATAGACCCCATGATCAAGCGATTGGGGACTGTGAACGGGCCTAAATCAAGGGGCGAAAATACAGCTGGAAAAGACATGAGCGGCGTCCTTTTAGACGTTATTCAAACAAGCGTTTAAATTATCACCTAAAACACGCGGGGCGATACACTAACCAACATCGGCGCAGAATTAATGAAAAAAATGATGGGAATCACAATCTAAGATTCCCATATCTGATGATTTAGTCAGCTACACGTACTAAGCGCACACTTTCTCGCAGTGTTTTCTGATCGTTATCTGCATAACCATAATGAAAAGCAATACTCCATG
This sequence comes from Salinispirillum marinum, assembly GCF_042650105.1. Classification (NCBI taxonomy): domain Bacteria; kingdom Pseudomonadati; phylum Pseudomonadota; class Gammaproteobacteria; order Oceanospirillales; family Saccharospirillaceae; genus Salinispirillum; species Salinispirillum marinum. The sequence continues at coordinate 927 of NZ_JBHSAL010000002.1, read as the reverse complement.
CCAGAGTGGAAGATTCAGACGTCGTTGTCCAATACCAGCCGCTGGTGGTATTCGGGAAAACACTAGCGACAATCGTCGGCGTGGTATAACGCCCTCGACACCCTGCTGTATTATTGCCTTTAAAACGCGCCGGTTGGTTACTTGAGCAATAAACCAACGACAGTAGCTCTTCCAGCGTTGGGAGCCGCCAGTCGGTAAACCCTTCGAAACCCGGGATATCTTGTTGGTTCAATAACGGACCAGCCCTGACAGCATCGATCCAGGTCAACTGTGTGGCGTCGCCTTGGCAGCTAGAGCCTGACCATGTTTGACCAATAGAGCAACGCATCCATTGCAGCCCGGTCGAGGTATCGACCACAGTGGCTCCGCGCAATTCAAAACGTTGTTCGATCAGCTGGGCATTGGCCAAGACAGGCAAAGAAAGGAATAGGAAGATAGTGATAAGACGGAGGCGTGACGCAAACCGTAGCATTATGTTTTCCGTGTACCTGTGGTTAGACATAAGTTACAGGAAAGAATAACACAATCGTCAGTGAGCTAAAGCGTTTGTCACAAGATTGCTTAAATAAAGCTTATATGGAGGTCTACTTAAAGTTGGCGGACCGGACGGGGCTCGAACCCGCGACCTCCGGCGTGACAGGCCGGCATTCTAACCAACTGAACTACCGGTCCGCGAATGGTGGGTGTGAACGGGATCGAACCGCTGACCCTCGCCTTGTAAGGGCGATGCTCTCCCAGCTGAGCTACACACCCAAGCTACTCGGTAAATCATCAATCAGTGCTTCACTTTAACGCGGCGGTCAGTCAGGCACTTCGTGCCCCAGCTGTACCCATCCGGGCATAAAAGCTACACACCCAAGCTACTCGGTAAATCATAAAACACTGCTTCACTTTAACTCGGTGGTCAGTCAGGCACTTTGTGCCTCA
>NZ_JBHSAL010000001.1:914589-1549704 GCF_042650105.1 Salinispirillum marinum | reverse complement strand
CTGCTTCGTTTCAGTGGCGCGCATTATACAGCGCCAGCCTTCCGTGTCAATCGTTATTTTGAAGTTTTTTCTTTGTTTTTCAGTGACTTAGCGAAACTTTGCCAACTCACTTCAAACCTTCAATACAACGCCCTTAATGGCGAGTGGCCGTGTCAGGGAGCGCGAATTATAGAGACATTCTTGAGGGTGTCAACGGGTTTTTTCATAAAAATGAAATACACTTATGGACGCGGCAAAGGCCTTGCAGCAATCGCGGCAAGCATGATCACTATCGCGGAAATAAATAGACAGGCGGCTAACCCCCAAGCTTGGTAGACCCAACCTGACAAAACTGTACCCAGCAAACGTCCCGCGGCATTTGCCATATAATAGAAGCCAACATCCATCGAAACCCCATCCTCTTTGGCGTAGGCCACTATTAAGAAGCTGTGTAACGATGAATTTACCGCGAACAACACACCAAAACCCAGCAGCCCGATAACCAATACAGGCTCAGCCCAATCCTGCACACCCATTAGCAAACCAATCGCTAGCGGTGTTGCAGCCAATATTAAGGCCCAACCGAAAGCGGCCGACCCCGCGGGCACTTGGCCGCGCTGTCCGAGACGGGTTAATTTAGGCGCAAACCCTTGCACCACACCATAACCCATTACCCAAGCCGCCATGAACGCGCCGACCCACCACGATGGCCAACCTAATTGCGCCGACATATAAACCGGCAAGGCCACCACAAACCAAATATCGCGTGCGCCAAACAAGAATACCCGTGCAACAGACAACCGGTTGACCCGGTCATCTTGCGAGAACATTTCTTTGAACTTCGGCTTGCCTTTGGCCTTACCTAAATCCGCCTGCAACACAAACAAGCTCAGCAGCGCCACGCCAGCCAGCACGCCAGCCATCGACAGCACAGCACCCCTAAAACCTATAACAGCCAACAGTCCCGCGCCCAAAAAGAAACCCACGCCTTTTAAGGTGTTCTTGGAGCCGGTCAAAATAGCGATCCACTTATACAGGCTGCCTTGAGCGTCTTTCGGCACCAGCATCTTGATACTGCTTTTCGCGCTCATCTTGTTGAGGTCTTTGGCTATGCCTGACAAGGCTTGCGCAATCATCACCCACAATACCGTCAGCCATTCGGCAGGCACCGCTAGCATAAGCAAGGCCAGCACTTGCAGCACCAACCCAATGTTCATGGTACGGTTTAAGCCAATACGCGCCCCTAGCCAGCCACCGACCAAGTTGGTCACTACGCCAAAGAATTCATAAAACAGAAAGAGCATGGCAATCGCCAGCGGGCTGTAGCCTAGGGCATAGAAATGCAACACCACCAACATGCGGAGTGCGCCGTCGGTCAGCGTAAACGCCCAGTAATTACCAGTGATAATGGCGTATTGCTTTATGGCGGGAGTCATATTCCAGCTCTCTATGTCTACAGGACAAGGTTGGCGTGCGGAGTCGAGATTGACGAAATTCTATCGCTGAGCTTTGAGTGCTATGACTAGGACAAACCAACCTTCAACGCCAACTCAGCCGTCCGGTTAGCGTAACCCCATTCGTTGTCGTACCACGCGTAGATTTTAACTTGGGTTTCGTTAATCACCATGGTCGACAAGGCATCAATGATCGACGAACGCGGGTCAGTTTTGTAATCAATACTCACCAGTGGACGCTCTTCGTAACCCAGAATACCTTTCAGTTCACCTTCGGCGGCAGCTTTTAGCAGCGCATTTACTTCTTCCGCTGTTGTAACCCGGCTGACTTCAAATACGCAGTCAGTGATAGAAGCATTGGTCAGCGGAACGCGAACCGCATGGCCGTTCAAGCGCCCTTTGAGTTCTGGAAAAATCTCAGTTATGGCCGTAGCAGATCCCGTCGTGGTTGGAATCAAACTGGTGCCACACGACCGTGCACGCCGCAAATCCTTATGTGGCGCGTCAATAATGGTTTGTGTATTGGTAATGTTATGGATGGTCGTCATGCTGCCATGGCGAATGCCGATCTGCTCATGAATAACTTTAACCACCGGCGCCAAGCAATTGGTGGTGCACGACGCGGCCGTAACAATACGGTGCTCGGCGGGGTTATACAGATGGTCATTAACACCCATCACCACATTCAATACACCCGGCTCTTTAACTGGTGCACTAACCACCACGCGCTTAACGCCTTGATCAAGATAGGCCTGCAAGAGAGCGGTTTTCTTCATCACACCTGAACATTCCAGCACCACATCGCAACCCGACCAATCGGTATCCGCAATGGCTTTATTGTGGGAAACAGCGATAAGTTGATTACCCACCCGAATGCGTTCGCCCTCGGTAACGGCTTCATGCGCCCAGCGGCCATGCACAGAATCAAAATTCAGCAAATGCGCTAGGGTAGCGGCATCGCCAGCCGGGTCGTTGATCTGCACGAATTCAACGTCTGCCCAATCCCACGCCGCTCGCATCGCCAAACGGCCTATGCGCCCAAATCCGTTAATGCCTATTTTAATCGTCATGTGCCACCTTCAGTTTTCAAATACAACGAATTGTTCCGGTTAATGTGTTCTCGCGCTCTATCAGTCTCCGCTCCAAATCGGGCCTAGCCTGCGCTGACGCAACCAGAACACCCCAAGCCCAAGCTGGCAGTTCATCCGCTAAACGGTAGTAGACCCAACGCCCTTGCCTACGGTCGTTGACCACACCGCGCTCCCGCAATAGAGCAAGATGCCGTGAAACTTTCGGCTGAACTTGCTCAACTAATTCAGTGAAGTCGCACACGCACAACTCTTTCGACCAATACAGCAACAGTAGCAATTGGAAGCGCGTTTCGTCGGCCAGGCAACGATGCCATTCAATAGGATCAATGATGTCTTTCATGAGGGAAACTATACATATGCGTTATGACATATATATGACAAGGCATATGTGTTTTTTAACAACACATAAAAAAACCCGGCGATTGCCGGGCTAAGGTGTGATGCTCTATTTCTTGGCGTGCAATTTTTCCTCAATGGTGTCCGGGTCAGTGTGCCGCATATCCTTACCCTTGACCATGTACATAATGTATTCCAACAAATTCTGGCAACGATCACCAATTCGCTCTAAGGAACGCACCGCCCACATGACATTCAGTATTTTAGGGATAGAACGCGAATCTTCCATCATGTAAGTCATCAAAAGACGCAACAATGCTTCATATTCACGATCAATCTTTTTGTCTTCTTGGTGAATCCGCACCGCAGCTTCCATATCCATGCGGGCCAAAGCATCCAATGAGTCCGTCAACACACTCAACACATGCTTGCCCAGGTTATCAACGTTACCCAGTAAGTCCTGCTGCTGCGAATTACTGAACGACTCCAGCGCAACACGCGCGATACGCTGTGCTTCGTCCCCGATACGTTCCAAGTCACCAATCGCTTTCATCGCCACCAGCATCAAACGCAAATCACCGGCTGTTGGTTGACGCTTGGCGATGATACGCGTTACCTCAGCATCAATCGTCATTTCCAGATTATTGATTTTAACATCGGAGGTTAAGACCTTACTGGCCAGCGCTGAATCCGAATTAACCGCCGCTTGCAAGGCATCGCGCACTTGCATTTCCACCAAGCCACCCATTTCCATCAACTGGCTGCGTACGCTTTCAAGCTCATCATTAAACTGCGACGAAATGTGTCTATCTAAATTCATTTTATCCATTGCGCTTCTCCTCGTGGCGTTCAAAGTCAATCATGCCGATAACGCCCGTTAATCAACCATAACGACCTGAAATGTAGTCTTCGGTACGTTTTTGCTGCGGGTTGGTGAACAAGTCGTCGGTCACCGCAAATTCGATCAACTCGCCTAAGTGGAAGAAGGCCGTGCGGTCGGACACCCGCGCCGCCTGTTGCATGTTGTGCGTCACCATCACGATGGTGAAATTATTCTTCAGCTCCGCAATCAACTCTTCCACGATATACGTGGCAATGGGATCCAGCGCCGAACAGGGCTCATCCATTAGAATCACTTCCGGACTTACGGCAATGGTACGAGCAATGCACAAACGCTGCTGCTGACCACCGGATAACCCGGTACCCGGCTGATCCAGCCGGTCTTTTACTTCTTCCCATAACCCGGCTCGACGCAGACTGGATTCAACAATGTGGTCCAGCTCGGCCTTACGCGTTGCCAGCCCATGCAAACGAGGCCCATAAGCGATATTTTCATAAATGGACTTTGGAAATGGATTGGGCTTTTGAAACACCATGCCAACTTGCGCACGCAACTGCACCACGTCGAGCGATGCATCATGAATATCCTTTCCGTCCAAGGCGATTTTGCCGGTTACTCGGCAACCATCAATGGTGTCATTCATGCGATTGAAGCAACGCAGAAAGGTCGACTTACCGCAACCGGAAGGTCCGATAAAAGCCACAACTTCATTTTTGTAGACGTCCATATCGATGCCTTTAACGGCCTCAGTTTCGCCATAAAAAACCTTGACGTTTTCAGCCTTCAGCGTCAATTCGCGCTCAGCCGTATTGGCCTGTGGGGTCGACATGGTTGCACCTACTCCGCTTTGCGTATTCGTTTGTGTACGGCTATTGTCCAGATCAAACATAGTATTTACCACCGTGTTTCGAATTTTTTGCGCAACCAAATGGCTGTGCCATTCAGCGTGATCATCAAGCACAACAAAACAATGATCGCGGCAGACGTTCTCGCTTCAAAGAAGTTACGCAGCTCATTGCCTTGCCAAAGAAAGATCTGTACCGGCAATGCGGTTGATTGCTCAAAGGGAGAGGATGGCACAGCGGCCACAAATGACTTCATGCCAATCAACAATAACGGGGCCGCTTCACCCAACGCCTGCGCTACACCTAGAATTGAGGCCGTGAGAATGCCGGGTATCGCTAACGGTAGTACATGGTGAAACACCGTTTGTACTTTTGAGGCACCCAGCCCCAACGCAGCCTGCCGAATAGATGGAGGAATGGCTTTCAACGTTGAACGGGTTGCAATGATCACCGTTGGCAAGGTCATCAGCGACAACACCAAACCACCCACAACCGGTGCCGAGATGGGCAGATTGAACCATCCGATGAACACCGCAGCACCCAACAAACCAAACACAATCGATGGCACTGCAGCCAGGTTATTGATGTTGACTTCAATCAGATCTGTGATGCGATTTCTCGGCGCAAACTCTTCCAAATAAATCGCCGCTGCAACGCCCATCGGCACCGCCAATACGATAACAATCAGCATCATGTACAAAGAGCCCATGAAAGCTCCCGCTAGACCGGCCGACGCCAACGAACTGCGTGAATCAGCGTTCATAAACAACGCCCAACTGAAACGGTTTTTAATCACGCCGCTGGCATAAAGCTCATCGGCCCATGCACGCACGACGGGGTGCAATTGCTGTTGCGAGTCAGGCAATGAACGGTCTATGTTGCCTTTTAACCAGACATCAATATTCGCGTCTGTCAAAAGGTTCAAGCGCTGCGTTTGACCGATAATGCTGGGGTCATCAATAACCATCTGACGTAAAGCGAAACGCTCACCTGAGGTCACCATACGCAACACGTGACGTTGATTGGAGCGTTGCTCCGAACCTGGTAAAACCGGCGTTAAAGCATTGGTAAGAACGCGACTGAAGTTCGCCATGCCGACTTCAGTTTCCCAATCCAGCATACGATCACGAAAATCTGCCGTGGCCTCACCGTCTTCACGCACTGGCTTTGGACTGATATCAATGATCTCCGGGTCAAAATATACGTCAACCGTGATGCTCGTTTGAAAAAACGCCGGGAGCCCTTTCGAAAATATATTAACGAACAACAAGCCCACCAGCATCAAGCTGATCAGCACGGCAATCAACCCAATCGACTTAAAGACTTTTTCCTGGCGGTGGCGACGCTGTAATGACGCCGCAACACGACTGCGCACCAGTTCTTGATCTTGAGGCTCGATCCGCGGACTGTCGTTATCAATGAATGTATTGGTCATAAATTACTCGTATTGTTCCCGGTATTTGCGAACGATCATCAAGGCCACCACATTAAGCAGCAAGGTGATCACAAAGAGGGTCAACCCCAGCGCAAAGGCGACCAGTGATTGCGGGCTGGAGAAGTCATTATCGCCCGTCAACTGATTCACGATGGTTACCGTCACGGTAGAGACTGCATCGAAGGGATTAGCCGTCAGTACCGGGCTATTTCCCGCTGCTAATACCACAATCATGGTTTCACCGATGGCGCGACTACCCGCCAACAGAATCGCGCCCACGATGCCGGGCAAGGCCGCTGGCAGTACCACTTTACGGATGGTTTCAGACTTGGTGGAACCTAAGCCAAGCGAGCCATCACGCAGTGACTTGGGTACCTGAGTGATGATGTCGTCCGACAGCGACGAGATAAAGGGGATGATCATGATACCCATGACCACACCGGCCGTCAGTGCCGAAGTAGCGCGAATGTCTAAGCCTAGCAGTTCACCAAACTCAGATAAAAACGGTCCCACCGTCACCAGGGCAAAGAAGCCATACACAATGGTCGGAATACCCGCCAACACCTCGATAATAGGTTTGGCAATATTGCGCAGGCGCGGCGAGGCGTATTCCGCAAGATAAATGGCGGCCAGCAACCCGAGTGGTATGGCCACCAACAGGGCAATGCCCGCAATTAACATCGTACCACCCAACAGTGGCAACAGCCCGAAAGCGCCTTGCCCCTCCGAGCCTGTGGTGCTGAACCGCGGGTTCCATGTCGTTCCGAAAAAGAAATCGACAGGACGTATGAAACTGAAGAAGTTTAATGTCTCGCCAACCATGGACATGACAATGCCAATGGTCGTCAGGATCGCAACGGCTGAACTCAGCGCAAGCACCACCTGCACAAACTGCTCGATCTTGTTGCGCGCCCGCTGCAACGGTGAAATAGAACGGTAGCTGTACGCAATACCGAGTGCAGCCAACGCCGCCATCAGTGCAACCATCAAGGTGTTGCTGAGTTGCTGCAGATTTTTTAGGTAGGCCGCCGCTTGGACCTCCCACGCTTCAGCATCTGCGGACGAGCTGAATTCAGATGCCAAGTTACTGATGCGGCGCAACACGGCATTTATTTGTGCGTCCGGAGCCAGGAATTGCTGAATCTCCGCCAACACCATCTGCTCAATCAGGGATGGAGATAACCATCGCCAGAAAACAAAAACCAGAAAGGCCGGCACTACGGCCCAAAGACCCACATACATTCCGTAATGATGTGAGCGAGAGTGCATACGAACGGACGCTGCTTGCCCTACTTTACGGCTACGCACCATACCAGCCTGATAGGCAATCGCCATCACCACCAGCAACAACACCATTAAAGAAATATTACTCATGCAAGCTCCATTAACCCTTAGTCGGCTAGGGTAACCGTACGAACGCAGCTAGCCTATCAAGCCAATATGACAATATTGTTACAAACTAAAAAGGCTGCCGAAGCAGCCTTTTTACCACATTGCCCCCTGTTTGTTACAGAGACGTGCGGTTACGGATGTTACGCAGAATGGTTTCGCGCTCGTCATCAGCCAGTGGAATCAAGCCAGCAGCTTCCAGCGGGCTACCAAAACCGGCATTGCCTTCAGAGATAAAGAAGCTCGCGTACTCTTCCAGACCAGGAATCACACCGATATGATCGCCTTTTACGTAGAAGAACAGAGGACGTGATACAGGATATTCGCCATCCAAAATAGTATCTACGGAAGGTGTGACACCGGATACGGTAGCTACTTTGATGCGGTCACGGTTGCTTTCATAGAAGCTCAAACCGAACACACCGATCGCATCACGGTTGGCATCCAAACGCGCCAGAGTTTCGGTGTAGTCACCGGCGATTTCAATCACACGACCGTCAGTACGCATCGCCAAGCAGAAATCATCGGAGTCATCCATCGCCTGCACTTCTGGGAACGTTTCACAGCCATCCAGAATTACACGCTCTTCATACACTTCACGCGTACCATGGTTTGACGCAGGAATTGCCAAGGTGATTTCTTGGTTTGGCAAAGCAGGGTCAATTTGGTTCCAGCGCGTGTAAGGGTTGGCTACCATGCGGCCGTTTTGCGGCACTTGAGCTGCTTGTGCCAGAAATACATGGCGTGGCTCTAATGCGAAGTCGTTCGCGTCGATGCGCGAAGCAAAGACGATACCGTCATAGCCGATTCGTACTTCAATGATGCTGCTAACGCCAGCCGCTTTACAGGCTTCAACTTCGCCCGGGCGAATTTGACGTGAAGCGTTGGCGATATCGATGGTGTTTTCACCGACGCCTTGGCAGAACTGACGCAGACCGCCAGAAGAACCACCAGAACCAACAACCGGTGTCGGGAAGCGAGCAAAATTGTTGCCGAACTCTTCCGCAGCAATAGACGCGAAAGGCAACACGGTTGAAGAACCGGCAATTTGAATTACGTCACGCGCTTGTACAGAAGCCGCCAACGTGAGGGCAGCAGCAGCGGTAAACGCTACTTTGGTCAATTGGTTAAGTTTCATCTCTAAAGCCTCTTATTGAATGTGTTGTCTTCCAACGCCGCCTAGTGTGCCCAAGGTTTATGACACAGATGTGACAGAGGTTGATGGGTATCGCCAATTTTGTAACAAAATGTAATCATCGCTCTTGCGCAATCAGGCAGCAAAAACCTGCACCGCTGCGACCATAGATGTAGCCTTATGGCGCACTGTTTGACTCCCTGTAGCCGAGCGCACTGCAATGCGTGACACTTCCGTGACATCATCACTTAAGCGATGCACATTCTCGGTAATACTGGCCGCCACATCATGTTGTTCGTGCGTAGCCTCTGAAATATGCTGTGACGCTTGAACCACCTCTTGCATCTCTGCGGCAATACGCGCAAAGGCTTGTTCACTGTGGCGGGCCAACTGCACGCAGTGCTGTGATTTGACCTGACCTTCGGTCATAGCCTGTGCCACCGTATCCGCTTGTGACTGCAACCCCTGTGTCAATACTTTTATAGAATCCGTTGCGGCATGGGTTTCAGCCGATAGCGCACGCACTTGGTCCGCTACCACTGCAAAACCACGGCCGGCATCTCCTGCCCTTGCTGCTTCTATGGCTGCATTCAATGCCAAAAGATTGGTTTGTTCTGAAATGCTACGAATTACGGTGAGCACTTGGCCGATCTTCTGAGCATCTTGCTGCAACAAGCCGACTTCATGGTTGGTCTGCTCCAGCATGGCCGACAAGCTTTCAATATCACGCATGGTTTGTTGTGCCGTCGCTTCACCTTCCTGGCAAGCCCTACCGGTCGCTTGGCTACGCTCTGCGGCCTTAGCCGCTTCTTCCGCCACGCGCTGTATCGCCGTACTCATTTGCTCGACCGCCGTGGCGATTTGATCAATTTGATTCGCCTGTCGTGTCGTACCACCACTGACCTGTTGCGACAACGCATTCAACTCATCCGATTCGCCCTGCTGTGAGGTGGCCGATTGCGCCAACTCCGCAATGGTGTCCTGCAAGTGTGTAATCAAATGATTGAATGCTTGGGCGGCTTCCACAAATTCGTTGCGCCCCTTAATTTGCATACGTAAGCGCAAATCCGACGTGCTTTCCATCTGCAGCAACAGGTCACGCAGGGCGCGTAGAGGCCGGATAACAGAACGTTGAATAGCATAGATAAGAGCGCTGATGATCAACACTACGGCCGAGCCACCGAACAGGTAAACAGCCAGCACTTGTTGCGTCAATGCTTCAGCTCCGGCTTTTACCTCCGTCGCTGCGGCTAGTTGCTGCACAATAAAAGCATCAATGGTTTGCGCAAAACCATTAATGACCGCATCGGTCTGCTGAGTTACCGTAGACTCGTTCAAAATCCGGATTTCTAGAGCATCCGTACCCGCGGGGGTTAACCAGCGTTCATATTGTGCAAGCGCTTTCGCATAAGCATCATCCAGTTCGGCGTAGTCTGCCGTGGTTGGGCGCAACGCGATGAATGATGCCCAATGCTGTTGCGTTTCTTCTAACAACACCGCCATGCGCTCTTCAGTGGATGCCATGGTGGCCCAGCCCGTGCGGTATTGCCGAAGATGAAATACCCCTTCTTGTTGTACTTTGCGCTGTACCGCCATGATGTCTGTTAGGAAGACGAGATGATCATCATACAGCCGGTCGAAATAGGTATCTTTCTGGTTCACCACAACAAAAGAGGCGAGCAGAACGCCCAAGACACAAAACAGGGGGATTAGGCCCAGCCATAACACACGCGTACTGATTCGGAAGTTCGACAACATAGATGATCTCCAAGACTAAACGGCTCTTGACCGGACGCTCAGGAGATTACTGGCAAATACTTGCAAAAATGTGACAACAGGCAGGCGCAATACGTTTTAAGCCCGCATGGCAGGCGGATACCATTCGTCCATAAAAGCATTGATTTGGTCACCGTCAAATCCGATTCGCCCTAACAGCCGACGAATTTCCTTACGCTCGCCTTGGCTGAGCACCAATCCGGCGATGCGCATGATAATACGGTCTACTTTTACCGTGCCGGGTTGTAAGCTGTACATGGCTCCGACACGCACCCGAAGATTGAGCGGTAACCGCCACTGCATTTTCAGTAGATTACCCACTTCCGGCGCATGTTTGGCGAGTTCATGACGACACTCTGCCTCTTCAGGTTCTCCGCCAGCGGTAACCCAACGCTGGATCAGTTGCAAACACGCTAACTCGCCCATGCGGAACAACATAGCCGCATTGATACAAGGATCCGGTGGTGCACCTGCAGCGCGCGCCAACCGCGTGGCAATTGCCGCTATGCGCAAGCTGTCATTGAGAAATTCTTTCACTAAGTCTTGCAGCAGCGGATGCTGAATATCACTGCCCGGTTGCATCGCCAAACCCTGAATCAAGGTATTCGCGGTTTGAAATCCGAGCAACTTTACGGCCTCGGTGAAGCTTTCTATGGCTCTCCCGTCCAGATTATAAGCGCCGGTATTGGCCGCTCCGATCAAGCGCGCTAGGGGCGCAGGGTGCTGGCGCCACAGTTGCAGTGTTTCTGCAGGATCATGCTGCGACCCGTCTGCATTCAGGCGAAGTTTTCCGGTTACGGGTAAACCAAACTGACCACGTTGAATTTCTCGTCGAAGAAAATCAGGGAGGGGTTCGCGCAGTGCATCACCGGTCAGCGATGATTTTGGCACCGCCATGATGGCCGCTAGGCGCTGCATCACGTCTTGGATTTGAAACGGCTTGGCGATAAACCCGTCAACGCCAACCTTGCGCGCCTCAATAACCACTTGCTTATCAACGTTTCCGCTGATCATGACACGGCGTGTAAGCGGTGCTTCGCGGTGTACAACGTCTAGAAAGGCCGTGCCATTTTCGCCCGGTAGAGTCCAGTCCACCAACACCAAGTCGGCTTTATGTTCATACCAGTGCTTGAGCGCACTCGGCACATCAGAAAATGTAGACACCCGTGAACCAGCCCATAGTTGACGCACCACATGGCCCAACAATTCCGCCATTGAAGGGTCATCTTCTAGGATCATCACGCGGTAAGAGACGGCGTGGCTCATCGGTTCCCCTTTCCATGCTAAAGCGCTAATGAAGTTTAGCGCAAAGCGTGCGGAGCCACCAGAATTCCATTTCGATCAGCGTACAAAAACTGACCAGGAGAAAAGGTTACGCCGCCAAAAGTCACCGGCACATTGACTTCACCCAAGCCTTGGCGCGCGGTGCGCACGGGAAAAGCACCCAAGGCTTGCACGCCGAGGTCCAACTGACCCAGCGCATGCACGTCACGCACCGCGCCATACAGCACAACACCTGACCAGCCTTGCTGCACCGCCGACTCGGCTATCATGTCCCCCAACAAGGCTTTGCGCAGCGAACCAGCACCATCCACCACCAAGACCCGGCCATGGCCGGGTTCTGCCAACAGTTCCTTCACCCGCGAATTGTCTTCGCAAGTTTTTACCGTCACGATTTCACCGCTGAACGTTGGACGCCCACCATAGGTCATAAACATCGGCTGGACGATCTGAACGAGTTCTGGAAAGTCGTCACACAAGTCCGGCAATAAATCCTGCCCGGCTTGAAGGTTGTGTTGTGACATCTTATGTGGCCTCCATTAGGCTGTTTGCCGACGCTTGGCTTCCAACCGCCATTGGTGCAGCAACGGTTCGGTATATCCACTCGGTTGAGCACAACCTTTAAACACCAAGTCAGCAGCGGCTTGATAGGCAACTGATGTCTCAAAGTATCCGGCCATGGGTTGATAAAGTGGGTCATGCGCATTTTGTTGATCCACGACGGCGGCCATACGCTGCAGAGTTTCCGTCACTTGTGCCTCGCTGACCACACCATGGCGCAACCAATTGGCGATGTGCTGGCTGGAAATGCGCAAGGTGGCGCGGTCTTCCATCAAGCCGATGTTATTGATGTCGGGCACTTTCGAGCAACCCACGCCTTGATCAATCCAGCGGACTACGTAGCCCAAAATACCTTGTGCATTGTTGTCCAGCTCTTGCTGAATTTCTTCCGCGCTCCAGTTCGGGCTAGCCGCGACGGGTACGGTGAGCAAGCCTTCCAAAAGGCGCGCCCGCTCTTCGCGGAAACCAATGCGTTCCATATCTAACTGAATGGCCGGCACATCCACCTGATGATAATGCAAGGCGTGCAACACGGCGGCGGTGGGCGAAGGCACCCAGGCGGTGGTCGCACCGGCTTTCGGGTGGCCGATTTTTTGCTCCAGCATGGCGGCCATTAAATCCGGCATGGCCCACATGCCTTTGCCAATTTGTGCTTTACCACGCAATCCGCATGACAACCCGGCCAATACATTGTTGCGTTCGTACGATTGAATCCATGCGGTGGTTTTCATATCGCCTTTGCGCAACATCGGCCCGGCTTCCATGGCGGTGTGCATTTCGTCGCCGGTGCGGTCGAGAAAGCCGGTGTTAATGAAGGCAACCCGAGAGGCGGCGGCATTGATGCAGGCGCGTAAGTTCACTGAGGTGCGGCGTTCTTCGTCCATAATGCCCATTTTCAATGTATCACGGGCCAAGCCCAACGCATCTTCTACGCGCGCAAACAGGGTGCTGGCAAAGGCCACTTCTTCCGGGCCATGCATCTTGGGCTTCACAATATACACACTGCCGGTGCGGGAATTCCCGCGCCGTTTTAAGTCGTGCATGGCGATCAGGCTGGTGACCATGGCATCCATAATGCCTTCGGGAATTTCGCTGCCATCGGCCAACAAGATGGCCGGGTTGGTCATGAGGTGGCCAACGTTGCGCACAAACAATAACGAGCGGCCATGCAAGCGCAGCGAGGAACCGTCCGCCACGCGGTAATCGCGGTCGGCGTTCAAACGGCGGGTCATGGTTTTGCCGTTTTTCTCCAACGTCTCGGTCAGATCACCTTTCATCAGACCCAGCCAGTTGCGATAAATCACCACTTTGTCGGTGGCATCTACGGCGGCCACGGAGTCTTCGCAGTCCATGATGGTGGACAGCGCTGCTTCCATCAAAACATCCTTCACGCCCGCCAAATCCGTTTTACCGATGGGGTGTTCACGGTCGAATTGAATTTCAAAATGCAGGCCGTTGTGTTTCAGCAATACTGCTTGCGGGTTGTCAGGTGCGCCCTGATAACCCCGAAACTGATGCACGCTTTTCAGGCCGGTTTCGCGGCCACCTTGTAAAGTCACCAACAATTGCGCACCCGAGACGTGATAGCGCGTGGCTTGGGCGTGCGAGCCTTCGGCCAAGGGCGCGGCTTGGTCCAGAAAATCCCGCGCAAAGGCAATGACTTTCTGCCCACGTACGGGGTTGTATTCCGCACTACGTGCTGCACCGTCATCGTCACTGATGGCATCAGTGCCGTAGAGCGCGTCATACAGACTTCCCCAACGCGCGTTGGCGGCGTTTAAGGCGTAGCGGGCATTCATCACCGGTACAACCAACTGCGGGCCGCACTGTTCGGTAATCTCCGTATCCACATTTTCCGTGGTGGCGGTAACGGCTTCGGGTGACGGCACCAAGTAGCCAATCTCTTCTAAAAAGGCGCGATAGGCGGCGGGGTCTTGAATTGGGCCGGGGTGCGCTCGATGCCAGGCATCTAACTGCTGTTGCAGTTCATCACGGCGGGCCAGTAGGGCACGGTTTTCCGGCGCCAAGTCGTGCGCTAAGGCACTAAAAGCAGACCAGAAGTCAGCGGCGTTAATCCCTGTACCGGATAGGGCTTCTTGCTCAACGAAAGCATGCAAGGCGGCATCGACCTGCAATTGTGCGCATTGGATTCGCTGGGTCATGGTCTGTTTCCTCTTTTCTTATGGTCTATTCACCCGTGGGTGAGTGTCAGGCTCTGGGGTCCAGCACGATGTGTGTATCGGGCGGGAAAAAATGTTCGTCACAGTTCGGCAAGGTGCCCGCACGGTCAACCACCAAAAAGTCGTCAACCGGCATCAACGCAATCACCGGGTGATGCCAGACACCCGCATGGTAGTTCACGCCCTGCGCACCATTGGTAACAAAGGCTTTTATAGCGTCCGGCTCCGGCACATTACCGGGCGGTGCAACCACCACTAAAAACGGGTTGCTCAATAATGGAATAAACGCCTGGCTACCGTGCGGGTGACGCTCTAAGAGCGAAATGGTCAAAGGCAGCTTTAGTGCCGTCGCACGAAACACACTGATGATGGCTTTGCCGTCGTCCGGGCCGGTTTGTACCTCGGCCAGCCGATGAAAGCGCTGAGTACTGCCATAATTGATTGGGAAGGAATCACGCCCTTCGGTTTCGATCACATCACCAAACGGCGCAAAGGCTTCTTGAGTCAGGTATTCAGGTTTCAGGACGATGTTCATAACTGAGCCTTTTGGGCAATCTTTCCAAACAAGCGTAGCCGACTCACACCACCATCGGGAAAAATATTGAGCCGCACATGCGTTACCGGACCAATGTTGACGATGTCTTCCGAGAAGTGGTGTTCACGGTGCATGTCCAATTTTCGGTTCGGCAGCAGTTCGCGCCAAAACAGGCTTTGCGTTTCTATCTGGCTGTCGGTCCCGCCTTTCACGAAGGCCGCTTGAATAGAACAGCTGTCAGGATAATTGCCTTTGAAGTGCAGGGTATCCACCAACACTTCTTCTATAATACCGGGGTGGCCGAGCGCCAGAATCACCCAGTCGTTACCGGGTGTGCGCCGCCGGGCCGTTTCCCAACCATCGCCCATATTGACCCCACGACCGGGGTTCAAGATGTTGCTCATGTGGCCATAGTGTTGGTCGGAACAGGCCAAGGCACGACCACCGTTCAGCGCGGCAGCTAGGTCTAGGCGTTCTTCCGGGTCTTGCGCTGACCAATCACGGAACGGAATGCCATAAACACGTAAACGCGCTACGCCACCATCGGGGTAGATGTTCAGACGCAGATGCGTCCAAGGCCGATCATCCGACACCGGAAATTCATTGTGGCTATTGCCTTGTAGGTTCACCGAGGACACTATTTCCGTCCACACAGTCTTTTCATGCGGATCGCCATCCGCACAGAAACAGGCTTCCAACGAGGCCGACGGAGGGTAATTTCCGGTAAAAAAGCTCGTATCGATGTCGACACCTTTAATCACGCCCGGTACGCCCAACGCCAGCACGGCATAGTCATAGCCTTCGAAACGCTTGCGGCGCGACTCCCAACCGTCCATCCATTTGCCGTTATCGTCGTACACGCCGTCCTTCCACACCGGTGGTTCGGGCTGCAACATGCGGTCTACCGAGGCAAACCAATCGTCGGTGACATAAATAGCTTTGGTGCCCAGCCGAGCATCGGCCAGGTTCACAAAATGGGAATATGCAGATGTTGAAACGCTTGCGGTCATGTTATGCCTACCTGAATGGAAAAGCCGAAGACGTGCAACGGGCCACCACAGCTCATGCTGAACATCGTAATGTATCTGCCCGGCCTTGGCGACCTATGGGCCATACACTCGAGTTATAGCTGATATTTGCGGAAACTTATTGAACTCACCGGAGAAATATGGGTTTTCCGGGTCGGCCATGATTGATAAAGACGACACACTATATGACCACATGGTCAGCTTCTTTGGCAAGTCCTGCTCGATGCACTATGATAGAGACACAGCAAACGAGGATTTCCTATGCGCCCATCCATTCCTTGGCACCAAGCCTTACATGATTGCAAAGTACGCGGTGAGGCCTTTGTTCTGGCGACAGTATTGTCTGCAGGCGGCTCAACGCCACGTGATGTTGATGCCAAGATGGTGATTACCGCGAGCGCCCAGTTCGATACGCTCGGAGGCGGCACCTTGGAGTGGGAAATTATTCACGTGGCGCGTGAAGACATAACTCGGGGCCAAACCGGTTATCGCATTGAAAAGTTCGCGCTTGGTTCGCAACTTGGCCAATGTTGTGGCGGTGCGGTCAGTGTGTTGCTTGAATCGTTTCCCGCTACGGCGTTTCAGATCGGTCTATTTGGTGCGGGCCATGTGGCGCATGCGCTGGTGCCCATACTGGGCGGTCTACCCTGCCAAGTACACTGGGTAGATGCCCGGGCGGATTTATTTCCTGTTGAACGACCTTCCAACGTTAAAGCCTTACCCGCACAAGACCCGATAAGTTGGGTGGCGCGCTTACCCGTCGGAGTCGATGTGGTGATTATGACGCACAATCATGAACTGGATTTTCAGCTGATGGTAGCGGCCTTGCAGCGCGCCGATGTGCGCAGCATTGGGGTCATCGGTTCCGCCACCAAAGCTCGGCGTTTCAAGCATAGGCTGAATGAGCTCGGTATGGGTGATGACCATTGGGCTCGCGTCAACTGTCCTATTGGGCTGCCCAATGTACCGGGTAAATTACCCATGGAAGTAGCGGTGTCCATTGCCGGGGAACTGATCGCCCGTGAACACACAGAACGCCCGAAAACGGCATGGCGGGGCTTAGCGAAATCTGCATTAAAAGAGCTTTTGCATTCCACGGGTGAGACCGTGCACAATGAAGACAATTTAGATGTGCACAGGATGCCAACACCATGACGTTAGACGACCTCAACCAACTGACCAGCACCGAAGCCCAGCGGGTGTTTGAAGGTTGCTGTGCGTCACCTTACTGGGTAAAAGGCATGTCGCGGGCGCGTCCGTTTGAGAATTGGGCCGAATTGTTGTCGACCGCGACAGAATTGGAAGAAGAAATGACCGACGAAGATTGGTTAGATGCCTTCCATGGCCACCCACAGATTGGTGACGTTTCGACCTTGCGCGAAAAATACGCCAGCACGAAGGCGTTGGCGGCGGGCGAGCAGTCGGGTGTGGACAGCGCCGACGAAGCGACTTTGCAAGGCTTGGCCGCTGGCAATAAAGCGTACCATCATAAGTTCGGCTTTATTTTCATTGTCTGTGCCACCGGCAAAAGTGCGGCGGAAATGCTGTCGTTGTTGGAGCAGCGTTTGCCCAATGACCGTAAAACCGAGCTGCGGATTGCGGCAACGGAGCAGGCGAAGATTACGCGTATTCGGTTAGAGAAGTTGCGAGCATAGAGCGCTACCACGTTTGGAGCTCTGCGAGGGCTTTCGGGGTGTGCCTCCGGCGCTTCACGGCAGGCCGGAAGGCGCGCCTTGAGGCACACCCCTACGCCCACGCGATAGCTCATCAGTTAGTAAGAACAAAAGCAGCAACTACTCAGTGCTATGGGGAGAAGTGGAAGAGCGGTGGCGTTCGCCGTAATAGAGCGCAATTAGTAAGCCCAGCAAGACTATTCCACCCATCCCATAAAACTCCGCTGCGCTTTGCCATGCGATCAAAGCACTGGCGAGCAGCGCGCCCACGGCGGCGGCTAAGTCGCGCCAAAAGGTGAAGGTGTTGAGGGTTTGTTGGCGTTCCAGCGCTGTACCCGCTCGGTCGGACAGCAGTTTGGGCACGAGAATCATAAAAGCCCCATGGCCCAAAATACCCAGCACACTGGCCAGCAACACCACATGCAAACCCATCAAGCTGCAAGCCACCAGCATCAGGCCGAGCGCGGTGACCAGCCAGAATCGTTTATGTCGCCAGATATCAAACCGCACCGTCAGCAGGCCCAAGGTGGTGTTATAAATGCGCTTCGACACCAATAACGCCGAGGTGATGGTGAGTGCCATGGGGATAGACCACCCAGTGGCAACCAGCAGCGGCGCTAAAATAACCGTCCACACACCATCGAACAATAGGCACAGTAGAAAGGTGAGGCGATGCCATGCATCCGGCCATGGCCATTGCGCGCCAGTGGCAACGCCACGATCGGTGTGCGGTACGGGGAGCGCCAGCGCGGGAATCAGGGCAAGCAAACACAGAACAAAAGCGAGAAGCAGCACCGCTTGCGCAGAAATGTGTACCACCAATAAAGGCGTCAGCAGAATCACCAACAACGGACCCATCTCTTGAATGCTGGTGTACCAGCCGAGGTTGATCATCCGCCGCTCCGGCTCTTCCGTGGCGTAATGCAAGCAGGCCAAGCGCATCAGGGCGTAGGCACAACCCCAGAGTAAACGCGCGAACAACAACGTCCATGGGCTGAACAGAAACACAAAGCTCAAACTGGCGGCGCTGGCTAACACTACTGCCTGAAGCAGCGCGGTACGGGCACCAAAATACTGAAACCACGGCACCAGCCACGGGTTCACGAACAAACGCACAAAGCGATTGGCAGACAATAAAATGCCTACCCACAACACAGTGAGGCCGAAGCTGTCGAAGAATAGTGGCAGCAGTAAGTACAGTACCGCGTCCGACACCAGCGTGAGTGTCAGTACGAGGCTGGCGAGCACCGTTGACCGGCTACCCTGATGAATCAGGCGCAGCATCTTTTCAGTTCAGCGGTTTCGTTTACTATTTCAGAAGCTGCAGACGATTCGAGTTCATTCTTATGTTCAGAAAACCGATACGTCAGGCTTTCCGTTTGGTCGCGCAACAACAGGGTAAACCGAAACAGCTCCTCGATCACATCCACCACTCGGTCTCTGTAGGGCGAATCTTTCATACGTCCATCGGGGTGAAACTCCTGCCAGGCTTTTGCGACAGAAGACTGGTTCGGAATGGTGAACATACGCATCCAGCGCCCCAAAATGCGCAACGCATTCACGGCGTTAAACGACTGCGAACCGCCACTCACCTGCATTACTGCTAAGGTTTTGCCCTGCGTCGGGCGAATAGCTCCCATACTCAGCGGAATCCAGTCAATCTGGTTTTTAAACACGCCCGTGATGTTGCCGTGCATTTCTGGCGAACTCCACACCATGCCTTCGCACCACTGCACGGCATCGCGCAGTTCCTGTACCTTCGGGTGGTCGACCGATACATGGTCAAACACTGGCAAACCCGTGGGGTCAAATACCTTCACCTCAGCGCCAAAGTGCTTCAGCATGCCAGCGCCTTCGAGTGCCAGTTTACGGCTATAGGACTCCGCTCGCAGCGAGCCGTACAACACTAAAATGCGTGGCGGGTGTGTTTTACGATGCGCCGCGTTTTCCGCTTGCAGCGCCTGCACATCGGCCATTGAGTGATTGGGCACTAAAGACATGATGACTCCTATGTTTCTAGATAGATCGAAGTATTTGAGTAAAAAATCAACAGCGTTGGTCCACACAGCATTCATCACGCAAAAAGCCGAGCAAGGTATTCAATTGATCGTACTGCGCAAAGCAGCGCAACACACGGCCCTCACGCACTTGTCGTACCAAGCCCACGCGCACTAAACGACTGATGTGATGCGACAAGGTAGAACCCGGCACCGCCAAGCTGTTTTGTATGTCGGCAACCGGCATGCCCGTCGTGCCAGCTTTCACCAGCTCCCGGTAAATACCCAATCGAGTGGCATGTCCCAGTTCGGCTAGTTGGTCGGCGGCTTGTTCTAGTGTTAGTGTGCTCATGGCTCACCATTATCGACAGCTTGAGCTGCAAGTAAATATATTTCTAGTAATATCGAAATATTTTCTATGGCTAACTATGTCGTTATGATGGCAGCACTCTTAACCATTCATCATAGAAGCTTAAATTTTATGCCTGTTTTCGAACGATACCTTTCTGTTTGGGTCGCGCTTGCGATTGTCGTCGGCTTAGCATTGGGGCAAGTAGCGCCAGCGCTTATATCTACCTTGGCGTCATTGGAATATGGCTCGGTTAATTTCGTCATTGCCGTGCTGATCTGGTTTATGGTCTACCCCATGATGGTGTCGGTAGACTTCAGCGCCTTGGCCCGCGTGCACGAACGCCCAAAAGGCATTGTTATTACGTTGATTGTGAACTGGCTAATCAAACCCTTCACCATGGCGGCACTCGGCGTCTTGTTTTTCGATTGGATTTTTGCCCCACTGATCGAACCCGGCACCTCGGGGCAATACATCGCGGGCATGATCCTTCTGGGCGCAGCACCTTGCACCGCCATGGTGTTTGTGTGGGCACAACTCACCAAAGGCGACCCCAACTACACGCTGGCTCAGGTGTCACTGAACGACGCCATCATGGTGTTTGCTTATGCGCCCATTGTCGCATTGCTGCTGGGCGTTACCGACATAACCGTACCCTGGGAAACCTTGGTGCTGTCAGTCGTGCTGTACATCGTGATTCCGTTAACGGCGGGTATTCTGACGCGCGTGTATATGACCCAGAAGGCCACCAGCGCAGCGGATGTTCCCGCCAAAGTAAGCGCCTTCACCGCCAAAGTTAAGCCGCTGTCCATTGTGGGTTTGCTCGTGACCGTCGCACTGTTGTTCGGCTTCCAAGGCGACATCATGCTGAACAATCCACTGATTATTGCGTTAATCGCCATCCCGCTGCTGATTCAGTCGTACGGCATGTTTGCCGTTGCTTACTGGTCAGCCAAAGCATGGCGCGTGCCGCACAACGTGGCGGCACCCTGTGCGTTAATCGGCACCTCGAACTTCTTTGAAATGGCTGTTGCCGTTGCCATCGGCCTGTTCGGGCTCAACTCCATTGCAGCACTCGTCACCGTGGTTGGGGTGCTGGTGGAAGTACCGGTGATGCTCTCGTTGGTGTGGTTTGCGAATAGGACGCGGCATTGGTTTCCGTAACCTGCATTGGAGGACTGGAGGGGCCAAGAAACTCTTGCTATTAGGGCATTACATACATGCATAGTGCATCGCTAATAGACAATTGGACGGTGCTCTAATAGGCAATTAGCCGGAATCCTAATAGGCAATTGGACGCCTTCTAAAAAGAAGCACCTTACTCACGACAAACCAAATCAAGACCATCGCAACATAAGCGGTTAAATACAGGCTGACAACAAAAAACAGCGCATGAGCAAGCAGTGGGACAATAAAAAGTGATGTCCGACGGCGATATAGAAACCAACCAACGCCGAGTATAGATAGCGGCGTCAGCGCCAATAACAACGTGATCATCGTTGGAACCAATGGCGAATCGCCATCGAAAAATTGACTGAAGTTGGTATAGAAGCTGCCAATGTCTAAATAAACGATGTACCCGGCGTACACCGCAAGCGGTATAGACGACACTGCCAGCAACCAGCTGCTTTGTGTCATGAGATTCACTCATTAATCTCCCTATTGTCCTGCCTTCTTGGCAACATACCTGACGTTCGGCAGGCCCTTAAAGTCGTTATCCTGTGTCCACAGCAATGCAGAATACTTTTGAGCGGTTGCAAAAATAATGCTGTCTGCTAGTGGCAGTTTATGAAGAACGCCGCATTGAGCGGCATCCATTGCCAGCTCTGAATCCAGAGAAATTACTTTGCCTTGCTTTATATGTGCCGTAACAATCAGCGCCGCTTCTTCTCCGCGCTGGCGCAGCACGTTTTTAAAAACCTCAGTGATCGTGATGCTAGGCACCAGCAAAGTGGTTAGGTTTTCGATTGGCTCAGCGAAAACTGCGGAGTTACTGTCGTTGGCGAAGTACGACAACCACGCAGACGAATCAACAACATTCATAATCGATCATCGTCCTTATCAACCGCGGTATCAATGCCCTTTAGGAAGCCTCTCATTTCGCTCATGGGTTTGAGGGGAATCACCTCAATTCGCCCTTGATAAGACATGATCTGAACTTTCTGCCCAGAAACAATGCCCATGGCCTCACGAATTTCCTTCGGAATGACAATTTGAAACTTCGGAGAAACCGTTACAGCTGTCATGATTGTACCTCTCGACAAAACTTCGGTATTACGATACCCCTATCGATACGAACGGACAATATTTAACGATACCCGCTGCCATAAAATCGAAGCAGCATTGGTTTCCTGAGTGACAATGGTTCTTCTATAACTGCTTCCTAAAAAACACACGACTAAAACCACCCTCATGCCGACGGTCAACTTCGCGGTAACCGAACCGCTGATACATTGCCAAGTTTTCCGTCATTGCTTCGTTTGTATACAGCTCAACCGCTTGGCTTCCTGCGTTCCGCGCAAAGAGTTCCACATGCGCGATTAAGCGCTTACCAATGCCGCCGCCACTGAACTCAGGCGACACCGAAACGTTCTCTAGATGAACATGATCATCCCGTTGATAGTAAACTACATATCCCACCAGCCCGATTTCGCCCACCGCAACATCGACCCAGCCATTGGCTATCTGCAGGGCGAAGTCCGCGTGCATTGGCGCAGGCTCTTGGTTCATGCGCTCAATATACTTTGCATAAGCTTGGCGCGCGCATGCTTGAATATCTGCAAGGTCCGCTTCCGAGGCAGAACGAATTTCGATAACAGTCATGCGTTTAGTTCAACCCTCATAAGCCCGTTGCAGTTCAGCTAAATCCAGCTTCTTCATCTGCAACATAGACTGCGTTACGCGACCCAATCGTTCTTTGTTGTCATCGGCCATCATACTGTCCATAACCTCTGGTACAACTTGCCACGAAAGGCCGTAGGCATCTTTGAGCCACCCGCACTGCTCTGCCGCTGGCACTGCCGATAATGCTTCCCAGTAATGATCAATCTCTGCTTGGTCTTTGCAGTTCACAATGAACGAAACCGCTTCATTGAAGGCAAATTCATGCTCTTGGGCGCTGTCCATGGCGACAAACCACTGGCCTTCCAAAGTGAAATCCGTAAACATCACCGTGCCTTCCTTGTCCGGCTCCATACCCGCAGGGTAGCGCGCTAGTTCACCACGCTTCGCGTGCTCGAACGTGGCTACATAGAAATCACTGGCCTCTTCTGCCTTGCCACACAGGTCACCAACAAACATCAGCGCTGGCATAATGGTAGGGCGTGGTTCACCCGTCGGGTCGGTCAGAATAAGTTGCCATGACAGCCCGTATTTGTCCTGAATCCAGCCATAGCGCTCACTGAACGGGTAGGCATCGAGCGGCATCAACACCTGTCCGCCATCGGCGAGCTTCGCCCACACTTCATCAATTCTGGCTTTCGCGTTCTTGTCCTGCGCCGGGTCAAAATTAATCATGAAAGACACTGACGGGTTGAATTTGAACAGAGGCCCGGCACTGATCGCCATAAAATCCTGCCCCCACAGCGAAAACGACACGATGTCGCAATCGCCCGATGGCGTATCGCGAATGGTCGTAAGGTTCGTCACCGCTGAATCAGGAAAGACCGAGCAATAAAATTCCGCCGCGTCTTTTGCTTCGCGGTCGAACCACAGGTGCGGAACGATCTTTTGTGGGTTTTGAGTTTTCATAACTCTGTCTCCCATGGGCCAGTGATAGCGCTTTCCCTCAAGCTTTGCGTCTTAAAGCAGCTACAGCCATTTCCGCATTGGCCGCTCTCGCCGCAGCAACGACTTCTTTCGTGACAATGGTTTTGCCAATCGGAAAAATGGCGAGCCCGGCCAGTTTGATGTGCTGAATCCCGAAAGGGATGCCAATGATCGTCACAAAGCACACAAACGCAGAAATGAGATGACCGATGGTGAGCCATAGGCCAGCAAAAACGAACCAAATGATATTACCCAACAACCCAAAGCCACCAGTACCGATGTCATTTCGTTGCGTGAGTTCGTTTCGGCTGATGGCTTCTTTTCCGAACGGGAAAAATGAGAAGCTGCCAATCACGAAGCAAGCCCTTCCCCACGGAATACCGACAATGCTGATGAATGCAATGATGCCTATACACCACCACGCCAACCCCATGATGGCACCACCCAAAATAAACCACAGCACGTTGCCGATTGTTCTCATTGGAATCTCGCAATTTGAATTTAGCGCAGCAATAATCAATGTTCAGGCGGTGGCGGAGGGCTACCGGGCTAGGTTATTGCCTTATCGATTCTTCTATCAGTGCAACTTTACCAATGCAAACTGCAGAGTTGCGAAGAGCACCGCGCAAGAATGAAACACTCTCGTGTATAGAGCGACAGTTACTTGTCCGGCATCTGTCGACCTAGTTGTCATTGCTAATTTCCAAGCTTTCTACCGGTCATTGGCTGCCAGAGCTACCATCGACACGGTACTGGTTAGCCGCTTCAGCATTTAAACGCTCAACCAGCCAAACCTTGATGATCGACTGCCGAGTAACACCAATACGAGCTGCTTCACGATCTAATGATTCAACCACCCAAGTGGGAAAGTCGACATTGATACGTTTCTGGTCTTGATTAATGCGCCGCGACGTCGACAAATCAAGATCATCTATGATGTCTTCGTTGTCTTGGTCAAATTTTTTGTCAAATGTCTTAGCTTTCATACAGCTCTACCTCTCGTTTGCGGGAGCGTCGTACAGAAATGATCCGTGCTGTGCCATTCCTATAAGTGATGACGGCAGACCAATGCTTTGAACCAAGGAGGCCGACCACTAGGAAACGAGGCTCATCATCAGATCTGGCCTGTATTTCAAGCAAGTCAGGATCTTTCCAGAGAGCCTGTGCATCCAAGAAATCAATCCCATGTTTTTCAAGATTTGCTTGGCTTTTTCCGTCATCGTACTCGAAGTTGCTCATGAGTATAAATTATTCCTTTTTTACTCATCCAGCAAGATGCTCGGCGGCTCCAAATCCAACATTAATAGCGGCTTCCACTAGGGAAGCGGCTCCTTGGGAAGGGAAGCGCGTCTTTTTCAATCTTCTGGAGATTCATGGGATTAAACTGTCGTTCGTTTATCACTCAATTTTGACACGGAAAGATAGCGGGAGCCACTGACTGGTTTTTGACTTAACTCCGTCACTCTCATCCTTCACAGATTGAGCCGCAAGAAAGTGCGACATCGTTTCTGAAAGCCCAGTACGCTTCAATAAAATGCAGCCCTCAACCTACTAGAAGCTAAATCCTATACTAACCACCAACTTTCCACGATCCTCCCTTGAGAATCATGATGCAAATAAGGCTATTCAAACGACTAGTCAAAAAAACTTACTACTTTAGCTGTTCCTTAATTTCACTGTATGCGAGCGCCTTTGTTCTCATGAGAATATGAACGGCCGTATGGCAGTTCGGGCACAGTAGAGCAAAATCTGAGACTTGGACCTTATATGACTCTGAATATGTCGACACAGGCACCTTATGATGTGCTTCAATGTATTCAACACCATAGCGATCTGAGAACACCTTGCTACAGATATCACATACCCATGGCTGAGTCTTCTTAACTGCCAGAGCCGCATCCCTATTCCGCTCAATTAGCAAGTGTGATACATACTTTCGCCCACCTTCGAGATACCCTGCTTCTTGTTGACGAACTTCATTGCTGGCGGAATAGTCCTCCAACCTCGCCAGCTTCACACACGTGTCTTCAAGCTCTGAAACTCGAAAAGCGCCTTCAAATATCCAAATTAGATGTCGCTTAGTAAATTTTTGCTCCGTAAAAAGAAGGATGGGGTATCCAAATTGAGGCTGATTTATCAAGACCTTGTTGGCCTTTTCTGATTGTGAAACTTGCCCGGATCGAGCCTTGAAAGAGTAACGATAAAATTCCTTCGATCCGGCATCCCAGCCGTCTTTATCATATGAACCGAGCTTAGACTTAATTATTACAGCCCGACATTCTGGTAGCGCTCCGACCCAATTAATGCCCTGCTGAGGCGTGTTACCAATTTTTAAGTCTTCACCGGCCCAGTACGCAGACCCCTCAATTTTTGACTGCTGAATCAATTCGTTCAGATTTTTCTTTGAGACAGTATCCCCTGCTTTTAGAGCGAGAATATCTAGCGGCTTTCTAAGTTCCATATTTTCCTCCTAGTGCAGCAATGATCTTTCGCCCTTGTACAGATGACTATACTCACCGCCCACCAGCCACATCAATAAAGGTCGCTGTCGCATAACTGGCTTCATCAGACAGCAACCACAGTATCGCGTTAGCGACTTCTTCCGGCTGGCCGCCGCGCTGCATCGGCACGCCGACTTTTACACGGTCTACTCTATTCGGTTCGCCGCCTTGGGCGTGTATGTCGGTGTAGATAAATCCTGGCCGCACGCCATTCACTCGTATGCCTTCGGTGGCGACTTCACGCGCTACGCCAAGGGTGAAGGTGTCTATGGCGCCTTTGGATGCGGCGTAGTCGACGTATTCGCCGGGTGAGCCGGTGAGTGCGGCGACGGACGACACATTCACAATGGCGCCGCCCGTGCCACCGTGCTTGGTGGACATGCGTTTAATGGCCTCTCGGGTACACAGCATAGTGCCGGTGACGTTGGTGGTTAATATGCGGTTTATGCGTTCGGCGGTCATGTCTTCTACGCGCATTTGGGTTTCTAATGTGCCGACATTGTTCACCAGTGCCGCCAAGGTGCCCTCTTCTGCATCAATGTGAGCAAACAATCGCTGTACGTCTCCTTCGCGTGAAACATCGGCTTGCACGGCAAAGGCTTGCCCTCCGGCTTGCTGAATCTGCTCCACCACGGCCTTTGCAGCGGTGGCATTTTCCCGATAGTTCACGGCCACACGGTAGCCACGTTGCGCGGCCAAAATGGCGGTAGCCGCGCCGATGCCTCGGCTAGCACCCGTTACCAAAAGTATTTTGTTCATAGCGTCACCTGCGAAATAAAGGGCGCTGATGCCACATGCTGCTGGATCAAGCCCGTAATGTGCTGAATATGCTCGTCGTCGGCGCGTTCCGCCAACACATACAGCCCCACCGTATGCGGGCCTTGCGGTTCATCTATCGGTAAGGGTAGCACGCCCTGTTGGACAAAATAGTCGGCCAGTACATTGGTGTAGGTCATTACGGCGTCGCTGTCACGCAGAATGTCGAGCCCGGCGGTCATGGAGTTGGTGGCCCATACCACGCGCTCGGGCACGTAGTAGCGTTCACGTTGCGCCTGTTTCAGCGCTAAGTTGTCGAGCACTTGGGTGTAGCGCGCTTCGTCGGGAGTAACATCCAAATGCGGGTAGGCGAGCAAGTCCACCAAGCTGCAACTCGGTTGCGCAAGCAAGGGGTGCCCGGCACGCACGTAGCAGCCGTCGAAGGCTTGAAACAGCGGATTGAACACCGCGCCTGCTCGCTCGTTCAGGCCAACAATCTCATGCCCAATGAACAGGTCAATGTCGCCACAGAGCAATTGGTCCATGGAGCGCAAGTGGTTGCCGATGTCGACGTGCACAGGGGCGGTGGGGTTTTCGCGCCGGTAGTCTTGCAGCAGGTCGCGGAAGAACAAATGCCACCACGCCATCCCGACGCCGATGCGCAAGCCGCGTTCGCGTTTCACTTTGAGCTGGGCGAGTTTTTCCATGGCGTTGTCGTGTACGCGCTGCATGATGCGCGTTTGTTCCATCAATAATTCGCCGTAGGGCGTGAGCGCCATGCCTTTGGAAGAGCGCACGAAGAGTTCAACGCCGAGGTTGTCTTCCAGTTTTTTGATGTTGTGGGTGAGTGTGGGCTGGCTGATGAACAGGCGCGTGGCGGCATGGCTGAGGCTGTTCAGTTCAGCGACGGTGAGGAATTGCTTTAAGAGTTTGTCCATTGGCAGACTATAGATTTTATCTATAGAGAGAACAATAAAATGCATTATTTTTTGCGCTTGGGGTGCTGTAGGCTTCACGACATCGGGCAAGACCCACAGATCAGGGGCATGGGTAAGCCTTTTGGGGGACGCCGTAAATACGTCCATGTAGGCTCGGAAGCGCCCGTCCGGGGCGCTTACGCCCACCAAAACACTTACCCATGCCCCTGCTCTGCGATCGATGCCCAGAACACACGTCTAACTGAATTAGGAATATGAGATGACCCAGCCTTGGTGGAAAGACGCCGTGGTGTACCAGATTTACCCACGCAGCTTTAAAGACAGCAATGGCGATGGCATGGGCGACATTCCCGGCGTCATCAGCAAGCTCGACTATTTAGCCACATTAGGCATCAACGTCATCTGGTTGTCGCCGGTCTTCGCGTCGCCCATGGACGACAACGGCTATGACATTTCCGACTATCAGGACATCGCCCCCGAATTCGGCACGCTGGCTGATATTGACCGTCTGATCGCCGAGGCCGATGCACGCGGCATCAAGATCATCATGGACTTAGTGGTGAACCACAGCTCCGACGAACATCCGTGGTTCGTGTCGGCCAAGTCGTCCAAAGACAGCCCCTACCGCGACTTCTACATCTGGCGGCAACCGAACGCCGATGGCTCGCTTCCGAGCGACATGCACTCTTATTTTGGTGGCTCCATGTGGGAGTTCGACGAAGTATCCGGCGAATACTACTTCCACCAGTTCAGCAAAAAACAGCCGGATCTGAACTGGGACAACCCCGCCGTACACACCGCCGTGCACGACATGATGAACTGGTGGCTGGACCGGGGCGTGGCGGGTTTCCGCATGGACGTGATCGACCTGATCGGCAAAGACGTGGATGCTCGCATCATGGCCAACGGCCCGCGTCTGCACGAACTGATTCAAGCCATGAACAAAGCGACCTTTGGCCCGCGTGATGCGCTCACCGTCGGCGAAGCGTGGAGCGCCACGCCGGAAATCGCCAAGCTCTATTCGCACCCTGAGCGCCACGAGCTGTCGATGGTGTTTCAGTTTGAGCACATCACGCTGTCGTTCGACCCCGTACACGGCAAATGGAAGCCACGTCCGTTCAACTTGGTTGAACTGAAAGCCGTGTTCAACAAGTGGCAAACCGAGCTGGCTGGTCAGGGCTGGAACTCGCTGTTTTGGAACAACCACGACCTGCCACGCGCCGTGTCCAAGTACGGCAACGATGGCGAATACCGCGTGCGTTCCGCCAAGTGCCTAGCCACAACGCTGCATTTGATGCAAGGCACGCCGTACATCTATCAGGGCGAAGAACTGGGCATGACCAACGTGCAGTTTCCGAGCATTGAAGACTATCAAGACATTGAAACGCGCAACCTCTACACCGAACGTTTGGCCGCCGGACACAGCGAAGACGAAATGATGGCCGCCATTTACGCCAACAGTCGCGACAACGCGCGCACGCCGATGCAGTGGGACGACTCCGCGCACGGCGGCTTCAGCACGGCACAGCCTTGGTTGGGTGTGAACCCGAATTACCCCCAGATCAACGCAGCGCAGAATGTCGCCGACGAAGGGTCGATCTTCCATCACTACCGCAAACTGATCGCGCTGCGCAAAGCACACCCGGTCATTGTTGACGGGCAGTTTGAATTGCTGTTACCCGAGCACGAACAGATCTTCGCCTACCTGCGTCAACTCGACGGGAAAACGCTGTTGGTGGCGAGCAATTTTTCCAATGAAGCAGCGCACGCCGAGTTACCCGAGGCGCTACGTCTGCGTTCCGGCACCTGTTTAATTCACAATCATCAAGCCCACACAGGCACTGGCGAGCAGTTGTCGTTAGCACCGTGGGAAAGTTTTGTTTTATCGCTTGAGGAGTTAGTTTGATGTCAGCTCAACACACACCTGTTCACGCTGCCAGCCCAGAACGCGCCAACCCAAAACGCGCCTGGTGGAAAGAGGCCGTGGTGTACCAGATTTATCCACGCAGCTTTATGGACAGCAACGGCGATGGCATTGGTGACCTAAAGGGCATCACCAGCAAGCTGGACTATTTGGATGATCTCGGTGTCAACGTGCTGTGGTTGTGCCCGATTTTCCCGTCACCGAACGACGACAACGGTTACGACATCAGCGACTATCAAGGCATCATGGCCGAATTTGGCACCATGGAGGATTTCGACGAGCTGTTGGCGCAGGCCCACGCACGCGGCATCAAAATCCTGCTGGATCTGGTAATTAACCACAGCAGTGATGAGCACGCGTGGTTTCAGGAATCGCGCAGCTCGAAAGACAACCCGAAACGGGATTGGTACATCTGGCGGCCGGGCAAAAACGGCGGCCCAC
Source organism: Salinispirillum marinum (assembly GCF_042650105.1). Classification (NCBI taxonomy): domain Bacteria; kingdom Pseudomonadati; phylum Pseudomonadota; class Gammaproteobacteria; order Oceanospirillales; family Saccharospirillaceae; genus Salinispirillum; species Salinispirillum marinum. Next base: position 1,519,491 of record NZ_JBHSAL010000001.1, on the reverse strand, counting down.
CAAACAACTGGGAAAGCATTTTCACCGAACCGGCGTGGGAATACGATGAGCAAACCGGCGAGTACTTCCTGCACGTGTTTTCACGCAAGCAACCGGATTTGAACTGGGACAACCTCGACATGCGTGCCGCCGTGTACGACATGGTGCGTTGGTGGTTGGACAAGGGCGTAGACGGTTTCCGCATTGACGCCATTACCCACATTAAGAAAACGCCCGGCTTGCCTGACCTTCCGAACCCTGAAGGAATGATCGCCGTGCCATCGCACGACCATCACCGAAATGTGTCGGGGATTCACGAATACATCGCGGATTTATGCGACAACACCTTCGCCCACTACGACATCATGACCGTAGGCGAAGCCAATGGTGTGACCGTGGACGAAGCGCCGCTGTGGGTGGGCGAGGACCAACATAAATTCAACATGCTGTTCCAGTTCGAGCAACTTAAGTTGTGGGGTTCGGAGGCGGACGCTGGCCTCAATTTGCCCGAACTAAAGCGCACCTTAACGCGTTGGCAAAAAGGCTTGGAAGGCAAGGGCTGGAACGCACTCTTTTTGGAAAACCATGACCTTGCGCGCATAGTCTCGACCTGGGGCGACGATCAAGGCTACCGCTACGAAAGCAGCACGGCGCTGGCGACCCTATATTTCCTGATGCAAGGTACGCCGTTTATTTATCAGGGCCAAGAACTGGGGATGACTAATTATCCGTTCCAACACCTGCATGAATTTGACGACGTGGCGGTGAAAAACCTGACCGCCAAACAGCGTGCACACGGCTGGACCGACCACGATATCCTGCACAGCATCAAGGACAGTGCGCGTGACAATTCGCGCACGCCAATGCAATGGGATGACTCACCCCATGCGGGGTTCACTACTGGCACGCCCTGGCTGGCGGTGAATCCGAACCACACCACCATCAACGTGGCGCAACAAGCGGACGACCCACAGTCAGTGCTGAACTATTACAAGCAGATGATTCAATTGCGCAAAGAACACGATGTGTTGGTTTATGGCACCTATGACTTGATTCTGGACGACCATCCCCAGGTTTACGCGTACACACGTACGCTGAACGAACAGAAGGTTTGGGTGTTGTGCAACCTGAGCGGGCAAAACGCCGATCTCGGTGACATGGGCTCCAATAGCTCTGGAACCTTACTGTTGGGGAATTATCCCACCGCTGGGCAGAATACAGAACTCAGGCCATGGGAAGCGCGCGTGATGATAGGAAGCCTGTAAAACCAGAGGCAAGGCACTACGGTGCCTTGCCTTCCAACTTCAATGTCACACCCTGCACGGCATTTTCAAAAAACTGCACATCACCCACCACTCGGGTGCCGACCAATGCGCCATTGAGAGACGACAGCCAGCCCGCCGCCTGCGCGTCAGCATCAGCTTCTTCCGACACCAATGCCGCCAACCATGCGAGGTTCTGTCGGTAGAACTGCCGTAAGCCAAGCACCACATTGTCGGGCAAAACGGCAATATCACTCGCCAACATGATGCACATGGGCAGGCGCTGGTTCTGCTTCAGTTCTGTACGGTACATGTTCACGAAGAACTGCAGTTTTTCTTCAGATGACGCGCAGTGTTCGTCAGCGTAGGCAAAGGCCGAAAGAAAACGTCCGCTGTAGCGTTTCAAAACGGCAACCACCAAATCTTCCTTCGTGGGGAAGTGGTAATGCACGCTCGCGCTCTTAATGCCCACGGCCAAAGCCACTTCACGAAAGCTGAACCCGTTAAAGCCTTTCTCACTCAACAACGCCTGCGTGACATCCAAAATCTGTTCAGCGGTACTGCTCATTACCTGTGTCCTGTCGTGCAGATGAAGTTTGGCCATTATAAGGATGATGGTTACTTTTTGTCATTCTACCTATCAGTTGATAGATTGCAATTATTGAGCTTTCTGAAGCCGTCAAAAGGTAACGATATGGATAAGAATTCAGTGGTCGAAACTGATGTGTTGGTACTGGGCGCAGGCCCAGGCGGATATTCGGCAGCATTTCGCGCGGCCGACTTGGGCGTAAAAGTCACCTTGGTTGAGCGCTACGCAGAACTGGGTGGGGTGTGCCTGAATGTGGGCTGTATTCCGTCCAAGGCATTGTTGCATGTTGCCGCCACCCTACATGAGGCCGAGGAATCCGCGCAGATGGGAGTGCGCTTTGCGCGGCCTGAACTGGATATCGACCGCATACTGGCGTTTAAAGACGGCACGGTTAAAAAGCTAACCGACGGAATTCGGAGAATGACCCGCCAGCGCAAGGTGGACGTGGAGCAGGGTACGGGAACCTTTACTGGCCCCAACCAACTGCTGGTCACTCGGGACGATGAAACAGAGACACAGATTCAATTTAAACACGCCATCATTGCTGCTGGATCTCGACCGGTAAAATTGCCCTTCCTGCCGGACGATGACCGCATCTTTGATTCCACCGGCGCCCTGGCGTTGCGTGACGTGCCGCCTCGCCTAGCGATTTTAGGCGGCGGCATCATCGGGCTGGAAATGGCGACGGTGTATCAGGCGCTGGGGAGCGAGGTCACGATCATTGAAGCGGCGAGTCAATTGGTACCGGCGGCCGATGCCGATCTGGTTCGAGTGTATCAGCGCTATAATCGCGACCGTTTTACGATTGAACTGAAAACGCGTGTAACCGGCGTGAAAGCTGAACCCGACGCGCTGATTCTCACCGTAGAGGCCGCAGACGGCACGTGCCGGGAAATTGCCGCGGACGCACTGCTGGTGGCTGTGGGTCGCCGCCCGAACGGTGATTTAACGGCTGCAACACGCGCCGGGGTCGTGGTCGATGACCGAGGATTCATTCCCGTGGATGCGCAACAACGAACCAATGTGCCGCACATTTATGCCATCGGTGACATCGTGGGTGACCCCATGCTCGCCCATAAGGCCACGCATCAAGGCCATGTCGCCGCCGAAGTCATCGCGGGCCATAATCGCCGTTTTGAACCCTTGGCTATCCCCTCCATCGCCTACACCAACCCGGAAATCGCGTGGACGGGGCTGACGGAACAGCAGGCCAAAGCGCAGGGCATTGCCTACGCCGTGGCGGTATTTCCTTGGTCGGTCAGTGGCCGTGCGCTGGGTGCCGGGCGTGGCGAGGGCAAAACCAAATTGATTTACGACCCAGAAACCGACCGGCTTTTAGGTGCTGGCCTTGTGGGTATTCATGCCGGGGAGCTGTTAGGCGAACTGACGCTGGCGTTGGAGTTTGGTGCCTCGGTTGAGGATTTAGGGCTGACCATTCACGCTCACCCGACACTGCATGAAACCGTAGGGCTGGCGGGTGAATTGGCGGCGGGTACGGTGACGGATGTGTTGAATCCCAAGGCCCGCAAAATAAGATAAAATTTGAATGGGCCCGGAGCGCGAAAACCGTTCACGAGCCTATTTTAAGACACCCGACAGAAGACACACACGCGTCACACCACACAACTCACAGATTTTTCACCAGCCTAAACAACAATGTGTTCACCACAACCCAACAAGGTGAACATCATGACTGACATTCTCTACATCTGGTCCGCCTCGCCTGCACTATCGCTGGCGATCTGGCTGGTTATCGCAATTACTGTTTTGTATCTGGGCCGTCCGCATGCGCACCATCTGTTGCGCAATACCGGGCGTGCGATTCACGGTACGCTACGCGTGGCTGCACGCAGCATTCATCAACTGGAGCAGCGCTTGGAAGCGCGCAACCGTGACGTTCTGTTGGCGATGGGCCGAGACGCTTCCGAAAAAGCCATCGAGCGCGAGTTCAGCCGCGTCAACGCGATTGTGGAACGGGACCTCAGCCAATACCCCAGCCTGCACCGCAAACTGGCCGACACGCTGAAAAAGATTCAAGACGACTATCACGCCGCCACCGATGATGCCCCCCTACCACCCGCATGGACGGAAGTCGTGGAAACCATTACGGCACTGCCCAACACCGGCGACCCAGCGGTGGTGAAGATTCTCGACAACATCAAACAGATGGTGGAAAGCTCGCATCAGCAGACACTGAAGGCGTACCAGAAAGGCACCAATGAACGGCACAAAATCCTGAATGGCATGCAACCTGACTGGCGCGCGCTGAACAACACCATGGAAAAAGTGCAGCAGACCATCACAGGTTTAGATGACCGCACGAAGATTATCGACCGCCAAATGGCCGACTACGAAAGCCTGCGTAAGTCGGAAGATAAAGCGGTACATGCTTTAACTGCTTCGTCGCTGACTCAATTCTTCGTGGCCGCATTGGTGTTAGTTGTTGCGACTTTCGGTGGCATCATCAACTTCCACTTGATCGCCCTGCCCATGTCAGAAATGGTCGGGGGCGCGAGCTACATTGGCTCGGTGCGCACTTCAGACATCGCTGCACTGGTGATCATTGCCGTGGAAATCACCATGGGCCTGTTCTTGCTGGAAGCACTACAGATCACCCGCTTGTTTCCGATGATCGGCAGCATGGACGACAAGATGCGTAAGCGCATGGCCATCGCCGCATTCGCCATTTTGGTCATCTTCGCCAGCATCGAAGCATCACTGGCTTACATGCGTGACCTCTTGGCCTTAGACCGCGAAGCCTTGGCCCAGTCGTTGGCCGGTGCGAGTGCCGCAGTAGAACACAACTTCCGCTGGATTCCGTCCATCGGCCAGCTGGTTCTTGGCTTTATCCTGCCCTTCGCACTGGCTTTTGTCGCCATTCCGCTAGAAGCCTTCGTGCACTCACTGCGCACGGTATTGGGGCTGATTGCACTGGGTACGCTGCGAGTTATGCGCCTAGTGATTCGCTTGGTAGGCGGCATCGCCAACCACGCAAGCAAGATGCTGGTGAGCCTTTACGACCTGTTCATCATGTTGCCGCTGAGTGTTGAGCGCATGGTTAAAGACCGTCGGGATCACCCCATGGCTCGCGGCAACGATGACGAGACCGAAGCCGACAACGCTAAAAGTACTCGCGCGAAACCAACCAAAGCCAAGCGTCAGGCTACCCCATCGACAGCGGATGACCTCGACGCCGACCTGCCGTTGACCACACAGGAGGCCTAAACCATGACCATACATAACGCACAAGTGCAATATTTGGTTGAACGCGAACTGGAAAAGATCGAAGCGCTGGAACAAGAACGCCAACTGCGCCGCAAGGCGCGCTGGAACAAAGCCAAACTGGCCTTGGGTGCTGTGTTCGCGGCCTTCTTGATGGGTTGTGGCGAACCGGCGAACCAAAGCCGGGCCGCATTTATATTAGTCGACATCTCCGGCGATTACGCCGGAGAACTGAACAAAGCGCGCACCCTCAGCAATTACTTACTGGCGAATTTGAACAGCGGTGATTCGCTGGCCGTGGGCTTTATCGACAACAGCAGCTTTACCGAGCGCAACGTTATTGCGCAGGCAACGTTTGACCATCGGCCCAGCGTTACCAACCAGCAGAAACGTGAATTTCAGGCCTCATTAGATGCCTTTTTGCAACGCTTTAGCGTGCCCAGTCATCACAGCGATATTACCGGCGGCGTGTTGCTGGCCACCGATTATTTAAGCGAAGTGGATGCCGGGCATAAGTATTTATTTTTGCTGTCTGATCTGCACGAAGATCTGCCGCCGTGGCTGAACCGCGATGTCAGTATGAACCTGAACAACGTGCAAGTAGTGGCCGTCAATGTGAAGCGCCAACGCAGTGACAATAATGACCCAGCGGCCTACCAACGCCGACTGACGGATTGGCAGGAGCGCATTGAAGCCGGTGGCGGTCATTGGCAAATGGTGAATGACTTAGCCCGTTTGGAAAACGCGGTGGTGTTGCGCTAACGCGCCGGAAAGTACCGAAACCACAACAATGCCACACCCTGCAAACCCCCACACAGCAGGAAGCTGACCTGATACGCCACATCGGGGTAGCCGGTCAGTGGGTCGGCAGGCCACTGAGCTACAATCACCCCCATCAGCCACTGCAACAAGAACGCACTGACAAATAACAACAGGTTCAGCGCAGTATTCACCCGCCCGGCCAAGGCCTTGGGGAATTGCTGCGTTAAGGCGGCGTACATCAAGGAACCGGATGAGCCAAAATACCCCAGTAAGAACCACAGGGGCACGTCAGGCACCGGCATGCGGATGATTAAGGCCATCAAGGCCAAAAAGAACAACGTCATGCAGAACATCGCAACTTGGGTCGTGGTAATACGATATTTCAACACCCAACTGCAAAATCCGCCCAGAGTCATGTAGCCTAAGGCCATACCCAGGGCGGCCCAAAACAGCATATCGGCCGTCGTCGCCGGCGTAAATTGCTCAACCTCGCGCAGCCAAACCGCCGCCCACAAGCCCAACAAAGCAATAAAAATTGCTTGGGTGAACACGCTGGCTGGCGCCACGCGCACAAAGATGGGGTGGACAAATACCGACAGCGCGCCGCGCATCTGTTCACCAAAAGGTGTATGGGTTCGCCCTTTTTCCAAGATGGGTGGCACCACCACACGAACCAAAACCGCGATAAACAGCGTCAATCCGCCCAAGCCCACAAACAACCCGCGCCAACCGATCAACGGCAATAGTGCTTCCACGGGCACCGTGGCCGTAATGGCACCCAAACCGCCAAAGGCCAGTTGCAGGCCATTCACGAGCGCCAAACGCTCGCCCGGCACCAAGGCTACATAAGCCCGGAAGGCTGACATCAAACAAGCCGACACACCCAAACCAATTAACCCACGCCCGAGCCACAACATAAACGGGGTTTGCGCAAAGGCAAATACCAGCGCACCGGCGGCGGCAATCAATAAGATCGCGGAAGCCACGTTACGGGTGTCGTAACGGTCCAGCAAGACACCCAGCGGCAACTGCGCAGCGGCGAAGAACAGGAAATAGGCGCTGCCAATCCAACCCAAGTTGGCGGGGCCGATACCCAGCTCCAACGCCATGGGTTCGGCAATGACTCCGTTAACAATGCGGTAGAAAAACGACAGGTAATATCCCAACGCAAACGGCAAAAATACGGTGAGAAAAAAGCGTCGGTCGAGATTCACATGCACTCCTCAGGGTGGGCGGCGCACTAAATTAAGGCATTGCGAATGGAGTTACAAGTTTAGACCGTGGGGTGGGGTTTAGGTATTTATGGTTCCGTGGTAGGGCTAGGCTCCTGATGGCCCTTTGCGGCAGGACGCCGCAAGGGAGCTCCATGGATGGATTTATGCGTGCCAGAAGGAGCCTAGTCCTACCAAGGAACCGAATAAATACACTGCCATCAGAAAATCATACAGCGGGATGCTCCACCACCCAATGCCGCGCAATATCCACTCGTCGGGTCACCCACACCCGATCGTGCGCTTCAATGTGGTCGAGAAAGCGCTGCAACGCGCGAAATCGCCCCGGCCGCCCAATCAACCGGCAATGCAAGCCAATCGACAACATCTTCGGGCTGTCTTCGCCTTCGGCGTACAGTACGTCGAACGCATCCTTCACATACTGAAAAAACTGCTCCCCACTATTAAACCCCTGCGCCGCGGCAAAACGCATATCGTTGGTATCCAAGGTATAGGGCACCACCAAATGCTGTTTTACCTCGCCTGTGGAGGTCGTCACCGGCGTCCAAAACGGCAGGTCGTCACCATAGTAATCCGAGTCGTACAGCAACCCGCCTTCTTCCACCACCAACCGCCGCGTGTTCGGGCTGTCGCGCCCGGTATACCAGCCCAAGGGGCGTTCGCCGAATAGGCTTTCCATAGTCGCCAACGCCTGCTGTAAATGCGCGCGTTCTTGCGCTTCCGGCATGTCTTGATAATGAATCCACCGCAGCCCATGGCACGCCACCTCATGCCCGAGCGATTTAAACGCCGTTACCGCTTCGGGGTTACGTTGCAACGCCATGGCCACGCCAAACACCGTGAGCGGCAATCCGCGACGCTCGAATTCACGCAAAATACGCCATAAACCCGCCCGAGATCCGTATTCATAGATCGACTCCATGCTCATGTGGCGGCTTGGATACGGTGCAGCGCCGATGATTTCCGACAAAAAGGTTTCCGAATGGGCATCACCATGCAACACACAGTTTTCACCACCTTCTTCATAGTTCAACACAAATTGAACCGCTATTTTGGCCTTACCGGGCCAATTCGCTTGCGGTGGGCGACCGGCATAGCCGATCAGATCACGGGGATATTCGGGTGTCATGGCGTTCACCTTTGCAAGAAGGGCTGTTCAGAATAATAGATCAAAATAGTAGATCAGTGACTGCGGATTGACCATAAGGTCAATTGGCCCAAAGCATGCAAGGTAGGCAAGCAGCACCTAATTCCCGTACATTTGTACACCACCGGGAAAAAACGCACCACCGAAGTGCGCCGTACAACGCACCGAGAGGCCAACACCCCATGACCGAGCACGATGACCGCCAAATACTACGCCAATTGTTTGATGCCGCACTGGCCGTTGCCCAACCGGAGCGCTGTGTGCAGCATTTTTTACCCGAGCCAACCGCAGGTCGCACCTTGGTTATTGGCGCCGGCAAGGCATCCGCGGCCATGGCGCAGGCCTTAGAACAGCATTGGGTCGGAGAGATCAGCGGCTTGGTCGTCACCCGATATGGTTATGCTGTACCCTGCACGCATATTGAAATTGTCGAAGCTGCGCACCCCGTGCCCGATGCAGCAGGTGAGCAGGCGGCACAGCACATGTTGGATATGGTGCAAGGGCTAACGGCAGATGATCAAGTGATTGTGCTGATTTCCGGTGGCGGTTCCGCACTACTCCCACTCCCAGCCGACGGCTTAACCCTCGCCGACAAACAACACATTAGCCAAGCGTTGTTGCGCTCCGGCGCGAGTATTCAAGAAATGAACATCGTGCGGCGACACCTCTCCGCCATTAAGGGCGGGCGTTTGGCGGCGGCCTGCTATCCGGCGCGGGTGGTGAATTTGTTGATTTCCGATGTGCCGGGTGATGACTTACCCGCCATCGCCTCTGGTCCCACGGTGGGCGACCCTAGCACCTGCGCCGAGGCACTCGCGGTGTTGGCACGCTACGACATCGAAGTCCCTGCGTTGGTGCAGGAAGGCCTGGCACAGGGCAGGCTGGAATCCGTTAAACCGGATGATCCACGGCTGCATAACGTCACCACGCATTTGGTGGCCGCACCGCAAGTTGCGTTGGAAGCGGCGGCACAAGCTGCCCGTACCGCCGGTATCACGCCCTTGATTCTGGGCGACAGTTTGGAAGGTGAAGCCCGCGAGTTAGGCAAAGTCATGGCGGGCATAACGCGCCAGGTGAGCACCTTTGGACAACCCATCGCACCACCCTGTGTGTTGTTATCCGGTGGTGAAACCACGGTCACCGTGCGTGGCAACGGCGTGGGTGGGCGTAATGTCGAATTTCTGCTTTCTTTGGCGGTCGCACTCCAAGGCATGTCCGGGGTAACGGCGTTGGCCGCCGACACCGACGGCGTGGATGGGATGGCCGAGGTGGCGGGTGCCTTGATTGATGAACATACGCTAACGCGCGCCCGCGCACTGAGCATTGACCCACAAGCCGCACTGGATACGAATAACGGACACGGCTTTTTTGCGGCGTTAAACGACGCGCTGATCACCGGCCCGACCTTGACCAATGTGAACGACTTCCGCGCCATTCTGATTCGTTAGTGGGCTGCATAATACGTCGGTGAAAAGGCGATAAAAGGCCATTTTAGGCACGAACCGCTCGACTTGTTGACCAAGCGGTCAAGCCATGACTACAATGCGATGGACTATAATAAAGTGACGCTTGCAGCGCAGCGGGAGATTCACCGTGCTTCAGTTCATACTCAACCAGAACATTCACACCGAAGAGACGCTTGACCCCAATACCACGGTGTTGAATTACCTGCGTCAACACTGTGGTAAAACTGGCACCAAAGAAGGCTGCGCGTCGGGCGACTGCGGGGCCTGCACCGTGGTGGTTGGCGAACTGGTCGGTGATGACATCCGCTACCGTACGCTGAATTCCTGTCTCACCTTTGTACCCGCGCTACACGGCAAACAATTGATCACCGTAGAAGACTTAAAGCATGACGGTGCCTTGCACCCGGTCCAGCAAGCCATGGCCGACTGCCACGGTTCGCAATGCGGCTTTTGCACCCCCGGATTCGTGATGTCATTGTTCGCGCTGGATAAAAACCATCCTGAACATGATCACGCGGCTACGCTAGAAGCGTTGTCGGGCAATCTGTGCCGCTGCACCGGTTATCGCCCTATATTGGCCGCTGCGCAGCAAGCCTTAAACACCCCGCATACAGACCATTTTGATGCGGCGCATGCACATACACTGCGCATGTTGCGGGACATTCACCCAACCGGGCCAACCGAACTGTCCGCCAACGGACACCGCTGTTTTATACCCCAGACCACGGCACAATTGGCCGAGTTGTACCAGCAGCACCCGGAAGCTCGCTTATTGGCGGGCGGTACGGACTTAGCCTTAGAAGTAACCCAATTTCATCGAGCCTTACCCACGCTGATTCATGTCGGCCAAATCAGCGAAATGAAAACCCTTACGGTGCTTGAGGATCGTTTGGAAGTGGGCGCGGCCGTGGCCTTGACCGACCTGTACGCCACACTCAGCCAACATTTTCCTGACTTTGGTGAGTTACTGCATCGCTTTGCTTCGCTGCAAATTCGCAACCAAGGTACCTTAGGCGGCAACATTGGCAACGCCTCGCCCATTGGCGACAGCCCGCCACTATTAATTGCTTTGGACGCAAAACTGCAACTTCGTTGTGGTACACAGCAACGTACCATTGCCCTGGAAGACTTCTTCCTTGATTACCGGAAAACCGTGTTAACCGCCGGAGAGTTCATTGAGAAAATCATTATTCCGACGTCCGAGAACGTCGAGTTTCGTGCCTACAAGGTGTCCAAGCGCATCGACGACGACATTTCTGCCGTCTGTGCGGCGTTCGCTGTACGCCTTGAGGCAGGCATCGTCGCGCAGATCCGTATCGCCTTCGGCGGTATGGCGGCGACTCCCAAACGGGCGTTGAACGCCGAACAAGCATTGCTCGGACAGCCTTGGCATGTCACAACCATAGAACAAGGGTGCCTTGCTCTGGCGCAGGATTTCACGCCGCTCAGCGACTTTCGCGCCAGTAAAGAATATCGTCTTTTGGTGGCGCAAAACCTGATGCGCAAATGGCATCTGGAGCTGAACGCACCGCTGACCACCACGCGGGTGACCGATTATGTCTAACCATCATCACCCCGTTGCCAGCCAAGCCGAACAAGAAGCCCAATTTCGCGCCGACTTAAAAACCGGTGTCGGCAAAGGCCTAAAACACGAAAGTGCCGATAAACATGTGACCGGTGAGGCGATCTATATTGATGATCGCCCCGAATTCCCCAACCAACTCCATGTGGTGGCGCGCCTCAGCGACCGAGCCCATGCGCGTATCACACACATCGATATTACGCCCTGTTACAACTTCCCCGGCGTCGCCATTGCCATCACCGCACAGGACGTGCCGGGCGAACTTGACATCGGCCCACTGGTTGCGGGTGACCCCTTGCTGGCCGATGGTGTGGTGCAGTATGTCGGCCAGCCGGTCATTGCCGTCGCCGCCAACTCCATGGACATTGCCCGCCAAGCCGCACAAGCCGCGATCATCGAATATGAAGATCTCGATCCTGTACTGGACGTGGTTGAAGCACTGGAAAAACAACACTTCGTGCTCGATCCACACCAGCATAAACGCGGTGATGCCGTGGGTGCGTTGGCTCAAGCGCCAAATCGTCTGCAGGGCGAACTGCACATTGGCGGGCAAGAACACTTCTATTTAGAAACACAGATTTCCTCTGTCATGCCGACGGAAGATGGCGGTATGATCGTCTATACCTCAAGCCAGCACCCGACGGAAATTCAGAAACTGGTTGCCAGTGTATTGGGTGTGCCCATGCACCGCGTTACCACCGACATGCGCCGTATGGGCGGCGGGTTTGGTGGTAAAGAAACGCAAGCCGCTGGCCCGGCGTGCCTGTGCGCGGTCATCGCCCACCTCACCAAACGCCCGACTAAAATGCGGCTGGCGCGGGTGGACGACATGCTGATGACCGGCAAGCGGCACCCCTTTTATGCGCGTTATGATGTGGGTTTTGATGACCAAGGCGTGCTGCAAGGCGTGAAGATAGACCTAGCCGGAAACTGCGGTTATTCCGCCGACCTGTCCGGTTCGATTGTCGACCGCGCCATGTTCCACGCCGACAACGCCTATTATCTGGGTGACGCCCTGATCACCGGCTACCGTTGCAAAACCAATCTGGCCTCCAATACGGCGTATCGGGGTTTCGGCGGGCCGCAAGGCATGATGGCGATTGAAGAAATCATGGACTGCATTGCGCGCTATTTAGGCAAAGACCCGCTCGACGTGCGCAAGGCCAATTATTATGGCCAAACCGAGCGCAACGTTACGCACTACCACCAAACGGTGGAGCACAATATTTTAGAACACATCACTTCCGAGCTGGAGCGCACTGCTGACTACGCGCAACGCCGGAAGGACATCGTCGAGTTCAACCGCCAAAGCCCTGTGCTAAAAAAAGGGCTGGCGCTGACTCCGGTAAAATTCGGCATTTCGTTTACCGCCTCGTTCCTCAACCAAGCCGGTGCATTGCTGCACGTTTACACCGACGGCAGCATTCACCTAAACCATGGTGGTACCGAAATGGGCCAAGGCTTGAACACCAAGGTCGCGCAGATTGTAGCTGAAGTGTTGCAGGTAGAGCTGGATCAAATTCAAATTTCCGCCACGCGCACAGACAAAGTACCGAACACGTCGCCCACCGCAGCGTCCTCCGGCGCCGACCTCAACGGCAAGGCGGCACAGAACGCGGCACAGACGATAAAAGACCGCTTGATCAACTTCGCCTCCGAACACTTCAAGGTGCAGCCCGACGAGGTGATCTTTCACAACGGCCATATAAAAGTAGGCGCTCACTACCTCTCATTCCCTGAACTCGCCAGCTTGGCGTATTACCACCAGATTTCTCTGTCGGCGACCGGCTACTACCGCACCCCCAAAATCTATTACGACCGCGAAAAAGCCGCCGGGCATCCGTTTTATTACTTCGCCTATGGTGCCGCCTGCTGCGAAACCATTGTGGATACCTTAACGGGTGAATACAAAATGCTGCGCACGGACATTCTGCACGACGTTGGCGCGTCACTGAACCCGGCCATCGATATCGGGCAGATCGAAGGCGGTTTTGTGCAAGGCATGGGTTGGCTGACCACCGAAGAGTTGGTGTGGAACGAACAGGGTAAACTGATGACCAACAGCCCCGCCAGCTACAAAATACCGGCGGTCAGCGACATGCCCTTAGACTTCCGCGTGCATCTGGTCGAAAGTCGCCAAAACCCCGAAGACACCGTATTCCACTCGAAAGCCGTGGGTGAACCGCCCTTTATGCTCGGCATTGCTGCGTGGTGTGCAATTAAAGATGCGGTCGCCAGTGTGGGCGATTATCGCATCCAGCCACGCATCGACGCCCCGGCTACCCCGGAACGGGTGCTACGAGGCATTCAACAACTTCGTGCCGACATCGTATCGAGCACGCACGTTTCTACCGAGCAGGGACAATAACGCATGACCGCACAAATCAAGGCATGGCGCGGTGCCATCGTACACAGTATTGCCGACCCCGCTGAAGTTGGCTTGGAAGCCTCTTATGAATACTTTCCCGATGGCCTGTTGGTGGTATCGGGCAGCCACATTCAAGCCGTAGGCCATGCGGCAGACCTGTTGCCCACCTTGCCCGCCGGAACAGACATTACCCACTGCCCAGATGCGCTGATCATGCCGGGATTTATCGACACCCACATCCATTACCCGCAAACGGGCATGATCGCCTCTTATGGCGAACAACTGCTCGACTGGCTGAACCAATACACCTTTCCGGCCGAACGCGAATTTGCCGACCCGGCCCATGCGGCCGAAGTATCCGAGCGGTTTTTAAACGAACTGTTGCGCAACGGCACCACCACAGCGTTGGTATTCGGTACCGTGCACCCCAGCTCGGTGGAAGCGTTTTTCAGCGCCGCTGAGGCCCGCAATTTGCGCATGATTTGCGGCAAGGTGCTGATGGACCGCAACGCCCCCGATTATCTCCTGGACAACGCCGACAGCGGGTACACCGAAAGCAGAGCCTTGATCGAGCGCTGGCACGGCAAAGGCCGTTTGCATTACGCCGTTACCCCCCGGTTTGCGCCCACCAGCACCCCCGAACAATTGGCGCGGGCGGGGCAACTTTTGCAGGAGTACGATGGCCTGTATATGCACACTCATCTGTCGGAAAACCCGAAAGAAATCGATTGGGTGAAGGCGTTGTTTCCCGAAAGCAAAAACTACCTCGACGCCTACGACCAGTTCAACCTACTGACCGAACGCTCGGTGTTTGCGCATGGTGTACATCTGTGCGACGACGAATGCAAACGGCTGGCGGAAACCGGCTCGGCCATTGCCTTTTGCCCCACCTCGAACCTGTTTTTGGGCAGCGGCCTGTTCAATTTACCGCAAGCTGAACGGCATGGCGTCAACGTCGGGCTCGGCACGGATGTCGGTGCAGGCACCAGCTTTTCCATCCTGCACAGCCTGAACGAAGCCTATAAAGTCATGCAGTTGCAAGGGGCCAAGTTGCACCCGTTCAAATCGCTGTATTTAGCGACCTTGGGCGGTGCACGAGCGCTCCGTTTGGAGCACCACATCGGGTCATTCGCACCGGGTCACGACGCCGACTTTGTGGTGTTAGATTTTAACGCCACGCCGCTGTTGTCGTACCGCATGCAGCACACTAAAACGCTCGAAGAACAATTGTTTGTGTTGATGACCTTGGGCGATGACCGTACCGTGAAAAGCACCATTGCCGCCGGTCAGGTGGTACACCAACGCGATGCCGCAACCGCAACGGAGAACGTTTAGTCATGGCAAATGCTAACAGCCCCATCACCACCCACGTATTGGACACCGTCACCGGCCGCCCTGCCGCCGGACTCAGGGTGCAGTTGTTCCGCCAGGACGGTGATCAATGGACAGCCATTGCCCAAGGCGAAACCAACAGCGATGGCCGTATTACCGACTGGCTGGTCGGGCAGCCCCGTGAAGCAGGTATCTACCGGTGTGATTTTGCGACCGGCGCATGGATGTCGACCCACCAACGCACCTGCTTTTACCCCAGTGTGAGCATCACCTTCGCCCTGACAGCGCCCGATGAGCACTACCACATTCCCCTTTTACTGAGTGACTTCGGTTACTCCACCTATCGCGGCAGTTGAGGACCCGAACATGACCATGGCTTACTTGATGGATTGGCTGCAACTGTTCTTCCGCTGGTTTCATGTCATCGCCGGGATCGCATGGATTGGCGCGTCCTTCTATTTTATCTGGCTCGACAATAACCTTCGCGAACCACCGCAATGGAAGAAAGACAAAGGCATAAAAGGCGACCTGTGGGCGATCCATGGCGGCGGTTATTATGAAGTCGCCAAGTATCAACTTGGACCCGAAGAACAGCCAGAAACCCTGCATTGGTTCAAATGGGAAGCCTACACCACCTGGCTGACCGGCATGGTGTTGATGGTACTGATCTACTACGTGGGCGCGCAGGCTTACTTGGTCGACGCCAGCAAATTTGCCTTCACCACACCGCAGGCGGTTATGCTCTCTGTCGCCTCCTTGTTGGTCGGCTTGGCGATTTACGAAGCCTTGTTACGCAGCCGGCTGCGCCGCAACGGCATGGCTTTTGGCATCGTGCTGTTTCTGATTTTGACCTTCTACGCTTGGCTGATGACTTCGGTTTTTTCCGGCCGCGGGGCTTACATTCAAGTGGGCGCACTGATCGGCACGATTATGGCCGGGAACGTCTTCCTCGGTATCATGCCTGCGCAACGCAAACTCGTTGCCGCCGTACAAGCGGGTGAAACACCCGACCCAGCACCTGCCTTAATGGCCAAATTGCGCTCAACGCACAACAACTACCTAACCTTGCCCATCATCTTCATCATGTTGAGCAACCATTACCCGATGACCTACGGGCATGAACTCAACTGGCTGGTGCTGGCCGCCATCGGTGCGATCAGCGCCTACGCACGGCACTTCTTTAACCTCAAACACCAAGGCAAGGTACAGCCTGCTATTTTGGTCATCGCGCTTGTTGCCTTGGCTGGTCTGGCATTCCTAATGGCACCGCCAAGCGCGCAAACCGCCGTTTCCGAAGAACGCAGCAACGCCATGGCCAACGTCAGCACCGCGCAGATCGACGACATACTGCAAGCGCGCTGCGCCACCTGCCATGCTACCAACCCCAGCTCCACCATGTTCAGTGCCGCGCCCGCTGGGTTAAATTTTGAACACAGTGACCAGCTTTTGGTTGCCGCCGACCGCGCTGTCACCTCCATGCGTAGCGGCTATATGCCACTGGGCAATATGACCGGCATGACGGACGAGGAGAGGGCATTGCTGATTGACTGGGTGGCGGCACAGCGGTGATTTTTTCACTCCCCGCGCAGGCGGGGATCCACCCGCACAGAATAACCTTAAACCATTGCCAACAGCAGCTCATGGATTTACGTTTCCGTGTTATGGATATCTGTTCCCGAGCAACCAACTGACCGACTGGTCATAAAAATGTGAACCCCGTCACATTACGCACCATATTTACAGAGTTTCCAGCTAAAAACAGACCGACTTGTACCATATGGTAGATGCCGGATTCTGCCAATCCCTTTAGCCTCAGCCTTCATTGAATGCACCGGGTCAGAAACCTGACTTACCTTTGTGCCAACTTTCAATAAAGGAAGCTGATAGCCCATGAATAAACACCTATTAACTGCATTGCTCTGTACCAGCACCCTTATGCTGGCAGCGTGCAACAGTACAAGTGAGTCTAGCGGGACAAATAGCACGTCTGACGGCACAACTCAGAGTAGCTCAAACGGAAGTAATAGTTCGGGCTCGTCCGATGGTTCGTCCAATAATGGAAATACCGGTGGTTCTAGCTCTGGTTCTAGCTCTGGTTCTACCAACACAAACACCTCGACGTTAACTGCTCGTCATCAAGCCGTTAGTGGTGGGGTCATTGTTAACTTTGCAACAGCATCTGGAGCGACAAGCTACATAGTTTATACCAACACATCTGAAATAAGTGCGAGCAGCCCTTCAGCGGGAGGAAGCGCTACATTCACCTGCTCGCAGTCGCCATGTTTGGTTACCGGCCTGGAAAACGGCAAATTACTCAACCTAAGAGTGGAGGCTGTTTCCGGGTCCTCTCAATTAGCGATCAGTTCCCAGTTAGCGGTGGTAGCAGGAGCGATCAATGACACAGGTGAAGCCAACTGCATCAGCATTACTACCGGTAGTTTCCCCAATGGAATTTCGAGCTGCGACGACCTACCCAGCGGCGCCAATCTTTGGCCAAAAGCAGTATTTTCAAATGCTGTGAATCTTCCATCTGGCCGAGCCCCACAGCAAGACGGCAATACGGGCCGTGATGCCGATGACCAACTAATCAAAGTGGGCAGTGGTAAAGCCGGTTTCGATTACACCAAGCTGGGGCCCACTGGACAAGCCTTGCCAGCGACAAGCACTGACCAAGAATGCTTCCGCGACAACGTCACGGGTCTTGTATGGCGGTCCGATGCAGGAAACTCAGCCCTCGACTATGACACGACCATTGGAGCGGCTGAACGAGCTTCAGCATGTGGCTTGACCAGTGGCTGGCGGCTACCCACTAAGGCCGAGGCCGAGAGCCTGTTGCAGTACAGCCGCACGGGGGTCAGCGTAGACACCACTTGGTTTAGCTTCGCGCCCCAAGATGCGTGGTATTGGACAAGCTCACCTTATCCAGCAGCTTTATCAGGCCCAAATGCCGGTACTGGCGTTCAGAACGATAGCCTTGGCTCCAACTTCCACAACTGGGTCATCAATTACACCACCGGGGTGCGTTCAACCTTCGACACTAATGGTACAGGAGCGTCGAGCAGCGCGCGCACGCTGTATGTTAACGACCTGAGCAGCCAATAAGGAGCATATTCATGAAAGCACAACTTTTAGCCTTCGGTATTGGAGCGCTCTTTACCGTTCAAGCCTTAGCGCAAACCTGTCAACCAAGTACGCCCACCAGCGACTTCTTACGCTACACCGATGGGGTGGTCATACACAAACCAACTGGTTTGATGTGGCAGGCTTGCAGTGTTGGCCAAACATGGGATGTCAGTGGAGCCTGTACAAACCCAACCGATCTAGGTGATACCCGCGTGACTTTTGAGGATGCGCTTGCCTATATGGAGTTTGATGGCGAGATCGACTTACAAGCCTATTTTGGAAGTAGTTGGACAAATGCCCTACCCGAGAAAATTTCAAATCCACTGGGCGCTGCCTCCCGTTTGGCCGGTTACAATAACTGGCGCATCCCCAACGCGCGCGAAATGCTCACTCTATTCGAGACCTGTGCCACGCCGAGCAGCAATGGCAACAGCTATGTGAACAACGTGGTTTTTCCCAACCAGTTTGTTGATGCTAGCAACTATCAGCACGACATTAATCGAAGCAACGACTCGGCGGCGAGCACTCGCCCTTATGGTATTTATTCCCGAGATGCTGCTACCGTCAACACTCAAGCTAGCCTCTATAACAACAATGCTACAAAGAACTTTTTCTTTAACACCTTCCTAACCTCCACACTCGGAGGGGATCGCCCAGGAGCCACGAGCACAAGTATTGTCGAGTTGATTCACGTAGCACATTTTCACCCAATCAGTGCAGAAGGTAATTTGCCTGGAACTGGAACTGCCCTATACGCGCCAGGCCAACGCTTGGGTACGACCAGCTTAGTGACTTATGACTATGGTTATACGGGAGGAGAGAAGAGCTTTCGGATTACACCCTGGGGCCGCGCCAATCCATTGGATTTGTATGAAGTGGCGTGCACGGATGCCAATATCGTTAATTGCGCACCCAGTGCCAGTGCCAGCCAAGTGGTTGACCTCGGTTTCCGTCTGCGCCCGGTACGTACTGCCCAACCGGCCGATTTCAACCGATCAGGCTTGATTCAGTAGATTCAATAAGAGGCCATGGATGGCTATGCTGACGATCGGGCAATTTCTCGATAAATCCGCTCGGGCTCACTCAATGCCAATGTGAGCCCGCTTTTTTCTATGCAATGAATCTCCACGTTAGGGTTCAGCGCTTGGAATACACTCAAGTATTCAACCGGCGTAGTCGGGTTGTCGTTACCATGCAATAACGTCAGCGGTACGTCGCACTCTTTCACTAAGTGCCCCCAATCCCGGATCATGACCTGCAGATCCACCTCAAACCCGGCACCGGATTGTCGTGTATAAAAGGGATATACCGCCACCACACCTTGATGAAATGCAGGCCTCTGTGTCACGGAAAAGTCATTGGGTACATCACCAAATACCGCTTCATACCAGCGTTCAGACCCCAGTTGACGCAGCCGTATAACCAGTAATCGCAACAACAATTTCGCCATCCATGGGGCATGCCGTGCGGCAAGTATAAATATGCCTTGCTGGGCAGGCATGTCACTGAGTTGTTCAATGCTGTGAAAAGGCGGGGCACAGGATACACCCACGATACGCTGAACAGGCTGGGGTTGCTGAGCCGCCCATGCCAAGGCAATGATCAATCCCACTTCATGGGCCACCACGCGTTTGGGCGTTACATCGAGCGTATCTAATACCGCTTGAATATCGTCCACCTGGCATTGCAACGCATCATCATGCCGATGCGGTCGATCCGTACGGCCGTACCCGGGACGCTCAATGGCGACCACATCCAGCCCGAAATGCGTGGCCCAATAACGGTCATGCTCAAACTCACCCGCACCAAACGATGGCCCGTGCACGAACAATACCGGTACGCCACCGGCTTTACCAAAGCGACGCCAGCCTATGCGTCGGCCATCCCGTTGCTGTTCACCGGTCAACCAGGGCGTGCGCTGGTTCGGCAACGCACCCATCACATCGGACTCCAGTGTTCGGTTGACGGCATTGGAGGCCGCTGCAGCTAAGGTGGCGGCTTGGGTTTGGGTTGCCGCGCCCATTTTTTTTACCAAAGACTTGGTTTGCTGCCGCACGGTGCTGAGTTTGCGTTCATTCTGCAGCGCGATTTCTTCCAGGGTCAGCCCGGAGGCTAAACCGGCCAGCACCGCCGACTCGCGCGGGGACAAACCAAATAAGTCCGTAACCGCACGTTCAATTGAGGCGGGCCAATGCTGTTGCAAGGCCACGAGGAGATACACCCCCGGCTGGGTTCCGCGCTGCCCTAGCATGAGTAGTGGTTTGCTGTACTGTGATCGGTGCTGCGGACTTAGATTGAGGAGTGTACTCTTTGCGTGCTCGGTCAGTCTTGCTTTGAAGTCCTCAAAAGACGACTCCGTCACACCCAGCTGAGCAAGAGTCGCACCAGCACTCAAGTCGATTTGTTGCCGCAAACCTTGGTTGGTCGACAATACACGGCCATATTCATCCAGCACCAAGGCAGGTGCGATATAGCCGTCGACCATGCTGTTCAGTGCATCTCGCGTGTCAGCCACATCTTCCAGCTCATGCAAGGCATTGGATAGCGCCAATGCCGTTTCGGCGGGCAGTTCTTCGCCACTTGTTAACATGGGCTGCAACAAGGCCACTAAAGCCTGAAACTCTTCGGCCTTGGTGCCGATACGGAGCACCAGTTCTCGAATTTGGTGCGGGCTTAATGGATTATCGTTTGTTGTTAAATCGGTCATGTCGCCTTACTTTAGGGCCGCTTACGTTGCTACCAACTGCGGATAGATCACGTCGGGTCGCTCGACCGCCAGCGTTTGCCCACTGCCCGAAACACCAATGAGCCTAATGTTCGGATTTAATTGGGTGAAAATCTGGGCATATTCGTAGCGGGTGGTTTGGTTGTCTTCACCATGCAGCAAGGTTACGGGCACTTTATTTTGCTGGATCAATTCTGCCCAGGCACCGAACGTCAGTTGTAAGTCGACTTCGAAACCGGCGCCCATTTGGTTTATGTTGTAGCTGTACGAACCGATAATGCCGGGTTGCAATTCAGGGCGATTCAGCACGGCCATATCGCCTGGTACTTCACCGAACACGGCATCCATCCAGCGATCTGGCCCTAACTTACGCAGCCGAACCATGCCCAAACGGATAAGTAACCGCACTAGCCATCGGGCGTGTTGGGCAGCCCAAATAAAAATGCTTTGTTGTGCCGGCATGGCGTTAACTTGCGCCAGCGCTTGAAACGGTGGGGCGGCGGATACACCTACGATTTTGACCAAGCGATCCGGTGCTTGTTGCGCCAACTGCAAGGCTGGAATTAGGGCGACTTCATGGGTAAGAAAAGTAGCCCGTTGGATACCTTGATCCTCCATTAACGCCAGAATGTCGCCGACCATGGCCTCTACTACCGGTACTTTACGATCGGAAATATCGGTCCGGCCATAGCCCGGACGTTCGAGCGCAAAGACATCCAAACCCAGTTGTGCAGCCCACTGACGGTCGGCCACGAACTCCCCTGCACCAAAGAACGGGCCATGCAGAAACACCACCGGTTGGCCACCTGCTTGACCAAACCTGCGCCAACCGATGCGGCGACCGTTACGCGTAAATTCAGCCAGTGTCATATCAGAACTGGCTTGACGTAGCATGAGCGTATCACTGCCTTGCGGCATATCGACCAGAGCATTGGCCGCTGCCGATGCCAAAGTAGCCGCTTGCACCTGGGTTGTAGCACCCAACTTGTGCAACACCGTTTTGATTTGTTGGCGCACGGTGCCTAGGGTGCGGGAACGACTGTGCGCGATCTGTTCCGCGGTTTGCCCTTGTGCCAAACAGGACAACACATCACGCTCGGAACGCGTGAGTTGAAAGAGTGCTTCCAGCGCCTTGTCGATAGACTCCGGCCAATGATGCTGCAAGGTGGTGAGGACAAAGGCACGGTATTGATGGTTATAGCGCCCAATCATCACCATGGGCAAGCCATCGGCGTCCGGGCGAACCACCTTGAGCATAGTTGGCCCGGACACCTCAGCCAAACGTTGTTGAAATGCGTGCAGCGCCTCCTCGTCCACACCCAATTGCGCCACGCTATCACCCAGCGCCAGACCAAACAACTGCCGGGCCGCCACATTCAGCGCCAGGACAGTACCCACTGCGTTCATGGCAATGGCCGGCGCAGATTGCTGATTCACCAGGCGGTATAGGGCGTCTTCTTCCAGCGCTTCCGCTTCAATGTCGTGCAGGGCCACCGACAATTCCAAGGCAGTTTCCGTAGGTAAGGCGCTGCCTTGGTGAATGAGTGGCGACAAGGCAACAATGAGATCGGGAAAGTCGGCCTTACGTTCAGCCACCATGTTGACCAGCTCGCTGAGTGACGGCACTAGGTCGATAGAAGCCGAACCGCTACCCTCATCGGGTACTTGTGGTGTTACATAAGACATGCAAAAAAGGCTCAACAACAGGGTTATGGCGGAACAGCACGTACCCTTGGGCTAATAACGTTGGTAACACAATCCATTCAGTATAGGCGGATCTGAATGCGTCTGAAACTTGAAGGTTCGTTCGATTCAACGCGGCACCGTGAATTGCCGCCGTGCTGTGGCCACCTGTTCCCGAGCCGCACAGCCTTCGGCATGATCGTTCACCAAGCCCATGGCCTGCATAAAGGCATACGCGGTGGTGGGGCCGACGAATTTCCAACCGCGCTTTTTCAATTCTTTCGACAGCGCAATAGAAATTGCCGTGGTGGCTACGGGTGGGCTGGCCGGTTGGTTGGCACTGGGTTCTTCATAGCGCCAGAAGAACGCTGCCAGCGAGCCTTCTTTCGCGACCATTTCTTGAGCTCGTGCGGCGTTGTTGATCACCGCTTCAATTTTGCCTCTGTGCCGCACAATACCGGCGTCTTGCAGCAGGCGTTCAACATCGGCTTGGGTGAACCGGGCGATGACGTTGAAATCGAAACCCGCAAAGGCAGTGCGGAAGTTTTCGCGCTTGGTGAGAATCGTGCGCCAGCTTAACCCGGACTGAAAACCTTCTAAACAGATTTTCTCAAACAGCCGTAGGTCATCCACGACCGGGAACCCCCACTCCCGGTCGTGATAGGCCATGTACTCGGGTGTAGCGCTGCACCATGAACAACGCGCTTGGCCATCAGGGCCGGTAAACAAAGACATAATGTGTCCTTTTGCCGAATTTAAGGGAAATACATGGTGCTCACTATAGCCCATCATGGTTACGCTGGCAGCCTACCGCTAGGGAAGCTACTCTAGTAAGACCTCTTTGGCATTGGATACTGTTATGAACATCCTTTGGCGTTACAAAACGGCTTGGCCACTGCTGCTGTTGGACGCCACATTTTTGTATGCCTTCACGCTCACCGGGCAATTCCCATGGATAAGTTATGCCCTGTTGTTTGGAACGGGCGTTGGTCTGCTGAGTTTCAAGCAATGGCTGAAGGTACACACAGCCAAGGATACGGCTTTGGGCTTGCTGTGTTTCTTGCTGCCCTTCACCACATGGACAAGCCAGTGGCTACACGGGCGTAAAACCGTTGCAGAACCTGACCAACCTCCCACTGTACGGCAAAAACCCAAAATCGCCCGCCCCATCCCACTGTCACGGCGTTGGGTGGCAGGCGCTGTATTGGCGGCTTTCTTTGGCGTTTTGGTCACGGGCATGGCGGAAAAACACGTCATTAACCCGGCTTTGGCACCCTTAGAAAGCACAGCCACAGAAACCCTGCAACGTTCACTGTTGTTGGCCGCAAGTTCCTATGCCTCGGCACGGTTAATTGACCGTGCCATTGCGTTTTTTGCGGAAGCGCAAGTGGGTGTTGGGGTAGCGTCGTTCAAACCCGGCCAAGTGTTTAAACCGGTACAAGACATGGCCGTACGCTACTCTGATGTGATGGTGTTGGCGATGACCTCCATCGGTATTCAATTGCTGGTGATGGAAATGGGCCAAACCATGGCCATAGTGGTCTTCGGCCCGGCGTTATGCGTGTGCTTACTGTTATTGTTTGTTTTACCACCGAGCTATCATGCCCCGCCCAAAACCTTTGCCCGATTATTTGTGGCGTTGATGGTGGTGATGCGCTTGGGCATTCCTTTGGGTGCTGCGGCAGTGGGGTTGATTACGGAACAGGTACTGGACGGCCCGCGCCAACAAGCACAGCAGGAAATCAACATTACGACCGACCAGTTACAAACTGGCGAAACCTTAGTAGAAAGCCAGCAAGGCATGCTGGGGTGGATGCGTGACATCGCCGGGCAAGCCACCGAGTTGTTAGATGGCCTGAGGGCATTTTCCGACGGTTTGATTGAGCGGCTGATTCAGCTGTTGGTGATTTACACCATGGAAACGCTGATTCTGCCGCTGGTGATGTTGTACATCATTTGGCGGCTAACCCATGCCTATGTGTTACCCGCCGTACGAACGGAATGGCCGTACTAGAGACGTTTACTGAACCACGGCCAATAACGCCTTCGCGACTTGCTCAGCCTGTGCTTCGCGCATACCCGCGACGTTGATACGGCCACTGTCGACCAGGTAGATCGCGTGGTCATGACGCATCGCCTGTGCCTGTTCCGGCGTAATGCCCAGCACCGAAAACATCCCCTTATGGCGGGTGATGAAATCCCAATCGTTGGTGCCGCTTTGCTCCCGCAAGGCATCCGCCAGCAGGCCACGCAACGCCTGCACCCGTTTGCGCACCGTGGTGACTTCGGTCATCCAGTTCGCGCGCAAGGCTTCATCGCGCAGAATCATGTCCACCAAGGCAGCGCCGTGGTCGGGTGGCATGGTGTAGGTGCCACGTGCCGATTCCATAATGCGGCTTTTCACGGCTTGTGCTTGTTCCAAGGTTTTACCCACCACCATGGCAGCTCCGGTACGCTCGCGGTATAAACCAAAGTTTTTCGAGCAGGAAGTCGCAATAACCATCGACTCCACCCGTTCAACCAAATAACGCAACCCCGCCGCATCTTCTTCCATGCCATCGCCAAAGCCTTGATAGGCCATGTCCACAAACGGCAAAAAGCCCTGTGAAACCGCCAGCGTGGTCACGTTCTTCCAGGTTTCGAGGTCGATATCCGCACCCGTAGGGTTATGGCAAGAGCCGTGCAACAACACCACATCGTTTTTACCCGCCTGACGCAGTGCGTCAAGCATCGCAGCGGTATTCACAAGCTTGGTGGCAGGGTCAAAATAGGGGTAGAAACGCACCTTCAAACCGGCGGTTTTCATGATGGGGGCATGATTCGCGTAACTAGGATCACTCAGCCATACCGTGGCATCCGGTGAAGAAAGCTTGATCACATCGGCCAACATGCGCAGAGCACCGCTGGCACCGGGGGTTTGGATGGCCGCCGTACGAGCGGCTGCCTTGCTGTTGCCCAACAACAGGCCAATCATCGACTCGTTGAACGATTCGTTCCCACCCATACCCACGTACGACTTACTGCTTTGCTGTTCCAGTAACCGCGCTTCCGCCATCTTGATGGCGACCATGACCGGCGTTTCTCCATGGCTGTCGCGGTAGACCCCAATGCCTAAATCGACTTTGTGCGGTCGGGTATCGGCGCGGCAGGCCGCCGACAACGACAGAATAGGGTCCAAGCCTACGGGGGTGAGGTTATCTAAAATCATGGGCAATTCCTGCACTCTGAATGGTCGCGCTGGTGATCCCAGCAGCGATGATGATTCGAATAATTGACGCATAGTATCGCAGAGCCAGCGAGGCGGGGAAATAGCGCTGTGCGGGTACAGCTTGGTGCTGTTCACCGGAGCTTACGGGGAGGTTTACACCATCGTCACACAACTTTATACACAATCATCGTTAACCCATACCGACCAATGGCGCTTTACCTCCATCGCCCGACAGCGGATACTCCCCTTTTTCCCAAGCAAGGCCCAGCTTCATGGCAAAAACCGCCACCGTGTTCAAAGCCAACATCAACATTGCCGATATGGACAGGGGTTATTACGCCGACCATGCCTTGACGCTGGCGCAGCACCCTTCAGAAACCAACGAGCGCATGATGGTGCGGTTATTGGCGTTTATTTTGAACGCCAGTGAACAGCTTACTTTTGCCCGTGGGTTAAGTGCTGAAGGCGAGCCGGAATTGTTTGAGCAGGCGTTGACCGGTGAGATTGATCTGTGGGTTGCCTTTGGCCAGCCTGATGAAAAATGGCTGCGGAAGGCGAGTGGCCGCGCCAAGCAGGTTAAGTTGTACGCCTACAGCGGGCGTTCGGTGGCGGTATGGTGGCCGCAGCATGAAGCGGCATTGCAACGCTATGAAAACCTAGCCGTTTGGGAAATTCCCGAGCCGCAGGTAAAGGCAATGGCAGCCTTGGTGGACCGCACCATGACCTTGCAGGCCAGCATCAGCGAAGGGCAAATTTGGCTCTCGAACGCCACTCAGAACGTGCATATAGAACCGGTATTGTTGAAAGCGGCGCACTGAGGTCTTAGGCCGGCAAGTCCGGCTCATTGTGCTGCAACAACGTTAGCCATTGCTGGTTCTCTTCCGCCAGCGTATCCGTAAACGCCTGTACCAACTCACGCAATTCTTGTGTGCGCGCCCAGGCCAACGCTTGGTCGTTCAACGCAATGCCGGTTTCGGTAATGGTGCGGTGCATGGCCATGGCATCATCCAAGGTGTTCAAGCGCTGCCAGGTATTGGCGGCAATGGTCGCTACCCGACTGACTTCATTCTGGCTCAAAATGCCATGTATGGCCGCCCCCCAGGCCGGAAAGAACGCGGTAAAAAATAAAATACCCGGAATATGAAACACAAAATGCGTCAGCACAGCCACAAAGGTTAAACCAAACAACACCAACGACAACCGATGCAAATGGTGATGCTGGCCGTGTAGCGTATGATATTGCCGTTGATAGTACTGTCGGTTGTTATCCAAGGCGTGTTTGACACTGTGCACAATGGCGTCGTTATGATGTGTCATGCGGAAATAGGCTTTACCCGCCGCACTTTGCGGCAAGCCCTCGGCCACCAAGATGCGATGTAAAATCCACGCCTCGGGTTTGCTGATCCGTATGACCGACTCGGCCTCGTCCGCCGGTTGCCAAATAGGCTGACGCAGGCTTTCGGGCAGTACCAAAAGTGGAAAGCCAATACGCAGTAGACGCAGTTGTTCAGCGACATATCGATGGCTCATCCAGCGCTCATGCCACCCCTTAAAGCGTGCGATCAACACCCGCCCAACCACAAAGCGCAGCAAAAGAAATTCCAAGATCACCCAGATCAAATGCCAGCCGGGCTCTTCGGCGGGCCATAAAGACGTCGCACCGGCGACGGCACAAAACACGGCAAGGGCGGCGGCGTAGTACACTACCCAGGTATCATCGCGGTAACGCGTGGCATAAACGCGCGCTTGCGCATCGGCCCAATGATAAAAACCGGGCAATGACGTTTCTCGCACCGGATGGTCCGTGGCATCCGCCGCCATGTCCCGATGCCGGATCAAACGTTTTTGCCGCACACTGCCCAAGGCGTCGGCTAATGACAGGCGCAACAGACCGGAGAAGAAGCCATGCAACCGGCTCATCAAATTATCGCGCCAATGGAAGGCGCGGATATTGCTGTTGAGGTGGTCCACAATACGCAACTCTGCACTGCGCTTGGGCGGATTGAGCATCACCTGCAACCATAAAACGCCACCCAGCAGCCAGTTCAGTGGATTCAGCGGGCGCTGGGTTCTCCCCATGCTCAACACAAACAGTAAACAACTCGTGAGGTAGCCGAGCAAGGTGTCTTGTTGCGCGATACGGCGGCGCATGACCCGCTCGTGGTGCGCAGCATCCAAATGCGGTAAAAAGGGCACCAACAAGCCGTTAAACCAACCATCGAAAAGATCGTCGGCAGCCGTACTGCCCACATCCAACGGCACAAAGGCCGTCTGCAAATGCTCGGGCGTGGTATCCAGCACCTCGATTTCCATGAGAAAGGAATCGGTCAGTTTCTTCGGGTCGGTTACCCAGACTTCGGCTCGTGCGCCCTTGGGTTGAGGCTGCACCCAGACCACCGGCACACGACGCAAGATGGCGGCTTTGGTGGCCAATGCTGCACCGCTTTGCATGGGGAAAGGTTCATTGCCATCCCACACCACCACCAGCACATCGGAAAAGCTCAGCGCCAGTTCATCACGCTTGGAGTAGTCTTCCTGGCGCAAACGTTGCCGATCTATCCCGGTCGGTTTCATGCCCAGTGACACGGCACGCTCGGGCTCTGGTTCAGTGAAACTCGCATCGGCAGCGCGGCCGGGGGCCAGCATATGTAACTCAAACCCCACCTGCGCGGCCAAATTGGCCGCCAGTTCATCGGTTCCATCGGCCACACCGGTTAACAAGCGAAAGCGGGGCGACTCGTCATGATACAGCGCAGCCCCAAGTGCAAAGGCACGCCCGGCGCGCTGCCGAAGCTGCATGAGCACGCGTTCTAACGGGTGCGCCAGATGCCTGTCCTGCACACCGTAACCACGCTCGCTCAGCCGGGCTTGCCGGTGACCCACGACCATAACCGTGCACACAGGACTGAGCTGATGACGATAATCGTTCGTAGCGCCTTTGGGATGCGAGGGCGTAGACTGAGACATGGCTCAGTTGGCCACGGAATGAGATTTCAATTCGGCCATTGCACTGTCCGCAAACGCCACGCCCGCCTCGTCGTATAAATAAAACACCGCATCCGCGCCTCGCTTTTTGAGCGGCATGGCTTCATCCGCGTATTCGACAATGGCGGCTATTTTACCCTTAAACGATCGACCTCTGAGCTGATCTATCGCAAACAAATTACCCGCATGATGCGGCATGGCCAACATCACCAAATCAATCTGCTCGGATAACAGCAATTTATCCCAAAAATCGGAATCTACGGCATCGCCTTCCAAAACCCGAAGGCCTTCCTGGGCATATTTTTCTACCGTCGCCGCATTGCTGTCTACACCCAACACCTTCAAACCATACTCTTGCGTTAAACGGTCGTATGCCCCGCGTCCCATCCGGCCCATACCCAGCACCACGACTTGAGCGTCGCCAATTTCAATCGGCCGATCGTGTGCATTTAAACGATGTGCCGCCACTTCACGAAGGAAAGGACGTAACCGACAATACAGTGCCTCACTGTATTGGTTTAGCACTGCACCCAGCACAAAGCTGAACGCAACCGCGAGCGACAAGATCACCAGCCAATCCGCCGACAACCACCCCTCCGACAACGCCAAAGCCGCAACGATCAGGCCAAATTCCGAAAAGTTGCCGAGCGACAACGTTGCGAGCACCGACGTACGAATGCGCAAGCGGAAGCGAGAGAACATCATGAGAAACAGCCATGACTTCAGCGGTATGGCCACCACCAGCAACAAAGCCCAGCCAACATGCTCCCAGGTGGGCAGCGCCGTCAGGCCAATGGACAAAAAGAACCCCACCAAGAACAACTCTTTAATGTTGAACAACGCCTTTGCCAAGCCACCGGCAGCGGCGTGGGGCGCTAACAACACACCCATGACCAACGCCCCTAAATCACCCTTGATACCCACCGTTTCAAACAACTGATACCCCAACACCAGGGCAAACAGGAACCCAAAGAGCACCTGCATCTCACCATGCCCCAAGCGTTCCAGCAACCGACGAAATACCGGCGCCACCGGGATAAGCAACACCAGCGCCAGCGCCCAAGGGCTGGGCAGCGCGCCGGTAGATGCCGTTAGAAATAGCACGGCGAAGATGTCCTGCATGATCAATACACCAATCGCTACCCGGCCATACAGCGACTGCGTCTCACTGCGGTCCTCCAGTACCTTTACCGCGAACACCGTACTGGAAAACGACAACGCAAAACCCAGCACCAGTAGGTTGGTCCACCCACTGTTTTGAAACAGCATCACACCTAAGGCTTTTAGCGCGATAAACACCACCAAAAAGCCACCACTGGACAACACCATGTGCAAGGTGGCAACACCCCACACTTCCGGCCGAAGCAACAACTTAACATTCAATTTCAACCCGATGGTGAACAACAACAGCGTTACGCCTAAATCCGCAACGGAGTCCAATGCGGTGGTCAATTCATAACCTTGCCAGTTCAACACAAATCCGGCGGCCAAAAAGCCAGCGAGTGGCGGTAGCCGAACAATCATGGCCAGCATCCCACCGACAAACGCATACAATAAAAAAGCGGGTTCCATAGATTCTACCTAATCGATTAAAACGTATTGTTCACTGCAAACTAATGTATACCGGATGATGGTCTGAAGGCCAGACACCGTCATAACGGCGGTTCAGCCGCTCGGTATCACCCTGTTGCTGAAACCCCGTGAACAGAATGTGGTCAATGGCCGGAAACAGATGCAAGCCCCGATTAAAATGAAAGGTGCTGCCCGCGCTCGACGCCAAGGTAAACCCGAGGTCACGAATGGCAGCCACCTCAGCAAACCAGCCAGGGGCATTTAAATCCCCTAACACCACGATGGGCGCGTCACTCTGTAACCACGGCTGCATGCGCTGCATGATCAGTTCGGTGGTTTTTATGCGGTTGCTGCGGCTGCTGTAGTCGTTGTGCACATTCAGGACATAGAAGGCTTGCTCGGTCTGCCGATCTAAGAACTTCACCCAACTGCTGAAATACGCATGCCCACCGTTCCACTGTCGAGAATAGATAACGTCAGGGGTTGCCGAATAAAAGAAATATCCCTGCTCCAACGGCGTAAAACGCTCGGCTCGATAGATAATGGGCTGTGTTGCAGGGTAAGTGCGAGGATCACCCACAGCCGCCGCTTGGTATTCCGGCAGATGCTGTAGCACCCAATCCAATTGCTGGTTCTCCGGGTTGCCGCTGCCACCTATAAAGGTTTCCATCTCCTGAAACGCCACCAGATCAGCATTCATGTCGCTTAACGCCGCCACCACCGCATCCCGCCGGTCAGCCCACACCATTTTTGTTTGATTCGGCGAGATGTAATGCACGTTGAAGGTCGCAATACGAAACGGCTCGGCCACCGCAGCGTTCAGGATAGCGGTCATAAGCATCAAACCCACCATCAAAATTGTACCGACCCGTTTGAACACCATGTTCATCCAACCTTTTATTTGTCACACAAGTACGGTTTACTGCCTAAAAACCACCCAACGAGGATACCCCATGGTCAAGCCCGGCACTACCGGCCTGCAACGCATCATCAACGCCACCCGCTATTCCATGCACGGTTTTCGGGCGGCGTACCGCAACGAAGCCGCCTTTCGACAAGAGTTGCTGTTGGTAGGGGTAGCGGTACTCGCCGCCGCATTTTTGGCCGATACCCTGTTGCAATGGTTACTGCTGGTTGGCTCCGGTTTGTTGGTCTTAGTCGTCGAATTGTTGAATTCCGCCGTTGAAGCCATAGTGGACCACGCCAGCCCGGAATGGAATGAATTGGCCGGACGCGCCAAAGACATGGGCTCCGCCGCGGTGTTCACCAGCTTGGCGTTGATGGCGTTGACATGGGGTGTGGTGGTATGGGAAACGCAAGTGCTGGGGCTTTTCGCCGGTTAGAGTATCGCAACCACTGTAGTCACCACCGCCAACCGCGCATTGCCGCGTAAGCGCACCTCGCCTAAACAGGCGGGCAGCAAAAAAATATCGCCGTGCTGCACGCTTTGGTCGGCCACTTCTGCGTCGCCCGAAAGCACCAACAACAGTTCAGCGCTGCCACTGCACCCCAGCGTGACGGTGCCTTCGCTGAGGTCAATCAGCCGCAAGTCAAAATCCGTACAGGGAATATCGAAACGGGTTACGCCCTGCTCCGTGACACCCGCTTGCACCTGAACCGAGTCGGGCACCACGTTGGTAATGCGCAGCAATTCCGGTACATCCATGTGCTTTGAGGTCAAGCCGCCGCGCAGCACATTGTCGGAACTCGCCATCACCTCTAAGCCGGTGCCACGTAAATAGGCGTGCGGAATGCCAGCATCCAAATAAATGGCTTCTCCGGGTTGCAGCACAAGGTAGTTCAGCACCAAAGGAAAGAAGATGCCCATATCGGCGCCATACTGTTGATGCAGTTGGGCCATCCAAGCGAACTCAGGCGCATCGGGCAACACGGCCATGGCTTCCTGCACGATGGTTTCAACTTCGGCCTGAGGTCGCTGCAACAGCCACGCATACAATTCGGCCAAGGCGGGCAGGCCCTGCTCCCGCAAACGCTCTATCCACGCATGCAACGCTGGGCTGTTCAACTGAGTGAAACGGTCTGCCACCGCATCGGGTTGGCGAAACCCGGCCATGGCGTGAAATTCGGTCAGCGCCATGAGCAGTTCCGGCTTGTGGTTATCGTCTTTGTAATTGCGTGTTGGGTCTGTCCATGCGATACCACGCGCATTTTCCTCCGCAAAACCGGCTTCCGCCTGTGCTTTAGAGGGGTGTACTTGAACGGAAAGCGCGTGCTCGGCGCTCAACACTTTGAAGAGATAGGGCAGTTGGTCATGCATGGCGGCGTTTTGCTCGCCCAATATCGCTTTGGGGTCTTGTGCGATCAAGGCGTCCAAATGCGTTATGCCGTCTATCGCCGATGCCAGAGGCGAAGGTAAGCCCGTATGCGCACCCATCCACAATTCTGCAACCGGTTCGTTGGTGTTGACAGTTGGCAGATTCAACAGGTCAGTAATGGCCGTCGCCGTGCCCCATGCGTAATGCTGAAACACGGGCGTTAAACGAATGGGCCGGGTGAAACCTTGCATGTTAAATCCTAGTACAGGTTGTCGAGGTGTTTCAGTGTAGCGCAAACTCACTTAGGCATGCAGCGCCTCCTTCACCCATTGGCCCAAGCGCTGAATGGCTTCTTCGCGCTCGGGCGTCCAACGTTGGCTGTAGCCCAAGCGCAAGCAGTTTTTGTATTGCCCGGAAATGGAAAAAAGCTCACCCGGCGCAAAGAGAATGCCTTCTGCTTTAGCGCGATGGTAAAGCTCGGTGGTATTCACCTGCTCGGGGAATTGCAACCAAGCGACGATGCCGCCTTGAGGCTGCGACATACGTGTTTCCGCCGGGAAATACGCCGTCACCAAATCCGCCAGCCGTTGGTAACGCTGCCGGTATGTTTCTCTGGCCAGACGCAAATGTCGGTCGTACAGCCCTTGCGCCAATAATTCTGCCGCCACCATTTGCGGCAAGGCGGAATGGGTGTGCAAATTCACGAACTTACTGTAGGCCACCTCTTCAAAGTACCGGCCGGGCATGATCCAGCCGATGCGTAATTGCGGGTCCAACGTTTTTGATAGCGATGAACACAGCAGCACCCGGCCGTCGGCATCCAACGACTTCACTGCCCGCGTGCGCCGCTCGCCGAAGTACAAATCACCATAGATATCGTCTTCTATCATCGGAATATCATAGCGATCCAACAAGGCCATCAGTTCCTCGCGGCGTGCCATCGGCATATCGCACCCCAGCGGATTCGAAAACGTGGGGACCGACAAAATAACCTTGATCGGCCACTTCGCTAAGGCCAGTTGCAGGGCTTCAATACTCATCCCGCTTTCAGGGTGCGCGGGAATTTCAATGGCCTTCAAGCCGAAGGCTTCGATGATCTGCAACAGCCCGTAATAGCAGGGCGATTCTACGGCCACGATGTCACCGGGC
Organism: Salinispirillum marinum; assembly: GCF_042650105.1. Classification (NCBI taxonomy): domain Bacteria; kingdom Pseudomonadati; phylum Pseudomonadota; class Gammaproteobacteria; order Oceanospirillales; family Saccharospirillaceae; genus Salinispirillum; species Salinispirillum marinum. The sequence continues at coordinate 1,485,829 of NZ_JBHSAL010000001.1, read as the reverse complement.
TGGGTCAATACGCGTAAACACAGCGCCATGGCGTTTTGACAACCGGACGCCGTGATGACCGACTCTGGCGAAATAAACACCCCGGCATCGACCGCCCGCCGCGCGATTTGCTGGCGCAATTCCGGTAGCCCCTCCACGGAATCATAACCTACCCCAACGTAAGACTTGGTGCGGGATAGGCGGGTGTACGTGCGTTTGATCTGCTGAATGATGGGCAAGTCCAACGCGGGAACCGAGCGCGAGAAATTGCCATGGTCAGCGACTTTAGTGCGGCGCACGTCCATCATTAATTGGGAAACGGTGGCGGGCCGTGGCTTGGGTTTAGCGCATATAACAGAAGGTTTTTGCAATGCATCCGTTTGCTTTTGCTTCACGAAATAGCCTGACTTGGGTCGCGCTTCTATCCAGCCCTGCTGTTCTAAAAAGCTGTAGGCCGCCATCACGGTTGAGATGCTCACCGCTTCGCGTTGCGCCATTTTACGTACCGAGGGCAAACGCTCACCCGTTTGCACTGCGCCTTGGCGTATTTGTTCCGTTACGCGCTCCGCCAATTGAGCATAAAGATTGGTTTCCATCACGCCTCCGAACAAGGGTTAAAGCCGAGCAGTACAGTTGCGGTAAAACCGACCGGTACAGAGCTATTTCAGACCATCTGTACCGGTTGACTTTAACTTTTTCTATATCTGTATCGTATCAAATGAAGCGCCTACTATAGACCCTGTTGGCAACGTCGCCAACGTTTGTTTTTAGGAGAGAGACCATGAAAAGCGTTTTGGAAGCATCAGACCTCATTCATTCGGCAAGTGTTGCGGCCACTGAAAAAGGCCGAGCATTTCCAAGCAACGTTCATGCATGGTTAAGCCTGATGGCCAAATGGAAAACGAACCGGCGTATCCGCCGTCATCTCGCCACCCTACCCGACCACTTGTTGAAGGATATCGGCTTAACTCGCCAGCAAGCAGAGCAAGAAACGCAGAAATGGTTCTGGCAGGACTGATCGCTCAATAAACTGTTGGGCGCCCATGGGTCGTCAACCACCGACGACCCGATTCGACTTTCGTCCAATATTGTCGACAATTATTAAATTTTCCTCGACAAAAATGTAATTAAAAACCTATTATGTCGACAATCTTGAATTGAGTGTCGACACATGACCGTCTCCGCGTTAAAAACTCAGACCATCACCGAAGACCTCGCACAGCGCCTCAGCCAAGCCATTATTCGTGGCGAAATGCCGCAAGGCAGCAAGATTTCCGAGCCTGAGCTCGCCCGCAAATACGGTGTATCCCGCGGACCATTGCGTGAAGCCATTGTAAAATTGGAAGGCATGGGGCTGGTGACGCGCATTCCCAACGTGGGCGCGCGTGTGGTGGAATTGTCGACAGAATCCCTCGCCAACACCTTTGCCATTCGTGAAGCCTTAGAAGGCATGGCCGCCCGCCAAGCCTGTGAACATATTTCCGATGCCGAGCTGGACGAATTAGCAGCCTTGCTGGAACAACACGAGCAGGACTTACTTGCCAGTGGCGGCGAACACTACGCCGACCAAGAAGGCAATTACGACTTTCACAACCGCATCATCCGCGCCAGCCGCAACAAACAACTGATAGCCCTGCTGTGCGACGAACTCTACGCTGTGGTGCGCATGTATCGCCAACAAACGGCGGACCACCGCACCGACCCCATTCAAGCGCTGCGGGAACACCAGATGATTCTCGACGCGCTGCGCAACCGCGAAGCCGACTTAGCGGAGCTGTTGATGCGCCGCCACATCAGCCGTTCGCGGCGCTTGCTTGAACATTATCTTGCAAACACATCTAAACCCTAAACATCAGCTAACAGGAGGCCACCGCATGGCATCTTCAACCACAGCTCAGTCCCAAGGCGCAAAATTCCGCCAAGCCGTGGCCGACCACGCCCCCTTGCAAGTGGTCGGTACAATTAATGCCTACACCGCCATGATGGCAAAACAGACCGGCCACCAAGCCATTTACCTGTCTGGCGGCGGTGTCGCCAACGCCTCCTACGGCCTGCCGGATTTAGGTATCACCTCACTGAATGACGTACTGGAAGACGTACGCCGCATCACCGCCGCCTGCGACCTGCCCTTATTGGTCGACGCCGACACCGGCTTTGGTGGCGTATTCAACATCAAGCGCACCGTGACAGAAATGGAACGCGCCGGTGCAGCCGCCATTCACATTGAAGACCAAGTTGCACAAAAACGCTGCGGCCACCGCCCGAACAAAGCCATCGTATCGGCCGGAGAAATGACCGACCGCATCAAAAGCGCCGCCGATGCCCGTACCGATAGCAGCTTTGTGATTATGGCGCGTACTGACGCACTTGCCGTTGAAGGCATGGACTCCGCCATCGAACGCGCCGTCGCCTGCGTGGAAGCCGGGGCCGACATGATCTTCCCCGAAGCCATGATCACCCTCGAACAGTACCAACAGTTTGTCGACGCGGTGAAAGTGCCGGTATTGGCGAACATCACCGAATTCGGTGCGACGCCACTGTTCAGCAAAGAAGAACTCGCCACCGTCGGCGTCAGCTTAGTGCTGTACCCGCTATCGGCCTTCCGCGCCATGAACAAAGCGGCGTTGAACGTATACCAACACATTCTGCAAGATGGCCACCAGAGGGACGTAGTGGATACCATGCAAACCCGCATGGAACTGTACGATTTTCTGAACTACCACGATTACGAGCAAACGTTGGACCGGTTATTTGGCAAAGACTAACGATCACGACTTTTCGACACACTGCCGGTAGCGGTTTTATGGGGAGGGGTATGCCCTGTACCCGGCGTATGCGGCCCGGACGGCCGCATCCGAGCCCCCATGGACGGGTTTACGGCGTCCGGGGAAAGGGCATACCCCTCCCCATTAACCGCTACCCGAGAAAAACTAGAGGACAATAATAATGACCGACACCACAGCGAAACCCCTATCTGGCGCAGGCCTGCGCGGCCAATCCGCTGGTGAAACCGCCCTCTGCACCGTCGGTAAAACCGGCGCTGGCCTCACCTATCGCGGCTACGACGTCAAAGAACTCGCCGACAAAACCCAATTTGAAGAAGTCGCCTATCTGCTGCTGTACGGCAAACTGCCCAACCGCACCGAACTGGCCGCCTACATCAAACGCCTAAAAGGCCTGCGCGGCCTACCCGACGCGCTAAAAGCCGTACTCGAACAGATCCCCGCCGACGCCCACCCCATGGACGTCCTGCGCACCGGCTGCTCCATGCTCGGCAACCTCGAAACCGAACACAGCTTTGACGACCAACTGAACCACATCGACCGCATGTTGGCCGTCTTTCCGTCCATCATCAACTACTGGTATCGCTTCAGCCACCACGGCGAGCGCATCGACACTCTGGCCCCTGAAGTCGACTCCATCGGTGGCCACTTCCTCGCTTTACTGCACGGCAAAAAACCCAGCGAATTGCACGAACGCGTCATGAACGTCTCGCTGATTTTGTACGCCGAACACGAATTCAACGCCTCAACGTTCGCCGCCCGCGTCTGCGCCTCCACCTTGTCTGACGTGCATTCCGCCGTCACCGCCGCCATTGGCACCTTGCGCGGCCCACTGCACGGCGGCGCGAACGAAGCCGCCATGGCCATGATCCAGCAATGGAAATCGCCCGACGAAGCGGAAGAAGCCATTTTGGGCATGCTAGCGCGCAAAGACAAAATCATGGGCTTTGGACACGCCATTTATCGCACGCACGACCCGCGTAACGACATCATCAAACTGTGGTCGGAAAAACTGGCCGCCGAAGTGGGCGACACCGTGCTTTACCCCGTGTCTGTGCGCTGCGAAGAAGTCATGTGGCGCGAGAAAAAACTGTTCTGCAACGCCGACTTCTTCCACGCCTCGGCGTACCACTTTATGGGCATCCCCACCCCGCTGTTTACACCCATTTTCGTGTGCTCACGGGTGAGCGGCTGGACGGCCCACATCATGGAACAACGCGCCAACAACCGCATCATTCGTCCCAGCGCCGACTACACCGGGCCAGAAAACCGCCCCGTACCGGCACTCGACGAACGCGCTTAAACACCACCGGAATCAGCGAGCCCAATGATGAACAGCCTCTACAGAAAAACGCTCCCCGGCACCGCACTGGAGTATTTTGACGCCCGTGCCGCGGTAGACGCCCTCACACCCGGCGCGTACGACACGCTGCCGTACACTTCGCGCGTGTTGGCCGAAAACCTTGTACGTCGCTGTGACCCCGAGTTGCTGAACGATGCCCTGCGCCAGTTGATCGAGCGCAAACGTGACCTCGATTTTCCGTGGTTTCCGGCGCGTGTGGTGTGTCACGACATCTTGGGGCAAACCGCATTGGTCGACTTGGCTGGCCTGCGCGACGCCATAGCCGCCATGGGCGGCGACCCGGCGAAGGTCAATCCTGTCGTGCCAACGCAGTTGATTGTGGACCACTCGCTGGCCGTCGAACACGGCGGCAACGACCCGGACTCGTTCGCCAAAAACCGCGCCATTGAAGACCGCCGCAATGAAGACCGCTTCCACTTCATCAACTGGACCAAGCAAGCGTTCAAAAACGTGGATGTGATTCCGCCCGGCAACGGCATCATGCACCAGATCAATCTGGAAAAGATGTCACCGGTGATTCATGCCGTAGACGGCGTGGCCTACCCCGACACACTGGTCGGCACCGACAGCCACACCCCGCACGTGGACGCACTCGGTGTTATCGCCATTGGCGTAGGCGGTTTAGAAGCGGAAAGCGTCATGCTGGGCCGTGCCTCATGGATGCGGCTGCCGGATATCGTCGGTGTGGAACTGGTGGGCAAACGCCAACCCGGTATTACCGCCACGGACATTGTGCTGGCGCTGACCGAATTTCTGCGCAACGAAAAAGTGGTATCGACTTGGCTGGAGTTCTTTGGCGAAGGCGCCGACTCGCTGACCTTGGGCGACCGCGCGACCATTTCCAACATGACGCCCGAGTACGGCGCCACGGCGGCACTGTTTTCTATCGACCAAAACACGCTCGACTATTTAACGCTCACCGGGCGCAGCGCCGAACAGGTGGCCTTGGTGAAACAGTACGCGCAGACCACCGGCTTGTGGGCTGATAGCCTGAAGAGCGCACAGTATGAGCGCGTATTGCGCTTTGATCTTTCAACCATAGGCCGCAACATCGCCGGGCCAAGTAATCCGCACAAGCGCGTATCGACCGCCGACCTTGCCAAATTGGGCATCAGCGGCACCGTCGAACACCACGCCGATGGCCGTATGCCCGATGGCGCTACTATTATTGCCGCCATCACCAGTTGCACCAACACCAGCAACCCGCGCAACGTCATCGCTGCTGGCTTGTTGGCGAAAAAGGCCAATGCCTTAGGCCTGCAAGCCAAACCTTGGGTGAAAACCTCGCTCGCGCCCGGTTCCAAAACCGTGCAACTGTATTTGGAAGAAGCGGGTCTGCTACCCGAATTGGAAAAACTGGGCTTCGGCATCGTCGGTTTTGCCTGCACAACCTGCAACGGCATGAGCGGCGCGCTGGACCCGAAAATCCAGCAAGAAATCATCGACCGCGACCTCTACGCCACCGCCGTGTTGTCCGGCAACCGTAACTTCGATGGCCGCATTCACCCCTACGCCAAACAGGCGTTTTTAGCCTCGCCGCCGTTGGTGGTGGCCTATGCCATTGCGGGTACTATTCGCTTTGACATCGAAAAAGACGCCCTCGGCGTGGACGCCCAAGGTCAGCCGATTACGCTGAAAGACCTCTGGCCCAGCGACGAAGAAATCGACGCCATTGTCGCCCAAGCGGTGAAACCCGAGCAGTTCAACGCCGTGTACATCCCCATGTTCCAAATCGACGACAGCGCCAAAACGGCCGTCAGCCCGCTTTACGAATGGCGCCCACAAAGCACCTACATTCGTCGCCCACCGTATTGGGAAGGTGCACTGGCCAACAAGCCCGCGCTCAAAGGCATGCGTCCGCTGGCCGTGCTGGGTGACAACATCACCACCGACCACCTGTCGCCGTCTAACGCCATCATGCTCGACAGCGCAGCGGGTGAATATCTGGCCAAAATGGGCCTGCCGGAAGAAGACTTCAACTCGTACGCCACACACCGCGGCGACCACCTCACCGCGCAACGCGCCACCTTCGCCAACCCCAAACTGTTGAATGAAATGGTGCAGGAAAACGGCAAAATCAAACAAGGCTCGCTGGCGCGCTTAGAGCCCGAAGGCCAAGTGGTGCGCATGTGGGAAGCCATTGAAACTTATATGGCGCGCAAACAACCGCTGATCATTGTGGCCGGGGCCGACTACGGCCAAGGCTCCTCACGCGACTGGGCCGCCAAAGGCGTGCGCTTGGCCGGTGTAGAAGCCATTGCTGCGGAAGGGTTTGAACGCATTCACCGCACGAACCTGGTCGGCATGGGCGTGTTGCCGCTGCAATTTGAGCCCGGCACGACGCGACTGACGCTGCAGTTAGACGGCACCGAGATCTACGCCGTAGAAGGCGACATCGCCCCCGGTGCGACCCTGACCTTGGTGATTGAACGCACTGACGGACGCACCAATCACAGCATCGAACGCGTACCCGTACTGTGCCGTTTAGACACCGCCGAAGAAGTGTCGATCTACAGCGCAGGCGGCGTATTGCAGCGCTTCGCGCAAGACTTTTTGGAATCTGAAGGAGCTGTGTGATGACTGCAACAAAGACGTTCCCAGCACAGCAGCGCATCCCCGCCACCTATATGCGGGGCGGTACCAGCAAGGGTGTATTCTTCCGTCTAGAAGATCTGCCCGCCGCCGCCCAACAACCCGGCCCAGCGCGCGATGCGTTATTGATGCGGGTGATTGGCAGCCCTGACCCTTACGGCAAACAGATCGACGGCATGGGCGGCGCCACGTCAAGCACCAGCAAAACCGTGATCATCAGCCGCAGTACCAAGCCGGACCACGACGTCGACTACCTGTTCGGCCAAGTCAGCATCGACCAACCCTTTGTGGACTGGAGCGGCAACTGCGGCAACCTGTCCGCCGCCGTCGGGCCGTTTGCCATTCAAGCCGGATTGATCGACCCCGCACGCATCCCCGACAACGGCCTGTGCGAAGTGCGCATTTGGCAAGCCAATATCAGCAAAACCATCGTTGCGCACGTACCCATCACCAACGGCCAAGTGCAAGAAACCGGCGACTTCGAACTGGACGGCGTGACCTTTCCCGCCGCCGAAATCGCCGTGGCCTTTATGGACCCCGCCGCCGATGACGACCCAGACGCCAGCGGCGGCGCACTGTTCCCCACCGGCAACGTGCAAGACCGCTTGGACGTACCGGACGTAGGCAGCTTCGAAGTCACCCTAATCAATGCCGGCATCCCGACCATATTCCTGCACGCCGACGCACTGGGTTACACCGGCACCGAACTGCAAGACGCCATCAACAGCGACCCCGCTGCCCTCGCCCGCCTTGAAACCATTCGCGCCCATGGCGCCTTGAAAATGGGGCTGATCAAACACCTGGACGAAGCCAAAACCCGCCAACACACCCCAAAAATTGCCTTCGTCGCCCCCGCGCAGAGCTACACCGCCTCCAGCGGTAAAGCCATTGTTGCCAGCGACATAGACTTGGTCGTACGCGCGCTCTCTATGGGCAAACTGCACCACGCCATGATGGGCACCGCCGCCGTCGCCATTGCTGCCGCAGCGGTCATTCCCGGCACACTGGTGAACCAAGCAGCAGGTGGCGGGCAACGCGACAGCGTGGTGTTCGGCCACCCTTCCGGCACGTTAAGAGTGGGGGCCGTGGCTGAGCAAAATGGTGAGGATTGGGAGGTAAAGCAAGTGACGATGAGCCGGAGTGCAAGGGTGTTGATGGAGGGGTGGGTAAGGGTGCCTGTCTGATCTATCGCTACTTTGCTGAAGCAACGGATTATTTGAGTTTATGGCGCGTTAAAAGCACACTCTTCATCGATTAAATCTACGAACATTCATTATGCCTTTCTTACGCATTGCTCTACTTACGCTACTCGCCATGACCGCCTTCGCCGGTAATTCACTCTTAGCCCGCATAGCACTAACACAAACTACCATCGACGCGGTCAGCTTTACGTCTATTCGGTTAATCTCTGGTGCATTGGTACTGTGGGCCATCACGATGTTCTTGCATCGTGACCACACTGGCAAAGGCAATTGGGTGTCCGCCATTGCGTTGTTTGCGTACGCGGCCTGTTTCTCGTTCGCCTATTTCAGTCTGACGGCGGCGACTGGTGCTCTGCTCCTCTTCGGGGCAGTTCAGGCAACCATGATCGGTTATGGATTTTGGACGGGCGAGCGACTGATCAAACAACAACTTGCTGGCCTTGTGCTAGCGGTAGGCGGATTGGTTGTGCTGATGCTGCCCGGTTTGTCGGCACCACCGCTGTTTGGCTCTCTGTTGATGTTGGCCGCGGGCATGGCGTGGGGCGTCTATTCTGTGCGCGGAAAGGGCGCGGGTGATCCTACTCTGGTAACCGCTGGGAATTTCCTGCGAGCTTCGGTTTTTGCCGTCCTGTTGGCCATCGCGTTCTATGCACGTAGCAGTTTGGACTACGCTGGTATTGGGTATGCGATTGCTTCGGGTGCCATTACGTCCGGTTTAGGCTACGCGCTCTGGTACTCGGTTTTGCCCATGTTACGAGCGACCAACGCGGCGACAGTGCAATTGAGTGTACCGGTCATTACGGCGCTGGGTGGCATTGTGCTCTTGAACGAAGCCATGACGTTGCGGTTTGTTCTGGCGTCGTTAGCCATTCTGGGTGGCATTGCCTTGGTGATTTTAAGCAAAGATCGACAACTAAGATAAAGACGCTACACTGGCGCAGACTTAGCCTTCCACTACAGAAGCCCATCACATAATGACCTACCCCATCCTAGCGGCCTATTTTTTCAGCATGCTCACCGCTCTGACGGTGCTCTTTCAATTAGCGCTCGCCGCCGGTGCGCCGTGGGGCGAGATGGCGATGGGCGGAAAATACCCCGGTCGTTTTCCGCCATCACTGCGGGTGGCGGCAGTGGTGCAAGCGTTGCTGCTGTTATGCCTTGCGTTGATTGTGTTAACACGGGCGGGGCTTATGTTCCCGGGTTTTTACGCCTTTTCCACGGTAGCAATTTGGTTTGTGGTGGCATTTTGTGCGCTGAGTGCGGTGCTCAACAGCATTACACCCAGCAAAAAAGAAAGACGACTGTGGGCACCGGTTACCATTGTACTGCTGCTTTGCGCCATAGCGGTCGCTGTGAACTAATACGCACAACCGCCATTGAATTCTTGCGGTTCCCACTACGCTCGACATGCAAATCAAACGTATCTTTGCTTGCTGTGCTGTTTTAAGGCCAGAACTTGCTACCATGCGACAACGTTCACTGTTTGAGGAAGCTTAATCATGATCTACCCGCTATTGGCCATGGTGGCCTTTACCTTTGTGTTGTTGTTTGCCGGCTTTGCGATGCGTTTTCGGGCGGTGATGAAGGGTGAAGTTTCGATCGGGTATTTCCGCTTAGTGAGTGGCGAAGCGCCAAAGTATCTGCAACAGGCTACGCGACACTACAGCAACCTGTTTGAAATGCCGGTGTTGTTTTATGTGGCCGCACTGATCTGCGTACTGTACCCCATTGAGGGAGCGTGGATTACCGGCTTAGGCTGGCTTTATGTGGCAGGCCGGGCAGGACATGCGGCCGTACACCTGACGTACAACAACGTGGTACACCGCATGTTGGTGTTTCATTTTAGCAATGTTGTGTTGATTGCATTGTGGGTAATGGTTGGGTTGGCGCTGACGCGTTAGACGCAACCTCCTGATCCTCCGTTAAAGATTTTCCAAGCGCATGGTACGCCGCATAAATTCATCGAACAGCGGAACAGTGAATGCGGTGTCACCATGGTTTGGGCTATAGATCATGCCTTTCTCAATCAGCTTGCTGCGCAATGGTGCCAAGCTGGTTACCTCACGCTGCAACAAAGCCGCAATGTCTCCGGAACGATGCGGCCCGGCGCCTAATTCGGCCATGGCGCGAATGTAACGTTTTTCCGCGGGTGTTAGTCGGTCAAATCGGACACGAAAGAAGCTCTCATCCAACGCTGCGATGGTCAGCTGATGCGCGGTGATCACATCATCTACAGTAATAGGGCTTTGTCGGGCAACGTCCCATGTATGCTTACCCCATTCTTGCAGAAAGTAGGGATAACCTTGGGTTTCTTTAACAATAGCTTCTACGGCTTCCACCTCGAAGGCAACACCTTCCTCTCGCGCGGGTTCTAAAATGGCTTTTACAGCATCATCATGCTCAAGCGGCCCAATTTCAGGATAGTCAAACAATCGCTCTGCATACGATTTTGCATTGCCTGCTTTACCTCGTAGTTGCGGTAGCCCTGCTCCCATCATGGCAACGGGAAGGCGATCTTGCGCGCAGCGGTGCAGTGCTGTAATCAATGCCGCCAGTTCATTTTCGCTCACATATTGCAGTTCATCGATAAACATCACCAATGCAGTATCAGCGTGCTGTGCAGCAACGCCCACCGCGGCCAACAATGTCGTTAAATCGCCCTCTAAGTCACCATTGTCCGCTAATCCGGGCTCGGGCTCGAAGTCTAACCCGACTTCAATATCGCCAAACTTCATTTTCAGTGACGTGGCAAACCCTGCCAAGGCGCGTAACGCTTTATGGGCAACATGTTGTGCGGTTTTAATACGGCTGAGGCGCAATAAGGCTAGCCTCAGTTGTGGGGCTAATAAAGCGGGCAAAGAACGGTTTTCGGGTGTTTCAATACGTACTGTATGCACGCCTTCTTTTTCGGCATCGAGGCGCATTTGTTCAAGCAATACCGTTTTACCAACACCACGTAGACCGATCAATAACTGACTTTTGGCTGGCCGCCCAAGCCGCAACCGGGCTATGGCTATGCGTACCGTTTCTCTTAGGTCGTCACGTCCTGCCAGTTCGGTGGGTGGCGTACCTGCACCGGGTGAGTAGGGGTTGGTTACCGGGTTCATTATACGGACCTTAGCAAGTTTATCCTAAAAAGATAATACTCCTAATTTCCGTATAATCCAGCAATCAAGACGTCCGAAGAGGATTATCCATCCTTCCCAAACCTTGAGATTACGGGCTCAACATAGCTAAACCCCATATCCCAAGGGAATTGAATCCAGGTGTCTTGCGAGACTTCGGTGATGAATTCGTCCACCAGGGGAATGCCATCGGGTTTGGCGTACACGGTCACAAACTTGGCTTTGGGCAGCATGTCGCGCACCAACCGCGCCGTTGAGCCGGTATCCACCAGATCATCGACCAGCAAGTAGCCTTCGCCATCACCCACTTCGGGCGAGAATTTTTTCAGTACTTTCAAACTGCGCTGTTCCATGTGGTCGTAGCTGGACACACCTATGGTATCAACCCAAAGGATGTTCAATTCGCGGGCAATTAGTCCCGCTGGAATAAGACCACCACGGGTGATGGCAATAATGCCTTTGTACTGATTGCCCACCAGCCGTGTTGACAGTTCACGGGTATCCCGGTGAATCTGATCCCAACTGATGGTGAAATATTTGCGGTAGCGTTCTGTGGTCATATTTTTCTCCAGTGATGCCCCACTGCTCTTAGGTACAAAAAAGGTGCCCTAAGGCACCTTACCGTACGATGATGTCAATCAACTTACGGTCTATTCGGATTCGCTGAATTCACACACACTGAAGACACTGAATCCCGCGTGTTCAATGGCGGCGGAACCACCCAGCTCGGGTAGGTCAATAATGGCTGCACATTCTACCACTTCGCCCCCTAAACGCTTAATCAAATTTGCCGCCGCCAGCATGGTGCCACCGGTGGCAATCAGATCATCAATCACTAGGATGCGATTACCGGGATTAAAGGCATCGGCGTGTAATTCAACCGTTGCTTCGCCGTATTCCAGTTTGTAGGTTTCGCTCAGCGTTTTGAAGGGCAATTTGCCCTTCTTCCGTACCGGCACGAAACTCGCCCCCAATTCGTACGCAAGGGGCGCCCCAACAATGAATCCGCGCGCATCAATCGCTGCAATGGCATCGATCTGCACTTCCTGATAACGATGTACAAAAGAATCGATCAGTTTGCGAAAGGCGGCTTTTTGCTGCATCAGCGGTGTGATATCGCGGAAGTTCACGCCGGGTTGCGGCCAGTCGCGTACCGTGCGAATCACACTTTTAATGTAGTCACTGTAAGGGGTCATCGTGGTCATGTTTTACTCTTAAAGGAAGATGTATTTCAGCACAAACAGCGCTGCCAAAACGTAGGCCGCTATGCTGACATCCTTCCATTTGCCGGACAAGGTTTTGATGGCGGCGTAACTGATGAACGCCAACGCAATACCTTCCGCAATGGAATAAGTGAACGGCATAGCCAGCGCGGCAATCATTACCGGCGCGGCTTCGGTCACATCGTCCCAGTCTACTTTCGCCAATGAACCGGTCATTAACACGGCGACGTACAGCAACGCCCCAGCGGTAGCAAAGGCAGGTACTGAACCGGCTAAGGGTGCAAAGAACAAACACAGGAGGAATAAACCCGCAACCACTACGGCCGTTAAGCCTGTGCGGCCACCGGACGAAATACCCGCCGCGCTTTCAATGTAACTGGTGGTCGTAGAAGTACCCAACAGAGCACCGGCCATGGTAGCGGTGGAGTCCGACATCATGGCGCGATTAATACGTGGCAGGTTGCCGTCTTTATCCAACAGTTTGCCGCGCTCGGCGACACCGATCAATGTACCGGAGGTATCAAACAAGTCGACGAACAAGAAGGAGAAGATCACGCTGATCATCGCTACATCCAGCGCCCCGACGATGTCGAGTTGGAAGAACGTCGGTGCAATGGATGGCGGCATGGAAATAAAACCACCAATGCTGTTATGACCCGTAATGGCGGATGCTACGGTAACGGCCAGCACACCGATCATGACGGCGCCGGTAATCTTCAAATACGCCAAAGCGGCAATGATGAAAAAGCCAATCAACGCATAGATGGCTGAGGCAGACGTCAAATCACCCAAACTTACCAAGGTCGCCGGATTACCGATCACAATGCCAGCATTCTGCATGGCGATGATGGCCAGGAAGAAACCGATACCGGCACCGATGCCTAAACGTACAGACTTGGGAATGGCGTTGATGATCCATTCACGCACCTTGAAGATACTCAACAGCATGAAGATCACACCGGACAGGAAGACTGCCCCCAAGGCTGTTTCCCACGCGTGGCCCATGCCCAACACGACGCCGTAGGTGAAGAAGGCGTTCAAGCCCATACCGGGCGCTTGCGCGATGGGGTAGTTTGCCCACAGGCCCATGATCAAACAGCCTACCGCTGCGGCTAAACAGGTCGCCACAAAGATAGAATCACGGTCCATACCGGTTGCCGACAAGATGTCGGGGTTCACAAAAATAATGTAGGCCATGGTCAAGAAAGTGGTGATCCCAGCGATCACTTCCGTTTTGACGCTGGAGCCTTGTGCTTGGATCTGAAACAGACGTTCTAGCATAATCGTGCTCTCTGGTTTGTTGTTGGAGTCGAGCTCGGTGCGTTCATGATTCGTGCATTGGGGTATCCCTTGATGAACGAACGTAAAACATCACCCTGCACCATAAGATGGCGCAGTTTCCCGATTCTGTAAAGTTATGGAAAGTTTTGGTGCGTCATCTTGGGTTGACAATGCACCCTCACTGACCGCTTAGTCAAGTTAGCAAAATCCGCACCAAGACAGCTCTAGCGTGGTGCGTTACATTTTGATACTTGCGTGAAGGTCAGCAGGCTGGCATTAAAGTACAGCCTTACTTTTCTTACTTTCCGCTGACATGAGGGCTTCTGTGACACACTCCACCATTAAGACTGGTCTGATTGGCTTTGGTCTCTCTGGGCGCATATTTCATGCCCCGTTCATTCTCGACCACCCGGATTTTCAATTAACGGCAGTAAACAGCCGACAAGCGGAAGCGGTGGCAGAACTGGCACCAGAAGCGCGCGTGGTCGCAAGCGCAGAAGCCCTTCTGGCAGATGATGATCTAGACCTTATCGTGATCACCGCCCCCAATGCCTTGCATTTTCCATTGGCTGAAGCCGCCCTCTTGGCCGGTAAGCATGTACTACTGGAAAAACCCTCGGTGACGGAGTTGGCGCAAATGGAAACCCTTGCTACCTTGGCGCAGCGGCAGGGCAAAGTGCTGACGGTGTATCAGAACCGGCGCTTTGATGGCGATTTTCAAATCCTCCGCGAACTGGTAAGCAACGGCTCGCTGGGCAGCTTAAAACATCTGGACACCCGCTTTGATCGCTTTCGCCCTACCCCGCAACAACGCTGGCGCGAACAACCGGGAGTTGGCACGGGCATTTTTTGGGATTTGGGTCCGCACATTCTGGATCAGGTATTACACCTTCTGGGCACACCCCAACGCCTGAATGCGACCTTGCGCACCCTACGAGACGGTGGCACCACCACCGATTGGTTTGAGGTGCAATTGGACTACGGCGACAAAGTCGTGCATTTAGGCTCCACGCCCTTTGAGGCTGGACCGATGCGCCGTTTCGCAGCGCGCTTTGAGGGCGGCAGTTGGCACGCCTGGGGCTTGGACCCACAGGAAGCCGCATTACGCGCCGGTCAGATGCCTTGGCACCCGGACTACCCCTCTCAAGGCGCTGCACAAACAGCGGACCTGAGCGATGCCCAAGGTACTCAATCTCAGGCGTTAGCGAGCGGTCACTATCGCGCCTTCTATCAACAATTGGCCGACGCCATTCATGGCCGTGGCCCTGCCCCTGTTTCGCTCGCTGATGCCTGCCAATTGGTTTATGGCTTACAACTGGCGGAACAGTCCTCCGCCGAGGGCCGCTGGTTAGACTGGCAGTACCAGCCAACATTTTGACCAAGATGGATGCATAACGATGAATTTAGAAACCTTGTTGGAACAAGAAGACCGATTGCAATTTACCCACTTCGATGCAAACACCGCATGGGCCTTAGGTGAGCACTTACGCACCCGCGCCTTGACGGAACGTAAGGCGTTGGTGGTGGAGGTGTTCGCGTTTCAGCAGATTCTGTACCGCACGGCGACACCCGGCACCCAACCTGAACAGCATTTTTGGGTGGAGCGCAAACGCGCTTCGGTCCTGCGCTTTGGCAACAGCAGTTTTTATCTGGGTCAAGCGGCGCAAGCGAAAGGCACCACCTTTGAGGCCAAAGAGTACATCGATGTACAGCACTATGCAGGGCACGGTGGCGGTTTTCCTTTGCGCTTAAAAGGCATGGGAATCATTGGCGCGGTAACCGTTTCCGGTTTACCGCAAGCGGAGGATCATCAATGGGTGGTGGATGCGCTCGTTGCGATTTTATAGTCGTCTATCGCCTCAAATTACCAAGTGGTGCGGCGCTGAGCGCTGGGGTTTTGCCAAGGGAATGAAATCAACTCTTGGCCCCATACCAGATGCACCGCATCGCCGTAGAAAAATGCGCGAGCGTCTTGCACTGTCGTCCAGTCATCTCCGGCTCGTGCTTTAATGGGCACCCACTGGGCATCCCAGGTCGGCGCGGGCGCGGTGGTGATGTCGTACAGCAATACGCCCGCTTGCCGTTCTTGCCAGTTTTCCGCCAGCAAAACGGGGAATGCCATGCGATAGCGCGGCTCATTGGGCCACGCCAAACCGGTTAACGCATGATGGTTGTGCAATACGGGAGCAAAGGAGCCCCGCCCACCCCATTCGTCGTCGTACACTGAACGCAAATCACCGGCTACAGACGCATCGTACAGACTCACTTTTAAGGCCGTTTGCACGCCCTCCAAATCGGCCTGAAAGCCAATACCGACCAAAATATCATCCGTCACACGATGCAGGTAATCCGAAAAGCCGGTTTCCTCATAAGCATCCGTCATGTAGGGCGCGTCCGGCTGCGTGATATCAATCACATACAGCGGGTCGGTGCGTTCAAAGGTCACAATAAACGCCCGGTCATCCGTCAGGCGCACACCCTGCACATTTTCACGCGGTTTGCCGATGCGCTCGGGTTCGCGGTCATTCGGCAGTACCGCAAGTTCTCTGAAACCGTCAGGCTCCACGGCGACATTGATCAGGCGATGCCACCAATCGTCATTAACGTATTCGGTGGTGACCATGGTCAGCACGTGGTTGTGTTCCCGAATGCGAAATTCAGGGTTGTTCCAGCCCAGCGCACCCTCATAGTCGTAGCTATCGAAATAAGTAGGGCGAGCGGTGGTAAGGTCGAACCGGTGCAACTGGCTGCGTTGGCTGTTCCAATCCGGGCTGTCTAGCAAATACAGCGCTTCGCGGTTCTGGTAAATGCCGTTGATCGGGGTCGCGGCGCATTCGGTGGTGAATTGCTCGGGATTGTTCAAGTCAATCAAGGTGATCTGCGTCAGGGTGTGATAACCCGCCTCGGTCCATTCTCCCTCTAATGGCAGATAGCAGCCTTGCGCCATCGCCGCGGGTGCAATGGACTGACCGTTGAACGTCATGCTTGGTAGTAGATCGTGTATGGTCGCTTGGGTCAGTATCTCTGCGTTACGAGCTTTGGCTTCGTCATCGTTCCAAGTATGTGTTAATCCCTTAAGCGCCGGGCTGAATCGACTGACCAGCACCATATAATTATCGACCCGACGGCTATCCACCAAGTCGCCGTCTATCGTCAGTGTCCAACCAGGCTGTATGCGGTCGGGCTGTCGCACATCTATCGCTTCTACCGCCACCTTGCCGTTTTGCCAAAACAAGGGTTCGTTCCAGCCATGGTAAGGCATACGGCGACCACCCACGGCCAACAGACTGTCTTCATACGCATAGAAGCCATTCACCCACACCAAGTCCGGGTGCAGGGAGTAACTGCCACGCGGTTCATGCGTTGCATCGGGGCGTACCGTGAATGTCTGAATACTGGCGGGTGTGATCTCGCGCGCTGCACGCCAATCCTCTTCCGCCATACGCCACGGATAAAACACCCTAGGTTCATTCAGAATATAGAGATGATTGTTCAGATACTTCACCCGGTCAGCTTCATCGACACCCTGTTCAATGGTGTTGGTTTCGCTGACCGGAGCCGGAACCGCTGCGCTGTCCATTGTCGCGGTTTCTGCCATGCCCATGGTGCGCATGATCATAAACGGAGGATGTTCGGAGTAGGCTCTGGCTAATCCGGCTTTGAGGAAGGCTTCCAAGGTATGCGGATCGCTCACTTGGGTCAACGAGGATACGCCAAGATCGCGCGGTGGCGGAACATCGGGGCCAGGGAAGATCATACGCTGTACTTGCTGGGTGTCGGCACCGCCCAACTCGGCGTCCGGTACTTCTGTGGCGTCATGACGGGCGCAGGCACTCAAGAGTAATGACGCAATAGGTAGTGCAATAAAAGGAAAGGCACGCATGACGTTCTCCTTGGCAAACGCTGTTGGAGGAATTCTGGACGACCAGCAGAAAAAAGCGTGCAGTTTTACGCAGGGCTGACCTTTATAAACGTACGACGCTTTTTCGATCGTTAACGAAAGGGTAATGCAGGGGCGCAGGGCGTATGCCTCAAGGCGCGCCTTCCGGCCTGCCGTGAAGTGCCGGAGGCATACCCCGAAAGCCCCATGAGGGAGAAGTAAACAACTAGCTTTGGAAGGCCACCCAAGCCACGCACAGCAAACTCACCATGCCGTAGAGAATCGGTGAGGACGTGGCCGAGCTATCGACCACCACATACATAATGCCAACGGCGCTGGCCGCTGCACCAATCTGAAAAGCGGTGTCCTGCCACGGTGTCCACTGTAGCGCTTGCGCACGGGCCAGCAGGACAATGGCAAAACACAACAGCGCCAACAGCATGGTGATTTTACGCAACGCCACCAGTTCTTCTGGTGCTAAGGTATCCTGCAAAAAAGGGGTAACCAAATAGCCTATGGCCCAAACCGCCCCCACAGCGAACACGAACATAAGCCGTGCACCGAGGTGACGAATGGGCGTGAACATCACAGGTGTTCTACCTTCTCGATTTCATACTCGACCTGACCACCCGGCGTGACGACGTTCACCACATCGCCTTCTTCTTTGCCGATCAGCGCACGCGCAATGGGAGACGTGACGGAAATGCGATTTTCCTTCACGTTGGCTTCATCTTCACCGACGATGCGGTAGGTTACTTGTGCGTCGGTATCAAGATTGATCAACGACACCGTGGTACCAAACACCACTTTTCCAGTGTTGGGCAATGCCTTCACATCAATCACTTGGCTGCCACTCAGCTTGGCTTCGATTTCGGCAATGCGGCCTTCAATAAAACCCTGTTGCTCGCGCGCCGCGTGGTATTCGGCGTTTTCTTTCAAATCGCCGTGCTCACGAGCTTCGGCAATGGCCGCGATCACCTTCGGGCGCTCGATGGATTTCAGTTGTTTCAGCTCGTCTTGGAGGGCTTTTTCGCCCTCGACGGTCATCGGATAACGTGTCGTCATTGCACGGCTTCCTTATGTAAATCTTGCAGTTTACGAACGGTGCTGTCGGCCTGATATTCCAAGGCCGCCACAGACGCTACCGCACCTTCCAAGGTAGTGGTGTAATACACTTTATGCAACAAGGCACTGCGGCGAATCATGGCGCTGTCGGCAATGGCTTGGCGGCCTTCTGTGGAATTCACGATGAACTGAACTTCATCGTTCTTGATCATATCGACCATGTGTGGACGGCCTTCTTTCACCTTATTCACGATGCTTACCGTGATGCCACGCTCGGCCAAATAGGCGGCTGTACCACTGGTTGAAAACACCGTAAAGCCCAAGGTTTGCAGCTTACGCGCCAACTCAACGGCTTTCGGCTTGTCGCGTTCTTTGACGCTGATGATCACATTGCCTTGACGCGGAATGCGCACATTGGTTGCCAAAGTTGCCTTACCGAAGGCTTCGCCGAAGGTGTCACCCACGCCCATGACCTCACCGGTCGACTTCATTTCCGGGCTCAGAATAGGATCGACGCCGGGGAACTTGTTGAACGGCAATACACATTCTTTTACGGAGAAGAATTCGGGAATCAGTTCTTTGGTGAAATCCAACTCGACCAACGATTTACCCGCCATCACGCGTGCGCCGACATCGGCTAACGAGCGACCAATGGCTTTCGATACGAACGGTACGGTGCGTGATGCACGCGGATTCACTTCAATGACGTACAGTTGGCCATCTTGCCATGCCATTTGCACGTTCATCAAACCGACAACACCCAACTCGAGAGCCATCGCGGAAACTTGCTCACGAATCATATTTTGAATGTCGTCCGATAACGAGAACGGTGGCAACGAACAGGCGGAGTCACCCGAGTGTACGCCCGCTTGTTCAATGTGCTGCATAATGGCACCAATCACCACACGCTCGCCGTCGCATACGGCGTCGATATCGACTTCAATGGCGCTGTCCAGGAAGCGGTCCAGTAATACGGGCGAGTCGTTCGATACCTTCACCGCATCGCGCATGTAGCGCAGCAGCTCTTCTTCGTCATAAACGATTTCCATCGCCCGGCCACCCAATACATAGCTCGGGCGCACCACCAACGGATAACCGATTTCAGCGGCTTTGATGACCGCTTGCTCGACACTGCGCACCGTGGCGTTGTCAGGCTGCAACAGGTTCAACTTTTGAATCATCTGCTGGAAGCGTTCACGGTCTTCCGCGCGGTCGATTGCCTCCGGTGAGGTGCCAATGATGGGCACACCGGCCGCCGCCAGTGCCCGCGCGAGTTTCAGTGGCGTTTGTCCGCCGTACTGCACGATCACACCTTTCGGCTTTTCGAGGTCGACAATTTCCAATACGTCTTCCAATGTCACCGACTCGAAATACAGGCGGTCGGAGGTGTCGTAATCGGTCGAAACGGTTTCCGGGTTACAGTTCACCATGATGGTTTCGTAACCTTCGTCGCGCATCGCTAAAGCAGCATGCACGCAGCAGTAGTCGAACTCGATACCCTGACCAATGCGGTTCGGGCCACCGCCGATGACCATGATTTTCTCGCGCTCACTGGGGTTAGACTCGCATTCTTCGTCATAGCTGGAATACAGATAGGCAGTACTGGTGGCAAACTCCGCCGCACAGGTGTCCACGCGCTTGTAGACCGGACGAATGCCGTGTTGATGCCGCAGTGCCCGCACTTCGCTTTCTTTTACGCCTAGCAAAGCAGCCAAACGTTCATCGGCAAAGCCTTTGCGTTTGTAGGCACGTAAGGTTGAAGCATCCAGCGTGGACAGGTTGCTGGCAGCAATTTTGGCTTCGTCTTTAATCAGGTCTTCCAGTTGAATCAGGAACCACGGATCTACGCCGCTCAGTTCATAGACTTCTTGTACGCTCATGCCCAAACGGAACGCATCACCCAGATACCAAGGGCGTTGTGGGCCGGGTTCTTTCAGCTCACGCACAATGGCTTCACGGGCGCCGTTTTCGTTCAGGTCGACAATGGGCTCTAAACCGGCCGAACTCACTTCCAAACCACGCAAGGCTTTTTGGAAAGATTCTTGGAAGTTACGGCCAATCGACATCACTTCACCCACCGACTTCATCTGCGTGGTCAGGCGATCGTTGGCTTGCGGGAATTTCTCAAAAGCAAAACGTGGAATTTTAGTGACCACGTAATCAATGGAGGGTTCGAAAGAGGCAGGCGTTAAACCGCCAGTGATCTCGTTGCTCAATTCATCCAAGGTGTAACCCACGGCCAGTTTGGCCGCAACCTTGGCAATCGGGAAGCCCGTTGCTTTCGATGCCAATGCTGACGAGCGAGATACCCGTGGGTTCATTTCGATGATGACCATACGGCCCGTTTTCGGGTCGATACCGAACTGCACGTTGGAACCGCCGGTTTCGACACCGATCTCACGCAACACTGCCAAGGAGGCGTTACGCATGATTTGGTATTCTTTGTCGGTCAACGTTTGCGCGGGGGCAACGGTGATGGAGTCACCGGTGTGCACGCCCATGGCGTCAAAGTTTTCGATCGAGCAGATGATGATGCAGTTGTCATTTTTGTCACGCACGACTTCCATTTCATACTCTTTCCAGCCGATCAGGCTTTCATCGATCAGAAGTTCGTTGGTGGGCGAGAGGTCGAGTCCGCGCAGGCAGATCTCTTCAAATTCTTCTTTGTTGTACGCAATACCACCGCCAGAACCACCCATGGTGAACGAGGGGCGAATGATGGTCGGGAAACCGAGGTCTTTTTGTATAGCCCAGGCTTCTTCCATGCTGTGCGCGATGCCAGAGCGCGGGGTTTCGAGGCCGATGGCTTTCATGGCTTTGTCGAAGCGGTAGCGGTCTTCGGCTTTGTCGATGGTGTCGGCGTTGGCGCCGATCATGGTGACACCAAACTTTTCCAACACGCCATTACGTTCGAGGTCGAGGGCGCAGTTCAATGCGGTCTGACCACCCATGGTGGGCAATACGGCGTCTGGGCGCTCTTTTTCGATGATTTTAGCGACTTCTTGCCAGACGATGGGCTCAATATAGGTCGCATCGGCCATGCTGGGGTCGGTCATAATCGTCGCGGGGTTGGAGTTGACGAGAATGACTCGATACCCTTCTTCCCGCAGGGCTTTACAGGCTTGCGCGCCTGAATAGTCGAATTCACAGGCTTGCCCAATCACAATCGGGCCAGCGCCAATGATCAAAATGCTTTGTATGTCTGTTCTCTTCGGCATGAGTCAAGTTTCTCTTTTGGTGCCTAAATGTATTCAGTACTGTTCAAATTCGTACGTTCGCCGGTACCCGCTTGGCTGCACCGCCGCCGCCGACATTACGGACCACTCGCCGCAGACACGCATAAACCCATCCATGGGGCTCCATTGCGGCTTCCTGCCGCAAAGGGTCTGCTTTGAGTGGTCCGCACTGCCTGCGGCTGTACCCCGTACCCAGTTCAAAGCAACCGACACGCTTTGATCAATCGGGGGCAGGCCTAAGAGGGGCGATAAACCCTAGCCTGGCCGCCGACCCCCCAGGGACAAATTCGTCAGGAACGAATTTGCACGACCGCAGGGAGCCCGAAGGGTCAAGCGCAAGGATGCGCTTGATAATCGGTTTATGCGTGTCTGCGCAAGGCGGTGGGTATCCACATCAGCAAGAGCTACATACGCGCATCAACGCGCTGCCATCATCTCGACGAACTGGTCGAATAAGCCGGCAACGTCTTGCGGGCCTGGGCTGGCTTCAGGGTGCCCCTGAAAGCTGAACGCTTGCTTATCCGTGCGGCGAATACCCTGCAACGAACCGTCGAACAACGAACGATGCGTGGCTTCAAGGTTGCTTGGCAAACTGTCTTCCGCAACCGCGAAACCATGGTTCTGACTGGTGATCATCACCTTCTTGGTCGCCAAATCCTGCACCGGATGGTTCGCCCCATGGTGCCCGAACTTCATCTTCTCGGTCTTTGCGCCACTGGCCAATGCCAACAACTGATGACCCAAGCAAATGCCGAACACTGGAATGTCGGTTGCCAGAATCTCTTTAATGGCAGAAATCGCGTAATCACACGGCTCTGGGTCACCGGGGCCGTTGGACAGAAATACACCATCTGGCTTGAGAGCTAAAACATCTTTCGCCGGGGTTTGTGCCGGGACGACCGTTACCCGACAGCCGCGACTGGTCAACATGCGCAGAATGTTACGTTTCACGCCATAGTCGAACGCGACAACATGGTGCGGTAAATCGGCATCCGCCAACTCCGGGTGACCTTCACCCAAGGCCCACACACCACCGCGCCAATCGTAAGATTTCGCCGTACTCACCACCTTCGCCAAGTCCATACCCTTTAACGATGGCGTAGCCTGCGCTTTCGCAATGGCTGCTTCCGCACTCGCATCAGCACCGGCCATGATGCAACCGTTCTGGCTGCCCTTTTCGCGCAGGATACGGGTGAGACGTCGCGTGTCGATATCCGCAATCGCCACCATGTTATGACGCTGCATATAAGACGAAAGGGTTTCTTCACTGCGGAAATTGCTGGCTAACAGCGGGAGGTCACGGATGATCAGGCCTTTGGCCCAGAGTGTGTCACACTCTTCATCTTCAGAATTCACACCCGTATTGCCGATGTGTGGGTAGGTCAGGGTAACGATCTGCTCGGCATAGGAGGGGTCTGTCAGGATTTCCTGATAGCCGGTCATGGAAGTATTGAACACCACTTCTCCTGTGGTTTCACCTTCCGCGCCGATCCCGATGCCATGGAACACGCTCCCATCGGCGAGCGCAAGTATGGCTGGTATAGTCAAAGTTAAGGTCCTCACCCGGTCACTGAAAACTCGTTATGCACTGCGGAACTTTAAGAACGAAACCCAATTAGCGTCAACTTTCGGCAATCTCTCAGCATCATGCAGCGATATGCTTGGATCGTCTGACTAAGGGTTGTAAAAAAGCGAGATGAACCGGAAGCTCACCTCGCTTGATTGCATTTTTTCGCCCTGTGACCCCACAGGCAAATTTGGTGAATTTTATGGGAATTGGGGCGCTATGTCTATGTGAAATCGGCTTTAAAGAGTCATGCGAGCGGCGCATAAATCATCCGTCAACGCCGCACCAAAGCTGCCTAAGGGGTCAAATTTAAACCTTAAATTGGCTAACACCAGCGGCCAGACTTTGTGCCTCTGTGTTAACGTCATGGGTGATGGCAAGCAACTGCATCACCTTGGCTTGCTGGTCGCTGACCAGTGTCGCAATATGATCCATGTCTTGCGTCATGGTGCTGGTCGTGCGCGCCACCTCGTCTACCGCCACCCGAACTTCATCCATGCGTTGCGATGAATCCGCACTGGTGGTGCGAATGCCTTCCACGGCGGTTAAGGCTTCTTGTCCCAACTGTGAACCCAATTCCACCTGACTGCGGGCTTGTTTAACCGCCTCAATGGTGGCTTGAGTATCACGCTGAATGCCCAGAATGCGTTGCCCGATATCGCCGGTCGCCCCTGCGGTTTGCTCTGCCAGGGTGCGCACCTCATCGGCCACCACGGCAAAACCACGCCCGGCCTCGCCGACACGTGCCGATTCAATGGCGGCGTTCAACGCCAATAAGCTGGTTTTTTCCGCGATGCCATTGATCAACTCCAACACCGAACCAATTTTGTCGGAATGTTCACCCAAGTGACCGGCCCGTTGGTCGATCACCGCGACCGTGGCCGCAATTTCCTGCATGGCGTCAATGGCTTGACCGATCACCTGACCCCCTTGATGCGCGGCCTGTGCCGCACCTTCGGTGGCTTCATCCACCACCGCAGCCGAAGCGGCTACCTGATCGGTGGTGGCACTGACTTCTTCCATCGCGGATGCCAAGGCGTCGCTGCGTTCATGCAAGGCATCGCCGGCGCTGCGTAAACCACCGATATGTTCCTCCATCACCGTTGCCATGCTTTGCAGTTGCTGATTGCTGGCTTGCAAACCCACCACCAAGCCCGATAGCGCTTCAACGGTGTGGTTGATGCCCTGGGCTAGGGCTCCCAGCTCGTCATCGCCCTGACGCGTTGGCAATCGATCACGCAAGTCACCGGATGCAACCGCATCAAGAAACGCCAGCAACGCAGCAATACGTGATTGTAAGCGGCGACTGAGCCATAGAATGGCACCCGCCAGCAAGGTGGCCACCAACACACCCGTAAAGATCATACTGGCGCGTTGCACGTTGACCTGGGCGCGGGCATCCGCCTGTGCTTGTAGGAGTTGTTCGCCAGTGACCCGACGGGCCAATTCCGCCAGTTCAACCATTAAACCATTGCCCACAGCATTTAATTCTGCGGTGGCAGCGTTGAGGGCCAGGCGCCCCTCTATCAGCGCGGCACTGGCGTCGGCATAGTCTTGCAGATAGCTACTGAATTCATCGTTGAAACCGAGGCGTTCAAGATTGGCCGCAAAGTCGGCAATGCCAGACTGCCAACGCTCTATGTTGGAGGGCGACAGCGCAATAACAAAATCCTTTTCTTGTGCACGCACAGCGTTAAAACGTGTGACCAAAGCGCCCAGGCCTTCCAACTCATACGCCAAGGCTTCAGCACTGGCCGCCAGCGCTCCCTGCTGCCCTTCGTTCGGTGACAGGCCGACAGCGACTTGATAGGTCAAGGTATGATCAAAGGCGACGGCAAAGTCATCTGCCAGGGCAGCCACCGCACGCGTATCCATCGTAATGCCTTGCAGCGTGTCGGCAATGCGCTGCGGTAGTGCGGCCAAGCGCGCCCGAAAGTCTTCTTCCGCAGCACTGGTTAAATCCCGGCGTGCCAGTTCCATTTGCACGATGTCGGCCTCCAGCGCGAGCAAATCCAAAGCTTGATCGGCGGTCGTACTGACTTGCCCAAAGGCGCGATTTTGTTGTACTAAACCAAAGATACCAATGGTCATCAGGGTAGCCATACCCAACACGACCAGTACCAGCAAAGCCCACAGGCTCTGCCGGAAGTTCAATTGCCATTTCATCATACTGCCTTTTTTATTGTTGTCATGTTACGTGACGTAATGGGCGACCCATGTCGCCGCGCATGTGAGCCAAGCCATATCAAAATTCACGCCAACGAATAAATATCTATATATTTCAATGACTTAATGGATATTGACCCTAGAGCTACGTCCATTTAGCACCGTTAGGGGCGGCGATCTATCCGACCTTTCGGAAAATAGTACCGCAGCTCAATAGACATCGCCTCTGCATGCCGTCCGAACTTCAGGACACTATCCAGTTTTCCGGAAAACTGGCATGATACCCGCACTGTTTCGGAGGTTTTATGGCCCATTCACCCTTATTGTCTAAACTGACGCAATCCAGCGAGAGTTACGCTGCCGCCTTCGATGCCATGGAAGAGTGGATTGTGATTGTCGATGATCAGGCGCGCATCCTGTTCATGAACCGGCCTTACGCCCAGTTCATTGGCATTAACCGAGATGATGTGGTCGGAAAAAAAGTCACCGATGTGATCGAAAACACCCGTATGCACCTGGCGGTTGAAACTGGCAAGCCCGAACGCACGTCGCTGCAAGAAATTCGCGGCAACCACATGATCGCCAATCGCTACCCGATCATGGTGGACGGCAAGGTCGTCGGCGCTGTGGGTACGGTTTTGTTTCACGACACCCACGAATGGAAGCAGATCAACAGTCAGATTCGCGCCTTAATCGCCGAGCGCGATTTCTATCGCCAACAACAGGACGATGACAAAGTATCCACCAGCGGCGCACATTTCCGGTTGAATGACATCATAGGGCGCAGTCCGTCGATCTATGCGCTCAATGAGAAAGTAAAAAAGGTCGCCTCGGGGGATGTTTCGGTGCTAATTCGCGGGGAATCCGGCACCGGTAAGGAACTCTATGCCCACGCCATCCACCAACTATCCGAGCGCGCTGAAGGTCCCTTTATCAAGGTGAACTGTGCCGCTATCCCCGAAAATCTGCTGGAAGCCGAACTGTTCGGTTACGAGGATGGAGCATTTACCGGCGCGCGCAAAGGCGGCAAGCCCGGTAAATTTCAATTGGCGAACAATGGCACGCTGTTTTTAGATGAAGTGGGTGACATGCCACTGGCCATGCAAGCCAAACTGCTGCGCGTGCTGCAAGACCGTGAAGTGGAAGCCGTCGGCGCTACCCGGCTGATTCCGGTAAACATACGCTTGGTGGCGGCCACCCACCAACCATTAGAAGATCTGATTGCCAAGGGTGAATTCCGCGAAGACCTTTACTACCGCATCAATGTCGTGCCGCTCAATTTGCCGCCACTGCGGGAACGCCGGGAAGATATTCCCGCTTTAACCGACCACTTCTTGAGCCGTCTGGCTCGTCGTACTGGACGGCGCACGCCGAAATTGACCGCACAGGCGCTGACCGCCTTACTGGAATACCGCTGGCCGGGCAATATTCGGGAATTGGAGAACGTGCTGGAAGCAACGTTTTACATGAGCCAAGGACGGAAGATTTCGTTGCCTGCGCTGCCCGAACATATTGCCGGAGCACGTGCCCAAGATGTGGATACCGGCGGCACCCTGAAAGAGCGTTTAGCCAGCGCCGAACGGGTGATTCTGCGTGAAGCACTGGCCACCTGCGGCGACAACCGACTACGCACCGCCAAATACCTCGGCATTTCCAAATCAACCCTGTACGAGAAGTTGGCCCGCTTCGGCTTGTAGATCAATCAAACAAGAAGTCCCGCAAGGCTTGCGTCACGGCCTCTGGTTGCTCCATGGTGCTCATGTGGCCGGCATCTTCAATAACGACCAAGCGGCTGCCAGGCACTAACGCTGCCATAGCCTGATGTTGTGCTACATCGCTCCAGGTATCTTGTCGTCCAGTGATAAAGGTGGTCGGGCAGCGCACGCTGCGCAAGACCTCTGTCGCATCCGGACGTTCGATCAACGCTTTTATTTGGCGCTCGAACAGAGCCGGTGTTTTGCTGGCAATCATATCCAGAATGTCGCCACACAGTTGGGTATCACGGCGACGCTCCGGGTGCACCATGCCTTGCAACCACTCCTGACCCATCACCCGCATGCCCTTCTCTTTGGCAAGGTTAACGAACCGCATGCGGCCAGCGATTTCTTGTTCGCCTGTCTCGCCGTCGGCCAATGCACGATAACCGCTATCCATTAAGGCCACACGTTCAACGCGTTGTGGCGCCATGCGAAGCACCTCTAAGGCTACGCGCCCGCCCATGGAATGCCCGGTCATGGCGAAGGAGGCGGGTGCCAAGCGCAGAACTTCCTCGGCCATACCCGTAATAGATGTAGCCGCTTCGTAGTCCACGACATGAGTGACCACGGCATCGCCCAAGGCCTCGATCTGCGGTGCCCATACGGTGCGGTCACACATCAGACCGGGTAACATCATCAAGACTGGTTTCATTTTACGCTACTCCTGTGGCTGGCATGGGGTTCATGTTTAACGTGAAAGCGGCACGCCGCTCATGCAAACGCCAGCCATCAGGCGTCAACATACATTGATCAGCAAATTCACCCACCAGGGCGCGTGCCACGGGCGCGCCGAAAGGTTGCGCTACCGCAGCGGCATCCTCGGTTGAAAACAGCAGCACATAGCTCTGCACTGTCGCCCGGTCAGCGGTTAAATTCGTAATAAGTACGTTGGTGACGAGGTGACGATTAAAACGGTTAGGGGGTGTTTGCGCATAGGCCTTGGCAATGGCCTCAGGCCCGACAATCGGCTCAGGCGAGGTCGGGCGGTAAAGCCTGCCGTCGAGCGCAAACAGCGCCCCGAATGCTAGGTAGTCGCGCGTATCAACACAGTGCACGCTGGCTTTTATCAGGTTTTCCAGCGCCCAATGCGTCTGCATTCTGTGCGGTTCTGGCATTGCCATGGTCTGGCCTCTTGCGGATTCAATGGACAAATCATAGCCCATGCCTGAACCGAAAAGGCCCGACGAACAATGCGTTCCTCTGACGGGCTATTTTTCCGCCATGGCTTCCTCGCTGAGGGTCTTCAAGAAATCAATGAAGACGCGAGTACGTGCACTCAACATGCGACGGCTGGTGTACACCGCTGACGCCTTGGCCTGAGGTTCGATAATCCAATCATGTCCCACCTGACGCAATTTGCCTTGCGCAATATCATCACGCACGTATAAATAAGGCAGCAAGGAAATACCGGCACCGGCCACCACGGTATCCCGCACCATGATCGGGTCGGTGGTTTCGATTTCGCCGCCGATATTGAGCATCTGACGTTGGTCGCCATGACGCACTTTCAATGGTTTATTGTGATAGCGCTGCTCGCAGATGTGCACATTCTCCAGCAACTCATCGAGGGTGCGGGGAAACGGTATGGTCTTCAGAAAAGCCGGGCTGGCGACCCACACCAGCGGCGTTTCAAACAACGTGATGGCGATCATGTCGGAATCGGGTAACTCACCGACTTGCACCGCAACGTCAATGTGATCACCCAGCAGGTTGACCTGATTCGGGGTAATTTGAATATTCAGTTCCACATCGGGATAGGCTTTGCGGAAGCGATGCAGATTCCCCGCTAGGATCAGTCGGCTGAACGCCATGGGCAGTGACACGGTTAACAACCCACTGGGGTCATGCGTGATGCCGTTCATGTGCGCATCGGCGGCATCCACTTGTTCGAGGATCAGTTTACAGTGCTTATAAAACACTTCCCCTTCGCTGGTCATCCGCACATGGCGCGAATTGCGATCCAACAAGCGGACTTGCAAATCGTCTTCTAAACGCTGCACAAATCGGCTGACACTGGACTTTGGCATGCGTAACGCACGTGCCGCCGAGGAAATGCCTTGGTGTTCCACCACGGCTGCAAAAACAGGCAAATCTGCTATGTTCCACTTCATGAACAAACCGCACCCTTGTTATGGTTTGTTCCAGATTGTCCATTTTTTAGCCGTGCTTGTCACCTTATGCTGTAAATTCCTCGGTATCAATTTCCGCCTGCGTCGCCGCGTTATAGCGTGGCCCGTGAATGGTGTCTCGATTCACCAAGCGGTCCAGCTCGGCCAGCACATCGGCACTCAGGTTTAGGTCTTTTGCCTGGAAGTTTTCTTCCAGATGCACCTGCGATGTGGTACCGGGAATGGCAACAATGTGCTCGCCACGGCTTAATACCCAAGCCAACGCCAATTGCGCCGTGGTGTAACCGGTGCGTTTTGCCACCGCTTGCATACCCTCTATAGCCTGACGATTGGCCGCAAAATGTTCCGCTTGAAAACGCGGCATGTTACGCCGTAAGTCACTGTCGATCAGCCGGTCAGGGTCAGGCATGGCATCCGTTAACATGCCCCGCGCGACCGGACTGAAGGCAACAAAGGTCGCCCCCAGTTCACGGCAGGCATCCAATACCGCTATTTCCGGATTGCGGGTCCACAAAGAATATTCGGTTTGCACGGCGGCAATGGGGTGTTCGCGATGCGCTTTGCGTAAGGTAGCGGCCGACACTTCGGACAACCCAATGGCACCGATCTTACCCTCTTGCTTCAAATCGGCCAGCGTGCCGACACTCTCTTCAATCGGCACCGATTTATCCCAACGGTGCAGGTAGTACAGATCAATATGCTCCACGCCCAAGCGCTGTAGCGCCTCATCACACACGCGTCGCAACGCTTCGGGTCGACCATCAATCAACCGTTTGCCATCCGGGCCTTTGAACATTCCGCATTTGCTGGCCAAGAAAAATTCATCGCGGCGGTGCATAACGGCTTTGCCAAGCAAGGTTTCGTTGGCACCAAAACCGTATAGTGCAGCGGTATCCAAATGGTTGTAACCCAAGTCGAGGGCGCGGTTCAGCAGCCGCACGGCATCCGCTTCCGGGGTCGACACGCCATAAGCGTGCGAAAGATTCATGCAACCCAAACCAATACGGCAGGTGTCTGTTAAAGCAGTCAGTGCTTTCGCCATGGTGGTTACTCCATTGGTAGGAAACAAATTATTTGGCCGCAGTGTACCGCAAGCGGACGTTGCACCGGTGGTACGGTGCGTCCAATTTATGCGCTGTGACGATCCGGTAAACCAAACAAACTGCTGTAACGCACGCCGATGTAAGCATGTTCGCGCATCAGCATTTCTGCCCGTGCGCCTTCTCCATGTACCAGGGCTTGAAACACCAACTGATGTTGCATGTGTGCCAACTGCAGTTTACGAAATTCTTTATCCAGGTGATCAACGTCAAACATGATGGAATCGGATGATGCAAAAGGCAGATGCTTGTTGCGCGCAATGGCATCCGCAATGGGCCGACTGTCCGCTCCCTCAACGATCAGGCTGTGAAAACGGGCGTTCAGGTCGGCCCATACATCAATCCCCTCAGCACTGCGTTCAGCCCGTGCAAACAGCGCCTCGCCGTCGTTAAGACATTCTTGGAGCCCCTCTCGAATAGCATCCGGCAGTCCACGCTCGGCTAACCGACGTGCCGCCAACCCCTCCAATACGCCGCGCACTTCCAGCCCGCATAATACATCGTCAAGCGAAAACGCCCGCACCACAAAACCCTGCTTACCGCTGCGTTCTAATAGACCTTCTTGTTCAAGCGTACGAAAGGCTAGCCGAATGGGCGTGCGAGAAACCCCCAGCATATCGGCAATTTGCACTTCGCGTAATTTTTGCCCAGGAGCCAAATGCCCATCACTGATGAGGCGGCGCAAATTGGTTACCGCTAGGTGGCTGACGTTACTCATGCACAGACTTCCTCAGTCATTCTGGATCCTAAAAAGCGATTGTGGTCGTAGCTTACCTTGGGTGCAAGGTGCCGTCGCCAAGTTTAATGTTTCCGCAACGCTTTGGATCCATATAAACAAATTTACTTGACTTAATGGCAGCATAATTCTAATTTTGGATCCATAAAAAGACAGCGTGGCAAATTACTGCCCTTGGAGGACTGCAATGACAACGACTCACTCATGGCCTAAAAACACCTGGTATGTGGCCTGCACCCCGGATGAAATTGCCGAGAAACCTCTTGGGCGGCAAATTTGCGGCGAACGTATTGTGTTCTACCGCAGCAAAGAAAAGGCCGTAGGCATTGCCGACTTCTGCCCGCACCGTGGCGCGCCGCTCTCACTGGGTTTCGTCAATAATGAAGGCGACCTCGTGTGCGGCTATCACGGCATGGTGATGAATTGCGACGGTAATTGTAAGTCAATGCCCGGTCAGCGGGTCAGTGCCTTTCCCGGCGTGCGTAGCTATCCGGTTGAAGAACGTTATGGCTTTATTTGGGTGTGGACCGGTGACGCTGAACAGGCCAACCCCGACCTGATCCCGGATTTTAGCTGGTTTGACGACCCGAACTGGGCATACGGTGGTGGCCTGTACCACATCAACTGCAATTACAAATTGATGATCGACAACCTCATGGATTTAACCCATGAAACCTATGTGCATTCCACCAGCATTGGCCAGCCGGAAATTGAAGATGAGCCGCCCGAGTCCTTCCGCGATGGTGACACCATTGTCACCAAGCGCACCATGGAAAAGATCCCGGCACCGCCATTTTGGCAGAACGCATTGCGGTTCAACGACTTGGATCCAAATGTGCCAGTAGACCGCTGGCAGATTAGCCGCTTTACCCCGCCCAGCCATATCATGATTGAAGTGGGTGTGGCGCACGCCGGACACGGCGGCTACGACGCACCGGCCGACAAGAAGGCTTCCAGTATTGTGGTGGATTTCATCACCCCGGAAACGGAAACCTCGATTTGGTATTTCTGGGGCATGGCACGTAACTTTAAGCCTAACGATACTGAGTTGACCGATAAGATTCGCGAAGGCCAAGGGCAGATTTTCTCGGAAGATCTGGAAATGCTGGAAGCGCAACAGCGCAACCTGCTGGATAACCCCGACCGACAGTTGCTGAAACTCAACATCGATGGTGGCGGTGTACTGGCACGCCGTATGTTGGATAAAATCATCGCCGCTGAACAATAATTGATGAGCAAAGGCAGCCGCCAAAATCTCGGCAGCCGCCTAGCCCTTGAGGTAACGGAACATGAGCAAGACCAGCCTGAGCATGATTGTCGAGGTGAAGAAAAAAACGTCGGTGGCGGCAGACATCAGCTGTTTCGAGCTGGTTGACCCGCACGGCCGGGAACTGCCTCCTTTTACGGCAGGCGCGCACATCGACGTACAAACCGACGGCGAGCACCTGCGGCAGTATTCGTTGAGTAATGCCTCCAGTGAACGTAACCGTTACCAGATTGCCGTTTTACGCGAACCGAAATCGCGTGGTGGCTCGATTGCGATGCATGAGCAGGTGAAAGAAGGCGACTATCTGCACATCAGCGCACCGCGCAACCATTTTGCGCTCGACCATGATGCACGCCGCAGTGTGTTATTCGCGGGTGGTATAGGTATCACCCCAATTCTGGCGATGGCCGAAGAGCTGCATGCCAAAGGGGGCGAGTTCGAACTGCACTATTCCGCGAGCAAACCTGAACACGCTGCCTTTGTGGACTATTTAATGAGCGCACCCTACGCTGATCGGGTGCATTTCCATTACACCAAGGTTGAAGGTGGCAAACGCATAGACCTCGCCGCAATGGCCGCCAAGCCCGAAGCGGCGGTGCATATTTACGTATGCGGACCAGAATCATTCAATGATGCGGTAATCAACACCTTCGAAGCCGCCGGTTGGCCGAAACGTCAACTGCATACGGAATACTTCGTTGGGGCAGATGTAGACACCAGTGGCGACGGCAGCTTTACCGTGGAATTAGCGCGCAGTGGCGTGAGCTTTGTTATCCCCGCCGATAAGACCATCGCAGACGTATTGATTGATAACGACATCGACCTGCTCACGTCGTGTGAACAAGGCATTTGCGGCACCTGTGTCACCAAAATATTGGACGGCACACCGGAACACCGCGACCGTTATTTAACCGACGATGAAAAAGCCGCGAACGATCAGTTTACACCCTGTTGTTCGCGTTCTAAGTCAGCGAAGCTGGTGTTGGATTTGTAGGCGGAACAGTTTAAGCGATGCAGGGAGGCGAAAGTTATTGAAGGGTTTGATGAACATACAACACAATAGCCACAAAAAAAGCCCCTCTCGGGGCTTTTGCATTACAACAAAAGATTAAGGTTGAGTAACCGTTGTCGCGTCTAAGGTTACTGCCGTTTGGGCCA
Source organism: Salinispirillum marinum (assembly GCF_042650105.1). Classification (NCBI taxonomy): domain Bacteria; kingdom Pseudomonadati; phylum Pseudomonadota; class Gammaproteobacteria; order Oceanospirillales; family Saccharospirillaceae; genus Salinispirillum; species Salinispirillum marinum. The sequence continues at coordinate 1,452,220 of NZ_JBHSAL010000001.1, read as the reverse complement.
TGGTTCGACCACTTAAGCTCGAACCTGTTTGCATGTCTATATTCGTTTGGCTCATAACAATGCCGACGAAGCTAGACGTTGTACCAAAGGTTACCGAACCTGCAACCTGCCAAAAGACATTCTCAGCCAATGCGCCACCAGTGAGTGTCAGCGCAACACCATTTTCAACAGTTAGGTTGCTGGCTACTTGAAATATCCATACCGCGTTAGCATCGCCACTTAAGGTTACGTTAGAGGTCATCAACAAGCCTGTGCCCCATTTGTACAAGCCGGGTGTCAACGTCATTCCTGACACGTTGCCTGCTCCTAATTCAGTGAAGTCAGGCAATGAGCGCCCTGCCGCATCGGTATAAGCGGTTTCCATATCACTTATTGCTGTGGTCAGCGTAGCTGGAGTAGGCACCGCCATATTGGCAGCATAAATGTTACCCGTAACGACGCCTGAGGTTGAAAACGTATCCGACGCATCGCGCGATTGCGAGAAGCCTGTGATCAGTGTTTCAGCCGCTGGACTCAAAGCAAGATCACCCGTGATTGCGGTCACACCCGTGGTCGAAATACCCGTTTTTGCAACGATGGCGTAATTACCCGCGCTGCCTAAGTTCACAGGTGCCGGGCCGTTGGCTAATTCATCACTGGTGGTGAACGTCCATACGCTATTAGCCGCCAATGCATTGGCAGATAAGTCTTGCATGCCCGTGGTTAGGGTCGCGGTGTATTCTGTATTGGCAGCTAGGTCATTGGTTGGGTTAAAGGTAGCCGTGGTGCCTAAATAACTCACGTCACCCGCAACCGTTGCGTCGTTTGCATCCTGCAAGGTAAAACTCGACGATGTAATGGTCTGCGGGTTTAAGACTTCGCTGAAGCTGGCGGTGATGTTGCGGTTTCTCGGTACATTAACGGCAGCGTTAGCAGGCTGTGTCGAACTGACCGTCGGTGCCGAAACATCGGCGACCTCCCCGGTAGTGAAGGTCCACGTATGGGCACTCGCAAGCGCTACCCCATCTGCGGACTTTGCGGCCGTGGTGATGGTCGCGGTATAGAGGGTGTTTGCACTCAAGGCGCTGGTCGGCGCAAAACGAACACTTTTGGTGACGCTGTCATAGGTGACTTGGCCGACCACAGCGGACTGAGCCGCGGCACCTAAGGTCATGCTGGTGGTCGTCAGCGTTTCGCTGTTCATTGCCACACTGAAGGCAGCGACGATTTTGGCGGTTGTCGAGACGCCCACGGCGGCGATAACAGGGCCTGTGCTGAGGACGGTAGGTTTTACCCCATCATCAGAATCATCTGAGTTGCTGCTGGTGCTGTTACAGCCAGCCACGACAAGAAATGCCAGCATGGCCATTAATAAGGCCACGGGCGAAGAAAATCGTTTAATTGACGTCATCGTATTCTCAAGGAATAAAGGTATGCAGGTGAAGGCGGCTCATGGATGACCCGTAGGTAATCTATGGCGTCGACCGTTACGAGACGACCGGGTTAAGGCAGAGGCGTTAGGGAAGGCACAGCGTCTCACAGTGTTTGTACACTGGCGTCTAAGCCAGCATTCTGGAGATTCCGGGGCGCAAGGGTACGCTTTGTTTTTCGTGGAGGCGTGAAGATGTAGATCGAAAGCCGGACAAGCACTGTGCGCTTATTATAGGCACATAGCGAGCTTTATTTAGCGCGTTCAGCCCTGAAAGTGCACGATGGCAAGCGCTCAGGGCCGAACCGGTTGCGGCATACTCAGCAACGGTTACTGCGGGTCTAAAGCTTCGTTCAAACGGTTCATGGCATTTTGGCTCATGAACATTTCAAACGCCTGAGCGTTGGTCATAACTTCAGGGTCAGCTTCGGTAACGATGGCCATTTCTTCTACGACAGCGCGGACGTTTGCTTCCGACACCGCAACCATCGAACAGAAGTTACGAGCACCGTTGATGTCTACGTAGTCGGCGGTCACACGACGTGCCCCAACCAAACGCTGGTCAACCACTTCACGCGCCGCTTCCTCATAGCTGGTGCCGATGTTCACGCCATCGGTGGTGGCTTCTACCCGGCGTTGATAGTCCTCACGCAACGCCTGTACTTGCGCGGACATACTGGCGGCCAATTGCTGGCGGGCCAACATGTCGGCCCGGCTGCTGTCTAGGCTGATATTGGCCGAAGCGGGGGTGCAGCCCGTCGCAGCACGGCCATCGGCCACTTCGGGGGTGAATACCCAAGTCGGCACACCGCTGCGGGTCATGGGTTCTGGTTGGGCTTCCGTTTGCTTGTTGGAACAACCGACGGCCAACACGGCAATGGCAAGGGCTGATAAAGCTAAATAGGGTTTACGCATAGTGAATTCCTCGGGGGCTTAGGGTTCTAGGGCGTCAATAAACGCGGTATTTAAATGGTCTAGTGTAGCAGTCACCGCCTGCTGCAACGCACGATCAGCACTGCCGGCCACACCGCGACGGGTGGCACTGGCTTGCCAGCGCACAACATTTTGTTCATCGGTCAGGCGCATGGCGGTGGTGACGAAGCTGTAATGCATGGCGCCTTGGGTTTGCGCTTCTTCGCTCATATTCACCGATAAACGCCATACCGCTTGTGCGGCATCGGTAAAACCCAAGCCTTGGTTAGCGAAAACAGCTCTGATTGCACTCGCCTGTTCTGCCGCCAGGGTATTTTCGGCGTCTAACCCTAAGGGCAACTGCGCCATAAATTGTTGATGCGCCTGAATGATTTCAGCCCGGCGGTTCGCCCAACCAACATCGATCACGCGCCCAACCAAAAACTGGTGCAACTGATTTCGTGCTTCCATACTGCCAACCGCCGCCATAATGCTGTGCCAGCCTTGCAACTGCAGCCATTGCGGTGCACTTATGTCGATTTCCACCGCCTGCAGTGCGCGTCGATCGTCTTCAAACAACCGCGATTGTCGGCGTGCCGCTTCCAGCGTATTTAAAGACACCAATGCATAGACAATGCCTTCCGGGCTACGCCAAGTATCGACCAAACGCGTGTCTTCAATATTGATATCTGGCACAACGGATTGGATGGACTGTTGATAGGTTGACGCAATGGTGTTGTCGTTTGCGGTGATGGTGCTGGCGGTATTCGCACTGATTTGTACTTGCAGGTTTTGCAGCAAATCAATAGTTGCCGCATTGCGGGCTTGTTGCAGGCTGTCGGCCTCGTTGCTCGACAACCGGACACCGCCCATTCCGTAGATCACATCGGCGGTGCGCGGCGGCATGGTTACCCAGTCAGGGCGGGCGTTCGCCACATCATCGGGCGTGCTGGCACACCCCAGCAAGCCAGCCACGAGCATGCTCAACAACCCTAGGGTTAACACAGTTTTCATCGGCAATCCTGTCCGCACTGGAATGATTCACTGGCATCCATTCTAGACGCGGAACAGACAAAATGACAATGGCGGATTGTCATTCGCTGCGAAGCTGGATTTACCTCCTTCATTAAAGTACTTGACCATTCATAAGACTCTGCTACCTTTACAAATATGATTTAAAAAACCTAATTAAGAGCCGAATTATTAATGGATGTAATAACTATAAAGAAGGGGCTAAAAATTGGTGAATTGGATGCAGAAGCTGATTTCGACCTACTTAAGTCTTGCTTCGTTGACAATGGTCAGTTAGAGAATCTGCTAGACATAAAATCTCCAGCCTCTATTATACTTGGCCGAACGGGATCTGGGAAAAGTGCTTTACTATATAAGATTTCTTTAGATGTTGAACATTCTGCAATGTTAGATCCAAATGACATTTCAATAAGATTCTTAGAGCACTCCAATATAATACAGTTTTTCAATGAAATAAATGTCAAACTAGATTTATTTTATCGGATACTGTGGCGCCATATACTGACAGTCGAGCTTCTTAAACTGAGGTATAGCCTCAAAAATAAAAGTGATAACGATACATTTCTATCCAGGTTTAATCAGTGGGTAGGCAGAGATTCTGTAAAAAAAAGAGCGTTCGAATATTTTTCAGAGTGGGGTGATAGGTTTTGGTTAGAAACGGACGAGCAGCTCCAAGAGTTAACAACAAAGTTAACTAAAGACATAAAGGCCAAGCTAGGTTCAAAATTTTCTGGGGTTGACATTTCGCTTGAGGGCGCAAGGTCATTATCTGAGGAAGTCAGATCTGAAATTCGCTCATTGGCCACACAGGTAGTCAGTGGGATTCAGATAAAAAGATTAAATGAAGTTTTAGAGTTATTATCAGACTTCGCATTTAATGATAGACAGAAAAGATACTATATATTAATAGATAAGCTAGACGAAGATTGGGCGGAAACCGAGACTAGATGCCGTTTCATTAGGGCTTTAATTGAGGAGACAAAGTCACTGAGAAAGATACCTCAAGTTAAAGTTGTAACTGCACTCAGGAGAGACCTCCTAGACTTAGTTTTTGACAGGACTAGAGACTCAGGATTTCAAGAAGAAAAATATGAAGCATACTTAGTCCCTCTTATCTGGAGCAAAGAGGACCTGAAGAACCTATTATCTGCTCGAGTAAACGAGGTTTATAGAAGACAATACACATCCGGCGCAGTGAGATTTATTGATATTTTCCCTAACCCTAAGAAAGGTGCCACAGGTGAAGCGATTGATTACATTATTGAGCGGACGCTATTCCGACCAAGAGATGCTATCCAATTCTGTAATGAGTGTTTTTTAATAGCTGCAGACCGTAACAGGATATCTTGGCGCGCAATATATGCAGCAGAAGTTAACTATTCCACAAAGCGATTGAAATCTCTTAAAGAGGAATGGTCGGAGTTTTATCCAGCACTGGAGGCTACAGTAGAAATCCTCCGCGGAGTAGTAAATCCATTCACTAGGTCGAATTTATTGGGTAAAAGACTTGAAGAAGCTGCTTTGGAAATCCATGAAGATGACCCTCGCGATCCTTGCGTAAAGAGTGTTAAAAAGTTTTTCGAGCCTAAGAGCAAAGTAACTGAGGCAGAAATTGTATCTCAAATACTAATATGCTTATACCACACAGGTATGATTGGAGTAAAAATGAGCACCTTAGACACATTTGTTTGGTCGCACATAGACCAGCCAAGAATATCTAAGAGTGAAGTAAAAAGAGCAAATCAAATAGTAGTACACAAAATGTTTAGGCGTGCTCTAGAAATAAATGATACTAAGTCTTTTCATGCCAGCCCGAAGACTCAAAGATTAAAAAAAACTTATTAATTTAATACACTATAGCGCTACAACCGTACCGTACGCTATTACTGGCTGGCACAATACTTGTTTGACAGCATTTAAAAAGTCCAAGTCTATGCGACACGTTGGCTCTGGCACTACAATAACGAACGTCCCAATATGGGGCTTGGAGGGAAAACTCCTCAATAGAAGTTGGCCTTGGTAGCCTAAGCTCTATTTATAAGCCCGCTTATAAATGAGTGGATTGCCAAATGACAGATCCGAAACCAAGAATCCACTTAAAAATCAAAATTCTTCAAGAGAACACAGGTACTCTTCATACAATTTTATAAAAATATTATCTATCAATACTAATATAGAAAAATATACAAAATAGTTGTCATATATGTAGCCCCCGCCAATTAATGTATTAAGAGTGGGTAGATTCTGCTGGTAAGAAAAAGTATTGTGAGCAACTCTATTTCTATGCTTATACAAATGATCGGTATACATTTCATCTAGAGATTTTTTTACACCGATTATATTCGATAGATTATTTCTATTTGTAAATAAATTACTTTTATCATGGATAAAATACCTTTCAGAAACTGCGCTCCAAATTTCTTGATATTCATTGAAGCCTTTTTGCGCCCAGACCATTAAATTTGAACCCTCAAATGAATTCCTTACCTGCATTGATGACTCATTTAGAATATTGGCTTTATTAATAGAGTGCAGATCAAACGCTTCATTTTTAAACTTGCTTATTTGTTCAACCAAATCCTTGTAAATTTCTTTTTTTTCTTTGTAGCTTGAACATTCACCTAGTGGTTTTTGAGAATATCTAAAATATCGATATTCATAATCGTTGGCTGCCATCTCCCAGCTAATGCATTTCATTTTTTGCTCTAGAGCGCCGGTCATTTTTAAAAAAATGGATTGCATAACATAGTCACATATTGGATATGTCTCTATACCGAAACCCACGCCACTGGTAGCAGTAACGGCATCCCCCAACATTTTTGATATTGATGAAAAGATAAATTTATTATGATTCATTGACTACATATTTTCCATAAATATATATTGATTTACTAATGCGGCTTCTTAAGTGACCTAAGTTATTTGGATTCTTCTGGTGGGATAGATCTTTCTTATACCGATTTATAGCTTCTACCAAACCTTCTCTTAATTTTTTTGGTTGAGATACATCTATTTTTTTCTTGCGAAATAGTATGTGGTAAACCAGCCCGAAAAGATACATATCAACATCGACAATAGAAGAATAATCGCCAAAAACGCCTAACTCTTCAAGAGCTATTTCCAACTCTGCCAAACAGCTTTCATAATTCTTGTCTGGAAATACACTAGAAAACCCCCCAAAAATCGTAGATTTCTCATTGCTAATGGCTGCGAAAATGTACTCCTCATAATATTTTTCCATTCTCTGCTTATAGCTTCTAGCTACTTTCTTTTCGTCACCGTCATTATGATATTGCGATAAAAGCGCCAAATATCGAACAAAGTCAGATTTCGTTTCATTGCTAAAGATTTTGACTAATATTTTTTTTGAAAAATTGGGAGAAAACAGCATAACAAGATCTTGATCAAGAAAATATAATGATGCTCTACTTTCCTGGGGCAGCAGGGGCTCGCCCTGAATATTTATATTTCTGAATACTGAGGAATAATATCTTTGCTGCTCTTTCTCATTAGATGTTTTTGGAACAAGGTACGAAAAGCCCAAAAAGTTCTTTTCAAGAAAATCATCATCCAAATTTAAACTTATCGCCTTGTAGTTTTTGTCGCGAATTTTTCCCAATATTTCTTCCTTGCTTTTTCCTTTGCTTGTCAACTCACCAACATTCCACTCAAGAATATTGTCAAATTGCCTTTCTTCATCAGGGTCATCATTGTCATTAGCAAACTCTTCGATGGCTTTCTTATATGTTTGAATATCAGGATACAACCCTAAGTACGCCAAAACGATGCTGGTAATTCTTTGTTGGCCGTCAAGAATTAAATTTTTATTCACCCCGTCTGAATTGAAGGCACCGATTGTAATGGGAGGAACAAACTGATTTTTCCTAAACGTATCAATGAGAGTCTCTACTTTTCTTTCACTCCAAACGAAGTAACGTTGATAGTCTGGAAGTATAATATTCTTCTTAAGAAGTAGTTCGATCCAATGCTTCAGGGAATACTCCCCGTAATAAACTCTATTTTCCATTCATTTGCCTGCTTTCGACTTATTAATATTTCACATTTGTAAGTTCAATACTATTTATTATGTGGGCAGCTAATATTTATATCGTAGCCTACGAGCCCGTTTTACCCGAAGCTACTACCTCAATTTGAATACTCCTTCTAAAGTAGGCCGAAAGTCAGTGATGGTCAACGTTTGGTTGAAGTCGTTTGGCGTGGGCATTGCTGGCAAAACGATCACCGAGGCTACTATCACGTTTTAGCACCACCATCTTAGCTTGTTGTTTTTATTGGGTTTTGTGGGGAGTTTGAGCATGCGAAAAAGATTTTAGGGACGAGGGCCGTTTTGCGGGGTTTAGGTTGATAGTCAATAAAATAGTGCGATGGGGTGAGGTAGGGAATTTGGCGAGTATGCTGAGAATGCAGAATAGCGGCCACAAAAAAGCCCCGAGAGGGGCGTTTTGGTAGCCGTTTTTGGAAGGGCCAATGTTCGGTCAGAGGGCTGACCTCCTACAGTTACAGTGCGATATCCATCAATACGGATGATTCGGCCTGCAAGCGCTGCAACAGAGTGTCGACCTGCGGCCACAGCCATGCGAAGTAGAATTGCGCGGTGGGTGCCTTCAAGGCGTCGGCCCCTTCTGCATTGACCATGCGCAGCCACAGGTAGCCGTAGGTGATCAATCCGAGCAGTTCAAGTACGTTGTAGGCTTGCGTACCGGCCAAGTTGGGTTCGCCCGCGTTCACCCAGGTTTGTACCTGTGCTTCCAGCTTGGTCATCACATCAAACACTTGCGTGCGTTGGCCGTGCCAGGCGCTGTCGATGTTTTGCAGTTCGCTACGAATGTCGGCAAAGAAGTCGGCCAGCCATTCACCTTTGTTCATCAGCACTTTGCGCCCGATCAGATCCATGGCCTGAATGCCATTAGTGCCTTCATAAATCTGCGCAATGCGTACGTCACGCACGGCTTGTTCCATGCCCCACTCGCGCACGTAGCCATGGCCGCCAAACACTTGTTGGGCCAGTACGGTGCATTCCAGACCACGGTCGGTGAAGAAGGCTTTGCCGAGCGGAGTTAACAGGGCTACACGGCCATCGGCTTTGACGCGCACGGCGTCATCGGGGTGATAGCGCGCGGTGTCGAGCTGTGCGCCCAAATAGACGCCCAAGGCGCGGCCTGCTTCAATGTAGGCTTTTTGGATCATCAACATGCGGCGCACGTCGGGGTGCACGATGATCGGGTCAGCACGGCCTTCTGTGCGCAGGCTGGCGTCGGCGGCTTTCGACTGTACGCGGTCTTTGGCGTAAGCGAGTGCTTGCTGATACGACCATTCGGCTTGCCCGGTGCCTTGCAAGCCAATCGACAGGCGCTCGTAGTTCATCATGGTGAACATGTAGTTCAGGCCTTTGTTGGCTTCACCGACCAAGTAGCCGGTCGCGCCGTCAAAGTTCATGACGCAGGTGGCGCTGCCTTTGATGCCCATTTTGTGCTCAATAGAACCGCAGGTGACGCTATTGCGTTCGCCCAATGAGCCGTCTGCATTCACCAGAACTTTAGGGACGACGAACAGGCTGATGCCTTTGGGGCCGTCCGGTGCGTCGGGCAATTTAGCCAGTACGAGGTGGATGATGTTTTCGGTGAGGTCGTGTTCACCGCCGGTAATAAAAATCTTGGTGCCTGAAACGGAGAAGCTGCCATCGGCTTGTGGTTCGGCCTTGGTGCGGATCATGCCCAAGTCGGAGCCAGCGTGCGGTTCCGTTAAGCACATAGAGCCCGACCAGCGACCTTCGTACATGGGTGGCAAGTAGGTTTCTTTCAGTTCGTCGGAGCCGTGGCTGGCGAGACTCAAGCACGCGCCAGCGGTCAATACGCTATACAGGGTGAGCGAGGAGTTGGCGGAATACTGCATTTCTTCAAACAAGACGGTGAGGCCTTTAGGCGCGCCCTGGCCGCCGTATTCGGTGACGCCACCCAGCCCAACCCAGCCGGATTCCGCCAGCGTTTGGTAGGCTTCTTTGAAGCCGTTAGGCGTAGTAACCCCATCGGCGCTCCAGGTGCAGCCTTCTTCATCGCCACTGCGATTCAGGGGTGCAAGTACTTGCTCACAAAGCTTAGCACCTTCTTCCAGAATGGCATCGGCCAAGTCGCCGCTCATTTCATTCAGCGCAGGCATAGCTGCCCATTGTTCAGGCAAGTTAAATACGCTATGCAACAAGAAGCGCATATCTTCTAGCGGGGCGCGGTAGTCGGTCATGACGTTTTCCTCTCTCGAAATTCTTATTGATCGCGGCTGCCGAGGCCAGTTATGTACCATTAATACCGGCATTGCACCTAGGTTGGGAGGGTCTATACTGGGGACGCTGCAAGCACGATCCCTGTGAGCTCGGATGCCGCCGTCCGGGCGGCATACGCCCCATACAAGACCCTCCCAACCTTGGCGCAATACCTGATTTTGGTCAGCACATCAGATGAATCGATCCACATGACATCTACTAACATAATCAGAAGCTATCAAAGGATTATGTCTACCGGTCAAGCCCGTGGGTTAGAGTCGGCGTATGCCGCCGGGACGGCGGCATCCGAGCCAGCATGGATGCTTTCACGGCGTCCGACTGTAGCCCTTAGCCTGTCCCCTTCAAGCTTAGCCCGATGCATGCGGCATCAGGCCTAGCCTAGCTGTTAGCTGATGCTTACAGGTACTGGAACTCTTCTTCTGACATCGCCATCAGCGTATCCAAGCCGTTCAACATGGCCAACTTGTGGCCTTCGGCGCGAGGTAGAATGCGGTCAAAATAGAAGCGCGCGGTGTCCAGCTTGGCTTTGTAGAAACCGTCTTTCTCGCCTGCGGCGATCTTGTTCTGCGCTTCCATTGCCATACGCGCCCAGTAGTAACCCAGCGTGATGTAGCCAGAGTACATCAGGTAATCGTAGGCTGCGCCGCCGACTTCTTCTTTATTCATCATCGCCTTCATGCCCAACTTCATGGTCACGTCGCCCCAATCTTTGTTCAGGGTCGCCAGCGTTTTCACCATCGGCTTAATGCCTTTCGCGCCGTCGTGCTCTTTGCAGAACTTATGGATGATTTTCGTGAAGTTCTTCAGCATGCCACCTTGCGTCATCAGTACCTTACGGCCCAACAAGTCCAGAGACTGAATACCGGTGGTGCCTTCATAGATGGTCGAGATACGGGCGTCACGCACAATCTGCTCCATACCCCACTCTTGGATGTAACCGTGGCCACCAAACACCTGCACACCCAAATTAGCCGCTTCCAAACCGGCTTCGGTCAAGAAGGCTTTCGCGATGGGCGTCAAGAAAGACAACAACTCGTCGGCCATTTTCTTCTCTTCGGCGTCGACATCTGAGTGCACGATGTCGACCAGTTGCGACAGGTGCATGATCATGGCGCGGCCACCTTCGGCGAACGACTTCTGCGTCAGCAGCATACGCCGTACGTCCGGGTGCACGATGATCGGGTCAGCCGGGCCGTTCGGGTTTTTCACACCACTCAATGAACGCATGGCTAAACGGTCTTTCGCATACGCCAATGCGCCTTGGAATGACAACTCAGCTGAAGCAACACCTTGAATCGCCGTGCCAATACGGGCGAAGTTCATGAAGGTGAACATGCAGTTCAGGCCTTTGTTTGGCGGCCCAATTAAGAAGCCTTTCGCGCCATCAAAGTTCATCACGCAGGTGGCGTTACCGTGAATGCCCATTTTGTGCTCAATAGAACCACACTTCACGTCGTTGCGTGTACCGTCCGGTAAAACCTTCGGCACGATGAACAGGGATATACCCTTGGTGCCTTCCGGTGCGCCGGGCAGACGGGCCAATACAATGTGCACAATGTTTTCAGCCATGTCGTGCTCACCGGCTGAGATAAAGATTTTGGTGCCGGTGATGGCGTAGCTGCCATCGGCGTTTTCTTCGGCTTTGGTTTTCAAAATGCCGAGGTCAGAACCACAATGCGGCTCGGTCAAGCACATGGTGCCGGTCCATTCGCCGGAAACCAGCTTGGTCAGGTAGACTTCTTTTTGCTCGTCGGTGCCGTGCAGATCAATGGTGGCGCGCGCACCGTGGCTCAAGCCGGGGTACATAGACCAAGACCAGTTTGCCGTGCCGGCCATTTCGGAAATGATGTGCCCTACAGATTCAGGCAATCCTTGGCCACCGTGTTCCACCGGGCTGGCCAACGCACCCCAACCGTTCTCAACGTATTGTTGATAGGCTTCTTTGAAGCCTGTGGGTGTGGTGACGCCGTCTTCACTCCAAGTACAACCTTCTTGGTCACCGCTTTGATTCAAGGGCGCGATGACCTGCTCACAAAACTTCGCCCCTTCGGCGATGATGGCGCTGAGCATGTCGCGGCTGGCCTCTTCGGCACCGATTTTCTGGTAATGGGTTTCGGCGTCATAAACGTCATACAACAGGAATTCGATGTCACGGACGGGCGCTTTGTACGTTGGCATAATGATGACCTCTCAAGCTGAGACAATGCTCGGATAAACAGACAATTCAAACAGTTGTTTGAAACATACGTTCGAGGCCAATTCGGGTCAAGCGGGTTTTATGCTTTGTGCATGCAATACAGGCAATGGCAGAGCTAATTCGAACATTGATGCCACCGTGGAAAGGGTGGCATCAATGTGAGCAAATCAGGGCATGATGCTGTGTACAGTGGTCAAGCGTTCAGCCTGCAAATACATAGCTTCACCCAACGCGTTCACCCGTTCGGTGGTGGCACCGCCCAAAGAAAGCTCCGGTTGCCTGAAGTACCACAAGGGTGTGCCGATATTCAGCGTCCAAATCATGGCATCCAATAATCCGGTGTTGCGGGCTAAATTGTCCCGCTCGCCGTTTATCAGGCGCTGTCGGGCATCGACCACCTCTTGCTCGGTAAAGGGTTGGCTGCGCAGGGTAGACAATACATCTTGCACCCGAGCAAGCGCTTCATCGGTTCGCTCCGGGTCGGTACTGAAGCGAATGACATTCAAACGTTGCGGGCGCTGCGGTAATGACCACAGTGTGCTGGCGCCAATGCTGTAAACCAGGCTGGCTTGTTCACGCACCTCCTGTAATAGGCGGGTACTGAATAAGTCGTTCAACACGCGATTAGCGGCGAAGTTTTCCGGTGTTAACTCCACGTCCGGTGTGGAAAAATACACCGTTACATCAGCGCGCTCGTTCGGGTTGTCAAATTGCTCAATGCGGGTTTCTTCCCATTCGGCGGTGCCGGTTTGCCATATCGGTTGTTCCGGGCTACGTAAAGGCAAGCCAGCCAAATGGTCGGTTAAGGCGTTTTGCAATTGGATGGTATCCACATCGCCCACCACCAGCAAGACATACTCAGTTTGCCCTTCGGTCAATAAACGCTGTGCGGCTTGCATCTGAGCCAGGTCCACGTTGCTGAAGTCGTCTGCACCGGGCGGTGTAAACGGCGGTTGTCCGCCAAACAAGGTTTCGGCTACCGAACGTTGAAAACGGCCAGCCGGAGTCGAATCAAAATTCCGATAAGCATCGGCATACTGTTGCTGCACCTGAGTCAGTGCGGTGGGGTCGATGGTTGAACGACTGAGGACTTCGGCCAACAACCGCACGGCATCGTCCATCGTGTCCTGCGTGGTCGCAACCTGTATTTCAAACCGGGGAATACCCAGTTGAATATCTAACGTCATTTCTTGCGTGGTGAGGTAAGCACTGAGGTCTACGCCATCCCTATCCAGTGCGCCTTGTTGTTGAAATACGGCAGGCAGTAAACGTAAGGCGGGTACCAGGGCAGGGTCACTGACCATTTGTCCGCCAATACCAACAAAGCGTAAATAGACTTTGTCTCGCTCTACCGTGGTCGGGTGAATCACGGCGGTGAGGTTGTTGCTCATGCGCCAGTATTCAAGGCCATGGTCGGTATCACTCGTCTGCGCGACAATGGCTCCGGGGTGACTATAGCTGCCGGTAGTGCGTAGCGCGGCCGCTGCGATGGGGGCCGTTATAGGGCCCATACGAACTCGATCGGTAACCTTCGCCAAAGCATCGGCATCCCACGCCAAACGCGCGTACGCTTCATCCGTCAGAAAGGCCGCGATCACTTGATCAGCTGGCAATAACAAGGTTTCAGCGAACGCATTGATTTCTTCCAACGTTAAGGCACTGAACAAGGCTTGCTCTACCTCGGCGATGGTATCGAACCGTGTCATCGGCAAGTCCAGCGCCAGCAAGCTCAACATGACATTCGCATGCACATTGGCCGGTGCGCCCTCCAGATAGCGCACCAGGCTGCTGTACTGCCCCATGGCCACACCAAAGGCGGTGCTGCGTTCCTGCTCGGTGATGCCATAACGACGCAAGCGTTCGATTTCTTCCGCCACAACCTGTAATGCAGCGTCCTCTTGTTGGGCGCGTGGCGTAATGCGCACCCCAACCACCGATTTCCCATCGGTTAAGCGATCTTGCAGTACCTGACCATCACTCAAGGCACTGTCGGCTTGCGTGGCGCGGCGATTCAGCCGTGTGGCCAGCACTTCCATAAGCAGGTTGGCTTGCAAGGCCGCCAGCACATCCTTTTCGGTGTTCAGGTTCAAGCGCGACAACACCTGTTTAAACACCATGGATGACTGCGCAGCCTGCGGATCATTCACCACCTGATAGCGCGTATCGGCGTATGACGGGGTAACGGCCCGGTCATAACGCACAGCGGGCGTGCGAGCTTTAAACTGCCCGAGCCCTTCATTCAAACCCGCCAGAACAGCATCTGCCTCGACCACGCCGCTGACCACCACGGTCATGAGTTCCGGTCTATACCACCGGTCATAGTAGCCACGCAAAAGCTCGGCGGTGGCTGCTGTAAATACCTCGCGCACCCCAATTGGGTAGCGTTCAGAATAGGGCGTTCCTGCATGCAAGAAGCGATGATGTTGCAGCCAAACCGGCTCGTCACCCGCGTAACCCGCAGCGCGCCACTCTTCTAAAATCACACCACGTTCGCTCATAACAGCATCTTCAGCAAACGTGATGCCTTGGGCCCAGTCGTGCAGCAAATCATAGGCGGTGTTCAGAAGGTCTGGGCGGTCCAGCGGAATTGACAGGGTATACACCGTTTCATGAAAACTGGTGTAGGCATTGATGTCTTGCCCGAAGCGCATACCTGCAGCTTCAAAAAAACGAATGATGTCTTGGCGCGGGAAGCGTTCAGTACCATTGAAGGCCATGTGTTCGACAAAATGTGCCAAACCTCGTTCGTGCGCCTCTTCCTGCGCCGAACCAGCCGCTACATGCAAGCGAATTTCAACCCGTGGTCGGGCACCGTTATCGGGCAAGGTTTTTACTAGGGCGCGCACGCCGTTATCAAGTTGAACATCGGTGATCTGTTCATCCGGGGCGTAAAACACCGCTTGGTCGGCTTGTGGGGTTGAAGTCGGCGACAATAATGCTGCACAACCTTGTACACCCACCAAGAATACCAGCCATACCACGGCCCGCAGTGCTCGCATTCTGTTCAATCCCATCCACAAATCCCCTGAAATCATGTTTTATCGAAGGGTAGAGAATATAGGCCCTAGGGGGCTTGACAAGGCAGTTGAAGGTGTAAATGATGCGTCAAAATTTCGCTCGGCCACTTTGGCGGCGTCGGGATACTGGACAATTCTGCGTCCAGCGTCCATAACTAGAGATGCAGAACTACTTCTCTGCTGTTGTTGTTCGGAGGTGCCGTATGGGACAACTGGATACTACCCGGCGTTCACATGTGTATGAACTGCTGGAAGAAAACGCGATCGGGCCAGAAGAATTGGCGTATTGCTTGGGTAAAGAACCCAAGGTGATGAACGCCATGTTACGCCAAGGCAGCCATCTGCATATTTCAGATGACTTGGCACGCCAGATAGAACAGGCGTTCTCCAAGCCTGCATTCTGGCTCGACGGCGACAGCCTGAGCGAGAACCCGACCACACACTGAGTTACGGGTTATTCAATAACTGAGTCATTTGGCGCTCTGCCGCTGAACCGGCAGGCGCGTACAACAAACCGCGTTGCAACACTGCCCGCGCCTGCGCACGGTCACCGTTCAAGGTGTGTACCCGTGCCAACAACACATAAGTACCCACGTCATCGGGCTTAATCATTAAGGCCCGTTCCAGTAAGGCGATGGCCGGTAGGTGATCGCTTTGCTGCATACGCTGAATGGCCTGGCGTTGCAGGTCCACAATAACATCCTGTCGCACATCTTCTGGCGGCGCCGGTTCAGGTTCCGGTGCAACCGGTTCACGCACGGCACAAGCGCTGACCCACAACAAACTCATCGCCACTAGAAAATACGTTCGAGCCATCGCCAACCTCCGCGTGGTGTCTCATTACGGTCTTCACGCTCGGCGGGCAGTTCAGCCGCAAACCCCGGACAGGCACGCGCCGACTCGGCAACGGCCACGGCTTGGGGAACAGCGACGGTGAGGGGCTGACAATCGCCCAACCAATAGCGATCGGGTTGTTCGGCTGTCCAACTGATGTAGCGTAAAGCCGAATGCAGGGGCTTTTGATGCACACTGGCGGCAGCCAGTTGTTCCATGGTATGTGTCCAAACGCGCAGCGCGCCGGTGCTTCCGGTGATGGGCAAGGGTTCATTCTGGTCATTACCGACCCAAGCAACGGCCAATAATTCCCCTGCTTCGCCCGCAAACCAACTGTCACGCTGCGCATCACTGGTGCCGGTTTTGCCCGCCGGACGCAACGCAGGTGCCAAGACCCGTCCGGCATAACGGCCGGTGCCCTCTTGCACACTCAAGCGCAATGCCGACTGCAACGCTTGCGCATCGGGCGGCGCAATGACCTGTTGCGTGCGCACAGTAAACTGACTCAGCACCTCCTGTTCTGCGGTCGTTACCGCGGTAATCGCTTTTAGCGGAGCACGGAAGCCATCAGCCAACATAGGTTGATACAGCTGTGTGACCTCGTAAGGTGTCATATCAACGGCCCCTAAAATCACCGACGGCACGACGGGCAGGCGGCCGTTATAGCCCAGTCGCTCAATGCTACGTAGCACATCACCCAACCCGGTTTCCATACCGACCCGCGCGGCCGCTTGGTTGTAAGAGTTGGTCAGGGCTTCCCACATCGGCACCACGCCGTGGGAAATTTGATCGAAGTTGGTGGGTCGCCATTCACTGCCATCACGCGCTGCCACCACCACTGGACTGTCATCCACCGGCGTTAGCCAATGCTGCCCTTTCTCCAACACTGCCAAATAAACCGCCGGTTTCAACAACGAACCCACCGGACGGCGTGCATCCAAGGCTCGATTAAACCCACCGCTTACACTGGTACGTGCCCCGACGACGGCGCGCACGTCACCCGAATCTCGATGCACCAACACCAATGCACCTTGCAAGGTATTGTCGGGCAGGCGATGCAAGCGCTCCATGGTGCGCAATGAGTCCGTCATTTGGCGCTGTGCAACGTCTTGCGCGTAAATATCGATGGAGGTGTGGATATGCAAACCTTCACGATTCAACACCTCGTCGGGATACCACAAGCGCAACTGACGGCGCACCAAATCCAACGCCGCTGCGTAAGCACCTTCGCCGGTTCCGGCGTTCAATCCCAAGGGTTCGGCCTGCGCTGCGCGCCGCTGTGTGTCCGTGATGATGCGCTGCTCGGCCATCACGTCGAGGATTACATTGCGCCGTGCGATGGCCCGCTCGGGATTGCGCAGCGGCGAATAGTAACTTGGACCGCGCAGAATCCCGATCAGGGTCGCTTGCTGGTTCAACGACAACTCTTCCAAGGGGCGACCGTAAAAATATTGTGCCGCCAAGCCAAAACCATGAATCGCACGTTGCCCATCCTGAGCAATGAACACCTGATTCATATAGGTCTCAAGAATGGTTTCTTTATCGACGTGCAGCTCAAGCAACACCGCCATGATGGCCTCAATGCCTTTGCGCACCAGTGTCTGGTCGGCGGTAAGAAACATATTCTTCACCAACTGCTGGGTAATGGTGCTGCCGCCCTGCTCCACCCGACCTGAACGGACATTGGCGACCAATGCTCGGGCAATGGCGGTGGGTGAGATGCCGTGATGCTGGAAAAAGCGCCGATCCTCTACCGCTACCAAGCCGGCCACCAAGGTTGGCGGCATGGACGCCAATTGCGCCAGCACACGGTCTTCCGCTTGCGCGGGCACGACGCTGCCGATGAGGGGCGGTGCCAGTCGGGCCGACAATACCGGGCGCTGGTCTGGGGTGGTCAGGCGCGCCAAAACGCCGTTGGCAAAATGTAGGGACAATTCACGGGCATGTTCCGGTTCATCCCAAAAAGCATAAGCCCGAGTAAACACATCGATACGGGCTGCCGAAACGACCTTAAACTCGCCCGGGCCACGAATCTCGGACGCAGAACGATAGCCCATCCGCTGCAGCCACCAAACAACTTCTTCATGGCGCTGACCGGAACCCTGATACAATGCCAGCGGTGCACCGTATACCTTGGCAGGGACGGACCACACATACTGGGCAAAGCGCTCCCGGACATAAATATCGAGGTAAACGATGCCAGCGGTTGCCACCACCACACCCACGATGCCTAATTTAAGGATGAGTGACCGAAAGCTCGCCCATCGTGTCTTTTTTTTCGCCATAAAGCCTCGTGAAATTTGGTTCCTGGGTTATCTTTGGCTAGAATGCCCGCCCCTTGTCACAGTCAGCGCTGACCCGCGATGCTTTTCATCGTTATGCTGCCAGGAACCTCTGTATGCTGGACCATAGTAACCCTGAATTCGATATTTTCGCCATTGGTCATGCCATCGTTGACGAAGAATATGCCGTGGATGACGCCTTCCTGACGCGTTTGGGCATTCGCCGCGCAGAGCGCACGCTGATTAATTTTGACCGTCGGCAAGAGCTAATCGTGGCGTTAAATACCGAAGCCGACCGCATCTATCAAGCGGGCGGCGGTAGTGCGGCCAATTCCGTGGTTACTGCGCAGTTGCTAGGTGCACGTTGTCATTTTGCCTGTAAGGTCGCGAACGACGAGGCCGGACGTTTTTTTCACGCTGATCTCGCGCAATCCGGCATTGATTTGCCCGGCGCTCCGTTAGCCGACGGCCATACCGGACGTTGCTTGGTGATGATCACCGCCGACGCCGAACGTACCATGAACACCTACACCGGCATTACCGATGAATTGGATTCACCCTATGTCGAACTGGATAAACTGCGCCGGGCCCGCTGGCTGTATTTGGAAAGCTATCTGGTCACCACGGAAACGGCACACCAAACCACCCTCACCGCACTGGCCGCCGCACACGACGCCCAAATTCCCGTGGTGGTAAATTTTGCCGACCCCGGCATTGTACGACACTTTAAAGAGCCATTAACTACCCTGTTTGCGCGCCCGGTGGAAGTCTTGATCTGTAACCACGAAGAAGCGCTGGCGTGGGCCGATACCGACGATTTCGCGCAGGCGATTCGCGTGCTGCAACAACTGGCACGGCACTTGATCATTACCGAAGGTGCAGCCGGCGCCCATGTTATAAGCGCAACGCACCATCAACAAGTGCCTGCCCCCAAGGTTAAGCCCGTTAATACGACCGGCGCAGGTGATACCTTTGCCGGTGGCATTTTGTACGGCTTGGCCAAAGGCTGGCCCCTGGCACAAGCCGCTGATCTGGCTTGCCGCTGCGCGGCAAGAAAGGTGGAAATGAACGGAGCACGATTACCGGCCGAAGAAGTGGCGCTGCTGCACCCGCGTTAACATCGGCCTTAATGGCCTGAGAGTGCCCTACGCCGATGTTCTGTTGGATACGGCGCGGCCGACTTCACTTCTTCCATAACAATATAGCTGCGCGATTCCTGTATTCCCGGCAAGGTCGACAGAATCTCCCCTAGGGTATAACGGTATTCCGACATATCGGTGAGGCGCAGTTTCAATAAATAGTCTGAAGAACCCGAGATCAGATGACATTCCAGTAAATTGGGAATGCCTTGCGCGGCTTTGCGGAAGTCATCAAAGGCCTGATTTGATTGATAGCGCAAGCTCACTTCCAGAAATACCAGCAAGTTCAGTCCCAAGGCAGCGGGATTTACCTCGGCATGATATCCGGTAATTACCCCCGCCTCTTCCAATCGACGCACACGCTCCAAACAGGGTGTGGTGGACAGCCCAACTTCCGCCGCCAGTTCGGTAAAGGAAATTCGCCCATCACGCTGCAACACATCGAGAATGTTGAGATCAATGGTATCCAGTTCCCGGCTGGGCTTCTTCACCACACGCATAGCTTGTCCTCAACATTCCAATGGTAGAGCCGATGCCGTTTTAAGGCGCCAGCGTGACCCGCGCGATCTTTTTCTTACCGGCTTGAATGATGTACTCACCCGCCACCAGCTTGTGTTCTGCGGGCACGACTTCCCAATCCACCTTAACGCGGCCATTTTTGAGCATATCGCGGGTTTGTGCGGCGTTTACGGCCAAGCCCGCGCGGTTTACCACCATGGAAATGGGCAGTTCCGAGGCTCCGTCCATGGCCACTTCAACGTTTGGCGTATCCTCTGGCACTTCACCGTCACGGACGATGTTGCCTGCCCCTTTGTGGGCCTTTTCCGCCGCTTCAGCACCATGGAAGCGCTCGACCAACTCCCTAGCCAGCAAGATTTTAATATCACGCGGGTTTGTGCCATTGGCCACATCGCGCTGTAATTGCTCGATTTCCGCCATCGACCGGAAGCTCAGCAATTCGAAATAGCGCCACATCAAGGAATCCGGCATTGACACCAACTTGTTGTACATCGCACCGGGCACCTCGGTAATACCGACATAGTTGCCCAATGATTTAGACATTTTGTTCACCCCGTCTAAACCTTCAAGCAAAGGCACGGTGATGACCACTTGCGGGTCTTGCTTCCAATGACGTTGTAAGTCACGGGCCACCAGCAGGTTGAACTTCTGGTCGGTACCACCTAATTCAATGTCCGCCTTGAGTGCCACCGAGTCATAACCTTGCACCAAGGGGTACAGAAACTCGTGAATGGCAATGGGCTGCTCACCCCGAAAGCGCTTGTTAAAGTCATCACGTTCCAACATCCGCGCCACCGAATATTGCGCCGCCAACTCAATCATCTGTACGGATGACATCTTGTTCATCCATTCACTGTTGAAGGCAACGATGGTTTTTTCAGGGTCCAGAATTTTGAACACCTGCTCTTGATAGGTACGGGCGTTCTCGGCCACTTGCTCCGGGGTCAGCGGTGGTCGAGTGGCACTTTTGCCGGTTGGATCGCCAATCAAACCGGTGAAATCACCGATCAAAAAAATAACTTCGTGACCCAACTCCTGGAATTGCCGCATTTTGTTGATTAAGACAGTGTGTCCGAGGTGTAAATCAGGCGCCGTGGGATCAAACCCGGCTTTAACGCGCAACGTTTTGCCACTGCGCAGTTTTTCGATCAACTCTTCTTCCACCAATACTTCAGCAGTACCGCGTTTAATCAGGGCTAAAGACTCTTCTAGACTGGGCATCGAACGGTGTTTCCCTTAATGAAATTTTGCGTGCGCGGAGTATACCACCGCGTGATGCAGTTCTAAAAACACCGAATTTTACATAGTGCGAACACGGTAAACGCTAGGCGCAGCAATTTTGTTACGGTTATACTTCAGGTTAGCGTTATAACGGATTGATTGGTTTTGATTACTTTAATTAAAAAGACACCCTTATTTCACCGACTGGCTATTATGATATGTAGCCTGTTGGTATTGGTCATGGCCGTATGGCCAGCCGCCGAACCGCGACGGGTACAAATAGAGTTGGCCGCTCTGACGCCAATACCTGAGGTAGTGCCAGAAGACCGGAGTCTGCAAGATGCAGCGATAGCCGCCAGTGAGATTTCGCTTGATAACGCTTGGCAAGCCGAAACAATTCGCATTGAAGTTGAACCTGGCGATACGTTATCGCATGTTTTTGATCGCGCCAAAATCCTCCCGACCACCTTATTTCGAATGCTCAACTCGGATAAAGAGCTGGAGCGTCGACTGGTACGTTTGCAGCCCGGTAATGTGTTTGAGTTTCAACGTTTGGATGGCCAGATACTCAGCTTTACCCTGCACAGCAGCCGTATAGAGGGCATTCAGGTGACCCTGAACGACGATGCCACGGTGGCGGACTGGGAAGCCTTTACCAACGAACCCACGCGCATGACACGCTGGGCATCTGGCACGATTGACGATTCGCTGTTTCTGGCCGCTCGTGATGCTGGCCTAAGTGACACCATGACCATGAATTTGGCGCAGTTGTTTGGCTGGGACGTGGATTTCGCACTCGATATCCGACAAGGTGATGAATTCACCGTAATCTATGAAGAACTATACGTAGACGGGGAATATTTTGGCGAAGGACGTATTTTAGCGGCCAGCTTCGTAAACCAAGGCAACGAATTCCACGCGATTCGCTATACCGACCAGCGTGGCGTAACAGAGTATTATGACGCTGAAGGGCGCAGCGTTCGTAAAGCGTTCTTGCGGACCCCACTGGAATTTGCCCGTATCTCTTCCCACTTTAATCCGAATCGTCGCCACCCGATTTTGAATACCATCCGTGCCCACCGGGGCACCGACTATGCGGCACCTACCGGCACGCCTATTCGTGCTGCCGGTGACGGCCGCGTGGTTGAAGCACGCTATAACGGCGGTTATGGCAATGTGGTGGTCTTACAACACGGTCAAGGCATTCGGACGCTGTATGCGCACATGAGCCGTTTTGGTAACGGTGTGCGCAGTGGTGTAAACGTTCGGCAAGGGCAAATCATTGGTTACGTCGGCACCACTGGCGCGTCTACCGGCCCTCACCTGCACTATGAGTTTTTGGTGAATGGTGTACACGTGAACCCCGTCACCGTGCGCCTACCGGATGCGCAGCCGGTGCATTCAGAATCGCGCGAGGACTATCGGCAATATGCGCAAACCATGATGACGCATTTGCAGTCAGCCAGAAACAGCGTAGCCAGTGCGGCATTGAGCCTGAACGAATAATCGGCTGCTAATATTACAGCCACAAAAAAACCGCCGTAGGCGGTTTTTTTGTGGCCAAGATTCCGACGTTATATCCCGAACGATGAACCGCAGCCACAGGTGGTCGTTGCAACGGGATTGGTCACGACAAAGCGAGCGCCTTGCAGCCCTTCCGAATAATCCACCACCGAGCCTTCCAAATATTGGTAGCTCAGCGGGTCGACCAAAAAGGTAGCCCCTTCCAGCTCTATGACCGCATCGTCTTCGGCAGCCTCTTCATCGAAGGTGAAGCCGTATTGAAAGCCCGCACAGCCGCCGCCGGTAACAAACACCCGCAACTTCAAGTATTCATTGTCTTCTTCTGCGACCAAGTGGCGGACTTTGTCCGCCGCTGCCGGTGTAATGGTAATATCGAAATCTGACACGTTCTCACCTCATAAGCGCTGACGCGATTATGAAATACCTGACTAATTTAATCAACTATTGACTGGCATCGTCGGCGCTTTAGTATCGGCACCCACACCCGCTTTGGCATCCTTGGGGTCAACCGGTGCTGTATCAACTTTACCCATATCCAGATTTACTGGGGGCTTTTTCTTACCCTTGGATTCTTCACCGTTATGCAACAGCTTACCGTTCACCCGTGCGCCCATGACCATTTCCATCATGGCGTAGTAAACATCGCCAAACACGGCGGCTTTTTTCGCCAGCTCGACGTGTTCGAAAGAGTAAACGTCGCCATGGACCTCACCATTAATGATGATGTGAGGGGCACGAATCTCACCCTTTACGATACCCTTATCACTGATGCGAACCACCGCTCCGCTGCCCGGTTCCGCGACAATATTGCCCGTCACCTTACCATCAATGTGCAGCCCACCTGAGAGTTTGATGTCGCCAACCACCTCGGCTTTCGAGGAAATCAAGGTGGTATCAAAGTTGCCTACTTTCTTTTCGTTGCCGAACATCATTCTTCTCCAATAACTTGCCAGTCTAATTCAATATCACGCGTTGCCGCCCGATTTCCGGTGGCTTGCGCAACTATCCTCACCTGCTGGGGTGTGAAGCCAGCCGGGAATTGTATTTCACCACGAATATCTTGGAAGTACCGATAACGGAACCGGATATCGACCCGATCCACATCCTCCGATACATCGTTCAGGGCATACACCACACGGTCGCCATTTTCTGTTTCACCGATGATATTAACCCCAACATAGCCCTCCAAGAACGAGCCATTAGCACCTGCGTGTGTCAGCATTAACAAGAAACGATAACGATCCGGGCCAATATTCTGCACGGTGAATTCTTCAATCAACAATCCGTTGGCGTTGTCCCCCGGAGCCATAATGCCACGGTACAAACGGACTTCTTGCTCTAGTGCCGCAATTTCATCGCGCAATGTGCGGTTGGTTTGCCGCACGCTTTCCGCCGCGGCCCGATCTACTTCCGCACCCTTCTCCAACACGATGGTGCGTTGACGAAGGTCGAGTATGGTGCGCTCTAAGGTCATGACTTCTGCAGTTAACGAAGTGACGCGTTCAGCGGTGTAGGTTCCTGTTTCAAAACCTTCGTTGCGGCCGAACAGGAACGCACCGACCACTAAGCTGACCATGACCACAACAGAGGTAATGCGCGTTAAAAAGATACGCCACGGTCGATGAACAACAACAACCAATTTTTCCTGTGTGCTACCGTGTACACGGGCCATAAAAACTCCTCAGGGTAAGATACAACGAACTTACCCAGTCATGCATAAGGTGACAGGACCGCACAAACGCTTTCTCCGCGCTTCTGTGTTTCGCCTGCACCCGCGTTTGGGCTATCATACTTTGGAATAAGAACACCTGCCAACTCAATGACACCTGACCTCTGTGTCAGAACTCAATCTAACACTGTAACACACTACCCGGAGCCAACTGTGCTGTATCTTGTGCTTAAATCGCTACACATTATTGCGGTGATTTCGTGGTTTGCCGGCCTTTTTTATTTGCCGCGTTTGTTCGTCTATCACGCGCAAACAGAAGACCAATTGGGTCACGAACGTTTCGTGGTGATGGAGCGTAAGCTATATCGCGGCATTATGACGCCCGCCATGATCGTCACTCTAGTGCTGGGTTTCTGGATGCTGTGGCTCGTGCCAATGTGGTGGACGCAAGGTTGGATGCACGCGAAGTTAGCCTTGGTGGCGGTATTAGTGGGCTATCATCATATATGCCTCGCGCACCTCAAGCGTTTTGCACGCGGGCAGAACAGCAAAAGCCACGTTTATTTTCGCTGGTTTAACGAAGTGCCTTTATTGCCCTTGCTGGGGATTGTGTTCTTGGTGGTGCTTAAACCGTTCTGAGCGGGTGGTGTACCAAGCGGTCTGAATAAAAACGAACAGGCAAAAAAAGCTAATCACCCTGAGGGTGATTAGCGAGAGACTACCTATCAACTAGACTGCCCTTGCCTGACAAGGACAAGACGCATACTAAAAGGAATAGGGACGAGCGATAAGGTGGAAGGGGGTCTATTTTCGTTTATCTTCGATTCCTCCACCCCACCGAACATCAACGAAGACGTTAATTCAACAGTGTCTCGCCTTTGGCCATCGCTTCACGCCGATTCCGCACCCCCAATTTTTTGTACAAATTGTTGATGTGGGTCTTCACCGTCGAGATGGCAATAAACATAACACTGGCAATTTCTTCATTACTGCGCCCAGCCAGAATGTGCTTGTACACCCGCCATTCTTTTTTCGACACACCCGCCGCCAACAAGGCATCCGGAATGTGCTCGCCACCGGGTTTGTCGCTGGTATTACGCTGCCGGTTTAGGGTCAACAACTGGTCCGCATATTTAGCGACATCGGCATTGAACACATGGGTTTTCATCAAACGTTCAACAATGGGCATGAGCCATTGACGGAGAAACAGCCAACTCGCCACCAACTGACGTTCGGCCGCCAAAGGCAACAAGCGTTTCACGTCCGACTCAGCTTGCTCATGGTCACCAGCAATGTCCGCCACCGCTGCATTCAGGAGGCCCATACGTACAGCTTCCACACTGAAGCTCATGGCCTCAGCGTGGGTAATGGCATCCGTTAATTTCCGCCGTGCTTGGGCGTAGTCGCCTGTGGCGGCGAGCCCATAGGCTTCGGCCCGCAACAACATGAAGTCTTTGACACTGTGGTAGGACGTAACCTCGGCCTTGGCTTTTAACCAGGTTTTGATTTTCTTATCATCACCGTTCTGCCACCACCACTGCAACTGCACTTCCAAACTGTAGGGCATCAGAATGTCGGCGGTGTATTCGCGGGCGAGAATTTGTTCATGTTCCAACGCCAGTTCACGCGCTACCGTCGGTTTACCTTTCAGCATTTCGCACTTCAACAGCCAACCTTGCAGGTGCAACTGCCAGTAGTCGTCCCAGCTTTCACACAGGCTTTGGATGCGATGAATAAGCTGCTTGGCTTCCCGCAGGTGGTATTCTTCTAGCGCCAATTCGGCTTGATTGATGTACGCAAACACCACATTGAACCCGTAACGCACACCTTTTTCACCGGCATAGTTCATGACTTCTCGGGATAAGTCGGCCGACTTGGCAAAGTCGCCAAGATTCTTCCAAATGATCGCCTGTTGATTCAAGGCCCACAGCACGGCGTCGTAATTCGCCTCTTGGCGGCTTAACAATTCGCTTTCTTCGTAGATCTCCAAGGCATTATGGATATCGCCTTGCTCGAACAGCACGTTCGCCAGAATCAGCAGCGCGCTTTGCCGCCGGATACTGTCCTTGTCGTGCATATCTAATGCTTTACGCGCGTAGTCACTGGCTTTGTCGTAATCCAAACGCGAAAACGCCGCCTGTGCGTTCACCGTCAGCATCTCGCCACGCAAATGATTGCGGGTGGCTTCCGGCTCTTGTTCCACCAAATGGGCCGCGCGGGATAGAAAGGCCTCTACAAAGGGTGCGTCACCAAAAATAGCCTCTACCCAACAACGTACCAAGACTAAGTTGGCGTCTTGTAGAATTTCATCTTCGGTTAATTCAGCCAGACAACGACGCACCAAGTCATAATGCGCCTTATGGATCAGCTCGTTACCATGCCGCCTGACAATATCGGTTATCTGCGCTTTGTTACCGGATTTAATCGCGTGGTCTACGGCACCGACCACATAACCCAACTCCAGAAATACCTGGCTGGCAGCTTCATGCAAGGCTTGAATGTTGGCGCCTGAATTGACCAACAGTTTATGACGCAGGAACTCGTGCAACAGGTGGTGATAGCGATACCAGTTTTTTTCTTCATTAAATTGCACAATAAACAGATGGTGCCGTTTCAGATATTCCAGCGTTTCATGCACATTAATGGTCGGACAAAGCGCCGCCGCCACCTCAACGGAGAAGCGTTTCACAATGGCCGTGTTCAGCAAAAACGTTTTTACATCATCGGGCAAGCCATCGAACAATTCGGAATCAAAGTAGTCAATGATATTGAGGTTCTTTTGATTTAACCCCGCGCCGACATCGGCCAATGACGGGTTCTGTTTAAGCCCCATCACAATCAATTGCAGACCAACAGCCCAACCTTCAATACGCGCTAAAATGGCCTCCGCCTGTTCGTCACTGATGTCGGCACCGCTAAATTCTTGCAGGAATGCTCGTGCTTCACCCAAGTCAAAAGCGAGGTCTTCTTCGGTAATCTCCGCCACCAGACCTTGTAAGCGCAAGCCGATGATATTAGGCGGGGGTTCAGACCGGGTGGTAATCACCAACTTCACATTCCCTGGCAGGTGCTTAACCAAGTACGCCAAGGCCGTGTGGATATCGTCATGTTCGATGAGGTGATAATCATCGATGACCAGCATAATCTCGTCATCGACCTGATCCAATTCATACAATAATTGGCCGAACAAGGCGCGTATATTACCCGCTCGGTTGCCAATACCATGGCTGATCAGCGGCTCACTGAGGTCTACCCGTTTTTGAATGGCGGCGATGAGATAGGCAGCGAAGGTGGAAGGGTCGTCGTCTTCCGGATCCAAGGATAGCCAACAGAGGGCCGTTTCCGGATTTTGCTCGGCATAAGCATAGTAGCCATAGAGTGCCGCCACTGTTTTCCCGAACCCCGCCGGGGCTTTAAGAATAACCAATGGAGACTCACACGCCGCAACAAATAACGCTTCAACCCGAGACCGATCGACCGTATTGGTGGGTAGTTTGGGTACCGATACCTTCGACGGGACAATAAAGTGTTGAGCGATGACATCCCCCATGAAGCAACACCTTGCCAGTTACTTTTCTTATTAATGAAGCACAATTATCTGCGCCGTGACATCCGAGGCGCGGCAATTCTCCGAAAAAACCGTTAAACTGCGCCACCCAACCGCTGTTTATTGTGCAAACAACGTCACAGTGGTTGAAATCGAAGTGATCACACTTCATACGCCAGCGGGCAGTTTACCATTGTTCCCCTGCTATCTGGCAACTGTGACGCTGAAATCGTTCTTTCAGCAGCGAAGACAACCTTCAACCGACTGCCGCCGGGCAGTCACCGGGAGCCCATTGATGACCACTTCTGCGGATCTTTTTCAACGCGCCCAACAGGTAATTCCTGGTGGCGTGAATTCACCCGTGCGCGCTTTTAAGAGTGTCGGCGGCGACCCTGTATTTTTCGATCATGGCGCTGGAGCGCATCTGTATGACGTGAATGGCAAAGCGTACATCGACTATGTGCTGTCGTTCGGCCCGTTGATTCTCGGCCACGGCGCACAGCCCATTCTCGATGCTATTCGTACCCAACTCGACAAAGCCATCACCTTTGGCGCCCCTACGGTATTGGAAGTCGAGATGGCGTTCAAACTCACCGAGCTGGTGCCATCGATGGACTTGGTGCGCATGGTGAATTCCGGTACCGAAGCCACCATGTCGGCCATCCGCGTGGCGCGGGGTTATACGGGCCGTGATCTGATCGTCAAATTTGAAGGTTGCTACCACGGCCATGCCGATGGATTGCTGGTTAAGGCCGGTTCTGGATTACTGACGTTGGGAGAGCCCACGTCTCCCGGCGTACCCGCCGACTTCGCCAAACACACCGCCACCCTGCCCTACAACGACCTCGACGCCTTAGAAACCTTCTTTGCCGCCAAGGGCAGCGAAATCGCCACCGTAATTGTCGAACCCGTTGCTGGGAATATGAACTGCATTCCGCCCGCACCGGGATTTCTGGAAGCCTTACGTCGCCTCTGTACCGAGCACGGTGCCGTGTTGATTTTTGACGAAGTCATGAGTGGTTTCCGTTGTGCTTTGGGTGGCGCGCAAGCGTTGTATAACGTCATTCCGGACATGACGTGCCTAGGCAAAGTGGTTGGTGGCGGTATGCCCGTCGGTGCCTTCGGGGGTAAGCGAGAAATCATGTCGGTGCTGGCGCCGGTCGGCCCGGTGTATCAAGCCGGTACGTTGTCGGGTAACCCCATCGCCATGGCCGCGGGCTTAGCCATGATGCAGGCCATCACCCAGCCCGGCTTTTATGACCGCTTAACCGCCAGTACCACGCGCCTGCTGGATGGCATGAAGCAAGCCGCTCAGGATGCCGGCATTGGCCTGACCACCAACCAAGCGGGCAGCATGTTTGGCTTTTTCTTCACCGATGAACCTAACATTACCCGCTTCGAGCAAGTGATGGCCTGTGATGTTCCACGTTTCAATAAGTTCTTCCATTTAATGCTGGAAGAAGGCGTGTATTTGGCGCCGTCGAGCTTTGAAGCAGGCTTTATGTCAGCCGCTCATACGGATGAAGTGATCGACGCTACGATAGCTGCAGCGGCGCGTTCGTTTGCACAGCTGAAGAATTGAATGACGGATTAGCAGCAGGGCATACTTTAGGCGTTGGCTCTCGGGGTATGCCTCCGGCGCTCCACGGCAGGCCGGGAGTCGCGCCTTGAGGCATACGCCCTGCGCCACGCCTACCCATCAGTTTAATCTGTGTTGAAGGATTTAGGAGAGCACTACCGCAACACCAGCATGGGGATATCCGCATGGCGGATCATTTTGGTGGTCATGCTGCCCAACAAGAGTTCGCGAATGCGTGAATGGCCATAAGCGCCCATCACCATAAAGTCGATGTTGTGGGCTTTTTTAAACTGCGCCAAAGCGGTTTCGACTTCACCTTGCAGTAAGGTGGTTTGCACATCCAAACCCGCGGCTTGCAGTACGTCATGCGCCCATGCGAGCTGTTCATGGCAGGCGGGTTTATCGTCACCCACTTTCACCACATGCACCGGCAAGCCTTGTAACAAGGGGCTGGCGGCAATCATCGCCATACCCTTGCGCATGGTTTCGCTGCCATCGAAGGCTACCATCACGGCGCTCGGCGCACGAAAATCACTCACAGTTATCAGAATAGGCCGGTGCACGCTGCGCACCACGTTTTCAACATGGCTGCCGACATGGTGCTGGGCGGGATGCTCGCCTTCGCGCCCCATCACAAACACCCGTGTTTCTGCTTCAACATCAAGCAGGGCTTCCACCAGATGCCCATGGCGCTGCCGGGTCAGCGTGCCAGCAATGCCCGCAGCTTCGGCTTGTTCTTGCGCCGCGGCCAGCATCACTTTGCCTTGCTCCAAGGCGAGCTTATTGCGCTGTTCGTCGAGCACGGTCAGCTCTTCCAATAAGGCTTCACGCGCGCCCAAACCGATGGCACCGCTTAAGTTGGACTGCAGCGGGTATTCACTGTGATCCAGCACATGCAAAAAGGTGAGCGGTGCGTTCAGGCGACGCGCCACCCAGGTGGCGTAATCGCATACGGAGGGTGAAGCATCAGAGCCATCGATACAGGCCATGACCATATCTGTCATTGTCGTTCTCCTCGTGTGGCAAGCCAAGTTCAGCTTAACCGTTTAACAGTGGACTGCCTACCGGTTGTTCGGCCATTAAT
The DNA here is from genome assembly GCF_042650105.1 of Salinispirillum marinum. Classification (NCBI taxonomy): domain Bacteria; kingdom Pseudomonadati; phylum Pseudomonadota; class Gammaproteobacteria; order Oceanospirillales; family Saccharospirillaceae; genus Salinispirillum; species Salinispirillum marinum. Next base: position 1,421,958 of record NZ_JBHSAL010000001.1, on the reverse strand, counting down.
GACCGCCACTGAGCAGTTTTTCCAAAGCTTCCGGTTTATCGTGTTCACCAAACCGATCCACGATGGTTTCACTCGCTTCGTTCATACCGATCACTTCAACCGCTGTCCCTTCACGGCGAAATTTCAATACCACTTTATCCAACGCGCCAACAGCCGTGATGTCCCAGAAATGCGCGTGTGACAGATCAATCACCACCTTATCAATGGCTTCTTTAAAGTCGAACGATGCCACGAACTTATCAGACGAGGAAAAGAACACTTGCCCCACCACCAAGTAACGACGCTCCGTACCTGAGCTGTCGAGCTCTTTTGCCACATGCATGTAATGGCCGACTTTATCGGCAAAGAACATGGCGGCCAGCAAGATACCCACGAACACACCAATGGCCAAGTTGTGGGTGTACACCACCACAACGACCGTTACGACCATGACAATGTTGGTACTGAGCGGGTGTTTTTTCAGGTCGGTAATCGAGCTCCAACTGAAGGTACCGATGGACACCATGATCATCACCGCGACCAAGGCACCCATAGGAATTTGCGACACCCAAGGCCCTAAAAACACAATGAGGAACATCAAGAAGATACCGGCTAACAAAGTCGAAAGCCGCGTCCGACCACCGGATTTGATGTTGATGATGGACTGTCCAATCATCGCGCAACCCGCCATGCCACCGAAAAACCCGGTAACAATATTGGCGTAGCCCTGACCTTTCGATTCACGATTTTTATCGCTGGGCGTGTCGGTTAAATCGTCCACAATGGTGGCGGTCATCATGGACTCCAGCAAACCCACCACCGCCATGGTGATGGCATAAGGAAAGATAATGAACAGGGTTTCTAGGTTCAGCGGAATATCCGGTATGAGGAAAATCGGCAAGGTGTCGGGCAGCTCACCCATGTCGCCGACGGTACGCAAATCCACACCAAAGTAGATGGCGACAATGGTCAGTACAACCAGCGCCACCAAGGGTGACGGAATGGCCTTGGTGATATAGGGAAAGCCATAAATGATCGCCAAACCGGCGGCAATGAACACAATGACCATGGCACTAAAATTTTCACCCGTAAACTCGGGCACCTGTGCCAGAAAGATCAAAATCGCCAGCGCATTCACAAATCCGGTCACCACCGAGCGCGACACAAAACGCATCAGATTGGCCAATTTCAGATAACCGGCAATGATCTGCAATAGCCCCGTCAGTACCGTTGCTGCCAACAGGTACTGCAAGCCATGCTCACGAACCAGCGTGACCATCAACAGAGCCATGGCGCCGGTGGCTGCCGAAATCATACCCGGACGCCCGCCCATAAAGGCGGTCACCACGAGAATACAAAACGAAGCATACAGGCCCACTTTCGGATCGACGCCGGCGATAATGGAAAACGCGACGGCTTCGGGAATAAGCGCTAGCGCCACCACCATGGCGGCCAACACATCACCACGCAAATTTGAGAACCAAGTCGTTCTAAGGGGTTGCCACATAATAATTTATTTCCACAGGGTTAGATCGATGGTTTAAAACGGACGTTCTGCTTCGGAACTATGTGCTAATGGACTAACCGCGGATCTTTCTGAATATCTTACCCGCACATACCCAATAACATGCTATATCACAGCCTGACAGAACAGGATGACGTTGTTGGACAACGATGCTTGCTTTAACGTGATTAAAGCAAACTGATAAATGGTGAACGCTAGGGCGGCGTAACAAGCACGGGCTTCTTCTCTGTCGTCGGTGGGTGTCTGGCAAAGGCAGCTAAGCGGTGTAGCCAAACAAGGGCAGCGTACGCTGCAAAAAAGAGGGCGCATACTACAGGCCAAGCCTTGTCTTGACAAGTTCTTGGCCTGGTAACGGCCTGCAGCCTGCAAATACACCATAATGATCACAAAATGACTTTATTTTACGAATTTACCGGTTATTCATTGAGCAATCATAGGAAATCCGTACAATGCCCAAGCCCTTTTTAAGACGGACCCGCTCCTGTGATCGACAATCTTCGTAACATCGCCATCATCGCCCACGTTGACCATGGCAAAACCACGCTCGTAGATAAGCTGCTGCAACAATCTGGCACCTTAGGCCGGAAAGACCAAGGCTCTGAGCGGGTCATGGACTCCAATGACCAAGAGAAAGAACGTGGCATCACGATCTTGGCCAAAAACACCGCCATTCGCTGGCACGATTACCGCATAAACATCGTGGACACCCCCGGACACGCCGACTTCGGCGGTGAAGTAGAGCGTGTTATGTCGATGGTTGACTCCGTACTGTTGCTGGTAGACGCAATGGACGGCCCAATGCCACAAACGCGCTTCGTTACGCAGAAAGCCTTTGAACGTGGCTTGCGCCCTATCGTCGTTATCAACAAAATCGACCGCCCAGGCGCACGCCCTGATTGGGTGTTGGATCAGGTGTTTGACCTGTTCGACAACCTCGGCGCGACCGAAGAACAACTCGACTTCCCCGTTATTTACGCGTCAGCCTTGAACGGCGTGGCCGGTATGGAAGCCGACAATATGGCCGACGACATGACCCCACTGCTGCAGTTGGTGGTCGATAAAGTCCCCTGCCCTCAGGTTGACCCTGAAGGCCCATTCCAGATGCAAATTTCGGCCTTGGACTACAACAGCTATGTTGGCATCATCGGCATTGGCCGGGTAACACGCGGTAAAGTGAAGCCCAACACGCAGGTAAAAGCCATTGATGTGAAAGGCAAAGTCCGTAACGGCCGTATTCTGCAAGTCATGGGTTACCATGGTTTGGAGCGCGTGGAAGTCGATCAAGCCGAAGCCGGTGACATCATCTGCATCACCGGTATGGAAGAACTGTTCATTTCCGATACGCTGTGCAGCCCGGATGCGATTGAAGCCTTGCCACCGCTGACTGTTGATGAACCTACCGTATCGATGACCTTTCAAGTCAACGATTCACCGTTCGCCGGTAAAGAAGGCAAGTTCGTTACCAGCCGCAACATCCGTGAACGCCTAGACCGTGAACTGCTCAGTAACGTTGCCTTGCGCGTGGAGGAAGGCGATACGCCAGAGAAGTTCAAAGTATCAGGCCGTGGCGAATTGCACTTGTCGGTGTTGATTGAAAACATGCGCCGCGAAGGCTTTGAATTGGCCGTGGGTCGCCCGCAAGTTGTGATCAAAGAAATTGACGGTGTTAAGCAAGAGCCTTACGAGCAAGTGGTGGTGGATGTTGAAGAACAACACCAAGGATCGGTCATGCAGGAACTCGGTGAGCGCCGCGCAGAACTGAAGAACATGATTCCCGATGGCAAAGGCCGTGTACGTTTGGACTTCATCATGCCCGCACGTGGCCTGATCGGTTTCCGCTCGCTGTTTCTGACGCTCACGTCAGGTTCCGGCATATTGACGAGTATTTTTGACCATTACGGCCCGATCAACCCGTCTACAGCGGGCGAACGCCAAAATGGTGTATTGGTGTCGATGGTGCAAGGTAAGTCGCTGGCCTACGCCCTGTTCACGCTGCAGGATCGTGGTCGCTTGTACATTGGTGCCAACGAAGAAGTCTATGAAGGCATGATCATCGGCTTGCACAGCCGCGACAATGACTTAGTGGTTAACCCCACAAAAGCCAAGCAGCTCACCAACGTGCGTGCGTCCGGTAAGGACGATGCGTTGTTGCTGACGCCACCTGTTCGGATGACGTTGGAACAAGCACTGGAATTCATCCAGGACGATGAATTGGTTGAAGTAACACCAAAAAGCATTCGCTTGCGCAAGAAAGAACTGCAAGAGAACGCGCGGAAGCGTACCGCGCGCAGTTAATACAATTTGGTTCGGCCAGAGGGCTGGCCTCCTACGAAAAGAAGTACCGCATAATGTGTATGCGCGAACCATTTACCGTAGGAGCGCGGCCCTCCGCGCGAAAATTCGGTCAGAGGGATCGCGTCTTAGGTGTATCAGCAGAGGCTTTTAAGACCAGCGATCCCGGTTAAAGGTAACACCGGCTAAGCTCACCCCTGCATCCTTCAATGCCAGCTCTACTGTACTCTTAATTACCAGCGGATCTTCCAAGGTCAGCACTTCGGCGGCCAAATCGCGCGCCCAGGTCATGTCGATTTCACGCAGCATCGACTTCACGCGCAACAAGCTCGCACTGTTCATCGATAGGGTGTCATAACCCAAGCCTACCAGCACCACGGCACCGGCCGGATCACCGGCCATTTCACCACAAATGGATACCGGCGTACCTTCTTCGGCCGCCACATCCACAATGTATTTCAGGGCAGTCAACACTGCCGGGTGGAAGCTGCTGTACAAACCGGCCACACGCGGGTTATTGCGGTCAACCGCCAACAGATACTGTGTTAAATCGTTGGAACCCACTGACAGGAAATCTACCCGCGAGGCATAGGCGCGCGTTTGATAAACCGTGGCGGGAACCTCAATCATCATGCCAATTTCCGGCATGGTCACCGGCACATTTTCTTCCTGCAATTCAAACAAGGCGCGATACACCAAGTGCAGTGCTTCGTCTAATTCACTGACACTGGTGATCATCGGCAACATAATCCGGAGGTTATCCAGCCCCTCACTGGCCCGAATCATGGCGCGAATTTGTACGAGAAAAATTTCTGGGTGGTCGAGTGTTACGCGAATGCCGCGCCAGCCCAAGAACGGGTTTTCTTCTTCAATTGGGAAATAAGGCAGTGCTTTATCGCCGCCAATATCCAACGTACGCATGGTCACCGGACGCGGTGCAAAGGCCTCCAACTGCTGTCGGTAAATCACCGTTTGTTCGGCTTCCGAAGGGAAACGCTCCTGCATCATGAAGGACACTTCGGTACGATACAGCCCAACACCTTCGGCCCCGCGGTCTAAGGAGCGATACACGTCGGTCAACAAACCGGTGTTGACCATCAACGAAATATCGGTGCCATCCAGCGTTGTGCAGGGCAGGTCTTTTTGAGTTTCAAGTTCGGCCTCGAACGCCTTCTCTTCTAGAACGATTTCTTGGAAGTGGCGCAGCCGTTCATCGGAAAGATTAACGTAGACGTGTCCACGGTAGCCATCGACCACCAACTGCTGACCTTCGATTTCGCGGTACGGCAGGTCAACCATACCCATTACGGTCGGAATGCCCATGGCACGCGCTAAAATGGCAATGTGCGAATTGGACGAACCCTGAATGGAAATGATGCCAGCCAAATGCGCTTCATCGACCTCGCCCAAAATGGCGGGCGTTAAATCCTCGCCAATGATGATGGCATTGTCGGGCAGGGTGCGTGGTCCGGCGTCTTCGGCACGTAAATAACTGAGCACTCGACGCCCCAAATCCCGAATGTCGGTGGCCCGCTCGCGTAAATACGCATCTTCCATATCCGAAAAGTGCTGTGAATATCCGTTAATGACCTGGGCTAATGCTCCCTCAGCCCATTCACCACCATCAATAACCGATTGCACTTCCGCACCCAGGGCTTGGTCGTCCAACATATTCAGATACACGTCGAACAGCGCTTGTTCTTCCGGACGTAATTCAGACGCCAGTTTTTCACCCGCGCGGCGAATATCGTTTTTGACCTGTTCCAATGCCTGTTGCAAACGCAGCTTCTCGCCGGGAATGTCATCTGTGCGGCGCGCCGGGATTTCCTGCAAGTCTGCCGGAGACATCACCAAGACGGCCGTACCGATAGCTACCCCGGTAGCGCCAGCCACCCCTTCAAAGCGGACATCACGCTGACTGATACCCGAAAGCACTCCATTGATGTCTTGGCCTGATGCTTCCGCATGCGCAATGACGCTCGCCAACTGGGCCGAAATGGTCACCAGAAAAGCTTCTTCACCCTCGTCAAAGCGGCGCCGCTCCGGTCGCTGCGCCGTAATAACGCCCAGCAACCGTTTTTGGTGAATGATCGGGGCCGCCAAGAAGGCATTAAAGGGCTCTTCACCGAGCGAGGAGACATAGTGAAACGACGGGTGGTTGGGTGCATCTTCAAGGTTGATGGGTTCTTCACGCTTACCCACCAAGGCAATGATACCCTCATTGCTGCCCAAGGAGACTTGGCCAACTTCCTGTTTGTTTAACCCCTCGGTCGCCATCAGCACATAGCGGCGCGATTTGTCATCAAACAGGAATATCGAGCACACCTGAACGTCCATCGCGTCGCGTACGCGTTCGACAATGACATTCAGGGCGCTCGTGAGATCCTTAGCGCTAGTAACTTCCTGTACGATCCGCTTCAGCGTGGTTAGCATGTTCAATAGAGTATCCTTTTAATTCTTTGGCCAATCGCGGGGCCAGCTCAGCCAGGGCCTGACGATAAACCTGTTTTTTAAATGACACCACCTGTGCCAAGGGATACCAGTAGCTTACCCATTGCCAGCCATCAAATTCCGGGGTATCACTGCCCGAAAAGTTTACTTTCTGATCGCGGCAGGTCATGCGTAATAAAAACCACTTCTGTTTTTGCCCAATACACACCGGCAAACTGTTGTGACGCAATAATCGTTTCGGCAAACGATACTTTAACCAACCACGGGTGCAGGCAATCACCTCCACATCGTCCGGGGTTAAGCCGACTTCTTCGCCCAATTCTCGGTATAGGGCCTGCAAGGGGGTTTCGTCCGCGCGAATACCGCCTTGCGGGAACTGCCACGCATCTTGCCCAATGCGTCGAGCCCAAAGCACCTGACCTCTAGCGTTTGCCAGAATGATGCCGACGTTTGGGCGGAAACCATCCACGTCGATCATAATAGTGCACTCAATTTGGTTTAATTGCGCTGATTGTTTCACAATGAAGGCGTGTCAGGCAACTTGACTGCGGATCGTCGATCACCTTTCGAACAACCACTAAAAACTTCTCATGAAAGCGCTAGCACGGGTGCCGGACGGTCGGTTAAATGGCATAATGCAGCATTAAATGCGGAGATGTACGGCCTTGAATCTGGCAATTTTTGACCTCGACAACACCTTACTCGCGGGCGACAGTGACCACGCTTGGGGTGCTTATCTGGTACAACAGGGCGTCGTCAGTGCCGAGGTACATGCGACCCAGAATGACCGGTTTTATCAACAGTATCTGGCGGGCGCGCTGAACATTCACGAATACGTAGCCTTTGTTACCGAACCGTTGCAGCGCCTATCCTTTGCAGCACGCGAACGCCTACGCAAACAGTTTGTGGCCGACGTGATCACGCCGATGATTGCCCCGGGCACAGCCACGTTATTGGCCCAACACCGGGCGCAAGGCGATGAACTGATCATCATTACGGCCACCAACCGCTTTGTCACCGAGCCTATTGCAGCGTTGTTGGCTATTCCACATTTGATTGCTACTGAACTCGAGAGTGATGCACAGGGTTATACGGGAAAGATTGCCGGTGTTCCTGCCTTTCAGGATGGGAAAATCACCCGCCTGAACGCCTGGCTCACCGAACGCGATGTGGAATTTACAGAGCGTTATTTTTACAGCGACAGTCATAATGACCTACCTTTATTGAAGAACGTGGATCACCCCGTTGCCGTGGACCCGGATCCAACATTGAAAACCATTGCTGAGGAACTCGGATGGCCCGTTATTACGCTCCGTTAATGGCCTTAACGGCGCTGTCGTTGATGGCGTGTACGCAAGAACCGGCCGCGCTGCCGGAAACGGATGCCCCACAGGTGGATGTAGAAGACGTCGTACCCATTGACCCATCCATCGTCAGCCCAACGGATGACCTCTATCTGACCTGGCAGTTGCAGTCCTTGCAGCGCTGCCAGGATGGCTATGGCGAGTTTAAAGAGGCCGTGCTGACGCTGGCCATTGATACGGACAGCTTCCTCAATGAGCCCTCCGCAGCGGGCTTGGCGCAAACACAGAGCAGTTGGCAGCTGGCCGCCGAAAAATGGGGCATGGCCGATTTATGCAGCCACCGACCACTCGCCACCGACAGTGCTACTAATTTCGCCGCGCGCTATCAACGCACGGTTGCAGCGCCAGCGTTACCCGGTTATCTCGACAGCATTCCAGACTACGCTGATACCGGCATAGTTAACGACAACACGGTCACCTTGAGCCTGGAAAGCTTGGAAGTGCAGCATCAAATCAGCTTTGAGGAAGAAGTCGCCCTAGGCCTGTATGCCGTTGAGGTACTGTTATTTGGTGTGGAACCCCGCTCAGCCGACGATTTCATCATGACCACCGAGGAAGGTGCCAGCACGACCCGACGCGCCGGTTTATTACGCCTGATCACCAACGACTTGCTGACGCAAGCAGAAATCTGGCAAGACAACTGGCCAGCCCGGATCAGCAATGTCCGCCGCACTTACTCCACCACCTATCAACTGACCTGGTTGATCGACAACTGGATTCTGGCACTGGAGAAAGTGGAGCGCGCCAGTGCTCGCGTCCTGAACGGTGAGCCCGGATTAGCGCTGCACCCGATGCATGACCATGTTCGCTTCAAAGGGACACTGGCGGCCTTACACGACTGGATGGCCCAACCGGATACGTTGCGCATCGTCGAGACGTTCGAGCTGCCCATGAACGAATGGCAAAGTACCGTGGAACAGACCGCGACCTGGCTTGAAACCCACACGGTGGATACCGAGACGACATCGGATCTCACCGCACTCCAACCGATCAATTCTGCGGCCATTCAGCACCTGCGTATATTTCGTGAGGTGACAGAAAACACATGGCATACACTGGCCAACTCTAACTGAGAGCATTCATCATGACGCAAGTGCAGTTGTCGGAAGAACAGATCAAACAGATTCTCCAAGGCATTGTCATACCACCACAGCCGCAAATCATGGTCGACTTGCAGATGGAACAGGTATACCCGGAACCTTCTATCGACCGTATTGCAGACCTGATCAAGCAAGATGTCGGCCTATCCGGCACCATCCTGAAAATCGTTAACTCCCCTTTGTACGGGCTGAGCAATAAAATCCAGTCCATCCATCAAGCCGTCATGTTATTGGGCCTGAACACCGTCAGCAACATCGTCAACGGCTTGAGCATCAAGGGTGAACTTAACGATTCCGACATCATCGAACTGAACCGCTTCTGGGACACCGCCATGGACATTGCCATTGTCAGTGCTTCCATTGCCAAACAAGTAGGCTATTCCTGCCCGGAAGAAGCCTACAACCTCGGCCTGTTCCATAATGTCGGTATTCCGCTGATGTATAAACGGTTCGACGATTACTTTACCGTCCTTCAGGAAGCCTACGCAGGTCAACACGCACGGGTGATTGACCGCGAAAATGAAGTGTTTAAAACCAACCATGCCGTGGTGGGTTATTACTGCGCAAGGTCTTGGAACCAACCGACGCACATTGCCGCCGCCATTGCCGACCACCACAACGTACGCCATCTGTTTGAAGCACGCGGGCATTCCACCAAACAAGCGAACTCACTGGTCCTGCTTGCCATTCTAAAAATGGCGGAACACATGTGTGGCAACTACGCCATCATCGGCCACCAAGATACCGATCATGAATGGGAAGACATTCGTGACCTCGTGCTGGATATGCTGGGCCTGAGCCCTTATGACCTGGAAACCATGAAGGTGATCTTTGACGAGCAGGGGATCAACATGAAGTATTGTTATTGACGCTGAACCTGCCCTTCAGCGCGCTCAAGTTCCAATAACCAAGCTTTCCTGTTTAACCCACCGGCATACCCGGTTAAGGTGCCGTTTTTACCAATCACCCGATGGCACGGCACCACGATACTCAGTGGGTTACGGCCGTTCGCCATGCCCACCGCTCGCGCCGCCGTGGGCTGACCGATGGCCTGTGCAAGCTGTGCATAGTCCCAGGTTTGACCAAACGGAATGGTGCTTAGGGCATTCCAGACACGCTGTTGAAAGGCCGTACCGATCGCGTTTAACGGTAGGTCGAAGGCCTGTCGCGCACCGGAAAAATATTCCGCCAGTTGGGCTTCGGCCAGTTGCAGAACCGGGTGGGCGTCTTGCCTTGCGTGCTGTTGCAGCTTTGCCGCCGCTGCGCCATCGTCAAACAGAATATGCTGGATACATTTCCCGTCGGTGCTGATGAGCAAGTTGCCAACCGGGGTGGCCATGTGGGTATAGATTAAGTCGGTCATTATAGTTTGCTCCATAGATGGAAGGTCGCATAACTGCGCCATGGCGCCAACCGGTCGGCGTCGAAGGTGGTATCGGCCCGAGTTGCCAACGCTTTTTTAACGCCAAGGTCTGTACCCAACCAGACATCCGGGTCACCCAACGCACGCATGCGCGCGTAGTCTACTGTCCAGCGGCCAATACCTTTCAACGTCAGCCAGTCTTCAACCTTGCTTGTTGTGCCATGCTCGGCGTACCACGCCGCAAACCGGCGCACCGTATCGCGTCGCGCTGTCGGCATTTTGAGCATATCGAGCGGATTCGAGGCGATGACCTCGGGAGCGGGAAAGTAACGCTGGACATGCCGCGCCTCAACCGGCTCACCTAAGGCTTCGACGAGACGCGTTACGTGCGTGCGCGCAGCGGCCACACTGACCTGCTGGCCCAAAATAGCACGTACACCCGCTTCAAATGGCGACCATATACCCGGAATACGCAGCCCCGGCGTGAGCCAATCAGCCGCCCCCGTAGCGTCCGTTAAATGCTGTTCGATGGCAATGACATCGGCATCAAGGTCCAACAATTGCCGTACCCGATGCACCAACGCACGCAGCGCCGATGGCGGATGGACCTCTACCCGCATCGCCAAACCATGCTTGCCCGCGATGGGGCTGAATTCAAACCAACCCTTGGCCGCATGGGCATAGTCCGTCGCCGGTAAGGTAAAGGTGCGCCCATAAGCGTCCTCCGTCACCCACTCCAAACCTTCTACAGCGCGGGCGCGCCAGAAAGCCAGCATGTGCTGCCAATTCAGGGGCGGCCGGTAGGCCAGCGTAAGTCGCACGTCCGACGACGGTTCACCTTGGCGTCGAATGGCGCTGGGGGTCATTTTTAGGTGCTTCTGGCAGGCGTCGTTGAAACGTCTCAGGCTTTGAAAACCCGCAGCGCCAGCAACGTCTATCATTGGCAGTGCCGTTTCATGCAGCAGCTTTTTGGCGAACATCACCTGCCCGAACAGGCTGTACGCCTTTGGAGACATGCCCAGCCGCGTTTGAAACAGTCGACGCAAATAGCGGTCGCTGATACCGAGGCGCTCGGCCAAGGCAGGCATATCGCCACCCTGCAAAGCTCCGCCATCAATCAGTGCCAACGCACGCTGAAACGTGGTATCCGTACCGCGCCACGCCCATGAACCCGGGGCACTGTCAGGCCGACAACGCAAACACGGGCGATAACCTGCGCCGTAAGCCTGCACAGCGTGGGTGAAGTATTCAACGTTATGTTCTTTCGGTGGCACGGCGGGACAAATGGGGCGACAAAATATTCCGGTGGTTTTTACCGCGACAAAGAACACGCCATCGAACCTGGCGTCACGCGCCAATCGAGCGCGTTGCCAGTCCTGTATTGCTTGTAGTTCTATCGAGTTAATCTTAGTCATGCCCTCATTCTAGCGCTTCTTTTATAGCAAACTCGCCATTTTCGGCACTGAATGCTATGACGGCAGGGCTTTCGGGGTTTGCCTAGCCTTGCCCAAACCAACATTCGCCGCTAGTCTGCGTGTATGTCTTTGAGGAAGTTAATATGGAAACCTTCGCGGTTGCGGTCACACTGTTTTTAATCATGGACCCGCTGGGTAATATCCCCATTTTTCTCTCCGTGTTGGCGAAGATCGACAACAAACGGCGCTATTGGATTCTGGCCCGCGAGCTGGTGATCGCGTTAGCCATCATGCTGCTGTTCCTGTTCGCTGGCTCATCCATTCTCAGTGTATTAGGCCTAACCCGCGAAGCGGTATCCATCGGTGGTGGCTTGGTGTTATTGATCATCGCCATACGGATGATCTTTCCGTCACGCGGCGGAGTAATGGGCGACAACGACAATGACGCCGAGCCATTAATCGTCCCCTTAGCTGTTCCCCTGATTGCGGGCCCGTCATTAATTGCTACCTTGGTGTTGCTGGCCGAAACCGGACCAGACCGCAGTGCGGATTGGGTGCTCGCGTTAGGTATGGCGTGGGGCGCTACCGCCGTGATTTTGATGTCGTCGAATTTCTTCTATCGGGTGTTAGGCGCACGCGGCCTGAAAGCCATCGAGCGTTTGATGGGGATGATTCTGATCTCGATTTCTGTACAAATGTTGCTGAACGGGTTCCGCAGTTATGTCGCGAGTTTTTAGGGTGGCTCGGCTGTAGGAGCGCTGCCCCCCGCGCGAACATTCGGCCAGAGGGCTGGCCTCCTACGGTTGGTTTTCGGCCAGAGGGTCGCACTCCTACACGATGGCGGCTCAGTTAACTAAATCGATAATCCGCATCAGCATATCCAACATCTGCTCTTTCTCACCGGGTTTCATAACTTGCTCAAAATGCGACTCATGCGCTAACACTTTTTGATGCAGGGCGTGGGTAAAACGCTCCCCTTCCGGGGTGAGGTACAGGGCGTACGAGCGCCGGTCGTTCTCAGACGGGCGGCGTTCCATTAACTTGAGTTTTTCCAGCTTATCGACGGCGGCTACCATGGCCGAGCGGTCGGTGTGAATGGCTTGCGCCACAGCGGTTTGCGTTAGCCCTGGGTTGTTTAACACGATGGCCAGAATACCAAACAGCCCCGGCGTTACACCCTGCTCGGTGCAGGTTGCGGTGAAGTTCTCGAAGTAGGCAATCTGTGCTCGCCGCAAGCGATAACCGACCAGCGTATTGAGCATTGAGTAATCGATGTCGTTTTGGTTCTGAGTCATCCGAATTCCTGACGATGCTTGTTGTGCCGCATAAACCTTGCGCTTGCGGGGGATGATAACACCCCCGCCCGTGATGTCTAACCGCCGGTAAAGACCATGACGATATCCGGGTAAAAAATCACCAAGGCCACGACCAACAAATCGGCCACCAAGAAAATGGCCACGCCTTTGAAGATATCGACCAAAGAAGCGTATTGACTGGCAACCCCGCGAATCACGAAGATGTTCATGCCCACCGGCGGCGTAATCATGCCGATCTCCAACAGTTTAACGAGCAATACGCCAAACCAGATCAGGCTCACATCGTACACCTCAAACACCGGCAAGAAGATCGGCAGGGTAACCAACATGGCACCAAAAGGCTCCATGAACAGACCAAGAAACAAGTAGATCAGCACGACGACTAACATAAGTTGCAGGTAGGACGGATCCCAACCGGACACCGCTTGGGAAATAAATCCGGCCATGCCGCTCAAACTGAGAAACACCGTAAACATTGACGCGCCAACGCCGATGATCAACAAGCCACTGGTGGTCGCCAGCGTTTCAAGCAATGAGGTCTTCATGATGGTCCAGTTCAAACGACCGGTCAGCAAGGAAATGACCACGGCACCCGCCGCCCCCACCGCGCCCGCTTCGGTGGCGGTGAAGAAGCCGCTGAACATGCCGCCAAACACCAGCACCCCTAAGACCAAAATGGGCCAAATTTCAACGATCGCTTGCCGCGCCGTGTAACCATCGTCATGCGCCGAGTGTCGCGGCACAATGTCAGGCCGGAACCAACTCATTAACAGGATGATCACCGCATAACTGACGGCTGTCAGCAATCCAATAGAAATGCCACCCAAAAATACCTGAGTGATGGAGACTTGCGCGAACACACCGTAAACGATCATCAGAATACTGGGCGGAATCAGCGCACCGATCGTGCCCCCTGCGGCGATGGTGCCACAGGCAAAGCTGGGTTTATAACCACTGCGCACCATTTCGGGAATGGCGATGCGCCCCATGGCGGCGGCGCAGGCTACGCTGGAACCGCTCACCGCCGCAAAACCCGAACTGGCAAAAATACTGGAAATCGCTAACCCGCCCGGCAACCAGCGGAACACCACTTTCGCGGCATTAAACAGACCCGCCGTTAACCCGGTATGAAAGCTCACAAAACCCATGAGCAGAAACATAGGTACAGCGCTCAGAGTCCACTTCGCCACAAACTCGTAGGGGGTAGAGGCCAACATGCTGAACGCAATGCTCCAGTCGAGCATATAGGTCATGCCGCCCAGCGACACAGCCATCAATGCCAAAGCGACCGGGACGCGCAAGGCCAGCAACAACAACAGAACCATCAGGCCATAAAAGCCCACTTCAACTGCCATGATAAAACCTCAATTCGTGGCGGTGTCAGGGCGCACTGCCCACGCCTGCACTTCACGCATCAAACACACATAGGCTGCCAACGTGAATGACACCGGCAACACAAAATACGAAGGCCAAACTGGAATGCGTGTATCCAGCGACATGACGTAGGCACCAATTTGATATTGTTCCACCGCCTTTTCCCAGGTCGCTAGCGCAAAAACCGCATAAATGAGAATCGACAAGACCGTGACCAACCGCTCGTTCCAACGCTGTAGGGCTTGTGGCATTAAGTCGGTAAACAGCTCGACCGAAATCATCTGCCGTTGCCGTTCTACCCAGCCTAAAGGCAACAGAGCCAAGAGCACCATGTAATAGCGGGTCACCAGTTCCAGTGTTGCGGGCGCTGACACATTGAAGGCTGAACGCAGCACCACGTCGAGCGTGACATGCAACATCATGGCGACGATACCCAGGGTACCTAATAACGCCAAAACCACGGTGATTCGATCAGAGAAACGGAACAGCGCGTTCATACCTACCTCATCTGCACCCGTAAGGAAAAAAGGGCGAGCCTGATGTTCAGGCCCGCCCAAAGCGCTTACAATCCGTAGCGAGTGAAGTCGACGTTAGCCCAAACTTCACGATTTACCTGTTCAGCAATTTGCTCGGGGTCGTTGTCGACCGACTCAGCAAAGGCTGTCCATTTTTCAACCAAACGCTCGAACTCAGCCATTTTGGCCGCCACATTGGTCAAGCCATCACGGCCTTCAGCACGGCCAACAATGCTCGCCAGATCCTGTGCTTTGAACGCTTCAGAGGCAGCCAGCAATTCAGGACTTGGGTCAATGAACTCGATGCCCTTGGTCCGTGCATTGGCTTCTGCAGCAGACGCCATTTCAAAGGCCCAGCGCTGCGTTGACATCGCACTGGCTAAGGAAGATGCTTCGGCAATGGCGCGACGATCATCCGCCGATAAACGCGCCCAAGTGTTGTTACCAATGGCGTGCGAAATGGTGGAGTGGTAAGTACCCAAACGCAACGTGCTCACGTATTTGACCACATCATCCAAGCGGAAGGAGATCATATCGGCCGACGAAGCAATGGTGCCATCCAACACCCCTTGCGAAATCGCTTCGAAGGTTTCACCTACCGAAACGTTAGCACCCACCGCACCCATGGCTTCCGCCCAACGCGCATAGTGTGGGCCACCTACGCGCAAGCGCAGACCACGCAAATCTTCCGCATTGCGGATCGGCTTAGTGGTTAGAATTTGATACGCATCCGAGGCATGCGAGGTGGTATAGACCACACCCAAACGCTTCAGCTCTGCCTGACAGTCAGCACAGTTCACAATGTACTCGGTCATCGCCGCGCCCATGGCTTGTGAGTTGGTGCCCATGAACGACAGGTCGCCCACCAAGTTGATGTTGGGTAAGTCTGATGGGAAATAAGCCGGCAGGAACATACCGGCATCCGACAAGCCCGAACGAATGGCGTTACGCATGTTGCCTAAGTTCGCCACTTCCGTACCCAAAATGACACTGCGTAAACGACCGTCAGTGGCGGCCGAAATTTCTTCTTGGAATACGGTGAATAACGGGGTGTGCCCCGGGTGCGCTGGCGGCGTTCCGGGTGTTAAACGCAATTGTTGTGCGCTCACGCTGGTGCTCAGTACGGCCAGAGCGGTTACCCCAGCAATGACACTGGTACGCCAGAAGTGTTTAAACGTGGGTGTACTCATCATGCAGTCCTCATTGTTATGTTTATTGTGCGGCATCGTTTCTAAATGTGCGCGCTTTTTCATGCGCGAGGTGCGTATCATCATGCACACATTGTTTTATCTTACAACAATTATTTTTGTTAACTGTTTATGGCAACGCGTTTTTATCAACCATTATGTTTATAAATTAAATTGTTTGATCTTACAACAATTTTCCGTATGCTAAGCACAATAACGATGACTGATGACCAGGCACCCCTATGACGGATATATCTTTGGTAACTTATCACGAGCAGGATGGCATTGCGCACATCCGGCTCAATCGCCCCGCTAAACACAATGCCATCAACGATCAACTGTTGTTGGACCTGGAAAAGTTGTTCGACCAGATGCCCGAAAGCGCCCGGGTTGTGGTGTTGAGCGGCAACGGCGACAACTTCTGTGCCGGCCTTGATTTGGCTGAGCATCAAGCACGCGACCCGTACGGCGTGGTCCAGCATTCTCGCATGTGGCACCGCGTATTCGGCAAAATTCAGAACTGTGGCTTACCCGTTGTCGCAGCACTCAAAGGTGCAGTCATTGGCGGTGGTCTGGAACTGGCGGCCAGCACGCATGTGCGGGTGGCCGAACCCGATACCTTCTTCCGACTGCCAGAAGGTCGCCACGGCATTTTCGTCGGTGGCGGTGGTTCTGTACGCATTGCGCGCATCATCGGGTCGGCGCGCATGGCCGACATGATGCTGACCGGCCGTACCCTCAGTGCCGAAGAAGGTGAACGTTTGGCGCTGGCGCATTATGTAGTACCCGCGGGTGAAGCCGAAACCAAGGCACTCGAACTGGCTAAGACCATCGCGCAAAACACACCGTTGTCCAATTGGGCCATGGTCACCGCCCTAGGCCGCTTGGAATACATGAGCGGCGACGATGGTCTTTATACCGAGTCTTTGGTAGCGGGGATGACGCAAACCAGCCCCGAAGTGCAAGCTCGAATTGGTGAATTCTTGAACAGGAAGAAATCTTCATGAACCGTTTTGCCGACGCTGAACAACATGCCCAAGTGGGCCAGTACGATGATATATGGTTGGTTGATGGCCGCCGCACCCCGTTTGCCGATTTGAGCGGCGTATTGCGCGATGTGTCACCGACCGACTTGGGCATTTATGCCGCCCGTGCATTATGCGACGCCACCGGTGTCCCGGCGGCCGATGTCGATGCGGTCGTCGCTGGCAGCGTAGCCCAAGCCAGCTTCGATGCCTATATGCTGCCGCGCCACATCGGTTTGTATTCCGGTGTGCCGCAGTCACGCCCTGCGCTGTTGGTGCATCGCCTGTGCGGCACGGGCTTTGAGGCCATCCTGACCGCCGCCGACCAAATTACCCTGGGCCGCGCTAAGGTTGTGCTGTGTGCCGCCGGTGAATCCATGTCACGTAATCCGGTAGCCTCATACACCCACCGCGCCGGTTTTCGCATGGGTCAGGTCGAGTTCAAAGACTTTTTATGGGAAGCCCTACTGGACCCCGCCCCCGGCATCAACATGGGCCAAACGGCCGAGAACCTCGCCCAGCAGTATGCCGTCAGCCGCCATGAGGCGGATGAATTCGCTGCACGCAGTTTCGCCAATGCCATTCGTGCATGGGATGAAGGCTATTACGACGACGAAGTGGTGCCGGTACACAACGTTGAATGGACGCTGGACGGTTACGCAAACCGTGGCCTGAAACTGGCCGACCGCGCGACCGAGTTCACCCGCGACGGCCATATCCGCCCCAGTCCGATGGACGTCTTGAGTCGTCTGCGCCCGGCCTTTGGTGGCGTACAAACCGGCGGCAATTCGTCCGGTGTCGTCGACGGTGGCGGCGCGGTGCTGGTTGCCCGCGGCGACTATGTACGGGCGCATGGCTTGAAGCCCCTAGCGCGTATCGTTGCCGGTTCCGTGGTCGGTGTACCGCCGGAAATCATGGGCATTGGCCCGGCACCCGCCATTCGTGCGCTCTTGCAACACCAGGGTATGGCACTGAACGACATTGCGCGCGTCGAACTCAACGAAGCCTTTGCCGCGCAATGCATCGCTGTAGAACGCGAACTGGGCTTGGACCGCGAGCGCCTGAACCGCCAAGGCGGCTCGACCGCTATGGGCCATCCCTTAGCTGTATCCGGCATTCGGTTAACCCACACGCTGGGCCGCCAACTGCAACGTGAGCAACAGCAATTCGGTATTTCCACCGCCTGTGCGGGGGGCGGCCAAGGCATTGCCGTACTGCTCGAAAACGCGGGCTAAGAGGACACAAGATGAACATTCAAGACTCGACCTTTCTTGTCACTGGCGCCAGTTCCGGTTTAGGTGAAGGCGTCACCCGCCGCTTGCTGCAACAGGGTGCACGCGTGCTGATGGCTGATGTTAACGCCGAACGCGGCCAAGCCATTGCTGCTGAGCTGGGCGAACGCGCGCGCTTTGTATCGACCGACATCACCAACACCGAACAGGCACAACAAGCCATTGCCGCAGCGGTCAGTTGGGGCGGGCGGCTCAATGGTTTGGTGAACTGCGCAGGTATTCCCGGTGCAGCGCGGCTATTAGGGCGCAACGGCGTGCATGATCTGGAACGCTTTCAGCGCATGATCAACGTCAACCTGATTGGCACCTTTAACATGATTCGGTTGGCCGCCGACGCCATGCAACATAATCCGGTGAACGCCGACCGTGAGCAGGGCGTTATCATCAACACCGCCTCAGTCGCGGCTTATGACGGGCAAATTGGCCAAGCTGCTTATGCCGCATCCAAAGGCGGTATTGTCAGCATGACCCTACCCATCGCCCGCGAACTGGCCGATTTCGGTATTCGCGTGATGACCATCGCACCGGGGCTGTTCAAAACGCCGATGATGGACGTGTTACCTGAAGAGGTGCAGCGCTCCTTAGGCGAATCCGTACCCTTCCCGGCACGCTTGGGTGAACCCGATGAGTTTGCGCGGCTGGCTTGCCACATCATCGAAAACCCCATGCTGAATGGTGAGGTCATCCGTTTGGACGGCGCCTTACGCATGGCACCACGCTGAGCAGGGACATAGACCATGTTGGATTACCGTGCACCGCGCGACGACATCGCCTTTATTCTGCAACACCACATCGGTGCGGAAGCACTGGCGACGGTGGATGCCTGCGCCGCCCTTGATACCGATTTGATGTCGGCCATCGTGGATGAAGCAGGGCGCTTTGCCGAACAGGTGCTTGCCCCCTTGAACCCCGTCGGCGACCAACAGGGTTGCCAATGGCAAGACGGCACCGTGCGCACGCCCAACGGCTGGCCCGCCGCTTATGATCAGTTCCGGAGTGCTGGCTGGACTGGCCTCTGCCTGCCCGAAGCGTTAGGCGGTCAGGCACTGCCTAAGGTACTGGCTATGCCGGTCGCCGAATGCTGGCAGAGCGCCAATTTGGCCTTCAGTATGATTCAACCACTCACCGAAGGCGCGGTAGAAGCGTTACTGGCCAGCGGCGAGCAAACACTTATTGACCGCTACGGGCCGTTGTTGGTCAGTGGCGAATGGACCGCGACCATGGCGCTAACCGAGCCTGCCGCCGGTTCCGACCTTGGGTTGTTGACCACCCGGGCTATCCCAGACGCTGACGGCGGTTACCGCCTGACCGGCAACAAGCTGTACATCACCTTTGGTCAGCACGACATGACTGAGCGCACCCTGCATCTGGTGCTGGCACGCCTGCCTGATGCGCCTGCCGGTAGCCAAGGCATCTCGTTATTCGCCGTGCCAAATATACGGCCAGGCGATGGCATTGATCAGCCCAACGGTGTCACCTGCACCGGCATTGAACATAAGATGGGCCTGCATGGCAGCCCAACCTGTACGCTGCAATTCGACCAGGCTTGGGGCGAATTGGTCGGCCCGGCGAACAAAGGCCTCAGCATCATGTTTGTGATGATGAACGAAGCCCGGCTGAGCGTCGGTTTGCAAGGCACGGCCATTGCCGAACGCGCTTATCAAGCGGCACTGGGCTGGGCCAACGAACGCCGCCAAGGTAAACATCCTCGTACCGGCGAGTCGCCCACCGCACTGATCGAACACCCCGACATTCGCCGCTTGTTACTGCGCATGCGCAGCCAGATTTTGGCTTCACGCTTGCTTGGCTATTATCTCGGCTTCCGGGTAGATCAAGCGCGGCAAGTAGAGCATCCCGCACAACAGGAAGCGCGTGCCGAGTTGGAATTACTGACCCCGGTATTCAAGGCATGGTCAACCGAGTACGCCAACCGGCTGACCGGTGACGCGATTCAGATTTTTGGTGGCATGGGGTTTATTGAAGAAACCGGCGTGGCGCAGTTCTACCGCGACTTAAAAATCTCCACCATTTACGAAGGCACCACGGGCATTCAAGCGCAGGACTTGTTGTTTCGAAAAATCCGTAAGGACAACGGCGCAACGTTCCACCACTGGCTCGACCGCGTGGCCGAACAGTCCAGTTTAGCGCCCTACGTCCAAGCGCTGCGCGACACCAGTGGCCGTTTACTGGATCACCAAGCACTTACATATCTGCATGCCGCAGCCGTGCCGCTGCTGGAAGCGACCGGCATTCTTGCCGGAGCATGGCAACTCTGCCAAGCCGCCGACAAAGCTCAGGCAGCATCGGTTGACGCTGGCTATCGGCAGAATGTTACTGCCCTGCGCGACTTCTACCACGCCCATTGGCTACCCGAATTACACCTACATCTGGCCCGCATACAGCAAGCGGATGTGGGACTTGTGGACTACGACTTTCAACAATAATCACAATACAGGCTTAGCATGACCATGAGCTTCAAAGACATTCATATTGGCATCGGCACGGTAGAACTGATTGACCGCCCTGATGGTAGCCAGTTGTTGCGCAACCAAGAACCGCTCAACGCCTACCCGGAAACTTTTATGCAGCGGCTGGACGAATGGGCCGAACGCACCCCCGACCAAGTACTGGTAGCGCGCCGTGATGCCGCCGGTGAATGGCAAAAAGTGACCTACGCCGAAGCCCGACAAAAAGTTCGCGCGCTGGGGCAAGCCCTGCTCGACCGCCAACTATCGCCCGAGCGGCCCCTAGTGATTTTGTCCGGCAACAGCATCGAACACCTGTTGCTGGCCTTCGCGGCCATGTATGTGGGTGTACCCTATGCGCCCATCTCACCCGCGTATTGCTTGGTGAGCAAAGACTTCAGTAAGGCCAAATACATCTGCGAACTGCTGACCCCCGGCCTTTTGATGGTTGATTCAGCGGCCAGTTTTGCCGCCGCCTTGAACGTCATCAAGCCAGAGAATGCAACTTGCGTGGCCGTCGATACCACAGGCTACGACGGCGAGGCCACAACCTTTGCCGAACTGTTAGAGACCCCCGTTACCGATGCGGTGGACCGTGCGCATCAGGCCGTCACGGCCGACACCATCGCCAAATTCCTGTTCACTTCGGGCTCCACCGGTATGCCGAAAGGCGTGATCAACACCAACCGCATGCTGTGCTCGAATCAGGAAATGCTGGTCAGCTTGATGACCTTCCATCGCACCCAACCACCTGTATTGATCGACTGGCTACCGTGGAACCATACCTTTGGTGGCAACCATAACGTTGGCATTGTGCTGTATAACGGTGGTTCGCTGTACATCGACGATGGCAAACCGGTGCCGGGCCAGATCGACATCACGCTCAAGAACCTGCAAGAAATTTCACCCACGGTCTACTTCAACGTACCCAAAGGTTTTGAACTATTGGTTGAATATTTCGAGCGTGATGATGCCCTGCGCGAGCGCTTCTTCCGCGACCTGAATTTGATGTTTTTTGCCGGAGCCAGCCTGTCGCAACACGTTTGGGACCGACTGGACGCCCTGGCGATCAAAACCGTCGGCCACAAAATCGGCATGTTAACCGGACTGGGCGCGACGGAAACCGCACCCTCAGCGATGTTTGCCTCCCTTGAGGAATCACAATCCGGCGTGATCGGCACCCCTGCCTTCGGTGTCGAAATCAAGCTCGTACCGAACGGCGGCAAAACCGAATTGCGTGTGCGCGGTCCCAACGTCATGCCCGGTTATTGGCGACAGCCCGATGTCACCGCCAAAAGCTTCGATGAAGAAGGCTTTTACTGCTTAGGCGACGCCGGTAAATTTATCGACCCCGCCAACCCGCAACGCGGCATGCGTTTCGATGGGCGAATTTCGGAAGACTTCAAACTCGACACTGGCACCTGGGTTAGCGTAGGGCCATTGCGTGCCAAAGTGATCGAAGCGGGCGCACCGCTGCTCAAAGATGCCGTCATCGCCGGACTGGACAAACCGTTTGTGTCCATGCTGGTGTTTACCGACTTGGAACAATGCCGTGCAGTCGCAGGTTTAGGGCCGGACGCCAGCCCCGCTGACATACACAGCCACCCCGCCGTGGAAGCCCGGTTTAAAGACATTCTGCACCACCTGATTGCTACCAGCACCGGCAGCTCGAATCGCGTAAAGCGTGCGGTACTGCTGGACGAACCGCCACGCTTGGATGCTCATGAAATTACCGATAAAGGCTCCATCAACCAGCGCGCCGTGTTGGAAAACCGGGCCGCTGTCGTGGCCGACATCTACTCTGCCAAACCTTCATCACGAGTGCTTAGCGCGGACTGACGAACCCATTTACGAGGACGACACTATGCTTATTAATCGCCACACCCGCACCGTAGAATGGGGCGACTGCGACCCCGCTGGTATCGTATTTTACCCGCGCTATTTTGCCTATTTTGATGACGCCACCGGCCGCCTGTTTGCCGCCGCAGGCTTCCCGAAATACGACATGGTGCAACGCTTCAACAGCGTTGGCATTCCCATGGTGGATACGCGCTCGAAGTTCTACATCCCATCACGCTACGGCGAAGAAATCGTCATTGAAAGCCGCGTCACCGAA
The DNA here is from genome assembly GCF_042650105.1 of Salinispirillum marinum. Classification (NCBI taxonomy): domain Bacteria; kingdom Pseudomonadati; phylum Pseudomonadota; class Gammaproteobacteria; order Oceanospirillales; family Saccharospirillaceae; genus Salinispirillum; species Salinispirillum marinum. Next base: position 1,399,179 of record NZ_JBHSAL010000001.1, on the reverse strand, counting down.
TTCCGGCGCAGCAGCTTTGACGTGCACCACCGCATTCTGAAAGGCGAAGCCCTCGCGGTGGAAGGCTTCGAAACACGGGTATGGGTGTGCGCCGATGAGGAAAAGCCCGGCGGTATTAAGGCACAGCCGATTCCGGAAGAGATACTAACTGCGTTTACTGTGGCTGCTTAGGCAGCCACACTGATGAACCTACCTTGACTCATCTCCCTAGGCGCTCTCACTCTTATGCCTTTCGCCCGACGAGGCGAGGCATACGAGCAGTATGATAGCGACGCCTCCGATGATGAGAGCAGCATAATGGCGATCATCAAAAGCGCCTGCAGACGGTAGCCAGACTTCAATGAACTGGGTCGTAAAAACGTCTAAACACATGGCTGGCGCGGTTAGGGCAATACCCGCTGAAGGTCTGTTTCTGGGTGAAATATTGAAAAGCCAAAAAATGCTATAGAGGCTTACCACAAACACCAGCGACGCAACAATCAACCACATCCAGAAAAGAACCCTTTGTTCTTCGATGGGTAAGCTTGTCTGCCAATACAGTCGAAAGACGAGCGCAAACAAGAACCAAAAGCTAATAGACATTAGGCACAATACGCCTAAGGTTTGTTTGTGTGTTAACGTCTTGAAGTTTTCCATTTTGTTTCCTCACACTTATGTAGCAACCGCTACATAATATGTTTTTGTAGCACTCGCTACAACAAAAAGGTGCGGTATGAATAAAAAAGCGTTAAAGCAAAAGGAATTGACCAAGCAACTGGGCGTTCTCTTCCTCGCCAAAGGGTTCAGCGATATGGGACTCCGGCAACTTGCGGATGCATTGGGCACCAGCGACCGTATGTTGTTGTATTACTTTGGCTCTAGGGATGCGTTACTTGAAACGGTGTTACTCGACATCGCACAACAACTGAGCACGCAACTGGACGAGAATTTTGGTGACCGAGTTTTTAGTCCCAACGAGTTTTTGGATGTGTTATGGCAATCGGCTTTAGATGAGGCCTTCGCAGATTACTTGCGTTTATGGTTGGATATTTCTGCGAAAGCCAACCGTGGTGACCCGCTACTGACCGCCATCGCCAACAAAATCAGTCACAATTGGATACGCTGGGCAGCGGGACGATTGTCTGCAGACGACGCTCAAACAGTGGCTTATGCAACCTTGATGCTGAGCACCGTCGATGGGCTGCTGATTCTGCATCCCAACGACCTGCAGCAGGGTGCTCCAGCCATCACTATGCTAAAAACGTTATTAATGCGTTAGAAGAGAACGCGTGCAGCCCCACGAGTCTCTCCGAACGCATGCCCCGGCATCATAACGCCGCCTGCGCTCGACGTTACGATGCTCATTTCATGCCCAGCCTAGGGCAACCACACCCACGTTTGCGGGATGGTGTCAGAGTACAAGAACATCGCCAATAGACCTTCTACATTGTCGGCGGTTGGTTCACGCGGGTCGGCGGTGACCAGACGCACCACGTCGTAATCAAAAAGCTCGGCATAAGCAATGTCGCTGGCCAGAACATTAGGAGACAATTGTTCGTTTTTCAGGCCATCGCGGCCTTCACTATGCCAACGGCTCAGTTCTTCTGGGTCAAGCGTGCCATGGGTGGCGGCTAAGGTTGCTCTGACCTCTTCTATCGCATGGTCGACTTCGTACGGGTCTACGGCAAGGCTGATCACCAAGGTTACATCGGCATGGCGCTCGGTGTTTCCGTCAACCTGTACGTGAATGCTGTAGACCTGCCCAAGCTCATTGCGCAAGCGGTCGAACAGACGTTCATTGAGCCAGCGGCTAAGATAGTAGCTGTCGAAGCCGTAGGTAGACGCCAAGTTGGCTTTAGGCAGGTTGTAACGCATTACGATTTGCGCACTTTGCTCGCCACTGCCCGTGACACGTTCATCGGACGAGGTTTGAACGCGCGGTACGGGTCGTCCAACCGGGATTTCTTCTGCCTGTGGAGCGAGTGTGGCGATGCTTTCCAAGACGGCACGCCGAGCGTCTTCACGCGAGATGTCACCGACGATGGATAAGCGGTAGTTTTGTGCTCCCGCTACGGTGCGCTGATAGACATCCATAACCTGCGCTTGGGTGATCTGATCCAACTCCTGTTGGGTCAATGGGCGCAAAGCCGCATCGTTACCATGCATCTCACGATTAGCCATGTCGATCCAAGGTTTATGCGGGTGTGTGGCCAACTGCTGCAACTGTTCACGATACTGCTGATGAAAATACTCCCACACTCTGGGGTCAATGCGAGCCTCAGTGAGGGCGCTGTGCACCACACGCAGCGCCATATCGAGATTGTCGGTTTCGGAAGAGCCATACAACGCTTTGTCGAAAAAGTCTTGGCGGATATCCAGCGCGAGGTTCTGGTCTTGCAGCCACTGATTGAGCTGCGGGCCGTCCAGGTCACGCAAACCGCTGTTGGCCAACATATCGACCAACAATCGACCTGCCGGTATATCCTCTTCAGCCAATCGGTTAAAGCCGCCCAATCCGACCATGGTGAAGTTCACCTTGTTCGGGTTCACGTCTGAGAACTTATGAAAGACCTCAATACCGTTGTCCAGTTGCCAGCGGGTAAGTCCATGGCCTAGGTCTTCTTCAAGTTCTGTGGCGCCTTGATAGGTCGGCTTAATTGACCACTCATTTCCGGCATCCGCGGTCGGTTGCGCGCTGGGCACGTAGCGCGCCGCCGCCAACCAAGCATCGATATCTGCAGCTTCGGGCGCTGCGATGTTATTCGGATGCACCAAGGCCACAATGGGCGCTTGCGTCAGTGTGGGGCTCAGGGCCTGCTGAATTTCGGCGGTAGTGACTAAAGGCAGAATCTCTTCCCACAAAGCCAGTTTTTCCGGCTGGTTCTGCATGGGCCAGTTTTCCAGTACATGGTACATGGCTTCATTAGCGAGGTGATCGGCGGAGTCTTGCTGACGACGTTCGGTGCGCAGGAAGTTGGTTTTCCAGCGCGCTAGCTCGGCCTCGGTTACGCCTTCGGTCAGCAAACGTTGGCGTTCTTCTTCCAGTACAGTAACGGCCTCCTGCATGTGCTCACCTTGGAAATAGGCGCCCAGTTCAATGGCAAAATACCCGGGTGCTGGGTAGTGAGCAAAGGCATCGAAGCCGGTTACACGACCGCCTAAGTCCAACACGCGGTTGCTTAAGCGATCGTACAACACATCCATCGCGACCCAGTAGGCCAACTCGCGTGTTTCATCGGCGTTGGTACTGGGTACATCTTGCGGATGCAGATAGCTGATCCACACCGAACCCGCCGTGGTGAGTGAGTCGGTGATCATGAAACGCGGGTTTATGGCGCTCAGATTCAACGCTGTACGTTCGGGCTGACCACCGCTGGCGCGCAGTGCATCCATGGGGAACACACGCTGTAAGGTTTGTTGCGTGGCGGCCAGGTCGACATCTCCTGCCACGATGACACTGATATTACCGCTGTGATACCAGTGTTCGTAGAAGGCTTTTAACGCATCTGCGGTAGCGGCTTCGATGCTGTCTTTGGTGCCGATGGGATAGCGTTCGGCGTATCGGCTGCCTTGATAAAAGTGGCCATTCAATAACTCATCGACACTGGTTTCTTCCCGCGTACGGTCACGCCATTCTTGTACCACGACCGATTTCTCGACCTCGACAACGGCGGGGTCAAAGGTGGCGTTGAAGGCCATGTCTGCCAGCACTTCCAGTACGCCATCGATACGTTCTTGGTCGGCGGTATTCAGGTGCACCCAGTAGACGGTTTCATTGAATGATGTGTACGCATTGCTGTGCTGCCCGATGTCGACACCCAGGTCGCGCAAGCGGGCTTGCAGAGTTTTGTCGGGGAAGTTTTCCGTACCGCGAAACACCATGTGCTCGACAAAGTGCGCGTAACCTCGTTGCTGATCCGTTTCTTGCAGGCTACCGGCCTGCACCACCAGCCTTATAGATACTTCATTGTTGGAATGGGAATTCGCATTCGGCCAGACAATGAATTGCGGGCGTCCGGTTTCTGCGGTGACACTGACGGACGATTGAAGATTTTTTTGAGCACAACCGACGAGCAACAGAGCACTCAGCACCCAACCAATGGGCAAGACCAGCCTATAGGGTTTAAACATGTTCGCATCCTTTTTTAGGTTCCTGAAGAGGTTGAGCGCGAGGAGGGGCAACACGAACGTTCAGCATGGCACCTCCCTGAGCCATCAACGCGCGGCAGTATGGCAGAAAAAAAAGCCCTCGTGGAGAGGGCTTTACAAGGATGCGATTACGGTTCGGCGAGAAATGTGATGCGGTTCTCAGTCGTCGTCATCGTCGTCTTCCACTTCAATCTCAGTAGCGGAGTAAATGCTGCCGCTTCGGCCATAGCTGACTTCAACAAAGTCGCCCACCATGAGGCTGCTGAAGGTGCCATCTTCCACGACACTGTCATCCGGAATGATAAGGCGTACACCGAGAACGACGATGTAATTTGTGCTGTTGTCGGTACCCTTTGCGGTGATGCTGCCTTCCAGTTGGTATTCGTCATCTTCGTCGTCATCTTCCCGCTCGATCTTAATGGCTTCGAGGATGCGGTTGCCGTTGTCGTCAGCGCGATCAATGCCGTCGATCTCCAGCCAGGTGCCGGCCGCTGTGGATGTGAAAAAGGCATCACGGCTCAGGCGCTGGTCGTTGTCATCGTCGAGAAGAATGCTAAACGGGGTCACCAATACTGTTACACCGCCCACCTTCAGGGTATATGCACTGGCGTCGAGACTTTCTACTTCCGCCTCCAATTCAGCGTTGGCGTCGCGCAGTTCAATTTCTTCGGCGCGTACGCCGTCTGTACCCCATTCACCCTCGATCTGCACCAGCAGGCCGTTTTGTAGATCTGCTTCGGTGAGGTCGTCATCGAACACATCGTCGTCACCGGCTGACCATGTTACGGTAATGCCGTTGACGGTCAGGGTGTTCGTCGTGGTGTTCAGGTTCTCAATCGGGCCGGTGAATTCGACGTCATCGCCCGATTTACCGCGGTAGAAGCGGGCTTGGTCGTCGAGGTTAATATCATCGGCCATGAACTCGGATTCGGTTTGATCAAAAGAACCGGTCACTTGTACGCGCTTACCATCGGCCAGTGTCACGCCATTTAATGGGGTGCCGCTGGTGTAGGACACCTGTAAGCTGCCGATTATAAAGGTTTGCTGTATCTCGCTCAGGTTAGAGATCACCCCTTCCAACTGGTCGTCTAGTGAAGTATCCGTTTGTACCGTCACTAAGCTGGCGCGAAACGAACCATCCGTATTTGACCAAGCGCTCACAGATACCCGTGTGCCGTTCGCCAGCGTTTCGGCGGTGGTGCCAGAAAATACGGTTTGTCCGGTGAGCTGTACGGTTTGTCCCAGCAAGGTGAATTCGCCCGTGCGCGTGGTGACATCCCATGTTTTTGCGCTGATGGTGCCGCGCAGGGTGTCGTCGTAGACCACTTTGTCGGCGCGGCCGGTGCTGTCGCGCCGCCATTGGCCTTCAACCCGCACGATCATGCCCTGCTTTAGGTCGTCGTCGCCCAAGCTCGCAGCCGTATTGCCGTTGATTTCATAATCGGCGTCGTCGGTGTTGTAGCGCGTGCCGTTCACGTAGATGGAACCAAATTGGGTGATGGGTCCGAGGCTGAACCCGGTGCCCTGTATACCGCCTTCGGCGACGGATGCATCAACAAAATTACAGCCGGCCACGGTGCCGAGCGTCAGGGCTGCCCCCACGCTCAGGATTTTCAGGCGCCAAGTTTTTAGCTGCTGTGGGCAGTTCTGCAACGGCTTCAAAGGCAAAAGGGTATGCAACATGATGCTCTCCAGTGTCACAGTCGTTGGTGTTGACCAACGGTTAGGGTTCGTTTGAAGCGTCGCTCTCCGACGCTTCCTCTAAAGCAAAAATACTTAATCCAAGGCGCACCAGCGGCTCGGCTGGTGTCTCTCCCGTAACGTCGGCATCGCGTGCCGCCAACCAGGCATTCAGGCGCAACAACAAGGCTTGCGCTTCCTCATGCGCCAGCGCGTTCCATTCCGGTAAGGCTGACCGAGGGATTTTGGTGTAGGCCACGGTACGTTGAAACCGAGGGGCTTCTTGGTGTTGCGCAGCAGTCAGGTTGTGGTCAATGGTGGTGAGCATAGCGCTCACATCGCTGCCAAAGATGCGCAACAGTTGGCTGTCGTCACCGAGCGGAATATAGGCTTTTTTCAGCAGCGTCCAGCCGTTGGTATCTTCTTGTGCGACACCTTGTTTGCACAGCTCATTACCTAATGCACGGGCGGGCATGTCGCCGCTGTAGCGCTTTACTAAGGTGCTGAAACTGATGGGTCCGTCGAATGGGAGGATTGCGGGTTCGCCCTGGTCATCGTGGAAATCGGCATCGTTGACCCACCCCGACACCACCCGGTCAGCCCGACCTTGGGCGGGTACGCTGGCGGGTTCATCGGCGTTCTGAATCCACTCCCGTAGGCGCTTTACTTCTTTACGAGTGAGACCGGTCAGCACCGCGGCGTGTGAATCGGTCGGTTTTTTACGGTTTGGGGCAAGATCATTTAACGCCACATCGACGTAGGCGCGTTTCACCAACTCGTTGAACTCGCCATAGGCCATGCCGTTGCGCAAGACAATCCGCAACAAGGGTCGCAGCAGGCGATAGAGGGCTTTATGTAATGGTGATACGGTGCTTGAGTTCATATTTGGGATATTATTCCCAAACATGAACCCTGACAAGCATATTTTTCATTTTTTGGGAATTTTATCCCATTTTCTTACGCCAGATCCTCATACGGCAAACCAACGTACTGCTCGGCAATAACCTTCTGACCCGCTTCGGAGGTCAGGTAATAATGGATTTCCGAGTCCATGAAGCGTTGATGGGTTTCCCGGTCGGAACCGTCTTTCGCCAATTCTTCGTCGAAATTGTGCATCATGTTGGTCATCCACCACGAGAAGCGTTCGCCGTTCCAGACGCGGCGCAGACAAATCGGGGAGTATTGCTCCACGGCGCTCTTGTCGCCGCCATTGAACACCCGTGTCAGCACTTTGTACAGCGTCGCCACGTCAGACGCGGCCAAATTCAAGCCTTTGGCACCGGTGGGCGGCACAATGTGCGCGGCGTCACCGACCAAGAACAAATTGCCATACTGCATGGGTTCACACACGAAAGAACGCAAGGGCGCGATGCTCTTTTCAATGCTGGGGCCAGTCACCATGTTCGCGGCGATGTCGGCAGGCAACCGCTTTTTGAGCTCGGCCCAGAAGGCGTCGTCCGACCAGTTTTCCACCTTGTCGGTCAGTGGCACTTGAATGTAATAGCGCGAACGCGTGGGTGAGCGCTGACTGGCCAACGCAAAACCGCGCTGCGTTTTGGCGTAGATCAGTTCGTCGTTGCAAGGTGGCGTGTCGGCCAACAGACCCAGCCAGCCGAAAGGATACACGCGTTCAAATTCTTTGCGTGAATCTTCGGGAATGGTTTTGCGCGATACGCCGTGAAAACCATCGCAACCGGCGATGTATTGGCAATTAATGTGCACTGGCTCACCGTTCTGCATAAAGGTTACATACGGCTGATCGGATTTCACGTCGTGCAGTTCGGTGTTTTCGGCTTCGTAGCACGTCTGCTGGCCGGACGCTTTGCGTGCGTCCATGAGGTCACGCGTGACTTCCGTTTGGCCGTAGCACATCACGGTTGCGCCACCGGTGAGTTCTTTCAAGTTGATGCGGAAGCGTTCGTCGTCAATGCTCAGTTCAACGCCATCGTGTACATGGCCTTCTTTCATCATCCGGTCGGCTACCCCGGCTTCATGCAGTAAATCGACCAAGCCCTGTTCCAGAATACCGGCGCGGATACGGCCCAATATATAATCGCCGCTGACGCGCTCGACAATGACGTTGTCAATGCCTTGCTTATGCAACAGTTGACCCAGTAGCAGGCCGGATGGGCCGCCGCCGATAATAGCCACTTGCGTTTGAATGGTTTTCACAGCACTACCTCATTATTGTTCTTTCAGTGAGGTACAGTGTCCGCTTTTTGGCGCGTGATTTAATGCAGATTACGTTTGAATTCTTGTACTTTTCGTTCAAATAATCGTTTTTCGGCCTAGCTGAGTCCTGTGCCGTCGTCGAGTTCTTTCATGGCATCATGCTGTTGCCGATACACCTTGGGTGAGGTGCCTTCTGCTTGTTGAAAGACGCGTGAGAAGTAGGCCGGATCAGCGTAGCCCAAATCAAAAGCAATGTGTTCAATGGTAGCGCGGGTGTATATGAGTTTGCGTTTGGCTTCCAACAGCAGGCGCTCTTGCAACAGTGCTTTGGCATTCTTACCCGCAGTCGTCTTGCACATTCTGTTCAAGCGCGCGGGCGGCATGTTGAGTTCACGCGCATAATCTTCCACTTTCCACTGGCTGGCAAAATGCGCTTCAATCAAACTGCGAAATTGCTGCATGGCGTTGTTTTCGGGTGACCGAGCGTCTTCCGTTCGATGTTGCAACGCCACACAACGGCTCAGCTGCAGTAACACGGCTTGCAACAGCCACTCACACAACAAATGACGACCCGGATTGATGCTGCGGAATTCGTCCATCATTTGCTCGACATTCACTTCTAGTTGGCGCAATACCGCAGAACCCCTGGCAAAAGAAATGATTTCAGGGCGCGCGAACAGCGTATCCAAATAGGTTTTGGTGCGTTCATCGGCCAAGTCCGTCACCATGGCCTGCGCTACCGTGAGTACCACGCCCTGCGTTTCCGGCGCAAAACGAAAACCGTGTACGATGCCCGGCGGCAAGCTGATGCAACAGGCACCGTCCAAATGGTGTTCCTGTTCATCGACCCAAGCAGTAACGGTGCCAGAAAAGACTAAGATAAGCTGATGCAGGCGCGCGTGGCGATGCGGCTTGATCACCCAGCCATTGGCTCGGCTGCGCGTGGCGATGGGTTCCAGGTGCAGGAACTCCAGCGAATCATGATGGCTCGCTTCACCGTAGAGCACAAACTGCGGTACGTCTTGTGCTTTTGTTTGTTGGGGTTTCGTGGGCATGTGCTCGGTTGTCCAGCCGTTACGTTTTCATGATAGCAGGCGAAATCTATTCACGTTGGTGGGGTACGCTCCCGCCGTCAAACATGAGGCAAATTTCGTCGTTGGTTATCTTTTTACCATAGCCTTAGCCACAGAGTATCGGTATAACTGCGTCACATTCAGCAATGTCTTTAGTCCATGACCTTCGACTACCTTTTAGCCGTGCTGCCTGTGCTGGCGCTGACCTATATTGCCTCCGGCATTGTTAAGGGGGTAACCGGTTTTGGCATGCCCTTTATCGCGGTGCCCGGCGCGGCGTTAGCTTTGGGCATTCCCATCACTCAGGCGATGGCCTGGGTGATGATCTCTGCCTTCACCACCAATTCCGTGCAACTGATTCAAAATGTGCGTTATTGGCGGATAATTCGGGAAATATGGCCGCTATTGCTCACCATGGCGGCGTTTATGATGGCGTCGGTGCAGTTGCTGTCTGTGCTTCGCAGTGAATGGTTATCGATTTTTCTTGGCGTGGTCATTGTGGTGACCATCAGTGCTCAAATGCTCAAAAAGTGGGATGTCCAGTCCGATCAACGGCGGCGCGCCTATATTTTGAGCGGTGCTATTAGTGGGTTTTCCGGGGGGCTTACCTCTTTTTACGGCTTTCCAGCCCTACAAGTGATGCTCGCCAGTGGCATGAAAAAAGAGGAATTTATCTTTTCCGCTGGCTTGTTGCTGTTTATGGGCACCACCATCCTGACCCTCGGTTTAAGCACACAAGGGTTGATGACAAAACAGGATGGCGTGATGTCTCTGCTTTTGCTCTTTCCTGCCATCATCGGCTTGTTGATCGGGCAAAGAGTGCGCCGCGTGCTGTCACCCGCCGGGTTTAGCCGCGTGGTCATGGGTGTGTTACTCGCCACCGGCCTTAGCATGTTCATGCGTGGCGTGTGGGGGCTGCTGTAGCCCCTATTCGCTCACCGCTGCTCAATCAACATCAACCCCGCTCCGGTGTTCGATATGGGTACATGGTAGTTGCGGTGCAGCACCGTCAGTTCACTACCCACGCAGGTCGGGTTTTCAATGGTTTGGAACCATTGGTTTAAAGCAATAGATAAAAAGCAGGTTTGGAACGTAGTATTGCACCCGGTATTTCTGCTGATGCTAAAAAAAATCGCCCAGCGAGGGGATCGCTGGACGATGAAGTTTAAACGTTCTTTACTGACGGATGAGGTAGTCAAACGCACCTAAAGCAGCGGTTGCGCCTGAACCCATCGATACGATGATCTGCTTGTACGGTGCCGTGGTGACGTCACCGGCGGCAAACACACCTTTCATGCTGGTCTGTCCGTGAGAATCAACGATGATTTCACCCCGCGGGGTCAGTTCAATCGTGTTCTTCAGGAACTCAGTGTTCGGCACCAAGCCGATCTGTACGAAGATTCCCGCTACATCGACGCTGTGTACTTCATCTGTCGCGCGGTCTTTGTAGGTCAGGCCTTTCACCTTCCCATCAGCGCCCACGACTTCGGTGGTCTGCGCTTCTTTGATGATGCGGATGTTCTTCATCGACTCCGCTTTACGTACCAAAACTGCATCAGCACGCAAGGTATTGGCGAATTCCAGTACAGTGACGTTGTCGACCAAACCGGCCAAATCAATCGCCGCTTCGATACCAGAGTTACCACCACCGATCACTGCAACAGGCTTGCCTTTGAACAGCGGACCGTCGCAGTGCGGACAATAGGTGACGCCCTTGGTGCGGTATTCTTGCTCGCCCGGCACGTTCATGTCGCGCCAGCGGGCGCCCGTGGCGAGAATTACGGTTTTACTTTTCAGCACGGCACCATTGGCCAGCTCGACTTCTTTCAAGCCATATGCACCTTCACGCAAAGCAACGGCTTTTTGGCTGTTCATGATGTCCACTTCGTACTGACGAACGTGTTCTTCCAGCGCCGCGACCATTTTCGGGCCTTCGGTTTCTTTCACCGAAATGAAGTTTTCAATGCCTAAGGTGTCTAGAACCTGGCCACCAAAACGCTCCGCCACAATTCCGGTACGAATGCCTTTACGGGCCGCGTAGATCGCTGCCGCTGCACCCGCTGGGCCACCACCCACCACCAACACATCAAAGGGCGCTTTTTCAGCTATGGCTGCGGCCGCTTTCGCGTCCGCGTCATCGTCCACCTTGTTCAAAATATCGGCCAACGACATACGACCGCTGCCGATTTCTTCACCGTTCAAGAACAACGTAGGTACCGCCATAATGCCACGCTCTTCCACTTCTTTAGGGAAGACGCCGCCGTCGATCATGGTCGCGGAGACGTTGGGGTTCAAAATCGCCATCAAATTAATGGCCTGCACCACGTCCGGGCAGTTGTGGCACGACAAGGAAATGTACACTTCAAAGTTCAGCTCACGGCGCAAGCCTTTGGCTTGATCTTGCAAGGCCTGATCTTCTTTCGATGGATATCCACCGGCTTGCAACAAAGCCAATACGAGGGACGTAAACTCATGGCCCATAGGAATACCCGCAAAAACCACCCGGGCGGTTTCGCCTTGTGGGCCGACTTCCATGCGCGGAATGCGGCCTGTTGGGTTGTCCAAGACAGTTAGGCTAATTTTGCTGTTTAGCGCTTCAATTTCTTTCGCCAATTCAAAGAGTTCTTTGGATTTTGGGCTGTCATCGACGGCTACCGTCAACTCAATCGGATTCACGAGTCGTTGCAGGTAGGCGTCCAGCTGTTGTTTCAAGGTTGCATCTAACATGATATCAATCCGCTTAAGTTAGTAACGGTGCTGGCTGCTGTGAGAGTTAAGGGCAGAACTTCCCCCTTCCGGCCACAACATGCGCAGCAGAATAACCGTCAATCATATAATTCTGGGGTTAAAGCAGCCCGAAATCAGGATATTTCGGGCTTAGGTATCAGCATCTGTCCGACCCCAAAGCGTTAGCGAGGCCATCAGGGCGCGGCGGAAATACCCGTAGAGGGGCGGAGCTTAGTGCACTAAGTGAGCACTCTACGGGTGTTTCCAACAAAGCCCTGACAACGCAGCTAGCTTTGCATTTAGATTTTGCCAACCAGGTCGAGTGAAGGAGCCAACGTCGCTTCGCCTTCTTTCCACTTCGCAGGGCAAACTTCACCTGGGTGAGCCGCTACGTATTGTGCTGCTTTCACTTTGCGCATCAGGTCTTCAGCGTCACGGCCAATACCTTCCGCAGTGATTTCCATTGCTTGGATGATGCCGTCTGGATCAACCAGGAACGTAGCGCGGTCTGCCAAGCCTTGACCTGGACGCATTACACCAAAGTTGTTGGTGATGGTGCCAGTCTGGTCGCCCAGCATGTAGTAGTTGATCTTACCAATGGTTTCAGAGCTGTCGTGCCAAGCCTTGTGTGTGAAGTGCGTGTCAGTAGACACAGAGAACACTTCTACACCACGCTTTTGCAGCTCTTCGTAGTGATCTGCCAAGTCGCCCAGTTCGGTGGGGCATACAAAGGTGAAGTCGGCTGGGTAGAAGAAAAATACTGCCCACTTACCTTTTACGTCAGCTTCGGTAACTTGAACGAATTCGCCGCTTTTGAACGCTGTTGCGGTGAATGGCTTGATCTCAGTGTTGATCATTTAGTTGCTCCTTGAGGTTTAGGTTGAACAGTGATGTTTGAAAACATGGTCATAGTACGAGGTTTGTATGGCATTTAAAAATTGATCTTCTTTAAGCATACAATAGCCAATAGCTATGATTGTTTTTAGCAATCATAGATATAAGCTTTTTTAAGTCTTTGCAGCGCTTAGCCGTCGAAACTGACTCGGCGTGCCAGAGTACCAACGCGCCCATGTCCGCCGTAGGCTGCGCTCGGCTTGAAAGCCACACCGCTCGGCTATATCGTCCATGCCGAGCCGGGTTTGCTCCAGTAATTGTCGAGCAAGTTCCAGCCGTGCCTGTTGCACGTAGTCTTGAAGCGTTACGCCCGTCGCTTGTTGAAAGATTCGGCGCAAATGCCGCTCACTTAGGTGAACCTGCTCAGCCAAGGTTTTCAGGCTCCAGCCTTGGCCTGGCGCTGCCATGATCAAATCTTGTATGTGGTGCACGCGGCTTTGCATATGGTTGCGATGATCCAGCCAAAAACTGAGTTGTGCTTCGTGACCAGAGCGGCGCTGATACATGACCAGTTCTCGCATAATGTCCAACGCCACAGCTTGCCCCCAGTGCCGAGCCACCAAATGCAGACACATATCCAATCCAGTGGTAATTCCGGCGCTGGTCCAAAACGGTCCATCTTCAACGAAGATACAATCTACCTGTACCAGGGCTTTAGGCGCTAGGGCGCGAAGGGTATCCGTTAAGTCGTGGTGTGTAGTGCACCGACGCCCATCCAGCAAACCGGCACGCGCTGCCAATAAGGTGCCGGAACAAATACCCGCCACCAATGCAAAGTCGTTGCTATGCTCACGCAACCACTGCTGAGTTGCACGGTAGCTTTGCGTACAGGGGTCCGTTGTTTGGCTATTGCTGCCGATCAGCATCAACCATGCGTCCGGCGACACCTTATCTGGCAGAGGTTCTAGTCCGCTGATCGAGAGTGCCTGATGTGCGCGCAATTCTGGCACTGGTGAGATGTAACGCACCCGCACATGGTCTGCGAGTGCAGGATGAACGAAGATTTGCGCTGGCGCCGCGAGATCCAACAAATGGACCTCAGGAAGCACCAGCAAATAGAGGTCATGCGGCTGGGTCATAATCCTCCACGAAACGTATGGTGGCAAAGCGGTCTGCCAGTACCAACGCGGTATGCGCATAAATCGCCGCAGTAGAAACTGTTTCGCCGGTTAAGGGATGCTGCATAGGGAACGTTAATGTTGCGTCCAATACGAAATCAACCTTATAACCCAAGTCTGATGCAACGCGCGTCGTGGTTTCACAGCATTGTTCGGTACGAATACCACTAACCACCAACTGGGTGATGCCCTGCTCGCTCAGCCATTCCTGCAATCCGCTCTCAGTGAGTGCATTATGAACGGTCTTATTGAACACCGGATCTTCGGCTTTTTTGTCCAGAAAGTCCATCAAACGGACATATCCGGACGCGGGAGAGAACACACCCTCTTCTTCATTATGCAGAATGAAAACCACTGGCCAATTTTGCCGACGAGCCGCAGCGATTAGCTGATTTTGGCGCTTGGCAAAACCGACAAACGCGGCCTCATCCCAGTAGGGTCTTTGCTTGAAGGACTCTTGAACATCAATCACCAACAATGCTGTCTTACTCATAAACTTCCCCTTACTCTATGAACTCAGGCTGGATTACCTATTGAGTATCCAGAATAAGGGGGAAGCTAATCGTTAAGAAGGCCATATCCGGCTAAGAATAGGACAGTATCGGACATATTAAATAAGCCTGACGTACATTTAGCCTCTGTAATAACGCTGTGGCACAAACGGCATAGCGCTAACCGTCATCGGCAATTTTTTCCCACGCACATCAGCGAAGACTTCAGTTTCCAAGGCGCTGTAAGGCGTCAGCACATAACCCATGGCAACGGCGGCTTCGGCGCTGGGGCCAAAGGTGCCACTGGTAACCACGCCGATGGACTGCCCTTCCGCATTGAACAATTCAGCACCTTCACGAACCGGTGCACGGCCTTGGCCTTTCAAGCCCACGCGCTTGCGTGTCCAGTTCTTGTTGACAATTTGGTCGAGAATCACGGCGCTGCCCAAGAAACCGCCGGGGCGTTCGCCATCCGCACGGCGCGCTTTAGAAATGGCCCAAATAAGGCTGGCTTCAAGTGGCGTAGTGGTGGTGTCCATATCGTGGCCGTACAGGCACAAACCGGCTTCAAGGCGCAATGAATCCCGCGCACCCAAGCCAATGAATTCCACCTCGCTTTCATTCAACAATAGGCGGCACAGACGCACGGCATCGCTGTTCGGGATAGAGATTTCGTAACCATCTTCACCGGTATAGCCGCTGCGGGACACGTAGCAATCAACGCCATCGAGTTTTACTTTTTGGTTGTCCATGAACACCATAGTCGCCACATCAGGACTAAGACGGCTCAATACATCCGCAGCTTTGGGGCCTTGCAGGGCAACCAAGGCGTGGTCGTCCAGCACCTCCAACTGGATGCTGCTCGGCAAATGCGCGCGCAAATGCGCAATGTCCTGTGTTTTGCAGGCCGCATTGACCACCATGTAATAACCTGCATCACCATAATTGGTGACCATCAAGTCATCCAAAATTCCGCCTTCCGGGCTGGTCAGCAAAGCATAACGTTGCTTGCCCACCGGCAGATCAATCACATCAATCGGCAGCAGCTTTTCCAGCTCG
Source organism: Salinispirillum marinum (assembly GCF_042650105.1). NCBI lineage: Bacteria > Pseudomonadati > Pseudomonadota > Gammaproteobacteria > Oceanospirillales > Saccharospirillaceae > Salinispirillum > Salinispirillum marinum. Next base: position 1,383,837 of record NZ_JBHSAL010000001.1, on the reverse strand, counting down.
GCCGCGACATTGTCGCCCTTCAACCACAACTGACCCATGTGCGACACATCAAACAAGCCTGCAGCGGTGCGGGTATGCAAGTGCTCTTGTTTTACCCCAAGTGGGTATTGCACCGGCATGGAATAGCCCGCAAAAGGCACCATACGGGCACCGAGTTCAATATGAAGATCGTTCAAAGGCGTGGTTAAGAGGGCAGTCTGTTCGGTCATGGCATTCACCTTGGCAGTGCGTGATTAATTTTTGCCCATGATGCACCAAGTTCATCGTGTTTCCAATAGGAAACTTTGCGCGGAAATCATACTCACGATGATTTGATGTAGCCGATAAAACCCGAAGTGGTGAGACGTTGCTGCGCGCAAGGGAAGCTCTAAAAGCACTTCGAGCGAAGCAAAGACAAGGCAAAAGATTGCAAAACCAGCAAACTAATGACGAGGAAAACCCGAAGAGACGAAAATATGGCTAGGCAAAAATCCCCGCAATGAGCGACGTTTACATCGAGTAAACGAGCGAATTAAGGGGATTTTTAACAACGCCAGATTGAGAAAAAGCGGGTTTTAAGCAGTGACCCAGAGCACGAAGGCATCTTGTTCGCTCGTCGATATTAACGCATGCCCCATGCTGCAATCGTAATACGCCGAATCTCCCTCACTAAGCTCAATCGGCTCATAGAATTCGGTGTATAACAAGATCGTTCCGCTCAGCACGTACAAAAATTCTTCCCCATCGTGCCTGACCCAGCCGCCGAAGCTGCTGAAATCACGAGCGTGTACGCGCGTTCGGAACGGAATCATTTTCTTGTGCGTGAGCTGGGTGGCGAGCAATTCATGTTCGTAAGTCGGCGTAGGATGCGGCTTGCCTTCACCGCTGCGCGTAATGTCTCGCCGCCCTCCGGCGCTGGGGCCGTTACTGGGTTGGCTGAACAATTGCGGCACATCTATATTAAGGCCGCGCACTAATTTGGTGACCACACTGAATGTGGGAGAAATCAACTCATTTTCGATTTTTGACAAGGTAGACCGCGCCAAGCCCGTGAGCTTCGCGGCTTCCTCTAAGGTGAGTTGCTGACTCAGCCGAATAGCACGCACGCGCTCGCCGAGCTTCAACGGCTCTACTGTGGCTTCGACGCCACCTTGGCGTTCAACCGTTAGTGGCTCTTTGCGCTGGTCACGCAAAAACTGTGGTTCTTCCGGCATCATTCTTCTCTTTGAACATTGACCGCTTTTTCTCACCGGAATGGTGAAAATATTTACCGTGTTTCGCCTAGGGCTAGGTGCAGAGAGAGGGTAGGGTTTTGTGGGGCATGTGCCGCCATGGATGGCGGCAATGAGCCTCCAGGGAAGGATTTACGGCGTCCCCAAAAAACCCTGCCCACTCTCGGCACCGTGATAAACGGGATTGTAATGTCAGCTATCCTGTTCGACACAGCGGAAATATCATACGCTATATGACACAAATTTAGTTTATGTTTCCGATAAGAAATTTTTGTTGCTCGATAGAGTATGGATTGCTAGGCTCGCCACATCACTAACCTGCCCCTCTTCACAACAATTACAGGACACTCTTATGTCTAACGCACCGGCCGACTTGAAATACACCGCCACCCACGAATGGCTGAAAGCCGACACCGACGGCACCTACCTCATGGGTATCACGGATCATGCGCAAGAACTGTTGGGTGACATTGTATTCGTTGAATTACCCGAAGAGGGCCGTGAAGTCGCTGCGGGCGAAGAAATTGCTGTTATTGAATCGGTAAAAGCCGCTTCTGACATCTATGCCCCGGTCGCAGGCACCATTGTTGCTGTTAACGAGACCCTAACCGACAGCCCAGACACCATTAATGATGATGCCTTTTCCGCTGGCTGGATTTTACGCCTGCAACCCAGCAATGCTGCGGATGTCGATGCTTTGATGAGCGCCGACGACTACATGCAATCTTTGGCCGACTGATACCCAATTCGGAGACTGCTTTATGAGCATTCAGGACACTTCCCGCACGCCTTTGGCTGACCTGGTCAGTCATAGCTTTACCGAGCGCCATGTTGGTCCATCGGCCGATGAACAGCAGGCTATGTTAAAAGATCTCAAGGCCGAATCACTGGATGGTTTGATGATGCAGGTGGTGCCCGCGTCAATCCGTTTGAAGGAAGACTTGCCCTTGCCTGTTGGCTTATCGGAAGCCGATGCACTGGCCGAATTAAAAGCCATCGCGCAGCAAAACCAAGTATTGAAATGCTACATCGGCCAAGGCTATTACCCCACGCGTATGCCCGGTGTCATCCAGCGCAATGTGCTGGAAAACCCGGCGTGGTATACCGCCTATACCCCGTATCAGCCCGAAATTTCCCAAGGCCGCTTGGAGTCGCTGCTGAACTTCCAGCAAATGGTCATGGACCTCACCGGCATGCCGCTGGCGAATGCATCGTTGCTGGACGAAGCTACCGCCGCTGCGGAAGCCATGGCCTTATGTAAGCGCGGCAATGCACGCAATAAAAGCGAAATCTTTTTTGTCGCGGACACCGTTCACCCGCAAACCTTAGACGTATTACGTACACGGGCGCACTATTTTGGTTGGGAACTGGTGGTCGCTCCGGCCGAGAAAATCAGCCATTACCAGCCGTTTGGCGCGCTGTTCCAATACCCCGATACCGAAGGCAACGTTACCGACTTAGAAAGCCTCATCAATACGGCAAAAGCCCAAGGGGCTACTGTTGCCGTAGCTACTGATTTGCTGGCCCTGCTGTTATTGCGTTCGCCCGGTAGCATGGGTGCGGATATTGTATTCGGTTCTTCCCAGCGCTTTGGTGTACCCATGGGCTACGGCGGTCCGCACGCGGCGTTTTTTGCCGCGAAAGACGACCTGAAACGACAAGTACCCGGTCGCATCATTGGCGTATCGAAAGACCGCCATGGCGATACCGCGCTGCGCATGGCGATGCAAACCCGCGAACAACATATTCGTCGTGAAAAAGCGACCTCGAACATCTGTACTGCCCAAGCGCTACTAGCGAACTTGGCTGCTTTTTATGCTGTATATCATGGCCCGCAAGGCCTGCGTACCATGGCCGAGCGTGTGCATCGTTTAACCAGCATTCTGGCGCGCGGCTTAAAATTGGGCGGCGTGACCACCAATGCTACCTTCTTCGACACCCTCACCTTCACCGCCGACGCGACCTTACACGAGCGCGCCGAGCGTGCCGGTTGCAACCTGCGCCGCTACCCCGATGGCCGTGCCGGTGTCAGTTTCGATGAAACGACCACGAAAGATGATGTCATGCAGTTGCTGGACCTGATTCTGGGCGAAGGCCACGGCTTGAGTGTCAACACGCTCGACAACGAAGTCATGGCGAACAGCGACAGCGGCATACCAAGCGCACTGCGCCGGACTGATGCCGTGCTCACACACCCCGTGTTCAACAGCTACCACAGCGAAACCGACATGCTGCGCTATATTCGCCGTCTGGAAAACCGCGACTACTCGTTAGTGCATGGCATGATTCCGCTGGGCTCGTGCACCATGAAACTGAACGCCACTGCCGAGATGATTCCGGTGAGCTGGCCGGAATTCGCCAACATGCACCCCTTTGTGCCGGTTGAGCAGGCCAAAGGCTACCAGATCATGCTGCAACAATTGGAAGAGCAATTGATTGCCGTCACTGGCTACGACGCGTTTTCCTTGCAGCCCAATTCCGGCGCCCAAGGTGAATACGCCGGTTTGTTAGCAATCCGTCGTTATCAGGCCGCCAAAGGCGAAGCGCACCGCGACATCTGCTTAATTCCTGCATCGGCACACGGTACTAATCCAGCGACCGCCGCCATGATGGGCTTGAAAGTGGTCATCGTTGAATGCGATGACAACGGTAACGTAGACCTCGATGACCTGCGCGCAAAAGCCGCCGCTGCGGGCGATAAGCTCTCTACCTGCATGATCACCTATCCATCCACGCACGGCGTGTTTGAGGAAGGCGTGTCCGAGCTGTGCAAGATTATTCATGAACACGGCGGTCAGGTTTACCTGGATGGCGCCAACATGAACGCCCAGGTCGGCTTAACCCACCCTGGTCTGATCGGCTCGGACGTGTCGCACCTGAACCTGCACAAAACCTTCGCCATTCCACATGGCGGCGGTGGCCCCGGCATGGGCCCCATTGGCGTGCGTTCGCACCTCGCGCCCTATTTACCCGGCCATAGCGAAAAGGGCAATGGCGCAGGCGCTGTATCTGCGGCACCTTTTGGTTCAGCCAGCATTTTGCCCATTACGTGGATGTACAACCGCATGTTGGGCAAAGATGGCTTAAAGCATTCCACCGAAGTGGCGATTCTGAACGCCAACTACATTGCGGATGCCTTGGCCGACGATTACGAGATTTTGTATCGCGGCACCAAAGGCCGGGTGGCGCACGAATGCATTCTCGATATTCGCCCCCTAAAAGCGGCCAGCGGTATTTCGGAAGAAGATATTGCCAAGCGCTTGATGGACTACGGTTTCCATGCGCCTACGATGTCATTCCCGGTACCGGGTACCTTGATGGTGGAGCCGACCGAGTCCGAATCACAAGAAGAGCTGGACCGTTTCATCGAAGCCATGAAAGGCATTCGCCAAGAGATCGCCCGCGTGCAGAGCGGTGAATGGCCGGCGGACAACAACCCGCTGGTCAACGCACCACACACGCAGTTTGATTTAGTGAAGGAATGGAACTATCCCTACGACCGCGAAACAGCTGTTTTCCCATCAAGTGCTACGCGCGCCGCCAAGTTCTGGCCTGCAGTAAGCCGCGTCGATAACGTGTTCGGTGACCGCAACTTTGTGTGCAGTTGCCCGAGCATTGACGAGTACCGGTGAGTTGAAGGGCACTCAACTCACAGTTGGGTGCCCTATGAATGCCAAGGGTCGATAATGTCGATGCCTATATGCTCGAAATCTTTCACATTACGGGTAGCAAGACGAGCCTTTTTCTGCTGACAAATAGCAGCAATTTGAGCATCTGCCGAGTGAATTATTCTCCCCACACGTTCATTCTCGGCAACCAAATCTGCATAGTAGGTGGCAGCTTCTTCATCAAACGGCAAAATACGCCCAGCAAAGTCTTCATCAAACATCTCGAAAACAACAGTTGAATAACTATTCTTTCGCCGCCCCTCGGGCAGACGAGCAATACCGTAGAGTATTTCAGCCACCGTGATCGCCGTTATATTGATGCTATCCTGGTCTTCTTCATCCAGCCAATGCACAACCCTCATATTGGGTATTGGGCGCATAAGCTCTGATAATATATTGGTATCAAGGATGATCACTCTTCAAAATCCGTAATTCGTGGTTTGTCATCACGCGCTGGCAGCACCATTTCCAACCCACCCTCAGCGGCAAAGCGCTGATGGATACGACTTCCCAGCTTACCTTGCTGCGGTTTTATTACCGCCTGACGAAGAATTGCGCGAACCTCTTCTTCCATTGAATGCCCATGACGCGCGGCCTGAACACGAAGCTCGGCCTTCAATTCTTCATCTAAATTACGCACCGTAATAGTCGCCATTGTGATATCCCCTTGAGTGCTGTCATTGACAGCTATGATAGCACTCAGAAATAGACGCAGGGAAGGTTACGCCCCTCTAGGGAGGATCTAAAAACCACCATTTAAGCAGGGCATTCATATAAGTTGCTCGTTTTTGGCCGTATTGATCCGAATCCTTGCTGTTGGTCACTAGGTTTTACCCAGTTTGGTTACTGGTGATAAACCATACCCGGCTCGCCTGCAGCACGATCCGACACCATAAGCCCAAGCATTGAGTGCAGAAGTGCTCTGCGCGAGGAATGTCACTGACCAAGATTTCAAGGTGGCTGAGTATTAATCCGGGTTAGATATATCTATTTAGCAACTGAATAATGTGCACAGTCTGCACACAGGCAGGCTTGCTGCTGCATATGCTCGGGGATTTGCGCCAATGTTGCGGGGTCTAGGGTGACGGAGGTACACCAGCACGGTGTATTAAAATCTCCCGACGCGGCGGGAGTACAAGCGTTGAGCTTACCGCACAATGGGCAATGATGATTGGGCAGCGGTTGCATGGCTCGTCCGAAAATTCAACAATTGTTCATTGTGCCCTGTCCGGTGGGGCTTTCAACTAAAAGTGTCAAATTTCGTTATTGAGTCTTTTGGAAAGACCTGTATTCTCAATAATGATTCTGTTTGACCCTTACGCCAAACACTGAGGTTACACTGGGGTGGCTGACTACAACCAACAAGCGCGCGATGAATTCGTCGGTTTCCATGCGGAGCTCATGGGCTTGAGCCACGCTCCGGACTTTATGGTGAAGTCCCGCACCCAAAAGCTCGAAACCCTGATGCGTCTCTGCGCCAGTTTGTTAGGCGTCGATCGCTGCAGCGTATGGCAATTGGATGATACTGGCCAAGCGATGACCTGTGAGTTGCTGTACGAACGTGCCACGCAAACTTCAAACTATCCGAGCGTGGTTTTAAAAGCGGCAGACCATCCAGCCTATTTCGCCGCGATGACCACCAGCCATTTAGTCGATGCGGACGACGTGCTGGAAGATCCGCGCACGCAAACCATGCTGCATGACTACCTCATACCCTTGGGCATTCGTTCGATGTTGGATGCACCGGTGCATCATACGGGGCATTTTGCCGGCGTCATTTGTTTGGAGTCACTCACCCCTCGCCGGTGGTCGGTCGGGCTGATGGCCTTTGTCAGCGCGGTGGCGGAAACCATCAGTACCATTAACACCTATGAAGCCTGGCGCTTCAGCCAGAACCAACTGAATTACTTGGCACACACCGACCCCTTAACCGGCTTAGCCAATCAAACACGCCTACAAGATGATTTGCGCACGCTGTTGATGTCTGCTTCGACGCACCAGCCGATGCATGTGCTTTGGCTCAACATTGATCGCCTCAAAGTCATTAATGAAGGCTTGGGCAAGCATATCGGTGATGCGGTGATCGCCGAAATTGGGGCTCGCCTGAACCGCCTGGACACGACAACCAACGCTCTGGTGGCCCGTTATGGCGGTGATGGCTTTGTACTGGTCGTCCAAGGCGAACCCAAACAATTGGATGAGGTAGGGCAGACTGTCCTCAGGCAATGCCGACACCCGATTTATGTGGGCAAACATGAACTGACCGTTTCAGTGAGTGTGGGGGTTGCCCACGCTCCGCGACATGGGCAGGACGCTACCCTGTTGTTACAAAGCGCGGAATCCGCCATGTATTACGCCAAGTCGTTAGGACGGAATCAGGCGCAGACCTTTCACGTGGATTTAGCCGACCGTTTTCGTTCGCGCTTTCAAATGGAAAATGATTTACGTCGAGCGTTGCAAAACCATGAATTAGTGATGCATTACCAGCCCATTATTTTGGCGGAAACCCAACAGGTCGTTACCTTGGAAGCCTTGGTGCGTTGGCAGCATCCGACGCGCGGCTTGCTCTCGCCGCTTGAATTTCTTCCTTTGGCGCAAGATATGGGGTTGATGAAAACGTTGGGTAAGCGGGTACTTGAATTGGTGTGTCGTGATATCCAACGTTCTGCGATCACCTTGCCGAAAATTTCTATCAACCTGGCGTCGGAGCAAATCAGTGATGCCACTTTACCCGATCAGGTGCATGCGCTGCTGGCGCAATACAATATTCCCGCCTCTGCGTTAGCGTTTGAAGTGATTGAAGAGCAGTTACAAGACGATACCAATAAACTGGTGCTGACCTTACGTCGCTTGGCCGCAGCAGGCATTGAGCTCTATGTGGATGATTTTGGTACTGGCTATTCTTCGCTGGCGCGTTTAAAGAACATGCCGTTCAGTCGCCTGAAGATGGATCGCTCTATGGTGGCCGGCTTACCGGATGATTTTGATGATTGTGCCATTGCCTTGTCGATTCTGGGTTTGGCAAAAGGCCTGGGTATGTCGGTGGTCGCCGAAGGCATTGAAGATATCGCCCAAGCCGAGTGGCTATGCCATCAGGGCTGCGGCTATTTGCAAGGCTATCACTACAGTCACCCTATGCCATTGGATCAGCTCACGCTGTAGCTGAGAAGGCCGGATGATACTGAACCTCGGCCACGGGCATCTCGCCACCGAAAGCACGTACTAGAAAATACTCAGCCGGAACTCCGGGCAGTCGCAGCTGGGTTGACTGGGCAAATCCGAAGCGGCGGTAGTACGCGGGATCACCCAACACCACGCAACCTTTCGCACCCTTACCTTGTAGTTTGGACAGCACACAGCTGATCAATGCTGAGCCAATGCCTCGGCGCTGCACATCCGGGTGCACTGACACTGGGCCTAAGCCATACCAACCAGCGTCCCCTGAGCTCAAGGTCACCGGCGAAATCGCCACATGCCCTAAGAGCTGCCCTTGATCCACCGCGACCATGGATAACGTCAACACCTGCGCGGTCCGTAACGCGGCAACGATGTGGTGTTCATTGTGATCAGAATGAGCGACAGCCGCGAATGCCTGCTCTGTTAAATGATGAATCGCGGCCGCATCGCCCGGCAGTTCGGAGCGGAGGGTCGCAATGTCATTGCTCATACCACATCGCTCGACTTTACCGGCACCAAGCGACTGAACATATTACACAACAAGCCAAACCCTATGCCAATGGGTAAGTAATAGGCCATGCCCCAATGAGCCGGAGCAGCCCAAATCAACCCGACCATGGGTATGCCTACCACCATGGCAACCGGCGCGGGTATTTGGGCACGATAATGCGCCCCACACTGTTTGCAGCGTTTGGCAATCCAGGATGAAAAAATGCGCTCGGCGCTGAACAGGGGAATTTTATGCTGGCATTGTGGGCATTGCATGGCGAATCCTCGGTAACAATGGTTGCCGACTATAATGCGCCCATGGCGAGGGTTCAATCCGACGAATGTCTAAAAAATAAAACGGGCGCCAAAGCGCCCGCAAAAAGAGGAACAAGAAAGGAAAATTAACGCAATGTTTTCAGTGCTGTAGACCAAGGAATCAACTGATCCAACATGCCCGTCAATGAATCTTTGTGTTGATCAGCAGGCTTGAACACACTGAAGTTTTCAAAATCAGTGAACAACGACAACTGCACTTGGTTACGCACGTGCGCCAACTGCAATTCAGAAGCGATGTGACGCATGTGCTCGACCGCACGTACACCACCGGCTGAACCATAACCGACGAAACCAGCGGCTTTGTTGTTCCACTCTACGTTCAGGTAATCCAAGGCGTTTTTCAAAGCGCCACTGACGCTGTGGTTATATTCCGCCACAACGAAGATATAGCCATCATATTGCGCTACCGCATTTGACCACTTTTTGGTGTGCTCTTGGCTGTACTGTGCGTACGCAGCTGGCATCGCTTCGTCCAGCAACGGCAAATTAAAATCAGCAATGTCCACCAATTCAAAGGTTGCATCAGTACGCTGGCTGGCTTGTTCCAATACCCAATTGGCTACGGCAATGTTGTTGCGGCCTGGGCGAGTACTACCGGTAATTACGGCTATCTTGATCATCGTCATCTCCTGTTAAGGCACCCCCATGGGTGGCTCAAAATCTTTTCACCAGCACAGTATGAAGACTACTAAAAAGCAATCAACCGCATTAATATAGACGGACAGTTTCTTATTAGGAAACCATGAATGGATACGTTATTGAGCATGCGCGTTTTGGTCGCCATCGTCGATCACCACAGTTTTGTCCAAGCGGCAGAGCAATTGGGGTTGTCCAAGGCCATGGTCAGCAAACATGTAATGCACCTTGAAAACCGGATGGGCGCGCGCCTACTGAATCGGAACAGCCGCAACCTCAGCCTGACCGAATCGGGGCGCATTTATCTGGAACGTTGTCGTACCGTATTGGAAGAACTGGATGAAGTCGAAGCGACTGTCAGTCGCGCCACGGTTTCGCCGCGCGGCACCATAAAATTCACCGCCCCCATGTGGTTAGCGACCGATTACTTTACCGGTTTACTGCATGAATTCCGCACGCTTCATCCTGACGTTTATTTTGATATCGACATCAGTGGACGTTTTGTCGATATTGTCGAAGAAGGTTTTGACCTAGCCTTACGTGCCAGTCGCACGCTGCACCCCAACCTGATTGCCCGACCACTGATGCCGATGGAATTCCATATCGTGGGGGCACCCGACTATTTAGCCCGATACGGTTGTCCGAAACATCCGAGCGAACTGAGCCAACACGCGATGCTGGCGTATTCCCTGGTTAAAAACCAGCAGATCATTCTTACTGGCCCAGAAGGTGATGTTAACGTACCGATCAAGCCGGTCTTACAATCCAATAACGAGTCCATGTTACTCGCCGCTGCATTGAACAGCATGGGCTTGACCATCATGCCGGGAGGCTTGGCCAATCGGGAAATTGAACTCGGGAATTTACAACGGGTATTGCCTGACTACCGACCGCAAGACAGCAAACTCTATGCGGTGTACACCAGCCGCCGATATCTGTCGGCGAAGGTACGCACCTTCATCGACTTCTTATCGGAACGAATGGCAACGTAAATCGTCACTCAATATGACGGCGCACATAGGCGGCGCCATGATTAGGGCGTACACGCCCACCTCGAGCCTCCAAGTGCGCCCGGCAAAAGGCCGCACCATACAACAGTACTAAGGCGGAATACTGCACCCACACCAACAACAACACCAAGGAACCCGCAGCACCGTAGGCCGATCCTACGGCTGTATTGGTGAGGTAGCGGGCCATGAAATAACGCCCCAACATGAAGAGCAGCGCGGTGAGCAACCCCGCCGGCAATACATCGCGCCAGGACAGGAAAACGTCCGGCAGTACCTTGAAGACAGCGGCGAACATGACACTGATCACCACCATGGAACCCAACAATTCAACCCCGACAATGCCCGATTCCGGCACCTCAACCCACTGGTCTGCATAGTTCAGCAGCGCCTGTACTAAAACGCTCAAGAGCAAGGAAGCCATCAGCAAGATACCGATCGACAATACGATCACCAGCGAGAACAGCCGCTGCCGCAGATACACCACCATGCCAGAGCGCGAAGGTTTGGGCACCACATCCCAAATCGCGTTCAAAGATTGCTGCAAATGCGCAAACACGGTGGTGGCCCCCACGATTATGACGCCTAAACCGATCAACGTCGGCAGCCAACCACCGCGATCCAAGCGCGCGCCCAGCACCGCGTTTTGAATCAACAAGGCGGCATCGGCGCCGACAAAGGAGGTTAAGTACGCCAAAACCTGACCTTCCGCCGCAGACTCTCCAAACACCACTCCGGTAAGCGTTACCAACACGATCATCACTGGAGCTAGGGAAAATAAGGTAAAGAAAGCCAGCGCAGCAGCATAGATAAACGCCTTGGTTTCGAGCCAATTGATCGCCGCCAAACGGGCGATAGAAAGCCAATACCGAAGGTTTGGCCCGACCAGCAATAAACGCTGAAACCCATATGGATACTTCATTCAAACCTCTTGTTTTCGCGAATGCCTTCCAGTTGATATCGTCCGTTCAGCAGTCTTGGCACTACTAGGCCGCTCAGGGTATAGTCTCACACCAGATGTTCCACAAGAACGATAAGAAGGTCAGCATCTGATGTTGAAGTTGTCGACATTAACGCTCGTCGTCGGAGCGTTCATGCTCTTTGTCAGCGCGCCAAGTTGGGCTAACGAACACCTCAGCCCCGAACACCACCCGGAACGTCCCATTTGGGCAATTGCCGATGTGTGGCCGTGGGGTTATACCGATCGAGAGATGCCTCAGGGTTTATTGGTGCGTTTGACCGAACACCTGATGGCACGGACGGGTATCGATGCACAGGTTATCGTTCGGCCGTATGTGCGTACCTTAAAAGGCCTAAACGAAGGCAGTATCGACTTGGCGTATGCCTTTACCAATCCGGCATCTGCACCCGACCTGATCAACCTGGGCACCATCGTCAATTCCGCCACGTTGCTCACCACACTCTCGGATCCGGGTAGCCCTGCTCCCATGTTAGACCATTTTTACGGGCGACCTGTGGGTTATATTCGTGGCACTTACTACGGTGAGGAGTTCGAGCAAGCCGAACAGATTATAAAAGTACCTGCAGAAGACGCCGCCCAAGTCATGCTATTACTGGCCCGAGGACGTGTCGACGCCGTGGTCACCACAGAACAGGCGATCTTCTATGGGGCGCCTCGATTAGGCATTCCAGCCGAACGGCTAAACAGTAGCGTACTCCGCGCGAGCCAAACAGGTTACCTCTATGGCTCGCCACATTCCGACTTCCGCGACCAATTCGCCAACATAGCGCAAAGTTTAGACGCCCTGCACCTGAACGGTGAACTGGAGCGCTTATTCCAACCTCCGGGCAGTGCGCTTGCGCCCTAGGGGTTGGTGGTGATATAGCGCGCTAAGGGCAACTGGCTCTGCACCACCAAACCGCCGGGACGCCCGAGCTGCAACTGTAAGCCTTGGCGCACCAGCCAGCCCTGATTCACCTCTAAGGCATACAACGCCGGTTGACGGACACAATGCGGCGTTTCCGATAGCGGCTCCATATCATTGACTTGAACAACGCGTTGCTGCTCATCAAGAAACAGGATGGTGAGCGGAATCAGGGTATCCTTCATCCAAAAGCAGTAATTACCTGGCCGATCAAACACAAACAACATGCCTCGATTCTCGGGCATGGAAGGCCGATGCATTAAGCCCACATTGCGTTCTTCCGTGGTGGCTGCAACTTCCGCAATCACTTGTCGATTGCCCAGCGTCAGCGTAATCTCCGGCAATTGCAGGGCGGGCTGCTGCGCGTTGGTCGATTGCGCCCCAGCCGGACCCGCCAGCCCAACGGCGACGAGAAGGGCCAGCGCCCGGATTTTCATGCCGAACCACGTTTTCATGACCTTGCCTCTGCGTTATTTTAATTTACTTTCTATGCGATCCAATTGCGCCTGCAAGGTACTGACTTGCGCGCGAATCCATTTCACATCTGCCGCCTCACCTTCACCGCTTTCCAACGCCATCGCAGCGCTTTCCTTTTGCATGACTTCCAACACAATACCAATCATCATGTTCAAAAACACGAACGCGGTGAGAAAAATAAACGTCAGGTAATACAACCAACTCCATGGATACTGTTCCATGGTGCCGTACATAATCGACGTCCAACTTTCAAATGTCGCGACCCGGAACAGAGTCAGCATGGCAATCGATATGTTGCCCCACAGAAACTCATCAACGGAGGCAAACAGAAAACTGCCAATCGCCGCGTAAATATAAAAAATGATGAACATCAACAGCAGCACATAGCCCATGCGCGGAATGGACTTCAGCAGCGCGGCCATTAGCATGCGCAATTCAGGTATCAGCGAGACCAGCCGCAAAACCCTAAAAATACGTAACAAGCGGGCCAGCAACACCATCTCGGAGTCATCGACCGGAATCAAACTCGCCACCACAATAATGGTGTCAAAAATGTTCCAGCCATTCTTGAAGAAATCGACCGGGCGTCGCTCGGCGGCCAGCCGGATCAGCAGTTCAGCGAGGAAAAAAACGGTAATAAAGAGATCGAACCAGCCCATGATCTGCTCAAAGCGACTGGTTTCTTCATAGGTCTTCGCGCCGATCAACAAGGCCGAAATGATGATGATGGCAATGACAAAGCTTTCGAACCACTTGTTGGCGCGCAGAGCTTCAAAGTGGTCACGCAGATTTCGTGCAGCAGTGGTCATGATGTTAGGTCTCAAGCACGGATAAGCAAACGGCAGGCATTATCCGTGATTGTGCGGCGGGTTCAAAGTGTGTTTACGGGTTGGAAGCGCATGGCGGGTTTTTGCGGGCTGTACAAGCCATCACCTGCGCAGCCCGCCCGTTCAGCTTTAGTTTTCCATCGCCATGCGCTGCTCGGCACGGCGTTTCATCTCCAGTTTGCGGGTGAAATACCAACTGCTGAATGCCACCAGAGATACCACAAGTATAATCAGAGTGGCCAAGGCATTGATCTGAGGCGATACCCCACGACGCACCGACGACAGTACCTCGATGGGCAAGGTAGTAGCACCCGGTCCCGTTACGAAAGAGGCGATCACCACATCGTCGAGCGACAACGTGAAGGCGAGCAACCAAGCGGACAATAACGCGGGGGAGATCAACGGTAGCGTAATAAAGATAAAGGTTTTCAGCGGTGTGGCGCCTAAATCTTGCGCCGCTTCTTCAATACTGGTGTCCATTTCGCGCAACCGTGAGGATATAACCACCGTGGCATACGCCATGCTGAACGTGGTGTGGGCAATCCAGATGGTCAACAATCCCCGGCTCGGCGGCCAACCCACCCATTGCTGCATCGATACGAACAACAGCAACAACGACAAACCAATAATAACGTCGGGCATAACCAGGGGCGCCGTGATCATGCTGTTGAACAGGCTTTTGCCGCGAAAACGCCGGATGCGTACCACCACTATGGAGGCCAGCATGCCAAACACCGTGGCCGAACAGGCTGAAAAGAACGCCACTTGGAGCGAACGTCCAACGGAAGCCATCAGTTGGCGATTGGCAAACAACTCACCGTACCACTGGGTCGACCAACCCGCCCATACGGTTACCAAGCGACTGGAATTGAACGAATAGATGACCAGAATGACCATCGGCACGTACAGAAATAAAATGCCTACCCAGAAGAAAAAACGAGAGACGTTGAACGATTTCATCAGCGATTCTCCAGTTCTTTTTGTTGGTAGTGCTGGAAGATGCTGATCGGGATGATCAAGATCAAAATCATGATGCCCGCCAGTGCCGACGCCACAGGCCAGTCACGATTATCGAAAAATTCCTGCCACAGCACTTTACCGATCATCGGCGTACCCGTGCCGCCCAGCAATTCAGGGATGACGTATTCACCGACTACCGGAATAAACACCAACATGGAACCGGCAATCACCCCGTTTTTCGACAACGGCAAGGTGATGCGGAAAAAGCTGGTGATCTTGCGCGCACCCAAATCGGACGCGGCCTCTATGAGTGTGTGGTCGTGTTTCGACAGGTTGGCGTACAGCGGCAGAATCATAAAGGGTAAATAGGAATACACGATACCGATGTATACCGAGAAATAGGTGTTCATCATTTGGATGGGTGCATCAATGATGCCAATCGATTGCAAAAACGTATTGATGTACCCACTGTTACTTAATAACCCCATCCACGCATAGACGCGGATCAGGAACGAGGTCCAGCTTGGCATCAGAATCAACAGCAATAATGTGGGCTGCTGATAGGCGGGGGCCTTAGCAATGGCGTAAGCCATTGGGTAGCCAATCAGCAAACAGAAGACGGTACTGAAAAATGCGATTTTCAGACTGTTCCAATACGCGTTGATATACAGCGTGTCACCAAACAACCAGATGTAACTGCCCAGGCTCAGACGAATATTGAGCGCGTTATCGACCCATTCCATCATTGCCGAATAGGGCGGAATGGAGATCTGCGCATCGGCGAAAGAGATTTTCGCCACAATAAAGAATGGCAACAAAAAGAAGATGCCCAGCCAGAGGTATGGCCCGCCGATCACCGACCACCGAATCCCCGGCAGCCGGGCAATATCCCAACGGGACTTAGGTGGATTATTTGTGGTTGGGTTGCTCATGATCTCAGTACCACCCCGCTGTCGTCGCTCCAGTGGACAAATACCTTATCGTCCCATGTCGGTCGATCAGTACGGCGTTCGGTATTGGCGAGGAAACACTGCACCACCTTGCCAGAAGGTAATTCCACGTAGTACTGACTGTGCCCACCCAAATAGGCGATGTCGTACACCGTGCCTTCAGACCAGTTGTGCTCGCCTTCCGGCTGCTCGGTCGACAGCCAGGTTTTTTCCGGGCGCACCGCAAACAACATGCGTTTTTCATCCACCCCGGAAGTGACGCCCCGGCCGATGTAGATCGGCTTGGTGAGATCGGCACTTTCCAAAATCATGTGGTCTTGTTCGTCGGCCACAATATCGCCTTCAAACACGTTGATAGAGCCAACAAACTCGGCCACCATGCGGTTGGTCGGACTTTCATAGATGTCGACCGGCGAACCTACTTGGGCAATCATGCCCTCGTCCATAATCGCCATGCGATCCGACATCGTCATGGCCTCCTCCTGATCGTGCGTCACCATAACGCAGGTCACGCCCACGCTTTCCAAAATATCTACAACTTCTAACTGCATTTGCGTGCGCAATTTTTTGTCGAGCGCGCCCATGGGTTCGTCAAGCAGCAGCATTTTGGGCTGTTTTGCCAAGCTGCGGGCTAACGCTACGCGCTGACGCTGCCCACCGGACAATTGGTGGGGTTTGCGCTTGGCGTATTTTTCCATGTGCACCAGCTTCAACATGCGCGCGATACGATCGGTAATTTCCTGCTTCGGCAAACGGTCTTGCCGTAAGCCAAAGGCCAAATTCTGTTCCACGGTCATGTGCGGAAATAACGCGTAGGACTGAAACATCATGTTAATGGGCCGCAAATAGGGCGGCAGTTGGGTGATGTCTTGTCCGTCGAGAATAATTTTTCCGGCCGACGGTATTTCAAAACCGGCCAGCATACGCAACAACGTCGATTTGCCGGAACCAGAAGCCCCCAGCAACGCAAAAATCTCGCCTTTACGAATATCCAAGCTGACGTTGTCGACCGCCAACATTTCGTCGTAGTACTTGCTGATACCTTCAATGTGCAGCAGGGTTTCGGTGCTGCGCGACGAGGCATTTTGTTTCTTCATTGCACCGGCGGATTTTGTCATGCGGGTTAACCCCTTATGTTCTTCTGATGATCAGCACAGTAAGCAGCACCCGACAACATAGGTCACCTTAGGTACTACGCAGTTACAGGATTAAGAATAGGGGCCAATGTTGGCCCCATCGGTGTTTTTGTGTTGCGTTGTGTTCGAACCGCTTAACGGCTGGACTTAATGCGCGTCCAGGCACGGGTGCGGATACGGTCTACACTGGGTGGCAGTGTCTCGAACGACCACAACTCGGCTTCTTCACTGGGGAAAATACCGGGGTTTTCGAGGATTTCAGGATCAATAAATTCACGTGCGGCCAGGTTAGGGCTGCCGTACCACACATAGTTGGTGATGTCGGCACCGATCTGTGCATCCAATACGAAGTTGATAAAGGCATGGGCGTTGGCAACATTGGGCGCATCGGCAGGGATGACCATCATATCCGACCACAGGGCCGTACCTTCATTCGGAATCACATATTCCACGGCCACACCGGCATCGGCTTCATCGGCTCGTGCTTGCGCGATGAATACGTCTCCCGACCAGCCTAACGCCAGGCAGATGTCGCCATTCGCCAAATCGGTGATGTAGCGTGAACTGTGGAAGTAGGTGATGTACGGACGAATGCTCAACATCAATTCTTCCGCTTTTTGGTAGTCGGCGGAGCTTATGCTGTTGGGGTCTAGGCCCAAATAAAACAGTGCGATGGGCAAAACCTCACCGGACGAATCCAAGACAGAAATGCCACATTCCGCTAACTGGGAAGCGTATTGCGGATCAAACAGCAAATCCCAACTATTGGTCGGTGCGTCGTCGCCTAGAATTTCATTGACTTTGTCGACGTTGTATCCCAGACCCGTGGTGCCCCACTGCCAAGGCACACCGTATTCCAAGTTGGCATCATAGGCGCGCAATGAGTCCATCAAGTCCATGTCGAGATTGCCGTAATTCGGAATCATCGACTTATCGACTTTCTGATAGGCGCCTGCGGCGATTTGGCGTGCCATGTAGTTGGTGGTTGGCACCACAATGTCATAACCGCTGTTGCCTGCCAAAACCTTAGCTTCCAACACTTCGTTGGAGTCGTACATGTCGTACACCACACGAATGCCGGTGGCCGCTTCAAACTTTTCAATGGTGTCTTCGGCAATGTAGTCGGACCAGTTGTATACCCGGACTTCATTCGCCATCAGCGGGCCGCTGACCACAGCCGCCATGGCTGCGCCCAACAGTGTTTTCTTTATTGCAGGTTTCATGGTTTATCCCCTACGGTCGTGAGTGTTTATTAAATTACTTTCTTATCTTTTTGCATAGTCCGAGGATCATTTTCCCTTCAGTCTATGCCATGTTTTATCTAACGCACTCTTCGTTTTTGTAATAAGTTCGTCCAGATGTTGGTCATTAATGACCAACGGGGGTGACATCATCATGGTGTCGCCGGTTGCCCGCAACACCAAGCCATCCTGTAATGCCATATCACGGCACAGTGTGCCGGTACTTCCTTCGTCGGGATAACGCAACCGCGTCGTCCGATCTTTCACCAACTCGATAGCACCTAGCAAGCCAACACCGCGTACTTCGCCCACCAAGGGGTGGTCGGCGAGCGTAGCAATCGCCTGCTGGAATTTAGGGCCAATGTCGTCTTTAACCCGCTCAACAATGCGTTCGCGTTTGAGAATACGCACATTTTCCAAGGCCACCGCAGCACAGACCGGATGGCCCGAATAGGTATAGCCATGGTTGAAGTCGCCACCTTTCGCCAAGGTTTCGGCAAAGTGGTCGGCCATAACAACGCCGCCGATCGGCAAATAGCCACTGGACAGCCCCTTGGCAATGGGCATTAAGTCTGGTTGCAGGTGATAGTATTGGCTGCCGAACCACTCTCCAGTGCGGCCAAAGCCACAAATCACTTCATCCACCACCAGCAAAATGCCGTATTTTTTCACAATCCGCTGGATTTCTGGCCAATACGAGTCGGGTGGGATGATCACACCACCCGCGCCCTGAATGGGCTCGGCAATGAATGCCGCGACCTTATGGCTGCCCAGTGCCTTGATTTTTTCTTCCAAGCTGCGGGCGGCACGTACACCGAATTCGTGCGGGGTTAAATCGCCGCCCTCACCGTACCAATAAGGCTGATCGACATGCTCAACGCCGGCAATGGGCAAGTCACCTTGCTTATGCATGCCCGGCATACCGCCCAAGCTCGCGCCTGCAACGGTTGAACCGTGGTAACCGTTCTTCCTACCAATAATGATTTTGCGTTCAGGCTGATTTTGAATGTCCCAATACCGACGCACCATGCGAAATACCGTGTCGTTCGCCTCGCTGCCGGAACCGGTGAAGAAAACCTGGTTCATGTGACTGGGGGCGATGTCGGCAATTTCGTGCGCCAACTCGATAACCGGTGTAGTGGTCGTTTTGAAGAACAGGTTGTAATAAGGCAGTTGCTGCATTTGCTGGCTGGCTGCCTGCACCAGCTCTTGTCGGCCATAGCCTAAATTCACGCACCACAGGCCCGCAAAGGCATCCAGATATTGTTTGCCGTCGCTATCCCACAAATGGCAACCTTCCGCTCGCTCAATGATGCGGGAGCCTTCGGCACGAATATCAGCATTATTGGAGAACGGATGAAAATGATGCTGCGCATCCATACGTTGCCATTGCTGCGTCGTTGTGACAGATGTGTTGGCTGCTGTGGCCGCTTTTATGGTCATGGCTGCTGTGCTCCACGAGGCCATACGCCTCAAATGTGGGGCGTTCACGCCCCACGTCGTCGTTATTGTTATAACAGGCTCTTCATGCCTGAATTAAACCGATGACAGCAGGTATTCCCGCTCCCATGAGCTGATGACTTTCTTAAAGCCTTCGTATTCCGCCCAGCGGGTGGCAATGAAGCCATCCACAAAATCATCACCCAACACTTCGCGCAGTTCCGTGCACTCCGACATCATGTCCAAGGCGACTTCCAAGTTGAACGGCACATGGTCGTCGGCCTGATCACCCAAGCGACCGGCGACGGGCTTACGAGGTTTGAGATCGTCGACCATGCCGAGGTAACCGCAAATCAAATTTCCGGCCAAGGCGATGTAGGGGTTGGTGTCCGAACCGGGCAAGCGGTTTTCAACGCGTCGTCCTTCCGGGCTGGAGGCCGGGACACGTAAACCAACGGTACGATTCTCTTCGCCCCACTCAATGTTGACGGGGCTGTTGCCCGCCGCACCGGGCAAGTACCGGCGATAGCTGTTCACGTTGGGGGCAAACATCGGCATCGCTTGTGGAATGTAAGTTTGTAATCCGGCAATGAAGTTGTAGAACAGCTTCGATGCCGTGCCATCCGGGTTCGAGAAAAGGTTCTTACCCGTTTTCACATCCACAATAGATTGATGAATATGCATGGCGCTGCCCGGCTCGTTGGTGATCGGCTTCGCCATAAAGGTGGCACTGATATTGTGTTTGAGCGCGGCTTCACGCACCGTGCGCTTGAACACAAACACTTGATCGGCCAGTTTGAGGGCATCGCCGTGGCGGAAGTTGAACTCCAACTGCGCGGTGCCTTCTTCGTGAATCAGGGTGTCGATATCCAGATTTTGCGCTTCGCTCCAATCGTAGATGTCTTCAATGATCGGGTCGTATTCGTTGGCGGCGTCGATACTGAATGACTGACGACCACTTTCACTGCGCCCGGAACGGCCAATCGGCGGTGTGAGTGGTAAGTCAGGGTCG
This sequence comes from Salinispirillum marinum, assembly GCF_042650105.1. Classification (NCBI taxonomy): domain Bacteria; kingdom Pseudomonadati; phylum Pseudomonadota; class Gammaproteobacteria; order Oceanospirillales; family Saccharospirillaceae; genus Salinispirillum; species Salinispirillum marinum. The sequence goes on along the minus strand of NZ_JBHSAL010000001.1, from coordinate 1,363,384 downwards.
GTACAGCGGGCGGTTAAATAGAACTCCATTTCGGGAGCCACAATGGGTTTCCAACCCTTGTCTTCATACAATTCCAACACTTTTTTCAACAAGTTACGGGGCGACAGGTTAATCGCATTACCCATGTTGTCGTAACAATCATGGATAACTTGCGCGGTGGGCTCTAAGGCCCAGGGTACGAGAAAGACGGCGCTGTCGTCCGGGCGCAAATGCATATCGATGTCGGCCGGGTCGAGCAGGCTGTAGTACACCTCATCGTCCGGGTAATCGCCGGTGGCGGTTTGCAGCAACACAGATTCCGGCAAACGAATGCCTTTTTCGGCAATAAATTTGTCGGTGGGCATAATTTTGCCCCGCGCTATGCCCGTTTGGTCAGGCGTGATGCATTCGATTTCAGTGATATTGTTTTCTTTAAGCCACTTCGTGAGCTTTTCCATAGTGTTCCAGTGGGGTGATGCGCATCATAACAACTGAGTTTGACGACACGCGGCCCCGAAAGCCTCAAACAGGTTTTTGTTAGGTTGATTTTCCATTACACGCCATTCCGGGTGCCACTGCACTGCCATAGCAAACGCGGTGGCACCGTCAACACTGAAGGCTTCCACCAACCCATCGTCCGCGATGGCTTCAGCAGTTACCCCCGGTGCTAAGCGATCAATCCCTTGGGTGTGCAGGGAATTGACGCGATATTCTTGTACGCCGGTTATGCGCTCAAGCTGTCCACCTGATACACAGTTGATGCGGTGCGCGTCCGCGTATTGTTCGGCCACAGTGAGCGTTTTATCTTCTCGATGCTCCTGATATGGACCGACCTTATGCAGGTGTTGATGCAAGGAACCGCCTAACGCCACGTTCATTTCTTGCAAACCACGGCAGACCCCGAACAACGGCTTTCCTGCATCCAATGTACTGCGAATTAAATCCAGTGAGAGCTGATCGCGGGCTTCGTCGTACAGCGTGCCCTCAATGTGTTCCCCGTCATAGTGCTCAGGGTGCACCATGGAATAACCACCCGGCAGAAATACACCATCCAGCCGTTTTATCCACGCGCGCACATCCACCAAATCACTTAACGCAGGAAGCAACACTGGCACAACATCGGCGGCCTGCACCAGAGCCCGCAAATATTTATCGCCTACCGTGTGAAACGGATGTGGTGGAATAACTTTGACATCGGCGACCACGCCAACCCAAGGCTTGCCCGAACTGAGGCTCATATTGCACCCGAAAATGATGTTTATGCACTGCCTTTGTACTGTAGCCCAAATGACCGCGCTGTGTGTTTGTTTTTTGCAACATTAACATAAAATATAATTAACACAAGAGAGCTTAAAGCCACTTTTGTAAATTATATCGAACACTCGGAAACGCTCTATTCTAGCGCACTCACGCCCTGCTTTCGTGCAGCCTATGCACAGACTTACTCTGTTTTCTGACCATTCAGACCATCATCTATGCACTGTGCAAAGGTCACACCACAAACCCCTGAGCTAGAAAGGCCGTGATCTCCGCTGCACTGGCTTCCCGACATTCCGGCGCGCGCTCACCCGCCCACAATGGCGAGAAGTCAGCCACGCCCTGCGCCTCTGCAGCTTGGCGCAATGGTGCCAGAGCATTAGATGCCAAAGGGAACGGAGGCACAATGGCACTCATAGCACCCAAATCATTCATCAATTCCGTGACCAAACCACGCGCCGGGCGCCCCGAATACAAATTGGTCAAGGCGGTCATCTGCGCCGCCGAACTGCTCAAGGCAGCGCGGTGCAGAGGTGATGTCGTGGCTTCAAGACTGCGTAAATAAGCCGTGCCAACCTGCACCCCAGCCGCTCCGGCCGCCATCGCTTCGGTTACGTCTTCGGGCGTTGCAATGCCTCCGGCAGCGACCACCGGCACCTTTACATTAGCCAGTACATCACGCAGCAAAGGCATACGACGCTGCTGTGTTTTGAGGTCGGTTGAAAGGAACATCCCCCGATGTCCACCGGCTTCCAAGCCCTGGGCAATAATCACATCAGCGCCCTGTTTTTCCAACCAAAGCGCCTCGTCGAGCGTGGTCGCTGAAGACCATATCTGGGCACCCAAACGCTGCACCCGTTTTAGCAACGCCGGAGCTGGCAAACCAAAATGAAAGCTGACCACGGCAGGCTTATGCGCCTCTAGCACCTCGGCCATGGCATCATTAAAGGGCTGGCGGCTGGGTTGCGAGGTTGATGTTGGCAACGTTAAACCGAAGCGTTCGTAACAGGGTTGCAAAGCGGCACGCCACAACAGGTCACGTTCGGCATCGTATTCGGGGGGCATATGGCAGAAAAAGTTGACGTTATAGGGGCCTTGAGTGTGCTGGCGAATTTGTCGCAAGGCCGCATCCAATTGTTCGGCTGACAACATGGCGCAGGGTAAGGAACCTAACCCGCCTGCCTCAGTGACGGCAATGGTTAGAGCGCTGTCCTGCACACCGGCCATCGGTGCTTGTATTAGGGGAAATGCTAAACCGAGCTGCGTTAAATCCATCATTTTTGACACCTTGTTTACTGATTAAGCACGGCAATAGTGGCACGCAGTTTGCGGCTGCAACGCCAAGCACCATAAAATATTTTTAACAAATAAGTTCAAAACAGCCAAAATGTTAATTATATTAAACACCCTAAGCAAGACGAGGGGACCATTGTGAAGACCACCACGCTACTGTTAGAGCACGCTTTTATCAACGGAGAATGGCAACAGGCTGATACAGGAAAAACCTTTCCTGTGCGCAACCCTGCCACCGGTGACGTGCTGGCCAACGTAGCCGACTGCTCTGCACTCGATGCAACCCGCGCCGTCGAAGCCGCCGCCGAGGCGTTTAAAACCTGGCGGCATACCACCGCGAAAGAGCGTGCAACGATTTTGAAACGCTGGTTCGCGCTGATTAACGAACATCAAGACGACATTGCCCTATTAATGACGCAAGAATGCGGTAAGCCGCTGGCAGAGTCCAAGGGCGAAGTGGCCTATGGCGGTTCGTTCATTGAATGGTTTGCCGAAGAAGCGCGCCGGGTATATGGCGATGTTATTCCTACCAACGCCCAGGGGCGTCGTCTATTAGCCAGCAAACAACCGATTGGGGTATGTACGGCCATTACGCCATGGAATTTTCCGCTGGCGATGATCACCCGCAAATGTGCGCCGGCTTTGGCTGCCGGGTGCACCGTCGTCGTAAAACCTGCCGAAGCCACACCGTTAACTGCCTTGGCCTTGGCCGAATTAGGTCGCCAAGCCGGACTACCGGCGGGCGTCTTCAATGTCGTTCCGGCGTCCAGCGGCAAAGACGTTGGCGCTGTATTAAGCGAACATCCGCTGGTGCGCAAGGTGTCCTTCACGGGCTCAACCCCCGTGGGAAAAATTCTGCTTAAACAAGCGGCGAATACCGTCAAACGTGTGTCCATGGAACTCGGCGGTAATGCACCTTTCATCGTGTTTGATGACGCAGATATCGATGCTGCTGTCGCCGGTGCTTTAGCCTCCAAATACCGCAACACCGGGCAAACCTGCGTATGTACGAACCGGTTTTTGGTGCAGTCGGGCGTGTACGATCGCTTCGCGGAGGCGTTGGCGAAAGCCGTTAGCGGTCTAAAAGTGGGCAACGGTGCGGACGAAGGCGTGACCCAAGGCCCACTCATTAATGAAGCCGGTGTGCAGAAAGTTGAACGCCTAGTGGACGATGCGCGCAACAAAGGCGCAACCGTATTACTGGGTGGCAAACGCCATGCGCTCGGCGGTAGCTTCTTTGAACCGACGGTTTTAACCAACGTCACGACCAACATGGCGGTGGCACAAGAAGAAATCTTCGGGCCGGTATCGCCCTTGTTTCGCTTCGAGACCGAAGAAGAGGCCATTCAAATGGCTAACGACACACCCTTCGGCTTGGCCGCGTACTTTTACAGCCGCGACATCGGTCGCGTGTGGCGCGTTGCCGAGGCGCTGGAATACGGCATGGTGGGCATCAATGAAGGTATTATTTCTACCGAAGTCGCTCCTTTTGGCGGCGTGAAAGAGTCTGGCTTAGGCCGCGAGGGCTCCCGATACGGCATCGAAGAATACCTGGACATCAAATATATGTGTATGGGCGGCCTGTAACTGGCCGTTCAATGAACGAGATTGCATCATGACAAACCCTGAAGTTGCAGCATTTTTAGAACAACACCCGGACGTTCAGACCATTGAGTTACTGATTGGCGACCTGAACGGCGTGATTCGCGGCAAGCGCATTGAAATTGAGCTCCTGGATAAAGTATTCACCGAAGGCTTCAACCTTCCCGGCTCCGTAATGGCCTTGGATGCCACCGGTACAACGGTGGAAGAAACCGGCTTAGGCGCCGATGCCGGTGACCCGGATTACCTCTGCCTACCGGTGCCTGGCACGTTAGCGACGGTGCCATGGATCGGTGAAGATCGCGCCCAAGCACTTTTCTGTATGTACGAAACCGATGGCGAAACGCCGTTCAGTATCGACCCTCGACAAGTGCTGCGTCGCGTGATGGATGCGTTCAACAATATGGGTTATACGCCCGGCATTGCGGTAGAAATGGAATTTTATCTTATGGATAAAGACCGCGACGCCGACGGTCATTTACAGCCACCGGTATCACCCACCAGTGGCCGTCGCATGAGTTCCAAGCAAGTTTATTCCATGGACGATCTGGATGATTACGATTTCTTCATCCGCGATGTTATTGATACGGCCCATGCGCAAAATATACCGGCGGATACGGTGATCACGGAATACGCGCCCGGTCAGTTTGAAGTGAACTTAAACTACTGTAACGATCCGCTGCAGGCGGCGGACCACGCGGTGCTGTTAAAGCGGGTGATCACACAGGTGGCAAAGAAGTGGGAAATGGAAGCCACTTTTATGGCAAAACCTTACATTGAGCATGCGGGCAGTGGTATGCATATCCATTTGAGCCTGATGGATAAAGACGGCAACAACATCTTCGGTACAGAAGATGTGCTGAACAACAAATACATGCGCTGGGCGATGGGTGGCATCATTTCCATGGCGGATGCGACGCAAGCGTTGCTGGCACCGAACATCAACAGTTACCGTCGGTTAAGTCCGGATTTTCTAGCGCCGACCAGTAAGACGTGGGGCTACGATAACCGGACATTGGCATTACGTATTCCTTCCGGTAACGTGGAGGCGCACCGTATTGAGCACCGTATGAGTGGGGCAGATGCAAACCCGTACTTGGCGGTGGCGGTGGTGTTGGCGGGGGCGGCGGAAGGCATTATGCATAAGATTGAGCCACCACCACCAACAGAGGGTAATGCTTATGAGCAGAACCACCCTGAGCTGGCGGATAATCCACGCGATGCGTTGCGGGCGATGAAGGGCGACGCTCGGGTGCTGGATTGGTTCGGTAAAGACTTCATTGAGATGTACAGTATTTGCAAATGGTCGGAAGTGCGGCTATTCGAGCGGCAGATCACCCCCATGGAGTTGGAATTGCTGCTACCCTATCTTTGATCTTCTAAGGTTAAGCGGGTGGGTATACCTTTCCTCGGGACGCCGTGAATGATCTAGTGGGCGCGATGCACAAGATAGGAAGGGCCTGTTAGGGGACGCCGTGAAAGCATCCCTGCTGGCTCGCTGCCGCCATCCTTGGCGGCAGACGCCCCTGCACAGGCCATCCCTATCTCACACAGCTCGCCGATAGCCAAACGTTAACGATAGGTAGCAGAGCGCTAAGCGCTATTTGACATGATGGTAATAGGCGCCCCCCACCTGCACGCCGAAAAAAGGTAGATAATTATCGCGGCCATGGCATCATGCGCCGCCAATAATAGATGAGGTTATTATGAGAAACGTAACCGTTGCCGCCACCCAAATGGCTTGCGGCTGGGATGTAGACGAAAACATCCGTAACGCTGAAGTAAAAGTCCGCGAAGCACACGCCCAAGGGGCGCAAATCATCTTGCTGCAAGAATTGTTCGAACGTTGCTATTTCTGCCAAAAACAGAAATATGAATACCTTTCGTTCGCCACACCTGTAGAAGAAAACCCGGCTGTTGCGCACTTTGCCAAAGTGGCCGCAGAGCTGAAGGTTGTGCTGCCCATCAGCATTTACGAACGCGCCAATAACGCCTATTACAACACCGTGGTCATGATCGATGCCGACGGCTCCGTCATGGGCATTTACCGCAAAACGCACATTCCGGATGGCCCCGGCTATTCCGAGAAATTCTATTTCACCCCCGGCGACACCGGCTTCCAAGTGTGGGACACCGCATACGCCAAAGTCGGCGTTGGCATCTGCTGGGATCAGTGGTTCCCGGAAACCGCGCGCTGCATGGCCCTCATGGGTGCGGAACTGCTGTTCTACCCCACCGCCATTGGCAGTGAACCGCACGACAGCTCATTGGATTCTGCCGCGCATTGGCAGAACACCCAGTGTGGCCATGCCGCCGCTAACCTAATGCCGGTGATTGTCAGTAACCGTATTGGAACAGAGTATGAAGGTGAGCAATCACAAACCTTCTATGGTTCGTCGTTCATTGCTGATGAATCCGGCACCAAGGTGCAGGAACTGAACCGCACCGAAGACGGTGTACTGGTTCATACCTTTGATTTGGAAGCACTGGCAACCAAACGCCACAGCTGGGGTGTCTTCCGTGACCGCCGTCCGGATTTGTATGACGCCATATTGACCAAAGACGGTAAAACCTTTTAAGCGGAGTCTTCAATGACCAGCCGGACACTCAACACTACGCCACGTGCCGACGGCTTTTGGATGCCTGCCGAGTGGGCACCGCAACAGCAAACTTGGATGCTGTGGCCGGAACGCCCCGATAACTGGCGTTTGGGCGCCAAGCCCGCGCAACAAGCGTTCATCAATGTGGCGCGCGCCATTGCGCGCTTTCAACCGGTGAGCATTGGGGTATCGGCCGCGCAGTATGAGAACGCTTGTTTGCAGTTTGCCGCAGACGAAGGCGTCCGCGTGCTGGAAATCAGCAGCAACGACGCCTGGATGCGTGACGTGGGGCCGACCTTTGTGCGCAATGCGGCCGGTGAGCTGCGCGGTGTAGACTGGATGTTCAATGCCTGGGGTGGACTGCACAGCGGGCTGTATTTCCCGTGGGACCGCGACGACCAAGTCGCGCGCAAAGTGCTGCAAGTGGAAGGTAAAGACCGTTATCGCACCGATTTTATTTTGGAAGGTGGCTCCATTCATGTGGATGGCGAAGGCACGGTGTTGGTCACCGAAGCCTGCTTACTGCACCCGAACCGCAACCCCGAATTGTCACGTGGGGAGATCGAACAACGCCTGTGTGACTATTTAAGCGTTGAAAAAGTCCTGTGGATTGCCGAAGGCATCTACGAAGACGAAACCAACGACCACATCGACAACGTGGCCTGCTTTATTCGCCCCGGCGAGATTGCCTTAGGGTGGACAGTTGACGAGCAAGACCCACAGTTCGCTCGGTCAAAAGCCGCTTACGATCATTTGATCAAACAGACCGATGCCCAAGGCCGCAGCCTGAAAGTACATAAAATCCCTGTACCCGGCCCGCTGTTCATCACCGAAGATGAAGCATTGGGTGTTGACCCGGTGGCCGACGGGATGGCGCGCAGCGCTGGGCAGCGCTTGGCCGGCAGCTACATCAATTTCTTGTTCGTGAACGGTGGTGTCATCATGCCCAAGTTCGACGACCCAATGGACGAAGTCGCCGCGCAGTTGTTGCGTGACCTGCTACCAGAGCATGAAATCGTTCAGGTTCCGGGCCGGGAAATTCTGCTCGGCGGCGGGAATATTCACTGTATTACTCAGCAGCAGCCAAGCGCTTAAGCCACCGCCTCTTGTGGCACAACCCGCAAGGTAAGCAGTGACAATCCCGCTGCCACCACTGAGCATAGGGCAATGGCCGCCGTCAGCATCAGCGGTGTGCCATCAAAGACCACACTGATCACTGCGATGGCTAAGGCACCGAGCATCAATTGCAGTGTGCCACCCAAAGCGGCCGCAGTGCCTGCAATCGGCCCATGCTCTTCCAATGACAACACCATCGACGTGGGCACCACCAGCCCAAGGAATGCGTAGGTGGTCACCAACATGGCAACCAGCAGCGGAAAGCTGTCGTGCCCAAGGGCTACCACAATGAACATCAGACAAGCCGAAATGGCGTAGCCCGCCACAGCCCATTTGACGACGGCAATCGAGCCAAACCGTGCACCGAGATTCGCCGCGACCTGGCTGGTGGTAAAGAAACCTAACGCATTCAGCGCAAAAGCAAGGCTGAACTGAAACGGTGTCAGGCCATAATAGCCAATATACAGAAAGGAGGCAGTCGCCAAAAAGGCAAAGAAACTTGCCATACCCATACCACCGATCAACGTTAAACCCATGTACCCGGAATCGCGAAACAACACGCCAAAGGCGCTCATCATAGCGTTGAAACGGAAGGGAGCGCGGTCAGCCGGTGCCAGTGTTTCCTTGAGCGCGAAACCAGTCAGCAACATGGCCAGCACCGTTGCCAACGCAACCGAGAGAAAAACGGCACGCCAGCCAAACGGCACGATGATCGCACTGCCCATCAGCGGGGCCAGCATTGGGGAAACCGCGACCACTAACATGATGGTGGACATTAAACGCGTTGCTTCATAACCCGTATAACGATCACGGATTACTGCACGCGGTATCGACATGACCGCCGCAGCTCCCACACCTTGCAAAAAGCGGAGAGCAATCAGCCATTCGATGGTGGGTGCGAACGCACAGCCAAGCGAGGCCAAGCCAAAAATACTCAAACCAAAATACAGGGGTGGCTTGCGACCAAACACATCCGAAGCCGGGCCGTAAAAAAGCTGACAAAGACCAAACGCCATAAAGAATGACATCAAGGTCCACTGCGCGGCCGATACTGACGCGCCCAAATCTTCGCTGATGGTTGGCATAGCGGGCAAGTACATATCAATGGCGAACGGGCCAATCCAACTCAGCAGACCGAGTATTAAGGCCATTTTTATCATGTCGGTGTTCATGGAATATTCCTAAAGAAGGGTTTTTTGGGCACTAAAATCGCCGTGCCACCATGTCGATCTCAATCAAAGCGCCTTTGGCCAACCCGTTCACGCCAATGCAGGTGCGCGCCGGGCGCTTGTCGGTTGGAAAATAAGACGCATAGACTGCATTCATCTGTTCGTAATCTCGGTCAAACTGAGTCAGGTAGATGCGTACTTGCAGTACATTGTTGAGCCCTAAACCACAGCCTTCCAGCACCGCCGACAGGTTCTTCATCACCTGATGCGTCTGCGCTTCAATGCCATCTGGATAACCGGAGTCCAAACCTGTACCAAGAAATGGCATCTGCCCGGTGAGCAACACCCAGCCATCGTGTTCAACGGCGTGGCTGAACGGTGCAACAGGGTCCGGCGCACCAGGAAGCATATGGAAAATAGGCGACATCGACATCGGGGTGATTCCTGTAATATGGAGATAGGTACGCCACTGTACGCGTTTTCCAAAGTGCAACGCAACGCTGTCGCTGGACGTATCACAGCATTCAGCCATCGCTGTCGCTCAAAGCCGACGCGCATGCCTACGCGGTTGCGAGCATTGCAACGCTGGAGTAGGCTGAAACACACTGTCCAGAGGCAGCATAATGGCTGGGCACCGATGATGAGAACGGACGCACCTCTGTAGGCGGAATCGACTTATATCCGAATGTGTTAGAAAAACTCCAAAACATCAAAAATCTACATGGTCATCCGTTTAAGTTCTACCAGAAAGTCGGTTATCAGATTGTCGGCGTGATTCCCGATGCCAACGGCTTCGGCAAGCCGGATATTCTCATGGCAAAACGAGTCAAAGCCCTGGCCCATCTCGATCATTGAACGCCACCTATGCCCTAGGTTAAATTTTCGAATGTTGGGTATGCACTATCCCCACAGCGCCCGCAGTGGTGTCTCCGGCGTATAGTGATGGGCAATTTGCGCTTGCAGCAATTCGGCACTGGCCAGCGCATCGGTCAGAGCATGATGCGGTTGATAGAAAGGTAAGTGGTAACGCGTTCGGCTGTCGGCCAAGCGAATGGAAGGTTGTGGCCGACGCAGCAGTTTATCCCACAAGCTCGGCGGGCGTTGCCGATGCAATCGGCCTTCCAACGCCATGGTGTCCACCACAGGAAACTGAATACCTTCATTAATACGCACTTTTAGTGCGGCGTCTAAAAACTGTCGTTCGATGAGGTGGTGATGCACCACCACAATTCGCCCAGCGAGGGCAGTCAACAAGTCGTCCAGAATATCCATCAAGTCAGGCGCTTCCGCAATGGCCGAATGCGTGATGCCGTGAATGACCACCGATTCATCCTGCAACACACGGCGCGGATTCACCACCCAATGCCGCGCTGCATTGCATTGAATGCGAGCCAGGGTCATGGGCACCAGACCGATACTGATAATGCCATCGCGCTGCGGGTTCAAACCCGTGGTTTCAAAGTCGAGTGCCACGAAGGGCACATCCGACAGCGGCGTATCACCGGGCACTACGCCAGCAGCGTAGTAAGCACGCAGGCGTTCATGATGCGTATGATCGTGCAGTTCAGAAAAGCGCTCTGCCCAATCCGGCACGGCGCTCTCTGCCGACGTTTTATGGCCAAGATACAGCATGTCAGCGCGCCCGGTTCGGGTGATAACGGAATTTTAGAAACTTTTGCGCGTTACTGAGAATCTGAAATGCATCTTTCAAATTACGCCGTTCAAAGGGCGACAGGTTTTCCGGCTGAACGTTGTTATCCGGCTCTTCGCCTTGCTCCAACATAAGTTTCTGGTGGCGAATCCGTACCCGCGAAATAAACTCCATGGCATCGCGTAAATCGGCGCCGATACGCGGAGTAACCCAACCGCCAGCCACAATATCTTCAATCCGCTGAAAGGAATTCTGCGCTCGTGAACCACTGGCCAGCGCATGCACACGAATCAAGTCGGCCAGCGGAGCTGTACCCCGCCGTTTCAGGTTAATCGAGTCGTTATGTTTTCCGTCTTTCTCCATCACAAAGTCTTTAAAGAACCCCAAGGGTGGTGTGCGGCCTAACGCATTGTGCGCCATGGCGGCAAGAAACCTCGGGTTTTGTGGCGCCTTGGTGGTGATCAAATCCTTCAAGCTGGCTGCCAAGTTGGTGTCGCCGGCGACACCATCGACATCAAAAAAGATGGAGCTGTGCAATAACGACTCTACATTCGGCCGCTCGATCCAATGCGTAAAATACTGTTGCCAAACGGACAATGGCTGCCGCCATTTCGGGTTGGTGCCCATGATACCGCCCGTGCAATAACTGTAGCCACAGGCTGCAAGGCCATCGCTGACGAAGGCGGCCAAACGTTTAAAGTAGTCGTCATGCTGTTTAGGGTCGAAGTCATCGTGCAGAATCAAAGCATTGTCTTGATCGGTCACAATCAACTGTTCGTCACGCGCCATGGAACCCAGTGCCAACAAACAATAAGGGACGGGCGGTGGCCCCAACTCGGCTTCTGCCAAGGTTAATAGGCGCTGGGTGAATGTCCGACCAATGCCCGCCATGGCACTGCCTATCATGCGTGAGTTGGCATCTTCATTGACCATGCGCACAAAGCTGCCTTGCACATCTTTGGTCAATTCCTGCAATTCAGCAACGCTCTGTCGATGAAAAATGCTGCGCACGACGAATAAGCTGTTTTGCGATTCGTACTGCACAATATCGGAAATCCCCACCACCCCGATGGATCGCCGGTGATCTAAAACCGGCAGGTGGTGCACATTAAAGCGCAGCATGGCCAACATGGCGTCAAATACGTATTGGTCTGCGCGCACCGTGATCAGGTCGGTCGACATGATCTCGGCCACGGGTGTGTCAAACGACAGCCCTTGCGCCATAACACGCTTGCGCAGGTCACGGTCGGTAATGATGCCCACCATCACAGGCTCTGTAGTGCGCTCGTGCTGTTCAGCCATGATTACCAGGGACGAGACACGCTCGCTGGTCATCCGTTCAGCGGCCTCCCGCACGCTGGCGGTGTCGGGTAAGGTTACTAATTCCCGGTTGATCAGCTTTTTGACCTGCGAGGTCAGCAGTTCATTGGATTCTTTATGTTCAGAAACCGCCTGGCGCAACCGCGAACGGTCTTCAACTTCCACAAAGTCGGCAAATTGTTCATCGGTTTCAAACAATTCAGTAAACAGGGTATCGGGGATGCAATACAGCAAGGTGTCTTCCATCGCTTTGGCCGGAAAGCGCACCCGCTTATTCATCATCAGGGCCAGTTGCCCGAAAATGTCGCCTTCACTCAGTCGATTGTATAGCTCGCCATTGCGGCGATAGATTTCCACGGCGCCACTGCGAATAAAATACAAGTCATGAATGTCGGCACCGAAGGTTAAAATTTCTGTATCGGATTTAAAATAGGCCACTTCAACCGCACTGACTACGCGGTCCAGCACGCTGTCGGGCAATGCTTGGAAGGGCGCAAAACGACGCAGGTGTTCGCGGATTTCCATTAATTCCACCTGCATAGCGTAGTCCTCCCGGGTATAAACAATGGATGAATAAAAAACGGGGCAATCACTCGCGCGACGCCCCGCTTTCAGCTTACGTATTAAACAACAGTGTGCTTAAGCACGCGGCTCGGAGGCCAGCCCTTTAAACAAGGACACACAAGCGGCCAAAAGCACGAAGGTAAACGGCAGGCCGGTTGAAACCGACATGGCCTGCAAGGCCACCAAACCACCGCCCATTAACAGAGCGATCGCTACCAAGCCTTCAAATGTACACCAGAAAACGCGCTGTGGCGTAGGTGCATCCACTTTACCACCAGCAGAAATGGTATCAATCACCAACGAACCGGAATCTGAAGAGGTCACGAAGAAGACGATGACCAATACGATTGCGATAAACGACGTGATCTGTGCCAATGGCAATACATCCAGCATGGTGAACAATTGTAATTCCAAAGCAGCATTCGCGGCGACCTGATAACCGTCATTAACCACTTGGCTGATCGCTGTCGTACCAAAGGCCGTCATCCATAGAATACAGGCGGCTGACGGAATCAATAACACGCTGATCATGAATTCACGCACCGTGCGACCGCGCGATACCCGTGCGATAAACATACCGACGAAAGGTGACCAGGAAATCCACCATGCCCAGTAGAAGGCCGTCCAACCTTGCGCGAAGTTCACATCTTCACGACCTAACGGATTTGCCAGCGCCGGTAGATTTTGCAGGTAGGCCAATAAATTTCCGAAGAAACCGGTGACGATGGCCAGGGTCGGGCCAACCAAAATCACAAACAGCAGCAGCAAGGTCGCCAGTGCCATATTGATCTCTGATAACCGCTTTACACCAGCATCCAAACCGGCGAGCACCGAGATCAACGCAATAGCAGTAATACCGATGACCAACAATACTTGCGTCGTAATACCATTTGGCAAACCGAACAGATAATTTAACCCGGCAGCGGCTTGCGAAGCCCCCAAACCGAGCGAGGTTGCCAGACCGAACATCGTCGCGAAGATCGCCAGAATATCGATGATGTGTCCGGGCCAGCCCCATACGCGCTCACCCAGGAGCGGATAAAAGACCGAACGTACGGTTAACGGAAGCCCCTTATTGAAGGAAAACAGCGCCAAACCCAAGGCGAGTACGGCGTAGATCGCCCACGGATGGAGCCCCCAGTGGTAGATGGTGGCCGCCATGCCCAAACGCTGGGCTTCTAGCGTATTACCTGCAGCTCCACCGAGTGGCGCCCAATCTGTCCGCACGCCATCTGCACCCACACTGGTGCCGCCCATGGCCGCGCCATAGTGCCCCAACGGTTCAGAAACGCCATAGAACATCAAACCAATGCCCATGCCCGCGGCAAACAGCATGGAGAACCAGCCTAAATAGGAATAGTCCGGCTTGGCCTCTGTACCACCAATACGCACTTTACCCAAGGGAGAGACGATCAGATACAAACAGACCAACACGAAAACATTGCCCGCCGCCAGAAAGAACCAATCCAGATTACCGGTCAGCCAATTACGCAAATTGGCGAACATAGGCTCTACCTGACTTTGGAAAATCAAGGTAAGAATAACGAAGGCCACAATTGCCAAACCGGCGATCAGAAAAACCCGATTGTGGATGTCCAGGCCGAAGGGGCCCACTTTGAGAGCAATATTGTCTTGCCCTACTTGGTAGTCGGTATCAATCGGCGTGACGTCTCCGTCCGGCTTCATGATGTCTTTTACTTCAGTCATATTACTTTCATCCCATAGTAGTTCGGTGCCTGCGCGAAGACTTTTCTGCTCATTTTTATTCTTAAAAATCGAGCGGAAACGCACCTGCAATTACTTAGTGATGAAAGAGTATAGCACTGACTCTCTCTTTACGAAACCCGGATACCTGACCCTAAGGTCAGGCAACACGCCATGCTATTAGGTCGCCCGCCCGAATGGGCACCACCCGCGCATCGCCCATCGGGTAGTCCGCGGGCACAGTCCATGATTCACAGCGCAGCGTGATGGTGTCGGTATTGCGCGGCAAGCCATAAAAGTCTGGCCCGAAATGACTGGCAAAACCTTCCAGCTTGTCCAGTGCATTCTGTTCATCAAAGACCTCAGCATAGAGTTCTATCGCCGCATGGGCGGTATAGGCACCTGCACAACCACAGGCCGCTTCTTTCTTGTCTTTCGCGTGCGGCGCTGAATCCGTGCCTAAGAAAAAGCGCGGATTACCACTCACCGCTGCACGCACCAAGGCTTCTTGATGCGTCGAACGCTTCAAGATCGGCAAGCAGTAATAGTGCGGGCGAATGCCGCCCGCCAGCATGTGATTACGGTTGTACAACAAATGGTGCGCGGTGATGGTGGCGGCAACATTGGCACTCGCTGCACTGACAAAATCCACCGCATTGGCTGTGGTTATGTGTTCCAGCACAACTTTTAGAGCTGGAAAATCGCGCACCAGGTCGGTCAATACGGTATCAATAAACACCTGTTCCCGATCAAAAATATCAATGCTGCTGTCGGTCACCTCACCATGCACCAGCAGTAACATGCCCACGTCCTGCATGGCTTCCAGTACAGGATAAATTCGTTTGACGTCACGTACCCCGGAATCCGAATTCGTGGTTGCACCCGCCGGATACAACTTTGCGGCGACCACCAGCCCCGCCGCCTTAGCCGCTCGGATATCATCGGGCGTGGTTTGTTCCGTTAAATAAAGCACCATCAAAGGCGTGAAATGCGGTTGTGGTCGCTGTGCCATAATGCGGTCGTAATAGGCTTTTGCATCATGTGTATTGCGTACAGGCGGCACTAAATTGGGCATGACAATCGCCCGACCCATGTACCGACTGACATCTCGTACGGTATCAACCAAAGCCGCCCCATCGCGTAAATGAATGTGCCAGTCGTCAGGACGGGTCAAGGTCAGGGTATTAACAACGGGTGAAAGGGTTGTCATGGCGGGCCTCGGTTATCTGTTTGGCGACGATGCTAAAGGCTGCATCGTGGCATGTAAAGCCGATTGCAACTTGCCAATTGGTCAAATTTTAACCCGTCGCTTTTTTGTCTCATTTTCTTTATAGTGCCGTCGATTACTCACTCCCACACTAAAGAAGTAGTTCGCTATGTCTGACGTTTTGACTGCGCGACAGGAAGTTGCTCGTACCACCTATGCGGATCTGATTGTTGAATATCTACGCCAACTGGACATTCATTATGTTTTCGGTGTCCCCGGCGGGGCCATCGAGCCCTTGTATGATGCCCTTGCCCGCAGCGCACGCCAAGGCGGCCCGCGCGCGGTGATCGCCCGCCACGAAGCCGGAGCAGCTTTTATGGCCGAAGGCTATTACAACGAAACCGGAAAAATGGGCGTGGTGTGCAGCACCACCGGCCCCGGCGCTACCAACCTAATAACCGGCGTTAGCTCGGCCTATTCAGAAAACACGCCGATGCTGGTGATCACCGCACAAACCGCCTTACCCAAATTCGGTCGACGCGCCTTACAAGACTCCAGTTGTACCGCCATTGATACGGTGGGCATGTTTCGCCATTGCACACGCTTCAATACCTTGGTGTCACACCCCGACCAAATGGAAAGTAAACTGATTTCGGCGATTATGGCGGCACATCGTATTCCGCATGGACCGTCTCACATCAGTATCCCGTCCGATGTGTTGAGTGCGCCTGCCAACTTGCCCTTAAACGTGCGACCGAAAGTACTGCTGCAAGACTTCGTCTTGTCGGATGAAGAATCCATTCAAGACCTTTGCACCGCCATCGATCAAGCGGAGCGAGTAGCGGTTTACCTTGGCAACGGCGTCGGCACGGCCAGTGCCACCATCATGGAATTCATTGAAACCTTACGCGCGCCCTTTGTGGCTGGCCCAATGGGCAAACGCTGGGTTAATGAGCTACACCCACAGTACTGTGGTGTTTACGGCTTTGGCGGACATGCCAGTGCGCATACCGTTCTACGCGGTGGTCTAAGAGGGGGTAAAACCAGCCCTCCGCCCGACCTAATTCTCGCCGTAGGTGCCATGCTGGGCGAACTGGACACGGGCGGTTGGCATGATGACTTGCTGAACAGTCGTTTGGTTCATATTGATAACAGTGTGGAACACTTTACCCGCTCGCCGATGGCCAAAATGCACGTATGCGGTGACATTGCCGCCATTTTCCGTCGTTTAACCGAACGCGCAAAACGGCTACAACAGCAGCAACCTAAGACTGAAGCAAGCAATCTGCCAATAACGGGTAAACCACGTAAATCACTGAATATCCTAGGCAACCGAGTAGCAATACGTGACCAGGAAATGTGCCTGTCAGACGCTTCACCCATTAAACCACAGCGTTTGATGTATCAGCTTTCACACCAATTGCCCGCGGATACTCGCATCTATATTGACGCTGGCAATGCTTGGGCGTGGGCAACGCATTACTTAATGCGTGAAGATGTACTGGGCTATTATCGTATTGCCATGGCCTTTGGTGTTATGGGCTGGGCCATTGGCGCGGCGGTCGGCTCTGCGCGCGGAAACGCCCAGCATCCTACGCTCTGCATTACGGGTGACGGCAGTTACTTAATGAGTGCACAGGAAATTACCGTCGCGGCGCAAGAAAAACTCCCGGTTATTTTTATGGTCTTGAATGACAGCGCCTTGGGCATGGTGTACCACGGCCAGCGGCTCGGCGGGGCGGAAGCCATTGGCTGGGAGCTGAACCGCGTCAATTACGCCGCCATGGCAGAAGCCATGGGCGTGGATGGTCTGGTCATCGAACACCCGAATGAATTGCAATCCATCGACTTCGCCCAGCTTGGCCGCAAGAATGGGCCTACCCTGTTGGATGTGCGCATCGACCGCAACGAAGTACCACCCATGGGTGACCGGGTACAGGAACTTAAAAAGCAACGCGCCGCAGGAACTACCGAGGGCGGTGTGTTATGAGCGCCCCCAGCAATGACATTCGCAGCCGTGGTGATGCCTTTGCACCCCACTTGGAAACCCGCATAACCGAAGAAACTGCGCATGCCACCAACCCGTACTTGGCAGAAGAGGTGCGCTTTCACGGCTATGACCATATAGAGCTGATGGCAAAGCTACCGTTTACCGATGTGCTGTTTTTGTTGTTACGTGGTGAATTACCAACACCCGAGCAAGCCGATGTTTTTCGTCGCTTAAGCGTCGCCTTGATTAACCCAGGTATCCGCCATCCCGCCGGGCAGGCCGCGATTGTGGCAGGGGTGGGGAAGACCAATATAGAACAACTTTTGCCAATCGCCCTTACCATTTATGGTGGAAAAGAAAATAGTGCAGGAGCAGTGGCCGACATCATGCAGGCTTTCCAAGCTCAAATCGAATCATCTACACAAGCACACGAGCCTAGCACGACAGATATTTTGATGGGCTTCGGCACCCTGTATGGTGACATCGACCCCTATGCAGCGAAGTTACTCAATGAGTTTTCGCCTGATATCGGCCACTTTACAGCATGGGCACATCAACAACAGACCATGCTCGCCCCCAATGGCCGCGGGATTCTAAGAGCGGGCTTATGCGCTGCGGTATTACTTGATCTAGGTTTTACACCACGTCAGGGCATCGGGCTTATGCAACTCTTCGCCGCACCCGGCTTGCTGGCTCATGGCATTGAGTTTGCCGGAAAACCGTTAAATCACATGCTGTTCGAGCCGGACAGTCAGTACGACTTGGAGTTGGACCAATGAATCATCAACTTTGGGATCAGTACCATGGTCGAGTAAAAAGCAAAAAAGGCGCCTGGCGCATTGGCAAGCAAGTGATCAGCCATGGCTATGACGTCATGCAAGATATGGTGGGCAAATTCAGCTTTATGCAAGTCGTCGTGCTAAACGCTACCGGCCGCCTGCCAACCCCAGCATTAGCCCAATGGTTTGAAGCTTGCCATGTTTGCTTAAGCTGGCCCGACCCGCGCATTTGGTGTAATCGTATCGGTGCACTTGGCGGGTCCGCTCGCGTTTCCACCGTAGCCGCAACCTGCGCTGGTGTAATGGCGGCAGATTCGCGTGTCTATGGCATTAAGCCCATGATAGAAGGGGTACAAATGATTCAGCGTGCAGTGCAAGAAATTCAGCAAGGCACATCGGTAGAAGATTTTGTTATGCGCCAAGTCGAGCAAAAAGGCGGCCGGCCTCATCTTATGGGGTATGCACGCCCTATTGTTAAAGGCGACGAACGAATTGATGTCATGCGAAAAACAGAGCAGGCACTGGGCTTTTCACCCGGCCTACACATGCAGACCGCACTGCACATTGAACGCGTGTTGCATGAACGCTACGATGAAAGCATGAACATTAACGGACATATATCGGCCTTTGTTGCGGATCAAGGGTTCAGCCCAGAGGACGCGTACCGCATTTTTTCAGTACAAGTATTCAGTGGTGTTACCGCCTGCTATGTCGATGCTGCGGATCGCGAAGCGGGTACTTTCGCCCCGCTCCAGGTAACAGATGTTAAATATCAAGGTAAAGCCAGGCGCGCAGTGCCGTAACAACCCATCAGTCTACAATATCTGCAAAGGGCCCTAGAATGTCACGCAGCTCACCACTGCGTTTCATTTCAGCCAACACCTCATTGAAATGCATTAACGCTTGTTCATTTTCAGGTGTTACACGGCACACAATCGATGCCCCTTCATCACGATACAATGCCAGTTCTTCCGCATAATGCGGCGTCGGCAAGTTCAAAGCCTCGGCAACCAACAAAACATCGGGTACAAACCCAATGATCACATCCAAGCGCCGCGCGTCCAACATGCGTACGCGCACACTTTCGTTCGGTGTTTGCTCCACTACCGCATCGACATCGCCCAGAAAAGCACTGGGATCTAAACCATTCCATAGGGCCACACGCCGACCACTCAATTGTTGTAAATCGGTAACCAGAGGGTCTTCCTGCCGGGTCAAAACTCGTAAGCTGATCGCATCTACGGGGTCGCCCGTGACCAAGGGAATATTGGAAAATTGTGGATAGGAACGAATCACAGCATTGATGGTGGCGGGAAAGTTACAGGCGGTAGGGTCTTCTTCCATGTTGCGCAATCCCCGCACTAAGGAAACCACGGTTAAATCAATCTCGACACCACGCGCTTGCAGAGCTTGTATAAACGCATGGTAGTGCCCATCTCCATTGGGCTGCAGTCGGAAATCCAAGTCATAACCATAGACTTTCAGAGGTTCCGCTTGGGCGATAACGCCACAACAGAACATCAGACCGAGTAAAACTGTACGCTTCATTTCTGCCACCTAGTCAATACCCTGAGTTTTATTTTTAGCAGTAGATCAGCTCTGCCGCCAATAAAAACGACTGCAGCTTAACTCTATCGGCTCAAGCCCGCTAAACTTTAGGCATACAACTCAGGAAGCTACCTTTTTTGTAACACGGTTATGTCTTTCCAGTAGCGTTTTATAAAAAAACTTGTGGGGATACTCGTTGACAGTTTTCAGGTAGCGAGGTGTAATGTGTGCACTGCTTGGCTTAAAACAACTACCATCCACCAACGGCGACTCAACAGCGACCCTGTGATGACACGACTTGGCTCAGAAGTAACCAGCAGGCGTACAGGATGAGCGTCGATTTTTTCCAACGGATCTCGGTTCGGCTGGCCCGCAATGTAGTGCTGGTTGCGCTGTTGATTGGGCTTTTAGGCGCTGCACTGCAAGTCATGATTGATGCGCGCACGCAAGTCCGCCAATTCCAGTCCCAGCTTGATGAAATTGCCCTGGTCAGTGGCAGCTCTGCCCAACGCGCCGTATATCTGCTGGACAATGTACTCGCCGAAGAAGTTATCCGTGGTTTAAGTAACTATCGTTTCCTGCACCAAGTACGCATTCTGGATGACCGACAGAATGTGCTCGCCGCCTATTCGGTGCCCATACAATCCTCGCAAACAGCCCCTTTTACGCAGTGGTTTTTAGGCGGTCTATCCAAAGAATACCAATACCCTTTGGTGAATCCGGACAACGGCAACACCGAAGGCACCTTGATACTCGCCTTAGACAATGACATGGCGATGGCGCCGTTTTATGGACGGGCACTTTACATATTCCTGTCCGGGTTAATCAGCAACATATTTCTCGCCTTAATTCTCTTACTCTTATTCAACCGGCTACTGACCAACCCACTAACCGCCATTGCACAGCAAATCGGTTCAATCGGCCAGTACAAACTGGGGCAACGCGGTATCCGTCATCCATTGGGGCATGAACGGGATGAGCTGGGCTTTATTGTCGACTCCACCAATCATTTTATCGAGCAGGTGGATTGTTCACAGGTCAAACTCAAAGCCAGCGAGTTACAATTGCGCGTGGTGGTCGACTCCAGCCCCAATCTGGTTTTTGTATTGAACAAACATCAAGAGATTGTGTTTGCTAACCAGCGCATGGCCGAATTTTACGGCACAGACATCGACACCTTGCTGGGCAAAAATTATGTTGATCTGCAATACAGCCTTAATCCCTTAGAGGCTGACCGCATTGCCGATGAAGTTATACGGGTTCTGGATCATGGTGAGCGCATCAACCACGACAACGCGACCTTAACCGATATCTATCACGTCGAGCGGATTGTTCAAGTCACCCGTATCCCATTCTCCTTTTCCGGCACGGCTTGCGTACTGTCCATTGCGGGCGACATCACCGATCGCGTAGCGGCCGAAGCGCACGTTGAACACCTAGCCTATTACGACACGCTGACCGATTTACCCAACCGGAACTTGATCCTGGACCGCTTGGAAATGGATATCCGCCGCGCCCAACGTAACGGCCTCTATGGCGCGGTGATGTTCGTCGACATTGACGATTTCAAGCGCATCAACGATACCATGGGACACAGCATTGGCGATCAATTGTTGGTGGCCATGAGCGAGCGCATGAAAGTCCAAATGCGTCGTACCGATACCCTCGCGCGCGTCGGGGGTGACGAATTTGTTTTGAGCCTACCCGAGCTGTCCGGACAATTGGTGGATGCGGAAAGCAAAGCTGCTTATCTAGCCGAAGCGCTCAATGTGCGCATCAACGCCCCCATTCGCATCGGTGAACATGAATTCCGCATGTCGGCCAGCATCGGCATTGCCATTTACTCCACCAAAGACGAGACCGTGGAAGAAATGCTGCGCTACGCCGACACCGCCATGTATCAGGCCAAACGCAACGGCAAACACCGCCATGAATTGTTTCACCCGTCTATGGCCACCGAAGCCACCCGCTTGGTGCAATTGGAGCATGATTTACGTCAGGCCCTGCTGGAAGACCAGTTCGAAGTCTATTTACAACCCATCGTTAGCCAGTTAGATGGTTCATTGGTCAGCGCCGAAGCCTTGCTGCGTTGGCAACACCCGACCAAAGGCCTGCTGACCCCCATCCATTTCATGACCTTCTTGGAAAATTCCAACATGATCAATGATGTGGGGCAATTGGTGATCGACCGCGTATGCCAGTACCTCGCCGCCGACAATATTGACCACCAATTGCCCGACAATCTGCGCATATCCATTAACGTCAGCGCACGCGAATTGTTTCACCCGGATTATGTTGAAAACGTGAAAGCCACCCTACTGCGTTATGGTCTGACAGGTCAGCGATTGGAGTTTGAGATCACCGAAGGTGTGGCGATACAAAGCATTGCCGACGCCATTGAAATTATGCGGCAATTGAAAACCTTGGGCATTACCTTTGCGCTGGACGACTTCGGTACGGGTTACAGCTCATTAAGTTACTTGAAGCAATTGCCTGTGGACACGGTGAAGATTGATAAGTCCTTCATCAACGACATCACGCACGACAATCAAGATGCCGCGTTAGTGGCCTGTATCATGGCGATTGCGCAAACGTTGAATCTCAAAACCGTGGCCGAAGGGGTGGAAGAATTGGATCAGGCCGATTGGCTGCGCCAATACGAAGGGGTTTGCATGCAAGGCTATCTCTACAGCAAACCCATTCCGATGCCAGACTTCCATCAACAATGGAAGAAACCGGCCGCCTAACCCTCTACTGCGCTTGGCTTGGCAACACCCCTGCTGGAATTAGCCCACTCAAAACCCGAGCCTTGAGCAACTCATACGCCGCGTGCATGTCCGGCGCAAAGAACCGATCTTTGTCGTAATAGTCGACTTTTTCGCGCAACAGCGCTCGCGCTTGTTCCAAGGCTGGCGTGGTTTTCAGCTCACCCCGCAAGTCCAAACCCTGGCACGCGGCCAGCCATTCGATGGCAACAACGTTGCGTGTGTTCTCGGCCATTTCCCATAAGCGCTTGCCGGCAGCCGGGGCCATAGAGACGTGATCTTCCTGATTGGCCGACGTCGGCAGACTGTCAACACTGTGCGGATGGGCCAGCGCTTTGTTTTCGCTCGCCAGCGCCGCAGCGGTGACCTGCGCAATCATAAACCCGGAATTCACCCCGCCGTTTTGCACCAAGAACGGGGGTAATTGCGACATGTGCGTGTCCATCATCAGCGAAATACGCCGCTCGGCCAAGCTGCCGATTTCAGCGATCGCCAGCGCCAGATTATCCGCCGCCATGGCCACCGGTTCGGCGTGAAAATTCCCACCCGATATCACATCGCCACTGTCGGCAAACACCAAGGGATTATCGGATACCGCGTTGGCTTCCACTGCCAACACCTCGGCCGCTTGGCGCATTTGGGTTAAACACGCACCCATGACTTGCGGCTGACAACGCAGAGAATACGGGTCTTGCACCTTACCACAGGCAACGTGCGTGGCACTGACGTCACTGCCATCGCCCAGCAACGCGCGATAGGCAGCAGCGGCATCGATTTGGCCTTGTTGGCCGCGAATGGCGTGAATACGAGCATCGAACGGACTGCGCGAACTGAGCGTGGCTTCGACCGTCAAAGCACCACACACCGTCGCGGCAGCATAAAGGTCTTCCGCTTGAAACAAGCCTTGCAAGGCATACGCGGTGGACACCTGGGTACCGTTGAGCAGCGCCAGGCCTTCTTTCGGGGCCAGTGCCAGTGGTTGCAACCCAGCAACCTTTAGCGCGTCGGCGGCACTGAGCCACTCGCCACGGTAACGAGCCTGACCCTCACCCAACAATACGGCGCTCATGTGCGCTAAGGGCGCGAGGTCACCCGATGCACCGACCGAACCTTTTAAGGGAATGGCCGGGTAGATTTCTTTGTTGATCAAGGTCATCAAGGCATCCAACACCGTGCGCCGAATACCGGAATAGCCCCGCGCCAGGCTGTTGACCTTCAACACCATGATCAAACGCACCAGCGCGTCGTCGATGTACGCACCCACACCCGTCGCATGCGACAACACCAACGAGCGTTGCAAGTTTTCCAAATCTTCGTGTTTGATGCGCGTTTGCGCCAACAGGCCAAAGCCGGTGTTGATACCATAGACGGTGCGGTCTTCGGCGACCACGGCATTAACGCAATCCACCGAGGCCGCAATGGCGGCATTGGCGCTGTCGGGCAGGGTGATCATGACCGGTGCTTGCCATACGCTGCGCAGTTGCGCCAAGGTCATCGCACCCGGTTGAATCTGTAAGTGAGTCATCACTTCGTTTCTCCTGTAGACAACATGGGCAGATCAAGTCCATTGTCATGCGCGCAGTCGATGGCGATGTCATAACCGGCATCGGCATGGCGCATGACACCAGTGCCGGGGTCATTGCGCAACACGCGGCCCAAGCGGGCGTGTGCTGCGTCGGTGCCGTCGGCCACAATCACCACCCCTGAATGCTGCGAAAAGCCCATGCCGACACCGCCACCATGGTGCAATGACACCCAGGTCGCACCACCCGCAGTATTCAACAGCGCGTTCAATAGTGGCCAGTCGGACACGGCATCGGAGCCGTCCAACATGCTTTCGGTTTCGCGGTTTGGGCTGGCCACCGAACCGGAATCCAGATGATCACGGCCAATCACCACCGGCGCTTTCAATTCGCCGTTTTTTACCATTTCATTGAACGCCTGACCCAAACGCACACGGTCTTTTAAACCCACCCAGCATATGCGAGCTGGCAAGCCTTGAAAGCTGATGCGTTCGCGCGCCATGTCGAGCCATTGATGCAAATGGTGATTGTCGGGCAACAGCGCCTTCACCTTGGCGTCGGTCTTGTAGATGTCTTCCGGGTCACCCGATAATGCCGCCCAGCGAAACGGGCCAATACCCTGGCAAAACAACGGACGAATATAGGCCGGTACGAAACCGGGGAAATCGAAGGCATTTGCCACACCTTCGTCTTGCGCCATTTGACGAATATTATTGCCGTAGTCGAACGTTGGAATGCCTTGTTGCTGAAACGCCAGCATGGCTTGGACGTGCACAGCCATCGACTGTTTTGCGGCTTTAACGACCGCGTCTGGCTCCGTTTTACCGCGTTCTACATAGTCATCCCACGTCCAGCCCGCCGGTAAATAGCCGTGCAGCGGATCATGCGCGCTGGTTTGGTCCGTCACCATATCGGGGCGCACACCACGCCGAACCAGTTCGGGCAGCACATCAGCGGCGTTCGCGCACAGCCCAATGGATACCGCGTGACCGGCTCCGGTATGACGTTTGATACGCGCCAAGGCGTCGTCCAAATCCGTGGCTTGTTCATCCAAATAGCGCGTGCGCAAACGGAAGTCGATGCGGCTTTGCTGGCATTCAATGTTTAAAGAACAGGCACCGGCCATGGTAGCGGCTAGCGGTTGCGCGCCGCCCATGCCACCGAGGCCCGCCGTGAGCACCCAACGACCTCTTAGGTCGCCACCATAATGCTGCCGCCCGGCTTCAACGAAGGTTTCATAGGTGCCTTGCACAATGCCTTGCGAGCCAATGTAGATCCACGAACCGGCCGTCATCTGGCCATACATCATCAAACCTTTGCGGTCGAGTTCGTTGAAGTGCTCCCAGGTCGCCCAATGCGGTACAAGATTGGAATTCGCCAACAGCACGCGCGGCGCGTCGGCGTGGGTTTTGAACACGCCAACCGGTTTGCCCGACTGAATCAGCAGAGTTTCTTCGTCTTCCAAACGCTGTAGCACTTCGACAATTTTGTCGTAACACGCCCAATTGCGGGCCGCACGGCCTATGCCGCCATACACCACCAAGTCTTCCGGGCGCTCGGCGACGGCGGGGTCGAGGTTGTTCATCAACATACGCAGCGGAGCTTCGGTGAGCCAGTTTTTGCAGGTCAATGTACTGCCGGTCGGCGCAGTGATGCGGCGGGTGGCATCGTGTCTGGGGTCAGTCATAATAGGGTCCTCTTGCTCATTATTGTTGTTGCATGAATCGTTAAACGGTGGATCATACCTTTGGCGTAGGAGCGCAGCCCCCTGCGCGAACATTCGGCCAGAGGGCTGGCCTCTTACTGGTTCAAGGTAGCCCAATGAATCAAGCGCGCAGCAACGCGGGCGGTGTGGTAGTCCACATCAAAATGCGGGTTCAATTCCGCCACATCGAGCAGGCGGAGCTTGCCGCTGTCACGGATGCGCCCAATCAACGGCTCCACCACATCCAAGCCAATGCCGCGTGGTGCGGGCGCACTGACACCGGGGGCGACGCTGGCGGGAAAGGCATCCAGATCAATGGTCAAATACAGGTGGTCGCAATTCGCCATAAAGGCATCCAACTGCTGGGTGATCTCTGGCAACTGGGTCACCGTCATAACGTGGTCTTCACGAACCCACACATTTAAGTCAGCCGCCCGCTCAAACAATGCCCGTGTATTGGCGGCGCGTGACACGCCCAAACACGCGTATTGAAACGGCCACCCGTGTTCTTTGCACTGTGTGGCAATTTGCAGAAAGGGCGTGCCCGACGATGCCTGCACGTCAAATGACCGAAGATCAAAATGGGCATCGAAATTAATGATGCCAATGCGTGGCGTGGCGCCAGGGCCTTCCATGTCGCTCAAAAACTGCGCTAACCCCAGCCATGAGCCAAACGCGACTTCATGACCACCACCCAACACGATGGGAAAATGGCCGTTCTGTAAGGTACAAGCGATGGTATGGGCCAGACGACGTTGCGCGCTGTCGAGGTCTTCATTCAGGCATTCCACATCGCCCACTTCATACACCGGGCTGGCATGATGCACGGGCAAATTGCCCAGTACCTTGCGCAGCACTTCCGGGCCTTCCTGCGCGCCGATGCGGCCCTGATTGCGCTTTACCCCGACGTCACTGGCGAAACCAATCACGGCGATACCCGGTTCGCTGTCCGCTTGTAAAGGCTGAACGACTTGATGCCACCGCTCGCTGTTCGGCTCAGCATCTATGCGGCCGCGCCAAAGGTTCATGAGCGGCCCACGGTCTACCGACACGCTGATCGCTTTATGTTGTCTTTTAACCATGGGTCACTGCTCCACGAAATACCCGTTGTTGCAACCGGCCGGGTTGTACGGTGCTGACCAATTCGTAGGGATTGCGCGCGCGCCAGAGACAAAAATCGGCGTGCCGACCGGGTGCAATAACACCCGCCTGTTCCGCCAAGCCCAATGCCTTGGCGGCGTTTTTCGTTACACCCTGTAAGGCCTCCAAGGGTGTTAAACGAAACAGGGTGCAGGCCATATTCAGCATAAGCGTCAGCTGAAAAATCGGCGAGGAGCCGGGGTTGCCATCGGTCGCCAACGCCAGCGGCACACCGTATTGACGCAACAGATCAATGGGCGGCACCTGCGTATCACGCAATGTATAAAACGCACCCGGCAACAAGGTCGCCACCGTGCCAGCCTGCGCCATTGCGCTAACGCCAGCTTCATCGAGCCATTCAATATGGTCAACCGACAGCGCCTGATAGCGCGCCGCCAACGCCGACCCACCCAGATTCGACAACTGCTCGGCATGCGCTTTTACGGCCAAGCCATGACGTTGCGCGGCCTGAAACACACGCTCGCATTGCGCTACCGAAAAACCAATGCCTTCACAAAACACATCCACCGCGTCGGCCAGACCTTCGGCGGCGGCTTGCGGTATCATCTGTTCGCAAATTAAGTCTATGTAGGCGTCGGGTTGACCGGCGTATTCAGGAGGCAAAGCATGTGCACCCAATAGCGTCGTGCGTATGTGAACCGGGTTTTGTTCGCCCAAACGCCGCGCCACGCGCAGCATCTTCAATTCGTCGGCCATGGTTAAACCATAACCGGATTTGATTTCCACCATGGTCACACCGTCGGCCATCAGGGCTTCTAAGCGTGCTTGCGCACTGGTGAACAATTCTTCTTCGCTGGCGGCACGCGTGGCTTTCACGGTACTGAGAATACCGCCACCTTGCGCGGCGATTTCGGCATAACTTACGCCTTCCAAGCGCTGCGCAAACTCATCCGCACGGTCACCGCCGAACACCAAATGCGTGTGGCAGTCGATCAAGCCTGGCGTCATCACACCTCCCGTACCCATCAGATCAGCGCTGGCAAGTTGAGAGGCTGACAACTCTGTCTTTGGCCCTACCCAGACAATGCGCTCTCCTTCCACCACGACTGCCATCGACTGGGTGTGAATCTGCACCCCATCGAAAAGGGTGAGGTCCGTCCAAAGACGTAGTGGATTGGTGGTGGTTGGCATCGGCGCTCTCAAGGGTCTAATCATTTGTATATACAATTGATCATCCAAGAGCAAAAGTCAAGGTTACGGTAGTCACATTTATAGGGAGTTCGTTTTGGTCGGTGGCCTAAAATTACATGGCAGTTTTTTCTACTAGCGGTGCATAATGCGCATGCGCTTAACAGTCGCAGATTAAGAACCTGCCACTTTTCCGCTCTCGAATGCGTTTCATTGCTCATTCATTTTCCAGAGTAAATTATGAAAAACCACCCGACTGAAACCGAAGTTCCAGCGAATAGCCGCATTGCCGAGCTCTTAGACGGCGCAAGCTTTTATGACGCATGGAGTATTAGGTCTACAGATGTGACGCTTTCAGCGCTTGATCATTTTATTGTTGCCGCGAAGCAAACACCGCGTTGGATTGATGCCTGCATGATCCTGCGCAATCGTTTAGGCGGGCTTGTTGGCCTAAAGAATCTTGGCACCTTGTCTGGGGTAGCAGCTGACAAACCAGCCTCAGACTTCGAGCCGGGCAGTCGCGTGGGTATTTTTACCGTTTTTGAAAGCAGGTTTGATGAAGCCCTGATTGGTGACAAAGACAAACACTTAGATGTTGTCCTCAGCATCCATCGTAGCGAGAGTCCCGATGGGAAGCACGTCACCATTACTGTTACGACGGTTATACACGTCAAAAATAGGCTTGGGCGCATTTATATGCTGCCGGTCAAACCCATGCATCGGCTGATTGCTCCGGCCGTACTTGCTGGGAAGATAAGAGCTGAGCAAGCGGCATGACAGGAAACCTATCTCGATAGGTTCCCTGTTGTTCCCACAAAATTTAGGACTTCAGCGAACGCGGCAGTTCACCCGACTGCCACAGTCCGAGGCCGAAACCATCCGGGTCTAGGAAATCTGCGCTCCAACCGCCAGGCGCCTCTGACACCGGGGTCACGATGGTAACACCGGCCGCCGCCAGTTCGGCAACAATGTCGTCGATTCCGCCGTCATCGACTTCAAACACGATGGCGGGCGTATCACCGCGCACGCCTTCCATCTCGAAGAAGATCAGGTCGAGGCCACTCTCCAAATGCCCTTGCAGCCAGAAGGGCTCGGCGCCCTCCATACGCTCAAGGCCAAGATCAAAGGTTTCGTTGTAGAATTTTTCCGTGCGCAGAATATCGCTGACGTAATAAACGATGCTGGCACTCTTGGGTTTGAAGCTCATAGGTTACTCCTCTATGGTTTATTCACCTTCTAGTTGCCGCCGAGTTCCCTTTTGTGAGCCACTAATAACAAAAAGATGTCCATCAGGATCATGACTGGCCAGAACTCCGCCCCGTTGAAACAGTTTAGACAACAAAGCGCCACGGAGGCGGCCGTAGGCTACACCTAATACTAGACCTGGCAATTCGGCAGGCATGGCTATGCCTTCTGCCAATATGTGGCGTTTTAGCGCAAGGATACGCTGGCGAAGCGCGGCATCGGTAAGGTTCAATAAGTAAGCTATTTCCCGCCGATTGTGACCGGATAAAGCCAAAGCGGCGACGGCCTTGAGTGGCGGAGTCAGAGTTTCTAGTAGCTCAGCAAGCTCATGGTATTCATCGGTAAAGGCGTCTGCTTGTGTCATCAGCCATTGGCTTTCACGGCCCTCTCTGCGAACGGTGCCACGCCGTGCCATACGCGCTTTGTTCTTTACCGTGCCGACCAGCCAGTTTCTGGTTTCAACGGCTTCAAAATCCGTAAGGCCAGTAAGGAAAGCCGCTAGAAAAGCCTCTTGTACGACGTCTTCCGCGTCACCCGCATCATGGGTGATCCGGTGTGCGATAGAACATAGCTGGGTATATTGGCTTGGGCGCATCAGTCTCACCCTCGCCGCACGGCAGAGCGCAGTTTATAGCGTGAACCTGGATGCAGCAGCCGCGCATAACTGATCAAGTGGTCGCCCGACCACGTACGGCGCGTCATTTGAAGGCAGGGCTCTTGCGGTGCTATGCCCAGCCATTCGGCGGCACGCCTATCAGGCAATACGGCTTCGACGATGTGTTCTAAGTCGGTGATGGGGCAACTGGATACCAGCACTTCGTTGGGGGTGTGTTTTGAGAAGTCGGTGGATAAATAATTCGGCACCCATCGTGGGTTGACGTAGCGCTCTTCCAACTGCACCGGTACGCCGTTCTCTTCATGTAGCAAGATGGTGTGGAATACCTCTGCGCCAAGGCGAACACTCAAGCGCAATGCCGTTTCGTCGTCTGCCGAAATGGCTTCGCATACCAACACCTGATTGCTGTAAACGTGCTGCCGTTGGCGCACTTCTTCTGCAATATTGGTTACTTCCAACAATGGCGACTCGGCTTTTTGGTCGGTCACAAAAGTACCCAAACCCGCTTGGCGAGTCAGTCGGCCTTCTTGCACTAAGTCTCGAATGGCTTTGTTGGCGGTCATCCGGCTGACGTCAAATTGCTTCGCCAATTGTTCTTCCGGCGGAATTTGGTGGTGCGGCGCATATTCGCCGGACTCAATGCGATCGAGTAGGTATTGTTTGATAACTTGATAGCGTGGGGCAGCCAAGGGTTTACTCATGCGGTCAGTGTTTGCCCAAAAGTATATACATTATTGGGACGCAGGAGGATAAATCGAGCCAAAAAACAACAAAAAAGCCGACACTGAAACTTTCTTCAGCGTCGGCTTTGCTGGCCTAGTTGCGATGTCTCTCGCTTACTTGTTTTCTAAAATAATATGTCCCACCGCGCAGTTGGACGCTGGCACATGGTAGAAGCGATAGCGTTCGTCGATGTCATCATTCAACGCGCCGCGCATGATCAACCACATGACCATTTCAATGCCTTCCGAGCCCGCTTCGCGCACATAATCAATGTGCGGCATTTTCGCCAAGCCTTGCGGGTCTTTCGTTAGGCCATCCAAAAAGGCGGTGTCGAATTCTTTGTTGATCAACCCGGCACGCGGACCTTGCAACTGGTGCGACATGCCGCCGGTGCCCCAGATCTGCACGTTCAGGTCGGCGTCGAAGGATTCCACTGCTTTGCGGATTGCTTTACCTAAGTTGTAGCACCGGTTGCCGGTTGGTGGTGGGTATTGCACTACGTTCACGGCCAGGGGGATGATCTTGCAGGGCCATTCTTCGGGCTGACCAAACATCAAGGACAAGGGAACAGTCAGGCCGTGATCGACGTCCATGTTGTTCACAATGGTCATGTCGAACTCGTCCAGAATGGCCGACTGGGCGATATGCCACGCCAATTCGGAATGCCCCTTAACCGTTGGCACGGGACGTGGGCCCCAGCCTTCATCGGCGGGTTGGAATTCTTCGGCACAGCCAATGGCGAAAGTCGGGATTAGGTCCAACGAGAACGCGGAAGCGTGGTCGTTGTAAACCAGAATAATCACATCTGGTTTTTCGTTCTTGATCCACTCTTTCGAAAACTCATACCCGTCAAAAATGGGTTTCCAGTAGTCTTCCTGGGTTTTGCCCAGATCGAGCGCGGCCCCAATGGCCGGTACGTGTGAGGTAGCTACCCCGGCGGTAATTTTAGCCATTATTGCTGCTCCGATTTACTGCGGTTGCCATCGGGTGAACGTCCACCGGCCACCATCATGGCGCGGTATTCTTCTTCGCTGACGCCAGTCATCGTCGAGGCCAGTTTCTGAAACGACAGACCATCGGTAGCACCGATCTTCGCCAAAAAGTAGATGTTACCGCCGAGGGCAATCATGCGATTGTAGTCCCGGTCGAGCACGGCTTGGCGTTGCTCTTCGGTCATGGGAAACTTCTTCAGATACGCCGCCTCGTCGGCGCGAAACTCTTGCCGCGCAGCGTCTTTCATCAGCGTCATGCAGAACTGATTAAGATGGAAGCCGAGGCGCGATTGGGTCGCGTCAAAAATAACGGTGCCCGGTATGTCTTTAAAGGCATCGTTATAGGCGCTGTTCTTAGCATTACTCATCACTTCACCTCTTCCGGCCAATATAACCGCATGGGGTTGTCGACCAATAATTTGTGCTGCAATTCGACCGTTGGCGCGATCTGGGGAATAAAGTCCACCAGCAAGCCATCGTCCGGCATATGGTCTTTCAGGTTCGGGTGCGGCCAGTCCGTGCCCCACAACACGCGATCAGGGAAACGCTCAACCAAATACTTAGCGAACGGCACCACGTCTTGGTATGCCTGCTGTTCGCCATTCAAAGCTTTCGGTCCACTGATGCTCAAGCGCTCGGGGCAGCTTACTTTCGACCAAATATTCTCGTGCTCGTCCATCAAACGGACAAACCGCTGGAACTCTTCACCGTCCACCGGCTTCGTAACATCCGGCCGCCCCATATGATCGACCACCACGGTGGTCGGTAGGGCAGTGAAGAAATCCCAAAGCTCTGGCAGGTCGACCGCTTCAAAGTAGATGACGATGTGCCAGCCCAAGGGCGCGATGCGTTGGGCAATCTCCATCAACTCCTCTTTCGGCGTGAAGTCCACCAGCCGCTTCACGAAGTTAAAGCGTACGCCGCGCACCTCGGCGGCGTCCAACGCATGGAGTTCCGCGTCTGAGATGCTGCGTTTCACGGTGGCGATACCGCGTGCCATGCCTTTGGAATGTTGCAAGGCATCGACCATGGCGCTGTTGTCTGCGCCGTGACAGGTGGCCTGCACCACTACGTTGCGCGCAAAGCCCAGATGGTCCCGTAGGGCGAACAGTTGGTCTTTCGACGCATCGCATGGCGTGTATTTGCGTTCGGGGGCAAACGGGAACTGATGGCCGGGACCAAACACGTGGCAATGTGCATCCACCGCCCCTTCGGGTACTTTAAATCGAGGTTTCGCGGGGCCTTCATACCAATTCAGCCAGCCGGGCGTTACTTCAAAGGTCATGATGTCGTCTCCTCGCTCACCGGCCTTGTTGCTTCAGTTTGGCGTCCAAACGCGGGAACACGCGGCGCGCGTTGCCTTCGTAGATCTGGTAACGCTGGTCGTCGGTCAAATCAGCGGCTTCGATGTAACGCTTAGTGTCGTCGAAATAGTGGCCGGTTTGCGGGTCGATTCCGCGCACGGCACCGATCATCTCGGAGGCAAACAGCACGTTCTTGGTGTCGATCACTTCCGTCAGCAGGTCGATACCGGGCTGGTGATACACGCAGGTGTCGAAATAGATGTTGTTCATCAGGTGCTGATCCAACATCGGTTTTTTCATCATGTCGGCCAAGCCACGGAAACGACCCCAGTGGTAAGGCACTGCGCCGCCGCCGTGCGGAATGATGAAACGCAATTCGGGGAAGTCTTTGAACAAATCACCTTGCAATAACTGCATGAACGCGGTGGTGTCGGCATTCAAATAATGCGCGCCTGTGGTGTGGAAACAGGCGTTGCAACTGGTGCTGACGTGAATCATCGCCGGGATGTCCAACTCCACCATTTTTTCATAAATCGGGTACCAATGGCGGTCGGTCAATGGCGGTTCTTTCCAATGCCCGCCCGAAGGGTCCGGGTTCAGGTTAATGCCGACAAAACCATACTCGTTGATGCAACGTTCCATTTCTGGGATACAGCTTTTCGGGTCAACACCCGGCGACTGCGGCAACATGGCAGCGCCGATAAAACGGTCGGGAAATAACTGCGATACGCGGTAGCACAGTTCGTTACAAATGGATGCCCACGTCGAGCTGGTTTCAAAATCGCCAATGTGGTGCGCCATAAAACTGGCGCGCGGCGAGAAGATCGTCATGTCCAGACCGCGCTCGTTCATCAGTTTGAGCTGATTGGTTTCCACAGACTCACGCAATTCGTCGTCGCTGATGTTCAAATCAGACGGCTTAGGACCGGAGCCGGGCTTGCCCAAGGCAGCCACCTGAGCGTTACGCCAATCTTCCAGTGCTTGTGGGGCGGTCGTGTAGTGACCATGACAATCGATTATCATGCAAAAGCTCCTGTTTATCATGAGGAAAGCGTGCGCTTGCGTCCGCATCCAAGGTTATACATGACATTATTGTTCTCCGATCGCACTACCTTCGCTACCGTTATGTCGCTCTATCAGCTATAACAGTTTGCGATACTTGACAACACACAGGATGGGTTCCTTCCCATGGACCTCAAACAAATCCATTATTTCGTTCGCGTTGCCGAATTAGGCAGCTTCACTCGGGCCGCCATCGATCTTGATATAGCGCAGCCCGCATTAAGCCGCCAAGTACGATTATTGGAAGTGGAATTACGCCAACCGCTGCTGATTCGCAACGGACGTGGCGTCACGCTGACGGACGCCGGTCAACGGTTACTGGAGCACGGGCGTGGCATTCTGTATCAAGTTGAGCGCGCCCGCGAAGACTTGTCGATGTTGCGCGGCGGGTTAACCGGGCGCATTGCTGTGGGCTTGCCACCCAGCTTATCCAAAACCATGGCGGTGCCCTTGGTGCGCGCGTTTAAGGAGATAATGCCAGAGGCCACCTTAGCGGTTAGCGAAGGCTTATCCACGGCCATGGTGGACGCAGTGATTGCCGGTCGGCTCGACATTGCCCTGCTGTACAACCCCACCCCATTGCCCGACATTGATTTAAGTCCGTTGGGTGAACAGGCGCTTTTTTTGGTGAAATCGGCCGCGCTGCAAGCCGACTTAACGACCGGAAACCCTGTCACCCTAGCCCGCTTGGCCGACACGCCACTGATCACACCCAGCCCACACAACGCCATTCGGCGGTTTATTGAAAGTGAATTGGCGAACATTAAACGGCGACCGAACATTGTGTTAGAGATCGACAGTATTGGGGCTATTCTGGATTTGGTGGCGGATGGCGCGGGTTCTGCCGTGTTGTCGCGTAATGCGGTCAACAGCCTTGGGGCTTCGCATTGCTTTACCATTCACCCCATTGTTGAACCGGAACTGCACATTAAACTCTTCCTCGCCACCAGCGCCCGCCGCCCTGCCACGCAGATGCAGAACACCATGATGCGGTTGATTGAGCAGGAAGTGACTCGGCATTTTCGCTATGCTGAACCCTGAACAGTTTTTTGCAGACGAGTAGATTATGAAAATCGCCCTCGTAGGAGCCGGTGCCGTCGGTTGTTATTACGGTGCCATGTTAGCGCTGGCCGGTCATCAGATGTTGCTGATCGGGCGACCAGCCTTTGTGGAGGCAGTTAGGGCACAGGGCTTAATACTGGAAAAAGCAGGCCAACGCATAGTGGCGCAGGTTGAAGCCACGACGGACCCGGCGGCAGTTGCTGGTGCCGACTGGGTCTTGGTGTGTGTGAAATCCGGTGATACCGAGCAGGCCTCACGAGAGATCGCGCCGCATCTCAGCGCACATAGCCACGTACTCAGCCTACAAAATGGAATTTCCAACGCCGCAACGCTGACCAAAATTCTGGCCCGTCCGGTCATGCCCGTGGCGGTATATGTCGCCAGCCGCATGAACGGTGTCGGCGTGGTGCGCCATGAAGGAAGGGGGGATTTAGCACTTTCCGGCCAGCATGCTGCCGAGATCGCCACGGTACTCAACGCGGCAGGCATTCAAACACAGGTGTCCGACGATGTAATGGGGGCACTGTGGACCAAATTGGTCATTAACTGTGCCATTAATCCTCTGTCAGCCATCACCGGGTTGCCCTATGGAGAAATGGTGGCACAGGATGGCATACCGCAACTGATGGAAGACGTCGCCCGCGAGGCAATCAGCGTGGCGCAGGCCGAAGGCGTCACGGTGCCAGACAGCGTATTCGAGACCATTCGCAGCATCATGGTCGCCATGCCCGGTCAGTTTTCTTCCACCGCACAGGACCTGATGCAAGGCAAGCGCACCGAAATCGACTATTTAAACGGTGAAATTGTGCGCCGGGCTGCAAAACATGGCATGGATGTTCCGATCAATCGCACCCTAACGTTGCTGGTGAAAAGTGCCGAACGCCGTGGTGGCCAAAAACCTCTATAAGCCTGCATTGGCGTCGCTTATTAACCCCCCGAACCTGCAATCACTTCCCACAACGCCAACAAATTCGGCGACGGCGTACGCGCTTTCGGGTACGCCAGCGCCGAGAAGAAGTGAAACGGTGTATCCGCCACATCCAGTTCGCACAACTGCTGGCTAGCTAAGTCTTCGGCAATTACGCAGCGCGGCAGCAAACCAATGCCGAGGTCCGTAAGCACACAGCGGCGCACCACTTCAACGTTTGAAAACGCTTGCCGCGGCACCAAGGCCAGCCCCTGTTGCCGACAATGCGCTTCAACCGTTACCCGGTAGGTACAACCCTGTTCCGTGCTTATCAGCGGCTCCGCCAACACCTCTGCTAAGGCCCAGGTTCCGGGCCGAAAACGCGTTGGATGGCAGAAGAAAATGACCTCTTCGTCAGCAATGTGCTGATAACACAGGTCCTCACGCTGTTGCTGTGCCACCAGCACCGCTGCATCCAATTCACCGCGCTGGAAGGCCGTGTCGTAGTCGAACGGTTCATGCGTGAGCAGCACTTCGATGCCGGGATGGCTGGTCTGTAACGCTTGAATATAAGCAGGCAGCCGATAGATGCACATGGAACTGGGGGCAAAAATGCGCAGTGGCCCTCCCGTGCGTTGCGCTAAGTGCTGCGCCTGATGCTGAATATCGTCGTTCAGTTGCAACCATTGCCGCAACGGCTCGATCAAAGCACGGGTTGCCGCACTGGGTAAGACGCCACGCCCAACCGGCTCAAACAGAGTGACACCCAGTTCCGCCGACAGTTCGCGCAATTGGGCTGAAACGCTGGATGGCGCGAGATGCAAATGACGGGCGGCGGCTTGCACACTGCCCAGTTCCACCACCGTGAGCAGGCTACGGACTTGTCGAGGTGTCATTCAATCAATATTCCGAATGGTTTATGCAAAATTATTCGCTTTTATTGTTTTTGTCACGGAAATATTCTGCACAGGAATCCACCACATCAATGAAGCTCTTATGGAACTGGTCATCGCTTACAAAAATTATTCGTCGTGGTCTTTGCGTCCATGGTTATTGATGCGCGTTGCGGGCATCGAATTCGACCAGCGTCTGCTGCCCTTTGCGCACAGCGACGCCTTAAAAGAGTTTGCCGCGCAACATGACCTGCTGCCACAGGTTCCCGTGTTGCTTGATCAGTTGCTCGACCAGGAGCACGTCATTTGGGACAGCCTGGCCATTGCCGAGTATCTGGCGGAGCAGTTTCCGGAACGCGCCTTGTGGCCAGCCGATGTTACTCTTCGCGCTCTTGCCCGCAGCGCCAGTGCGGAAATGCACAGCGGTTTTATGGCCCTGCGGCAAACCTTCCCGATGAACTGCCGCGCCCAGAAGCAAGCACCCACTCACCTCATAACCGAGTCTGTGCAGCGCGATTTGAACCGCTTGGCGGTGCTGTGGGCACGTTTCGCGGCAGCGAAAGCGAAGCATAATGCAGAAGGGGCATTTTTATGCGGCGCGTTCAGCATTGTGGATGCTATGTACGCTCCTGTTATGTGGCGGGTAAGGGGTTATGGCTTAACCGTATCGGACGATTTCGTGGCGTGGAGTGCAGCCATGTATGCGTTACCGGAAATGCAGGAATGGCTGGCAGCGGCACAGGCAGAAACCTGGAGCATGCCGCAGTATGATCAAGTGGGCGGGGCATAGCGCCCCCCAACTTCAACGCCGCCGCAGCACACTGGCCAGTAAAATACCGGCAATGATCAGCCCCATGCCGAGCCAGTGAAAACCGACCAAACGTTCACCCAAGAAAATACTCGCCAACACCAAGCCCCACACCGGGATCAAGTGAATCGAATTACTGGCCCGATTCGCACCCAGCATCTGTATACCGCGATTCCAAAACAAAAACGCCAACACCGACGCAAAGAAACCGACATAACCCACACTGATCAACGCCGTGGTGTTGAACACCATGATGCGTTCCTGCACAAAGTGCTCATAGAAGAAAAAAGGCGACAGCACAATCCAGCCCACCACGGCCGTGAGGGCAAAAAACACCGTGCCATTCAGTTCGGCCGGGCGTTTACGCAGCAAAACCGAATATAAGGCCCACGCGATGACAGCGGCCAGAATCCATAAATTCCCGGTACCGCCTTGCAACAACACCTGCAATGCCAACGGATGACCTTCCGTCACAATCACCACCACACCCACCAGAGACAATAAAATCCCCAAGACCTGCTGCGTACTGACGCGCTCACCAAACAACGCCCACGAAAAAATCAAAATCATCACCGGGCCGGAAGACAACAGGAGCAAAGCGTTGGTCGCCGTGGAGGTCTGCAAACCCAAATACACAAAGGTATTGAACACACTGACGCTCAACACCGACACCAACAGCAAATACCCTTTATGCTGCCAAAGCACCGCCCGCACCTGCCACAGCCCGTGGGCCGCAAAGGGCATAATCACTGCCATCGCCAACACCCAGCGCCACCATGCCAG
Organism: Salinispirillum marinum; assembly: GCF_042650105.1. Lineage (NCBI taxonomy): Bacteria > Pseudomonadati > Pseudomonadota > Gammaproteobacteria > Oceanospirillales > Saccharospirillaceae > Salinispirillum > Salinispirillum marinum. The sequence continues at coordinate 1,324,928 of NZ_JBHSAL010000001.1, read as the reverse complement.
TGCGATGGGCGGAATGTCCGCTGCCACCGCACGGCCCAGCACAAAATTACCGCCCCAAAATAAGGTGGTGGCAGCCAACAGAAACCAAGCGAAACCGACTGAGGTACTTTCCGAGTTTTGCGCTAACGGCTGGGTCATGGTGCAAACTCCTTAAAGAATGAACGCTAAAACAACAGGGATCACCAACAAACTGCCGATATTGCCTGTTAATACAATGGACGCTACGAGATGCGGTTCCTGCTGGTAGCGTTCCGCAATCATATAATTCAAAACGGCCGGGGGCAGGGCACCAAACAAAACCAAGTAACCGAACTGGGTCGCATCGAGTTGCAAAAATGGCTGCAGCAATAGCGCAATCAAAATGCCACTCACCGGCGCTAATAACGCGCCCCAGGCACCGATCTTCCAATGCGTGAAGTCGATGGTGGTCATGCGCACGCCAAGGGCAAAGAGCATCAACGGAATAGCAATTTGGCCCAGCATATCCACTGCCGTTTTGACGGGCGTTGGTAGGGGCAACTGCCAAACACTCCAGACCAAACCCGCCAGCGTCGCCGCAATCATCGGCATCCGCAACATCCGAAACAGTTTGGTTTTGTGGTCCATGATGTACGCGCCCACCGAAAAGTGCAGCACATTTTCCACCAAAAACATCACCACCGCCGCTGGCAACGCCGCTTCACCAAACGCCAGCACCATCAAGGGAATGCCCAAATTCCCACTGTTGTTGAACATCATCGGTGGCAAGAATGTTTTGGGTTGCACACCCAACCAGCGGCATAACGGCCACAGCAACAAACCAGACCCCAACACCACCACCATTGCGCCCAGGGCCAAGGTGGAGTACGTCGGCAAATCAAAGGATTCTGACGACATAACCGAGAAAATAAGCGCCGGCACGAACACATCAATGTTGACCTGATTCGCCATCGCCATATCCGTGGGGCGACGTCGGGCATAGATAAAACCCACACCCACAATGATCACCAGCGGAAATACCGTGAAGAAGATGCGCTCAAACAGCGAGAGGCCGACGATATCCAAGATGTACCCTTAACAAACAACGAAGGAAAGACAGAATGTCAGATAGCGGCGCAAAGGCCATCCGTAGAACTACGGTTTTATCTTACGGCTTTGAACGTCGCTTAGTGGATAACGCCCGAATACCCAAACCCGCCAAAATAATAGGCGACAGTAAAATAAAGAAGATAAACAAGCCCGCCAGCACCGCCAGGAAGCCCAAAAACAGGGTAATCACAATGGAAAAGGCCATGCCCAATAACGGCATCAACACCAAGAAAAACAACGATACAGCACCCACAACCGCACAAAAAATCACCAAAAACCGCATGCCCGGTGAAAGCTCCGAGCTACGCACGGTGTATTGGACTGTGGTTTCTTTTGGCTTGTTCGAATCCATGGTTGGCCGCCCCATTGCTGCACTCATTGTGTGCACATCAGCATAAACTTAACCCTGCGACTTGTCATCTGCGCGTGGCGAACTCTGTACATTTGTTCGACAACGCGTGCAAAAAAAATCCGTACGAACGGCCAACATGGTCGCCAAAGTGTGGTAGTTTCCTGTTTTGACCATAGACTTAAGAACGCTGCGTCTCGGAGACCACCATGCCCCGCTATCTCGCGCCCTTGTTGGCGCTGTTCACCGGTGTTGCCGCCTTATTGTTGGGCAACGGGCTGCTGAATACGCTAGTTACCTTAGCGGGCGAATACCGTGGGTTTTCAACCACCCTGCTGGGCTTGCTCAGCTCCGGGTACTTCATAGGTTTTTTTATCGGCATCTGGCTGGTGGTGCCCCTAATTCGGCGCGTCGGCCACATTCGCGCCTTTGCCTTTTGCGCCGCCATGGCCGCCGCCGCCAGCCTTATTCATACCCTCATCGCCTACCCAGCCGTTTGGTTTGTGTTGCGCGTACTCTATGGCATAGCACTGGTTTCCCTGTACGCCATCATCGAAAGCTGGCTCAACGCCGTGGTGCCTGCCGAGCAACGCAGCAAAGTATTTTCGGTGTATATGGTCATCAGCTTGGGGGCCGTCGCTTTAGCGCAGCAACTTTTGCGCATCGACAGCCCGGCGGCCTATACCCTATTCGTGCTCGCCGCCGTATTGATTTGCCTGGGCATGCTGCCGGTTACCCTGACCCGGCTCACCCAACCGAATAACCTCACCCTACCCACCTTCGACTTCCGTGTGCTGTGGCGCGGTTCGCCCGTCGCCGCCGCAACGTCCGGATTCTCTGGCTTGGTGCTGGGGGCATTTTGGGGCCTCGCCCCCGTATTTGCAGCCCGCACCGGCATGGACGCCAGCGGCATAGCCGGCATGATGAGCGCGGCTATTATTGGCGGCATTGTCGGGCAAATTCCCTTGGGTTATTTTTCCGACCGGCACGACCGGCGCGCCGTGTTGGCTGGCATGATGGCCGCAGCGGTGGCCTTGTCCGTCCTTATGTTGGTGCTCCCCGGCACGCCGTGGATATTTATCTTTATGGCCTTGTGGGGCGCCATGAACTTTGCCCTGTATCCCATTGCCATAGCCCTCATGGTCGACCACTTAAAACCGGAGGATATTTTGTCCGGCTCCAGCGGCTTGTTGATGATTTACGGCATCGGCGCCGCAATCGGCCCAATCATGGCCGGGGTATGGATGGGTTGGCAGGGGGCCGCCTCATTACCCGCCTATTTTGCGGTGATGTTATTTGTGTTGCTGATGGTGTTGCTGTTCAGCATTCGCCAAACCCCAGACGAAGACATCGACACGCCCGGGCATTTCTCCCCCATGTTGCGTACCACGCCTCAAGGCTTGGAAATGATGGAAGATGTACCGAATCAGGAAGATTTGGACGACGCGCCTGCGGATGACGTACTGCCCGTGGAGGATGACTTGCCAGCGGAGAGTCGGTGATTTGTCTGGGTGGTGCTATTTGCGCTTGTCTTGGTGATCTTGAAAGGCGTCACTGAATGTTACCGGCAGAATACCCGCTGGCATGGCCACCAAGCCTATGCCAGCGATGGCAGACAACCCAGCAAGGATGCGCCCCATCACCGTGACCGGCGTCCGTTTTTATTTGGCAAGTTCACAGTCCGATAACATGCGTTTGTTAGGGCTATGTTTAGACGGTTTGAAACACGTCATATATATTTGTCTCAATTCTAGCGTGATGTTTGTAATTGCCACGACATGCCAAATCGGCGAAGTGTTTTTCACACACTACGATATCCGCATAGCACGTGGCCGGGACTAATCCAGCCCAATCTTCAAGGTCACTATGCTTGGGCTTATACTGTGGGTTCTTGAGCACCTGCTTGTGGAGATGAATGTCTAGTTTGCGAGTAGGTATGGAGTTCATAAATGACTTAATGCCACTTTTTCCCCATGATTCAATATCAGAATTCGGGATTTTATGCTTACTCATCACTATATATAAAGGTTCTGTGATGTCAGCCATGGATAATGCATAAATCCAATCTTCCCACTTGCCCTTTTCAAGATCTTCTTTCTTTTCGTGGATCGAACGCAAATGGTTCGCGAAATTGTTGCGATGCTCAGCGCTTACCCCACCATGGATTGGAGGAATATCATCCATGCCACATAACATCGCCTCATCAATTTTTTCTGGAAACATAGCAGCAATCGGATTATCTAGTTTCTCTCCAAAAGCATGGGCTATACCTCGACCCAAATACGAAGGCCTTTCAGAATTGACGGCGTATCCTTTATTGGCAAATGCTACTTCCAACTCCCAGCACAACAGTTCCTTCAGAGATTTCGTAGTTATACCTCCCGAATACTCCCACATCACCCTTCCTAGCCTGGCTCGACGCTTGTTATCTTTTATCCTAGCGAACTCCAATATGTGTATCGCCGATAAAGGAAATATAACCCCGCAATCACGTGCTGCATCAATCTCCCTTAATAACTGTCGTGCACGATCAGATGAGTCCTTTCCATTCCTGATTCGTGCGAGTTCAATCCACTTATTTTGATCGAGGTATACAACAGTCAAAGCGCCTCCTTAAGCCCTAACGAGGCTGTAGAAAAACTCATCGGACACATGCCTGAGCATCTCTACACCCTAAAAGTTCTGGGCCATCAGCAGTTTGTCGTCGATGACTCCGTTTCAATGTTCTGGTTCCAGCATAGCCACTTTTGTCGTATTTGGCTTCATTGGAAGCCGTTTTCATGGCGTATCGGGCTGCTTTACTGGCTCAGTCGTCCGTATCGCCCCAGTTTCTCAATGTTGTGCACCATGCAGTACAACTGCCAATGGCCTTGCACCTTGTCTTTACCGCGCAAGCTGAAGTGGTTGAGTCTTTCGTTTGTACCGATGTTGCCGAACACCGGCTCCACCACCGACATTCGGTGCCCGCCTTGTGCCTCAAATCTAATGCTTACTCTGTGCATTCAGGTGAGTCGTCGTAACTGAGTAATTCCATGCATGTTGTTATATATTTTTCTCATTCTCTTTGTGATGCCAAATTCTTAATATATAGATGATTTCATCCGTGATCAGGTAACGTGCCATATAGTTACCTATATACAGATCGCGTACTAGCTCAGGGTCAGATGATTTCAAAACGGGAAGACCAATTTTAGGAAACTGTTTTAGTTTATCGAACGCCTCTTGAATATCTATTGCAATGCGACGAGCTGCAAATGGATTCTTGGCCTCTACAAATTCAACCACCCTACTGAGATCCTCGACGGACTCAGGTGAATACCTTATCTTCATGGCTTAGGTGGTGACTTACGATTGCCCGTACCCCAGCTGTTCAGCCAGGCATTAACATCTTGTTCGTCAACAGAATTACCCGCCTTTACGGATTCAAGCGCCACAAGGGTATCTTGCCACCTTGCATCTTCCATAGACTGCCGAGCAACAAACTCTTTGATTGCCTGATTGATGATGTAGTTCTTACTTCTATCAAGCCTTTTAGACAGCACCTCCAAGGAGGAGTCGACATCTTCAGCGATTCGAATACTTGTAATGCTCATGACAACACCCTCAGTGTAGCGACATGTATTACATGTTAGTACAGTCAATGAAAGATGGCTAGAGATCGTTTACACCAACGTATCGCAGTCAAATATTGGGGGAGACATCCTAAACAGTGGCGCGATGACAGGGGGTGTTCAATTCGCTGAGAAGATTTCGAAGAGAGCCCTCAAAAATAACGGTGCCGTGCAAGAGGTAAACCGTGAGCTTCAACGTATGCGTTCGAACTGGCCAGAGCACCGGCATTTTCTTTCAACCATGCCTCTTGTTTATGCAGTTTCACAGTCGCCGTGACACCTGCTTCAGCGGATTGTGAAACATTGGTATCTAAGGCTTCAACTTCTTTGAGTAGAGCACTGTCTACTGACAGGTTCGCTGGTTTTCGGTTGCCTTTCGTAACTTCAACAGCTTGCATGGCTTAGTCCTCGTGCGGAACGAACGCCCACATATTATGCACACCTTACTTGGGCATCAAGTATGCAGAGTGACAGGTCTTGTCTTAGGCATTAAGGAATATTTGGATTCAATAACGCCCGGCTCACGCGCCGGTTTGGAGCCGCGAAGCGGCGGAAAATCGGTCGCTGTGCAGCCGATTGTTAACTGTTGGTGCTCAGTGTCAGCGGCACATGGTCACTTATTGAAATCCACTCGTCGTGCTGACCGACCTGCAAACTACATTCTTCTGGAAAGTCTGACGAGGTGAAAACATAGTCAATGTGATAGGCCTTCTCGGGGTTCCGATGCAAGAAAAATGTCGGGCTGGTCTCATTGCCCTGTTCTTCCTCGAAAACTCGATGATACTGACTCTTGAAACCCATCTCGCTGAGCTCAGCAACTACGTCAGAGTGATTCCACCAGCGGTCCGGCTTATCCCAGCGCACATTGCTATTAAAATCGCCGAGAATAATTGTCTTTGGCCCGCCAAGATCGTCACGGTGAATCTGAAGATACTTCCAGAATTGCCCCATGTAGCCAAATGCTTCTTCATTGCGTCCCTTCGTCCAGACGGCCAGCACGGTTAAATCTCTGTTGATAGTGAAAGGGAGAAAAAGCCTCAGATCTTCCGTGCTCCAATTCAACGTTTCACTTTTGCTGAGCAGCCCAGGGACGGAAAAGCTGCCACTCCAATCTAACTTTTCAACTCGATGGCCGTTTCGGGGAAAAATACCGATGCCACGATTTTTTGACTCGCCCACCCACAGGTAAGAACCGGCCCACTCTCTATATGCGGGAGTCGATAGCGCGGGGTCTTCACACTCCTGAACCACCAAGACATCAGCTCGCAAGCTATCTGCTTCTGCAAGCTTTCGTCTGAGTGCTCCATTACAGTTCCAAGTTACGACTTTCATAGGTAGAGACAGTTAACAGTTTTATTTCTGCGCATGCGCGCTTTTCTGGAACATTGAACTTAAAAAAATCCGCTAACATACTGATATTTTTAGAGTTTCCACAACGATACAGCTCAAGCTTCGTCAGTTTAACAAGCATGCGCGTTAATCTGGCCGAGCGGTTGTCTCAGTGTGTGCATAAACACGGCGAACGAAACTCTACCCCTTTGTTTTAAAAGGTATTTCTGGAAATCTGCGCAGAAAAACGCGCAATTCATTGGGTTCAGCTTAGCAGAAAAACACGCAAGTGCCCGCGAAAAGTCATTTTCGGTATTAGGGTGGTGCCCAGTTAAGGCAATGGACGTAGGGGTATGCCTCAAGGCGCGATCAATTGCGACAGCAATAGACACCGCCGCTAGGCGCCCGTAGGGCGAGAAAAATGCACAAACATTTTTCTCGGTAACTCCCGGCCTGCCGTGGAGCGCCGGAGGCATGCGCCGAAAGTCCATGCCGGGGCGTTTGTGCGGTGTTCATGGATGGATTTCCGCCTGCGCGGAAATGACTGCGCTTACCAAAACCCGTGTAGGCGAAACGTTTTACCCGGCAGGGGCGCGCTGCCCGGTTCATGCACCAGCGTTTGCTCGTGAACGTCTGCCGTGCCATCGGCACGCACCAACAAGCCGGTTTGGGCGCGGGTAGCGTATTCCGGCAGGTCAATGCATTGCGCCGACAAGGCCCGTTCCCAAGGTAACGACAACCCCGTTTTGGGTAACTGATCGTCCTCGGCTTTTTGCCGGGAAGAAAGTAATTGCGCGAGGTCACGCACATCGCCCGCATCCGGCAGATGTTCCCGCATGCGCTGGGCTGCACTCTGGGTTTTCGGCCATGCGATGTCTAGCGTTCCGTTGCTGAGTGCATAAATGCCAGGACTCAGTTGTCGTACATCCGGCGTATGGGTGCTCATGTACCACAGGCCGTTGGCATCGCCCACCAGCAAATTAAAGCCATGATAAGCATCGGCTTCTTGCTTGATGTCGGTCAGCACCTTGGCAACGGGAGCGCGTTCCAACAATGCACGCAGCACAACCTGCCCGCGCGATGGGCCATTTTTCTCGGGGGCCGGTAACTGGCGCACATTGGTCAATGCCGCAAAGCGGCCGGTATTCGGCCCGCGCGCCATGATACCCATCCAGGTGCCACCCGCCTGTTCGTCGCGCCCGGCCAGTAACTGGGGGTGGGCTTGCCAATAATGCATAGCGGCGGTGGGGCGGGCCAAAAACTCATCCCGATTCGCCGCCAACAACAGCGGAAAGTCGGGATGTTGCTGATAGGCAAACGCCAACAAGCACATGGGTTAACCGCGTTCGGCAATAACGGTACTGGCGCGAATAACAGCCGCCCGCACCTGGTTGGGTGCAGTGCCACCAAAATGGTCGCGCGCTGCAACCGAGCCTTCCAGTGTCAGGACATCAAATACATCGTCTGCGATGGTGTCGCTGAATTGCTGCAACTCGGCGAGGCTCATTTGGCCCAAGTCTTTACCACTCTGAATGCCGTAAGCGACCGATTTGCCCACCACTTCATGCGCATCGCGGAACGCCATGCCTTTTTTCACCAGATAATCGGCCAGATCCGTCGCGGTTGAGAAGCCTCGAATGGCCGCTTCACGCATGTTTTCGCGCTTCGCCTGAATGTGCGGCACCATGTCGGCAAAGGCACGCAAAGAACCGCCGAGGTTGTCGACCGTATCAAAAATGGGTTCTTTGTCTTCCTGGTTGTCTTTGTTGTACGCCAAGGGCTGCGATTTCATCAGCGTTAATAAGGACACCAAATGGCCGAAAATCCGCCCGGATTTGCCGCGCACCAGTTCAGGCACATCGGGGTTTTTCTTTTGCGGCATAATGGATGAACCGGTGCAGAAACGGTCGGGCAGTTCGATGAAATTGAACTGGGCCGAGGTCCAGAGCACCAGCTCTTCCGACATACGGGACAGGTGCATCATGATCAACGAGGCGGCGCTGGCGAATTCAATGGCGAAATCGCGATCGGACACACTGTCCAAGCTGTTTTCAGTGGGTCGGTCAAAACCCAGCAGTTCGGCGGTATAAAAACGGTCTATCGGGTAGGTTGTACCCGCCAGTGCAGCGGCACCCAAGGGCAGAATATTCACCCGCTTGCGGCAGTCCACCAAGCGCTCGTAATCGCGGTTCAGCATTTCATTCCAGGCCAGCAAGTGGTGCCCGAACGTCACCGGCTGGGCGGTTTGCAGGTGGGTGAAACCGGGCATGATGGTGTCGGCTTCTTGCTCGGCCAAGGTGATCAGGCCCGTTTGCAAGCGGGTGATTTCGGCCAACAAGTGATCAATTTCATCGCGCAGATACAGGCGAATGTCGGTGGCGACTTGGTCATTGCGCGAGCGGCCGGTGTGCAGTTTTTTCCCCACCGGGCCAATTTTATCGGTCAGCGCCTTTTCGACGTTCATGTGTACGTCTTCCAGCGCCACGCTCCATTCAAAGCGGCCTGCTTCGATATCGGCTTGCACGGCGTGCAGACCCTTGACGATGGCATCACGCTCTTGCTGAGTCAGTACGCCAACCTTTTCCAACATGGTGGCATGCGCAATCGAACCGGCGATATCTTGTTTGTATAGGCGGCGGTCAAAGCCGACACTCGCCGTAAAGGCGGCTACGAAGGCGTCGGTGGATTCACTGAAGCGGCCGCCCCATTGAACGTTGGTGTGTTGTTCTGCCATGCTGACTCCAAAGTTGAAGACCCAAAATCGAGCGTAAAGGGTACTGGAAAGCGTCCAGCGAATATACCTCCCGCATCAGGAAAATTGCCTGAAAAAGCGGTACTGGCGCACATTTGCCATGCTTGCGGATTGGCCTGCGCAATACAACGCGCTATGGTACTTCCGGTTCATTTAGAAGCGACCGCCATGGCTGTTCAAGTGCCCGAAAACCAAGCCCTACCACCTCGTTCGTTGAATCTGTGCAGCGACCAAGCGGCGTGGTTTGTGCTGTTGATCAGTCAGTTATTGGCCTTTGTGCAAGCGCTCTTGATGGGCCCGGAAGCGTTTTGGTGGCATCTCGCCAGCGCTTCCTTATATTGCCATTGGGTCGGGCTATTGGGCTTATTGGCGTTGTGTCACTGGCAACGCCGGGGTGTTGATGGCCAAAAAACCTGGCATTGGGTGGTGTACTGGTTATCGCTGTGCGTCATCGCGCTGTTGGGGTTGGTGATGGGCTATGCTGGCCTACGCTGGTTGTTGCCCGCGTCTATGGCCTTTTCCGGCTTGCAACTCAGCATGCAAGCGGCTGCGTTGATGATGTTTTGTGCCCTATTGCTGCGTTATGCCTACGTGCAGCAAGCGCTGGCGTTGAGGCAGCGTGCAATCACCCAAGCGCAATTCGATGCGCTGCAAGCTCGCGTGCAACCGCATTTTCTGTTTAATGCGATGAACGCCATTGCTGCCCTCATCCCGCTTGACCCCAAACGCGCCGAACAGGGTATTGAACAATTGTCCGACCTGCTGCGCGCCAGCCTGCAAACCCAACAGCCCCTGGCGACGCTGCGCGAGGAAGTGCAGTTGGCCGAAGCCTATATTGGCCTAGAGCAAGCGCGTTTTGGCACCCGGTTGCAGGTGCATTGGGGGATAGACCCGAGCCTGCTGGAGCAACGATTGCCTCGCCTAACGCTGCAACTGCTGATTGAAAACGCGGTCATTCATGGTATTTCCACACGGCCCCAAGGCGGCTGCGTCGCCATTAACACCGAGCGCCAAAACCGGCATTGGCAATTGACGGTACAAAACCCGTTGCCCGAAAGTGCCGCCGTAGGGCGCGGCAATGGCATTGCGTTATCCACGTTAAGACAACGCGGCAAAGCGTTAATGGGTGAGGCGTTCTATTTAGGGCTAAATATGCAGGTTGACCAAGCGACCGCCACGGTATTACTTCCCTACCAAACCACTGAAGACAAGGAGGCCGGATGAACATTTTGATTGTCGATGACGAGCCTTTGGCACGCCTGCGTATGGTGCATTTGTTGCGCGACTTGGAACCGAACGCAACCCTGTTTGAGGCGGAGTCCGCCATGGATGCGATGCAACAAAACAATCGCACGCTGATGGACTTGGTATTACTGGACATTCACTTGCCGGGCGAATCGGGCTTGTCGTGGCTGCATCAATTGAAGCAACAAGCGGAACCCCCGGCGGTGATTATGATTACCGCGTACAGCGAACACGCCTTGACCGCTTTGCAACAGGGTGCGAACGGTTATCTGCTTAAGCCGGTGAAACGGGAGGATTTGGCCCACGCCTTGGCCCAAAGCAAAAAACTACATCGACTGCAGCGTTCGACCATACAACCTACAGCAGACGTTACCCGCCCTGTTTGCATGCATGCCGATGGCACAGGTGACTATGTGAGCCCCCGTGACATTCTGTATTGCTGTGCCGAGGGCCGCTGGGTGAAGGTGGTTACGCAAGCTCATGAATACATGAGTGATCGGGCATTAAAAGATTGGGAATCTTTGCTGGAGAACCTATTGATACGTGTACACCGAGGGATTTTGGTCAACCCGGAACAGGTCAGTGCATTGCGCCGGCAAACCGGACAATACTCTTTGGAATTGAACAATGGCGTGCGTTTACCCGTCAGTCGACGACACGCCAAGGCCGTAAAATTGCGCATGCATCTTCCCTGATGCTATGTCTGCGGTTTTTTTACGCGGCTTTCTTTTTACGCGGCTTTCTTTTTACGAGAGAAGCCCAAGCCCGCCAAACCTAGACCTAACAAGGCCAAGGTGCCTGGCTCTGGTACATTAGCACTGACGCGGTAAACGATGGTTTCCCAGTACCAACCATCAACCGTATCAGCGAACGACCATTCGCCAGCCAAACCATTCGACACATCAATGTGCGAGTAATTTGTGAACCAGCCAGCGGCTTTAGCGTACTGGTTGCCACCATAAGACTGCGTATTGCTTGAGGTATAGTCCACCAAGAATGTCGCTGCACTCAGGTTAAGGTCATTGAACAAAGACGACGTCATTACGGCCCAGCCATAACCCGACTGTTCGCTCATATCTATGGCACTGCAAGAAGACTCCAAGATGCCGTCGGCACAGGGAGAGGCCCAAGCCAGATCGTAACCGCCAACGGAAACATAAGCGTCGGCATCGACTTCACCGCTGTAGAGGGCAGCATGGGCTGAGCCCACAGCCATGGTAAGGGCGGCAGCAGACAGGGCTTTTAAGGTAGTTTTATTCATGATAATTCCTTGAATAAGGTGAAAAAATTCATTCAAGGAGGTACAAAGCAAGAATGGCACCAATTAATTTTTATCGTTATTAATCAATGTTTTATGAACAATCTACCGCACACCCAAGGGACACACTGTAAAGCAATTCGACAGTGCTTAAGCGGCCGTAATGAGGTGGTACTTGTCCATTAATTGCGCTTTGCTCTCTACGCGCGAGGGGTCGAGCGGAATGCAGTCTACCGGGCAAACTTGCTGGCACTGCGGCTCATCGTAGTGCCCGACACATTCCGTGCAAAGATTGGGGTCGATGACGTAGATTTCTTCACCTTCAGAAATAGCCCCATTAGGGCATTCCGGCTCACAGACATCACAGTTGATGCAATCGTCAGTAATCATTAAGGCCATGTTGTTCTGCTCGTCTCTTAAGAGTCTAAACCGCTTTTTTCTTTCAGCGCGGCGGCTACGGCGGGGTGCACAAACTTCGCCACATCTCCGCCCAACAATGATACTTCGCGTACCAACGTAGAAGAAATAAAAGAATAGTGTTCGGCGGGGGTCAAAAACAAGCTTTCCATGTTGTCTACCAGTGCGCGATTCATATTCGCCAACTGGAATTCGTACTCGAAGTCCGACACCGCACGCAAACCGCGCAAAATGGCTTGGGCATTCTGTTCTTGCACAAAATCCACCAACAAGTTCCGAAACCCCAATACGGTGACATTCGGAATGTCCGCCAATACCGTGGTGGCTAGGGCAACACGCTCATCCAAGCTGAACAGCGGCCGCTTCTTTGGGCTGGCAGCCACGCCGACCACCACATGATTAAACAACCGACTGGCACGTTCAACCAGGTCACGGTGTCCTATGGTGATGGGGTCAAAGGTCCCCGGATATACAATGGTCACCATGCTGTCACTACTCGCAGTTAATGGCTGTGGGGGCGCATGGTAGCGCGAAACCCCCTGCATACTCAACTTGTCAACGTCCAATCAGCCATTGCAAGGCCCGATGTACCGGGCGGCCAAAAGGCGGGAATATCAATGGCAAGGTACTGAAACGACCATGTTGCACCACCGAACGCGCGTGCGAAAAGGTCTGGAACCCTTCAAACCCGTGGTAGGCTCCCATGCCCGACGCGCCTATCCCCCCAAACGGCAACTGATCATATGCCGCCTGCACTACCGTATTGTTGACCATCAACTGACCGCTGTGTGTATCGTGCAACAAGCGCTCAACCATGGCCGCATCGTGACCAAAATAATACAGTGCGAGGGGCCGAGGACGGGCATTGATATAGGCCACCGCATCCGCCTCTTGACGATAAGTCACCACCGGCAGCCACGGCCCGAATATTTCATCTTGCATTAACCGGACGTTATCCGGTGCTTGCTGTACCACCAAGGGCGGCAATTTAATCTGCTCACGCCATGTGTCAGACAACGCTTCTTGGCCATGCATTACCGCGCCTGCCGCCACGGCCTCGTCCAACCACGCCAGAAGCCGTCGGCGATGGGTTGCATTGACCACAGCGCTGTAGTCGTCGTTATTGACATAATCCGGGTAAAAGTCCTTCATCGCTGCCAAGTAGTGCAGCGTAAACGCATCAACCTGACTTTCATGCACCAACACATAGTCGGGGGCGATGCAGGTTTGTCCGGCGTTCATACCCTTACCAAACGCAATCCGGCGCGCGGCTTCCGCCAAGGGCGCTTGCCGACTGACCAAGACGGGGGATTTTCCGCCCAATTCGAGCGTAACCGGCGTAAGATTTTTCGCGGCGGCGGCCATCACTTGTTTACCCACCGCGGTCGATCCGGTGAATAACAGATGGTCAAACGGCAACTGCCCAAAGGCCACGGCAACATCCACATCGCCTTCCACCACGGTCACGATACCGGGATCAAAATAGCGCTCAATCAACTGAGCAAAACAACGGGCAAAGGCGGGCGTATGTTCCGACATTTTGACCATGGCGTGGTTGCCGGCGGTCAACGCTCCGATCAATGGCCCGGTGGCGAGATACAAGGGATAATTCCACGGCACAATGATGCCCACCACGCCTTTCGGTTGATGATGCACCGCTGCTCGGCTGGGCCAGAATGTCCAATGAGACAAACGGCGCTTGGGCCGCATCCAGCCGGTAATGCGACGCAGATGATAATCGACGGCCGTCAAGGTCGGTGTCACTTCAAGCAGTTGCGTTTCATCGTGGCTGCGGTGCCCGAAATCTTCCGCGATGGCCGCACAGATCATGTCCTGGTTCTCCGCCACCAAGCGGCGTAACAAGCGCAAACGCCGTTTTCGTTCACGTTCGTCCGGGTACGGCTGGGCATCGTAGGCGGTACGCTGACGCTGCCAGCGGGTGTGCAAAGTCGTCAACTCAGTCATAAAGTCTCCGGGTCATAAAACCTCCGATTGCGCTTGCTTACGCAATAAACATTGCACCAGTTGCCCACTGGCTTTTTCTTTTTCGACCGTGAAGGGGGCCATGTTGAAACCACTGAACGACCGTGGCGCTTCCAAATAGACCAATGCACCCGGGCGCACCGCCGGGGCTGAGGCGACCGCCTGCAGGGCTTGGTTGAACAGATCTTCGGAGAACGGTGGATCGAGAAATACCACATCAAACGGCTCTGTTGCGTGCGCCAACCAGCCAAAAAAATCTGCCTGAACCACCTGTCCGCGTTCGCTGCATCGCCATTCTTTTAACGTGGTCTGTATCGCTTGGCTGGCAATGGTATCGCGTTCCACAAAAACACAGTGCGCGGCGCTTCGGCTCAAGGCTTCCAAACCCAAGATACCGCTGCCCGCAAAAGCATCCAAAATGCTTCGCGCGGCGAGGTCGAATTGCAACCAGTTGAACAGTCGCTCACGTTCGCGTTCCAACGTGGGGCGTAGCCCCGGCCGAACAGGAAACCGCATCCGACGTCCGCGCAGTTCGCCGCCGGTAACACGCAAGCTGTTGTCGCTTTGTTGGGGTTTTTTACTTTGTGCTTTAGCGCCCACCGATGGTCTCCTGCCAGACCCGCGCAAAGGTGGCGTAGTCGAGCTGCTCGGTGCGGGCGGCCTGCGTCGCCATGTAGTCGGTACTGAGGTTGAACGCTGCCATGGTCATTACGTAGCGACTGATCTGCTGCACACTGCGCGCACTCACATTGGCTTGCGCTAAAAAGGCATTCCGCAACGCCAAGAATTGTTCTCGCGTAGGCACCTGGCGCTGTGCCGGCGACAAGCTGGTGTTAATGAACACCTGGCTGCGCGGGCCGCGATGGTCCCAAATGAAGCTGACCGAATCACTGGCCACCTGCGTGCGTAGCCATTCGGCGGCCATAACAAAGGCCAAATTATCCTGACTGCCGGTAGGCGGGCTGGTCAACTCGGTAATGGCGCTTCGGGACTGCGCCACAAAAGGCACCGCCGGGCCACGGCTGGTGGTCAATACCGCCGCTATTTCTTCTGCCAAGGTGCCATTCAAATCACCCACCAGTACGTATTGTGTGGTAGACGATGGCGCAGGCAACCATTCGGTCAGAAATTCCAAGCTGACTTCGAGCGCTGCCGCTTCAACCGGCGAGCGCAAATAGGCGATGAATTGGTTATTACGCGCTGCGGTGGCTAAGTCCTGAGTATCTGGAATGGGAATTCGCGCGGTCGGCAGTTGCGGTTCCAACACACCAATTTCCACTACGCCACTGTTTGGCAAGGGCACCCACCAAACGGTTTGCCCGGCCAGCCGTTCACGCTGCACGGGCACTTGGCGGATATCAAACGTGGTTTGTAAGGCACCCGTATTGGCCTGCACGGTTTCATCCGGGCCCATCTCATTCAGTACATAGATTAATGGAATGAGGATAAAAATGAGTATCCACAAATTGCGGCGGCTGAAAAATTTTGGACGAGGAAAGGGTTCAGTCACAACGAAGTCACACACTTGAGTTTTGCTACATTCTGCATTCTGTTAGCATGCACTACCAGAATTTCCTGCGATTTTACGGATCACCCCCATGTTTGGTTTTGGCAAAAGCAAGAAACCAGCAGCCGAGTCGGTTTCGGCTGCCGAAGATACCGTGGTGCCTAGCCGCGAAGGCCTGTTCAGCCGCATGCTGTCTGGCTTGGGCAAGACCCGCGCGCAACTCAGCGACGGCTTGAGTTCGCTGTTTTTAGGGCGCAAAGAAATTGATGATGCCTTATTGGAAGACATTGAAACGCAACTGCTGAGTGCCGATGTGGGCATAGCCGCCACCACCGACATCATCCAAAACCTGACTGACCGCGTGCAACGAAAAGCATTGAAGGACCCTGCCGCGCTCAAAGAGGCTCTGCAAGAACAATTATCGGCGCTGCTTGAACCGGTCAATAAACCGCTGGATGTGAGCACCCACAAACCCTTTGTGATCCTGATGATCGGCATCAATGGCGTCGGCAAAACCACCACCATTGGCAAGTTGGCGCATCAATTTAAGTCGGAAGGGAAGTCGGTGATGTTGGCCGCTGGCGACACCTTCCGCGCCGCTGCCGTTGAACAACTGCAAACCTGGGGCGAACGCAATGCGGTTCCCGTTATTGCGCAGCATACCGGCGCTGATAGTGCTTCCGTTCTCTTCGACGCGCTCCAAGCAGCCCACAAACGGGACGTTGACGTGCTGATAGCCGATACGGCCGGTCGGCTGCACAACAAAGATAATTTGATGCAAGAACTGGAAAAAGTGGTGCGCGTCATGCGCAAACTCGACCCGGCGGCGCCGCATGAAATCATGCTGGTACTCGACGCCGGTACGGGTCAAAACGCCATCATGCAAACCAAAACCTTCAACGAAGCTGTGGGTGTGACCGGCCTGACACTCACCAAACTCGATGGCACCGCCAAAGGTGGGGTGATTTTTGCGCTCGCCAAACAATTCCAAATTCCGATACGCTACATTGGTGTTGGCGAGCAAGCGACCGATTTGCGACCCTTTGATGCGCGCGAATTCAGTTCTGCCCTTTTCCATACCCCAGACAGCGAAGCCGAATCCCAATGATTGTGCTAGAGCAGGTCACCAAGCGCTACGATGGCGGGCATGAAGCACTGCGCGGCGTCAGTTTGCACATCGAAAAAGGTGAAATGGTCTTTATTACCGGGCACAGCGGAGCAGGGAAAAGTACGCTGTTGCGCCTGATCACCCGAATCGACGTGGCGACCAACGGTCAGGTGCGGGTGAACGGGCAAATGCTGAACCGCATGCGCAAAGGACAGATTCCATTTTATCGCCGCGAAATCGGCATGGTATTTCAAAACCACCAGTTATTGATGGATCGTACCGTCTTCGAGAACGTCGCCATGCCTTTGCGGGTAGCGGGTTGCACCACGCAGGACATTCAACGCCGGGTACGTGCTGC
This sequence comes from Salinispirillum marinum, assembly GCF_042650105.1. Classification (NCBI taxonomy): domain Bacteria; kingdom Pseudomonadati; phylum Pseudomonadota; class Gammaproteobacteria; order Oceanospirillales; family Saccharospirillaceae; genus Salinispirillum; species Salinispirillum marinum. The sequence goes on along the minus strand of NZ_JBHSAL010000001.1, from coordinate 1,307,943 downwards.
GCTGGACAAAGTGGGTTTATTGAAGCGCGAGAAATACTACCCGATGATGCTGTCCGGTGGTGAACAACAACGGGTAGGCATCGCCCGTGCGGTGGTTAACAAACCCACCATCTTGCTCGCCGATGAACCCACCGGAAACCTCGACCCTTTATTGTCTCGTGACGTTATGAACCTGTTCGCGGAATTTAATCGCGTCGGCACCACGGTCGTGATCGCCAGCCACGATTTAGGGCTGATCGCCCGCATGCCGTATCGCGTTATTACTTTGCGGGAAGGCCAACTGGTGAAATCATCGGCCTTGGAGAGCGTGCGACATGGCGCCTAAGAAGAAGCCGACGAACCGCATGAAGCGACGCGGCTACACGCCACGCGAATTCAACAGTCAGGCCTGGATTAACCACCACAAACACTTGTTTGCCGAAAGTCTGCGCGATGTGGTGCGCCGCCCCTTTTCAAACGCCCTAACCTGGTTGGTCATTGCCGTGGCGCTGGCCCTGCCAGCGTTGCTCTTTGTGACGCAAAAGAACCTGCAACAACTGGCCGGACAATGGCAAGAAGGCGCGCAGGTATCACTATTTTTGTACGATACGGTATCCCCACGGGACGGCGCTTTACTGGCCGACGATGTTCGCCAGCGCCCCGAAGTGCGCGATGCGTGGTACTTGTCAAAACAACAAGCGCTCACCGAATTTTCGGCGTGGCTGGACTTGGGTGGCGTCATTGACGCGCTGGACAGCAACCCGCTGCCCGCCACCATCGTGGTATTGCCCATCAGCCAAACCCGCACTGATATTGAAATTCTCGGCACAGTGTTGGGCAGCCTGCCCGAAGTGGCGGATATGCAATTGGATATCGAATGGGTGCAGCGTTTGGAAAACATCAACGCCTTTTTGCATCGGGTGATGTGGGCGGTGTCATCCGTATTAGGACTGACCGTGCTCTTAATTGTTGGTAACACCATGCGTATGGCCACCGAAGCACGGCGCGATGAAATTATGGTGGTGAAGCTGGTGGGTGCGACGTCCAGTTTTGTGCGCCGTCCTTTTTTATACATGGGCCTGTGGTATGGCTGCTTCGGCGGTTTGATGGCTTGTGTTATGGTCTGGACGAGCCTGGCACTGCTGCAGGCCCCGGTTGCCGCTTTGGCCGACAGCTATGCCAGTAACGTGCGCCTGCAAGGTTTAACGATTCCCGAGAGCCTGCTGTTGCTGATCATTGCCGTCGCGCTGAGCATTTTAAGTACTTGGGTAACGGTATCGCGGCGCTTGGCGCGGATTGAACCCAACCCGGTGCTCTAAACCGCCATTGATCTACCCGTGTAATAGCTGCGTAAACTCGACGCCGACCTATGGTGTTATACCATTTTATGGTAATATTCAGGCAATTTTTGAGGCTCCTTGTCACGCTTCTGTGAAGGTGGCAAATCCTCGTTTCACGTAACTGAGGTGAAAAACGTACATGGCTAATCAATTACCGGTATTAGCAATCGACACCATGAGCCCTGGTGCCAACTTGGATTCCTACATCCAAGCGGTCAACAGTATTCAGGTGCTGACGCCGGAAGAAGAGCGTGTTCTCGCCGAAGAATTGTATTACCAAGGCGATCTCTCTGCGGCGCGTCAATTGGTTCTGTCGCACATGCGGTTTGTGGTGCACATTGCACGCAGCTATTCAGGCTATGGCTTACCCTTGGCGGACCTGATTCAAGAAGGCAACGTCGGCTTGATGAAAGCGGTTAAACGCTTCAACCCTGAAGTGGGTGTGCGCTTGGTCAGCTTTGCTGTGCATTGGATCAAAGCCGAAATGCACGAATACATTTTGCGCAACTGGCGCATTGTGAAAGTGGCCACCACCAAAGCCCAACGCAAACTGTTCTTTAACTTGCGCAGCTCGAAAAAGAGCTTGGGCTGGTTGAATCCGGATGAAGCGCAGCGCATTGCGGACGACTTGGGTGTTTCCGCCAAATCTGTTTATGAAATGGAAGGTCGCCTGACCGCCCAAGACGCCACCTTCGACACCGATGAAGATGACGACGACGCGCCTTACGCTCCGGTGAATTATCTGAGCGATCAACGCTACGACCCGGCGCGCCAAGTCGAAATGGCGAACACCGAAGACGATGCGCACGACCGGCTGTATGCCGCGCTGGAACACTTGGATGACCGCAGCCGCGACATCCTGAACAAGCGCTGGTTGGGCGATGCCAAGAGTACCCTGCACGAATTAGCCGACGAGTACGGCGTTTCTGCAGAGCGTATCCGGCAGCTCGAAAAGAACGCTATGAAGAAAATCAAACTGGCCATGAGCCAAACCGAACTGGCCTAAACCGCCTATTCTGCTAAGATACCGGGCCGTTTTCATCACGGCTCGGTATTTTTTTATATGACGCTATCCTTAAACCGCCAACGCACATTGTTGATGGCCTGTGGCTTAGCCGGCTTGCTGGCCGTTGGCTTGGGTGCCATGGGTGGACATGCCTTAAAAAGCATCCTTACCCTTGATCAACTCGCCACATGGGAAACCGCTACCCGCTATTTGGTGTGGCATGTACTCGCTGCCTTATTGTTAACCCTAGCTCACCCGCGCTTTTGGTTATGGCCAGCAAGTATATTACTGGCTGGAGGAGTAATATTTGGCGGTAGCCTCTACCTGTGGCTCTTAACAGACATCCGCTGGCTCACCTTCCTCACCCCGTTAGGCGGCTTCACTATGTTGGGCGGCTGGTTAACCTTAATTGTAAAAAGTATTCAATATGAACCCTGATGCCATAACCACACCCTTCAAGCGCACCATTCGCAGCTTTGTCATGCGCACGGGTCGTATGACCCCCAGCCAGGAAAAAGCCCTTGCTGAGCAATGGCCTATTTACGGCTTAAATGCCGATGGCGCCGTTTTAGACTTTGCCGCCATTTTTGGCCGCCAAGCACCCGTGGTGCTGGAAATTGGCTTTGGCATGGGCGATTCGTTACTTGCCATGGCACAGGCCGCGCCCGAGAAAGACTTTATCGGCATTGAAGTTCACCTGCCCGGCGTCGGACGCTTGATGAATCTAGCCCAGCAAGCGGGCACGACGAATCTGCGTGTAATGAAAGACGATGCCGTAGAAATTCTTAAAAAACAGGTACCTGATGGCAGCTTATCGGGTGTGCAAATTTTCTTCCCCGACCCATGGCACAAGAAAAAGCACCACAAACGCCGCATCGTTCAACCGGAATTCGTTGCTCTATTGGCACAAAAAATGGTACCGGGTGGCATTCTGCATTTAGCCACCGATTGGGCCGAATACGCTGAACACATGATGGAAGTCATGAGCGCGGCACCCGATTTTCGCAATACCCTAGGCGATGGACAATTTACCGATGGCCGCCCGGCGTTTCGGCCGGAAACCAAGTTTGAGCGACGTGGCCATAAGCTAGGCCATGGGGTATGGGATTTATTGTTTGAGCGGGTGTGATGGGCTAAGCATCCCGAAAGAAGACTTGGCGTCACTCGGCGGCCACGCCAAGTCTTCAACATATAGCTTTAATTAGACTGCTATCTTAATTATTCCAAGATTGATTAAAGTTAATGTTTCCGAGGTCTTCAAGAACGCCTTTTGGATCATTTTTTACGCCCCTATAAGCACCGGCGACACCACCAAAAACGCCACCGACGACTGCACCTGCCTTACCCCCAAATCTAGCACCTGAAACAGCACCTTTCACGGCTCCTTTTGCACCGCCTTTTAGCGCGCTCCCAAGCGTATTAGGAAAATCAGTTACCGATAAGTCTGAACCCGAGTCTTCAAAACTACCGCCTTGTCCCCGCCCGTCATCCATTCTCAGGCGCATACCAGTGTCGTAACTGCTGACACTATTGCCATAGAAGCCATCATTCAAACGGACAACACTGCGGTTATTGGCTTGCGCATTAGCGAACGACTCATCTCTGGCACTGCCAAGATAAGGGGCACTGCGCAAGGTAAGACCACCAGAGCGATTTGATGATCGAGTGCTATAGCCCGCGCCACTGGAACTGTAGCCAGCGCCGCTCGAACTAAAGCCAGCACCACTGGCACTGCCAAACCCTACGCCACCACCACCGCCTCCGCCAAAAACGGCACCACTGATGGCATCAACAGAATTCCTGCGTAATGTAATTTTACTCATGTTGCTTTTTCCTTAATTTTCTCATTTCAGTTATTAAAAACCGCTGGTGAGCGGTATTCAGCTCCTGCCGAAGCATTCACTGAATTTTGCTGCTCCTTAATTATTATTTTCTTATTAAACTTCGTTACGAAGAATTACTCTAATGGTAATTTTTAACGTCAGCTAAACGTTGTTTGGTTGTACGGGTCACACAATGTTTTTGGATTACAGTTATTTAAAATTTTATAACTATTTTTTCAAAAATAATTGTTCATTTAGTCAAATTCATAGGGTTTGAAATAAGAACAATTTCATCGATTAAATATGACTCCGCTATCATTGTAAAATAATGACGTCAATGGCTTGTATATTCCTGCGCAATAAGTCGAATTTTCTTAGTGTATCCGCTTTAATGAAATCGGATCGGTTTCCATTATTAATGGTGATGCATCATTACATGCACATACAGTTGCAAATAAAAAGGTGCCGTAAATAGATGCTGCACATCACACCAATCCTGCGCCATGGTGTCGTCAATATGAATAGAGGGGCCATAAAAGGCTCGGTTATGAGTTAGCCATAAGTCCGATACGGATTTAGCAGTAATACGGGGTAGGCGATACAAGTCCGCTTCGAACGCATGCAGCATGGCATGGCGTTGACCCAATTCAATGGTTTGGTAGGTTAAATATTCGGTCAGACTGTTTCTTAACGTTGTAGGAATAGCACAATCCAATAAGGCGGCAATGACCTGTCGTTCAAAACCGATGGCGCGTTGTTCACACACCAGCGGTGGCAAGGGCATGGCGGCATCCGGGCTGGCGCGCTTTTCGTGTCGATGTTCGGCATGATGAATGGCATGCCCCAGTTCATGGGCTAGGCTCATCAAACTGAACACCGAGCCGTCGAAATAGACCTGCACATAGCTGCCGTACGGGGTATCCACACAGAGGGGATGCGTATTATCGTCAGCATTGAGTTGCAACCGTTGTTCTTGCACGATCTGTTGGATAACGTGCGTGGCCTGCGGCATCGTCGCTTTAATGGTCGGATGTTCTGTTGCTTGCTCAATCCACCCTATAGCTTCGTCGGCTGACATTCGATGCTGATTGATGCGATCAGCTTCATCCTGCCGGAATCGGTGCAGTGGTAACTGAACGTGGCCGGTAGCGCGTACTTTGTCGGTGAAATAACGGTGCGCGGCAGTATAACCTGAAGGCTTAAATGGCTCGATGGGCAAGCCATTGTCCCAACAACGCAAAGCATAGGACCACGGTACGTTATGCGCTCTGCTGTCTATTTCAACGCGCTGGGCGAGCCATTCCGCACCCTGCTCTGGGGTTAACGGCGTTTGGCTGTGCAAGTGTTGCACATACTCGCCGCCGACACGGCGTAAGGTTTTGCTCACGGGGTCAGGAAGGGTGAAGGGCATGGGCGCCAACGACTGAACCCACGCCGCATAACGCTGTAGTGCTGGAGTTTGCCACGTGGAACTTGGCACTTGCAAAACTGCTTCAATAAACGCGCCGCAGAGTTCAGACAGCCTATCGGTTTGGGTATCCCATGCGGTTAGCAGGGTTTCTGGAACAGACACGCCCATTAAACGCGCCAAATCCAGTATCGATTGCTGGCGTTCGTAGTGGCGGTCCAGCGCAAGAAACGACTCGAGCAGCCCGACCAGTTCGCCATCCTTCTGAACAGCGAGGGCATCCCAAGCTGTACGAAGCGCCTGCATCTCGGCGTTCAGTGCGACACATTCTGCCGGCCAGATGTCGGATGCCAAGCGCGCCTGTATGAAAGATGTATCCCAAGCGTATCCAGTCATGGTTCGGCTCAGTGGCGCAGAAAATAACTGACCGAGAAGGTTGGGGAGTCCAAGCAGTACACGGCATGAAACCACCCCGCCGGTTGCACCAGCAGTTCTCCGGGGTGCAACACCACTTCCAGCCCTTTTGCTTGGGCGTACAAAGGGTAACGCGCATAGTCCGGTGCTTCGGGTTTTACCCAACAAGGTTGGTAGTTGTTGTAGGCTTTCATGGGGTACAGGTAAGGCGCTTGGTCGGGCGCGAACAGCATCAGTTTTTTGCGCCCCATGATCTGATACAAAAAGCCATCCAAGGGGTCATGGTGCAGGCTGCTGGCGGGTACATTGACCGGCACAGAACCCAGCCAAATTTGCGGTTCTATGTAGTCACTGCGCATAAAATGGTTGGGTAGGAATTCCGCATGCAGAGCTTCGGGCAGGCTACAGCCTTCGGTATAGGCTTTGGTGTGCCCTTCAATGATGTCTTCCGCCTGTTGATGCTCCGACGCCCGAACCCGCGCGATGAATTCCGCCACGGTTTCTTTTTGCTCGGCGGAGCGCACGCGCAAGGGGACATCGCCATAGGTGTTTTCGAGGCGTTCCAGGCTCCAATCATCGGTGCGTATGGGTAAGCCGGTGATGATCAGCGGTTGGCCTGCGGCCAAGGCTTGCAAAATAGTGAGTTCGGACGGATTTTCCAGCCGTGGTATGTCGGTGAGTTGATACGCGGGCGTGGCTTTGTGTTGCGCCGCATGAAAGCGCTCTTCGGTGTCCTTCGATGGTCGCAAGAGTGCCTTCGCAATGTGGTTGACCAAATCCAGATCACCGTCAAGCGTAATGGTGCTGATGATCTCCGGGTCACGAAAATCCACGTATTCGATGGTGTCGATCAGTGTTTGTACCGTGGCTAAGGGCATGCGCAGGGTGGCATGCGCGGCGCTGTCCCACGCTGCACTGATGTGGACATCATCGTGCAATTCCAAGCGCAGGGGTAAGGCATCGGACTCGGTAAAAATCACCAACTGCACCACACCGCGGACTTGCTCCGGATTTTCATACCCGTGTTGCAACAATGTAGTGAGGGCGTGTTGAATGCTATCAAACCGTTCGGTGTTTGAAGGCTCTGTGTTTGACGTCTCGGTCGTTGAGTGTTCTGCGGTTTCCGTTACTTGTGCTGCGTGGTTCATCGAGTCTCCTTCGCCCACAACTGGGCCATTGTGGGTTGCTGCGCATACAGCCGTTCTATCAAAGCTTGCGCACGCTGGGTGTCCAGCTCCACCCGTTCTTGTTGTCGGTCTAGCAATGCTTGTTGCTGCTGTTGCACGTCTCTGAAGCTGGCAAAACCGGCTTCCAGGCGCTGGCGTTGTTGGTGCAGTCCGCGCTCGGTGAGTTCGACAGAACGGTTAAGTAGCTCCGCTTGTTGCCCCAGCATGGCCCACTCCGCTTGCCAGTTTTCAGCATCGGCCCGCAGTTGCGCTTGCGTATCCTGCTCCGCCCATTGCGCACTCAACCATTGGCCTTCAGCGCGCCGTTGGGAGACGTAAACGGGTACATTGTTGATGCGATACGTTAAGCGCACGCCCCAGCTGGTGGTTTCGGTATCCGGTAGGCGTTCACGGACGTCGTGCTGATAGCGGTAGAACGCATCCAGTGTGGGCCAGTGCTGGCGCTGTGCTTCCCGTACGTTGTATTCCGCTTGTTGGCGGGCGAGCACGCGCTGTTGCCATTCGGGGTGTTCACGGGTCAACAAGGGGTTATATGGGGTGTCGGGGTTGGCAGCGCTTGAAAGCCACGCAATAAAGTCGTTCAGTGAAGCAAAGGGTGCAACAGAAGGCAGTTCTACACCAATGAGCGAGCGGCGCAGATCCGCTTGGCGGGCCAGATACCGTTGTTCTTCCTGCTGGCGCTGATTGGTTTGGCGGGCCAGTTCCAGTTCGGCAGTGGCAACGTCCAGGTCAGTCGCACGCCCCGCCAAGCGTTGCTGTTCTGTTACGGTCAGTAAATAGCGATAGGCCTCTTCCAGTTCACGAAACACCGCAACACGGTCAAACTGCGCTTGCACGGCAATCAAACGTTCCAAGCTTTCGCGCATGATCGCCCATTCCGCTAACGTGCCTTCGAGCTGATATTCCTCAAAAGCGGTTTCGGCCCTACGCAAAGGAAGACGCTGATTCTCCGGTTTCCACGAACGCAACAAGGGCTGTGTGACTTCCACTTGATACTGCTGAATGTGCTGGTATTTCTCCGGTATGCCTGAAGCAGTTTGACCCGTTTGTTGGCCGTATTGTTGTTCTGTGCCGAGTTGTAATTGCGTACCAAAGGGTAACGTCCAAGTGGCATCGAGCCCAACTGAACTTCCCTGTTGAACTTGAAAGGGCGTGTCTGGCAACGGCGCTTTGTTGTCCACCCGTGCGGTTTCATTCACTTCCCAGCCAGAGCTTAGCGTAAATTGTGGGCGATAGTGCTGGCGCGCTTCGTTGACCGCCAAGCGCTCACCGGGCAAGCGCGCTTGATGTTGCTGTATCGAAACATGGTGCTGCAACGCTAAGGGCAAATACTCGGGCATGCTAAGGGGTGCTTGTTCGGCCATAACATGGTTGAAAAGAGCGAGTGGAAAGGCGGTCAGCCACAGAACATGCCTAGGTTTCACGATGGCTCCCGCAGCGCGGTGCGCAAATACTTGGTGAAGGGGTCAAAGATGTAATTGATTAACCGGCGTTCACCCGCTTTTACTTCCACCGACAGTTGCAAGCCGGGGCGTAAAAAAGTTTCTGCTGCGCCTTGGCGGTCGGACCGTTCACTCAGGTTGATCTCGGTAATGCGACCTTTCATGCGGTAAATGCGTTGCCCTTCCACCACATCGGTAGACTCCGACACAAAATCCACATAGCCATGAATATAGCCGTGGTCGTCGGGGTTATTGCCTAAGGAGCTGGCACGAAAGGTCATGCCCGGCTCGACCCATACGGCGTAGTTCGACGGAATTTGAATGTCGATCTCCAAATCATCCTGATCAAACAAGGGCCGCAACTGCACCAGCGTTGCCCCTTGGTCTAGCACCTCACGCTGACCGCGTACCGCAATGGCATCCACCACCGCCGCAAACGGAGCGCGAATGTCTTGGTCGCGCAGGGTACGCTGTTGTACGGCTAAGCGGAGATTCACTTGTTCGTATTGGTCGCGTTGTTCGTGCAGGCGCAACAAGCGTTCGAGCACAAATTCGTTTTGCCGCTGCTCGCGTTCCAGCTGTAGGCGGTCTTGTTCATGTTGATCCGCTAAGAGGTTGGCGCGCAGGGATTCTTGATTACCCTCCAGTTCCAACAAGCGTTTGCGTTGTTGTTCCAGTTGCACGCGGTTTTCAATGCCTTGGTCGACCAAGCGTTGCAGGCGGTGAAACTCATCCTGTTCCAGCGCAAAGGCTTGTTGGGTCAACGCCAGTTGCCGCTCGGTGGATTGCTTGCGGCTGTCGATGCTTTGCATTTTTTGCGTAAGCGCCGCTAAGGTATCGTTCAAGGTGCGGGCCAAATAGCCGTCGTAGCCTAGGACACTGACCGAATCCGGGATATCGGTCAGGGTCGCGGTTAATTGCGTGCGCGTTGCTGCGGGTACATGCGCATGAATTTGATAAAACTCCGTCCAGATGCTGCGCGCGAGAGTCTGTTGTTCTCGTTCCAGGCGGGCAATTTCCAGCTCTAACTGTTCGGTATCAAAACGCACTAAGGTGTCACCCGCGGCAACATGCTGACCCTCTTCAACTAAAATCTGGTCGATAAATCCGGCTTGGGTACTGCGCACATCAAACAGGCGCGCACGGGTTTCTAATACACCTTGAGCGGGCACAATTTTGTCGACTTTAAAGAGAATGGCCCCGGTGATGGCGGCGGCGATCACACATAAGACCACGATGGTCATCAGCTTGAGATCAAAGGGGATATTGAACCGCTTACTGAACTCCGGGTTATCGTTCAGCAAATTCAGGGCATGGATTTCCTTAAAGCTATACTGCACGGCGCACCTCGGGAAGACTGTCATTGGGTATATCGGCTTCCGCTACAACAGGCGGCTCGGTCGATAACGCCAAACTGTGCAAGGCTTCATCGCGCTTTAGCATGCTGTCCCACATGCGGCGGTAACTGTTATCGCCAGCGAGCAATTCATCGTGCGTACCGACCGCTTCAATTTCGCCATGCTGCATCACCACAATGCGGTGGCAATACGACAGCGTGTTCAAGCGGTGGGCGATGATGATGCCGGTTTTGTGTTCACACGCACTGTAAATGGTGTCTTTGATCTTCTCTTCGGTTTGGTTGTCTAACGCACTGGTGGCTTCATCGAACAGCAAAATATCGCTGTTGCGTACCAGGGCACGGGCAATGGCTAAGCGTTGGCGTTGCCCGCCGGACAGATTGCCGGCGTCTTCTGTCAACGGGGTAAGGAACTTGTGTGGCATCTCATCCACAAAGGTCGCGCTGCCGGAATCTTGCAAAGCCTGCATGATGTCGTTCACATCGGAATCCAACCGCCCCAAATGCACGTTTTCCAACACACTGGTGTTGAACAAGAAGTTGGTTTGCTGCACGGAAGAAATGCGCGAACGCAAATGCTCGGGTTTTACCAAATCAATGTCGTAGCCGTTGACCTTGATCTTGCCGCGCTGTGGCTTATAAAACCCCAGCAACAGGTTGGCGAGGGTGGATTTCCCCGAACCACTGCCACCCACAATGCCAATGATTTCGCCCTGCTTTATGGTGAGGTTAATGCCTTTTAATACATAGTCGGCAGTATCGACTTGTGCATTGGCAGAAGTCGGCTCACGATCTTCACTGGCCGGGTAACGAAACCACACGTTTTGGAATTCGATGTCGCCGTTCAGGCTGATGTCGTGCTCACTGAGCTGCAAGGCGGGCGGTTCAGGTGGCGTGAGTTCGCTCAATTTTCGCCGGGCGAGCTTAAAGGTTTCCCAACCGCTGGCGGTCATCACCAGCGACATCAACGGGTTCACCACATTGTTCGCCAGCATATTAAAGGCTATCAGCTGGCCGATGGTCATTTGGCTGGAAAACACCGCTTGCGCCCCGAAGAAGATCACCGCAATGGTGATCAACTGGCTTTGAAAACTCACCAACGCGCGCACCACGTTGCTCAAACGCGCGACGTTAAAACCACCGTACAGGTTGTGTTCCAAGCTGGTGTTGGCGCGGTGGCGGAAAAAGGACTCATTGGCTAACGACTTAATGGTGCGCATGCCTTTTAAGGTTTCAATAAGCGTACTTTGAAACCCCGCATCATAGGCATAGGCTTGCATCACGCGGTTACGTAACGGCCGTAACGAAACGCCCACGGTAAAGGCCATCAACAACCCAATGCCCAGTACAATGAACGACAGCTTCACGCTGTACATAAAGAGAATGGGCAGCACCACAAACAAGGAAATGACCGACACCACGGACGACAACAACTGCCGCACGAGAAAATTTGACGCCTCATCAACCTGTTCTACCAGTTTGGTTAAATCACCCACTTTGCGGCGGTCAAAATAGGGCACATCCATCGCCAACAAACGGCGAAAAACGTCTTTACCCAAACCGTTTTGGTATTTAGCAAACAGCACGCTTTCTTGATAATCCCGTGCGCACTGCAACACACTGGTGGCGACAGCAGCCAACAATAACAACACCGCAATCACCGCCAACGAATTCACCGCCGAATACGGCAGGATTTTATCAGTAAAGGTCTGAAAGCCGAGCGGGGTTGCAACTCCCAGTAAAGCCAACATCACCGCCAGACCAATAATGCCCAACGCATACTGTTTTTGGCGAAAGAAATGGGTATATACAAAGCGAGCATTCGCGAGGTTAGCTTTGGGGTTTGCCGTGTCTGACTCAATATCAACATTTTCCTTAGGGAGCGCACCCAAGCCAGCTGAAGACGTTTTCGCCTCCAAGCGTTCAATCACCATTAAGGTATCCAACAGACCTAAATCGGCTTTGAGTTCCTTCCATGTACCGACAAAGGTATCCACCACTTCGTTCACACGGAAGTAGTTGTTCAGCGTCAAACGATCGCCATCAACACCGGTAATAATTGCTGTGTCGCCATGTTCAGATATGCACAAAGCTTGTAACTGAGGTTGAGGAGAGGCCGACAAAAGAGATAGAGGCAGCTCAGCAAAAGACACATAGCGCACCGCAATGCCGTCCAGCTCTGCCAGTTTGGAGGCAAGCACGCCCGTAGCGATGTGATTGTCAACCGCGTAGGATGCCGCTGTCATGCCAATGCGGCCGGACATGCATAGGACGGACAATATCTGGTCAAATTGGTTTATGCTACTGACTTTCAATTTTGTAGGTATCATAAAGTCCTAAGGATTTTTCGTTATTTGAATTCTACACTCGTTGATCTACAATTCTTAGGCCAAGACTGTTAATGCCCTCAATATAAATGTCTGATATTTCTTTAGGCAGTGAATTCGATCTAACGATTTCAAGAATAGACATGAGCTGGAAAGATATAATTACTTCCGACCTTGCGTAATCATTGGATGATAATATTTTCCTTATTTCGTCGAAGTAATGTTCGGCGTAATCTATGTTGTCCAAGCAATCACAAACCCTGGAGTAGTAAAATCCTCTGGATAAGTAATGCCATGACAGTAAATAGGAATTACTATTATCTAAGAGCGTCTCAATATTGTTCAATAGTAATGAATGCAGTTCTTTATTGTCAGGAAAAAAAGCCATAAGACTCCTCATTATCAGATAAGTATTAACCATTTTTTCCTCATACGATAGCATGTCGCAGGACTCTAGATAGCGTATAAGATCTAGCCTAGAATCTATATTTGTTCCATATGTTTCATAAAACTGTCTAGGCTCGTTGATCATTGAATAACTTATTACTCTGCAATCAGAAGAGTGCTCTCCGTCCAACAAGTGGTTAAATATTTCTGCTTCTACCCCCTCTTGGAGATAGGACATCGAGGCCATAATCAATAGCGTTTGCTGCGAATTTTCTGGCCCAGATCTAATGAGATCTAATAATGTCTTTGAAAAATTTTCTACCCTTTCCTTAGTATTGGCATTAATGGCCATGCTCTTGTAATACGGAAACATATTAATTGAATTAGCATTCAAATTAATCGACAAGAGTAAAAGTATCAGTGCTATGATTAATGTTTTTTTCATAAAAATTAGGTGCCATTTAAATGGCACCCTCCCATATTGATTAATATGCTGGTACTTTTTGTAATTCGATTGATATTTGGGGTATTCCGAGTTTTATTCCATAGCTCACAGTTTCTGGACCACTACTAATGCTAGCGCCTGATCCATTTGAGGTAGCGGAAGCTGTGTCTAGAATCGAACTGAATTTAAACTCATGACTCAGGCCATTATTGGTGTCAAATTCTGCATCCAAGGTCATTGAAGCAATACCTACCTCCCTGTTTCCTGCGTTCGCACTCAGGCCAATCGTTGCATCACCTACCAAAGACACATCATTACCCGTTATCTTCAAACCTCCAGAAACGCCTCCACCGATATGAAGGTCGACTAGCGTTTGACTCCCAGCAGATTGATTGTATTTTACGCCGACACCAGCACCAGCGCCGAGAGTTACACTTGTTAATTCCCAACTCCCTGTAGAAAAACCGTTTCCTCCTTCTTTTATCGAAAGAGGAGTGCCATTAACACCAGCGTTATCCGGCCCGGCGTTAGAATTGTAATTAGTTACGAAATGTGAACTGCTGTTTCCCACCCCTGAATTCGATGTAGTATTCGAATTCTTAACTACTGATGAGGTGGTTTTTTTCGCCTTTTTAGCCTTTTTGCTCTTACTGCCGCCACCGCCACCGCCACCGCCGCCGCCTCCAAAGACGACGCCACCGATAACATCCACTGCATTGCTACGCTTGTATACTTTAGACATAATGTCTCTCCTTGAAATTGTTTCGTTACGGTTTTAAGGAACCGCCCTTGGGCGGTATTCGGCGGGTGTGTCAGCACCCGCTGAATTCTTGACGACACTTAGAAACTACTGCGCTTGCACTGGCTGTGTTAAAACTCTCCTCAAAATGCTCATTTACCTTCAGTAAACTGCGCGTTTTCGTCAAATTTTGCCTTGCCATTGCTTCGCTCGTGACGTTTCTATATGCCCTCGTTTGATCAACCCGTTGCAGTGTTTTCGTTCTTTGCTACCAGGTTAATCAAAATCTTCTCTTTGGATTCTTTACCTTTCCAGTGATAGACCTTTCGTACAGAACCATCTAGGTTACGACCCAAACTGAAAGCGATTTCTTTGGGGAACACATTGGTGCGTAGGTCGCTTAAAATGTTTTTTGCATGACCCCACGGGGCTATATAGTCGCCAAACATCAGATGATCACCACTGCGCCAGTCATCAAATTCCAGTGTCCCGCCGGCAATCATTACGTTTTTCATTTCTTCGCTTAGCCATGCCCATGTGGCGCACCCTACCGGGTTTCGGTGTTCGTCGAAGTAGATTCTGAATTGGCGATGTATCAGCGGCGGCACCAAGTCGTTATCTACCGCCCACAATGGCCATGTTTTGTGATAGTCCGCATGGCTGCACAGCCATAGCATAATGCCCAAGGCTTCGTGGTAGCCGAGTTCAGGCACCTCGGGGGACGAAGACGGTTGCTGCAATTCCATCACCAAATCCTTCTGGGTTGTGTAGCGGTATCGGGGATATTGCCCACCAGTGCCCAAGCAGTCGGAAACGCCGAAAATCGCTCTTTAAGGCTTATGATTAGCGGCAGGGTACTGGAAAACGGGGTAATTAGGTCAACAAACCATAGGTGCTGCTGTTCTGGGTTGGCCGCATCTGGGTCAACAGCATCCATGTTATTAATAGAGGATGCATTGTTAATGACCGCCAATGATGGGGTTTTCGTTAACCGATCGTGTAGATTGTCGTCGGCAACAATCCAACTGGCGAAGCCCAGTGGTCGGTTTTGGGGGTCGAATACAATATGAGCTTGCCCAGCTTGTAGCGCTGGCAATACACGCGCCATCAGTGCTTCGATGGTAAGTTCGTTATAGTCGCCGTGGTTGATGCACAAATCGGTAATGATACCCAACGCGGTAAACAGGTTGAGTTGTCCGTTTTGTGGTACTGCTACAGGTGCCAATGGGCTTGTTATATCCGTGTTCATGGAAAGCTCCTGTTTCCATTGATCCTATTTAAATATTCCATTCTGGGTGCTCGGTGAGCACCGAGTTAAATCTGCTCTGCTATTGTCATTTCAAACCAACGCCGAAGAATCTAGCGTTGATCAAAAAAACGGTCAAACCTTTGTTCTCAAAATGAGATCTTGGTCACAATTACAGGTTCTATAAGATTTATAAAAAGGGGCGCCATCCTTGGCTCAGTGTGTTCCTTTAGCGTGTGTCGGTGAACTGTTAAAGATTCCTTCTTCGTTTCCATCAACCTTGGTGGATTACGTCCCTAGGGTGGGGTGTCCTTCACCCGTTCACATTCAACGGGGTTAGAATAACACTGTTATTTTCTGCAACACCATAGTGAAACCTGACGATTTTGGGGGTCTAAAATCGTCAGGTTTCACTAGATTAGAATATCCAGATTAAATAATGCATGAATTAATAACTCTATATTAATCAATGCATTAAGATTCTTTCATAAAGTCACCTCAAGAATATTGTTGTGCAATTGGTCGGAAAAATAATTTATAAGGATTTTCACCACGGACTGATCATATTTTGATCACATTTATTTCGATAATTTTATCGGTGGTAGGAAATTTCAAGGGCGCAGGGCGTATGCCTCAAGGCGCGCCTTTCGGCCTGCCGTAAAGCGCCGGAGAATGCCCCGAAAGCCCATGAAGATGTCATGCTGACACATGACAGGAAGTTAATGCACCGCCCTAGGACTTAATACCACCCAAGGCCGGTCGAAAGTTCAATTTGCCATGAGCCGTCATGGCGCACTTTCGCCGCTGGCGTCAGGTGAATGCGGTCCACCCAATAGGCATAACCAACGCCAATTTCCGTCAGTATGTCATCGTTAGTGGGCAGGCGCGCCCCGGCTTCCAAATACGGGCCGGTACGCAAAGCCCCGGTCAGGTACACGCGAGCCGCAGGGTTCAAGATGATACCTTGCTCAAGATCAAACGCATTGAAGGCTAAGTCACCGCTGAACGACCAATGGTCGGACAAACGATATTCGTAACCCACATTCGGGTAACCCAAGCCCCACCAAATCAGGTCTGTTCCAGCATTTTGACGCAGCCCCAACGCCTGAGCCGAATTGGCCAACACCAGTCCAAAAACACCGAGCACGATAAGCCCTGTCCACGGCGACTTGCGCCGCCCGTTGTTGGCGGTTCTTTGCTGATCTGTTTTTACGATGCTCACCGTGCCGTATTCCTCTTAGTCTTTCTGAATGCTGAGTCTTGCCGCCCGACCTTGTAAATGGTCGGCGTCGGCTTCTTGCGCCAGTTTTATCATCAAACGTAAATCATTGGCCGAGTCGGCATGGGCCAGGGCGTCTTCATAGGTGATTTCTCCGGCTGAAAACAATTCGAACAGGGCCTGATCGAAGGTCTGCATGCCCACATCATTACTCTTTGCCATCAAATCTTTGAGTGTATGTACTTCACCTTTACGAATGAGGTCCGACACCAAGGGTGTATTGACCAATACTTCCACCACCGCACGCCGACCTTTACCATCGGGCGAGGGGATCAGTTGCTGCGCCACGATGGCTTTCAGGTTCAGTGACAGGTCCATCCAAAGCTGTCGTTGTTTCTCGGCTGAGAAAAAATGCATGATACGGTCCAACGCTTGGTTGGCGTTGTTGGCGTGCAAGGTCGCTAAACAGAGGTGGCCGGTTTCGGCGAAGGTGATGGCGTATTGCATGGTTTCACTGGTGCGCACTTCGCCGATCATAATGACATCGGGCGCTTGGCGCAGGGTGTTTTTCAGAGCGATTTCAAAACTTTCGGTGTCGATACCGACTTCGCGCTGGGTGACAATACAGCCTTCGTGTTGATGGATAAACTCAATGGGGTCCTCAATGCTGATGATATGGCCCCGCGAATGACGATTGCGATGTCCGATCATGGCCGCCAGCGAGGTCGATTTACCGGCCCCGGTTGCACCCACAAAAATGACCAAACCGCGCTTGGTCATGGCGAGGTCTTTGAGCGTATCGGGCAGGCGAAGTTCGTCAAAGGTGGGAATCTTCACTTCTATACGCCGCAACACCATGGCCGCCAAATTGCGCTGATGCATGGCACTGACCCGAAACCGGCCGATACCACGCGCACTGATGGCAAAGTTGCATTCCTGAGTGTCGGTGAATTCCCGGCGCTGCTTTTCCGTCATCACCGAGAACACCATTTCCCGTGTTTGCTCCGGGCTTAAAGGGTTCTTGGTGACCGGCACTAATCGACCATTCACCTTAATGCTGGGTGGCACACCCGCGGTAATAAAGAGGTCGGATGCCCCCTTGTCAACCATGATGCGGAGCAGTGCTTCAAAATCCATAATCTATTCCCAATAGCCTGTTGTGCGACGTCACTGTAACGCCTTATATCATCGTTAAAAGTTTTCCGGGGCCTTCGCTTTGCTGCGCGCTTCTTCCGTGGCGATAACCCCTTTGTCCACCAAATTGCGTAACGATTGGTCCATGGTAATCATGCCCTGTGCCGCGCCCGTCTGGATGGAGCTGTACATTTGCGCCACTTTGTCTTCCCGGATGAGGTTACGAATGGCCGAAGTCCCGCGCATGATTTCATGTGCCGCCACGCGCCCACCGCCTTTACGTTTCAACAACGTTTGTGAAATGACAGCTTGCAACGATTCCGACAACATGGAGCGTACCATGGACTTTTCTTCGGCGGGGAATACGTCAATGATCCGGTCGATGGTTTTCGCGGCGGAAGTGGTGTGCAACGTTCCAAACACCACATGGCCGGTTTCGGCGGCGGTCAGCGCCAGGCGAATGGTTTCAATGTCACGCATTTCGCCGACGAGAATGATGTCGGGGTCTTCGCGCAAGGCCGAGCGCAAGGCCGCGGTAAAACCTTTGGTGTCGCGCCCCACTTCGCGCTGGTTGATCAGGCAGCGCTTGCTTTCATGCACGAATTCGATGGGATCTTCCACCGTTAAGACATGCTGATAGCGTGTTTCATTCAAGAAATTGATCATCGCCGCCAAGGTGGTGGACTTACCCGAGCCGGTCGGGCCGGTAACCAAAACCAAACCACGCGGCACGCCGGCGATGTCCTTGAACACATCGCCCATGCCCAGATCTTCCATGGTCAACACCTTGGACGGGATGGTACGAAACACGGCACCGCAACCCCGGTTGTGGTTAAAGGCATTGACCCGGAAACGGGCGACGCCGGGCACTTCAAAGGAAAAGTCGGTTTCCAGAAACTCTTCGAAATCCTTACGTTGTTTGTCGTTCATGATGTCGTAGATCAACCCATGGACCTGCTTGTTGTTCATCGCGGGTACGTTGATCCGGCGTACATCGCCGTCTACCCGAATCATCGGCGGTAGGTCGGCTGACAAGTGCAGGTCAGATGCATTCTGTTTCGCACTGAAGGCTAGGAGTTCGGTAATATCCATGTTCATCCTCTGGAGCAATGGTGTCTAGAAGCATTGGTGTCTAAGAGCAATACTTCTCCGGCGCACTGTTTTTCCGGGTTCTTGGCGCGCAAGATCGCTGATTTACTGGATCAACGGTTTTGCCAACGACCGGACAAGGCTAGAATACGGCCTTCCGTATTCAGGCAGCAAGGTATGAGTAACATAGCAGAGCGCTGGCAAAATATCCGTGAAAAGGTCGACACTACGGCAAAACAAGCAGGGCGTTTACCCAATGAGGTAACCGTGCTGGCGGTCAGCAAAACCTTTCCCGCCGACGATGTGCGTGCGGCGTGGGCTGCCGGGGCGCGTGAGTTCGGCGAGAATTATGTGCAGGAAGGCGTTGAGAAAATAGCAGAATTGGATGATTTGCCGGCTATTTGGCATTTTATTGGCCCCTTGCAGTCGAACAAAACCCGTCCGGTGGCCGAACATTTTCATTGGGTGCATACCGTGGACCGGGAAAAAATTGCCCAACGTCTCAATGATCAACGGCCAAGCCACTTACCGCCATTGCAAGTTTGCTTACAAGTGAACATCAGTGCTGACCCGGCCAAATCCGGGGTATCTATTGACGAATTAGCGCCACTCGCACAACAGGTAGCACAACTGCCCAACTTGACACTGCGTGGTTTAATGACGGTACCGGCGTTGGATTTAGACGACACCGCATTGAGCGCCCAATTTGCTCAGATGCAACAAGCGTTTAAGGCACTACAAAGCCTTCATCCTGACATGGATACGCTGTCAATGGGTATGAGTGACGACATGGCGCTGGCCATTCAACACGGCAGCACCTGTGTGCGCATCGGGCGCGGCATATTTGGCCACCGTGAACGCAAAGGAAATTTAGCATGAACACTGAATATAACAGCTCCACGCACATCAGCTTTATCGGTGTCGGTAATATGGCCGGAGCCATCATTGCCGGAATGTGTCGCCATGGTTTTCAGCCTGAGCAGCTATTGGGTACGACACGCAGCCCGGAAAGTGCTGCACGTGCTACTGAAGCCTACGGCATACGGGTGATCAACGACAATGCGCAGGCGGTGCAATACGCGGATGTGCTCGTACTGGCGGTCAAACCGCAGATGATGCAAGACACCTGTATCGCGCTGGCCGCCAAGGTACAGGCCAAAAAGCCCTTGATCGTTTCCGTGGCCGCTGGCATTTCGGCGCAAGACATCGCGCATTGGCTGGGTGGGAATCTGGCCGTTGTGCGCTGCATGCCAAATACGCCAGCCTTGGTGGGAGCTGGCATGAGTGGCCTGTACGCTAATGCCCAAACAGCTAACGCACAGAAAGCGCTGGTTGACCAAATGTTTGCCGCGGTCGGACGAACCCTTTGGGTAGACGAGGAACAGGCGATGCACACGGTCACCGCCTTAGCGGGCAGTGCCCCCGCTTATTTTTTCCGCTTCGTAGAGGCCCTAATGAAAGCCGGTGAAGCGCGCGGGCTAAGTTCCGCCCAGGCACATGAGCTGGCGACCTATACGGCGCTGGGCGCAGCACGTATGATGACGGAAACGCACGACCATCCAACCCAGTTGCGCCAAAAAGTGACGTCGCCGAAAGGCACGACCGAACAAGCCATTTTATCCTTCGAACGTGAAGGTATAGACACCTTAGTAGAACATGCGGTTGCGGCCTGTATTGGCCGCAGTGAAGAATTAGCGGCGCAACTCGCCCATCGAGACGTATAGGAGTGCCTCATGGCAGAAATTTTAGTGTTGATCCTGAAGACGGCCTTTTCCATTGTGTTGATTGCTACATCAGCCCGTTTTCTCGCCCAGTTCAGTCGGCCGGATTATCGCAACCCCATTGCCGACACCGCGATCAAGATTTCACAACCCTTCATGGGGCCGATTCGTCGATTTATCCCCGGCATCGCGGGCTACGATATGTCCGGCTTGGTGGTGATCTGGTTTATGCAGTTCCTGCTGGGGGCGGTACTGCTGGCCGTGGTCTATGGCAATAATCCCGCGCAACTGTTAAGCCCGCTGTTGATCGGGGCGGTTTTTGCCATGTTGGGGATTGTATTGGAAGTGCTGCGCTGGTCGATGATCATTGTGGCTATCGGTAGCTGGATTGCGGGCGGCTATAACCCCATGCTCGCGTTCCTGAGCCAAATGATCGAACCGTTCGTTGCGCCATTTCGCAAACTGAACCTGCAAGTGGGTGTGCTGGATTTGAGTTACATTCTGGCCTTTATGACGCTGTACATCATCAAAATGCTGCTGACCGGGGTCGCCACCAGCACCGTTGGTAATGTACGGGTCTTGTTTGTGGGGCTTTAAGCCCCCATGTAACCTGACCGATCTCGATTCACCTTTTATTGAAGCGAACACACTTTGAATCCGAACCTGGCCAACAGCGTGGGCATTGTTGCCCCGCAACGCATGACCTTCACCGAACCATTGCCGTTGCGCAGTGGCCGTGTGTTGGAGCAATACGAACTGGTGTACGAAACCTACGGCACGTTAAACGACGCCAAAGAT
This sequence comes from Salinispirillum marinum, assembly GCF_042650105.1. Lineage (NCBI taxonomy): Bacteria > Pseudomonadati > Pseudomonadota > Gammaproteobacteria > Oceanospirillales > Saccharospirillaceae > Salinispirillum > Salinispirillum marinum. The sequence goes on along the minus strand of NZ_JBHSAL010000001.1, from coordinate 1,286,882 downwards.
AATGCCATTCTGATTTGCCACGCCCTCAGCGGTCATCATCATGCCGCTGGCTACCACAGCGAAACTGACATCAAGCCCGGTTGGTGGAACGACTGCATCGGTCCGGGTAAAGCCATCGATACCAATCGCTTTTTTGTATTGAGCCTGAACAACCTGGGTGGCTGCCATGGCAGCACGGGACCGACCAGCATCAATCCGGAAACGGGGAAGATATGGGGGCCGGATTTTCCCGTTATGGCGGTACGTGACTGGGTGAAGAGTCAGGCGCGGTTGGCGGATGCCTTGGGTATTCCTTCGTTTCTCGCCGTGGTGGGTGGTAGCTTGGGCGGCATGCAGGCGTTGCGCTGGTCGATTGATTATCCCGAACGCGTGCGGGCCTGTGCCATCATTGCTTCGGCCCCCAAACTGACGGCGCAAAACATCGGCTTCAACGAAGTAGCCCGCCAAGCCATTATCAATGATCCGGAATTCCACGAAGGTCATTACATTGAACACAACGCCTACCCACGCCAAGGCTTGTCGTTAGCGCGCATGTTGGGCCACATTACCTATTTGTCGGACGAAAGCATGCGCAACAAGTTTGGCCGTGATTTGCGTTCCGGCACCTTGAGCTTCGATTACGACGCCGACTTCCAAGTAGAAAGCTACTTGCGCTACCAAGGTGAGCAGTTCTCGGCAAATTTCGACGCCAATACCTACCTGTTGATGACCAAAGCCTTGGATTATTTCGACCCCGCTGCCGACCACGACGGCGACCTAGCGCGTTGCCTGGCGCAAGCCAAAGCGAAATTTTTGGTGGTGTCCTTTTCCACCGATTGGCGCTTCGCCCCGGAACGCAGTGAGGAAATTGTCAACGCACTGATTCATGCGCAAAAAGACGTGACCTATCTGGAGGTCGACGCACCACAAGGGCACGATGCCTTCTTGTTTCCCATTGCGCCGTACGTCAATGCCTTAGCCGGTTTTCTGCGTCGAAACCATGACGTTGCTCAGCAGGAGGCCCACCATGCGCGTTGATTTAGAGCTTATTGCCGACTGGATTCCAGACGGAGCGCGCGTCCTCGACTTAGGCTGTGGCAGCGGCGAATTGCTGGCGCACCTGCGCGATCAACGCCACGCTAGTGGGCTGGGGGTGGAAATTGAAACCGACCGTATTCAAGAATGCATCGAGCGCGGCGTGCCTGTGGTGCAGAAAGACCTCGATACGGGTCTGGGTAACTTTCTGGACCAGAGCTTTGACATTGTGGTGATGTCGCAGTCGTTACAGCAGATGAAAGCCCCGCACCTGACGCTGGCCGAAATGCTGCGCATCGGGAACGAGGCCATCGTGACCATTCCCAACTTTGGATTCTGGAACGCACGGCGCTATTTAACCTTTTTAGGCCGTATGCCGATGTCGAAATTACTGCCCTACGGCTGGTACGACACGCCCAACATTCATATGTGTACGTTGCGCGACTTTGAGGATTTATGCCGCGAACAAAACGTTCACATAAAACGCCGCACCGTGGTCGACAGCCAGCACCGCTCGCGGCGCTACATCAACCTGTGGCCTCATTTGTTGGGGGAAATTGCCATTTACCATCTGGGGAGTAAGGCATGATTCAGCGCATCGTTCGTGTAACGCTTGGTGCGTTTATCTTGGGTCTGCTTTCCAATACCGCCGTGGCATCGGGTGGTCAGCGTATTGTGTCCGCCCCGTGGGAAGCGCATTACATGGTGTTGCCCACCACGGCGTTAAGCGCTGAAATTGCCGCGCGCAATGGCATTACGCGCTCCAACACCCAAGCCTTTGTGAACATCTCTATTCTGGACAGCCGCGAATCCCCTGCCAAACCGCATCCGGCCCAATTAAGCGGTCAAGTGCTTAATCTACTGGGCCAGCCGACGACATTAGAATTTCGCACCATCACCGAAGGTCAAGCCATTTACCACATCGCCGTGTTTCGTTTTACCCATCGTGAGCGCTTGCGCTTTCGTCTGAATTATTTACCTGGCGGCGAAACTCGGGCTATCGAGCTGAATTTTGACCAAACCATCTACCGCGAGGATCGCCCCTAATGACCCGCAGCCTTGTACTCGCCAGTGGTAACGCCGGTAAACTCGCCGAATTCAAAGACCTCCTTGCCACCCTGCAAGTAGAGGTGAAACCGCAAAGTGCATTTAATGTTGAAGACGCCGATGAAACCGGCCTGACCTTCATCGAAAACGCCATTTTGAAGGCCCGTCATGCCGCCGCACTTACCGGCCTCCCGGCGCTGGCGGATGACTCCGGCTTAGAAGTTGATCACCTGAATGGCGCACCGGGCATCTATTCCGCCCGGTACAGCGGTACGCATGGGGATAACGCCGGGCACATCGCCAAAGTACTGCAAGAATTAAACGGCGTAGCCGATGCCCACCGCACCGCGCGCTTCGTTTGTGTACTGGCCTTAATGCGCCACGCCAACGACCCACGACCGTTGATTTGTCAGGGCGTTTGGGAAGGGCGCATTTTAACAGCCCCACAAGGTGACGGCGGCTTTGGTTACGACCCGATTTTTTACGTGCCAGACCACCAATGCAGTGCGGCCGAGCTGCCCAAAACCCTGAAATATCAAATCAGCCATCGCGGCCAAGCCACGGCGCAACTGCAACAGCAGATACAGCGCTGGTTGCCACCCGCATGAATGCTCTGAACCCCGAGCGTATTCCGCTTGGCTTGTATGTGCATTTTCCATGGTGTGTACGTAAATGTCCCTACTGCGACTTCAACTCCCACACCCATCAAGGCCAGCTCCCCGAAACCGCTTATGTCAGCCAGTTGATCGTCGATTTGCAAGATGAACTGGCCCGCGTGCCTGAACGCCGCATCAGCAGTGTGTTTTTTGGTGGCGGCACGCCAAGCCTGATCAGTGGCCGGGAACTGACGCGCTTTCTGGATGTTTTGCGCGCCAGCGGTCAACTGGCTGAGGACGTCGAAATCACCCTGGAAGCCAACCCCGGCACCGTTGAACGCCAGTATTTTGCCGACTACGTGGCCGCAGGCGTGAATCGCTTTTCGCTGGGGGTACAGTCGTTTGATGATCAGGCCCTTAAGGCCCTTGGGCGCATTCATAACGGCGATGACGTCTATCGTGCTTGGGACTTACTGCAACAGCTCAACGTTCAACGCATCAACATCGACCTAATGCACGGCCTGCCCAAGCAAACCCCAGCGGGAGCCTTGGATGACCTTAACAAAGCCCTAGTGCTCGACCCCGGCCATCTGTCTTGGTACCAACTGACCATTGAGCCCAATACCGTTTTCTATCGCCAACAGCCGACCCTGCCTAGCGATGACGTGCTAGAAACCATCGAGCTTGAAGGCCAAGCCTTATTGGCCGCCCGTGGTTATGCACAGTACGAAATTTCCGCCTACGCGAAACCGGGCCACGACTGCCGCCACAACCAAACCTATTGGACCTTTGGCGACTATCTGGGCATTGGGGCAGGGGCGCATGGCAAGATCACCACCCCTGACGGCATCCTACGCACCCAGCGGACCCGCATGCCCGAACGCTACCAAAACGCCATCGACTTTGGCCGTAAAGTGCATACCGTCGCTACCGCAGACCTCCCATTCGAGTACATGTTGAATGCATTGCGCCTGAAAAACGGTACACCGCCTCATCTGTTCAACGAACGCACCGGCCTGCCTCTTAGCGACCTCGAACCCACACTAAGCCAGTGGCAACAAAAAGGCATGATGCATACCGAGCGGCACGCCTTAACCGAGCGCGGTTGGTGGTTTTACAATGATGTTGCGGGCGGGTTTATAGGCGGCTAATGCGAATGGTTGTCTTCCGGATGATGATGTTCATCGCCATCTTCCATTAAACCCACCACATAAGACGTGAGCTTTTTAATCTTAGGGTTCTTCAAGCCATTCAAATCATAGACATCGCAAAAACCGAAGCGTTCGCCGGTAGGGCTGCGCAATTCACCATTAACCGCTGCCGAACGGCCATGCGTGATGATGTGATGAATCGTCAGTTGCATCGGCTCGCCGTCTGCCGCTTCACGCAGGGCGGCTTCCATGTCGGCTTTTCCCGTCACGGTGATATCACCGGCCATTTCCCAATGAATATCGTCCGTTACAAAGCTGAGTACGGTGGCAACGTCGTTGCCCGCAAAGGCTTCATTGAACTGCCGCAGCATACGTTGGAGTTCGGTCGTGGGCATGATGTTCAGTCACCTGCAAAACAAAGGAATTATTGGGGTGGTAGGGTCAAGGTGTGCGTCGCCCAGGCATCCACACTGGGCAGGCTGTCAAACCACGATTGAAAGATTAATGCCGCCGCTTGGCTGTCCACCGAATGCTGACCGAAGTCGGTAATGCCACGCGCCCGTTCCGTGCGCTTAATCTCGTCGGATGTTAAACGCTCATCCCAGGCCAGTGCGGCGATACCGAATCGTCCCATAATACGTTTGCGGAACTTATCCGCACGGCGTGCCATATCACTGGCGGTGCCATCCATGTTGAGCGGCAGACCAACGATGATCGCGGTCGGTTTCCAGCGTGTGAGCAACGCCTCAATATCCGCCCAATCGGGCTGCCCGTTAGCCATCGGCAACGGCGCTAACGGCTGAGCCGTGCCCGTGACGGTTTGCCCTGCGGCAACACCCGTGCGTTTGATACCGAAATCAAAACTTAAAAAGGTCAGGGCGTTCATCCGGTGGTCATCGCCCCTTCCACTTCAAACCGGAAGGTACGAATGATCTCCAGAATGTCGTATTCCTGACGCATTTCGGCATTGAAGGGGTCAAACGGAGCCGACTCCATGACGATCCGCCGGGCGGCGTCATCCAGCAGGGCATGGCCTGAACTTTCCATTAAACGGACGGAGCGCAAATCGCCCTGCGGGCCGATTTCCACCAACAAACGTACGCTGCCCCGCATGCGTTGAGCCCGTGCCGCTTGCGGATAATTCACATTACCAATGCGTTCGACTTTTTGCAGCCAAGCTTGGACATAGGCTGCTTCCGATGCCGCACGCGTTGATACTGCGGTTAGGGTGCGCACGCGCGGCCGGTTGGCATAGGCTTGGCGGCGGCTGTCCAGCATGGCCCGCAGAGTCGCAATGTCCATGGTCGCGGTTTGCGTTTGTTCAATGTCGGCCGCATCCTGGGCGATGTCCGGTGGTGGAACATCCTGCTCCAAACCCCATGAAGAATCGCCCTCCGTTACAATGAACCGCTGCGTGAGCGGCACGGGCGGCGCACTGGCCAGTGTTTGCATGGGCTCTACTTCACGCACCACGTTGTCGTCGAAGTCCGCTACCTGGTCGGTGCTGATTTGCTGTTTTTCATCCAAGGTGCCACTGCCTTCCTGACTGGATTGCGCCAAGAAATCCGCCGTTTCATTCGGCTGCTGGTTGTCGGAAGCCAGAGCCAAGGTGACTTCCAGCGTGGGGTTCGGTTGACGGCTTGAGGAAGCGTCAAACGAAATACCCAAAATGACAAAGGCATGCAACACCACAGCAATAAAGCCGGTGAAAAGCACGCGGTCGGTGGCGGTTACGGCAGCAGCACTGGAAGCGGTGGTCATCGGTTGCTCATACTCTCATTAGGTTCAAGCGATGCCTTTGCGGCGTGCAATGGCATCCATCAGCAAACCACCGATATGGGTGTTGTATTCGGCATCAATTTCCCGAATACAGGTGGGGCTGGTGACATTCACTTCGGTTAGATAATCCCCAATCACATCCAAGCCCACAAACAATAAGCCCTTTTCTTTTACAATAGGGCCGATATGACGTGCAATTTCCCAGTCTCGTTCACTCAACGGTTGTGGCCGACCACGTCCGCCAGCGGCTAAATTACCACGGGTTTCACCCTGGGCCGGAATACGTGCCAAACAATACGGTACCGGCTCACCATCCACCAGCAGAATACGTTTGTCACCGGCGGTAATCTCAGGCAAGTATTTTTGCGCCATAATGAGTTCTTGGCCGTGCTGGGTCAGGGTTTCTATAATGACGGAAACGTTGGGGTCGTTCGCTTGCAAACGAAAGATCGACGAACCACCCATGCCATCGAGCGGTTTAAAAATGACGTCCTGATGCTCGGCGTGAAAAGCGCGTAATACATCCGCCCGGCGGGTCACCACATGCGGCGGACAAAACTGGGCAAACCAGGTGGCATACATCTTTTCGTTACAATCACGCAATGCCTGCGGCCGATTAACCACCAAAGTACCGCGATGTTCGGCCATTTCCAGCACATAGGTGCTGTAGATATATTCGTTATCGAACGGTGGATCTTTACGCATCAACACCACGTCCATGCTGGATAAGGGCACGCAAGCCGCTTCGCCCAAGGTGAAGTAATTGTCAGGATCGCGCCGCACACTGAGTGGGCGAACATAGGCCATTGGCTCACCATCGGCCACCAACAAATCACCTTGTTCCAAGTAAAACAATGACCAGCCACGTTCTTCGGCAGCCCACAACATGGCCAAGGTACTGTCTTTTTTATAGGCAATGCGCTCTATCGGGTCCATCACTACAGCAACTCGCAACGACATAGCCTGTCCTCTTTTCAATATTGGAGTTTTGACGTTGGTCTCATTCTAACGTATTCCTGATAAAATGCAGGCCCCTTACACGGTGTATGCTATGGCACGGCGTCGTTAACTGTGGTAAAAACAAGAGCTATGGGGTGTGCCTGTGCAATCCCCAAGCGTGATGACACTGAGCAGATGAGTTCCGCTACTCGGCAATAAGAACAAATATCCTATAAGGTAAGGTATGGACAACGCATTCGAAAACCTAAAGGTGATGGTCATAGACGATTCCAAGACCATCCGGCGCACCGCCGAAACCTTGTTGAAAAAGGTCGGCTGCGAGGTCATTACAGCGACCGATGGTTTTGATGCGCTCGCTAAAATCGCGGACACCAAACCCAATATCATTTTCGTCGACATTATGATGCCCCGCCTTGACGGCTATCAAACCTGCGCCCTCATCAAGAACAACAGCTCGTTCAAACACACTCCCGTGATCATGCTTTCCAGTAAAGACGGTCTTTTTGATAAGGCGAAGGGGCGCATTGTCGGGTCTGATCAATATTTAACCAAGCCATTTGGCAAAGAAGAGTTGCTGGGTGCAATCCGGGAACACATCAGTTAGCAAGGGGTGCTTACGCGCTATGGCCAAGATTTTGATTGTAGATGATTCACCCACGGAAACCTTTGCGTTCCGTACCATGCTGGAAAAACACGGACATACCGTGGTGGCGGCTGAAAACGGTGCCGATGGTGTTGCCATGGCCCGTAAAGAGCTACCCGATATTGTGCTGATGGACATCGTGATGCCCGGACTGAACGGTTTTCAGGCCACACGACAACTGGCCAAAGGTGATGATACAGCCCATATTCCCGTGGTGATTGTGACCACGAAAGATCAGGAAACGGATAAAGTTTGGGGTAAGCGCCAAGGCGCCCGAGGCTATTTGGTTAAGCCGGTAGACGAAAATACGTTGCTGAACACCATTGCCGACTTACTCGGCTAGGGCGATTCGGTGCAATAATAATAGTGCCGACGCAGGCGATTCGCGTACGGCGCAGAATAACGATAAAGACCACTTATGGCACAAGTAGCGACTCCATTTCAGGCTCTCCTAGACCTGAACGACCGTTACCGCGCAGCCGCTGCAGGCCTGCCGGAACAGGAAGCTTTTGTTGAAACGTGGACCGGCATCGCCTATCGGCTGGCCGGGTGTGCCCTAGTGACGCCGATGAATCAGGTGTCTGAAATTCTTACTCCCCCACCCTTTACCCGACTGCCCGGTGTTAAATCCTGGGTCCTCGGTGTGGCGAATGTGCGTGGTCGCTTGGTCCCTCTGATTGATCTCTGCGATTACCTTGGCATTGAATCTGCAGCAACGCGTCAGAACCGGCGTGTGTTGATGGTAGAAATGAATGACCTGTTGTTTGGCCTACGAGTCGATCAGGTCATCGGTATGCAACACTTTAACGTCGATAATCAACAAGAACTGACGGTGGACTTACCACCCGAATTCGACGCCTATACCGAGGGTGCTTACCAATGGAACAAAGAAATTTGGAATCTATTTTCCATGGAGAAGCTGGTCAACCAGCCGAACTTTTTGCACGTCGCGGCCTGATGCCACGCGCCGCTCACACACATTACTTGGGGTACGAACAGGAGTTCACACAATGAAAACAAATACTGGAAGCATCCTGTCGATCGTTGCCAGCAACCGCAACCTGACGGTCTACGCCGCGCTGGCACTGCTTTTGTTGGTCGCGGTGGTTGGCTTCATTGCCATCATCAACGTCAACAGTGAACATGACCGGCAGTACCTGGCCTACGCCAGTGACCTTAAAGTGTTGTCGCAGGAAATATCGAAAAACGCGACCGAGGCCGCCGCCGGTAAAGATGAAGCCTTCGCGTTATTGCAACAGTCGCGCGATCAATTTCAAAGCAGTTGGGATGCCATCTTGAACGGCAACCCGGAAACTGGCTTGCCGCCCGTGAACAGAACCGTGGTGGACCCGGAGCCTCTGGAACGCGTATGGTTGCGGGTACGCGTCAATGCCGACCAGATTTTGGAGTCCCGGCAGACCATCCTGAATATCCACAATCTGGCGCGCACTATGTCAGAGCGTATCCCGGTGATTCAGGTCGAAAATGATGCGGTCATTGAAATCATGCTCGACCAAACCATGGACCCGGCACAGGTCGCGGTGGCACAGCGCCAAAACTGGTTGGCTGAGCGGATCATTCGTAACATCAACAACGTTCTGGTCGGTGGCGATGCTGCGGTATTGGCCGCCAACTCGTTCAGCCGGGACGCGGAGCTGTTCGGCCGTATTCTGGATGGCATGATCAACGGCAACCCGGATTTATCGCTTGAACAAGTGAATGACCCGGAAGCCTCCGCCCACCTTGGCAACATCATGATCGATTTCGATCGGGTCAGTAACTCGGTAGACCAGTTGCTGCAAACGTCGACTGAATTGTTTCAAGTGCGGGAAGCGGCAAACCAGATCTTCTCCGATTCTCAGACCCTGTTGGACCGCGCTAATCAATTTAACGACCAATTAGAAATTCTCCCTGCCAGCCGTTATGTTCAGCCGCAATACGCCATCGGCATGGCGGTGGTGGCGACTATCCTGATCTTCTTGGCCATCGTGGAAATCTATCGGGCACAAACGCGCAACCTGGTGCGTACGGAAGAACAGAACGAGCAAAACCAAAACGCTATCTTGCGCTTGCTGGACGAACTGGCGGATTTGGCGGACGGTGATTTGACCACCCAAGCCACGGTAACCGAGGATTTCACGGGCGCCATCGCAGACTCCATCAACTTCGCGATTGACCAGATGCGTCAGTTGGTTGGTGCGATCAACGCGACCGCTGTACAGGTATCGTCGGCAGCCCAAGAAACACAGGCCACCGCCATGCACTTGGCGGAAGCCTCAGAGCACCAGGCGCAAGAAATTGCCGGGGCATCCGCAGCGGTGAACGAGATGGCCGTGTCGATCGACCAAGTATCCGCTAACGCGGCCGAATCATCGGCGGTAGCAGAACGTTCGGTGGCCATTGCGAAAAAAGGTTCAGACGTCGTGCAGGCGACCATCAACGGCATGGATAACATCCGTGAGCAGATTCAGGAAACCTCTAAACGGATCAAGCGCTTGGGTGAATCGTCACAGGAAATCGGTGACATTGTTTCGCTGATCAACGACATTGCCGACCAAACGAACATCCTGTCATTGAACGCCGCTATTCAGGCCTCGATGGCCGGTGACGCAGGCCGTGGTTTCGCGGTAGTAGCGGACGAAGTACAGCGTCTGGCGGAACGTTCATCGGCCGCGACAAAACAGATTGAAGCCTTGGTTAAGACGATTCAGTCGGACACCAACGAAGCCGTTATTTCGATGGAACAAACGACCTCAGAAGTGGTCAGCGGTGCTCGCCTGGCACAAGACGCCGGTGTCGCACTGGAAGAAATCGAGAACGTATCGCGCAGCTTGGCGGACTTGATCCAGAACATCTCCAATGCGGCACGCCAACAGGCATCGTCGGCGGGTCACATTTCCAACACGATGAACGTTATTCAGGAAATCACGACTCAAACCTCGGCGGGTACCATGGCGTCGGCGAAAAGTATCGGGAACTTGGCGAAGCTGGCCAATGACATGCGGGCTTCGGTGGCGGGCTTTAAGTTGCCGGAAGAACGTGATACCGATGACTTGGAAGAACTCATTGCATTGCCTGATGACAGCGTCAGTGCGGCTTGAAGCGGACAGCATTCGGCATCATGAATCGTACCGACACTGCCCTTCCCACGTTGTGGCACGCCGTGAGTGATACCCGGTTTGATGATCAGCAGTTCGCCCAATGGCGCGCCCTGCTGGAAGAACGCACGGGTATGGAAATCACGCCGCAACGCCGTAGCTTTTTGGAAACCAGCCTCCGTATGCGCATGCGAGAGGCCGGTTTCGCGCATTTTCAGCGCTATTATGAACATGTGGCGGCAGACACGGTATTAAGCAGTGAATGGTATGAACTGGTCGACCGACTCACCGTTCAGGAAACGCGCTTTTTTCGTGATGTCCAAGCCATGGAATTGGTGGCTGATCATTTAAAAGCCCAATGGCGGCGTTCGTCTCATCCACTGCAGGCTTGGTCGGTTGGCTGTGCCACGGGTGAAGAAGCTTATAGCTTAGCCATCCTTTTAGCGGAACTGGCGCGGCGCTATCCGCAGTCACGGTATTTTTCCGTGACTGGGTCTGACATCAGCGCACCCGCCGTTCTGAAAGCGCGCGCAGGCGTGTATTCCGCACGCAAGCTCGAGCCGGTTAAGCCCGCTTGGCGCGCACGTTATTTTGAGCCTTTAGCAGACCGCTTTCAGATTACACCCACGTTAAGCAGCCGCGTGTGCTTTACCCGCTTGAACGTGACCGAATCGGCCGCCGCGCCGGTGCAAAACCAAGACGTCATTTATTGCCAGAACCTGTTGATTTACTTTCGCCGTTGGCGGCGGCGCGAGATTGTGCAGCAGTTGGTCGAGAAATTACGTCCCGGCGGCCTGCTGGTGCTCGGACCCGGCGAATTAACCGGATTTTCACATGAAGATCTGATCGCCATACCCAATAAACACTGCTTGGCGTTTCTCAAGAAACGTGACGCCACCACGGAGTAAGCATGGCACAGCGGCATGACTACATCGCCCTGGATTGGGTGCATAAGGAACTCGAAGAAACGCTAAAGCAAGCGCAACTGACGCTGGCCGCGTTTGAAGATGACAACAGCGATGTAGCGCAGCTGCAGTTTTGTCTCACCTATCTGCATCAGGTTCGTGGCACACTGGATATGATCGAAGTCAGCGGGGCTGGTGTGCTCGCCGCTGAGCTGGAGAAATTATCGGCCTTTTTGGTCAGTCGGCCCGAACGTGCAACACCCGATGCCCTATCCATTTTGTTACAAGGCATACTGCAACTGCCGACCTATTTAGAGCGCCTGTTAAAAGGTCAGCTTGATCAGCCGATGATTCTGGCCCCACTGATCAATGATATTCGCGCCCAACGGGATGCGACCGGCATACCAACGGCCCAATTGTTTGTCCCTGATCTCTCGCCCGTTCAGGCGCAGCTAAGTCAACCTTTGCGTGCTGACCAACTCTCCGATGACAACGTGTTGATGCTGCAACGCCTGCATCAGGTGTATCAATGGTCGTTGTTGAATGTACTGCGCCAAACGCAGGATCACGAGTCGCTGAACTACCTACCGCGGGTGACCGAACGGTTGGCGCAATTGTATGACGGGTCTGGTCTGGCACTATTTTGGCAAGTGGCCTCTGCGTTATTGGAGGCGGTGGCGAAAGGGGGTCAAGTATTAACGCCTGACCTGCGCCGTCTAATGAGCCGTTTAGACCGCATTTGGCGGCAGCAATTGCGGCAAATCAAGCGCCACCAAGAGCCGCTGGTCGATCAGGCTGAATTGCATCAACTGCTGTATTTTATCAGCCAAATCGACGCCGACATTCCCAGTATACGGGCGGTTCAATTACGCTATCAGTTGTCGGAATCCTTGGTCACCGACGAGCAAGTTCAACGCGGACAGGATCAGCTTCGTGGCCCCGACTCCCTAACGTTAGACAGTGTTGCTCACGTCTTGGTCGAAGAACTCGGTACGGTAAAGGACCAACTTGATCTCATTGTGCGTGCACCGGATCGAACCCCGCAACAACTGTTACCGCTGGTTCCGCCACTGCGGCAAATCAGCGACACCATGTCCTTGTTGCAAGTGCATCAAGCGCGACAGGTGTTGGATGAACAAATCGCGTTATTGCTCAAGCTGGCACAACAACCGACGTTGGCCGATGACGAACTGATGAATCTGGCGGGTGGCTTGTTGTACGTTGAAGCCAGCCTGTCCGGCCTTGCCCAAAATGAAGGTGACACGCGACCAAACGACTCGCTGCGCACCACCATTGACCAAGCCCAAGTGTCACTGGTGCGCGAAGTTCGCAACAGCATCGAAAGCTGCAAAGAAGCCATTGTGGCGTACATCGGCGCCCAGTGGGACCCGTCACACTTGGCACCCGTACCCGACTTATTGCAGCAAATTCATGCAAATTTAGCGCTGATCCCGTTATCGGGCGCGGCTGCCGTGGTTGAGGGAATCCAACGTTATCTCGAAGAAAGCCTATTGAACGGTCGACAACGTCCGGACTGGGAAGACATGGACCGTTTGGCGGACGCTTTGATGGGGGTCGACTATTATCTGGAACGCCTCCCGCGCGAACACAGCCATGGGGTGAACTACAATATTCTGGAGCGGGCCGTAGAGAGCCTAACAACGCTTGGCTACCCCGTCGCCCTCGCCGAAGAGGAAGACCTCGAAGGCGACACGACACCACCGGCGGACAGCGCCGTTCATCAAGTATTGGATGATTATTTCGCGCATGTGAGTGAACTTGACGAAGCGACCATTGACGCCGCCATCGAAGCCGCTGACGAACTGGATACCGGGTCGGAATTCGACCACGAGGATGACCTCAGTGACTTACCGAATGTTGTCGACGTCAGTGCACACGAACCGGCCACCACTGAGGCTGGGCCTGAACTCGCTGCCATGGATGCGCAAACGGCAGTAGCACCTTTGGCTGAGGTGGCACAAGCCGAACACCCCGCTCCCGGGGCACCGCCGGTTTCCGCGTCTGCGGATACGGCCGATGATGATCTGATTGATGACGACATTCGAGAGATATTTCTCGAAGAAGCCGGTGACGTGCAGGCGGAAATCGCCGAATGGTTCCCGAAATACTGCGCGGACCCGGACGACAAAGCCGCTTTGCTGGAACTCCGGCGCGCCTTCCACACACTCAAAGGCAGTGGCCGCATGGTACGCGCTCTGACCATTGGCGAATTGGGGTGGTCGGTTGAATATATGCTTAATCAGCGTCGTGATGGCCTGATTGAACACAGCACAGCCCTTGAACAGGTGGTGCTGGATGTTTCCGACTTGTTACCCGAACTGGTGGCCGACTTTGCGGCGGGTCGTGCATCGGATGAAGGCCCGGTGACCGCGTTGCAACAGCGCGCGGCGCAGATCGCGCGTGGTGAAACGCCGAAGGTCGAGACGCTAGCCACAACACCAGTGTCCGAAACAAAATCCGAAGCAGAAGAGATCGTAACAGCCGACGCCGCACCAACGGAGGACAGCGAGGCCGACGCGGATGCGGGCGAGCGCCTGTTCAGCATTTTTAGTCAGGAAGTTCGAACGCATGTACGCGCGATCGAAGATTTCATCGACCATGTTCATGCCGAGCCCGATGCGCAGATCACTGATGCAATACAGCGCGCGTTGCACACCATAAAAGGCAGCTCACACATGGCCGGCATTGATGCCATGGCCGACATTGCTGCTCCGCTTGAGCAATTGGTCAAAGCGCTGCATGTCCACCGCCTGCCGATTCAACCGAAAGTCGTCACTGCACTTGGCCGCGCGGTGGAATTGATCAATGCGCAACTGAATCAACTGGCCGTTGATCAGGCCGCCAGCCCGGCCCCTGACGACTTCTACGACGAACTGAAAGACATTAATGCTTGGATCGCCGATCAGGCGGCTGAACTGGGCAACGTGCCCTCGTCCAACCTCATGTCCATCTTCCTTAATGAGGCCATGAACACCGTGCTGGAAGCGGAAGACACGCTGAAAGCCTGGCAGGACACCGGACTGGAACCTCATCGCGTACAGACCCTCCAGCGCGACCTGACGACCCTGGCCGATGCCGCGCGCGCCATCGACCTCTTACCCCTCAGTTCCCTATCCAACCAGCTCGTGGTGTTGTACGAATATTTAGCCGATCATCCACCGAGCAATGCGCAGGATCCCGTGTTTCATGCTCTCTATGAAGCGCATGAAGCGGTGATCGACATGATGGATCGTTTGGCTGCCGGACAAAGCATTCAAACCCGGCATGACATCGAAAGCGAGTTGGCCGAATTTGCCGGCGCCCCGTTAGCCGGGCCGCGTTCGGCACCATCAATGCCGCCCGCCAGGACACCGGATGAGGCAACACCAGTCCCGCAGTCAACGGCTTCCGTCCAGGCAACCCCGCCTTCGTTAGATCGTCAGGAAGCGGAATGGTATTCATTAAAAGCCATGGATGCAGATATTCTGGATGTGTTTCTGGAGGAAGCCAGTGAATTGCTGGAAACCATTCAGCAGGCACTGGATGATTGGCGCAACGACCCGGACAGCCTTACGCCGGTGCACCACCTGCAGCGCGACTTACACACCCTGAAAGGTGGCGCCCGGATGGCGGAAGCCGTGCCCGTGGGCGACTTGGCGCATGAACTCGAATTTTTGTACGAAGGATTAACCAACGGGCAACTCGAAACCAGCGAAGCATTGCTGGGCTTGATTGCCCAAGGTCAGGACAAGCTGGCCGACATGGTGCATGACATCCTTGAACGGCAAGGCTGTATGTCCGCACCTGAACTGATTCAGGCCATTCATGCGGCAAGGATTAACGCCAAGGGCGCGACCGCTGACCTTACAGACTTAGCCACCCAGCGCGACGATTTAGACCGTACCTCGCTGGACCGGCAAGCCGTTTTATCGCGCGTTGAATTGGAAGCCTTAGACGCCGATATCCTTGAAGTCTTTGTGGATGAGGCGGTGGAACTGCTCAGTGAACTGGATGAAGCCATTGCGCAATGGCACGCCGACCCAACGGATGAATTAGCCGCCGATGAAATGAAGCGCGTGCTGCACACCTTAAAAGGAGGTTCGCGCCTCGCGCGCCTGCCCACATTAGGGGTGTTGAGCCACGATTTGGAAAGTTTCATCGTGGCACACCAGGAACGGCGTGCGCCGCTGGATAACGCTTTTTTTGCGCACTTATTGCAGCAATACGACCAACTCGGTATTGCGGTAGAGCAACTGCAAAGTATTGCCCAACAAGCCGCCGGACATGCTGAACGGCGACGCACCAGTACACCCAAACCCAACCGTTCGAATACAGATGACGGTGAGCCCGCAGACGCCAAGGTGCCGGCCGCCGCGGATAGCTTGTCGCAAGCGCCTAAACAGGCCACTAAAAAAGCCACCAAATCACCGGCAACCCGACCGTCCGACGCTAACGCCTCGGCCACCGCAGTTCGGCGTACGCCTCAAGAAACCATTAAGGTTCCCGCCAGCCTGTTAGAGAATCTGGTTAACCTGGCCGGTGAAACCAGTATTTCGCGTGCCCGACTAGAGGAACAAGTCAGTGATATGGGCTTTACGCTCAATGAACTCGACACCACCATTGATCGTCTGCGTGAAAAAGTACGCTTATTGGATATGGAAACCGAAGCGCAGGTGATTTTCCGCCAAGAGCGCGCGGAAGAATCCAATTATGAAGATTTCGACCCACTGGAAATGGACCGCTACACCCAAATCCAGCAGTTATCACGGTCGTTGATGGAAACCTCCTCCGATCTGATTGATCTACGCGCTACCTTAGCCAATAAATCGCGCGATGCAGAAACCGTGTTATTGCAGCAGTCACGAATTCATACCGAACTGCAAGAAGGCTTGATGCAAACCCGCATGGTGCCCTTTTCTCGCCTAGTACCAAGATTGCGGCGTATTGTGCGCCAAGTGGCGACCGAACTGGGAAAAGATGCCAAGTTCGATGTATTGAACGCCGATGGTGAAATGGATCGTTCGGTGCTGGAGCGTATGGTCGCACCGCTCGAACACATGCTGCGCAATGCCGTGGATCACGGTATTGAACATCCCAACGACCGCACACAAGCGGGTAAACCTGTGCAGGGTGACATTACCCTGTCCTTAACCCGTGAAGGCGGGGATGTGGTGTTGGCATTACGTGACGACGGGCGCGGCATTAATGTCGAGTCGGTGCGGAAAAAAGCCATTGAGAAAGGGCTGCTCACCGCCGAGAGCAATATGCCGGATGAGGAAGTGCTGCAATTTATTCTCAGCAGCGGCTTCTCGACCGCCGAAAAGGTGACGCAGGTTTCCGGCCGTGGTGTGGGTATGGATGTGGTGCACAACGAGGTAAAAGCCCTCGGTGGCACCATGGAAATTCAAACCGCAGTAGGGCAGGGTTCACAGTTCCTGATTCGTCTACCGTTCACGGTATCGGTCAACCGCGCACTCATGGTAGCCAGCGGGGATGATATCTATGCCATTCCGTTGAATACCATTGACGGCATCGTACGCTTGCAGCCGGAAGAGTTGCGACAGTACCTCAATGTAGCCGAAAACCCCTACCCCTATGGCGACAAGCAATATCAAGTCATGCCGTTAGGCACACTGCTTGGCAACGATCATGAAGTGCATATCGACGAGATATTGCTGCCACAGCCCATCATCCTAATCAAGGGTGGCGACCGTAACCGGTCGGTCGCCCTACACATAGACCGTTTGATGGGCTCACGAGAAATTGTGGTAAAAACCCTCGGCCCCCAATTTGCCAGCGTGCCCGCCGTGTCCGGGGCGACCATCTTGGGGGATGGTAGTGTAGTGGTCATTCTGGATGTACCGGCCATGTTGCGCTCTAACTTATCGATTTTGCTCAACAAACAAGACGCAACCCCCGCGTTGCCAGAGCGACATCGGGATGCTGATAGCCCGATTAAAGTGTTGGTGGTCGACGATTCCGTTACGGTGCGCAAGGTCACAAGCCGTTTGCTCAGCCGCCATGGCATGGAAGTCAGTACCGCCAAAGATGGCGTCGATGCCATGCTGATCTTGCAAGACCATATTCCAGACATCATCCTGCTCGACATTGAGATGCCCCGAATGGACGGTTTCGAAGTGGCGAATCGTGTGCGCCATACCGAGCGCATACAGCACATCCCCATCATCATGATCACCTCACGGACGGGGCAGAAGCACAAAGATCGAGCCATGGAAATTGGCGTGGATGACTACATGGGCAAACCGTTCCAAGAAGCGGCGTTGATGGCCGCTATTGACCGTTTGGTGAACACCT
Organism: Salinispirillum marinum; assembly: GCF_042650105.1. Classification (NCBI taxonomy): domain Bacteria; kingdom Pseudomonadati; phylum Pseudomonadota; class Gammaproteobacteria; order Oceanospirillales; family Saccharospirillaceae; genus Salinispirillum; species Salinispirillum marinum. Next base: position 1,269,374 of record NZ_JBHSAL010000001.1, on the reverse strand, counting down.
GAGGTACTGTTCAGCATGAACGAACGCGGGCAACGCATAGGAATTCTGGCGGATGAACCGTTGCAACAGCAGCGTTTACGGAGCCTGTTGACGGAAGCCGGTTTTCAGGTGGCGCTGTGCACGGCGCCACAGCGTATCAGCCCCGCCTTGTTTGACAGCAGCAGTATCGAACTCTGGTTGGTCGATGCCGATTTAGAAGCCTGCCCGGAAGCCGTCGTAGATGCACTTTTTGGCGAGCATCTCGCCCCCATCATTTTCAGCGACACGCCGGAAGGCGCGCGCGAAGACCGGACCTATCGAGCCTGGGCCAACCGCTTAATCGAAAAAATTCAGCACAGTTTGCCACCAACGCCCTTGGCTCCGGTCACGGCCTTAATTGACGGCCGCGAACTGGCCGGATTGAACACGCAAACATCAACCAATAGCCCATCACGCACCGCCATTCCCTTACCTTCTGCGTTGCGCGGCAAATCCGCGGAGCCGGTGCAGGAGCTCTGGGTTTTAGGGGCTTCTCTGGGGGGGCCGGCTGCCGTGAAAGCGTTTTTAGACGCCTTACCCGCTGATCTACCCTGCGCGTTTCTGTATGCCCAGCATATTGATGCCCCCTTTCAAGCGCATTTATTACAAGCGCTCGGCAGCAGTGCACTGACGCTGAATTTCTTACACGACACCGCCCAGCCACTGCGCAACGGACATCTTTACTTGGTGCCGGTAACGCATCGGTTTCAGGTAACGCCGGAAGGCATATTGGAGCGGCAATCTGGCCCATGGTCGGGACCCTATGCGCCCAGCATTGATGAATGCTTTGAGCTGGCAGCCAGCCAGTTTCATGGACGCTGCAATGCCATCGTATTCAGTGGCATGGGCGGTGATGCGCTGCTGGGTGCGGCACACATCCACGCATCGGGTGGACAGGTGTGGACGCAATGCAGTACGTCTTGCATTCAGTCCGCCATGCCCGATGCGCTTTACCACGCTGGCCTATCAAACTTTTCTGGCACACCGAGCGCCTTAGCGCATGCGTTAGTACATCATCTGGAAAAGCAGTTAGGTTCAGGCACCAGGGCTAACCCAACGTCCAACATCACTCATTCTTTATAGGGCACTGATTATGGCGCACTCGCTGTTGACGCAAACCAATACAACCGCCGACCCCATACTCTCAACGCTCTTGCTGCCGTTACAGGCCAGTCATTTATTAGTGCCTAACGTTAGTATGGCGGAATTAGTCGGGCATCAATTGCCCCAACGGCCGGATCAGAAGCTACCCGCGTGGATACAGGGTTTCGTGCAATGGCGTGGCGAATCCATTCCTTTGGTACTGTATGAAAACTTCGTGGGTAAACGACGTGGCGCCGAAGCCCCGGATCTGCGCATTGCCATCATGAACAGCATCAATCCAGATTACCCCGGCCGGTTTTTCGGTTTACTGATTCAAGGGATTCCCCGGATGTTAAAGCTGCGTGCCGAAGAGCTTGAATCCGTGCCGGACGTCGAGCAAAGAGGTGCGCAATATGTCGTGGATACACCCTTGGGCCGTGCTGCTATTCCCGACCTGGAAGCCTTGGAGCTCGCGCTGGCGAAGGCCTTGCCCAGTCAATAATCGCCCCACAGAGTATTGATGGCCGCGAGCAACACCACCGGTGCGGTTTCCGTGCGCAACACTCGCGGCCCTAAGGCCACCGGCGCGAAATCAGCGGCATACGCGACCGTTAAATCACTGTCGCTTAGCCCGCCTTCCGGACCAATTAAGGCTCGTACGAACTCGGGTTTTGTGTGCTCTGCCAGACGCTGTGCATGCTCATGATGCAGAACCAGCTTGCAGGCGGTCGACGGGGTGTTCACCCAATCGCGGAGAGACATCACCGGATGAATCTCCGGCACCTGAGCCCGATAGCATTGCTCGGCTGCGCTGATCGCGACCTGCTGCCAGCGCGCATGTTTCTTCTCTGCGCGGTCGCCTTTCAGGCGCAACTCACTGCGTTCCGTTTCCAGCGGTGTGATGGCAACCACCCCGGCTTCGGTGGCTTTTTGAATGGCGTATTCCATGCGATCACCCAACGACATTCCCAAGCCGATGTGTACCTGCACCGGGCTTTCCGTGGGTAAGGCCAGCGCCTCAGTAATACGGACCAGGGTGCTTTTTTTGTCGGTGTGCACCACCTCGGCACAATAATCCTGTCCGGAATTGTTAAACAGCCGCAAAGCACCACCCACCGCCATCCGCAGTGCGCGGTTCAGATGTTGATGGTTGGTCGGGTTCAGCTCGATTTCATGACCCACCATTAAGGGCTGTGCTTCAAAACAACGAGGGACGCGCATCACCAAAAAGCCTTGATATACTGATGCACGCATAGTACCCGGAATGAGGACAAATGCCATGGGTCGGGCAGCAAAACGACACACCGGAACCACCACAAGCCATGGCGAAACCACCGGCTGGCAAGCACAGCTCTATGCGATAATGGCCAATCTACCCGCCCAACGTGTGGTCAGTTATGGCGCGTTAGCACAGGCTGTGGGCGTTGGTCCACGGCAAATAGCGCGCACCCTGCGGCAACTCCCGGCAGACAGCCGACTGCCTTGGTATCGCGTCGTGCGCAGTGACGGTCACATCGCGGATTTCCCTGGCCGCGATGAACAATGCAAGCGGCTGCAAGAAGACGGCATTGTGGTATCGCGTTATCGGATTGCCCCAGAGTGGTTTTGGGCGATGAAATAAATACCCAAATTAATTGTCTAATTAAATATTTTCTCCTGTAGCGTTTTCTTGAACTATACTTCAGTAGCTTGGAGCCATTCTAATTTACGCCAAGGCTTTTAAGTTCGTCGCTGTTTGGCACGGTCTATTAAAGGAGATCGCCGCAATGCGTAAGAATCTACCCGTTACGGACACTGAATACCTTTTTCCAGAACACGAGCGCTTGATCTCCAGTACAGACGCCAAAGGGAAGATCAAACACTGCAACGATGCTTTTGAAAAAACCAGCGGTTTCACCCGCGAAGAACTGATCGGTAAACCGCATAATATTGTCCGCCACCCGGACATGCCGCCGGTCGTCTTTGAAGATATGTGGAAGTGCTTGCAGTCTGGTCAGGCGTGGATGGGGATGGTAAAAAACCGGCGGAAAAATGGCGATTTCTACTGGGTCAGCGCCTATGTCACACCGATCTCGGAAAATGGCAAGATCATCGGCTATGAATCGGTACGGGTTAAGCCCAGCCCTCGTGCGGTTGCGCGTGCCGACAGCCTCTATCGCCGGATCAACGCGGGGAAACGGCTCGAAACGCTGCCCACCATGGCCAAACGATTAACCAACGCCTGGGGCCCACTCCTGTTCACGGCCATGATCACGTTAATCGGAGGATTTTTGACCAACGACTGGGGCTTAGCCATGGTCGCACTGATTCTGGTCGCGGCACTCGATTCCATGCGGTTTCTACAACGGAAAAAACTGCTGCAAGCCTTCCAAGAACGGCTCACCGGGGCCTTTACCGACCCTATCGTGGCGCAGACTTACAGCCGCCAAACCGGAGCGGCGGCCTTGATTGACATGGCAATCATCAGCTCTCGCGCCCGCTTAGCTAATGTTTTAACACGGATCAATGATGCTGCGGGGGGCTTGGCAGGCCAAAGCAGCGGCATGATGACGCTGGCTCAAGAAACCACCACCTCGTTGCAAGAACAACAAGAGGAATCGGCGCAGGTGGCGACCGCCATTAATCAAATGACCGCCACCATTCACGAGCTCTCGGGGCAAGTACAAACCTCCGCAGAGCATGCGGATCAGGCACACCAGCTTGCAGAAGCCGGCACACGTATCGTGCACACGACCCGCGATGGCATTAACCGCCTGGCACAAGCCGTACAAACCATCGGGCATTCTGTCACCGATGTGGTCGAGAAAACCGGCAGCATCTCTAAGGCGGCTGAATTGATTCAACAAATCACGGAGCAAACCAATTTATTGGCCCTTAATGCCGCCATCGAAGCAGCTCGCGCCGGAGAACATGGCCGAGGATTCTCCGTAGTAGCTGATGAAGTACGCGCCTTGGCGAAACGCACACATGAATCCACAGAACAGATTCACCATATCATTGTAGCCTTACAAAGCGGTGCGAAAGAGGCCGAAACCGCCGCCGAAAGTGGCGTGACGGCAGCTCAAGAGGGCGTAGCACTGGTCGAACAGACCAGCACCAGCCTGCAAGAGATTGCCAGCGCAGTCGAGAGCATCACGGCAATGTCGCACCAAATGGCGACGTCGATTGAAGAACAGTCCCATGTGGCGGAGGACATCAACCGACAAATCACGCGCATATCTCAGCTCTCGGATCTTTGCCTCAACAAAGGTGAAGAAAATGCACGCATCGCAACGGACCTCAATCACACCTCCGAAGAACTGCATGAATTGGTTGAGCGCTTCAGCACGTAAAGAAGCGGTGCGTTGTTCTTCTTGCACTGTACAAATACTGATCCAATCCCTGCTATACTCCAAGCCAAGCCTTCAGCAACAGGATGTTGATGGAGGCTTCGCGCTTCTCTATGTCTCTAACCACCGGATTGCAGCAGGCCTTCTATGCATGACCGTGTAACCTATAACAATAATGCTCGTGGGCGCTGTTTTGCAGCGGTCAATGAGTAGGGATGCCACGCTATGGATTATCATCATATCGTTCGACAGCCAATTTTTAATCGACAGCGGCAACTGCATTCCTATGAATTGCTGTTGCGCCGCGCGCCGCTCCCTGACATGGATGAACCACCCCCTGACATTACCGAAGAAGCGATGCTGCGCCCCAAAGGCCCCCATAAGCTCGCCACCACACTGGACATGACGGCGGGACTGCCGGCCATGATTCAATTCGACACGGCCGAACTGCTGGAAATGGCGCCACTGTCGATTCCAAAAAAACAACTCATTGTCCGTGTCGCCTCCTCGGTTCGACCCACATCAGATGTGATCAATGCACTGATCAAAATATGCAACCGCGGCTATCAACTTGCCGTTCACCTACCCAACGACCCTACTTGGGAGCCCATATACCCACTGTTGTCTTATGTTCTGGTGAACTTAAAAACCGACAGCCAGGAAGCCATCGTCGCTCTGAAAGCACAACTGGATGAGAGCGGTGTTAACTATCAATCCATGGCCATTGGGGTCGATTCCTACAAACATTTTGTGCAAGCCAAAAAGCTGGGATTTTCCTTGTTTCAAGGCACCTTCTTTAGTCGTCCACAGGGTCACAACCCCATCGACTTGACGCCACAACAAGAAAAGCTGGTGCAATTGATCTGCGAATGCAGCAAGCCAGCCGCCGACTTGCTGTTGATGAGTTCCATCATTGAAACCGACCGCGCAATCACCGAACGGCTGATCAAATACGTCAACTCCCCAGCGTTCTTGCGCGGCAATCCGATTGAAAACCTGACCCAAGCCTTGGTGTATTTGGGGGAAGATGAGGTGAAGCGCTTCGCCACCGTCATCGCTGTGGGTCAATTGAACGACAGTAAGCCGGCGGAATTGTTGCGCCTTGCCATTACCCGCGCCCGCTTTTGCGAATTGCTGGCGAAAGAACAGAACAACACGGTAGACCCCGCCCGCGCCTTTTTGGTTGGTTTGTTCTCAACCCTTGACGCCGTGATGGACGCGCAATTGACGGAACTGTTGCAACGCTTATCGCTGAATACCGATGTTCGGCAAGCCTTGATTGACCATAAAGGCATGATGGCGGGCTATTTAGCCGTGGTTAGTACCATGGAAAAAGGCAGTTGGGCGCGCCTAAAAACCGCCCTAGACCGCTTGAAAGTGCCTGAAGAAAGCTTGGTACGGATGTACAAAGACGCCATTCAATGGGCGAACGCGTACGAGCGGGATAAGTGAGGCAATTCGGCTAGGCTTGGCTAGGAGCGAATGTCTAAAAAATATCTAGAAATGTCTAAACTATCGTTTCTTAGACATTCGCCAAGACTTTCCATCAGGCTCAATGACACCCTCTTGTTTCAGGGCCTGTAGCAGGTTTTTGACCTTATTATCTTTCTGGGTCGCATCCAGAACATCGGGCAGTTTGTCTAAAAGAAGCCTGTTAATGTCTACACGTTTCACTGTGCCGAAATACTCTAAAAATGAAGTTGAACGGTAGTTGTTCTCATTTACATCTCAAATTGCTTGATATTTTGCTAATCGACTACCATAATGCCTGCACGCTCTTCGGAGCTGGTTGAACCTTTACCTAGCGTTTTGGTTCGTGGCTGCGCCTCAGTCGCCGTTAAGACTGGGGCTTATCTCCCTCCTTGTTTAGTTTCCACTAAAAAGCTCGTCCTCTTTATCCGCTCAAGATAGGCTTGGTCTGCTGGAAATGCTGTAACAAACCAATGTGGATCTCCGACCTTCCTTGGATCATCAAATACAACCACATACTTTTCTTCAACGACGACCAATGTCCTACGCTTTGCGGTTTTACCGCGATCGGTTTGACGAGATTGGCTGTAGCGCTGCACAGTCCCGGCTGATAGAGCCAACACTTCTTTAATCCACATTATTCGTCTAGCACGCTTTTTGGAGAAACCGCTATCGTGAATACCTGAACTGGTTCGGTAATTGGTAGACTCAGTAAAGGCATGATCAAAAGCACTCGCACCAAACTTGTATGTTACACCGCACCAATCGGTAAACACTCTAGCATTGCCATTTTCATCATGCACATACGTTTCCAGATATACCTTTCGGTATTTCTCAATCAACTCTTCTTCAGTATCAGCTTTTAGCCGCAGTTGCGGCCACAAACTTTCTGCCACAGCTATCGTCCCTGCCAATTGAAGATATTAAAGTTTCGCTCGCCTTTGGTTGTGGTGTAACGCAGGCTACCCTTACCTAACGATCTCGCAAGCTCATCGACAAACGCAGATTTAAATGCACTGGCATTAGGTCGGTTCTGCATTTCGTTCCAGCTATATCCTACCGCTCCCATCAATAAATCAGAGAGTTGTATCAGTGGTTGGTTATGTGATTCAACTGGCTCTAAACATGCAAGCTTGGCGCGGTCAGATAGTTTGTGAACCAGAATCTGGCGCAATTCCTCAAAGCGCGTGCTGCACGCATTCTGCTGCCAATCAAGATATACATGATAGCTGTCGCCAGGTTGAAGCCAGTGGACTAGCAATTGATAGTACAGCTTGTAAAAACCAAGCTCTTTATCCCCATCGTTCCACTGTTCGTGATTCAGTTGCCTGCGGTCGACCACAATACATCGAAATGAAAGTGAGTTTTCTTCAGAAAACAACTGTATAAGGCTTCGATAAAAATCAGATTTGTTGGGAGATAATTTTTTCCAACCAAACTCGGTCTTAATGCCATGCTTGCTCATCAGGCCATGTAAGCGCCCAACAATACGGTATTTTTCTTCACGAGGGCATTGCAGCGCACCAATAACTATATACGGCTGTGACGGGTCTGAAGTGTGGCGGCTTTCATCGCAGTAGACGTTGTAAATTGTCATTCTTCGTACTCAATAAATTACTTACTCTGATAGCGCCACTTCGTAACCACCGCACCAATCTGCTCTATCGTCATTGCCCGTTGCTGCCAACCCTTGTCAAAATCCACATCATTCGAACGAGGTAGTTGATCATCAGACAAGCTGCGAATCATCACTCTGGTTGGTAACGTTGCTGCTTGCCCGACAAATATAGCCTCTTGACGCCTTAAACCGGAGAGCATTTTTGTTAAGCCAGACATCGAATCCGGTAACACACTACGAACATGTTCACGGTCGGCATCATTGGTTATTCGAAGTACAATCCATGAGTTGCATTGCGATAACACCGTTGCCTCAACTTCACTAGGTCTCTGAGAGACGAGTAACAGACCAACGCCATACTTACGGCCTTCCTTCGCAATTCGACGAATTGCAGACTGCGCTGCCTCATACTGAGCTTCACCACGATTCGGTACGTATCGGTGTGCCTCTTCGCACACCAAAAGTACTGGGCTATTTTGCCGTTCAGCTTCGGTTTGCCAGACTTTAAGTTGAAAAACGATTCTCGCTATTGCAGCGCTAGCAACACCGGCGACTTCATTAGGTACACCAGACAAGTCAACAATCTGAACTGTGGTTTTCTGCGTTAAGAATTGATTGACGATTGTAGGTAACGGATCTTTGTCACCATCCCAACTTTCCATCATGAATTTGAGTCGACCATCTTTTAGCAATGAATCTATCTTTCGAATAACTCGACTAAAATCCTCATGCTGCTTTTTATCTTTGTTTTCTGGTCGCTGCGCGTTGATGGCACCGATTAATCCTTCTTCGTAGCGTGTTCCATCTTTGAATCCAAAATGATCTAAGCCTTCTGCACTTCCAATAATGTAAGGGATCGGCGAGTCAACTGTTAATTGGTTCTTATTAAGCCCAAGCTGTCCAGCTGCTGCCTCACGAACCGCTATTAGGGCATTTTTAATTATGTTTGATTGTGATGTTGCTGCAAACTCGGTCTTGCCGATAAACAAGCTCAATGACTCTTCTAAATCGAGTAACCAATACGGTAGTTTTAGTGAACCTTCATCGGTCGATAAACGTTGGTGTGCGGGAAACGCTTTGCCGTATTCATTATGAGGGTCGAGGATAATAATTTGTGGGTGCCAATGCTCATGATTAGCTATCTGTCCGCGCTCGAGAATACTGTGAATAACTGCCGCCACAGTACCTGATTTACCGGCACCGGTGGAGCCAAGAATAGCAGTATGCTTGCCTAGCAATTCATTCAACTCAGCGTAACAAGGTGCACCGCCAGAGCCAACATGCTCTCCAAGTTGAATAACCGCACCTTTGGCGTCACCGTAAATAAACCTAAGTTCTGATTTGGGTGTCAGATAAATGGTTTGCTGCGGTAGTGGATAAGTAGCAACGCCGCGTTCAAATTCGAGAGAAAATTCATCTTCACCTTTCCTGCGCCACTCTCCCTCACCAAACAAGTCAGCCTCAATTATGCGCTCATCTGAAGACGCGATAGGCAAGCCCTTTTCTAGCTGGTAGTCAGCCTTCATACGCAATCGACTAACTAACCCATAAATAGAGCGGCGACCAAAATGAACTTTGATGATTGAGCCAAACTGCCCAATCGGATAGTTTTCACCAGCAAATACGCGGGATAAGTCTGAAATCGTAGGGTCGAGCTCGGCGATAATACGCGAGCCATCCACCTCAATAATTTTCCCGATAGAGAGATTCTCAATGGGTTTTATATATTTGTTATCCATATCAAATACCTCCTTCAAGGATCTGGGTTAGGATTTCAAACTTCCACCATTCAATGCTATTGGTTGAGGTTGCCTTGTGATCGGCGTGATAAAAACCTTTATCGGCAAAAATAAGTACTTGTTCGTTGATTGAGCTGTCTTCATACCAAATTTTCAGCGCGCCACTAGGTACAGGGTCGCTCGTAAACGCAATCACGGTTAAATTGCCATTTGAAGCCCTTAAACCACGTTCGATTTCTAGATTGATATGGGCATCGCCAAAGCTATAACCTGCAATCAATAAAACTCGTTGGCTACCATCTCGCGGGTTTAAAACAGCTCTTGCTCTGTGCATTAAATTTGCGTAGGGGTCGAGTTGAGTTTCACGGTATTTAGTCGATGCAGGCCAAATCATAATCTTCGCAGCTTGATCTTGGCTGCGCTTCAAATGCGGAGCAATACGCAGTGGTGTTGATGAAGAAGCATGTTCAGCCCAATTGATGGAACCATGTAGCTTAAACACTCGGGCATCTAGATTGTTCTGTTCAAACGTCGAAGGGTTCCACCATCCTGATACGCCGCCTTCTAAACCATCGGCATATCGCAATTGTGATAGTGCGAGTGAGTCTTCAATTAACGTGTCGTAGTTCATCACCAGATAATCGATTGTGCTCGACTGGTTGTCTTTCCCTGGTCGCATTGGTCGATGCAGTGCCTGAACAAAGCGCTCATGTACAGCAGAATCTACATCAACTTTAATTACGTCAAAAATAGCCAGTTTTATCTCGTTTATCGCTGCTAATAGCTGATCATTACTATATTCAGCACCTCCAATAGATACATCACTAACAGTTACATTGCGATTTGTTCGGCGAGCAGTGATAGCAAGCCAATCTACGAGTTCGCTTAAGTAGTCTTCTATATGCGAAGCTGGATTTGCGCCAGCAAAAGAGTTTTGTATGGCAGTCAATATCTGCTTTGAATCGTCGGAGAGCTTGTCACTTATTAGTGCTTTTTCTGTTAGCTGGCTTGTTAATGGGAGCCCAGCGCAAACACTTGCTCCTGCACCTAACAGAACCGCTTTTGAATGTGATAGCAACTCTTCGAGTTTGTTGATTACTTCTCTGAATTCTTTTTGTTCAAAAATTGTGGTATCAAATGCCATACTCCCTCCTTAGAGCTCGCCTTTAAAGGCAGAATCAAGAATTGATGCTTTTAAGCTTTTCAAGTCTTCTATTTTCCCTAGAAGGACTGCTTCCGCATCGTGAATTTTACTTTTCAGCGCTTCAATCGTTGATACCAATGACTTCTGCTCTTCCAATGAACACATTGGGATTTCAATTTTGCTTAAACGAGTTAGTGCCAACTTAGGCTGTGCAACTGTCTTGGTCGCTAACCCTGCCTGTGCAGAGAAATCAGAGGTCAATGTAAACAGATACAGGTAGCTTAAATCTAGTTGTTGTTTATCTTTGATAACCAACTTAGCGGCGTTTTCTGTCAGGTTTGCACCGTCCAATTCTGGGGGGACGAAGCCTGTCTTACCGATAGTCCCAGCAATACTGATATAAAGGTCGTCCTTGGAAATCACATAGCGTTTGATTTGTTCATGGATTTCTTTCGATATGTACTTGATACCAGATAAATCTATCGTTCCTCTATCGGTAAAATCTGCCACTCGGATATATGGGTGCTCAGTCTCTTCATCACTTAGCTTTTCACCTTTTGGTAAGCGCTTGCCGCCTTTTACCTCAGCTAGCGATTCAATCGTCATTCTCTCAGTGATAGTTGAAAACTGACCATCAAGCGCTGAATGAAAAAGGCTATTTTTCAGTGTGACGCTCTGTTGCAAATGCTCGATAGCTGTGTCGATGCGGGTGAGCAGTGCGTCGAGTTTTTCGACAATGCGTTTTTGTTCGTTCTGTGATGCCAGCGGAATAAGAAACTTAGACAAACTTTTTGCAGACAAATTTGGCTGCGCAGCACCGTTGTTATAGCGTTCAATGAAAGTAGCACATAGAGAGCTATTAAAATAATACAGCAAGTAATTTGGGTCGAGAGCTTCAGACGGTCTAACAATTACCAAAGATGAGGCAATTGCACCTTCGCTTAGATTGCTTACGATAGCGCACTTTCCTAAAGACCCTCTTAAGCAGAACAGTAAATCGCCCTGGCGGATTTTCCCGGAGCCCAAAATATCGTACCGTTCGCGGGTTATGTAATTTAGTCCAGCCTCGACTATTTTTCGTCCATCTAAATTACCTGCGTTAATGACAGGAATTCCTGATTCTACAAAAGCATCTCTAGACGGGTAGTTTTTCCCTCGATCTCCATTCTCAAACTTACAGAGAGAGGCTAATTCTGTGTAACTCCACCCATCCGGCAATTTATGCAAAACCTGCTCCATGCTCATTTCTCCGCCAACAGGTTTTCAATTTCATCCAACAGGCCTGACACCAGTTTTTCTTTGGTGCGGATTTGCTTAAGGATATCGCTTGGCGCTAGATGCTCGGCATCTTTTTGTTTGGCTGGATTTTTGGCGGATAGGTCATAGTCTTCAGCGAATTTACTGGCGGATACCGTCCAAGAGCGCTCAGTAGTTTCTCGGCTGCTATACAGCTCAACAAACTCTTTTAAATGTTCGTCGGTGATCGGTTTGTTTTTGGTGAGCTTTTGCTCAGGCTCACATTCGTAGTACCAGACATCGCTGGTGCCGCCGCTACGCTCGAAAAACAGCACGTTGGTTTTTACGCCCGAATATGGCAAAAATACCCCAGCGGGTAGGCTTAAAATGGTGTGTAGGTTAAAGTTTTCCAGCAGTTCTTGTTTGACCTGTTTAAACGCACTGTTGGTTTGGAACAGCACGCCTTCTGGTACGACGATGGCTGCTTTGCCACCACTTTTCAGTGTTTTCATAAAGTGCTGTAAAAACAGCAGTTCAGTTGCATTACTCTGGATAGGGAAGTTTTGCTGGATTTGTGACTTTTCTTTACCGCCAAACGGGGGGTTGGCCAGAATAATGTCGTAGCGGTCTTTTTCCTGAATGTCGCGGATATTCTGCGTCAGGGTATTACCACGGAACAGGTTGGGTGACTCGATGCCATGCAAAATCATGTTCATCATGCCCATGACGTAAGCCAGCGAGGTTTTTTCAAAGCCAAAGAAGGTATCGCGCTGGATAAAGTCCCATTGCTCAGTAGAAAGCGCACTCTTTTTTGCTTTCAGGTGGTCAAAGGCTTCGACTAGGAACCCGCACGAGCCAGCCGCTGCATCGTAAATGGTTTGCCCGGCTTGCGGGTCAATGGCCTTAATCATGGCGCGTACTACTGGGCGCGGAGTATAGAACTCACCCGCATAGCCACCGGCGTCGCCCATGTTTTGCAATAAGCCTTCATAGACTAACGACAGCTCAAACATTTCATCACTGGACTGGAAATTCAGTGTGTCGATAATATCCAGCACTTCACGCAAGGTATGGCCAGACGCTACCTTGTTGTCTAAATACTGGAAGATGGCACCAATTTTATAGGCGAAGGATTTTGGGTCTGCTCCCGTAATGGCGGCATTGGCAAAGCTTTTTAAATAAGGGAATAACTCGTTATTCACATAATCGGTTAAGTCATCACCCGTGCGAACTTGATTAATGTCTAACTTGCCCTCGGCATTTTTCGGGCAGGCCCAATTTGACCAGCGGTGTTCATCATCCATTACGGGGCGATAGTCTTTACCTGACAGTACAGCTTCATCTTCTTTTTCAGACTCATAATCATCCAAAAACTTTAAGAACAACACCCAAGAGGTTTGCTCGGTATAGTGCATAGCACCACTAATGCCATCGTCGCGGCGCAGTATGTCGGTAATTCGGTCAATCTTTTGTTGTAATAACATTATCGTAATTTCTCTTCAATAAACTGGTACATATTGGTGATGTCTTCGCTGATTTCTGCGGGCGGAATCAGGTCGATATAGGCTTGGAGCTTGTCAATGTCGAGCCCTATACCCTCGGTATTTATCAGAGGGTCAATAACACCTTTGGCATTCAATCGCCGAATATCGTCGTTATCACAAGGGTTGTTTGGTTGTAAATGATTGCGCTGCGCAATATCAGGGTTGTTGATTTGAGTAAGCACGTTGTGGTGCGACAGCGCTGTATGCGAAAGCAAGTAATTTTTGATTTCACGGCGTTTCCAAGCCAATAGATACGGCGAAACTCTGGTACCACGAGGCCATTGAATGGCATTTAGCAACTCACGGTACACTTGTCCGTTCACTTGAACGCCATTGGCAGCATTCCAGTCCAATGCCGCCTCGTCTCGATCACAAATTAGGAAAATCTGTGTTGTTACAAGTGGTGATTCAATCTTGCTTAAGCCATGTAACCAATCTATTTTGCCCTTGCCAAAGGTTTCGCTAGCAGAAGCGTAGCTGGAGGACTTTTTCATGGCATGCACAGTGGCTAATCGATTTACGTCTAACCCTGCACGTGAGGCGAGTTTGGTAAAGATAATCCAGTCGTTGTAGTCATCTAATAAGGCGATGTTAGGCAGCTTGCCACACACCTCAAATTCGACGGATTTGGCACGAGAAAGTACACTGAGGCGGCTGATTAGTTGCTTGATCTTGTTGTCTTCGTTAATTCGACCTTGTTCCACCACTTTCAGATGTTCTATGCGGTTTTCTTTTGCAGAAATAGAGTCCAACAGGTGTGTCGTAGTAATCGCATGACCTTCGATACTGTGAAGAAGCGACCATAGTTTCTCTACATTTTTATAATGAAGGTGCGAATCCGCTTCATCAAACAAGAACAACGTATTGGGGGCATCAAAAAGATCTATCAACGCGTATAGAAAGAGCAGTTGGTATTCTCCATCACTAAGATCATCCAGGTCTAGATCACCTTTAAACGTAAGAAGTACATTAGAACGATCAAAAAAATCATCGGTTCTAGCTGCTTGAGTAAAGAAATCAACTGCTGGAAGTTCCCTGTATACTTCTGGCTTAGGTTCTTCACGAGTTGGATCATCGAATAGATTAGATAAAAAATGGATTTCATTAAATTGATATGGGTGCAGCACTATAGAACGCTGCCTAATTGAACTAGAAAACTCATAACTACTATCAACAGTTTGTTCTACAAAATTCGCTAAATTTCGATGAAAAACGCTCTGCCTAAGAGTATTTATTTCACCGCTTTCTTCTCTCTTCAGTGCATTATGTATTTGCCTAACGTACTCATTCTTGATACGAAATTTCATGGTCAGACGTGAGTGAACATCATCCTTCCAGCCATCCTGGCTTTCTGCCGTGTAGCCCTTATCGACGAGGAACCCTCTTACCTTTCCGGTCTTCATTAAAGTTGTTGCCAGAAATATCAGAGTTTTAGACCACGATTTGTCGTAGAAATAGGCATAAACCTGTTCCGATGATTGAGTGTTCTTCAGTCTTTTGACGTAGAGGGAAAAACCTTTTGAAAACGATTCATTTTGACCGCTCGAAAAACATACAACTCTATAGTCTCTTTGTTGACCAGAAGCGATTCGATCTTCAAATATTGATTGCAGAATGGTGGATTTACCACTGCCATTTTCACCAATCAAAGTCGCCACCTTGTTGATAATTAAGGTTTGCGAATGATCGTACATCGGGTTAGGCGCTAGTGTTAATTCCATTTCAACTCACATGATAAAGCTGTTTTTGAAGTTGTTTGAAGGCCGTGAGCAATTGCGCAGGTTTACCACCAAATGCCATGGAAGCATCTTTGGTTGTTCCAAGACCGGATAGTTCGATCAGAGCTGGCAGGCGATCACGTGACAGTTCTGTAGCGCCAGTTTGCTCGTAGCGGTTCAGAACAAAATGCAGGAATTGCTTCGCCTTTTCCTGTTGGTACTGGTCGAAAAAAGCGCTGTTGGCTCGCACTGCTTCTGCTCTGGATTTACGGGTAGCCATGGGTTGTTCAAAGGCTAGAAACGCCAACAGATCGAACATATCGCAATCTTCCGCTTCAAACATACGACGCAGGGTGGAGAGCTGCTCTTTGTCAAAGCCCGCCTGTACCAGTTTTGCCAGAAGTTGTTCGCGAAGATCTGGATCTGACCAAATGTCACGAAGCTCATCAACACTTTTGAACAATCCGGGGAGTTGTTGAATTAACCGTTCAACAAATTCCTGAATGCTGAGCGGTTTGCCATTTTCGTCTATATAGCGAGTTTCGATATCAATGACCTTAAGTTCGCGGTGTTTACCAAGTTTCACTCTCAGTCTTGGGCGCGGCTCACTCGTTTCTGTATCAGGGCCTTCGCCGCCTTCCGGAGGCTCTGGTGTATAAGGCGGGGTTGGCTCTCTGATTCCTGCTGGTTCAGGCGCTTCAGGCTCGCCGTCCCATTCCTCATCATAAAAGTTATTCGTTGCGCCCCGAAAATCCACGATGGTGAAGTAGTCTTTACCGTCAAACACACGGGTGCCGCGCCCAATGATTTGTTTGAACTCCACCATTGAGCCTATAATGCGATCCAGTACCACGTTACGCACGTTACGGGCATCGACCCCTGTTGTGAGCATTTGTGAAGAGGTAATAATGGTGGGTATATCTTTGTCGTTATCCTGAAACTTCTCCAATAGCTCGCGTCCGACTTTGCCTTCGTCGCTGGTGACTCGTACACAGTAAAGCGGGTCTTTTACGGCTTTGTATTTATTGATCATGTCGCGCATGGTCAGCGCATGATTCTGGTTTTCGCAAAAGACAATGGTTTTTTCTAGTGGATTGATATTGTCCAAAATGGCTTTTGCGACCAGTTCGGTGCGCTCATCAACAATAATTTTTCGGTCATAGTCTTCGACCTGATACAAATCCTGACCAGATTCACCTTCGACGATCACGTCATCTTTGGTAAGCACCAATTCATCCAGATTGGTTCTAACTCGCTTAACTCGGTAGGGAGTCAAGAAGCCATCATTGATACCGTCTTTCAGTGAATAGACATAAGCAGGCTGACCAAAATATTCATAGGTGTCTACGTTGTCTGTACGTTTCGGCGTGGCGGTTAAGCCAAGATGCACGGCACTACTGAAGTGCTCCAAAATAGCTCGCCAAGAGCCTGTGTCATTAGCAGCACCTCGGTGACACTCATCAATCAACACAAGATCAAAGAAATCCTTTGGGTACGCTTTGTAGTAGCCATCAATGTTTTCTCGCTCCGCAATCGCCTGATAGATCGCGAAAAATATGTGGGCATTGGTTGGCACCACACCATTGCGTTTACGTACTTCTTCCCCGTTGATTTTGATCAGGTCTTTTTCATAGGGGTTGAAGGTATTAATCGCCTGGTCGGCCAGGATATTACGGTCGGCCAGAAACAGAACCCGTGGCCTGCGTGAACCGGGGGCGTCGCGGTTCCAGCGAGCCTGAAAAACTTTGTGAACGATTTGAAAGGCGATGAAGGTTTTACCGGTACCGGTGGCCAGTGTGAGCAAAATGCGGGATTTGCCTTGGCCAATGGCATCGGTAGCTGCATGAACTGCCAGCTCTTGATAATAACGTGGTTGCATGGCCCCTTCTATCTGGAAAGGGATATTTCTAAGCTCCTGGCTTAAATCTGTGGTTTCTTCGGCATAGCGTTTTTCTAGCTCAGCAGGCGTTGGGTAGAACTCAATATAGTCGCCTTTACCTGTTTCCAGATCGAATTCATAGGTTTGTTTTCCATTACTGGAATAGACAAAGCGAACGCGAAGCTTGTTCGCATAGTCGATGGCTTGTTGCAGACCTTTAGTTGGATGCTCGGATTCTTTCTTAGCTTCGACTACTGCCAGATAACGGTTGTCTTTGTGAAGTAAGTAATCCACGAAGCAACGTCGTCCACGTACTCCTCCGGCCATTTTTCTGCCGTCGGTGAAGTAATGCTCGCGAATAATATTGCTCGGCTGCCAAGAAGCTGAATGTAGTGCGGGGTCAATGTAGTTTGCTCTTGTATCTGCCTCGGAAGCTCTAATCATCACCAATCCCTGCGTACTACCAATCTGTTGGTCAGCTAAAAGTACCTTACAAGGTATCAGATTGCCAACCATCGAGTTCAGAATGATCTAAGACTACAGCTTTTGCCGAAAGTGAACCTTGTATATGAAAGACTAAAAGGTAGGAATTGATAATAACGGGTCGGTCGTAACCGACCCCTACCGTAGGGGTCAAACAAGATTGACCCGTTGACTGCATGCCACCGAACGTTACTGCAAATGCGCGAGGTACTTTTGCTCCAACCGCTTGAACAGGTAAACCAACGCAAACGTCAGCACCAGATAAATCGCCGCCACAAACAGGAACGAGGTGAACGGTGCGTAGTAGCGCGAGAAGATATCGCGTGCGGCGCCGGTCAAGTCGATGATGGTGACTACACTGGCAATGGAGCTGGCGTGCAGCATAAAGATCACTTCGTTGCTGTAGGCCGGTAGCGCGCGACGCAATGCACTGGGTAATTTAATCCGCGTGATCACTTGCCATGGGGTAAAGCCATAGGCCTGGGCCGCTTCAATTTCGCCGTGCGGTGTCTGCTTGATGGCACCGCGCAAAATTTCCGTGGTGTACGCTGCTGTGTTCAACACAAAGGCAATCAACAACGGTACATAGGCTTCACGAAAAATAACCCAGAAGATCGAATCCTGAATACCCTCGATGAAGGTCACGCCGTAATAAATGATGTAAAGCTGAATCAGCAAGGGTGTGCCACGAAATACATAGGTGTAGCACCATATTGGCCCACTGATCCACCAATGTTTGCTCGTTCGGCCGACAGCCAAAGGTACTGCCAACACCAAACCAACCAACAAAGCCAGAAAGACTAGCTGCACCGTCATCACCAAACCGCCCCAATAATGCAGGATGGTTTCGGTGTTCAAAATGAGATTGTCGGCGAGGAAAATGTCTAAAAATTGTTCAATCATGACGATACCACTCCCCGACTGAAACGCTTGTTGATCAGCTTCATGCCAATTTCCGACACCGCCGTCAGCAACAGGTAGATCGCGGCCACCGGCAAGAAGAAGGCAAAGGGTTCATTCATGGTGCGGGATGCTCGCGAGGCGACCAAGGTCATATCCTGCAGGCCGATGATCGACACCAAAGCGGTAGTTTTCAACAATACCATCCAGTTATTGCCCAAGCTGGGCAGTGCATGGCGCACCATTTGCGGGAATAAAATGCGTGTAAACACCTGCACGCCGCTCATGCCGTACGCTTGACCGGCCTCAATTTGGCCTTTCGGCACGGCCAGAAAGGCACCGCGGAAGCTTTCGCCCATGTACGCACCAAAGATAAACCCAATGGTGACCACACCCGCGGTAAACTGATGAATTTCAACAAACAAATTCGGGTTATCAAACTGGCTGCCGACCCAATACAACAGATTGTTCAAGCCAATCTGGCCACCGTAGAAAATCAACAGCATCAACACCAAATCCGGTACGCCACGAATCAGCGTGGTGTAGGTGGTGGCTGCACCGCGGGCCACGCGGTTTTTGGAAAGTTTTGCGATGGCCGTCAACAACCCTAAAACCAAGGCCAGCGCCAAAGCCATGAAAGCCAACTGAATGGTGAGCCACGCACCGGTCATGATGCTACAGCCATAGCCATGTAGCCCTAAACCGATGCTCTCGTAGAAGCCTTGGCAGTCAAATGTATTTTCGTTCATGGTTGCACCTTGAATCGTCAAATGTGGGGAACCGACCCTTTAATACTTCGGCGTCAGGAACTGCTGTAAACGTTCCGAGCTGGGGTTGTTGAACACCACTTTGGGGTCACCCTGTTCTTCAATCTGACCTTGGTGCAGGAATAACACCTTATTGGATACATCACGAGCAAACGACATCTCGTGCGTGACCACGATCATGGTGCGGCCTTCTTCGGCCAGATCGCGCATCACCTGCAACACTTCACCGACCAATTCCGGGTCTAGCGCAGAGGTCGGCTCATCGAACAACAACACTTCCGGCTCCATCGCCAACGCTCGGGCAATCGCCGCCCGCTGCTGTTGGCCGCCCGACATTTGTACCGGGTAGGCGTCTTTACGATGCGTTAAACCCACTTTTTCCAATAAAGCTTCGCCGCGCGCGACGGCTTCGTCTTTACTGAGCCCGAGCACACGACGTGGCGCTTCGATCACGTTTTCCAAAACCGTCATGTGGGACCACAGATTAAAATTCTGAAACACCATCGCCAACCGGGCCCGCATTAATTGCACTTGTTTCATATCGGCCGGGGCACGGGTGCCATCACGCAAGGTTTTGAACAGAATGGGGTCGCCATGCACTTGAATATCGCCGGAGGTGGGCGTTTCCAACAGGTTAATGCAGCGTAAGAAGGTGCTTTTTCCGGAGCCTGAAGAGCCAATGAGCGAAATCACGTCGCCTTTTTGTGCGGTTAACGAGATACCTTTCAGTACCTCTTGGTCGCCGAAGGATTTATGAACGTCCTTCACCACCAATGGGGGCTGTTGTGTTGTCATGGGTACTCCACTGTTCAAAGGCTTTTTATTTGGGCACTTAACTGCAAATTCGGAACCGATGGCGCAACGCATGGATGCCCTGCAACTGCATGGGCAGACGGGGCGAACGCAGCAACCCTGTTAGAATTGTTCGGTGCTCGTTTAGCGCATCTTGCCGACTATCTTTCTGGTAAACCAAAATGAATGCAACCGTCACGCCAAAAATGTGCATAAAACTGTCGCAAATTTGAAGAATTCCAACCGTTTTACGCACGAAAAAAAATGCAGAACTGGTATGTTGTGCGGCACAACTTACAATAACGGCCGTGTGTAGAGCGTCATCCACTGTTATACACCCCTGCGGCCTTGCCCAGAATTAGGAGAAATCATGAGCGACTTCCAGCCGCCGGCCGTTGGCCATCTATTGTTACGCAATGCCGATGTGCATGCGCCGAGCCGACAGGGCGTGCAGGACATCCTGGTCATCGCCGGCAAGATTGCTGCCCTAGGGAAGAACCTTGAAGTATCGGGTATTCCTGAATTGGTGGATCTGGACGCCCAAGGCTTGCCGGTGTCGCCGGGCTTGGTCGATACCTTAACCCACATTACCGGTGGGGGTGGTGAAGGCGGTTACAGTACCCGCATGCCTTGTATGCCGGTTGAGGATGCCTGGACCAGCGGCGTAACGACCGTAACCGGGGCGCTGGGCACCGATGCGGTGCATCGCACCCATGCCGACCTTCTTGGTCATGCGCGCTTTTTGCAAAGCCATGGCATCAGCGCCTACATCTATGCAGGCCATTATCACCTACCGATCAAAACCCTAACGGGCAGTGTGCAGACAGATATTGCCTACATTCCTGATGTCATTGGCGTGGGCGAGGTCGCCATTGCCGACCATCGCGGTAGCCATCCCAGTGTTGAGGAACTGGCGCGTCTGGCGGCGGAAGTGCGCGTGGGTGCGATGTTGGCGGGTAAGAAAGGCGTCTTGAGCATTCATGTCGGCGACCATCACTCAGGCCTTAGTACACTGCACGCCGCCGCCGACCGCTATCCGGTCAAGCTCAGTCATTTTTATCCCACTCATATCAATCGGCATGAAGATTTGCTGCAACAGGGTTTTACCTTCGCGAAAGGTGGCGGCATGATTGACTTCACCGCTACGAACAACGAAAGTCTATTAGCGGCCGGTGATATCGACAGCCCCATTGCCATTGCGCGGGCCTTGGAAGCGGGTGTGCCGCTAAGCCAACTCACCATGTCAACCGATGCGTACGCCAGCCTGCCCGAATTTGATGCCGACGGGCGGTTTTTACGCGTCGATATGGGGCGCTTGGACAGCTTGGCTAACGCCATTCGTCGAGGCTGTGGCGAGGTAGGCCTAACGTTCTCCTCGCTGCTGCAAACCGCCACGCTTAACCCAGCGAACGCCTTGGGGCTGTGGCATAAGGGGCGCCTGACCGTCGGTGCCGACGCCGACTTTATCATTTGGAGCAAAGACCTCAACGTCAACGCAACCATTACTCGTGGCCTCGTACGGCGCGAACTTTCTGTGTAGGACAGGTTATGACACAACAGATCCCAACCCTTGATATCCAACGTTTCACCACCGACCGTTCCGCTTTTGTGCAGGCGTTGGGGGATACCTATGCCGAATGGGGTTTCGCCGGTATTTCAGGCCATGGCATTGACCCGGAATTAATCACCCGTGCCATGGCGGTGGCGGAACAATTTTTTGCTCTACCAGCCGACACCAAGGTTGGCTACAAGAGCACCTATGGCGGTGCGCGCGGCTATACGCCATTTGGGGTTGAGGTGGCGAAGGGTGCCCAGCATGTTGACCTAAAAGAGTTCTGGCATGTCGGCCGCGAAGTTGAAGGCACGCCACGCTACCCACAACTGTTACCCAACGCGTGGCCCAGCGAAGTACCCGAATTCAAGCCGGTCATGCTGGCGCTGTATGACGCCCTCGATCAACTTGGACGCCAGGTATTGCGTGCTCTCGCGCTCTATTTAGGCCAAGAAGAAACCTACTTCGAAGACAAAGTCGACAGCGGCAACAGCATTTTGCGCGCCTTGCATTACCCGCCCGTTCAGGATGAAGGCACCCCGAGCGTGCGCGCCGCCGCCCATGAAGACATCAACCTGATTACCTTATTGGTCGGATCGCGACAAAGCGGCTTGGAAGTGTTGAGCCAAAAAGGTGACTGGGTGCCCATCTCCATCATCCCCGGCACCATCATTGTGAACATTGGCGATATGCTGCAACGCCTGAGTAACCATGTGTTGCCCAGCACCACCCATCGCGTGGTGAACCCGGCGGGTGCGGCAGCGCAAGAAAGCCGGTATTCCATTCCGTTTTTTCTGCACCCGAATCCCGATGCTTCGCTGGATGCTTTACCGGAATGCGTGACTGCTGAGAACCCAAAACGCTATCCACCGATCACCGCCAACGAATATTTAGAAGAGCGCTTGCGCGAAATCGGTTTGCTGAAGTAAGTTCAGCGGTCTATCGTAGGAGCGCAGCCCTCTGCGCGAAATTGTTAAGACGATCTGAGTCGACTACCTAAACAAGAGAGCTATCATGACCATCCAGCACGTCGCCATTGTCGGCGGTACGCACGGTAACGAAATCACCGGTTTGCATCTGGTGCAACATTGGCAGGAAAGCCCGGACGAAGTGCTGCGCAACTCTTTTGCGACCGAACTGCACATCGCCAACCCGCAGGCCAATCGCATCATGAAGCGCTATGTCGATCAGGATCTGAACCGGCAATTCGCGCTGGAAGACTTGAACAACACGGCGCTGACCAATTATGAGCAAAGCCGTGCCAAAGCGATCAATCACATGCTGGGGCCAAAAGAAGACCCGCGTGTGGATTTTGTGATTGATCTGCACACCACAACCGCCAATATGGGGCTGACGCTGGTCATTTCAGAAAACTCACCCTTTCTGATTGGTATGGCGTTTTATATCAAAAGCCACATGCCAGAAACGGTACTGTTTTATGAACCCAAGGAACGGTTGGATGATTATTTTCTTGCCAGCTTGGGGCGACACAATGGCTTATTGATCGAAGTTGGCCCCACACCGCAAGGTTTGCTGCGCGCCGACGTTTACGATCTAACCCGCCGTGCCACCCTGCATGCCTTGGACTACATCGAGCACACGAACCGGGGCGATGTCCTCGATTTGCCGGATTCTTACGAAGCCTTTGAGTTTGTCGACACCATCAAACTGCCCGAAAGCACGGATGGCCGCCGCTGGGGCATGGTGCACCCCAGCGTGCAAGATCAAGATTACCAGCCGATCAACCCTGGCGATCCCCTGTTCCTGACCTTTTCCGGCGAAGTGATTCCGTACTCCGGAAACGCCACACACTACTTAGCGTTCGTGAACGAAGCGGCCTATTACGACCGCAACATTGGGGTAAGCTTGATGAACAAGATCACCCTACAACGCCCTTAGGACGCGCGGCGGTGTGGCCGGTCTAACTGGAGGCTCGGCCCCTTAGGCACCACCCGCGTCGGGTTAATGGTGTCGTGGCTGTAGTAGTAATGTCGCTTGATGTGCGTCAAATCCGTTGTGGCGGCTACCCCTGGCTGTTGATACAGCTCACGCAAGTACTCACTCAGGTTGGGGTAGTCTTCGATGCGTTTCAGGTTGCACTTAAAGTGGCCTACGTACACGGCATCGAACCGCACCAGCGTTGTAAACAACCGCCAGTCTGCTTCGGTGATCTGATCACCCGCCAGGTATCGGCGTTCACCCAGCAGACCGTCGAGCCATTCCAGACTGTCGAACAAAGCGGTAAAGGCTTCTTCATAGGCCGCTTGCGTGGTCGCAAAGCCGGACTTGTACACGCCGTTATTGACGGTGTGATACACCCGCTCATTGATCTGGTCGATTTCGGCACGCAAGGCTTCCGGGTAGAAATCCAAGGTGTTGCCGGTTAAGTCGTTGAACGCGCTGTTCAGCATGCGGATGATTTCCGCCGACTCGTTACTGACAATGGTATTGCGTTGTTTATCCCACAACACCGGCACGGTCACGCGACCGCTGTAGTCGGCTTGGGTGCGGGTATACACTTGATGCAAGAAATCGTAGCCGAACAGGTCATCGCCCACCGGGGTGCTGGAATCCAGTTCCGGGCCGGAGAATTCCCAACCATTGCTCAGCATGTCGGGGTGCACCGCGGATACACTGATGTGTTCGTCCAAGCCTTTAAGGTGGCGGAAAATCAGCGTGCGATGCGCCCACGGGCAAGCCATGGAAACATAAAGGTGATAACGCCCGAATTCGGCTTTGAAGCCCGCATCGCCGGTAGGACCAGCGCTACCGTCAGCGGTTACCCAGGAACGGAATTGCGCGTCTTCGCGCACGAATTTACCGCCGCTTTTGCTGGTGTCGTACCACTCGTCGTGCCATTGGCCGTCAACTAATAAGCCCATAATGCTGTCTCCCCTTTTCAGTTACTGCACATTATGACGGCTTACACCCAGTATGAAATTGTAAGTATCTGAACGCCCGCTTCAAAAAAAGTGAATAAGCTGACCACCTACTATCATTCCGGGATTTACCGACATTCATTCCGAAATTTACTTGTGTTAAAAGTGATACAGGGCACACCTTCGCCATTGAAACATGTGCGATCAAACTCAAAAAAGCATGGCTCAGCACCCCGTAAGCGGCTATGTTAACAACAGTTCTTCAGGTAGAGTCTGACCATGCGCTATTACCACCCTGACATTCAGCCTTACCATTCTGACCACCTACCGGTGGGTGAAGGCCACAAGATCTGGTTTGCGGAAAGTGGCAACCGCGACGGCATTCCGGTCGTCATTCTGCATGGCGGCCCCGGAGCGGGCAGCGCCGACAAAGACCGTGGATTTTTCGACCCCCGCCAGTACCGCATTATTCAACTGGACCAACGCGGTTGCGGGCGCTCTACCCCGCATGGCGCACTGGAAAACAATACGCCACATCATTTAGTGGCCGACTTGGAAGCGCTGCGCGCGCACCTAGGCATTACACAATGGGTGTTGTTTGGCGGCTCGTGGGGTTCAACACTGGCGTTGTTGTACGGGCAAACACATCCCGCCGCGGTTTTGGGGTTCATCTTGCGCGGCATCTTTTTAGGTCGCCCGGAGGATTTATCCTGGCTGTATGAGAACGGTGCAGGGCGGATTTTCCCGGAACACTGGCAAAAATTTTGTGCCGCGGTCGACTACGAGACCCCGTTGCTCGACACCTACTATCATCGCTTAACCGGTGCCGACGAGCTCGAAGCACTGCGAGTTGCCAAAGCATGGGCCGCTTGGGAAGGGCTGATTGCCACGTTGAAACCCAGCCCGAAAACCGTGGCGCGCTTCATCAACCCGCACACCGCGCTTTCGATGGCGCGTATTTCAGCACACTATTTCGTGCAACAGTGCTTTCTCGATGACAACCAACTGTTGCGCGATATGCCCAAGATCGCTGATTTGCCGGCCATTATTGTGCACGGTCGCTACGACATGATATGCCCCATGGACAATGCCTGGGCCTTAAAACAAGCGTGGCCCGGTGCGCGCCTTGAGGTGATTCGCGAAGCTGGTCATTCAGCGCACGACCCCGCCATGGCGGATGCCTTGATCCGGGCGACCGATGACTTGGCGCATGACCTTGGTGTGCCCGACCGAAGTGCTTAACGCGGCAATCCGTTCATCGCTCATGATGCATTCGACCACGCTATCCGATGATTTTCCACCGCGCCGACTGCTGATCCTGTGCGGGCCGGATGATTGGATAACCCACCAGCTTGCCCAGCGCCCAACACGGCCAGTCGGTCCAGATGTACGCCTTTCTGTTGGCGTGCGCTTGCCCGACCACCAAACCATTCCGGCCAAGCAAGTGCAGCGTGTACTCGGATGCAGCGCCGAGAGCATCATCCTTGACTGGCGAAGCGGCTGGAACACCAACCACCTCAGCGCCCTGAGCGGCTGTATAAGAGCGGGCGGGATCTTGGTCATTTTGTTAGCCGACGAAGCTGCCTGGCCACAGGTCTATGCGTGGGATGCCGACTTTGCATGTACCGAGCCTCCGCCATTTTTTGCGCACGTTGTTCGGTGTTTACGACACCCAAGTGTACGCTGGCGGACACCGGAACAGCCCCCGACACCCGCCGAATGGGTGCCCGCACCATGGTCTGGCCTGCCCCCCAACGCACCCGTAGTCACCGAGCAATCCGCCGTCATTCAGGCATTGATTAGCCTGCCAGAGCAGCACGCCCATCATATTTTATTCACGGCACCCCGTGGGCGCGGTAAAAGCACAGCACTGGTCAAAGCCGCCAGCGCGCTGGCTCGCCATCAACCGGTCGTTCTAACCGCACCGCTGCTCGACCAACGCACACAGCTGACCGATTTACTGGCGCAGCATCACCATGCAGACCATGCGCCACCGAGCGTTCTGGCGTGGGATGCTTTACCTGACAGCTTGGCACCCGATACGATACTGATGGTCGACGAAGCCGCTGCATTCGGTTTGCCACGCTTACGCTGGCTGGCCAAACAGGGTAAGCGGCGTGTATTTGCCAGCACCACCGACGGCTATGAAGGCAGTGGGCAGGGGTTTCGATTGCGGTTTCTGCCCTGGCTACGTCAACAACGTGGGGGAACAAAAGAACTCACACTGCATCGTCCTTTGCGCTGGGCGGAGGCAGACGCGCTTGAACAACTCGTCAACGCGGCCCTGTTGCAAGACATAAGCCTGCAGGACACCAGCACGCACGACATTACCCCCAAAAGCCGCGACATCGAGAAAACGCTGCAATGGTGGAGCACAGAACAACTTTTAGCTCCGCGCTGGCAAACACGGTGGAGCCATTTATTGCGGGCAACACATTACCAAACCCGACCGGAAGACGTACGCCAAACCCTGGACGATGCGGCCGTACGCGCACTCGCCTGGGTAGACAACGACAACCTGTGTGGTCTGTTGTTAAGCCTTGAAGAACCCCCTATAGACAACGACTTAGCCAAATCCGTTTGGTTAGGCACACGCCGACCGGCGCAACAACAAGCCAAGCAAAGCATCATTGGTCAATTAGGTCATTTGACCGCCGGACACTGGCGCGGGCAACGCATTTGGCGCTTAGCGGTAGACCCCCGGCAACAGCGTCAGGGTGGAGGAAACGCCTTAGTTTCCGCCACCATCGCGCACGCACAACAGCAGGGTTATGACTATGTGGCTACCAGCTTTGGTCTGACCCCCGAATTGATAGACTTCTGGGCCGCCTCGGGTGCTTGGCGTTTGGTTCGCATTGGACAAACCGTCGACGCCGCCAGCGGCGCGCGTTCCGGCTTATGGATAAACCCCTTAAGCCCTGAAGTGAACGCTTGGAGTCAAACCGCACAGGAAGCGCTCTGCGAACAAGGGTTGTTGCAGCCGGACATCTGGCAGGGCTTAGATGATTCAATACTGCTCGCGCTGCTCGATCATCTGCCTGCGCCACCTCTGAATGCCGTTGCTCAGCAACGCGTACAGCACTGGTGCGCCAGCCAACAGCCGATAACAGGCGTCCGCGCATGGGTTTGTGTGGCTTGGTGGGCGGCACGTCAACACGGCTTTCGACATGCCGACGACGACCTATTGCTGCGTCTTTTATGGCGCGGTGAACACTGGCAAGCAGCACAACGCCACCGACCCGGTGACGACCAAAAAGCCCTCTGGCGACGGTTGAAAAATCGACTTTCCCTGTACCTCAACCACTAACCCACCGTGCTCCATGCTGGCTTAGGGGGTTCGCTTATGGTAAAAGACAAAGCGGTTGAGCGGTGCATCGACCTGATTATTTTACGCCCGGCTCGACATTCAACAGTTTTGGACCGCAAGGCACTTAAGCCTTGTAGCCCCTAGAGGTGCCACTATGATTTATCTTGTTCGCCATGGCGAAACCGTATGGAATGCAGAACAGCGCCGCCAAGGGCGCGGTGATTCACCCCTCACGGAAAAGGGCATAGCGCAGTCGCGTGCTCTGGGGCGTACGTTAAAAACCATGCTGGAAAGTGAAAAAAGCATCACCTTGGTGACCAGTCCGGCGGGCCGGTCGCGGCGCACGGCGGCCATCATTGCCGAAGAATTGGGCATCGCCCATGAACGCATTCAGACCACACCGCTGTTGCAAGAAATGGACTTTGGCGGCTGGCAAGGCCTAACCGACGCGGAAATCGCCGACCAGTTCCCCGAGCAATGGCGCGAGCGCGAACTGAACCGCTGGTTTTTCGTCTACCCGGACGGTGAAAGCTACCCTGTATTGTGCAGCCGCGTTGCCCAATGGATGGAAACCGCGCAAAACCAGCATGGCGTTATCGTGGCGGTTACGCACCAGTGGACCAGTCGGGCCATTCGTGGGCAGTACCTGCGATTGCCGAAAGAAGACATGTTTGAACTGATGCACGCACCCGAACACATCATTGAGCTGCGTAATAACGAGCAACGGGTGTTTCGTGTGCATGAAGAAGACTGAGGAAACTCACTCCCGGTGAAAGCTTTATTGCAGCGTGTAACGCACGCCTCCGTGGTGGTTGATGGCAATACCGTGGGCGCCATCGACACCGGGTTGTTGGTCTTAGTCGGCATTGAACCTGCCGACACCCCAAGCATCAGTGCGCGTATGCTCGAACGGTTGCTGAACTACCGGGTATTCCCCGACCAGGAAGGCCGCATGAATTGTAGCTTGCGGGATATCGGTGGGGGTTTGTTACTGGTTTCGCAGTTCACCTTGGCGGCCGAAACCAAGAAGGGCAATCGCCCGGGGTTTTCCACGGCGGCGGCCCCCGACCTCGCGGAGACCTTATTCAACGATCTGGTGCAGCAAGCACAGCGCTTGCATCAACCCGTTGCCACTGGCCGTTTTGGTGCCGACATGCAGGTATCTCTGACGAACGATGGGCCGGTAACGTTTCTTTTAGAGCTATAAAGTTCGACAAACGTCAGATTGAGAAAAGGAAGTTTTTAATTACCAGCCGCCTGTTACCAACCATAATCACGCCGTACCGCCGCTACCACCTTCTCGATGACCCGGTCACCCCGATCTCCATTCGCCATCACCACAACTCCATTGCCACTGCGCGTTTGTCCCAACACAAAGGTACGATATCCCGCGGTGCTGCCACGTAGGGAAAATTCGGTTTCCGAGCCACGCCGCTCCACCGACCATCCCAGGCCCCAGCGGCAACCTTGAGGACTCAACAAGGCGCTCACCAGATCCGGGTCGGTGATAATTCGGCCTTGCCCACGGACGGTCGCCATGACTTCGAGCACGATACGAGCCAAGTCAGTTGGCGTCGCCCACAGCCCCTTCGCCGCATGTTCATGATAACGCCGGAATCCACCGGGAATAACTTTACCGCGCCAATCATGGCCTAGGGCGGGCGAGGGCAAGCCGATCAATTGATAACGGGCAGGAATGTTAAGTGGGGTAAATACCGCAATATTTTGCCAACTGGCGAAGGTCCAATCGGATTGCTGTTCCAGCCAATACGCCAGCACTTCGTAACCCGCCGCTGAATAATCACAATTTTCACCCGGCTGGCTGGCAAGTAATACCGGTGCCGAGTTCGCCGCACCTTGTCCGGTGAGCATCTCGCTCCATGTCGGAGGCATTTCACCCACCGCATAGCCTCGGAAACTGGTGGGGCTTAAGCCATGCCGGTGGCTCAGCAAATCCCGTAGGGTAACGGCATTACCCGACCAACCACGGCGGTCGGCAATCTGCCAGTCGGCCAACCCTTCATTGACGACCAGGTCCAAATGGCCACCCGAGTCTTGCAGCCAGGCAAGAACGCCCAAGGCCGTCACCGGCATACTCAAGTCCCCGGCTTGAAACGGCGTGGTGACACTGATGGACCGATTCAGATCCATACTGGCGGTTCCTACCGCCCACTGCTCAACCACGCGAAAGTTTTGTAGCACCACAACACTGACTGCAGGCACATGGGCACGCGCCATGATTTCATCGAGTGTCGCTCGACATTCCGGATTGTCAGTCGGATCCGTACAGGGGATTACCGCGCGGCCACAACCGACCAACACGCTTACCACGCAAAGTAGCATAAACACTGTTTTACAGCGCCAAAACAACCCCATGAGCACCTAAACTTTGCCGGTTTCTAAACAGACGACATGATGCCACAGGCAAGCCTTATTCGACCAGCGTCCCGACCGAATACCCCTATCTAAAGCACCTCAAGCATCAACGATCGCTAGCAACGCAGCGGCAACCGTTTCATGCTGCCAATGAAAACCCTCCGCCTTCAGGCGCTCCGGAAGGGCGCGCGTGCTGGACAACATCAACTGTGCCCGCTGACCCAGCAATAGTCCCAAGGCCCACTGCGGTGGTGTCAGCCATACCGGGCGATGCAAGGTCTTCCCCAGCGTTTGTGCAAACTCTGCATAGCGCACCGGATGGGGAGCGGTCAGGTTATAAGGCCCTTGCGCTGTGGGTGTTCCGAGTAACGCAACGGTAGCCGCTACCCAGTCGTCCAGATGAATCCAACTGTACCAAAACTGCCCACGCCCTAATGATCCACCCAAGCCCAAACGAAACAACGGCAGCAGCGGTTGCAGCAAACCACCTTCACCCAGTACCAGACCTGTACGCAACAACACCGTGCGGATGCCCTCAGTTTCTGCTTGCAAGGCCGCACGCTCCCACGCCTGCACCAATTCAGCCGCCCAATCCTGGCCCGCTGGGCTTTGCTCATTCAGCGTGGTGTCGCCCGCATCCCCATAGATACCCACTGCCGAACCCGACAAGAATACCTGCGGGCGCACAGGGCGCTGCAGCATCCAATCCACCAAGGCTTGGGTATGGTCGACCCGGCTGCGCCACAAGGTGGCTTTGCGCTTGTCCGTCCAAGGCAGGGTAAACAGGTTAGCCCCGGTAAGGTTGATCACGGCATCCACATCGCCGTGTATGTCCTGCAGTGTTGCCACCCACTCAACGTTCAAATCGGGCTGGCGTCGCTTTTGTCGTTCCGGCTCGCGGCTGTGAATCACTACCTTGTGGCCTTGTAGTAACAGATCTCGACACAGTGCTTGGCCTAAAAAGCCACTGCCTCCGGTAATGAGTACTCGCATCGTTAACCCTCTCAGTTATCGTTTTTATCTTCATGCTGTCATCAAGGTTTGCTACCCTGCTCAAAACATTGCGCAACCCTAAGACATTAAAGGTACTCTCTTCCTTAAACACCTACGAACACAGGCCAAAATATGTTCACCATCAGCGAATTATTTCGTAAAACGCCCAATGAATTTGCTGCCATTGATTTGGGCTCAAATTCGTTTCACATGGTCGTTGCTCGACAGGAAGACGGTGAACTGCGGATTCTTGATCGACTCAAAGAATCTGTCCGTTTGGGGTTTGGCCTAACCCCCGAAGGTGATTTGGATGACGCGGCAAAAGAGCGTGCGCTGGCCTGTTTGCGCCGCTTTGGTGAGCGCCTAAGCCACTTGCCATCGGGTTCTGTACGCTGTGTTGGCACCAAAACCTTACGCTCGGCGAACAACACAGAAGCTTTCTTGAGCGCAGCGGAAGACGCCTTGGGGCATCCTATTGAAATCATCTCGGGCGCTGAAGAAGCGCGTTTAATCTACGACGGCGTAGCGCACAGTTTAGCCGGGCAAGCGGGCAATCGCCTGGTGGTCGACATTGGCGGTGGCAGCACCGAAATCATCATTGGCAAACAGTTCAGCATCGACTTCAAAGACAGCCTCGGCATGGGCTGTGTCGCCATTACTCGACAGTTTTTCCCCGACGGCAAAGTCACTGGCAAAGCCATTCAAGCCGCACTGATGTCGTGTTGGCAAGAGATCGAGCCCATATTGCGCACGCTCAAGCGCTTCCAGTGGGAGCATGAAGTGGGTGCCAGTGGCACCATCAAGGCGGCGTTTAAAGTGTGTCAGGCCAATGGCTGGGGCACCCATGGCATTACCCTGGAAGGGTTGGAAAAAATCTGCACTCACTATGAAGCACATGGCAATGTTGAGGGCCTTTCTTTGCCGGGGCTTTCCGCTGACCGTGAACCGGTGTTTCTGGGTGGCGTGATTGTATTACGCGCTCTGTTCGAGAGCTTACAACTGAAATCGATGGAAGCTTCTCAAGGGGCGTTGCGTGAAGGGTTGCTGTACGACTTAGTGGGCCGCTATGGCAACCAAGACATTCGTGAAACCAGTGTGCGTCAACTTGCCCAGCGCTTTCATGTCGATACCGAACAGGCCGAACGAGTGGCGAACACAGCCCTTGAGTTAATGCAGCAAGTGCAACAAGAATGGGACCTCAACCCGGAAGAGGCCGGGCGTTATCTGCGCTGGAGCGCCTACTTACTCGAAGTCGGCTTGGACATCGCGCACGCCAACTTTCACAAACACAGTGCTTACATCTGTGAACACAGCGACATGGCGGGGTTCTCGCAACAAGAGCAACAAATATTGGCGTTTTTGGTGTTGAGCCAACGGAAGAAATTTCCCGCTAAAACGTACAAAGAACAGAAAGACAAAGAAACCGTCGATAAAGCCATTCAGCGATTGTCCGTGCTGCTTCGCTTGGCCGTCATTCTGCACCGGGCCAGAGCGGACCACAGCGACATTCGCATCACCTTAAGTGCGCAAAAGAAAAAGCTCGCGCTGCATCTTGCGCCACCCTGGTTCGCCGAACAGCCTCTGTTGCAAGCCGATTTAGCCTCCGAAGCGCAGCATTTAGCTGCCATTGGTTATGAGTTAAGCCTAGACGCCCCGTCACCATCGACTTAAAATTCGGCAGGCACGCGCAAGGGGCGTATTAAAGCGACTTGCGGGAGGGTCGTGACCCCTCCCCTGCAACGCGTCCTATCGGCGTAGGGGTCATTCACGAATGACCCGATAAGTGAACGGTTACGGGCTCCGCGTTAGCGTTTCCAATAAGCGTTCTTGTGCCGAAAAGCGGTCTTCCCCGTCCGCGGGCGAATGACGGTAATATTCGCCGTCACTGTGCAATTCCCACGCTTGGCAATTGTCTTTCAGATAGTACTCGATTTCCCGAATGACTTTTTCTCTCAGCCTTTTCTGCAAAATCGGAAAACCGGTTTCGACGCGGTGGAACATATTGCGTTCCATCCAGTCTGCACTGGCCGCCCAAACTTCGGGTTCACCATTATTGTGGAAAATGAAAATCCGTGTGTGCTCCAAAAAGCGCCCCACAATCGAACGTACCCGAATGTTCTCTGATACACCGGGCACGCCGGGACGAATCTGGCAGATACCGCGAATCACCAGATCAATCTGCACACCGGCTTGCGATGCTTCATACAACTTGCGCGTTAAATGCTCTTCCCACAGTGAGTTCATCTTCGCCACAATACGCGCTGGCTTACCGGCTTTCGCGTTGCTGATTTCTTGCTCTATGCGCTTCATCATGCCTTTGTGCAAGGTAAAGGGCGCATGCAGCAAATGCTCCATTTTGGATACCTTACCCAAACTGGTGAGCTGCAAGAAGATGCGGTAAACATCATCACCCACCGCTTCATTCGCGGTCAGCAACCCATAATCGGTGTATATCCGGCTGGTGCGGGCATGATAGTTCCCCGTACCCAAGTGCACATAATTGCGCAATATGCCGTTCTCGCGGCGCGCCACCAGCACCATTTTGGCGTGTGTTTTATAGCCGACCACGCCATACACCACATGGATACCGACATCTTGCAGCTTAGCTGACAATGCTACGTTGGCTTCTTCGTCAAAGCGCGCGCGCAGTTCCACCACCACGGTGACTTCTTTACCCGCTTTGGCGGCAGCCACCAAGGCATCCACAATCACCGAATTAGGGCCAGTGCGGTATAGGGTTTGTTTGATCGCCAGTACGTGCGGATCTTTCGCGGCTTGGCGCAGAAATTCAACGACAGTGCGGAAAGAATCAAAGGGATGGTGCAATAAGATGTCTTGCTTGCGGATCACCTCAAACAGACTGTCTTTCTTTTGCACCGCACGCGGCATGCTGGAGGTAAAGGCCGGGTATTCCAAGTCGCTGCGTTCGGCCAAATCAATCAGTTGATTCAGGCGGTTCAGATTGACGGGGCCATCCACCCGATACAGGTCAGCCGCCGTCATTTCAAATTGTTTCAGCAGGAAAGCCACCAAGACATCCGGGCAGTTCTGCGCGACTTCCAAGCGCACTTCATCGCCGTATTGGCGATAGACCAACTCGCCTTCAATCGCGCGGCGCAAATCGCCCTGTTCTTCTTCGTCCACAAACAATTCCGAGTTACGTGTCACCCGAAATTGATAGCAGCCCACTGGCGTGATGCCGTAAAACAAATCGTCGATGAAGGCATGGATGATAGACGATACAAACACCACACCCTGCCCGCCCTCGGGCATGAGTTCGCTGGGTAAACGCAGCATATCGGGCAAGCCTCGCGGTACCGGCACGATGGCCATACCGCTGTTCCGGCCAAAGGCATCTTTGCCTTCCAGTTGCACAATAAAGTTTAGGCTTTTGTTCAGAATGCGGGGAAACGGGTGCGCGGGGTCGAGCCCCATGGGTGACAGCAGGGGCAGAATTTCGTCTTCAAAATACGCATGCAGCCATTCGGTTTGCGGTTTTGTCCAAGCATCACGTTTGAGCACATGCAAACCCACGCCATGCAGCAAAGGCAATAGGTGGTCGTTCAACAGAGCGTATTGATCAGTCACCAGCGCATGGGCGCGCGTACTGATCATATCCAATAACTCTTGTGGCCCCAGATTGTCTGGCCCGGTCGTTTGAATACCGGCTTCCAAACGCTCTTTCAAGCCGCCAACCCGAACTTCGAAGAATTCATCAATGTTGGACGCTGAAATACACAAAAACCGCAACCGCTCCAGTAAAGGCAAACTTTCTTCCATGGCTTGCGCCAACACACGGCGATGAAACGCCAACAAACTCAATTCACGGTTAAAAAAATGTTCGGCGCTGAAAGTGCTCATGCAGGTGCGTGATTCCTGTTAAAAAATGCTTTTTAACAGCATAGCACAGGCTTTGTGGCAAATTGGTGACCAAACACGCCTACGCGATGCGATGTCGTCTTTAACAACGCTGGCTTGAGAATGCGTAACACATAAAACCCCAGAGGCGATAAGCCAGCGCGGCAAAAATATCCGAGATGAGCCGAGCTTACTGCCGGTAAGTGAGCGATTCGAGGGAATTTTTAACAACGCTGGCTTGAGAAAAAGGGGTTTTATCCTAACTACATGCCCTTAACGGCATAGATCCCCGGCGCATTCCGCCAATACCCTTTGTAATCCATACCGAACCCGAACACATAGCGATCAACACATTCCAAGCCAATGTAGTCGATGGCCATATCCGGCCGGACTTTGCGGTCGTGGATTTTGTTGATCAATACCGCAACACGCACCTCTTCTGCACCCGCCGCATGGCAATGGTCGACAATGGCCGCTAAGGTGCCGCCTTCGTCGTAGATATCATCGACAATTAACACGCTACGGTCTTTCACATCCTGCATCGGGAAAGCCCGCCAGTCGAGCGAGCTGCCGTGGGTTTCATTGCGATAACGGGTAGCATGCAAGTAGCTGATTTCTAAAGGAAACGTGAGTCGCGTAACCAAGTGACCGGTCAGTACCAGGGCGCCGTTCATGACGGAATAGACCACCGGGTTGCGATCACCCATGGTGCTGTTGATGGCTTCTGCCATCCGGTCTATGGCGGCGCTGACATCGGCTGCGGAATACAGCTCATCGGCTTGGGCATAGACTTGGGTAATCTCGTTGGGTACTGGGTGCATAACAATTGGGTCCAATAGATAAAACTCGTGACCGGCGTATAATCCAGAACCTGAATCGAAAGTACAAGGGCAAGACCATGCAGAAAGCGTTAATTTGGGCACAAGCCGCCAATGGCGTTATTGGGCGTAACAATGCGTTGCCTTGGTATTTACCCAACGATTTAAAATTTTTTAAGGCCATGACCTTCGGCAAACCGGTAATTATGGGGCGAAAAACCTTCGATTCCATTGGCAGACCCTTACCGGGGCGCACCAATATTGTGCTTTCGCGTCAACCTGATGCGCTCCCAGCGGGCGTCATCGGTGTAACTACGTTGGCGGACGCATACGCTCAGGCAGAAGCCAAAGCGCTGATCGATGGGCAAGACGAAATCATCGTTATGGGCGGTGCCCAGCTGTATGCCCTTGCTCTGCCGGATGCCGACCGACTCTACATCACCCACGTCCATGCCGATGTCGAGGGTGATGCTTGGGCACCCGAAGTCGACTGGTCGCAATTTACCGAGCGCCAGCGCGAGGATTTCACGGCGGAAGGTCCGAACCCTTACCCGTATTCCTTCGTGCTGTATGAGCGGGATTCAGGCGCTTAATGCCGCTACTGTGCAAAAATCTGTACACATTGATGAACGAAATTCCGGCATATTCGCGGTGTACCGTCAAAAGCGTTTGAAATTCTTGACCGACCTGTCTAGCCTAGCCAGTGTTAATCTGCTGAGACAAAAACTATAAATCAGTGTTTACCCTACATACCAAGCGCAAACGTAACGTTATTTGTACATACTGCATCGTTTTAGTTTGACCAGATGTTCAACTGTGGCGTAATGTTTGCTGTGACGTGTGGCTGGGTGTAGAGACGGTCTCCGCATCACAGGCTCTGACACTGAGCTAAAAAGAAGAATCGCTTACCCGCCAAAGCTCCATGCTGGGGTTGAGAGTAAGCCCATTAATATTGAGGAAACCAACATGAAAAGGTTTGTCCGTACTGTATCAACAGGCGTTGCGATGTCTGTTGTTTTGGCCGCAGGGGCCAGTGCTGAAACGTTGCGCTGGGCTAGTGCCGGTGACTCTCTGACGTTTGACCCCCATTCACAGAACCACGGGATGACCCATGCCGTGGCGCACCAGATGTATAACCCACTGGTGTATTTGGATATGGACTCTGCCATGCAACCTGGCTTGGCGACCGAGTGGCGTATCCTGCCTTCGGACCCTACCGTGTGGGAATTCAAACTGCGCCAAGGCGTGAAATTCCACGGTGGTGAAGACTTCACCGCAGAAGACGTGGTGTTCTCCTTCCAACGTGCGCAGCACGAAAACTCGGACATGCGCACCCTGATCAGTTCAGTGGTAGAAGTCACGGCGGTGGATGACTACACCGTTCATCTGCGCACCAGCGGCCCGAACCCGCTGTTGCCGAACAACCTGACGAACCTGTTCATCATGGACAAGGGCTGGTCAGAAGCCAACAATGTAACCATTCCGCAGGACTACTCAGCCGGTGAAGAAAACTTCGCGGTACGTAATGCCAACGGTACCGGGCCTTTCCGCTTGGTCAGCCGTGATCCGGACGTCCGCACAGAAATGGTACGCAACGAAAACTATTGGGGCCGTAACATGTTCCCAATGGAAATTTCACGTATCGTACACACGCCTATTCAGTCCGCCGCCACGCGTGCTGCTGCCTTGCTGTCGGGTGAGATCGACTTCCTGCAAGACGTTCCTGTACAGGACATTCAGCGTCTGAACAATGCCGCTAACATTTCTGTGGCAACAGGCCCGGAAAACCGCACCATCATGTTTGGTATGGATCAAGGTCGCAGTGAACTGCGCACGTCGAACGTGAAAGGCGAAAACCCCTTCGCGGACATCCGTGTACGTCAAGCGATGAACATTGCCATCAACCGCCAAGCGATTCAGCAAGTGGTTATGCGTGGTCAGTCAACTCCTGCTGGTATGATCGCACCGTCGTTCGTGAACGGTTACACCACCGAACTGGATACCGTACCCGTTACTAACGTTGCTCAAGCACGGCAATTACTGGCTGAGGCAGGCTACCCCAATGGCTTCCAAGTCACGCTGACGTGCACAAACGACCGTTACGTGAACGATGAAGCCGTCTGCCAAGCCGTAACCGGCATGCTGGGCCAAATCGGTATCGCCGTTCGTTTGGACGCCCGTGCGAACAGCATTCACTTCGCTGAACTGCAACAAGGCGTGCTGGACTTCTACATCCTGGGCTGGTCTGTTCCAACACTGGATTCGCACTATGTGTTCGACTTCCTGTTGGAAACGAAAACGGCCAATACGGGTGCGTGGAACTTCACCGGCTGGTCTAACGCTGAGTTCGACCGTCTGTCACGTTCATTGCCAACGCAAACCGACCTGAACGCGCGTAATGCGGCCATCGCTCAGGCTTGGGATCTCGCACAAGAAGACGTGGTTTACCTGCCGGTTCACCACCAAGTATTGAACTGGGCGATGCGTACCGACATCAACTTTGATGTACAGTCGCAAAACCAGCCTATGCTGAAATACTTGAGCTTTAACTGATAAGTAACCATTAAGGCGCTGTTGATTTCGGCGGTAGGAGGCCAGCCCACTGGCCGAATTCGCGCGGTGGGCCGCGCTCCTACCCATGAATTCAACACAGCGTTAGCGGTAACCTGAGAAGACAGACTGCGGTCTGTCTTCTTGTTATGAGAAACGATCATGAATAAGGGTATTGACCAATGATCGCCATGTTAATTCGACGGATCATTCAAGCCGTCATCGTCATGCTGGTCGTGGCCTTCATTTCCTTCAGTTTGTTCCAATTTGTGGGTGATCCCATCAACAATATGGTTGGTCAAGAAGCCAGCCAGCAAGATCGAGCAGAACTGCGCGAGCGGTTGGGCTTGAATGACCCCATCCCTCTTCAATTTGTGCGCTTTGTCGGCAATGCCGTACAGGGTGAATTTGGTATTTCTTATCGCATGGCACGCCCGGTATCGGAAGTGATCATGGAGCGCTTGCCTGCCACCTTAGAATTAGCCTTTGTTTCCGGGGTGTTTGCCCTGAGCTTGGGTATTGGACTCGGGGTATACACCGCCTTGAACCGTAACGGTTGGCTGAGTAATTTTATTATGTCGTCATCGCTGGTTGGGGTGTCGCTACCGACCTTCTTGATCGGTATTTTGTTGATTTATGTGTTTGCGGTAGAACTGTCCTGGCTGCCTTCGTTTGGCCGTGGTGACGTGGTGCCCATTGGTGATTCCTGGACCACTGGCTTTTTAACCGCCTCCGGTATTCAGTCGCTGATTTTACCCGCCATTACGCTGGGGCTGTTCCAGCTGACGCTGATCATGCGCCTAGTGCGCGCTGAAATGCTCGAAGTACTGCGCACGGACTACATTAAGTTTGCCCGCGCCCGTGGCTTGAAACAGCGCTCTATCCATTTTCATCATGCGCTGAAAAACACCATGTTGCCGGTTATCACCATCACCGGCTTGCAGTTGGGTTCCATTATCGCCTTTGCCATCATCACTGAAACGGTGTTCCAGTGGCCGGGCGTCGGATTGCTGTTTATCAATGCCATCCGGTTTGTGGATATTCCGTTTATGTCCGCCTATTTGCTGGTGATTGCACTGATCTTCGTCATCATCAATTTCATCGTGGATATGCTCTATTTTGTGGTAGATCCTCGCTTGCGCGCCACTAAACGCAGCGCTGGTCGATAAGGAGTACCATAGGAATGAACAATATGACTGAACAACACGAGATGCCCGTAGCACCACCCTTGTGGAAGCGAATTGTCGATAGCGATTTGTTTTACGATTTTATTCGCCGCCCGGTGGTGGTGGCGTCAGCGGTGATTACCTTGTTGATCATTTTGGCTTCGTTTTTAGCCCCCTGGGTCGCACCGCATACCCCCTTTGACCCGGCCACGCTAAATCTGATGGACGGGTTTACGCCGCCTTTGGCCGAGAATATGTTCACCGGAAACAGTTACCTCATGGGCACCGACAGCCAGGGGCGGGATATTTTCTCGGCCATTCTATACGGCTCGCGGATTTCCCTACTGGTTGGCTTTGCCTCGGTGGCTTTTGCCGCCGTGTTGGGCATTGGTCTGGGCTTGATAGCCGGTTACAAAGGCGGCTGGGTGGACAGCCTGATCATGCGCGTTGCCGATGTGCAATTGAGCTTCCCAGCCATTTTGGTGGCCTTGCTGATCTTTGGTATTACCAAGAGTTTGATTCCGGTGGCCTATCAGGAACAAGCTGCGGTGTACGTACTGATCATTTCCATTGGCCTGAGTGACTGGGTGCAGTACGCGCGTACTGTGCGCAGTTCTACGCTGTCCGAGAAAAACAAAGAATACGTACAAGCAGCCCGCATCTTTGGCGTGCCGGCCCCCCGTATTCTGTTACGGCATATTCTGCCTAACGTTATGGGCCCGGTGTTGGTCATTGGCACCATCGGCTTGGCGCTGGCGATCATTCTGGAGTCTACCCTGTCGTTCTTGGGTGTGGGCGTACCCGCCACGCAACCCAGCTTGGGCACCTTAATTCGCGTTGGGAATGAATTTTTGTTCTCTGGCGAATGGTGGATTACCTTCTTCCCCGGGGTAACGCTGTTGATTCTGGCGTTGTCTGTGAATTTATTGGGCGATTGGTTACGTGACGCCCTGAACCCGAGGTTGCGTTAAACATGAGTCGTGAACAAAACAATGAACAACAGGGTGTACTTTTGTCGGTACGTGACTTGGTGGTGGAATTCCCCAAGCGCAAGAATGTGCTGCGTGCCCTAGACCATGTGTCGTTTGACATTGCGCGCGGTGAAATACTGGGCGTGGTCGGTGAGTCTGGCGCGGGTAAATCGCTGACCGGAGCCGCCATCATAGGCTTGCTGGAACCACCGGGCCGGGTAGCGTCGGGCGAGATTCTCCTCGACGGCGAACGCATTGATAACCTCCCCTATGAAGCCATGCGGCGCATTCGGGGCAAGCGCATCGGCATGGTATTTCAGGACCCCTTAACGTCACTGAACCCTATTCTGACCATAGCCGACCAGCTGATCGAAACCATTCGTACACACTTGCCGATGAACGAAAAGCAAGCGCGGGAACGTGCTATTGCGTTGCTCGATGAAGTAGGTATTCCCGCCGCAGACAAACGGGTGGACGATTATCCGCACCAGTTTTCCGGTGGAATGCGTCAACGCGTGGTGATTGCGTTAGCGTTAGCGGGTGAACCGGAATTGATCATCGCGGACGAACCCACCACCGCGCTGGATGTATCCGTGCAGGCGCAGATCATCGACGTGCTGAAACGCATGTGCAAAGAACACGGTGCAGCGGTGATGTTGGTGACGCATGACATGGGCGTGATCGCGGAAGCCTGCGACCGCGTGGCGGTTATGTACGCCGGTCGAGTTGCCGAAATCGGTCCGGTGCGCGATGTCATCAAACACCCGAAACACCCCTATACCGTCGGTTTAATGGGTTCCATTCCGTCTATCGTGCATGAAACCGAGCGTTTGGTGCAGATTCCTGGCAGCATGCCACGTTTGGATGCCATACCGACCGGCTGCGCCTACAATCCGCGTTGTGACCGGGTTTTCGCACGCTGCAAAGAAGAACGTCCCGACCTGATAGCTGTGGCAGACGGGCAAGTAGCCTGTTGGTTGTACGACGCTAAGGAGCCCTCATGACCGCACAACCTAAAACGCGAACGGCGAACGAAGCCTTGTTGCAAATCAACGATTTATCCTGCCATTTCGATGTCTCGAAACCTTGGTTAAACCGCGTATTAGAGAAGGAACCCAAACGTTTTCTGACCGCAGTCGACCGGGTTTCCTTTTCCATCAACAAAGGGGAAACCTTTGCTTTGGTGGGTGAATCTGGCTCGGGCAAGTCCACCATTGCGAAATTGATTGTGGATTTGATCAGTCCTTCCAGTGGCACCATTACCTTTGATGGTCAAAATCTTGCGGCCTCGAAAGGTGAAGCCTTCAAAACCTTGCGTCGACGCATTCAAATGATCTTCCAAGATCCGTTTGCGAGCCTCAACCCACGTTGGCGGGTGGGGGACATCATCGCCGAACCTATCTATGCCTTCGGCCTTGAGAAAGACAAAGCTAAAGTGGTCAAACAGGTTGAAAAGCTGCTTGATACCGTCGGTTTGGCCGGGCGTGACCGCCATAAATTCCCGCATGAATTCTCCGGTGGTCAACGGCAGCGCATCGCCATTGCGCGCGCACTGTCTGCGCAGCCCGACTTCTTGGTGTGTGACGAACCGACATCGGCACTGGATGTGTCCGTCCAGGCACAGATTCTGAACCTGATGCGTGACCTGCAAGACGAGTTTGGCCTAACCTATTTGTTCATCAGCCATGATTTGTCTGTGGTGAAACACATGGCCAACCGCATCGGTGTGCTCTACTTGGGTTCTATGGTGGAAAATTCACCCAGCCAAGAACTGTTCGCCAATCCCGTGCACCCTTACACCCGCATGCTGCTGGATGCTATTCCCGACCACGAAATGAGCGGACGGAAGCGTCAACCGGTAACCGGGGAAATCCCCAGCCCGATTGATCCACCATCTGGCTGTACTTTCCACCCGCGTTGTCCGTACGCCAATGACCGCTGCAAATCCGAACGACCGAAATTGATTTCAGTGCGTGACAGTTTGGCGTCTTGTTTTGCGGTAGAAGAAGGACGCATCTAGCGTTCCCAGCTCTGTGCCGAAAGGCGAGTCATTGACTCGCCTTTTTTGTGCATTCCGTCCGCGCAGGCAACAATCGACACGCTGTAATTTAGAACGCTGGAGAACCTGGCGTTGCTGATCTACGCTGTACCTGCAGTCCATCACAACAATAAATAGGAGACACCGCACATGCGTTGGCTAATTGCACTTTCCCTTGTGTTAACCGCTTTTGCCGCACAGGCACAAACCAGCCCAGTGGGATTTTGGTACACCATTGATGACGAAACGGGCGACGTACGCAGCCGCGTCGAGTTGAACGTCGTGAACGGCGAGCTGGTAGGGCACATTCGTGAAATCATCAAGTCAGACCGCCCACGTGACCAGTGGTTCTGTGACCAATGCAAAGGCGATAAACGTGATGCGCCCTTTGAAGGCTTACAGATTATCGAAGGTTTACGCTGGGATGCCGGCAAGCAAGAATGGAACGGCGGCACCATTACCGACCCGGCCAACGGCAAAGAATACAAAGCCTTGCTGACCGTAGCCGATAATGGCGATACATTGGAAGTGCGCGGGTTTATTGGGTTTGCGTTGATCGGGCGGACGCAGACGTGGCAGGCGGTGCAGTAGGAGTCCAGCCCCTTGGCCGAACAATAATCGTAGGAGGCCAGCCCTCTGGCCGAACAATAATCGTAGGAGGCCAGCCCTCTGGCCGATTTTCGCGCAGAGGGCTGCGCTCCTACGATACGTTCAAACGACCTTAAAGCAACTCAGTAATACTCGCCCTTCTGCGACGGCGTATTGATGACGGATAGGCGACGTACACCCGTCGGCGAGGCCAGCAACAACAAATCCGCGCTGCGACACGCAAAGATACCGTTCGTTACCACACCCACGATAGAATTCATCTCAATTTCCATGGCCTTGGGATCGGTGATGTTCAAACCATGTACATCAAGAATGATGTTACCGTTGTCGGTGATCACACCTTCACGATATACTGGCCGCCCACCGAGCTTCTCCAACTTCCGCATCACGTAATTACGCGCCATGGGAATCACTTCAACCGGAATGGGGAATTTACCCAACGTCTCCACCGCTTTTGATTCATCCGCAATGCAAATGAACTCTTTGGCACAGGCCGCGACAATTTTTTCCCGCGTTAACGCCGCTCCGCCACCTTTTACCAAGGCCAACTGCAAATTCGCTTCATCGGCACCGTCGATGTAAAACGGCAACTCTTTCACGTCATTCAGGTCAATGACTTCGATACCATGCCCGCGCAACCGTTCAGCTGAGGCTTCGGAACTGGCCACGGTTGCCCGGAATTTACCTTTTAACGCTGCCAATTGGTCAATAAAATGGTTCGCCGTAGAGCCCGTACCAATACCGATGACCGAATCAGCATGGATCTGCCCACGAATTTCTTCCAACGCCGCTGCCGCAACGGCTTTTTTCATGTCGTCTTGAGTCATGTGACCTGTCCTGAATGAAGTTACGACTCATTATAGACGCATCACCGGCAAGGGGGTATGGGTGTACTTTTTAGTTTTGTGTATTGTCTGCGTCTTCTCTGCTAACACGACCATAATTAGGGCTGTGACAACTTGCGGTAAACCCAAACTTCCCCAACGCAACCGATACATTTCCCCGCCCGCTTTGTTACAATCGAGCGCTTGTTGATTTCATCCACCCCCAAGCTCAGGCAGCACCATGACTCTGGAAGAAACGGTTAAGAAAATACTGAACGCTAAAGTGTACGAGGCGGCCCGTGAAACGCCGCTCGACATTGCGCACAATCTCTCCAAGCGCTTCAATAATCAGATTTTGATTAAGCGCGAAGATTTGCAGCCGGTATTTTCTTTCAAGATTCGTGGCGCCTATAACCGTTTGGCGAATTTGACGCAGGCAGAACGTGACCGCGGGGTAATTTGTGCTTCGGCGGGCAATCACGCGCAAGGCGTGGCCTATTCGGCGAATTTGCTGAAAACCCGTGCTGTGATCGTAATGCCGAAAACCACGCCAGACATCAAAGTGAATGCCGTGCGCAGTCATGGCGGCAAGTACGTGAAGGTGGTGTTGCACGGTGATGCGTTTGATGAAGCGTCAGCGCATTCGCGGATATTGATGGAAGAACAGGGCTTAACCTATATCCACCCGTTTGATGACCCGGACACCATCG
The DNA here is from genome assembly GCF_042650105.1 of Salinispirillum marinum. Lineage (NCBI taxonomy): Bacteria > Pseudomonadati > Pseudomonadota > Gammaproteobacteria > Oceanospirillales > Saccharospirillaceae > Salinispirillum > Salinispirillum marinum. The sequence goes on along the minus strand of NZ_JBHSAL010000001.1, from coordinate 1,225,003 downwards.
CCGGGCAGGGTACCGTTGCACGGGAAATTCTGCACCAGCATGGTCGCCCCATGCACGCCATCTTTATCCCGGTCGGTGGTGGCGGTTTGATCGCGGGCATGGCCGCTTATGTGAAGTATTTAAACCCGGAAATCCGCATTGTCGGGGTCGAATTTGAAGAGTCGGCCTGTTTGGCGGCGGCTATGAAAGCGGGCGAACGGGTGATTCTGGACCAAGTGGGGATCTTTGCCGACGGGGTAGCGGTCGCGCAAATCGGTGCGGAAACGTGGAAAATTTGCCAGCACCATGTGGATGAAGTCATTACCGTCACCGCCGATGAAATCTGTGCGGCGGTGAAGGATATGTTCGATGATACCCGTTCGGTGTCCGAGCCTTCCGGAGCTTTGGCTTTGGCTGGGGTGAAAAAATACATTCAGCGCGAAGGCACTACCGACGAAACCTATGTGGCGATATCCAGTGGCGCCAACATGAACTTCGACCGCTTACGTTATGTGGCGGAGCAGGCGGAAGTGGGTGAGCAGCGTGAGGCCTTATTGGCGGTAACGATTCCAGAAAAAGCCGGGGCGTTTCTGGCTTTCTGTGCGGTGTTGGGACGGCGCTCGGTGACGGAATTCAATTATCGGTATGACGATGACAACGATGCCAACATTTTTGTTGGTGTGCAGGTGTCAGGCGCAGACGAAAAGAACGAACTGGTGGCTTCGTTGCGTGCGGCGGAATACCCGGTGGTGGACCTCACTGACAACGAAATCGCCAAGGCCCACATTCGCCACATGGTAGGCGGTAAATCACACCACAGCGTTACCGAAGTGTTGTACCGCTTTGAATTCCCGGAGCGCCCTGGAGCCTTGATGAATTTCTTAAAGAAATTGGGCAAGCGCTGGAGTATTTCATTGTTTCATTACCGCAACCATGGTGCGGCCTATGGGCGCGTACTCTGTGCGTTTCAGGTGCCAAGAGAGGACAATGCCGAGTTCCAGCAAAAGTTGAAAGAGCTGAATTATCAGCACTGGAACGAATCCGAAAATCCGGTGTATCGGATGTTCTTATAGCCGTTTAATCGTCGGCCCCGTTCCGGGGCCTACTGTCACAGAGTTTTGTCTTTGAGCTGCACCGATTTCAATTGCCGCCCGATCGCTTCTTCCGTCAGGTTATACCCTAATTGAATCAGCTCGTTTGCTTGGTCATAGTCAAAGAATCCACCGGCCGACCGGTGCAAATTGATCACCACATCCGGCCGATAAGACGCCAGCCTCGCATCGGTAATCTGTGATTGCATGATGTCGAATGAGCGGAACAACACATCCACCATGTTCATGCTGTTTTGCTGTTCGGGCTTGTCTTTGTGCATGCCACGAATGCTGTCCAACATGGCACTGAAGGCAGGCCAACGGCTGTCATCCTCTTCTGGCTCTTCCACCTTTTTCTTCAGCGGGCGTTTGCGGGGTTTTATGGGTGTGGCCTCACCCAAGAGTTCAATTTCATCAATCGCGTGGTTTAGGTTCACGGCAATGGTGATGTCGGCGTTTGCATTCATGGTCGGGCCGACGGGCACGGGGTCAACCAAGCCGCCATCCACCAGCCAGCGGCCCATGTAATGGTGCGGCGTAAACACCGAAGGCACCGCAATAGAACTGCGAATAGCGTCGAACAGCGAGCCTTTATTCAGCCAAATCGCGCGCTCCCGGTTCAAGTCCGTCGCCACCGCTGTGAATGGAATGGCCAGGTCTTCGATGTTCAGGTCGCCGGTCATGTCGCGCAGTAGCTTAATGACTTTCTCGCCTTTGAAGATCCCCGAACGAGAAAACGATAAGTCCAGCATGCGTAATACACTGGAGCGCTCCAAACTGGTCACCCAGTCACGATAGTCTTGTAGCTTTCCGGCCGCATGCATGCCGCCTATCAGCGCGCCAATGGATGAACCGGCAATACTGACAATTTCAAAATCGTGTTTCTGTAACCATTCGATAACCCCAATATGGGCCATCCCACGGGCTCCACCACTACCAAGGGCAAGGGCGACGGTTGGCATAACGAACTCCTGTTCTGTGTTTACTGTTAAGACGGTACATGCGGCCGCCGTGGCGAAATCCAAGCCGTGTCAGTAACAATGGCGTTTAAAGGCACATCCCACGGGGCATTGGGCAAACGCGCGACCTGTTGGCAGGTATGGGCAATACCCAGCAACAATGGCCGCATGCCACGGCGGGCAAAGGTGCGGTCGTAAAAGCCGCCGCCCATACCCAACCGCTGGCCGAGAGCATCAAAGCCCACCAACGGTAGCAAGACCAAGTCCAGTTCATAGGGCGCTCGGTGTTTTGTCGTACGCGGCTCGGGAATATCAAAACGATTGCGCCGCATCAGGCTATGTCGGCGATACAACGCGAACCGCATGCGTTGTTGTAACGGGTGAACCACCGGCAAGTAGACGTGTTTGTTCTGCAACCAAAGCAGGTGAATTAACGGTTGTAGGCTCACTTCACCGTCATTCGACAAGTACAAGGCAATGTGTTGGGCTTGATGTACCCAAGGGTGATGTTGCAAACGGCGGGCGATGCGCAGCGCTGCATGGCGTTGTTGCCACTCTGACAGGCCGCGCCGACGGGCTCTCAGCTCGCGCCTGAGCTGGATTCGGTCTGCGGTGTTGCTCATAAAATAGGATCCCCGATACTACCGCTGTCGAGTGTGGCCTTGAACCGAAGAGTTCAAGGTGGTGACTCTGGTGACGAATTAGGCGTTCCGACCAGCGGACGTGCACACATCGCCAACGCAAAATCTCCAGGATAATTAATATCGGCTCGAGGACGTATCGACTGGCAAATAGACCAGGGACAGTGCCTAGTATACTGATCTAAACTTCGAATACAGCGTTGACAATGTAATTTCGTGTATTTGGTGGCTTTATCTTTAACGGTCCGGACTAAACTGGATCCGTATCGTCCAACACGGCATCTATCTTGCCAATCAGTCGCGCAATGGATTCGTTCGAGGCTTGATTCGCGACCTGCTTCTGACGCAATTCATGGATCAGGTTTAACGCCGCCATGACCGCCACACGCTCAACGCCAAAAACTTTTCCCGAGCCTTTGATTTCGGTCATTTTCTGATGCAGTTGCAACGCCGCCGCCTTCAATTCCGCTTCCGATTCTGGCGGGCAGGCCACGTTATAGTCACGGTCTAAGATGGTCAATTTTACGGTATTGTGGGCTTTCATGATGCCTGCTCAAATTCTTTCAATCGGGCAATAACAAACTCCAGCCGTTGCCGCGCTTGCTGGTTTTTATTTTCTAAATCGGCTTTTTCGGCCGCCCACCCACGACGCTCTTCTTCATGGGCAGCTTGTACACGTTTAAGCCGTTGGAACTCACGCAGGAGCTCGTCTACCCGCGCTTCCAAGGCCATCATTTCATCTTGTGACATGCCATTACTCCCTGCTCTGTCATCAATATCGGGTTGCGCGGGGTAATTGAACCGTTTACCGGCCAAGGCCAGCGTATCGATCCGCGTCAAGGGCCTTAGCGTACCAGCGTCAAGGATGCTAGCATAGTGCGAAATTGTGAATAGGAGCTGGCTATGGAGCGTAGCACGGTGGAAAACGATTATTATGCGCTGGATGATGTCCTGGCCGATCTCGACCCGACGGAATCCTTGGCGTATTTGCATGGCAGCCTAACCGCGCGTCTGGTGAGCGGACAACGTTTGGATCGCGCTGCGTGGCTTGCGGCGGCCTGCGAAGCATTGGAAATAGACGCCGAATTGAGCGAGCAACACACCACGGTTTTGCATCATTTGTACGATGGCACATTGACCGAACTAAAAACGGAAAACTTCGCCTTAACGCTCATGCTTCCGGACGACGCACCACTGCCCGACCGCTTAGAGGCCTTATCTGATTGGTGTGCGGGTTTTGTCAGCACGCTCGGAGTAACCGGCCAATTGACGGCACCGGAAGGTGAAGACGAAGAATTGCTGGAAGATCTGATCGCCATTGCGCAATTGGACGTAGAATCAGAAAGTGACGCGGAAGCTGAAGAAGACTATGCCGCGTTAACCGAGCATGTCCGCTTGGCAGCGCATCACTTTCAACTGGTGCTGGGCATCACGGCCGAGGCCGAGAAGCCCACCCTTCATTAACCCAAGAAGACGTAAAACTCTATGTCACACACCCCCATTGCTCCGGAAGAGTTTGCGCTTCGTCGCCACCGTTTGATGGCGCAACTGGAACCCAACAGCATCGCCATTTTGCCGTCCGCCACCGAGCGCCTGCGCAACAACGATGTGGATTATCCGTTTCGCCAGGACAGCACCTTCTTCTACTTCACCGGCTTCAACGAGCCTGATGCACTGGCCGTGTTTATGCCCGGCCGGGCGGATGGAGAGTTTATTCTGTTTTGCCGCGAACGTGACCGTGACATGGAGATCTGGAACGGCTATCGCCTTGGGCCGGAAGGGGTGAAAGCACACCTGCAAGCCGATGAGGCCTACCCAAACGATGAGTTGGACGAGCTGATGCCCACCCTGCTGGACGGGTGCAGCCAGGTGTATTTTCCCATGGGGCAAGATCAAGGGCTGGACATGCAAGTGATGGCATGGATCGACACCTTGCGTGCACAAGCCCGGCGCGGTGCACGCGCCCCGGAACGGCTTGAGAATTTGAATCCGATTACCCACGAAATGCGCTTGTATAAGTCGGACGCTGAAGCCGCCATTATGCGCCATGCCGGACTGATCAGTGCCGAAGCCCACAAGCGGGCGATGCGCATGGCCAAACGTGCTACCCATGAATATCAGTTAGAAGCTGAAATTAACCATGAATTTGCCTGGCATGGCGCGCGCCTGCCCGCGTATTCCGCCATTGTCGGTGGCGGTGCCAATGGCTGTGTGCTGCATTACACCGAAAACAAATCACTCTTGCGAACCGGCGACCTGGTGTTGATTGATGCCGGTTGTGAGTTGGATTACTACGCCGCTGACATCACCCGTACCTTTCCTGTTTCCGGACGCTTCTCGCCGGAACAACGCGCCCTCTACGATTGGGTGTTGCGTGCCCACAAGGCCGCCCTTGCCGAAGTGAAGCCTGGCAATCATTTCAATCAACCACATGAAGCGGTCTTGCAGGTGCTTACCACTGGCTTGGTGGAACTGGGTTTACTAGAAGGCCCAGTAGAAGAATTGATCGCACAAGAAGCCTACCGGGAATTTTACATGCACCGTACCAGTCATTGGCTGGGCATGGACGTACACGATGTAGGGCGCTACAAGAAAGACAATGGCGATTGGCGCGAACTGGAACCGGGCATGTGCCTGACCATTGAACCGGGCTTATACGTCGCTCCGGATAATGAACGGGTAGACGCACGGTGGCGTGGCATCGGTATTCGCATTGAAGACGATGTCATGGTCACTGTCGAAGGCCATGAGAACTTCACTCTGAGTGTCCCCAAAGACCCTGACGAGATTGAACGCCTGATGCAGGATGCCTAATGCCCATTCCGTCCCCTATGGCTTTGGCACATATTGCCCTGCATTTTTTGGTGCCTGCGTTGGTTGCTTGGCTCTGCTTTCGCGCGCAATGGCGGCGTGCTTGGTTAATCATGGTAGCCACCATGCTGGTGGATCTTGACCACCTACTGGCGGATCCTATTTATGACCCGACACGCTGCAGCATTGGCTTTCACCCGTTACACAGCTACCCAGCAATAGCGGGGTACGGTGTTCTAGCCTTGTGGTCGCGCACGCGCTTGGTCGGCCTCGGTCTCCTGATCCACATGGCGTTGGATGGACTCGACTGTTTGCTGATGTGAACCAGCCCGCAGTTTAATGCCTCATCGGTTGCGCCGGACCGGAGCCTCTGCTAGCGTTCTCTGGCCGGTGCCACAAGGAACACTGGCGAATTGAATAAGGACGCAAGGGTTGGGGATGCTCAGGACGGCCCCACCATGATGCGTTCATCATGCGACCCCATTGGAGTACCACATTATGCAACGACTGCTCTTACCTCTGCTCACTGCTTTGGTCATCCTGACCGGCTGCGCGACCACGAACACCACCACCGAACGTAGCGCCTTACCGACCGACTACTCGTCGTACCCGACGGACAAGCCGGAAGCTCTGGTGTTCTTTGGCTACCAGTGTGGTCCCTGCTATCAGTTCTATCACCAAGAGCTGATTCACTGGGATGAACGCATCGAGAATGACGGCCAATTGGTCTTAGTCCCCGTGTTGTTTGACCCCACGGTTGAATACGCTGCGCGCGCCTTTCATGCGGCTGAAATATTGGGCGAAAACCCGCAGTTCCATGCGCATTTATTCTATGCCTATCAAAGCGGTGTAGATTTATACTCCGAGAAAGCCGTACTGGCCTTCGCCCGCCAACACATCAATGTACCTTATGCGGATTTTCAGGCGGCCTTACGGTCGGATTTGGTGGATCAACGTATGGCGCAGGCCCAAGCCTTGGTTCAACAGTACAATATTCGCGCTACGCCCAGCATTATCGTGAACCGCAAGCATTTGGTGGACCCAACCATGGTCGGCTCAACCGCCGAATTATTTGAAGAAGTACAGAACACCATGAACGGTGGGCAGCCGGGACGCGGCAGCGCCATTTAGACCTTTCGTCACCTGCGCGTATCCTGACTACTCAGTAAGGATACGCGTTAAATGCTTACCCCCCTTTAATTCATTCTACCCTTGATCGATAAAGAACCCCTTGCGGGGTTTAACTTCCGGCCGCCATCAGCGACAATACGCGCTCAAAAAAGAACCACCCGCCCAGGAGATCAGACCTCATGCCCAACCGCAATGAGTTGGCTAACGCCATTCGTGCACTCAGTATGGACGCCGTCCAAAAAGCCAAAAGTGGACACCCCGGTGCCCCCATGGGAATGGCAGACATTGCCGAAGTGTTATGGCGCGACTATCTGAACCATAACCCCACCAACCCGAATTGGCCAAACCGCGACCGCTTTGTCCTGTCCAACGGCCACGGCTCCATGCTCCTGTATTCTTTGCTGCACCTGAGCGGGTATGACCTCCCCATTGAAGAACTGAAGAATTTCCGCCAACTGCACAGCAAAACACCTGGCCACCCGGAATACGGCTATGCCCCGGGCGTTGAAACCACCACCGGCCCACTGGGGCAGGGCATTGCTAATGCTGTAGGCATGGCGTTGGCCGAACGCGTTTTGGCAGCCCAGTTTAACCGCCCTGGGCACGATGTAATTGACCACTTCACCTACACCTTTATGGGTGACGGTTGCATGATGGAAGGTATTTCGCACGAAGTCTGTTCTCTCGCAGGCACCTTGGGCTTAGGTAAATTAATCGCGTTTTACGACGACAACGGCATTTCCATTGATGGAGAAGTAGAAGGCTGGTTCACCGACGACACAGTGAAACGCTTTGAGTCATACGGATGGCAGGTAATTCCTCGGGTCAACGGGCACGACAGCGACGAAATTCGTCAGGCCATTGAAACCGCGCGTGCGAACACCGAACAGCCTACGTTGATTTGCTGCAAAACCATCATCGGTTTTGGCTCACCGAATAAAGAAGGCAAAGAAGATTGTCACGGCGCGCCCTTGGGCGACGATGAAATTGCCCTCACCCGCGCCCGCTTGGGTTGGAACCATGCACCGTTTGAAATCCCGCAGCCCGTCTATGAAGCATGGGATGCGCGTGGCAAAGGCCGCGTGAAAGAATCCGCTTGGGAAGACAAAATGGCCGCTTATGCCAAAGCCTTCCCTGAACAAGCTGCCGAACTCAAACGCCGCCTGGCCGGTGAACTGCCCGCCGATTTCGCAGCTCAAGCAGAGCGCATTGTGGCCGAGGTTAATGCAAAAGGTGAAACCATCGCCAGCCGTAAGGCCAGCCAAAATGCCATTACCGCATTCGCTAAAGTGCTGCCTGAGTTCTTGGGTGGTTCTGCTGACCTCGCGGGCAGCAACCTGACCAAATGGCCTGAATGCAAACCGGTAACCGGCCTGGACGCCAACGGTGACTACGTTTACTACGGCGTGCGTGAGTTTGGTATGAGCGCCATGATGAACGGCATTGCCTTACATGGTGGTTTCATTCCCTTCGGCGCTACCTTCCTAATGTTTATGGAGTATGCGCGCAATGCGGTGCGCATGGCTGCACTGATGAAGCAACGTGTGTTGTTCGTCTACACGCACGACTCCATTGGCTTGGGTGAAGATGGCCCAACGCACCAACCGGTTGAACAACTGGCCAGCATGCGCACCACGCCTAATCTGGATACGTGGCGTCCCTGCGATGCCGTGGAATCTGCAGTTGCTTGGCAGGTTGCCGTTGAGCGCAAAGAAGGGCCAAGTGCCTTGGTATTTTCGCGCCAAAATCTGGCCCACCAAACCCGCTCAGCCGAGCAACTGGCGCAGATCAAGAAAGGCGGCTACATCCTGAAGGATACGGCAGGTACACCGGATGTCATTCTGATCGCCACCGGCTCGGAAGTCAGCCTGGCAGTAGAAGCGGCCGAAACTCTGGCTGCCGAAGGCGTGCAAGCACGCGTGGTGTCCATGCCATCGACCTACCAGTTCGATCAGCAACATGCCGCTTACCGTGAAGCCGTATTGCCGAAAGCCGTGCGTGCACGGGTAGCCGTTGAAGCCAGCATAAAAGATTACTGGCTGAAATACGTGGGTCTGGACGGCGCTGTCGTGGGTATGGACACGTTCGGGGAATCCGCGCCAGCGGGTGACTTGTTCAAGCACTTTGGCATTACCGCCGACGCCGTAGTTGCCGCAGCACGCGCCGTACGATAACGCTCAAGTTTGGGGGTAGCGAGCAGCCGACGAGCTGCCTGCTACCGCACGATGGCAATTCCGCAAAGGGCCAGCTGCCGCTGGCCTTTTTTGTGTGTCCTGCTCTGCAATTGGGCAACGAGCCATAATTTAGGGCACGAATGCGGGCTTGTCTTGATCTTTTCACAGTCTCCTTTCATTTAATACCGTTCAAACATTCACACAGAATTGCCTTTTGGAAGGGTTGGGGAATAAGATGAAGCTTACGTTTGGGTGGATCTGTGAAAGAAGTATTGACCAATTGGTCAAGTGCATTAATATAGCACGATCTCCCAATGATAAAGTTTCGAGATAGCTCGCCGTTTTGGCCCAAAAACTGCTATCTTGGTCAGGTTTGATAACAATAACAGGTGGACGTTGTTTTAGCTGTCCTTCATCCACCATTACCGCATAACACCATAGGGGAAAACATGAAAACATTAACCAAATTGGCGCTGACCGGCGTTGCTTCGGCCATCATTCTGGCGGGTTGCTCTAATGATGAACCTGCAGCCACCGCTGCCGCTGCAGAAGAAAGCTCTTCTTTCCGCCCTGCCGTTGTTTATGATGTCGCCGGTAAGTTCGACAAATCGTTCAACGAAGCCGTATTCCGCAATGGCGTTGAAACCTTCGTTGCCGACAAAGGTGTTGCTGTCCGTGAATTCACGCCAGACAACGAATCGCAACGTGAGCAAGCCATTCGTCGCTTGGCACAAGACGGCCATAGCCCTATCGTTACCGTAGGCTTCAACTTTGGTAGCGCCGTAGAAGCTGTTGCGGCGGACTTCCCTGATACCCAGTTCGCCATCATCGACTCTGTGGTGGATGCCCCGAACGTACAGTCGTTGGTGTTCCAAGAGCACGAAGGCTCGTTCCTTGTAGGCGCATTGGCGGCCATGGTGTCTGAGACCTCTACCATCGGTTTCGTGGGTGGTATGGATATTCCGTTGATTCGTAAATTCGCCTGCGGCTATGAGCAGGGCGCAAAATACGTCAACGAAAACATCAATGTACTGCAAAACATGACCGGCTCTACGCCGACCGCGTTTAACGATCCTGTCCGTGGTGGTGAGTTGGCTAACTCGCAAATCTCGCAGGGTGCAGACGTTATTTATGCAGCGGCTGGTGGTACGGGCTTGGGCGTATACCAAACAGCGGCTGACAACGAAATCTATGCGATTGGCGTAGACTCGAACCAAAACTACCTGCAACCTGGCACCATGCTGACCTCCATGGAGAAGCGTGTGGGAACTGCCGCTTATACATCATGGGAACAGTCTATGATGGGTAACTGGGAAGCCGGCGTACAAGTCTTTGGCATCGCTGAAAATGGCGTTGACTGGTCACTGGATGAGTTCAACCGTGACTTGATCTCCGCTGATCTGGAAACAGCCGTAAACGATATTCGCTCGAAAATCGTATCCGGAGAAATTCAAGTATATGACTACATGCAAAACGGTGACTGCAACTACGCAGCCATGTAAACCGTTGTAAGCGTTAGCCCTCGTGCGCTGTTACTCAGCCTCGGGGGCTTTTACTGTCTAACGCGCTAAGGTGAACCCAAGGGTCTATCCTTCCCTGTTCAACAGGTTACTCACATGTCTCAAGATAACAATAAACCTTTGGCCTTGGAGCTAAAGGGCATCGATAAGCGGTTTGGCACCGTACACGCCAATCGCGGCATCGACCTTCAAGTAGAAAAAGGCACCATTCACGGTATCGTGGGTGAGAACGGAGCCGGCAAGTCCACGCTGATGAGCATCATTTATGGCTTTTACCAAGCCGATGCCGGGGAAATGTTCATTGATGGGCAACCGCTCATTGCGAAAGATTCTAAAGCCGCTATCGACGCCGGTATCGGCATGGTGCACCAGCACTTCATGTTGGTGCACAATTTCACGGTATTAGAAAACGTCATCTTGGGGGCTGAATCCAGCCCGCTGCTCAACCGCAGCATGAGTGACGCACGGGCCACTCTGAAACAACTGGAGAAAGACTACAATCTCCAAGTGCCGCTCGACACCCAAATTCAAGACTTACCCGTCGGCATCCAACAACGCGTCGAGATTCTTAAAGCACTGTATCGCGGCGCTAAAGTGCTGATTCTTGACGAGCCCACGGGCGTTCTGACGCCACAAGAAACCGATCACCTGTTTAAAATTTTAGCGGCCTTGCGTGATCAAGGCACCACGGTGATCATCATTACGCACAAGCTGCGTGAAATTCTGGCCGTCACCGACAATGTATCAGTTATGCGTCAGGGCGCTATGGTGGCGCATTTGAAAACCAAAGAAACCTCCCGCGAAGAATTGGCGGAACAAATGGTAGGCCGGAAAGTGTTGTTACGGGTGAAAAAAGGTGAATCCACGCCCAGCCAAGAACGGTTGCGCGTCGAACAACTCAACTATACCGACAAACATGGCGTACCGCGTTTAAAGAACCTGAACTTCTCGGTACGTGCGGGGGAAATTGTTGGCATTGCTGGGGTATCGGGCAACGGTCAGTCAGAACTGCTGGAAGTGTTGGCCGGAATGAAAGCTCTGACGTCGGGCCGTTTTGCCTTTGGCGATACTTGGATCACCCATGAGGCCCCGCTCAATGCCGAACAAATCCGGCATTTGAAGGTGGCGCACGTCCCGGAAGACCGGCAAGCACAGGGCTTAGTAACGGCCTTCCCGGCCAGTGAAGCCTTTATTCTGGGTTATCATCGTGACCCGCAATACAACCACAAAGTTTTAATGAAGCAAAAAGACATCGTGGCTGACTGCGCGAAGCAGATGAAAAAATGGGATGTTCGGCCGCCCATCCCCGACCTGAAAACCGCGAATTTTTCCGGTGGGAATCAACAGAAGTTAGTGTTGGCCCGCGAAGTCGAACGCGACCCTGATGTGATGCTGATTGGTCAGCCCACCCGAGGGGTCGATATTGGGGCGATTGAATTCATTCACCAAGAAATTATTCGTTTACGCGACCACGGCAAAGCCATCTTGTTGGTGTCGGTTGAACTCGATGAAATTTTTTCGCTGACCGACCGTATTCTGGTGTTGTTCGATGGCCAGATCGTGGCCGAAGTGAACACCGCTGATGCCGACGAGCGTATGCTGGGCTTAATGATGGCGAACGCGCATGAAGAGGAAGTCGCTCATGGCTAATACTGTTACGACACCGTGGTGGATGACCACCGTGGTCATTCCCGTGGCCAACATTGTGTTGGCCTTTGCCGTGTGCTCCTTGTTGTTTCTGTACATTGAGGTCAACCCGATCGATGCCATTGTTGCCATGGTGGATGGCTCATTTGGTAACACCGAAGGCTTGGGCTACACACTGTTTTACGCCACGGGTTACATTTTTACCGGGTTGGCGGTAGCCGTAGCGTTCCATTGCGGCTTGTTCAACATTGGCGGAGAAGGCCAAGCCACCTTTGCGGGGTTGGGCGTTACCGCCGTGGCTTTAGCGCTTGGTCCTATCATGCCCATGATCTTAGTGATTCCGTTGGCCATCATCATGGCCGGTGTATTCGGCGCTGCCTGGGCTTATATACCGGCGTATTTACAGGCCAAACGCGGTTCACACATTGTTATTACGACCATCATGTTCAACTTCATTGCGGCGTCTTTGATGGTGTATTTGCTGGTGGACTGGCTGCGCCCACCCGGCTCAATGTCGAGTGAGAGCGCTGTATTCCCGACCAACTCCTGGATGCCCCGCGTGTGGGAATGGTTCGGCTGGCGGCGTAGCCCCTTGAACTTAACCTTTATCGTTGCCTTATTAGCAGCCTATGGCACGTGGTTGTTTCTCTGGCGCACGCGCTGGGGCTATGAAGTACGGGCCTTAGGCTTTAACCACAATGCCGCCCGCTTTGCAGGCATCAGCGACAGCAAAGTGGTTATTTTGGCTATGTTGGTGTCGGGCATGTTGGCGGGTTTGTTTGCCGTGAACGCGTTATTGGGCGACTTACACCAGCTCAAACTGGGCTACGTAGCAGGCTTTGGCTTCACCGGCATTGCGGTGGCCTTGATGGGACGTAACCATCCGGTCGGCATTGTGCTGGCAGCCGTCTTCTTCGGATTCCTTTACCAAGGAGGAGCCGAACTGAAATTTGCTTATGAAGTCGACCGCAATATCGTGGTGGTGCTGCAGGGCTTGGTGGTGTTATTCAGTGGTGCGTTGGAGCACATGCTGAAACAACCGTTAACCAAACTCTACATTCGCTTTCAGGTGAAAAAGAAAGAGGAGCCCGCGCATGTTTGACATCATCTTGGTGATGGTCGATGCCACCTTGCGTGTGGCAACACCCTTAATCTTTGCCGCATTGGCCGGCTTGTTCTCTGAACGTGCGGGTATCGTCAATATCGCTCTGGAAGGTAAATTGTTGCTCGGTGCCTTTGCCGCCGCAGCGGCCGCTTACTTTACCGGCTCCGCATGGGCCGGTGTGTTCGCCGCTATCTGCGTGGGCGTCGTGTTCGCGTGGTTGCATGCCTTCGCTACCGTGACGCATCGCGGGGATCATGTAGTAAGTGGCTTGGCGATCAATATTCTTGCCGCAGGCTTAACCGTTACCCTGGCACGGCATTGGTTTGACATGGGTGGACAAACGCCTTCACTGTTCGGTGATGCCCGCTTCCGACCCATCACCCTGCCTTTTGTCGACCTGATCAATTACATTCCCGTGGTGGGCACCATTTACCGCGAAGTCATCTCCGGGCATACCATTTTGGTGTATATGTCTTGGGCCGCCGTGCCTTTGGTATGGTGGATGGTATTCCGCACCCGGTTTGGCCTGCGTTTACGCGCCGTGGGCGAAAACCCGCAAGCCATTGACACCGCCGGTATTGGTGTAGCCAAAATGCGCTACTTGGCCCTGACGGTATGCGGTGTTTTAGCGGGCCTGGGTGGTGCCTATTTGAGCATCGCACACAGCGCTCAGTTCATTCCCGACATGAGCGCCGGTAAGGGCTATATGGCTTTGGCCGCGCTGATCTTCGGTAAATGGCGACCCGTACAAGCGCTGCTGGCATGTCTGCTGTTTGGCTTTTTGGAAGCCGTCGCCATCCGTCTGCAAGGTGTGGAGATCGGCGGCTTTGTGGTCCCGGTACAGTTCATTGAGATGCTGCCATACGTCCTGACGGTGGTGTTATTGGCGGGCTTTATTGGCCGCGCTATTGCGCCGAAGAGCATTGGTAAGCCGTACGCGAAAGAGCGGACTTAGGCCGTAAAATGAAGTACACACCTTGGTGTTCAACCGGAGCGAGGATGCCCCGGTTGAACACCGACTTTTCCTAGCGAATTATTCGACCGTAACGCTCTTGGCCAAATTCCTCGGCTGGTCCACATCAGTACCCTTAATCAAGGCAACATAGTACGACAGCAGTTGCAGCGGTACGGTGTAGATAACCGGGGCCAATAAATCCGGCACCGATTGCATCGGAATGACTTGAATGCCAGGTTCAGATTCCATCTCGGCGTTTTCATCCGCAAACACATAAAGCTGTCCACCACGCGCGCGCACTTCTTCCATGTTGGATTTCAGTTTTTCCAGCAGGTCGTTGTTCGGGGCGACGACGATAACGGGCATGTCTTCGTCGATCAGCGCCAACGGGCCGTGTTTCAATTCACCCGCAGCGTAGGCTTCGGCGTGGATGTAGGAAATTTCTTTCAGCTTCAGCGCACCTTCCATAGCGATGGGGTATTGAGTACCCCGGCCAAGGAATAATGCGTGGTGTTTATGTGCAAAGTCTTCCGCCAAGGCTTCAATTTGGTCCGAAAGGCTCAGCGCACGCTCAACCAAGCGGGGCAGTTGGTTCAGCAGTTGTACGGCGCTTTTCACGTCCTTTCCTTGTTCTTGCGCGATGCTCATGGTGAGCAGTAGCAAGCCTGTGAGCTGAACAGTAAAGGCTTTGGTTGAGGCTACGCCAATTTCCACGCCCGCGCGCATCATGTAGGCGAGGTCGGACTCGCGTACCAAAGAGGACCCGGGCGCATTACAGATGGTCAGCGAGGCGGTGTAACCCAGCTCTTTTGCCAGCCTTAGCGCAGCTAAGGTGTCTGCGGTTTCGCCCGATTGAGAAATGGTCACCAACAGGCTGTTGGGCAATACCACCGATTTGCGGTAGCGGAATTCCGAAGCGATTTCGACTTGGCACGGAATACCGGCAATTTCTTCAAACCAATAACGCGCCACCATACCGGCGTGATACGAGGTGCCGCAGGCGATGATTTGTACGGCCTGCACTTGCCTTAGAATGTCGATGCTGCCTGCGCCGAACGCTTCAGCCACCACACGCCCGTCAGTTACACGTCCTTCCAATGTGGCTCGTAAGCTATCGGGCTGTTCGTGAATTTCTTTCAGCATGAAATGGCGATATCCGGCTTTATCACCTGCATCGTGCGTGACATTGCTTTCAGTAATTTCGCGCTCTACCGGTTTGTCTTGAGCGTCGAAAATTCGTACTGAAGTGCGTTTCACTTCGGCCACGTCACCTTCTTCCAAAAATTGGAAGCGACGAGTAACAGGCAGCAGGGCAAGCTGATCGGACGCGACGAAGTGCTCGCCAATGCCATAACCAATGACCAGTGGCGCACCAGAGCGAGCCACGACCAGCGTTTCTGGTTCGCGGCTGTCCATCACTGCTGTACCGTACGCGCCATGCAGCAGTTTACGTGCGGCCTGTACCGCTTCCACTAAGGTGTCGTGCTCTTTGCGCAACTCGGCGATGAGGTGGGCGATGACTTCGGTGTCGGTTTGCGAAATAAACTCATAGCCTTTGGCACGCAGTTCATTGCGTAAAACCTGGTGATTTTCGATGATACCGTTGTGCACCACCACAATGTCGCCACTGACATGAGGGTGAGCGTTCACTTCGCTGGGTTCACCGTGCGTGGCCCAACGGGTATGCGCAATGCCGGTGCCGCCGCTCAGCGGGTTCGCTTTTAACGCGTCGGCCAATTCGGCGACTTTGCCCAAACGCTTGGTCTGTTGAGTAGCGCCATGGGCTTCCATAACCGCTACCCCGGCGCTGTCATAGCCACGGTATTCCAAGCGGCGTAAGCCTTCGACCAAAATTTCTACAATGTCACGTTGCGCTACGGCGCCAACTATTCCACACATCGGTGTTCTCCCTGCGTCCATGCGGTGGCTTTTGTGCCCGCCAGACGGTTAGACAGTATTACTGCGTTAATATTGAGTGCTGCAAAACTTACAGCGGCCATGCTGACCAGTCATGAAAGATAAGGTCTATGTTCAAACGTTCAATTTGTTCGGAGGTGGCGGCGGGACGGTAAGCCCATACGGTTGCGCCACTGGCTTTTCCGGCCGTTAAGCCCGGATAGCTGTCTTCAATGATCAAGCACTGCTGAATGTCCACACCCATGTGCTGAGCCGCACGTTGATAAATTGCTGGGTCTGGCTTAGCCACGCCCATACGTTCGGCATCGAAACGGCGTTCTGGCGGAAAGAACGGGCTTAAACCACTCACTTCAAGTTTCATTGCCAATTCTTGCGTCCGCGAATTCGTGACGACAGCAAATGGAAGATGCAATCCGTCCAGTACCGCCGAAACACCAGCCATTGGCACCAAGGACTGATGCATTAGGCGTTCGAATTCCTGTCGATTGTGCGCCATAAAGTGCGCAGGAATAGGCTGCCCCAACATGTCCTCGATGATCTCAATGCAACGCGGCCACGCATGTCCGGTAAAGGTTTCTGCTACCTCGTGTTCGGTGATCTCGATACCGACAGCTTGCAATGACGCATGCAGGGCCTGTGTGGCGATGGTTTCGGAATCCACCAACACACCGTCGCAATCGAACAATACGGCGCTGAATCTATTTTGGCCTGTCACCGCTCAGGATTCCTTCTTACTTGGGCGCTGCCATTTAGCGATCGTGACTTGGCGTGAACGCGCCAGGGTCAGTTGCTCTGCGGGGGCATCTTTACTGATCACAGAACCGGCGCCAATGTAACCACCATCGCCTATTGTCACGGGGGCAACCAAGGTGCTGTTGGAGCCAATGAACGCGCCCGCGCCAATATCGGTGATGTATTTATTTACCCCGTCGTAATTGCAGGTGATGGTCCCCGCACCGATGTTGGCTTTGGCACCGATTCGAGCATCGCCAATGTAGGTGAGGTGATTCACTTTCGCACCGGCGCCGATATGGGCTTTTTTGATTTCAACAAAGTTGCCGACTTTAGCCCCGGCCTCCAGAACGGTGCCCGGGCGAATGCGAGCAAAGGGGCCGACATTTGCATTCGAGCCGATGTCGGCGTCTTCGATCAGTGTGTTGTCCAGAATCACGGCGCCATCGCCAATGCGGCAATCGCGTAAGATGCAATTTGCGCCGATGGTGACGTTCGCGCCCAAGGTGACGTTTTCTAAAATGACGTTGACATCGATCAGCGTATCTTGCCCGCTGCTGACGGTGCCCCGAATATCTAGGCGCTGCGGGTCAAGAACAGTTACACCCGCCAACATCAAGGCTTCGGCCTGCCGACGTTGATATTCTCGTTCTAATTCTGCCAGTTGCACGCGATTATTCACGCCTTGTGTACTGATAACATCCTGCGCCTTAACAGCATTCACGGGCACATCATCGGCCACGGCCATAGCGACCAAATCGGTCAGGTAATATTCCCCTTGGGCATTGTTGTTACCCAATTTCGGCAACCAACGGTGCAGGTGTTCACCGGTCATTGCCATGATGCCAGTATTAACTTCGCTGATCGCCAGCTGCTCTGCTGTCGCGTCCTTTTGTTCTACGATGGCTTGAATGTGCTCGCCTTGGCGGACAATACGGCCATAGCCGGTCGGGTCGTCCAATTGTGCGGTGAGAATCGTCAGGGCTTGATGGTGCTCCGCCGCGACCATGGGTAAAAGAACGTGATGCTGCAAGAGCGGTACGTCGGCATACAACACCAGAACACGGTCGCTTGCTTGTATATGCGGCAAGGCTTGCGCCACAGCATGACCGGTACCCAGCTGTTCATGCTGGGTGACAAAGTGTACGGACTGCCCGGCAAACTGTGCCTTTACCGCATCGGCACCATGGCCGACCACGAGGGTAATTGCTTCGCCTAAGGTACGTGCTACATCGACCACATGCTGAACCATGGGCTTGCCCGCAATGGGGTGTAAAACTTTGGGCAGTGCGGACTTCATGCGAGTCCCTTGGCCTGCAGCCAAAATGACAATATGTACTGACATTTCCATTCTTCTCCATTCAATGGTGCCATTCTAAGCCTATTGAATGACATTTATAGCCCTTTATTTGTCAATTATTTCCTGACTTTGCATTTTTCCATTAAATTCCGGTACGCATAAAATGGAGCCCATAAAAAAAGCGACCCGGAGGTCGCTTCTTTGTTGCCTTTCGTGTGGCTGGGCCTTACTTGCGTCGGCGACGCATCGCTTCCAACACGCGCAACTGCGCCATGGCTTCCGCCAAACGTGCCGCTGCGTAGGCGTAATCTGGATCACCAACGAGGTGTTCCATTTCTTTCTTCGCTTCTTCCGCCGCTTTTTCGGCAGCCGCTTGATCGATATCATCGGCCCGAGTCACGGTATCGGCAAGAATGGTGAGCAGGTTCGGTTGCACTTCTAAGAAGCCACCGGACACGTACATCATTTCTTCTTTGCCACCTTGACGGGTGATCTTGATATAGCCTGGTTCCAATGTAGTCAGTAGTGGTGCGTGATTCGGCAATATACCTAATTCACCCATCGAACCACTGGCCACTAGGAATTCAACCAAGCCAGAAAAGATCTTGCCTTCAGCGCTGACGATATCGCAATGTACTGTCATTGCCATCTTTCACTCCCTAAGGGATCACTGAAAGCCAGTGCCGTCGATACAAAATCAACGACACCGGAATTCATTATTTGGCCTTGCTGGCTTCGTAGCCTTCGATCACTTCTTGAATCGTACCCTTCATGTAGAAGAATTGCTCAGGAATGTGGTCGTAGTTACCATCCAGAATGCCCTGGAAACCACTGATGGTGTCTTTCAGGGAAACGTATTTGCCAGGCGCACCGGTGAAGATTTCTGCCACGTGGAACGGCTGTGACAAGAAACGCTGGATCTTACGAGCCCGCGCCACCACTTGCTTATCCTCGTCGGACAATTCGTCCATACCCAGAATCGCAATGATGTCTTTCAGCTCGTTATAACGCTGCAATACTTGCTGCGTGTCACGCGCTACTTCGTAGTGCTCACGGCCGATTACCAAAGGATCAAGCTGACGTGACGTAGAATCCAATGGATCTACCGCTGGGTAAATACCCAAAGCAGCGATATCACGGCTCAGTACAACGGTCGCATCCAAGTGGGCGAACGTGGTAGCAGGCGATGGGTCGGTCAAGTCATCCGCAGGTACGTATACTGCTTGCACAGAGGTGATCGAACCTGTTTTGGTTGAGGTGATACGCTCTTGCAGCGCACCCATCTCTTCCGCCAGCGTTGGCTGATAACCTACCGCAGAAGGCATACGACCCAGCAGTGCTGATACTTCTGTACCGGCCAAGGTATAACGATAGATGTTGTCCACGAAGAACAATACGTCACGGCCTTCATCACGGAATTTTTCCGCCATGGTCAAACCGGTCAGTGCAACGCGCAAACGGTTACCCGGTGGCTCGTTCATCTGGCCGTATACCATCGCAACTTTCGACTCAGGTAGGTTCTGCAACTGGATTACGCCAGCTTCCGACATTTCATGATAGAAGTCGTTACCTTCACGCGTCCGCTCACCTACACCGGCAAACACGGACAAACCGGAGTGTTCTTTGGCGATGTTGTTGATCAGTTCCAGCATGTTTACGGTTTTACCAACACCCGCACCACCGAACAAACCAACCTTACCACCTTTCGCAAACGGGCAGATCAAGTCGATTACCTTAATACCTGTTTCCAGGATCTCTTGGCTTTGCGCTTGCTCGGCATAGGTCGGTGCATCACGGTGGATCGACATGCGATCTTTTTCACCGATAGGACCACGTTCGTCGATGGGGTTACCCAACACGTCCATGATCCGACCCAATGTTTCAACACCTACCGGCACCATGATAGGACCGTTGGTATTGTCGACGTTCAAACCACGGGTTAAGCCTTCTGAGGCACCCATGGCGATGGTACGCACCACGCCGTCGCCCAGCTGTTGCTGAACTTCCAAGGTCAGGTCTTTACCTGCCACGGTCAGCGCGTCATACACTTTAGGCACGGAGTCACGTGGGAATTCCACGTCTACTACAGCGCCGATGATCTGTACGATCTTTCCGCTACTCATTAGTATTTCCTCTCAATTCAAGATCGCCTGCTTAAACCGCCATGGCGCCGCTTACGATTTCCGACAATTCCTGCGTAATGCTGGCCTGACGGGCTTTGTTGTATTCCAACTTCAGCTCATCCATCAGTGTGCCCGCATTGTCTGTCGCGTTCTTCATTGCCAACATTCGAGCGGCCTGCTCGCAAGCCAAGTTTTCCACTACAGCCTGGTACACCAAGGACTCGACGTAACGTGAGAACAACCCGTCCAACAAACTCTTTGCTGTTGGCTCGTAGATGTATTCCCAAATGTCACGTTTCGCGGTGTCGTCTTCAGCCGCCACCAATGGCAGCATTTGCTCAACCACCGGCGTTTGCGTCATGGTATTGATGAACTCGTTGTACACCACATATAGGCGATCGATCTCACCCTTGTTGTACTTTTGCAGCATGACTTGCACAGAGCCAATAACATCTTTGACTTCAGGCTTGTCACCTAACGAGCTCGTCGCAGCAGCGATCTTCAATCCGATTTTACGGATGAAACCCGCGCCCTTGTTCCCGATGGTGCACACCTCAACGCCGACAGCTTGACCTTTCCAGTCAGAAATCGACTTGAGCACCGCTTTGAACATGTTCGCGTTCAAACCGCCGCACAATCCACGATCCGTCGATACCACGATATAACCTACGTTTTTTATTTCACGCTCTTCCATATAGGGGTGCGTGTAGTCGTAGTCGGTATCCGAATTCGCAATGTGGCCGATGACTAACCGTACTTTTTCAGTATACGGCTTGGTGGCTTGCATCCGGTCCTGGGCTTTGCGCATCTTACTCGCAGACACCATCTCCATCGCGGAAGTGATTTTCTGCGTGTTCTTGATGCTCCCAATTTTGGTACGTATCTCTTTTCCGGCTGCCATAATTATCGCCTCTCACTGTGCTGAACAGGGCATCCGTGGATGACCTGTTCAACGTTGATCAGGAACGAGATGCCTTGAACTTTTCGATGGCTTCACGGAATGCTTTTTCGATGCTGTCATCGTATTTGCCGGTGGCAACGATGTCTTTCATCAAATCGGCGTATTCCGCGTCCATGAATTTGTGCAAGTCAGCCTCGAATGAACCTATGTCTGCAACAGCGACGTCTTTGAGGTAACCCTCGTTCGCCGCAAAAATGGACACGGCCATATGAGCGATTGACAGCGGTGCGTATTGGCCTTGCTTCATCAGCTCGGTTACACGCTCACCGTGATCTAACTGAGCACGGGTTGCTTCGTCCAGATCCGATGCGAACTGCGAGAAAGCGGCAAGCTCGCGGTACTGTGCCAACGCGGTACGAATACCACCGGACAGTTTTTTAACAATCTTGGTTTGCGCTGCACCACCTACCCGCGATACCGAAATACCCGCGTTCATAGCCGGACGAATACCGGAGTTGAACAGGTTGGTTTCGAGGAAGATCTGACCGTCGGTGATCGAAATTACGTTCGTTGGAACGAACGCCGATACGTCACCACCTTGGGTTTCGATGATCGGCAGAGCGGTCAAAGAACCGGTTTTGCCTTTCACTTCGCCGTTGGTCAGTTTTTCAACTTCTTCCGCGTTCACGCGTGAAGCACGCTCCAGCAAACGCGAGTGCAGGTAGAATACGTCACCAGGATAGGCTTCACGACCGGGCGGACGACGCAAGAGCAAGGAGATTTGACGGTATGCAACAGCCTGCTTGGACAGGTCATCGTATACGATCAACGCATCTTCGCCGCGATCACGGAAGTATTCACCCATGGTGCAGCCAGCGTAAGGTGCTAAGAACTGCATGGATGCAGGCATAGAAGCTGAAGCGGCCACGATGATGGTGTGCTTCAATGCATCATGCTCTTCCAGCTTACGCACGACGTTGGCGATGGTCGATTGCTTCTGACCAACGGCAACGTAAACGCATTTAACGCCGGTTTCTTTTTGCGCAATGATGGCATCGATCGCCATGGCGGTTTTACCCGTCTGACGGTCACCGATGATGAGCTCACGCTGACCACGGCCGATTGGCACCATGGCGTCTACGGCTTTATAACCGGTTTGCAACGGCTGATCGACCGATTGACGCGCAATAACACCAGGCGCTACTTTTTCAATAGCGTCGGTGCCTGCGGCATCCACTGGGCCTTTGCCATCAATTGGGTTACCCAATGCATCCAGAACGCGACCCATCAAACCAGGGCCAACGGGTACTTCAAGGATACGACCGGTGCACTGGCATTTTTGACCTTCGGCCAAACCTTTATAGTCGCCCAGTACAACGGCACCGACGGAGTCACGCTCCAAGTTCAGTGCCATGCCGTATAGGCCACCATCAAAGGCGATCATTTCGCCGTACATTACATCGGCAAGGCCGTGGATACGAACGATACCGTCCGATACCGACACGATCGTGCCTTCATTTTTTGCTTCAGAAGAGACATTGAGACCCTCAATGCGCTTCTTGATCACTTCACTGATTTCTGAAGGATTCAGTTGCTGCATGCTATTTCCCTCAATTAGGAATTCATCGCTTCTGCCAGCTTGACCAAACGACCACGTACAGAACCGTCAATCACCGTATCGCCGTAACGAATGATGACACCGCCTTTAAGCGACGGATCGAGTTCTGTCGATACCTGAACCTGACGGCCCAGTTTCTTGGCAAGTTTATCTGACAGGGTGTTTAACTGTGCATCGGACAACGCGAACGCAGTAGATATGACCACATCGGCGGTTTGTTCTTCCGCCAAACGCAGCGTTTCGAATTGCTCAAAGACTTCTGGTAACAGGCTTAAACGGCTATTTTCAGCCATGGTGACGAGCAGATTTTCACCACTCTTAACCATATTTTCCTGACACAACGACTTCAGTTGTTCGACCTTTTTATCGGTCGTTAGGCTGACGTGATTGACCAGTGCCTGTACAGCGGGCAGGGCCGCTACGCTCGCTAAAGAACGCAGCATGGCGGACCACCCACTCAATTCACCATTTGCCTTGGCAACATCAAACGCCGCTTTCGCGTAGGGACGTGCTAACGTGCTGATTTCTGCCATAGCGCCACCCCCTTACAGTTCTGCTGCCAGTTTTTCCAGCATGTCACTGTGGACTTTCTCGTCGATAGAGGCATCCAATACTTTTTCTGCGCCCAGCATAGCGAGCACGGCAACTTTCGCACGCAACTCTTCTTTAGCCAGGTTCTGCTCGTGGCGAATGTCGTCGCGTGCTGTTGCCAGCATACGCTCACCTTCGGCACGGGCCTCATCCTTTGCTTCTTCAACCAATTTGGCAGCGCGACGGTTCGCCTGCTCAATAATGGCTGCAGCTTGCTCTTTAGCTTCCCGCAGTTTTGCGGCAGCACTGTCTTGCGCCAGTTCCAGATCTTTCGCTGCGCGATCAGCGGCGTTTAAGCCATCAGCGATTTTTTTCTGGCGTTCTTCGATGGCCGCAATCAGCGGCGGCCATACGAACTTGGCACAAAACCAAACGAACAGAGCAAAGGTGATGATTTGACCAACAAACGTGTAATTAAAGTTCACGTCTTCACCTCTTCTGTTGATTAGTGACGAATTGCAAAACGCCCGCAGGCGTTTTGTGAATTAGCATTCGAAATTAAGCAACAACGAAGATCAGGTACATAGAAATACCAACACCGATGATAGGAATCGCTTCTACCAGACCGGCGATGATGAAGAATTTAGTTTGCAGAGCAGGTGCCAGTTCAGGCTGACGTGCTGAAGTTTCCAGCAGTTTGCCACCCAGCAAGCTGATTGCCAAAGATGCGCCCAAAGCGCCAGCAGCCAAAACGATTGCAACAGCAATATATATAAGCATGGTTTTCTCCTAAGTTTCAGTAGTTTCAAGTTTTAAAGCGTCAAACAGTAAACAGGTATGGAATGACCCTTTAGGTCATTCCCGTCACAGCGTCTAGTGGTCTTCTTGCGCCATCGCCAGATACACGATGGTCAGCACCATAAAGATGAATGCTTGCAGCGTGATGACCAGGATGTGGAAGACGGCCCAGATAAATTGCAGACCGCCCGCCAATGGCCAGAACAATAAGCCGGCACTGAACATCAAGGCGATCAACAAGAAAATCATCTCTCCGGCGTACATGTTGCCGAACAAACGCAGACCCAAGCTGATGGGTTTGGCGATCAAACCAACGATTTCCATGAACAAGTTCACGGGGATAAACAACCAGTGGTTGAACGGGGTAAACGAAAGTTCTTTCAAGAAGCCCCAACCTTTGACCTTGATCGACAGTGCAACCACCATGATCAGTACAAAAGCGGCCATACCCAAGGTCACGTTAGGATCTGTCGTTGCGGCAACCTTCTGGTAGCCGATACCAAACACAACTTCCAGTGTGTAAGGGATAAGATCCACCGGCATTAACTTCATGAGGTTCATCAGGAACACCCACACAAAGATCGTCAATGCCATAGGCGCGATGCTGGCCGTACGGCCGTGGAAAACTTCTTTAACGGTCTTATCGATGAACTCGATGACCATCTCGATGGCGCATTGCAGCTTGCTCGGTACCCCTGAGGTAGCACGCCTAGCCGCTCGACCAAAGATAAAGCAAAACAACAAACCCAAACTGGTCGCCCAAAACATGGAATCGACGTGGATGGCGTTGAAACCCATTGCAGGGACTTCAGAAGATGTTGCGATTTTCCAACCCAGTTCAGGGTGTTTACCAAACGTCAGGTTCGACAGGTGGTGCTGGATGTATTCCGCCGGATTCTCGTATGCCATAGTCGTTTAAGCCTCTTTTACCGCCGCAGCGGCAATTAAATTAGAATACTGCGCACTACCAGACCATATACATAAAAAAAGAACAGAGTGGTCATCAACCAACCTGCCGCAACGTCTGGGTATTGCGAAAAGATCACCGCACAACCAAATGCAGTGAACACTAATTTTCCGGTGAAACCAATCATGGTGGATAAGAAAACCCCAATCGAATGGGGCGCGCCGAGGTGGCGTAGCGTTAACAGCGTGAAGAACCACTGTGGTACCAGATAAAGAATACCACCCAACAAGACCGCTATAGCCACCGAGCGCGACACCAGCACAGTGACAAAAACGAGCAAGATCAGTGTTGCGAGTTCATACCAGCCAGACGTTCGGATGTGCCGCTTTACGTCTGCCACATGCTGTTGCTGTGCCTGCGGTGTGCTTACCTGCTGCTTGGTCACCGGGCCTCTGTTTCTTATCAGCTATGATCTCAAAATCGCGGCAAAGTATAGGTGTTCAAAGCCGCCCCTTCAATAGTTGATTTGCTTTTCGCTGGCGCAGTTCCACCTTGCGGCGCTGAGATGGATGATCTGTCGCAATTTCTTATTTTATGTGGTCTAGAATTCCATCCAACTCATCGAGACTGTTGTAACTGATCACCAAAGAGCCCTTACCTTTATTGCCGTGCTTGATGACCACAGGCGCCCCGATGCGAGCGGCCAAGGTGTCTTCCAGTTTACGGATGTTCGCATCCACCACAGGCTTACCGGGCAAGGATTTATTACCCCGGTCTTGATGGGCTTTTACCAAGGCTTCCGTTTGCCGCACATTCAAGGCCTTGGCGACCACTTCTTGGGCCAATTTGACTTGATCGGGGCCGTCTACCGCTAACAGGGCACGGGCATGACCCATCTCCAAGTCGCCATGTTCCAACATTCGGCGCACTTCGGAGCTCAAATTCAAAAGACGCAGTAAATTTGCCACCGTCGCCCGTTTTTTACCGACGATATCGGCAACTTCTTGCTGCGTCAGTTCAAATTCCTTCTGCAGACGCTGCAAGGCGGAGGCTTCTTCGACCGGATTCAGGTCTTCACGCTGAATGTTTTCGATCAACGCCATGGCAATGGCGTCTTCGTCGCTGACCTCACGAATCACCACTGGAATGCTGTCCAGCCCGGCCATCTTAGCGGCACGCCAGCGCCGTTCACCGGCGATGATTTCATAGTGGCCCGTGGTGATGGAGCGCACGACGATGGGTTCGATCACCCCTTGCGAGCGAATCGACGCCGCCAATTCTTCCAGCCCTTCGGGTGTCATATCGCGGCGCGGTTGGTATTGCCCGCGCTGCAAGCTGTCTAACGCCAGATAGGTCAATTCGCCGCGCGGATCGGCCAGCGGCACCGGAGCAGCCGCTACGTCTGCATTAGCAACGGGTTGCACGGGCACTTCACGGGGTGCGGTGGATGGTCCGATCAGGCTACTGAGGCCTTTCCCTAATCCTCTTTTCTTTACCGACATAGCAACATTTACTCAACTGCGGTGGACGGGGTGTCTTCTTGTCGACGAATAAATTCACCCGCCAAGGCCAAATAGGATAACGCGCCGCGCGACGACTGGTCGTATTGCATGACCGGTAAACCGTGTGAAGGCGCTTCGGCCACGCGAATATTACGCGGGATAACCGTACGGTACAAACGGCTACCAAAATGGTTTTGCAGTTCCTTGGATACATCGGTGGTCAAGCTGGTGCGGCCGTCGTACATGGTACGCAGTACACCTTCAACCACCAGTCTCGGATTGGTGGATTCTTTAATTTGTTCGATGGTATCCAGCAATGCCGCAATGCCTTCAAGGGCAAAATATTCACACTGCACAGGAATGAGCACAGCGTCGGCCGCACTGAGGGCATTGACGGTCAGCATGTTCAGTGACGGTGGACAATCGAGAATGATCATGTCGTATTGCGCGGCAATCGGTTCCAGTGCGCGTGCCAGTCGATACTCACGACCTTCTACTGACAACAATTCCACTTCAGCAGCGGTCACATCGCCGTTCGCGGGAATCATATCATAGCCCGCTGGTGCCGCATGGACGATGACGTTCTGTGCGGGCATCTGGTCAATCAAGACATGGTATAGGTGATGCTCTAACGCATTTTTATCGATGCCGCTGCCCATGGTGGCGTTGCCTTGCGGGTCCATATCCACCAGCAGCACTTTACGCTTGGTGGCTACTAAGGAAGCCGCCAGATTGATGGCGGTGGTGGTTTTACCCACGCCCCCTTTCTGGTTCGTGACGGCGATGATCTTCTTCATGCAACACTCCGCAAGCACAACCCGAGACGATGTTCGGGTCATTGAATTCTGCTTTGACTTCTATGAACCACCGCG
The DNA here is from genome assembly GCF_042650105.1 of Salinispirillum marinum. Taxonomy (NCBI): domain Bacteria; kingdom Pseudomonadati; phylum Pseudomonadota; class Gammaproteobacteria; order Oceanospirillales; family Saccharospirillaceae; genus Salinispirillum; species Salinispirillum marinum. The sequence goes on along the minus strand of NZ_JBHSAL010000001.1, from coordinate 1,197,789 downwards.
AGTTACGCAGCGTTTAGTCCTAGAAGCACGAGATGACGCTGCCCGTCGGCACCGGGTACCTGCAACTGACGGACCGCTTGAACCACGATATCCGCTGGCAGTTCGGCCAGTTCTGCATCCGGGTATTGGCCTTTCATGGCCACAAAAACCCCCTCCGGGGCTAATAGATGACGCGACCAATGCACCATGTCGGCTAGGGTAGCAAACGCCCGACTGGTGATCACGTCATAGGGTTTCGCGCTGTAGGATTCCACACGAGTCTGTATGGTTGCAACCGATTTTAAACCTAACTCCATGGTCATCTGCCGCAAAAAGCGAATTTTCTTTCCATTGCTGTCCAGCAAGGTGACCTCAACATCCGGCCGAACCAACGCAATGACCATGCCGGGTAAGCCACCGCCAGTGCCTACATCCAGTAAACGACCGGCCGGTATAAAGGGTACGATGCTCAAGCTATCGATTAAATGGCGATGCACCATATCCATCGGATCACGCACAGCCGTTAAATTGTACGCCTTGTTCCATTTGATCAACCCGGCGTGGTAGGCCAATAATTGGTCAACCTGCTCGTCCGTCACCTGCACTGCCAGTTGGGCAATGGCGTTTTGCAGCACCGCGCGATAGCTCTCTGTCATGCTCAGGCACTCTTACGCGCGACAGATTGTTTTTTCAGGTGCACCAATAATAAGGAAACGGCGGCCGGTGTCACCCCGGAAATCCGCCCGGCCTGCGCCAGGGTAGAAGGCCTAACTTGTTGCAGTTTTTGTCGCACTTCGTTCGACAACCCGGAAATAACGCTGTAATCAAGGTCGGTCGGCAACGCGGTGTTTTCATGCTTACGCAGGGCGTCGATCTCTTCTTGTTGGCGCTTGATATAGCCTTCGTATTTCACTGCGATTTCAACTTGCTCGGTAACCTCGGCGGGCAATTCCGGGTGCGTATCGGACAATTCGATCAAATTGGCGTAACTGATTTCCGGGCGCTTCAATAAGTCACGCAGAGAATACTCGTGCCGTAAGGGTTGTTGCAGCAAGGTCGCAACTTTTTCGCCATGCGGTGTATTTGGGCGTACCCAACTCGTAGCAATACGCGCCGTTTCCGCTTGAATGGCGTCTTGTTTGCGCGCAAAGGCTGCCCAACGTTCATCTTCCACCAAGCCCAGCTCGCGACCTTTTTCGGTTAAGCGCTGGTCGGCATTGTCTTCGCGCAACAACAAGCGATACTCCGCCCGGCTGGTGAACATGCGGTAAGGCTCTTTAGTACCCATGGTGATCAGGTCGTCCATCAACACGCCGACATAGGCTTGATCGCGCAGGGGATACCACGGCTCGGCATCACGCGCCCGAAGGGCTGCATTCAAGCCCGCCAACAAGCCTTGCGCACCGGCTTCTTCATAACCTGTGGTGCCGTTGATTTGTCCGGCGAAGAACAGGTTCTGCACGTACCGTGTTTCCATCCAGTGCGAAAGGTCTTGCGGGTCGAAGAAATCGTACTCAATGGCGTAACCGGGACGCGTCATGTGAGCGTTTTCAAAGCCTTTCATAGTGCGGATAAACTGCACCTGCACATCAAAAGGCAAGCTGGTCGAAATGCCGTTCGGGTAGAGTTCGTAGGAGGTCAACCCTTCCGGTTCAACAAAAATTTGGTGCGAAGATTTATCCGCAAAGCGCACCACCTTATCTTCTATCGACGGACAATAACGCGGGCCTATGCCATCAATCACCCCGGCGTACATGGGCGACTTATCCAAGTTGCTGCGAATGATATCGTGTGTGGCTTCCGTGGTGTGCGTGATGTAGCAACTGACCTGACGCGGGTGCTCTTCAACCGAGCCCAGATACGACATCACGGGCAGCGGGGTATCGCCCGCTTGCTCTTCCATCACACTGAAATCGACCGTACGGGCGTCGATCCGTGCCGGGGTGCCGGTTTTTAACCGACCGACTTTAAACGGCAGCGCCCGCAAGCGTTCCGCCAGCTTGTTAGCGGGTGCATCGCCCATGCGCCCACCTTGATAGTTATCCATACCCACATGAATGCGGCCACCCAAGAAGGTACCGGCGGTTAACACCACCGTTTTACTGTGGATGCGAATGCCAGTTTGCGTGACCACGCCGCACACGCGGTCTTGCTCGATGATCAAGTCATCAGCGGCTTGCTGAAACACGAAAAGATTGGGCTGGTTTTCAACAATCTCACGAATGGCCGCTCGGTACAGTTGGCGATCGGCTTGCGCACGGGTAGCACGCACGGCAGGGCCTTTGCGGCTGTTCAACACCCGAAACTGGATGCCCGCGCGGTCAGTCGCGCGCGCCATGGCACCGCCCAAGGCATCAATTTCTTTAACCAAATGGCTTTTGCCAATGCCGCCAATCGCCGGGTTACAGGACATAACGCCGACGGTTTCGATGTTGTGCGTTAGCAGCAGGGTTTGCGCGCCCATGCGAGCCGCCGCCAATGCGGCTTCTGTGCCAGCGTGTCCGCCGCCGATAACAATGACATCAAACTGCGTTGGGAAATTCACAACAACCTCGGGTCGAGAAGAAAACGGGGGATGTATTATACGGATAAAAATTAGCCAATACAGTGTTAGTGTCCCTTAACAGAAATTCATTGGATTTCTGTTAAGGGACACTGGGAATTCCGTTCAGCTTTTCAATCATGGCCTGCACGCGTGGCAAACGTTCGGCGTCACTGAACACCCAACCCATTTTGACCAATGCGGGCGGGCGGGCCAGAAGCACACCGACATATTGGCGGCCGCTGGCCTCATCGCGCAGGGTATAGTCCACGCGCTGTCGGCTTGAAGCGCCAGCAGACGAAAGCACGGTCAGCTCGCCACCAAAGCCGCTTAGGTCAGCCTGCATAGCGTCGGCAAAAATAGCTTCGGCACGGCTTTCCAACACGCCAGCGGGATAAACCAATTCCTGTACCAGCATATTGATGCCGCTGCGATTGGCTTGCCAGTTGGTGGCTTGCACCGGGCCACTGAGTCCACCAGGCGCCAGAAGCTCGGCCTGATCCGGGGTGCGCTCAAACCATACCGTGAGGTCGGCCACTGGCAAATGCACGGCTACTTCCGGCGTGGGCAGGGGGCGCACGCGGGTAGGCCATTGCAGGTAGTAAAACAAGCCCATCAGCAGTAAGAGCACCACTAAGGTGATGGTTTGGCTGCGTTTACGCGGCGTGATTAGCGTCTTCAATCCCGTTAGCCTCGAACATTGCGCAAACAAGCCGCCGCTGCCGTTTCGCGTTCCGCCAGTTCATCCGTCGTCGTCGCGGTTATGGTCACATGGCCCAGTTTTCGGCCAGGGCGGTCGGTTTTGTCATAGTCATGCCAATGCACGCCGGGCAACCGCCACAACGCCGTCACATCGGGGTGGGCACCAAATACGTTCAGCATCACCACATGTCCCCGCGTTTGGGTGTCGCCCAATGGCAGGCCACAGACCGCACGCACATGGTTTTCAAATTGACTGGTGGTGGCACCCTCGATGGTCCAGTGCCCGGAATTGTGTACGCGCGGGGCAATTTCGTTGGCCATCAACTGTTCACCCTTACGGAAGAACTCGAAGGCCATCACACCCACATAGTCCAGCTCGGCCATTACCCGCTGCACATAATCTTGTGCCTGAGCTTGCAGTAGGTGGGCCGCCAGCGGCTGTGAGCGATACAAAATACCGCTTTGGTGTTCATTCAAAACCAGATCGTAGTAGCGCATGTCGCCGTCGACGGCCCGCACGGCCACGCAAGAGACTTCTTCATCGAAATCGACAAAGCCTTCCATGATTAAGGGCACACTGCCCAGCTCGGCAAAAGTGCCGGCCGTGTCCGCTGGGGTACGCAACACTTTCTGGCCTTTACCGTCGTACCCCATGGTACGGGTTTTCACCACCGCAGGCAGGCCAATATTGACAACCGCTTGATCAAGATCGGCTTGTGAATCAATCTTTGCGATGGCTGGAATCGGAATGTTCAAGCGCTGGAACAGAGACTTTTCTACCCACCGATCCCGCGAGGTCGCCAAGGCCGCTGCCGTAGGGTACGCCGGAATTTCAGCGGCAATGGCCGCTAAGGTGGTGGGCGGTACATTTTCAAACTCGAAGGTTGCCGCATCCGCTTGCGCCGCTAAGGTGAGCGCCGCCTCAACGTCGTCGTAGGGGGCCACAATATGTTCACCGTAAGCGCTGGCGCAGGCATCAGAGGCCGGGTCCAAGAACAAACAGCGGATGTTCAAAGGTGCCGCCGCCAACGCCATCATACGGCCTAATTGGCCTGCGCCCACAATTCCAAGTGTTCTTTTCATGCGTTACCTGTGTTTATTCCTGACCGGGATTGGGTTGTGCCAACACGCGCTCGGTTTGCGCGGCCCGATATGCCAATAAAGCTTGGCGGATCTCGGCATCCTGATTGCTCAGCATGGAAGCGGCTAACAATGCGGCATTGATCGCCCCGGCACGTCCTATAGCCAGAGTGCCCGTGGGTATACCCGCCGGCATTTGCACAATGCTGAGCAAGGAGTCCATGCCGTTCAAGGCTTTTGATTGCACCGGCACACCGAGCACTGGCAAATGTGTTTTTGCGGCACACATGCCCGGTAAATGTGCTGCGCCACCGGCCCCAGCAATGATGATCTGCAAGCCTCGATCGAACGCCGTGGCGGCGTAGTCAAACAGTAAATCCGGTGTGCGATGCGCCGAAACCACCTTGGCTTCAAAAGCAATACCCAAGGACTCCAACGTGGAGCAACAGTGTTCCATTGTTTCCCAATCCGATTGGGAACCCATGATGACGCCGACCAGTGGCTGCATGCGTTTTCTCCTAATGGGTTAGTTTTTGCCTAAGCTTTGGGGTGAGTAAGGGGCATGATACGAACGACCTGTCGGTCATCATCACGGTGCGTGGGTTCAATGCGTGTGCCCGGTACAGCAGAGGTCATCGGCTGGTCCGCTGCAAGGGTATCGGTGAACCCGCAGTCTACACAGTCGCGTGCCATCTGCGCCACGCCTGCATCGTCGGTATAATGCTCAACCCTTAACGCATCGGCTGCGCCGCACGACGGACACAAAGCGCCTGCGATGAATCGTTTGACCATAATGTCTCTACCGGTAAAAAAGGAGCCAGAGTATAACAAAGTCTGCCCTGTTACCGCGAGCGTCCACTTTCCACGCGGAATGCGGTCAGGGCATCGATAGCACGGATCAACAACGGTAGCATCGGCACCGGTGAGGCGTGAAGGAGCTGGCACAGGTATTCCATCCGCCGGTGTTGCAAGCGGCGCATATTGAAAAAATGGCTGCCATAGGTCAACCAAACCGGATTAACACCCGTCGCGGCCCACAACCTTAGGGCCATGATGACGTTGAAGTGCGGTTCATTCTTGGCTTTCTCGTAAGAGCCTAGGGTACTGGGCGCGATACACAACAGCTCGGCGAGGTCTTCTTGCGACAGCGCCAACACCTCACGAAAATGGCGTAAGCCGTTCGACACCATGAGGTAATAGCCGGGCAATTCTGCCGCCACTTCGTCCTGCGAAGGCCAATACAAACCGTCTTCACTCGGTGGCGGTGGCAGCGCAATGTCCATCAGCTCACTGAGCAGAGTGATCAACGCGGTAAAGACCCGATCATTCTGTTGACCGACAAACATTTGCACCCGCAGTAAATCCAAGCGAATGGTTAACGACGAAAACAGATAGTCGTACGGGCCACCCAAAAAGAAGTACTGGAAAGGAATGCCGGTATGCATCATGTAGCGGGCGGTGGTGCCCATGCGCATATAATCTCGGCCGCTTTCGTAGCGCCGGTATTGAGATAAGGAAATACCCAGGTCTCGCGCCAACACATCCTGACCCACGCCAATCGCTAACCGGCATTGCCTCAGATTCGCGGCATATAAGGCATCCAAACCCACTTCGAAGGCCGTAAAATTCATCGCTTTCGGACGAAACTCCGCTCTTATCTGCGCACTGACCGGTGTAAGCGTGTTCTCAGGCATACGGCTGTTTCTACCTCTAAAGAACAAATTTAAAGGTGTTAGGGAAACCCATCCTAACACCTCAACCAACGATTAACCCGTATTGCGCATCCCCGCTGCAATGCCGCCAATGGTGACCATTAAGGCTTGCTCCACAGTACTGTTTTGCTCGGCCTTTCTTAACCGGTCGAGCAATTCAATTTGCAACCAGTGCAAGGGTTCCAAATAAGGATCGCGCAGTAAGATGCTGTCGCGGTTCCATTGATCACTCACCATCAGTTGGTCTTCGGCTAACAACTTCCGTAAGGTGTTGGCATCGCTGGCCATGCGTTGTTGTAACTCGGTATTCATGTACAACAGTTCAGGCGGCGATAAACGCTCAGCGTAGGCGCTAGAAATCGCCGCATCCGTTTTCAGGAAAACCATTTCCAGCATCGCTAGCCGGGTCGAGAAAAACGGCCAACGGTCTTTCATCTGCTCGATGGTTGACGTCTTGCCGGAACCCAGTTGTGCCTCGATGGCTTCCACCGCCCCCAACCAGCTTGGCAACAACAGCCGGTTTTGCGACCAGGCAAAAATCCATGGAATGGCCCGCAACGATTCAACGCCGCCCCCGGGCTTCCGTTTGGTCGGCCGACTGCCCAGCGGCAGCTTGCCCAGCTCCTGCTCGGGCGTTACCGCACGGAAGAAGGGCACGAAATCGGGGTGATCACGCACCACCGATCGATAGGCATCGCAGGATTGCGCCGCCATCTGGTTCATCAATTCGCGCCACGCAGTTTCCGGCTCGGGTGGTGGTAACAACAGCGCTTCCAGCACCGCGCTGGCGTACAGATTCAAGCTGCGTACCGCCAGTTCGGGCAAGCCAAACTTGAAGCGAATGGTTTCCCCTTGTTCCGTTACCCGGAAGCCGCCATCCACCGAGCCGGGTGGCTGCGACAGAATAGCCGCATGGGCCGGGCCGCCCCCTCGCCCAATGGTGCCGCCCCGACCATGGAACAGCGTCAGGCTGATATGAAATTCTTGCGCCAACTGCCCCAACGTTTCTTGCGCCCGGTATTGCGCCCAAGAAGCCGCCAGCACACCAGCATCTTTGGCGGAATCGGAATAACCGATCATCACATGCTGCTGGCCGTGAATGTACCCGCGATACCACTCGATCGACAACAAGCTGCGCATGGTTTCCGGCGCGACTTCAAGGTCGTCGAGCGTTTCAAACAACGGGGCCACCGGCATAGCCCAGCGCACACCACATTCACGCAACAATAATTGCACGGCGAGCACATCGGACGGATGACGCGCCATGGAAATAATGTAGATACCGAAAGAATCGGCACTGAATTGGCTGACCACACGGCAGGTATCCAGCACTTCCTGCACGTCCGGCGATGGTTCCCAATCACGCGGGATCAGCGGGCGTTTGTTCGCCAGCTCGCGCAACAAGAAGGCTTGTTTTTCCTCTTCGCTCCAATGATCGTAGTCACCCAGCCCCAGCGCCAAGGTCAGCTCCGACAGCGCGGCACGATGGCGTTCACTGTGTTGACGTACATCCAAGCGTAGCAGCGCGGTGCCAAATACATGGGCGCGGCGTATGGTGTCTTTTAATGCCCCGTCGGCGATGACTTTCATGCCGCAAGCGACCAGCGAGTCATAACACGCCATCAGCGGCGTTAATAAGGCCTCGTCGGTGAGCAAACAATCGGCGAGATCCACCCGTGCACTGTTGTCCAGCCGCGCCTGAATAGCATCTTTCACTTGGTACAACCGGCTGCGTAGCGATTTCATGACCGCTCGATACGGTTCACGCGCCTCACCTGCCAACACGCGCAATTCGTCTGTGCAGTCCAACATCGACAACTCGGACGCCAAACGATCGACCGCTTGGCCGAACAACTCCGCTGCTTTCCAGCGCGACAACAGCAGCACCTGTTCAGTGACTTTTGCCGTAACAAAAGGGTTGCCGTCCCGGTCGCCGCCCATCCAAGAACAGAAACTCAACGTGTGGGCATCCAGCGCTAGGTGCAGGTCATGTTCTGCCAGGTCTTCTTCCAAATCGCGCATAAAACGTGGCACGGCATCCCACAACGAGTTTTCAATGACGGCAAAGCCCCAGCGCGCTTCATCCACGGGTGTGGGACGGACGCTGCGAATCTCAGCCGTGTGCCAAGCCTGCGCCACCAGTTCTTTGATGCGCTGCGTAGCTTGCCGACGCTGACGGGGCTCGGCCGCATCGTTTAAATGCGCTAACTCACCGGCCAGCTCACCGTATTTGGTGATGATGGTGCGTCGCGTGACTTCGGTAGGGTGTGCGGTGAGCACCAATTCCAAATGCAACTTTTCGACCGCCGCCTGTTTTTCGGCCAAGGTTTGCCCAGTGTCCTGTAAGCGGTGCAGAAAGTCCTGCATGGGGTTGGGGTATTGCTGATGGGCCAACCCTTGCGGGGTCACGGTGTGCTGTTGCTCAGCGATGTTGACCAGGTTGAGAAACTGCGTAAACGAACGGGACAGCAACAGTAAATCGTCATCGGATGCGGTGCGGAAAAAATCGGCCATGGCCGTACGAGCACCGGGGTCACCATCGCGCGCGGCTTTGCCCCAGCCACGAATCTCTTCAATGCGTTCTAACCAGTCATCACCACTGGCTTGGGCAATGGTTTCACCCAGCAAGCGACCCAGGGTTTTGACCTGTTTCCGTAACACCTTATGTGCTGTCATTCATGATTCTCCTCGAAAACTTAAGCGTGCCCACCGGCACCCAACTGGGTGACATCAATACCGAGCCGATCCAACGCGGTTTGATAACGCTCATACGGGGGTGTAGCGAACACCAGATCGGTGTCCGCTGGAACCACCAACCACGCATTCTCAGCCAGTTCTTGCTCAAGCTGACCGGCTTCCCAACCCGCATAACCCAAACAGATTTGATAATGCGCGGGCCCGTTGGCTTGCGCAATGGCACTCAAAATATCTTTTGACGTGGTAACACCCCAATGCTCATTGTTTAAGGTGGACGCCCAATGCGCTTGTGTATCGTGCAACACAAACCCGCGCTCGCGCATCACCGGGCCGCCAAACACCAATTCAGGCTCGGCACTGACATCGCCATGCGGGATATCGGCTGATTCAAACAATTGTGCCAGCGTCATCGCTACCGGCTTATTAATGATGACACCCATGGCCCCGTCGGCATCGTGGCGCAGCAAATAGACGACGGACTGCGCAAAATAGGCATCGGTTAACTGTGGCATGGCAATTAATACATGGTGCGACAAATACGATTGCACAGTGTTCCTCGGTAACATGACGAATGACTCCCCCAAAGTATAGGGGTCTACGCACCGTAATACGACCACTGTGCGGTCATAAACTGGCGCATTCTCTCACCGTCGATAATACTTCGCAGGAACCTATACCTCGATGATCTGTCTAACCGCCACTCTAGACTGAGGAAACCCGTCATGCGTCTGCAAGCCACCTTAAAAACCAAGCTACTCCTGGCCGTCCTGATCATGGCGTTTGTTGCCATTGCCGTGCGGGCTGCCACGTCATTTTTTGATTTGCGCCAACAAGCCCGCACCAGCGTGCTGAATGAAATTGCCCTAGCGGGTAATTTGTTGTCCAGCAATGTGGCTGGCTGGGTGAGCGATAACCGCCGCTTGATGGAAACGGCTGCCCGCCGCCTCCAAGCGGGTGAGGCATTGGAATCTGTCTTACCCTTTAGCCAGCAAGCCGGGGGATACCTCTACACCTACTTGGGGACGACGCAAGGTGAGATGATCATGTTTCCCGACGAACCACTGCCCGCCGATTTTGATCCCCGCACACGCCCGTGGTATCAACAAGCGAACAATGCAGGCCGCAGCGTGTTTACACCGCCTTATATTGATGCATCATCCGGTGGTTATGTGGTCACCTTTGCAACCCCGGTACCCGGTCGAGGTGTTTTAGGTTCTGATGTACCGCTACAGGCGGTGGTGGATACTGTCGTGGCGGCCAATTTGGGTACAGGTGGCTACAGTTTATTGGTCGATGGCGATGGACTCATTCTAGCGCATCCCGATGAAGCCTTTGCCGAGCAAAACATTCGGGCTTTAAATGACACCCTCACGCCACAACGACTGAACCAACTGCGCCAGAATACAGCCTTGGTTTCTATGCCGATGGGTGGCCAGAACAGCTTGGTGGCCTTTACCGCCATTCCCGATAGCAACTGGAGCCTAGGCTTTGTATTAGACGAAGCCGCAGTCAACGCGCCTATTCGACGGATGTTGATCGGCACGCTGCTCAACACCATCATCATACTGGCGATTTACTTTGCCGTAGCGCTTGCCTTACTGCGTTGGCTATTGGCGCCACTCGATACCATCCGGGATGCCATGCACGACATCGGACAAGGTGAGGGTGACCTAACCCTGCGCCTGAGTTACAACAAAGCGGATGAACTCGGCCAACTCAGCCAGTCGTTTAACCAATTTATGGGCACCATCCAAAGCCTGGTCAGTCGCGCACGGGCTACCTCGGCAGAGCTGGATGGCGAAGCCGCGGCCATGCAAGACGACAGCCGCGAAAACAACCAGCAAATTCTGTTACAACAGGACGAAATCGGGCAAGTGGCTGCCGCCATTCATGAAATGTCGATGACCGCCAACGAAGTGGCCCAAAGCGCCAGTGAAACCGCCGAAGCGGCACGCCGGTCGGCGGAATCGACAGCGGCAGGACTGAGCTTAGCCAAAGAAAATCGCGCCAATATGGAAAAACTCACCCAAGGCATCCATGAAACTACCGCGGTGATCCAAAGCCTCAATGAGCACGCTCTGAAAATTAACTCGATTCTCGCCACCATCCAGGGTATCGCGGAACAGACCAATTTACTGGCTCTGAACGCGGCCATTGAAGCGGCACGTGCCGGAGAGCAAGGTCGCGGTTTTGCGGTGGTAGCCGATGAAGTGCGCGCCCTGTCACAGCGCACGCATGACGCGACGGGTGAAATTCAAACCATGATTGAAGGCTTACAAACACAGACCGGTAATGCCGTCACCATGATGGATAAGTCGGTTTCCGTCACACAGGACACGGCGGAAAACGCGCGGGGCGTGGCCGAAAGCTTGAGCGCCATCAATGAAGCCATTGGTTTGATCAACAACATGTCTGACCGCATCGCCAATGCATCGGGTGAACAACACAAAGCGACCGATGAAATCAGCCGAATCACCAGCACCATTAAAGATGCGGCTGATCACCTTGCCACCAACGCCCATGAGGCGGATCAACGCGCGCAAAGCCTGGCCAAACTGGCCACGGACTTGAGCGCGAACCTGAACCGGTTTGTGGTTTAAGCCGCGGCCGCGATCCCGGAATGCCGCAGCAAGGCATCCACATTTGGTTCACGGCCACGGAAGGCCTTGAACAATTCCGCCGCTGGACGCGACCCGCCGCGCGCCAGAATCTGCTCACGGAAATCGCGCGCCGGTTCCGGGGCGAATAAGCCTTCTTCTTCAAAGCGACTGAACGCATCGGCACTCAGCACTTCAGCCCATTTGTAGCTGTAATAGCCCGCCGCATAACCACCGGCGAAAATGTGCGAAAAGCTGTTTTCAAAGCGCGCATAATCGGCCGTTGGCACCACAGCAACCTGCGCCCGCACCGCACGCAGAATATCGCACACCATCGCCAACTGGCCACTTTGGTAACGGGCGTGCAAGGTGAAATCAAACAACGAAAACTCCAACTGTCGTACCATCTGCATGGCAGACTGGAAATTACGTGCCGCCAGCATTTTGTCCAACAGGTCTTGCGGTAACGGCTCTCCCGTATCCACATGCCCGGAAATAAAGGCCAAGGCTTCAGGCTCCCAGCAAAAGTTTTCCATAAACTGCGACGGCAGCTCGACGGCATCCCACGCCACACCATTGATGCCACTGACCGCCGCGACATTCACCCGCGTCAACATGTGATGCAAACCATGACCAAATTCATGGAACAGGGTGGTGACATCGTCGTGCGTTAACAGGCTGGGCTTGCCGTCCACCGGGGCGGTGAAATTACAGGTGAGATAGGCCACCGGCAGTTGTTGTGCTTCACCTTCTTGCCAGCGTACCCGACAATCGTCCATCCAGGCGCCACCACGCTTACCTTTGCGGGCATAGAGATCGAGATAAAAGCGCGCGATCAGGGTGTCACCTTCGTACAGGTTATAAAGCTGCGCGTCGGGGTGATAACGGTCGAACTCGTCAACCGGCTCAATTCGCACCTGATAGAGCCGCTGAAGGGTTTCAAACAGCCCGGACAACACACGAGGCACCGGGAAATAGGGTCGCAGTTGCTCGTCGGACACCGCATAACGCGCTTCCTTCAGCTTTTCGGCGGCATAGGTGAGGTCCCAGGGCGCAAGTTCGTTGAGGCCTAATTCACGCGCCGCAAAGTCTTGCAACTCAGCGTATTCACGTTTTGCCTGCGGCACGCTGCGCTCCGCCAGTTCGGTTAAAAAGTCCACCACTTGTGCGGGTGTTTCAGCCATTTTAGTCGCCAACGACCACTCCGCATACGACGTAAATCCCAGCAATTGCGCCGCGGCCAAACGCTTGTCCAAAATTTCGCCCATTAACGTCGTGTTGTCCCATTGACCGGCATTGGGGCCTTGGTCGGACGCCCGCGTGGTAAAGGCTTGGTGCACTTCGTGGCGCAATTCGCGGTCATCCGCGTAAGTCATAATGGGCAAATACGATGGAAACTCTAGGGTGATCAACCAGCCCTCAAGCTCCGCTTGGCGTGCATTGTCGGCCAAGGTATCCAGCGCACTGGCGGGCAGCCCGGCAAGGCGGCTTTCATCGGTGATGTGCTTGGTCCAGCCTTGCGTCGCATCTAAGACGTTTTCGGAGAATTTGTTTTGTAAGGTCGACAAATCTTGCATCAATTGTTTGAACTCCGCCTGCTGTTCCGAAGGCAAGGCAATGCCCGACAGCCGAAAGTCGCGCAACGCATGCTCAACGGCTGCTTGCTGTTCTTCATTCAACTGCGCAAATTCGGCGCTGGCCTTAATCGCTTCATAGCGCGCATAAAGCCCGGCGTGTTGGCCCATATCGGTGCCGTAGCTGCTCAACATGGTTAAGGCTTCACGGTAGGCATCGCGCAACGCCGGGGAATCTTGCACGTTGGCTAAGTGGCTGACCGGCGAGAATGCACTGTTCAATTCATCGTCGGCCTGCGCTAAAGGCGCTACGGTATTAGCCCAGGTAGGCGACGCTGGGTTGGCGCAAACGTCTTCCACCAAGGCCCGATTACGGGCAATCAAATAGTCCACTGCCGGTACGATGTGTTCCGCTTTAATCGCCGAAAAGGGCGGTAGCTCGTCGCCCGCCAATAAGGGATTCAGCACAGGTTTTGCGGGCAATTGAGCAGACATACAGACTCCAGAGACATACAATCGGTGAATAAACACAAAACACGACTTTGGGAACCTTTAAAAACGCCAGAGGCGAAAATCTGGCTAGGCAAAAATGGCCGAGAACGCGCAGTTTACTTGAAGCAAATGAGCATTTGAGGGCATTTTTAACCCAGCCAGATTGAGAAAAGGGGGTTTTTAGAGGCTCCCATTACCCTAAAAAGGCGCATCGTGTTATTACTATGGTGGCTGTGAGCCATTTTACAAGCTCAACCCGGCCGCGCGTTTCTAACCTTAGAGGAGTGCATACGTTCATGTCCATCATCAGTTTTCGCGGTTACACCCCACAACTGGGTGACGCCGTTATGGTAGATCCGCAAGCCTTCGTTTTAGGCGATGTGCGCTTGGGTGACGATGTCTCCGTTTGGCCGGGCGCCATCATTCGCGGTGACATGCACCGCATTCGGGTCGGTGATCGTACCTCAGTACAGGATGGTGCGGTGCTGCACATTACACACGCCAGTGACTACAACCCCGATGGCTACCCGCTGTTAATCGGGCAGGACGTCACCATCGGACACCAAGCCTGTTTACATGGCTGCACCATTGGTAACGAAGTGTTGATTGGCATTGGCGTGACCGTCTTGGATGGCGCCGTGGTGCCTGATCGGGTTATCTTGGGAGCCGGCACGCTGGTGCCACCCGGCAAGGTTTTGGAAAGCGGTTATTTGTACGTGGGCAGCCCGGCCAAAAAAGCGCGCCCACTGACCGAAAAGGAAATGTCGTTCTTCAAATACAGCGCCCAAAACTACATGAAACTCAAGAATGACTATTTGGCCGCGGAAATTGACCAACGCCACGTTAAATAACCGTTTCATCGACAACAAGGAGACACCGTATGGTTTCGCATTTGGGGATTGCCGATTTATCACTCTTGCTGATTGAACCGTCTGACGTGCAGCAAAAGATCATTATGCGCAGCTTTCAAGAGCTGGGTATTCGCAAAATTGAAACTGCCACCACCTTCAAGCAAGCCAAAGCGATGATTCTGGACATGGAACCCGATTTGGTGGTGAGCGCCATGTACCTGGAAGACGGCACCGCCGAAGAATTCCTGATTGCGCTGCGGAAAGACCCGGCCACCGAAAGCCAGCCCTTTATGCTGGTGTCGAGTGAACGCAACAAAGCCTATTTAGAAGCCATGCGGCAATCGGGCGTATTGGCCATTTTGCCCAAGCCATTCGACGCCGACGCTCTGCAGCGCGCCATTCGTGCCACGCTGGATAGCATAGCCGATGTAGAACTGGAGCTGGATATTTTCGACATCCACGAGTTGCGTATCCTGGTCGTCGACGACAGCTTCATGGCGCGCAAACACATACGCCGCACCTTGGAAAAAATGGGGGCCAGCAACTTCACCGAGGCCGAAAACGGCAAGCAGGCCGTGCAGCGCCTGATGGAAGATACCTTCGATGTGATCTTCACCGACTACAACATGCCGGAAATGGACGGCCGCGAACTGACCGAATTTGTGCGCCAACAACCTGGCATGGCCCACCTGCCGGTCTTGATGGTGAGTTCCGAGGCCAACGAAACCCACCTGAGCAACATCGCGCAGTCGGGCGTCGATGCGATCTGTGAAAAGCCGTTTGAGCCATCGATTATTCGCGGGCTGTTGCAGCGGCTGTTGGGGTAGCATGAGGGATGTAGATCTATGGGCGAAACTGGCGATTAATAGCCAATTTAGCCCATTAAACAAGTCAGACTTATTCGTCGCATGGTTTTTAAAATGTAAGCAACAAAAACGGCTTAAATGTCTCCGTTAAAAACATACATCGATAAACTCTGTTACTAGAAAGAACTACACAACACTGCCACCACCAAACCGCCTAAACCTATTGAAGTAACGGGTTTATATTTATACCACCATCGATGTTATATTCAGCACCAGTAATAAAACTGGCTTCATCGGATGCAAGGAAAGCAACAAGATTTGCTATATCTAAAGGCTCACCGAATCGTTTCAATGGAATTCTATTCTGCATCGCCATGGCAAATTCATTTATCGCCTGTTCTGGCATGCCAAGCTTACCAAAAATAGCTGTATTTACAGGCCCAGGATTAACAGAGTTCACTCTTATACGCCTAGGTGCTAGCTCGTAAGCGGCCGTTCGGGTTAGGGAGTTTAAAGCTGCTTTACTAGCCGCATAAATCGCTGTGTTTGGCATTCCGGTATAAGCATTAATTGATGAAAGATTGATTACAGACGAACCATCGTTCAATACAGGCAAGAATTTTTGTAAAGTGAAGAACGCCCCTTTGAAGTTAATATTCATTACATCATCAAATTGATCTTCACTCATGTGTTCAACCGGAGCAAATGCGGCCACCCCAGCGTTAATGAAAAGAGCATCAACTCTGCCGAATTTCTCTTTCACTTGGCTAACCATCTGATCCAAATCTTTTAAATTGGCTTGGTCAGCTAGCAATGCATGTACACCCAGTTCCGTCGCTGCCTGATCCAGAGCTGAAGCGTTCCGGCCTGTTATAACTACGGTGGCTCCCAACTCTTTAAACTTGCTTGCAGTAGCATAGCCTATACCACTGTTTCCACCCGTAATTACAGCTATTTTGCCTTTTAAATCAATCATTTGTAAGGTTCCTATGTTTTGCCTTAATTACGTACCGATCGGTACACAATTGCATTCTGTACTGGTCGGTATATAATGTCAACCCTTCAAAGCAGCGTTCCGTGAGGTTTATATGGGTGCAGGTCGACAACGAACATTTGATAAGGAAGATGCGCTGATTAAAGCTATGGAAATTTTCTGGGAAAAAGGTTTCAGTGGCACCTCATTAAGCGATTTAACGGAAGGGATGGGAATCAATAAACCCAGCCTCTACAGTGCTTTTGGTAACAAGGAAGAGTTGTTTGTTAGCGCTATAAATCAGTACGCCAATGTTTACGGGGGGCCTCATGTCGATAAACTCTTAGACACTAAGTCCAGCTTGCAAAAAAGGGTACAAGCTTATCTGAAGTCCATTGCCAAAATGGTAACGAATGCCAGTTTGCCCGGCGGCTGTTTTGTAACAGCCAGTACCAGTGAAGCAGGTAGTGGCTGCTTGCCCGATAACGCTGTACAAGCCATCCTTAGAATTAATGCAGACTCAACCAGTTCGCTCGTTCACTTTTTTACAGAAGAACAAGCTAAAGGTAATTTAGCAGCCAATACTTCACCTGAGGTACTGTCTGATTATCTGCTAACTATACAATTTGGGCTTGCAGTGATGGCTAGAAACGGAACTGAACAAAGCAGGTTGGAACAAGTCATTGATTACTGTGTATCGAACTTCTGAAAGTAGTTGGGTGTGGTGTGCTTCTCACGAAACATCAAACCCACCGCTTAACGGAGCCTTTGACACGATGATAGTGTGCAATAAACAACACAAAGGAACCCATGAGAAACCTTACCAGCGGTGAGCAGTATTTCGAGGCTGCCTTCAAGAAGCTTGAGCTGCCCGAAGAGAGCTACAGCGGCATCGAATTTGAAGAGTGTCAGTTTTTAGACTGTGACTTTTCCGGTGCCTCCTTGCAGAACTGCAAATTCGTTAATTGCGCGTTCGAGCGCTGCAATCTCAGTTTGGTGAATCTTTCTGCGTCGAGCTTTTTTGGCGTTGCGTTCCAAGACAGCAAGTTGGTGGGCGTTGACTGGACAAAAGCCACTTGGGCCACTTACCGCGTAGACTTTGAAATGACGTTTCAGCGCTGCCTATTGAACGATTCCTCCTTCTTCGGGCTCACCCTAAACGAGCTGGTTTTGAATGAGTGCAAATTGCAGGATGTTGATTTTCGTGAAGGCAATTTCGCCCAGTCTTCAATGACCTACTGCGACTTCACGCACAGCGTATTTATGCGGACAAACCTGCAAGGCGTCGATTTCAGTGAGTCCACCGGCTATGCCATCAATGTCTTAGAAAACCCCGTGCAAGGGGCTAAGTTTTCACGCTATGAAGCGCTCAGCTTGCTGGAGTGCTTGGACATTGAGTTGGTTGATTAACGACTCATCCGATACCGTAAAACCAGCACTACCACATTTGTTCGCGCTATCGTTCGGCTGAACAACCGTCAGACACTAAACGTAAACTTTCTTCCCAATCGGAAACCTGATCATAAGTCTTTGCCTTTACTGCACTCCACACGCGCCAAGCAGCAGAAGCAGTACGGCAGGAATAAGCAGCACCGCTTCTAAGCGCCACCAAAAGAGGGTGTTTACGCTACCACACGATAACAAGGCTCATACGCCGTGCCGCCGGGCAGCTTCATCCGATGCTGGGCGACAAAGGCTTGCAGCAGAAGATCCAGAGGCTTCATGATTTCTTGATCCCCCCTGATCTCATACGGTCCATGCGCTTCAATCAGGCGTACACCTTGGTCTTTTACGTTACCGGCGACGATGCCCGAAAAGGCCCGCCGCAACTGGGCGGCCAGTTCATGTACAGGTTGGTTGCGGTGCAGGTTCAGGCTGGCCATGTTCTCGTGCGTGGGGTCAAATGGATGCTGAAAATCATCGGCTATTTTCAATAGCCAGTTAAAGTGAAATGCATCGTTATGGGCTTTGCGATAACGCGTAACCTCTTCGATACCCAACGCCATTTCCCGCGCGGCACGGGCCGGATCGTCGATGATGATCTTGTAGTGTTGCTGCGCTTCGTAACCTAGAGTTGCGCCCACAAATTCATGCAATTGCTGGAAGTAATTGGCTGCACTTTCAGGGCCACTGAGAATCAATGGGAACGGCAGCCCCTTGTTGTCGGGGTGCATTAAGATGCCCAAAATGTACAACAACTCTTCAGCGGTACCGGCGCCACCGGGGAAGATAATGATGCCATGCCCTACGCGCACGAAGGCTTCCAAGCGTTTTTCAATATCAGGGAGGATCACCAATTCGTTCACAATCGGGTTTGGCGCTTCGGCGGCGATGATGCCCGGCTCAGTCAACCCCAAATAGCGGCCGCCAAGAATACGCTGTTTGGCGTGCGCAATGGTGGCGCCTTTCATGGGCCCCTTCATGGCGCCGGGGCCACAACCCGTGCAGATATCCAACCCACGCAAACCTAACTCATGACCAACTCGCTTGGTGTATTTGTACTCTTCGCGGTTGATGGAGTGTCCACCCCAACACACCACCATTTTGGGCTCCAGACCGGGCCGCAACGTACGTGCATTGCGCAACAAATGGAACACATAGTCGGTAATGCCTTGCGACGAGTCGAAATCGACCCGCTTACTTTCCAGCTCACTCTGCGTGTATACGATATCGCGCAGCGCGCTGAACAGCATTTCCCGTGTACTGGCTATCATCTCTCCGTCCACAAAAGCGTCCGCCGGGGCGTTCAGCAACTCCAAGCGGATACCTCGATCTTGCTGATGAATACGAATCTCGAAATCCGGGTAAGCCTCTAAAATGGCTTTAGCGTTATCGGTATCGGAACCGGTGTTCAAAATCGCCAAAGCACACTGGCGGAACAGCGCGTAGATACTGCCAGAGCCGGTTTCCTTCAGTTGTTGTACTTCACGTTGCGACAAGGTTTCCAGGCTGCCCTTAGGGGAAAGGGATGCGTTAATTTTTGCTTTTTCGGTCAAGGTTTGACCCTCCATGAATAAATTCTGTTTTCAATGATGGTCGGCCACCTTGCCGCCGTCATGCATTTGCCACTGAATATGCGTATATTGCACAGGATGATGGCTTCATATTGTTCCTGAGGATACGCGCTTATGCCACAGGTTTCAGCTCCCCAAATTACCCTGCATGTTTTGATTGCCGAGGATAACCCGGTCAATCAAGCCGTGGTGCAAGGCCTTGTTCGGGCATTGGGTCATACCGCAAAAGTTGTCCCTCATGGTCAAGCAGCGGTGGATGAACGCTGTGCCGAGGGCGCGCGTTTCGATGTCATTTTGATGGATATTGATATGCCCGTACTGGACGGATTGGGCGCGCTCAAAGCCATTCGGGCTTGGGAAAATGACCAACAACAACCGACCATGCCCATAGTAGCGCTATCCGGGTTCAGTTTGGACGAATTTCTCGACGACCATCCAAGCAACCCGTTTACGGATTATCTGACCAAGCCGCTCAGCAAAGATTCGTTTAAAGAATGTCTCGACGCGTTATTCCGACGCGTTGACTGAACCTACTTCCACCCGATTCCGCCCTAAATCTTTGGCACGGTACAAGGCCGCATCAGCGCGGTCGAACACGTCCACGATGCGGTCACTCTTCTGAAACTGTGCACAGCCAATGGATACGGTGATCGGGACCGGTTCCCCTTTGAAGTGGAACGGGCTTTTCTCGACCGCCAGACGGAGTTTTTGCATGCCGGCGACGGCTGCGCGCTCGTCGGTTCCGGGCATGAGGATAACAAATTCTTCACCCCCATAGCGTGCGATGAAGTCGTACTGCCGTAATTGCGCCTGTAATTGGCGGGCCAAAATCTTAAGTACTTTGTCACCCGCGGTATGACCCAACTTGTCATTAATGCGCTTGAAGTAGTCCACATCCAATACACAGAGCGCTAACGGTGCGCCTAGGCGTTGATAGCGCTCAAATTCTTCTTCTATTTTCTGCATATACGCCGTACGGTTGGGCAGCCCTGTGAGGCTGTCCGTCATGGCTTGTTGACGGGTTTTTTCAAAGGCATCGCGAATGCGTTTATTCTGTTGCTCTAAGTCTGCAATGACCTCTACCAGCTCGGCCATCATATTGTCCATATCGCGCTCTTTTTGCACGGCATCCTGCATAAAGGTGCCGATGCTCTGCACGATATCATCAAGCTCTTGCTGGATGCCGGTTTTCAACTGGTCCATGCTGGTGGCGTTGTGCATTTCGTTACGGATAGAGTCAACGTGTTGTTGGATACGGGCATCCAGTTGATTACCGTCGTTACGAAAGTCCTGTTGAATTTGTTTGGCGCGCTGTACCGAGGCACGAATGAAGGTTAAGCGTTCGTTGAGCTCTTCCAAATAGTGCTCAAGTTCGCGCTGCTCGTCGTTCAGTACCGAGACTATTAAGTCAATCAACTCATTCAACAGCCCTAACAGGTACGGCCATTCCAGGGTGCGGGTCAGTTGATGAATGATGGTCTGCAAGGCGTGTTGCTTATCGACCGGCAGGTGAATGCGGTTGGCCAGATCGGTAATGGAGTCATAGACATCGAGCTTGACCTGTTCAATATCGGTGGTGATGCCTTTCAGTTCCAGCTCATTGCGGTTTTTTGCTACGCGTTCAATGGTGCGCTCTGCGGCCGCCAGACTGGTGAGGTCTTTCAACAGGTCGCCCTGCGCTTTGCGGTATTCGTTGAGATACAGCTCCACTTCTTGCGGGTTACGCAAGCGGGCTTCAATGCCGTTGCTGAGGTGGTCGAAGAACGTGGGATCGGGGCTGTAGTGGCGCAATTGATCGTTCAGGCGCGCAAAGGATTTACCCAACCGGCGTGCATCTTCCGCCCGAGCAGCCACGTAGTGGTCGTACACCGTTTCGGCTTCCGCAAGGGCGGCTTCAAAGGTCTCATCGTCCACCTCGGGCTGACGCAAGATCTCTCGCAGATGGTCAAGCTCATCGTCCAAGGCGCGTTGCTGTCCGTCAGCAAACAAGCTGACCCGCACCACGGCGCGACGGAATTGACCGACCCGATCAAGGAGACGTTGTTTGGACTCTGTGGTCATAGCGTTCACTTATCCATGTAAGTGTTGTAAGTCTAGCAGCATATTTTCTTGTTCGTCCGGTGATTTTACGGTGATTTCCGAACTCTGCTGCGCGAGCGCCGCGGCATCCAAGCGGGACAACCAAAACCGCAACGCGGCGGCTTCACGCATGCGTGGGAAGGCGGCCTGTTCTGCTGCGGTTAAGGCCCGTTGTTGGCCATAGCCGGATAATACCGCCACGACCAGAGGGTCATGTTCAGCGCGCGCGCCGCACCAGGCATTCACCGCCACTGCCAGATCCCACAGACATGGTGCCCAACTGGCGAAATACCAGTCAATCACCGTGGAAAGCTGGCCATCGGCGTACAAGGCATTGTCCGGGAACAGATCGCCGTGCGTCCACGCCATCGGAAGCTCTTGCTGCCAAAGCGGTTGGATACGCGCCCAACTGATATCCAGATGCTGCGTTTTTTCGCTGGGCAAGCGCTGCCGCCAATGCGCCATCCGGTCGGCTTGCCACGCTGGACCAAAATTCATCGGAATAGGCGCAATGTCTAAGCACTGTTGATGTAATTGCCCTAAAAAAGCCCCCATTTGGGCACAACTGTCCTGGTCAATGTCCGGCTGTCGACCCGGCAAAGCCGTTACCAGCGTGGCAGGTTTGTTGGCCAACTCTGTGACTACGTCGCCGTTCAACGAGCGCTGCACCCCAGGTACCTTCAAACCCGCATCAGCCAGCGCCGCCATCAACTCCATCACCGGCGTCACGGCAGCTGCAGGGCGGTCCTCCACTAACGTTAAAATCCATTCTCCGACATTGGTGGTCAGCCAGTAATTGGTGTTAACGGTACCGGCGGCTATGCCGCGCATGTTGATGAGTTCGGTAATACCCTGTGCCTTGAGCCAGGGTTGAATTTGCGCCGGAGTCAGTGGCGTGAATACGGACATTAAAGAGACTTCAGGTTACACTTTGCGCACATTGTAATGTAAACCGAACATTTTCCTATGGCTGAATCCACATCTTCCGCACAACCCTCCTCTTCGCCAGCACCTGTGGTGTTAGTGGATGGCTCCTCCTATTTGTTTCGTGCCTTTCACGCGATGCCACCGTTGACCAACAAGGCGGGCATGCCCACGGGCGCGATCAAGGGTGTCATCAATATGGTGCGCGCTCTGTTAGACCAATACCCCGGCAGCGATGTAGCCGTGGTGTTTGACACAAAGGGGCCTACCTTCCGTAATGAGTTATATTCGGAATACAAAGCCAATCGACCGCCAATGCCGGATGAATTGCGCCCTCAAATTGAGCCCATTCACCGAATTATTCGCGCCATGGGTTTGCCGTTGCTGACCGTTGAAGGTGTGGAAGCCGATGACGTCATCGGCACCTTAGCTCGCCAAGCGACCGAACGCGGTTTGGATTGCATCATCTCCACCGGCGACAAAGACATGGCGCAGTTGGTGACCCCACACGTCAGCCTGATTAATACAATGAGCAATGAATTTCTCACCGTGGATGGCGTGCGCGAGAAATACGGGTTTGGTCCGGAACTGATGATCGATTACCTTGCACTGATGGGCGATAAGTCCGACAACATTCCCGGAGTACCCGGTGTCGGAGAGAAAACGGCCAAGGCGTTGTTGGCCGGTCTGGGCAGCATCGACACCATTTACAGCAACCTTGAGCGGGTACCCGAACTGGATTTTCGCGGCGCGAAGACCATGCCGAAGAAACTGCAAGAACACGAAGAACTGGCACGGTTGTCCTATACCCTGGCCACCATCAAATGCGATGTGGAATTGCCGGTGCACATCGAGCAATTGGCGCGCAGCGCACCCGACAATACCGAGCTGGCGAGCCTCTACCGCGAATGTGAGTTTACCGGCTGGCTAAAGGCCCTGACGGATGACGACACGGTTGCGCCGGAGACCAAAGGCGCCCCCAGAGCTGAGCGCTCCGGAGCGGCCGCACAGTCTAACCGTGAAACCAAGGTGCAAGAAACAACGGACGCCCCTGCACCCGAACAAACCACCGAACAGGACTACCAGACCCTGACCGAACCCGATGAATGGTATCGCTGGTTATTGAGCCAAGCCGACGCGCAGCACTTTGCGGTGTGGCCCGTGTTCTCCAGTGGACATTACCGGCAGAGCCACTGGCTGGGATTGGCGGTAAGCACGCGGGCTGGCGCGGCGGTCTTTATTGACATGCGCAGCAGCGGATGGCCTGAAGACGTGCTACAACCGGTGCAGAAGTTCTTCACCACACACAGTTATGCCAAGCTCACCCATGATTTAAAGCGGCTATTGCATGGCTTGGCCGGACATATTGAACAACCGGCGCATTTAAGCGAAGACACTTTACTATTGGCTTATGTACGCAATACCGCCGTGACCCGTGACGGGCGCTTGGACCGCCATTTCGATGCCTTGAGTTTGGACAATCTGGTGCGCGTGTATTTGGATGCCACACCCTCCACCATTATTAATATTGCGGGCAACTTTGGCACCAAACAACTGGGCTTGGCCGACATTGACGCGGATAAGCTGGCGCATTACGCCTGTGAACGGGCCGATTACATTGGCCGCCTATTTCGCTATTTAAACCCCGTCGTGGCGCAACAATACCCGGCGCAGTATGGTGTATATCGCCACATCGAAATGCCTTTGGTGCCTGTACTGCAACAGGTTGAATGGAACGGCACCCACATTGATACGGCCTTCTTGGACCATTTGAGTGAGGATTTCCGCACCCGCTTAGCAGAGCTGGAGCAGCAGGCACACCAGTTAGCCGGTCGTGCCTTCAACCTCGACTCACCGAAGCAATTGGGCGAAATTCTGTTCACCGAACTAGGGCTGCCCGTAGTGGCCAAAACGCCCGGAGGACAGCCCAGCACCAATGAGGAGGTGCTGTCCGAATTGGCGCTGCAATACGAATTGCCATCATTGATCTTGCGCTACCGACATCTGCGCAAGCTGTTGAACACCTACACCGAACCGCTGCCCACCTTGATCAACCCGGAAACCGGTCGAGTCCACACCACCTACAACCAAATCGGTGCGGCGACCGGGCGGTTCTCGTCCACCGACCCGAACTTACAAAATATTCCAGTACGCTCGGAAGAAGGCCGTGCCATTCGCAAAGCCTTTGTTGCGGCACCCGGTTACCGTATGGTCGCGGCCGATTATTCGCAAATTGAATTGCGCATCATGACGCACCTGTCGCATGACCCGAATCTGATCAGCGCGTTCCGCGATGGCCGTGATATTCACCGCGCCACAGCGGCAGAGATCATGAGCATTGCCGAGTCGGACGTCACCCATGAGCAACGCCGTGCGGCCAAGGCGGTGAACTTTGGTTTGATCTACGGTATGTCGGCTTTTGGTTTGGCGAAAAACCTGGGTATTAGCCGAGGCGAGGCCCAAGCCTATGTCGATGCCTATTTCACTCGCTATCCCGGTGTAAAACAGTATATGGACCAAACCCGCGCCCAAGCCATGGAAGATGGCTTCGTCGAAACGGTGTTTGGTCGGCGCTTGTATTTGCCTGATTTGAAGTCGCCGCGCCAGCATCAGCGCCGTGCCGCTGAACGCACCGCGATTAACGCCCCGATGCAAGGCACCGCCGCCGACATCATTAAGCAAGCCATGGTGGATGTGCAGGTGTGGCTGCGCAGCAGCGGTTTGGACGCCCGCATGGTGATGCAGGTACACGATGAATTGGTGTTTGAAGTGAAGGAAGAAGACACCGACGCACTCATTGCCGGGGTGCGCTTCCGCATGCAGCACGCCGCGTCGCTTTCTGTGCCCTTAGTCGTCGATGTCGGGATGGGTCAGAACTGGGAGGAGGCGCACTAACAACGCGGCCTCGTTAGTTGCGCGCATCCCATGGATAGGCATGTGCAGTCACCTGTTCTTGCCACCATGCCGACCACGCGGTTAACGCGGGCAGCCATTGCCCGACCGCACTTAAATCGGACGTCCAAGGCGTGCTCGTGGCCCACGCAATCTCTGCACCCCGTTGTTGTTGCGTTTGCAATGACTTTTCAGTTTCGTTCGCCGTAACATCGGGGGTCACGAACCAGAACTGCGGTGTGGCTAAGTAGGAGAAGGGTACACGCGGGTCGTGGATCCAATCCCGTTGTTTTGCCCAGTTTGCCCAACTGAATTCGTAGGTCTCCAAACGATGGGTGAAGTCGTACGTAGCCCAAGCGCCGGTCAGGCTGTGTGGGGCTGACGGTACGGTTTCTGCGGTGTCTTTAATCGACTGCGGCGGACGCCGACACTCGCTGGTGTCGGGCGCGCTGAGGCAACGAGCCCAAAAGGGTTGCCAGCGTTCAACGTCCACGCCATCTGTTTCAGCGCGCAGCATTTCGGCCTGTACCGGCGGCATCAAGGGTGTTCCCACGACACTCACCATGTGCCACTGGGGCGAACGTGCTGCCGCCTCTAAAGCTATATTGCCGTACGGTTCATGCGCAATTAAACCCAGGGCGCGCACCCGTTCCGGGTCCGTTCGGGAAATGACGTCAAGCCAACCATTGAGTTGCACCGCCGCGGTCGCAGGCCTAACGGAGAGCTCTCCCAACAAAGGTGAAGCATCCATGACATGCACACCTTGTTGGTTCAACCACACCGGCAGCCAAGGCAGATCGTCCAGCGGTTCGCCCGCCAGCCACAACACCAGTGGGCCCGGCTGATCGGCCCAATAGATGTTCATGCTGCCGATGCTTTCAAAGCGCCAGAGTTCAGGCGCGGGGAAGATGGCACGTGCCGGTTGACCGGCAATTGTAGGGGCAGCGTCGCGACGCCGTTGCACCGGCTGAACGCTACCGTTCGCCCAATCAATCTGCTGCCAGGTTCTACTGTCCATCGCGTGATAACTGAGCAACTGATCGTTAACTGTTCGGTAGTGTTCCACGCCACCGCGTTGCGCACACCCCATCATGAAGACTGCCACTAAACACACCACGAACCAAAGCGGCATGGCCATATGAAGGTTCTGAGCGGGTTTCTGCGTCATGCCACCGTCGGTCAAGTCGTCAATTGTTGAGCAAGCCATTGGCCAAATGATCCAATTCATCTTTGGCATCGCGCACTTGTTGAATGGCTTGTTTGGCGTCTTCCGGGTTGATGTGCAGTTCATTAAACACCACAGGGTCAATCCGGCTTTGCGGGCCTTTTAACAGACCGGCACGACGCAGCATGTGCACCGCCAAATGGACCAGTTGCGTGTAGTCGGCGTGCGGCCCCATGTAGTCATCAACCGAATTGTGCCGAATAGCTACCACGACTTCGTTCGGTAGATTCCAGCTTTGCAACAAGTTGGCGGCAATTTGATCGCGGTTAATGCCGAGTACATGGTCCTCAATCACCTGTGGTTCAAGGTGTGGATTGGCCTCCCACAACCGACAGCACGATGAGAACTGCGGCTTGAACACATGCGCGAGAATCAAATAACCGAAGTTGTGCAGCAAACCACCCAAGTAGGCCAAGCCAAAGCTCGGGCGAAATTCGCGTGGAATACAGTTTTGCAACGCCCCAACGGCGGTGGCTGTATAAATGGCAGCTTGCCAGTACGGCGTATAACCTTCCGGTGCATCCTTCGGCATTTCCAAGGCCCGGCCCAAGGCTAAACCTAAAGACAGATTCATCACGAGGTCATAACCCAAAACGCGCACGATGGCATCCTGTACCGAGCGCACACTGCCAGGCGCAGCATAATAGGAAGATGACGCCCAACTGATGACTTGTGCCGACAGTGATGGGTCACGCGCAACGATTTTAGAGAGCTTTTCGATGTCGGCGTTCGGGTCAACACGCAAACGGATGATAGCCTGTGCGGTATCCGGCAAAGGGGGTACTTCCAAGGTTTCTTCCAGGCGCTGTTGAATGCGCTTGGTGGTAAAACGTGAAACTGAAGCGTGAATGGCTTCACGATCCAAGTCGAACAAGCTCAGTTCGTAATCCAAGTCGGTATTAGGCACCTCTTCCGAGAGCGCTAAACGTAAGGTACGCGGATTCTTTTGCAAATCCTGGTGGCTATCCAGCTCCAGCAAGGTGTGCCGTTGGCCGCTGTAGATGTAGCACCTTGGCAGGTGCTCCACGCTCTGGTCGATCAGGGTTTCGATACCCATCAACCCATCTAACGCGGGCAAGGTCTGTAAACCGTGCTCGCGCATCAATCGGGTTTGTTCTAATGGAGATAACGCCTGCAAATCACGCCCGGTTTCCGCGCGCACACGGCTAAGGCTGAGCAAACGGTTCGCCGGTAGAAATACCTGCACTTTGCCTAGCTGATCGGCCAATAAAATGCATTCCACGGGCATTTTATCGCGCGCGGCTCGCTTGGTGTGGACCTGTACTTGAATTTGCTTTTGCAGCAAATATTCACGCACGGCAATGGGAATATGGTCGATATCTGTCATAGTTTCGGCTGCTGAACTCATTCGCTTGTTCCGTTGCTGTCTTTAGTCTAGTCGCAAATTGGCACGTGCACACAAAAAGAATACACCACCTAATGAAGACAGCCTGAGATCACTTCATTAGGCATCAAGCAGGAGCTAAACCGTTCCGATCCGCCTGATCTGCCCTTATCAACTGGTTTAGACTTTACCATAATTCATATCACTTGCATGCCAGCGCGCTAACAATAAAGTGACGGCGTCCGGATACTGCTGCTCCATTGTCTCGGCTACGTCTTTCACCATGGGCAGCCATCGCTGGTCACGCTGCAAATCTGCAATTCGAAAACTGGCCTCACCCGTTTGCCGCGTTCCCAGCACCTCACCCGGCCCCCGCAGCAATAAATCCTGCTCGGCTATTTGAAACCCGTCATTGGTCGCGCGCAAGGTATTCAGACGAGCTTTTCCGGCTTGCGACAACGGGGGTTGATACAACAACAAACAAAAGCTGGCGGTAGCTCCGCGCCCCACCCGCCCACGTAACTGGTGCAATTGTGACAAGCCAAGACGTTCGGCGTTTTCAATGATCATCACTGAAGCATTGGGGACGTCGACACCGACTTCAATGACGGTGGTCGCTACCAGCACATGCACATGGCCCGCTTGAAAATCCGCCATGACAGAGGCTTTTTCTTGCGCCTTCATCCGGCCATGAATTAAGCCGACCCGATAAGGCTGCAACGCCGCCGCGAGCTGCTCATAGAGTTCGGTTGCCGCTTGCGCTTCTAATTCTTCGCTGTCTTCAATCAGCGTACACACCCAATAAACCTGACGCGCTTGCGCACAAGCAGCGTGTACCCGTTCAACCAC
Source organism: Salinispirillum marinum (assembly GCF_042650105.1). Taxonomy (NCBI): domain Bacteria; kingdom Pseudomonadati; phylum Pseudomonadota; class Gammaproteobacteria; order Oceanospirillales; family Saccharospirillaceae; genus Salinispirillum; species Salinispirillum marinum. The sequence goes on along the minus strand of NZ_JBHSAL010000001.1, from coordinate 1,169,456 downwards.
ATCGGTGCGCTGGGCATTACTGACCACGGTGGTCACCACCGGCGTGCGTCCGGGGGGCAGTTCATCAATGACCGACACATCCAAGTCCGCATACATGGACATAGCCAGGGTACGCGGAATAGGGGTAGCGGTCATGATCAATTGATGCGGCACACGGCCTGCTAACCGACCTTTTTCCCGCAAGCTTAAGCGTTGATCCACACCGAACCGGTGCTGTTCGTCCACCACGACTAAACCCAGTCGCGCATAGTCGACGTCATCCTGAAACAGGGCATGGGTGCCGACGACGCACAGCGCTGTGCCCTCAGCAATGGCCGCCAAAATAGGAGCACGTTGCTTTTTGGTTAACTTACCCAGCAACACCACCACCGATACCCCTAAGGGCTCTAACCATTGCGCCAGGGTGCGGCCATGTTGTTCGGCCAACAATTCCGTGGGGGCCAATAAGGCCGTCTGCCAGCCTTGAGCCATCACACGGGCCATGGCCATCATGGCAACCAGTGTTTTGCCGGAACCGACGTCACCTTGAACCAAACGCAACATCGGCACGGGACGGGCGAGGTCACGATCGATTTCTTGCAGCACACGTCGTTGCGCGCCGGTCAAAGGAAAGGGCAGGCGCTGCAAGAGGTCTTTGACGAGAGTACCCTGCGGGTGAAAATCCGGTGCTTGTTCCGAGCGCAAACGGGCCCGAATTTGTCGTAGCCCCAAATGGTGGGCCAACAACTCTTCCACCACCAAGCGCGCAACACAGGGGTGCTCACCGCTTTTTAAGGCGTCGGGGTCTGTCCCCACCGGCGGGTGATGCAAAAAACTCAACGCGGCACCTAAATCCGGCAACTGCCAGCGCTGGCGCAACGGCTCTGGTACCAAATCCGGTAATTGCCCGCGCCGGGCAAGCCATTGCAACGCCTGATCGATCAATTTTCGCCAGGTGCGCTGGGTTAAACCATCCGTCGTCGGGTAGACCGGCGTGAGTTGCCCATCTGGCGCGGGCAACGCATTGAGTTCCGCCGCAACAACATACTCCGGGTGATACAACTCCAAGCCTGTCGCGCCGCGCCGCGCTTCGCCAAACACCTGTATCGCAACGCCCGGCTGCAAGGCGGCTTGCTGTGCTTTATTGAAATAAAATAGACGCAGGCCCACTTCTCCGGCGTCGTCTCGTACCTTAACCAAGAGTGAACGACGACGGCCAAATTGCACACTCGCCCGGCTGACGGTGCCGCGAATCAGGGCGCGTTGGCCGGGGCGCAGCTCACCCAAAGGGCAAAGGCGGGTACGGTCTTCGTAACGCAGGGGAAGGTGAAACAGTAAGGCAGGCAGGTCCGGAATCCCTAGGCGATGCAATTTTTCCTGCACACTGGGACCAACACCCGAAAGTTGTGTCAGGGCAAGTGCCGCATCACCGGCGCCGGCCATGTTAGAATTTCCATCTCAATTGTAGATTGTAGCGCGCCCGTTCGGGACCAAAATAGCTGTTTTCCACTACACCTTCAACGTAGGTAGGCCCTAAAATGCGCACCCCAAGGCCACCTTTGATCACGGCCACATCCGGGGTCAGACGGGCCCAAAAGCCATCACCTTCCTCCCAAAAATTGACCGCACCGAAACCCAGTAACGCATGCACATAATCGCGCCATAAGGGAATATCGTATTTACCGTAGAAGGCCAGTTGCTCTTGCCCGCGATTGGTGCCCCACTCTAATTCGTTGTATAGCTCAGGGCCGCCCCAACCGAAACCGTAATAGATGTCCTCGGTAAAGGCCGCATCATTGATGCCAACGTAAACATAGTTATCAGCCAGCGTGTGCAGGGCACTGAACCAAAGCAAGCAGGCAAACACATAACGCATCCGTGGGGTAACTCCAAAAGCGCACATCGAATTCTGAGGGATTGGTGTTGCGTCGTCGACAGGAGCTGTCGCGTCAAGCTGACGCCCCTGTCGACCCTACCGCAAAGGCGGGATTACAGCTCGTTGAATCAGTTAACCGAATCTTTCAACGCTTTACCAGGCTTGAAGCCCACGGTGCTGCTGGCAGGAATTTGAATCGCGGCACCTGTTTGTGGGTTTTTACCCGTACGAGCACTGCGGTCTTTCTTCTGGAATGTGCCAAAGCCCACCAGAGTTACCGCATCGCCTTTCGCTACCGCGTTGGTAATTTCATCCAGAATCACATTCAGGACATCGTTTGCTTTGTCTTTGGTCAGCTCAGCGCGCTCCGCGATGGCAGCAGACAGTTCCGGTTTACGCATACAGGACATTCCTCTGATTATTGTCTTTTTAAATGGTGTTCCAGATCGCACGATCCGGTTCGGTGTCCATTCTTGACGCCTCAGTGGCGCGCCGTCAAGGGGGAAAGCGTGCATTCCTGCGGAATTTGCTCATTTTGCGACGCTTTAGACGAAAAATGTGCAGGCTGAGCGCTCTGAGCCGCGCACCAGCAGGCATGGCCTTTTCCCTGTCACACCAGTAAACTGCGGCGCCAACGGAGCCACAGTTTTTGTTAGGACGCCATGCCCAGCCATTCTTTACACGCATCCATTTCCCAACAACGCTGGTCTAAACGGCTGCCCATGGCGGCGGAAGAACGTGCCTGGTTAACCGATGCCGGGTCACTCACCGAAAAACTGGTGGCACACAGCCAAGGTCATTTTGCGGTTGAACTTCTGGCGCAACAACGGCGATGGACGCACCCCGGGCAGCCTAACCCCACCCATCATGCGCAAGGGCTTTATTGGTGCCGGGATGTGGTGCTGCATGGACGAGGCAAGCCTTGGGTACAAGCCACCACACTGGTACCCGTGCACCAAAGGGCGCTGATCCGACGGTTACAGCGCTTGGGGCGTCGACCCCTAGGTGCATTTCTGTTCCAACAACCTAACCTTAGACGCTTGCGCATGGACTACGCGCGTTTGACGCATGGCTTGGCGCGGCGCAGTTGGTTTACTATGGGCCCGCATGAGATCATCTTAATTGAGGTGTTCTTACCCGATTTTTTTGCGTTGCCGGAAAACCACGAATCATGATGAATGACTTGCGCGAACGTCTATCGCTCTACATCACCCTCAGTCGTCTGAATCGACCGATTGGTATCTATTTGCTGCTATGGCAAACCCTTTGGGCGCTCTGGTTCGCCGCCGATGGCGTACCGCCGCTGCACGTGTTGGTGGTGTTCATCTTGGGTGTGGTGTTGATGCGGAGCGCCGGATGCATCATTAACGACTACGCTGACCGCAACTTGGATGGTCACGTTGAGCGCACCCAGCACCGCCCGTTGGCGACCGGGCAAATCAGCAGCCGGGAAGCGCTTGGCGTGGCGGCAGGACTCACCTTCTTAGCCTTTTTGCTGGTGTTGACCACCAACGGGACGACCGTACTCTGGTCCTTCGGTGCCGTGGGTTTGGCAGCGTTATACCCTTTTATGAAGCGCTACACGCATTTGCCGCAAGTGTTTCTCGGCATGGCCTTTTCCTGGTCGGTTCCGATGGCCTTTACGGCGCAAGGTGAGGCTGTCAGTGCACTGGCCTGGCTGATCTTCGCCAGCAACGTACTGTGGATCGTAGCGTATGACACCCTGTACGCCATGGTGGACCGTGAAGATGATCTGAAAATTGGTATTCGATCGACCGCCATTCTTTTTGGCGATGCAGACCGCTTAATGGTCGGCGTATTACAAGCCTTGTTCTTGTTCGGCATGATACTGGTGGGTCGCCTGAGCGACAGTGGCGCACTGTATTACTTAGGTCTAGCTGCCGCAGCCGCCTTGTTTGCGTGGCAACACCTACGCATTCGTGACCGTGATCGGGCGGCCTGTTTCTGGGCATTTTTGCACAATCACTGGGTGGGCTTGGTGATCTTCGTTGGCCTTGTTTTGGACCGCGCGCTCAAGCATTTATGGTGATAAAACCACCCTTTTGTTGACACTCTCATGAAAACGGTCATATTTCTGACATAATTCCGCAGTGTAATGGTCATCTACGAATGAACCAGCTACATAGGCGAGGTCAAGAATGTCAGGTAGAACCATTTTGGTGGTGGATGATGAAGCCCCCATCCGTGAGATGATCGCGGCAGCGCTCGAAATGGCGGGGTATCATTGCCTTGAAGCGGAAGATGCATTGAGTGCACATTCCATGGTGGTCGACCAGAAGCCGGATTTAATCCTGCTGGACTGGATGCTGCCTAACACCAGCGGCATTGAACTAGCCCGTCGCCTCAAGAAAGACGCACTCACCGGTGAGATTCCCATCATCATGCTCACCGCAAAAGGTGAGGAAGATCATAAAATTCAAGGCTTGGAAGCGGGTGCGGACGACTACATCACCAAACCCTTCTCACCACGCGAGTTGGTGGCCCGCTTAAAGGCGGTGTTGCGTCGGACCACCCCGATAGGCGTCGACAGCCCGATCGAATTGCGCGGCCTGCGGCTGGACCCCGGTAGCCACCGGGTGACCTCACATGGTCACAACCTCGACATGGGGCCTACAGAGTTTCGTCTTTTGCAATTCTTCATGACCCACGCCGAACGCGCTTATACGCGTTCGCAATTGCTTGATCAGGTGTGGGGCGGTAACGTGTATGTGGATGAACGCACGGTGGATGTGCACATTCGCCGATTGCGAAAAGCACTGGGCGAAGAGCATAGCCAAATGGTGCAAACCGTGCGTGGTACTGGCTATCGCTTCTCGGAAAAGGTTGAGCAGTCTGAATGATGAATATGCCACGCAGTGCAGGGCTCCGCAAAGCGTTGTTGTTTTATGGCCTGATCGGCCTTCTCGGCTGGCTACTGGGCTGGACACCATGGCTTTTGGCACTCGCCTTAGCCTTGCAGTTGATCTGGTCGCACTACCAAATGCAACGCACCCTGACGTGGCTACAATCGTTTGACGACAGTGAACCACCGCGCGCTAAAGGCGAGTGGGGGAAGCTACTGGACTCCCTGTGGCATTTTCGTCGCAACCACCGCAGTGAATTACGAAAATTACAAAACAGCTTACAGCGCGTACAGCGCACGGTGGAAAGCCTGTCCGACGGCTTAGTGATTATTAAGCCCAATGGAGAAATGCAGTGGTGGAACGAGGCAGCGGCCGTCATGCTGAATCTGCGGCCCGGTGATGAAGGACAAATGCTCACAAACTTGGTGCGGGACCCCGCCTTTGTCGAATTTTTTGACCGCAATCGAGATTATGTCGAGTTTGTCTGGACCAACCCCCGCACCGGCAGTTTCCTGCAGTTCACCAACAACCGACATGCGGCGGGCAACCGCTTGTTGATGGTGCGAGACATTTCCCGCTTACGGCAGCTGGAACAAATGCGGCAGGATTTCGTGGCCAATGCATCACATGAACTGCGGACGCCTTTGACCGTACTGCAAGGCTATTTAGAAACCTTTGCCGACCTCAGTGATGCCCTGCCGGAACGGTTACGCAAAGGGGTTGATTTGATGCTGGCACAAACCAAACGCATGGCGAATTTGGTCAACGACCTTTTACTGCTCACCCGTTTGGATTCCATTGATAAGCCGGTCGATGCTAAACCGGTCGATATGAACGTATTACTCAACAGCATTTTGACGGACGCACGTGCCCTAGCCAGCGAAAAAGGGCATCGGTTCGAACTGCATTTGGATAGCCCGGTAGCGCTACTCGGCGTTGAAAATGAATTGCGCTCGGCCTTCTCAAACCTGATTTACAATGCGGTGAACTATACCCCGGCCGATGGTGAAATTGTGGTGCGCTGGCGTCACGATGCGCAAGGTGGTTATCTATCCGTTACTGACAACGGTGTGGGCATCGACCAAAAGCACTTACCGCGTTTAACCGAACGCTTTTACCGGGTCGACATTAGCCGGTCGTCTTCCACCGGCGGCACCGGTTTGGGCTTGGCGATTGTGAAGCATGTATTGATGCACCATGGCGCGCGCTTGGACATTGACAGTCAATTGCGACGGGGCAGCACCTTTACCTGTTGCTTTCCCGCCAACCTGTTACAGACAGACGCCAGCGAGTCGGCCGACGACTAACGAATTCGTGCAATCAATTTCGATAAATCAGCAAATTTTTCCGGGTCTTCATCGGTTAGCTTGAAGTTCAGCAAAAACTCGTCGCAATCAAAGTGTGCGTTGGCAGCTTGCAAGGAATAAACAAAGCCGTTGAGCCTTGCCACTGCGCCATCACTGTTCAAGGCGATATCGAATACTGCCTGTTCAAACAGTTTCGGCAGGCGTGGCGTACGCGGTAATCGTACCAGTGCATTGTTTAAATTAATGTCTTCCAGGTGACCGCTGAGCGTGGTGTCCGCCAAGCGGATGTCGGCCGTGATGTTCACTTTTAAGCGGCTGGCTTGCACCTTTTCTACTTTCGGCCCTGTTGGTGCTGATGCAGCGGCCGCTTGTGCCACCAATGGGTCTTGCACTTTGGTCGGTGCTGTTGCGCTAGCGGCCGCCGGTTTGGCGGTAGCTCCCGTGCCCGCACCGGCCAATAACGCCTCTGCCCCCGAGCGGTGCATGCCTGCGGCTTTATCCGGCCCGGCATTGCGGTTACCCAGCATGCGCTGCAATTCTTCTTTGTGCTCACGGCTCAAGGCTTTCAATACTTTCCGCAGCAGCTGTTCACTGGTGAAGGGCTTACCCACATAATCCGTCACCCCGGCTTCAACCGCTTTTACGACATGGCTTTTGTCCCCTCGGCTGGTCACCATGATAAAGGGCGCCGGTGCCACCCCTTCATCGCGCTCGTTAGAGCGTAACCATTGCAACAACTGCAAGCCGTTGATTTCGGGCATTTCCCAGTCGCACAGGATTAAATCGAAACGGCCCTTATTTAACAGGGTTTGCGCCCGCTTACCGTTGATGGCCTCTTCCACTTCGACTTCCGGTAACTGGTTGCGCACCGTACGGCGAATGAGATCCCTGATAAAGCTCGCATCGTCAACAACCAAAATCTTAATCGCCATACCTTTCTTCCTGTATCGATATCGATTGTGGCAGCACCGTATCGGCTGGACGGCGGGCCATCGGAGTATTCATCATGTCTTGGCATTCTACCTTGGCTTTTGCCATTACGTCATGCCATGTAAGCTAAATTGCTGTTGATCCGGCGTCAGTTGAGAAACCTTCAGGCCACGATAGCGCTGATCCAATTTGATCAATTTATCGATGTCTTTTCGAACAGCCGCGGTGGCCAAACAACCCAAATGAAACCCTGTGATCATGCCCCGCTGGAGTGGGAAAACCGGCCCTAATGGTTCTTTTTTAGCTTGCGTTAAGGGTAGCACCAATCGCCATTCACGCAATGCAGACATCTCGCCGGGCGCTTCAAACCAACCCGGAAAGGGTTTTTGCTCCGTGCTCTTTAAGGTACGCCGTTGCACATAGTGCACATGACGCAACAAGCGTGGTAGCCCAGGTGAACTTTGGAAACCCGCATGTTGCGGGTTCACTTCGAGGGCAATGCCAGCATGATGATCGCCCCAACTGTACCACGCCAAGGGGTTTTGTACCGCTTCGGTGAAGGTGAGGGCGACCAAGGCTTGATGGCGCGCCAGATCAAGCCGTTCTGCATTGTCACGCTGACCACCTTGGGCATGAAACTCGGCTTCCAATGCCGGTCGTTTGGCTTCCATTTGCTGCGCAAAGTACGCAAAGTCCACCGCGCCCCGTAAATGCTCAGGAATGGCTTGATACCGTTGTTGTAACAGCCCCAACCACTGGTCTTGGCTTAGCGCGTTTTGTTTGTGTGCTGTGGGCTCTTGCACCAACCAGGGATTACCCAGCTGGTGTGCCGTCTGCAACGGCAAGGTTCCACGTTTTACATGGCCTAATAGGGTAGCTGGGCCGATCAGATACAGCTTGGTGCTGCCAGTGGTCACAGCGCACCTTGTGCTGCCAACTCGGCCGATACCGCATTCAAGCGCTGCGCCAAACGCACGGCGGCGCGCTGTATTTGCTCTTCAAAAGTGGGTAGCACCGCCACCCGATACACGGCATTCCAGCCGTCGGCCGCCCCCACAGTAGCATAGGCGGTATTCCGGGCCACCTCATGCGTCTCCCAGATCCACGCCTGCGGATTGCCCTGTGACCATTCGTTCACTTGCTGTTCGGTCAATTCGCGTCCCCACGCGTTGGCAATTTCAAACGGTCGACCGCGCAAATAATCAAATAAAAGAGATTGCCAAATGGCGTAGAGAGAAACCCTACGCAGGTCCGGCCCCATCAGCATGATGTCTCGACCGCTGCTGTCTGTCCGGTAACCCGCGTTCATCGGGTCGTGTAGGTCACCCATATAGTGCATCAGAGCACGTAAGGCTTCCATGCGCTGGGCGCGTGGTAAACTGGGGGTGATCAAGGCGCGTTCGGCGGCTAACACCGCACCGACACTGCACATAGCTTGAGGACAGTGTTTCGCGGGGTCGAATTGTGTGTCGTCGTCATCGAACCAGGTGTAATGCAGCGCTAATCGAGCCGTATTTTCCGGTAACTGATTGGTGATCGCTACCGCATTGGCATCGTTAATTAAGGCTAAACGGTAATTGCTACCATAGTAATTGCGCAGCAATGCCTCGGTATCGGCACTGAAGAACCGGCTGGCAAGTTGCACCACCACTTCATGTCCGCGTGCATCAAAAGCCTGTACCGATGCACCTGCACTCAACAGCAGGCCAATAATCAATAAGCGGCACGCCGCTCCGCCAACACGCCTAATACGACGAAGATCAAAACGATACCCACCCCGAGAAACAGGTGATCGACGCGCCGAAGTATCTGTGCCAACCATAGGCCCCCTTGAACTGTTAAATACCCGTAGCCCACCGCACATAACAGAATAAAAACTGTGGTGCGAACCAAAAAATGGGCTCGTTTTACCAAGCTTAATGCCGCACGATTCACATCCTGCCCAAAAATCACCAAAACCGTTGCCACGATGGCTGAACTGATGAGCCGTAAATGCCCGGCAAATAGATTCGAAAAGTCTATCAATAAAGACTGCACTCGGGACTCCAGTATAGACGTAAACAAGGGGAAAAAGTGTCGCTGTTAAGGCAAGGCAGTGCAAGCCATAATCATTGGACGAAAAAAAACCGCTAAACAGCGGTTTTTTTGGTACAGCTAAACGGCGATTTGCGTTTAGACCGAATAATAATGGTGCCGACACCCGGATTCGAACTGGGGACCTACTGATTACAAGTCAGTTGCTCTACCAACTGAGCTATGTCGGCAACGGGGCGTACTATACTCGCGGCTCTGAAAGCCGTCAATAACTTCCTACGGGTAATCAACGACTTAGCGCTAAAATTTCTTTAAGGTCAAAAAGCGTTGCCGGTTAACTGGACTTGGCCTGTGCCGGAATGGGTCGAATACGGCGTTGTTCGTCAATCGCCACATAGGTAAATTCGGCTTCTGTGACCTTTTGCCGTTGTTCTTCTTCCGGCATACGGCACCACACTTCTACTGTCACCCGCAATGAGCTTCGACCAACCTGCTTCAATAGCGCATAGCAACATACCACTGAGCCAACTTTGACCGGTCGCACAAAAGACATATCACCAATGGCCATGGTCGTTACTCGACCCCGGGCAATTTTACTGGCCATCAATGAGGCTGCGGTATCCATTTGGGTCACCAACCAGCCACCCGAAATATCACCATTAGGGTTGGCATCACCCACCATGGGCACCACCCGGAGCATCAGCTCGCCTTGCGGGTTAGGGGAGAAACTGTCGTCGTACATGGAAACCTGCAAGTATTATTTTTGGTTCGCGTCAGTATAACGGCAGGGCTCGTTGGACAACAGTGCGATTACCCGATCACTTCCAATTTTGCGAATTGATACACCAATTGCTTTACGCCACCGTCTGCAAAGTTCACCGCTACGGTAGCGTTTGGACCCGTACCGGAAAAGTCCAGCACCACACCTTCACCAAAAAACGGGTGCTTAACCAAGGCCCCCAATTGAATGGGTGAGGGTTGTTGTTGGAGGCTGTCGTTAGAAGACCAGCTCACCGGTCGGCTAACCTGCATATTAAGTCGCACTTCAGCCAGTAAATCGGGGGGAATTTCCCGCACAAAACGTGAAATCCGGTTGAAGCTGTCCTGACCATAAAGTCGTCGGCTTTCGGCATGGGTTAAATACAGTTGTTGCTCGGCTCGTGTAATACCGACGTAGCAAAGCCGACGCTCTTCCTCCAATTGTTCAGGGTCGTCCAGACAGCGCTTGTGGGGAAATAACCCTTCTTCCAGGCCGACCAGAAAAACCACAGGAAACTCCAGACCTTTGGCCGAATGCAAGGTCATTAAGGTGACCGCGGCTTCATGCTCATCGGCCTGTGCATCTCCCGCATCCAAGCTCGCTTGGGCTAGAAACTCGGCCAGCGGGTCTTGTGTTTCGTCCACCTCAAAGCTGCGCAAGGCGCCCACCAGCTCTTGTAAGTTTTCGACTCGGGCTTGCCCGCGCTCGCCTTTTTCCTGCTTGTGGTAGTCCACCAGCCCGGTCATATCGAGTACGGTGGTCAGTAAATCCGCTAGGGCCAAGCGCTGGCGGTTTTGCTGTAACTCATCCATTAAGGCAAAAAACGCCTGTAGGGCCGTGAAGGCCTTGCCACTGACCAATTTCAGGGTGGTACTGCGCTGCGCCGCTTCCCACAACGAACAGCCTTCTTCGCGGGCCAGTTGACGAATTTTTTCGAGCGATTTTTCCCCTACGCCGCGTGGCGGTACGTTGATGACCCGTTCTAGCGCGGTGTCGTCCAACGGATTATTTACCAAACGCAAATAGGCCAGTGCATTGCGAATTTCCAAGCGCTCATAAAAGCGCATGCCGCCATAAATGCGATACGGGATACGAGCGCGTAACAAAGCTTCTTCCAGCACCCGGGATTGCGCGTTGGAACGATAGAGAATGGCAATATCATCCACCGAATGACCGGATTCCGCCCAATCTTCGATTTGCTCGGCGACGAAACGGGCTTCATCTTGTTCATTGAAGGCGGCATACAGTTGAATCGGCTCGCCTTCTTCCCCGGACGACCACAGCTCTTTACCCAATCGCCCCTGATTTTTTTCAATCACCGCATTGGCCGCGGCCAGAATGGTTTTTGTGGAACGATAATTCTGCTCGAGGCGAATCAGTCGGGCGGCCGGGTAGTCCTGTTGAAACAACTGCAAGGTTTCCGCCTTGGCACCACGCCAGCCATAAATTGACTGATCATCATCGCCCACCACGGTGAGCTGCCCGGTCGTGCCCAACAACACGCGTATCCACGCGTATTGAATGGTATTGATGTCTTGAAACTCATCGACCAAGACATGCCGAAACCGGGTTTGATAGTGTTGCAACAAGGCCGGGTTGTGACGCCAGAGTTCATGCGCGCGCAACAGCAATTCAGCAAAATCGACCACACCCGCTCGGTCACAGGCCGTCTGATATGCACCATAAATAGCATGACATTGGCGGGCGAAGGCGTCCTGCGGGGGGGCCAAATGCGCTACCCGTTTGCCTTCATCTTTTTGTTCATTAATAAACCACTGGGCTTGTTTGGGTTCGATGGTGCTGTCTTGCAGGCCCAGTTCATTCATTATGCGTTTGATCAGCCGCAGTTGGTCGTCGCTGTCCAGAATCTGAAATTCACGGGGTAAATTGGCTTCTAGGTGGTGTTGTCGCAACAACCGATGCGCCAAGCCATGAAAGGTCCCTATCCACATATCCTGCACCGGTTGGGCCAATAAGTCCTCCAACCGTAGGCGCATTTCACGCGCGGCTTTGTTGGTAAAGGTAACTGCCAACACACCGGTGGGTGCGGCTAATCCTGTTTCTAACAGCCACGCAATACGGTGCGTCAGAACACGGGTTTTTCCGCTGCCTGCGCCCGCGAGCACCAACAGGTATTGATCGTCTGCTTGCACTGCATCACGCTGGGGAGCGTTCAAGTGTTGCAGCCGTTCAAGAATGGACATGTTTTTCTCCGACGAAGTGGCACAAATGCAGGGCAGCGACTACTGTTAGACCATGGAAAGTAGACAGTACATGGCGTCCGATGGTGATGTACTGAGCGCGAGCGACTGCTAACGGGTCTTCCTGACGCAGACGGATTGCATCGGCATTTTAACTTAGCTGTATATATATACAAGTCATGTCCAAATTACTCCATGCTTATCTGCACCGTACCATGACACGCCGATGGCGCTATATGATGCTGCGCATTCGGCGTGCGCCGATGGCTAGCCTTTTAGTGCTGTTTGTCTTTGTTATGGTCGGCGCGGTGTCCATCCTTTGGTGGTGGGGCCCCATTGCGCCGGGCTGGGCCATGTCCACCATCATGTCTGCGCTGGCGTTAAGTGCCGTATTGGTCACCGTTTATCAGTTTTATTGGGCACGCAACCAAGCGAGAAAACAACGGATGTTGCGTCGCTCGCTGCAGGAACAACGCGAATTTATGGCGTTACGGGTAGCCGAGCGCACGCGCGAACTGGCTGATGCTAACCGACAGCTCAGTACAGAAATTCGCTTGACCGGCGAATACACGGACGCGCTGCGCGAGAGTGAACAGAAATTGCAATTGGCCATGCAAGCTAGCCAGTTGGCGGTCTGGGATTGGCATGTCGCAGCACGTACGTTTTCCATCGAAGGGCCGGATGGCGGGTTTGGGCAATCGCAGCATGGGCAGATGCTCGATTTGCGTGATTTCGTTTACGCCGAAGACTTCCCTCAAGTGCGCACGGCCATTCAAAACCATTTGAAGGGCCGCACAGCCTATCTGATCATGCGTTATCGCACCCAACAAGACCCAAGCCTTTGGGTGGAAGATCGGGGTCGTACCATTGCCTATGACGCACAGCGACGGCCCGCACGAATTCTCGGCACCCGCCGCAACATCACCACAGAAGTAAACCGGGAGCGTGAACTGACCTTGGCCGCCAGTTTGTTCAGTGGCAACCGGGACCCTTTGCTGGTATTGGATCGCCAATTTAATATCACGGCGATGAATCCGGCGTTCGCTGATATGCTGCGTCGTCCAGCCACGGATTGGGTAAACCGGCCTTGGACTTCCTGTAGTCACAGTGAATTAATTCCACAAATTACCAACGGTCTGGAACGCCAAGGCCATTGGGAAGGGGAGATTCTAGAAGCTCGTGCGGACGGCTCGGCCTTCCCCTTATTCATGAACATACGCTCGGTGTTTATTGGCGATCATGTGGCGCATTACCTGTGCTTTTGCCGTGACCTCAGCCAGCAGCCCGCCATGATACCTAGCTCGGAAGCCCATTATGACCCGCTAACGGGCTTAGCTAACCGCCATTATTTTCATCAGCATCTGGACTACTATCGACGCATGGATCATTTGCCAGCACATCAACTGGCGTTGGGTATTCTTAATGTCGATGGTTTTCGCCAACTCAATGAGCAATATGGGCACTCGGCGGGTGACCAGATTCTGCAACATCTGGCGGCGCGCTTGAATCACTACGGTGCACCCCTGATTATGGCGGCACGCTTGGGTGCAGATGAGTTCGCCTTACTCTTTTCCCATTACGAAACGACGCAACGCTTGAAGCAACTGTGCTTACAAATTGTGCAGGACATGCATCGACCCATGATGCTGGACCAGGCCGATGTATTAATGGGCGTGTCCATCGGTTTGATCGAACTCACCGAGCATAATGTACATCATGGCTTTAATGATGCGCGCAATGCGCTGCAAGAAGCCAAAGCCAATGGCGGTAATCAGGTGTTATTAGGCGGTGAAGCCTTAACCTATTCCGCGCTCGAGCGCGCCACCATTGTGCAGTATTTGCAGGATATTCTGACGAACTTGAATTCTCCACTGCGCTACGTGCCAATGTATGCGGCGCCGCATGATGAAATAGCCATTGGCTTGCGCGCGTACACAACGCTAACAAATGAACGCGCGCATGCTTTCATGGATGAACCACTGTTTCAAATGGCGCGGGAACGCCATCTGGAGGAACGTTTATTTCGCCAACTGTTGGCGGAAGCCATTCGTACGGCGCAAGCGGTGCCGTCCTACAGTTCCGAACCCGTCATGCTGTCTTATCCACTGAATGGTACGACCGCCGCCAATGACCAATTGGCGACCTTAGTGATGTCAGTGGCTGACGAATTGCAGTTCCCGCTCCACCAGTTAGAAATATCGTTAGCGGCTCACCATTTAGACACCAGCCGTTTTGAACACATCGTGCGGCAAATTGCGGTGTTACACAGTCGTGGCGTGTTAGTCAGTTTAGACTGCTTAGGCACTTTGAACCTCACTATGGACCAACTCAGTCGTCTCCCGCTTTCCACCTTACGGTTAAGCCATGCGATGCTGCAAGCATCGCCTTTAAGCCCTCAGATCCAGCTTTTACTGGCCACTGCACGTGAGCTGGGATGGCGGCTCGCCGTCACTGGAGTGGTTAACGAACCAAGCCTGCGTCAGTTGCATCGTTTGGGGGTCGATTCTGTTGAAGGCCCATATTTTGCTGCGCCACTGGATAGTTCAGCGCTATTGACGTTATTGAACCAAGTGGCATTACACGACCGGGGGGACAACATTCATGTGCACTAAGGAATCATCGCCCCACCTAACCAACCGCTGACAAAAACTGGACAATATGCTGCACCCCATCCTTGGCATTTACCTTGCTTATGTTCATCTGAAACTCTGTTAAAACGCAGAAATTGGCCTTAATTGTCATCAATTGGTCAGATATTGAGCATAAAATTTGTGCCGTCTCGGTCAATGTCATAAAATGGTGCAGCCGCTTTAAGGCATTGGCAGTAAAAAAATAACAACAGGCAGGTCCTTAGGATCTCGCCGCTGCTTAATCAAGGAGTTACACGCATGTCGGTGAACTTGTTTGAAATCGAGTTAGCGAATATTGAAGATGACAGCCTTCATAGGGCATCCGATAGCAACGAAAACAAACGTCACAATAACCATCGAAAGTTGGCCGCGCGCCGCGCTGTTGAAGACCACCTCGAACGTCAGCGCTTGCGTCAGGAGCTGGGTGACTGGGACTTAGAACTCTTATCTTGATGCCATAAAAAAGGGACATGATGTCCCTTTTTTATTGTCGCAACTTGAAAGAACCGCCGTTATTGCGCGGCGGTCTGCTGCGCCAATTGCTGGGCAATACGCAACATATCTTCATTTGTACGTACGCCGGGCAAACCGCTCTCAATCAAATACCGGCCGTTAACCACCACTGACGGCGTGCCCCGAACTTGTGCCTGTGCCGTCATGTTTTGGGCGACCCGCGTTTTCGTGCGCACGGAAAAAGAATTAAACATTTGTTCAAAGCGGTCTTCGGATACACCTTGGCGTGCAAAAAAGGCCGCTAAGTCTCGCTCTGTCCGCAAGTTATTCCGATTCACAAAAATCTCGTTGTAAATCGCCATGTGGGTATCGGCAGGAAGGTCAAGAAACTGCCAAGTATAAAAGGCTCTACCGTGCAGTTCGTGTACGGCGCTGAAGGTGGCTGGCACCTCTTCAAAGACCAGATTTTCAGGTAACTGGGCCTTGAAACGTTGTACCGCCGTTTCGAGGTTGAAACAGTGGATACAACCGTACCAGAAGAACTCCTGTATCAAGCCGTCTTTTCCTGCCGGAATAGCGACATTGAGTGGTCGCGCCAACTCGCGATAATGAACACCTTCTTCTAACGTTTGTGCTTGCGCTGAAGTCAGTAATAGAGCACTGACCAGTAAAGCACCGAGCATGGTAATACTGCGATTCAACATGAATACATCCTGCTTGAATTGGGTTGCTGTCTTGTGACTCTATTAGACACAAAAAAGACGGCCGAAACCGTCTTTTTACGTTTGCTTTAATCGTCTATTAAATCAATGCAAACCCTGAATATAGGCGGCTACTGCTTCAATTTCGAAATCTTTCAAATTAAAAGCGGTGCTGCGCATAACACGGGTGTCGCCATCGGTCATACGTGCATCAGCTGCTGGCTCGGCAGCGCGATAGCCGTTACGGTAGGCTTCGAGCTGCGCAATGGTGTATTGAGCGTGCTGTCCACCCAAGGCTGGAAAACCGGCCGGGGCGTTACCCTGTCCGTTGGCACCATGGCAAGCGATGCATCCCGGCACACCGCTGTCGATCACACCACCGCGATAAATGCGCTCGCCCAAAGCGACCAAATCTGCATCGGCTTCACCAATCGTGCTCTCTTGCGCGGCATAGAAGGCAGCCAGATCCATCATGTCTTGCTCACTCAATGAGCCGACCATACCGGTCATGATGGCATTCACACGCTCGCCGGTTTGGAAGGCCAGCAATTGCTCAAACAGGTATATTTCATTTTGCCCGGCGATTTTAGGGTTTGCGGGATCTGCACTGTTTCCGTCCGCTCCGTGACACGCAGCACAGGTGGCCGATAGTGTTTCACCGCGCGCGGCGTCACCCTCTGCTTGTGCAAACGTAGCCAGCCCGAACACTGCAAGCATAGCCGTGATGGTCTTTTTCATTATGCCTTCCAATTGTAAGTAGTGAATTCTGTAATGGGCGATAGTTTAACCATCGAAGGCTATGGGAGCAATTGCTCTGGTAACATCTCTTGCACCGCAGCCGCGAAATCTTCCTCTGTACAGCGCGTACAATAGCCTTTTGGCGGCATTCGACGATTTCCTGCCCAGCCACGAGCGATAATTTCTTCCAGCGACGACATTTCCAGACGGCTCTGCCAGTCACTTACCTGGTCGATTCTTGGTGCATTGGCGATACCTCGTTCATGGCAGGCTGCGCAAAACCGCTCAACCACCTCGCCGGGTGCAAACTCTGTAGCTCCCGCGCCAAGACTGAGCATCGCTACCGCCAATATTTTGCTACACTGCGCTGCATAACCCTTTAATACCATTGTCACTGTACCTGTTTTGCCTGTTCGGCATTGCGTATAGGACGCTTACCGAGTGTTGTCATGTCGGAATTGATCAATTTTCATCAAGCACAATTTATGTTGAGCGCGCCTTCCCTCAAAAGCTGTCCTGCGGATACCGGGGCGGAGGTGGCTTTTGCGGGTCGTTCAAACGCCGGTAAATCCAGTGCTTTGAATACCCTGACGCAAAGCCGCAAACTTGCCCGCACCAGTAAAACACCGGGTCGCACGCAACAGATCAATTACTTTCATTTCGGCCATGCGGATCTGCGTCTGGTCGATTTACCCGGCTATGGTTTTGCCCGAGTCGAAAAAGCGCTGAAAAAGGCCTGGGATGCGCACCTCGAAGAATACCTACAACAACGCGAATCGTTGATAGGCTTGGTACTCCTAATGGACATTCGGCACCCTTTTAAAGAGTTTGATCAGGCGATGCTGCAGTGGGCGGTCGACGCAGACATTCCCGTGCACATCCTGCTGACCAAGGCCGATAAACTTAAACGCGGTGCACAACAAAAAGCCTTGCTGGAAGCCCGTAAAAGTCTGGTAGAAGTGGCCGACAGCGTGAGCATTCAAACCTTTTCGTCCCTTAGCGGCGACGGGACAGAGGCACTGACGGCGAAACTCAGCGCATGGTATTCCCCGCATTTTGTGCCAGTGACTGATGGAGCTATTCAGCCTGAACAGTCCCGCCCGTCGCCAAAGGCATCGACTGCTAGACCAGCCAAACCGAAAACCGTTAAGACAAAGACGTCGACCGCCAAGCCATCAACGGCAAAGACGAGATAACCAAAAACTACATCGCCAAAAGCAAAGAGACGTAGTGGTCCACCAACAGCGCCGTAAACAACCACAGTAGATAGCTGATTGAAAATTTAAACGTGGGCATGGCGTGTACCACGTCTTCCCGCAGTTTAAAGGCCCAATACAAGAAGCGCAGGTTCAATAGAATAGCCGCCAGTAAATACAGCCGACCGGCTTCCATGATCAGAAAGGGCAACGCAGTGACCACTGCCAGTAAAAACGTATACAGCACCACAAACAATTGCGTATAAGCGACCCCGTGCGTTACCGGCAACATGGGGACTTCTGCACGGGCATAGTCGTCGCGTCGATGAATGGCCAGCGCCCAGAAATGTGGTGGCGTCCACGTAAATACAATCAATACTAACAACAACGCCATTGGGTCTATCTGTCCGGTCACCGCCACCCAACCCAATAAAGGGGGAGCAGCACCCGCCAGCCCACCAATAACGATGTTTTGCGGTGTGGCGCGTTTCAAAAACCCGGTGTAAATAAAGGCATAGCCGACCAAAGCTGCCAGCGTCAACCACATGGTCAGATAGTTGGTAAAGAGCGCCAGAATCACGCTACCCGTTACCGCCAGCACGGCGGCGAAAGCCACACCGACGGCGGGGGTCACACGGCCGGTCGCGATGGGCCGACGCTCTGTGCGCTGCATTTTTTGATCAATACGCTCGTCAACGATATGGTTAATGGCAGCGCCACTCGCCGCGACCAAAGCGATACCTAAGTTGCCAAAGAACATGACCCAAGGGTCCACCCAACCCGGTGTTGCCAAAGCCATGCCGACCACCGAAGTAATGATCATTAACATGACCACTTTGGGTTTGCACATTTCCCACAAATCGTGAGCCATGCTGCTCTTGGTTTGCTCTAAGGTGCTATTTACCATAAGAAAGTTCTCGGTATATCCGGTACAGCGTAGTGACCACGGACAATAAAAACAGTGCCGCCACGCCGTTGTGTGCGGTTGCGGCCCATAAAGGCAATGCTAAATAGACATTGATGATCCCCAAGGCTACCTGTGTGGTCAGTAGTGCCAACATCACCAACACCAAATTCTTTAGCCCGGCACGCCACGTTTTCCACGCGAACCACAGCGTTAATAACGTCAGAATCAATGCGCCTACGCGGTGCACATACTGAATGGCAGCACGGGCGGCGACATCCAGCTGGCCACCCAAGTAGTTCGGCCCGACATGCTGATTGAAGTCGAACGCCAAGTCATAGCCATCACGATAGACCCAATAGCCCTGACAGGTTGGAAAATCTGGGCAGGCTAGCGCGGCATAGTTCGAGGACGTCCAGCCACCCAAGGCAATTTGGATGATGGTCATCAATAGAACCATAAAGCCCAGCTTTAGCCCCAAACCATGCCGTTGAATCACCATACGTGGCTGCCAGCCTGAATAACGCAAGGTCAAAAGCCACAACAATGTGAATGTCGTAAATCCGCCCAACAGGTGCGCCGTTACGACTTGCGGCCAGAGCTTCAAGGTAACCGTCCAGGCACCAAAGGCGGCTTGCAACACGATAACCAAACCAATGAGGATAGGCAATTTGACTGGTTGGCCCGGCAGATGCCGATTACGAAAGGTGATCCACCATAACCCCAACACCATAAAGCCGAGCGCTGTCGCAAAGTAACGATGCACCATTTCCGGCCAGGTTATGCTGTGATCGACCGGGAATTCAGGCCACGCCTCATTGGCAGCTTGGATATCGGTTTCAGCTAACGGAGCCCATAAGTGACCATAACACAGCGGCCAGTCAGGGCAGCCCAGCCCGGCATCCACCAAGCGAGTGAACGCCCCAAGGCCGATGACCATCGAGCAAAAAACCACTGACGCTAAAGCCAAACGATAACCAGGACGAGCCAAATGACTGCTTAACATTGCGATTACCCTATTGAAGATCTTTTCAGAAGCGTTTTCATATCTTTGAGCACTTGTTCATAGCGATGATCCGCATTGAAGGTCATCACCACATTGCCCAATGGATCAATGATATATAACTGCACCGGCTCAACTTGGTTCAACGCTGCCGGATTGCCCACCGACTGAACTAACCCGGGGTATTCATCCACCAAGGTGACGGCTTGGTCAGTAAGTAAGTGGCGGCGTACCCGTGGACTTTCTTTACCCAGCGCGATATGTACTTGTTGTACCCAGAACAACTGCTCTTCGCAGGCCACAGAGCAACCATCAAGGCTACTGGTTACTAACCACCAACGCCGGTCGTCTTTTTCCAATGCCAAGGCACTGATGTCGATGGGTGGTTGAATCAATACCCCTTGGTTTACTGTGTCGTCACCTTTAACCCAGCCGGAAAAATAAAGCCCGGTTGACGCCAAGATCACCAAGATCGGCGTCAGCAACACGACATACAATTGCCAAGCTCTGTGCCCGGGTTTAACGTTAGACTCACTGGCCATGCTGTTCATCATTACCTCGTGTTAGTTCGGACGCTCGATGTACGCCCCAAATCAAAAACCCTATAGACAGAACCAGTGCCAACCCAAACCATTGAATGGCATACCCTAGGTGACGGTCGGGTGGCATCGTAACCGGTGACCATTGATCACTTAAGCGTAAAGCGGCGGGCTGAAGGACTTGCCCAATCAAGGTTGATGCGTCGAACCCATTATCCGACGGGAGTTGACGGAAACTTTGAATCCGCCAACGCTGACCTCCCATGTCTTCCGCCGCGGCCGTCAGCATGGGCTCCGGGGGCACGGGACGCACCTCCACAACCAAATCCCACTCACCTTCCGGTGAAGCCAATAATGGCAACTCCGTGCGTTGTGCCGGCGCCGCAACAAATCCTAAGCGCAAGATCACCGAGGCATTCGTCGCACAAAGGCGGGCAGGCGCAAAAACGTCGTAGCCGACTTGCCCGCCTTGTGTACGGTTGTCTAAAAACCACAGGCTACCGTCGAGCTGTGCACAAAATTCAAGTATAGTGCCTGCTGCATGGGAATCGTAACCCTGCCAGACAATAGGTGACCGCTGTTGCTCACGCTCATAGTCGGCCAGTTGTTGGGTTTTTTCGTTCGCCCTATTTAACTGCCAACCACCTAAACTGAGGGTGAGTGGTAGGAAAACGACCACCAGCAAGGTCATCGGCCAGCCCGGTTTAAACCGCATTAGGACACTCAACCATGATTAAAATCGTCATTCTCATACTCGCCGTGGCCATGATTTTTGCCTTGGTCACTGCCGCTAAACATATGTGGACCACATCAAACGGGGAAAAAACCCATTATTGGCTCATGTGGCGAGTCGGTATTGCCGTTGCCCTCATTGCTGTCATTATCTTCGGCATGGTGACGGGGCAATTAACACTACAAGCACCTTGGCACGGCCAGTACTAATGAAGCACCTATTCTTTCAGTAAAAAAAACGCCGCCTCAAGGGCGGCGCAGATTCTAGCAGAAACTTGGTCGGATTACAGCCGTTAGACCAAGTACACCAAGACAAACAAGATCAACCAAACCACATCAACAAAGTGCCAGTACCACGCGGTCGCTTCAAAGCCAAAATGATCTTTTGGCGTGAAGTGGCCTTTAAACACGCGTACGGCCATAACGGTCAGCATCGTCGTACCCAGTATTACGTGTGCGCCGTGGAACCCGGTGAGGATAAAGAAGGTTGAGCCATAGATGCCCGAATTCAGGGTTAAGCCCAAATGCGCATACGCTTCATAATACTCATAGGCTTGGAACCCTAAGAAGATAACAGCTAGCACGATGGTCGCAACCAACCAGGTTTTTAACTTCTGCCGATGGTTGTGCAATAAGCCATGATGGGCAAAGTGTAAAGTCACACTCGACGTTACCAGTAAAATGGTATTGATCAAGGGAATGGTCCAGTGCATGGCGTGCTCTGGGCCCTGGAACAACTCAGGAATAGGGTTGTTCAAGAGAGGCCATTCATACGTAAACCCGTCATACAACATGCCGGTGACAGCTTTGGCACCTTCACCCGCCATCCACGGTAACTCAAACAGGCGAATGTAAAACAAGCCACCAAAAAATGCCCCGAAGAACATGGCCTCTGAAACAATGAACCACTTCATCGAATAGACAAAGGATGCCTTCAATTGGTCACTGTTCATGCCTGCCATGTTTTCTTTGGCGACGATTACAAACCAGTTGTACATGGTAGCCGCGAGTACTAAGGCACCGGTCATAAAGACCCAGATACCCATACCACTGTCGGTCATACCGGCACCGCGTTGCAACATCAACGCCGTACCAATGATGGTCAAGAACAGCGCTATGGCCATCCAAATCGGTAACTTACTTTGTTCCGGCACATAGTAAGCCGGGGTTTTTCCGCTAACAGCTGACATTATAGGCTCTCCTTCACTGCGGCCTTGGCCATATCCGGTAAATTGAATAACGAATAGGACAACGCAATGCTTGTAATCTGTTCTGGTACTCGCGGGTCAACAAAGAACTGCATGGGCATTTCTAGCGACTCACCGGGTTCCAGCGTTTGTTGTTCAAAACAGAAACACTCAACCTTGTGAAAATACTCGGTGACGTAAAAAGGGCTCAAACTGGGTACAGCTTGTGCCGTCATCGTCTGCCGAGTGGTGTTTTTAACATAGAACATCACCATGGACGGTTCACCAGGGTGAACCGTTACGGTTGACGTCATGGCACGAAATTCCCACGGCATGTCCGCTTGATTACTGGCCAGAAAGTTGATTCGAATGTCACGACTTTCATCCACTTCCATCACATAGTCGGCACTGGTGGCAGAGGTTGTCCGCCCACCAATGCCGGTGATTTCACAGATCCAGTAATACATTGGCACCAACCCAATAAACACAAACGCCAACATTCCCACAGTGATCAACACCAACTGGGTAATGACTTTCGTATGTGACTTCTTTTTGGCTTCGGCCGTCATGCTTTCTCGTACCTCTATTATTTGATCACCGGAGGCGTTTCAAAGGTGTGATATGGCAGCGGGCTGGGTAAATCCCACTCCAAGCCTTCCGCACCTTCCCAAGGTTTCGATTCCGCTTTCTTGCCACTGAACACGCACTTCACCACGATGAAGAGGAACAACAGCTGACTCAAGCCGAACAAGAAGGCACCCATACTGGAGATCATGTTGAAGTTCGCAAACTGCAACGGATAGTCGGGAATACGGCGCGGCATACCGGCTAAGCCCACAAAGTGCTGCGGGAAGAAGGTGATATTCACTGCAATGAACGACAACCAGAAATGGGTTTTCGCCAAACCTTCATGAAACATGTTGCCCGTCCATTTTGGCAACCAGTAATAAACACCCGCCATGATGGAGAAGATCGCACCCGGCACCAGTACATAATGGAAGTGTGCCACCACGAAGTAGGTGTCGTGATATTGGAAGTCCGCCGGAGCAATCGCCAGCATCAAGCCAGAGAAGCCGCCAATGGTGAACAAGACCACGAAGGCAATCGAGAACAACATTGGCACTTCGAACGATATTGAGCCGCGGAACATGGTGGCGATCCAGTTGAACACCTTAACCCCAGTGGGTACTGCGATGATCATGGTCGCGATCATAAAGAACATTTCGCCTAAGAATGGGATGCCCACAGTGAACATGTGGTGCGCCCAAACGAAGAACGACAGGATCGCAATGGCAGCGGTGGCATAAACCATGGACGCATAACCGAACAATTGCTTGCGCGAGAAGGCGGGAATAATGGCGCTCACGATACCAAAAGCCGGCAGGATCATGATGTACACTTCAGGGTGACCGAAGAACCAGAACAAATGCTGGAACAATATCGGGCTACCACCACCGGCCGCGTTGAAGAATGACGTACCGGCTGTCACATCCAGCAGCATCATGGTGATCACACCGGCCAATACCGGCATAACCATGATCAACAAGAACGCGGTGATCAGCCAGGTCCACACGAACAAGGGCATTTTCATCCACGTCATGCCGGGAGCGCGCATGTTCCAGATGGTCACGATGATGTTGATGGCACCCGCAATGGATGAAATACCCATTATGTGCATCGACAGAATAAAGAACACTGTAGACGGAGGACCATAGGTTGTCGACAGTGGCGCATAGAACGTCCAGCCAAAGTTAGGGCCGCCGCCAGGCATGAACAGGGTGCTGACCAATACCAAGAAGGCGAAAGGCAGAATCCAGAAGCTCATGTTGTTCAAGCGTGGCAACGCCATGTCTGGCGCCCCAATCATTAAGGGCACCATATAGTTCGCCAAACCGACGAAGGCCGGCATAACCGCACCGAACACCATGATCAAACCATGCATGGTGGTCATCTGATTGAAGAATTCAGGCTGTACCAATTGCAAACCGGGCTGAAACAGCTCGGCGCGAATGATCATGGCGAAGAAGCCACCCAACAAAAACATCGCAAAACTGAACCACAGATACATGGCACCAATGTCTTTGTGATTCGTGGTGTACACCCAACGGGTCCAGCCTTTGGCCGGACCGTGGTGGTCGTGATCCGCGTGCGCGTGATCATCATGAGCAGAAACAGCAGTCATGTCTGGCCTCCTTATTGTCCGGCTTTATAATTGACGACATCGATTGGCGCCACAATGTCGCCCGTCGAATTTGACCAAGAGTTGCGAATGTACGTCGCGACAGAAGCCAGATCCACATCACTCAATTGGTTACCGAACGCTTGCATGGCACTGCCACGTACCCCGTTAACCAAGACTTCAATGGTATCTTCCGGCAAGCCAACGACCTTGGGTGAGCCAACCAAAGCAGGGAACACGCCCGGGATGCCTTGACCGTTGGTTTGGTGACACGCCACACAGAAGGAGTTATAGACCTGTTGACCACGGGTGGTCAGCTCATCCAGCGTCCAGTCTTTGGACGTCAACTCGGCCAACGCCAAGGCTTCTTCACGCTGCTCGTTCATCCAGTTATCAAAGGCTTCTGGACTGACGGCCTCAACCACGATGGGCATGAACGCGTGGTCGCGACCACACAGCTCAGCACACATACCACGGTAGGTGCCTTCTTCTAAAATAAAGGTGTTTGCCGTATTCACAATACCTGGCACGGCATCCTTCTTAACCGCAAACGCTGGCACCCACCAAGAGTGGATAACATCGTTGGCTGTGATCAGAAACCGAATCGAGCGATCGGTCGGCAGATAAAGCGGGTTATCGACCTCCAACAAATAATCTTCAGGCTTGTCGACGACGTTAGCCACGGCTTCACGCGGCGTCGCTAAGGATGAAAAGAAGCTGACCGGAGCATTGGCCTCTTCTTCAAGGTAGGTGTAACGCCAGCGCCATTGATACCCTTCGATCATCACTGTGACATCGGCCTGTGGATCATCTTGGTAGATTTTTGCGAGGGTAATGGTGGCCGGTACCGCCATGCCCAGCAAAATAAGCAACGGAATGATGGTCCAAACCACTTCGAGTTTATGATTCTCATGCCACGTTTCTGCCACCGCGCCGCGTGATTTACGATGCGCCCACATGGCGTAGAACATGACACCAAAAACCAGCACGGCGATGATGCAGCAGATGATGAAGATCAACATATGCAGATTGAAGACGTCGTTACTGATTTCGGTGACCCCACGGGTCATATTCACCTGCCACTCAGCGGCGGCACCACCACTGAGCAGGCCAGCAACGATCAGTACCATCGCTGCTGTCAGGCTCCGGAATCGAAGTCGGTTTAACATGCTTTACCTCGGCTCGACACTTTTCTTAATTCTGACGGATGGCCTTTGAACGAATTCTCGACCGGTTAGGATACTATGACCGCGCAGTATATACGGGCTTGTTTTTATCTGACAGCCTTGCGCAGGCGCGCCATTTAAGCGTCTTGTCAACAAAAGGTCAACTTTCCTTTAATATTCAACGGCTTATTCTCTGCAATAGGAAGTGAAAAAATTTTCTACAGACGCGTTAAAAAAGCTCATGCCAAAAACCGGCAGCGTATTTGGTCCATTGCTTGGCCCTTGATGCTCGCGAATGTCAGTGCACCCTTATTAGGCTTGGTTGATATTGGCTTAATGGGCCATCAAACGGATAGCCGTTATTTAGCCGCCGTAACCTTGGGCGCTAATTTGTTTGCCGTGGTAGCTTGGGGTTTCAACTTCCTCACCATGGCGACCAGTGGCAGCACGGCCTGGGTGTTCGGGCGCAGTGGCCTAGCGGGCGCGGTTGCTTGGCTGAAACGCTTGGTTCCACCGACGCTTGGGCTTGGCTTGCTGTTGGTGATAGCAAGCAGTGCGCTAATACACTTGGGGTTAGCCTTTTACAGCCCTTCGGCGGAACTGGCTGCCGGCACTGAAGAATATCTGCACACACGGCGCTGGAGTGTGCCACTGGTCTTAATGAATCTATTGTTAGCCGGTTGGTTTGTTGGCGTCCAAAACACGCGCGTTAATTTGTGGGCAACGGTTTGTGCACAGGTTGTGAATATCCTGTTGAGCGTTATCTTTGTCTATGGCTTGAAGCTCGGTATTACGGGTGTTGCGCTCGGCAGCGCCTTAGGCGATGCGGCGGCGTTTACAATCTATAGTTACACCGCTTATCAACAGTTTAAACAGCATAAAAACACAGATTACGCACAGGTTGTCCCCAAACTGACGCATTACTTTGGACTGGCTATCTCCCTGATTGTGCGCACCTTGACGCTCCTGTTTGCGTTTAATTACTTCAATCGCCTCGGCTTGTCTTTCGGTACCGATGTTTTGGCGGCCAATGCCGTGCTGCTGAGTTTTCTTTTGGTGGTCTCGACGCTGTTGGATGCGTTCGCCAACGCGGCTGAAGCCTTGGTGGGTGAGGCCAAAGGCGCCCAGAATCGCTCGGCGCTGCACGATGCGGTGTTAGCGACGGGGGTTTGGTCGGGTCTTGGGGCGGTCATACTGTGTGTGGTCTTTCTGCTCGTTCATCAGCCGGCGATCGCGCTATTGACCGACCTACCGAACGTTCGAGCACCGGCTAATCAATACGCGATATGGATGATTACGTTGCCCTTATATACGTGGTGGGCCTATTGGTTGGACGGTGTGTTTATCGGCTTGCAGTGGGTGAAAGCCATGCGCAACATTTTACTGATCAGTGTGTTTGCGGTGTTCCTACCACTCAGTTGGCTCCTGTCCTTGCCCAATAATCATGCTATTTGGGCGCTTTTTGCCCTAATGATGCTGGTGCGCAGTGGCTTGATGGTGGGGTGGCTAAGGTATCGTTGGGCGGCCATTACATAATTTTACGGAGCCGTCCACGACAGTGGCACAGCCTTGACTATACTTCGTAGACGCGCCTGATTCCGAGAAAGCTCATGACCATCGCCGACATTGAACGCACCATATTGCTGGCCCGCATGTGTGACGAACAGCGAAACGAGGAACGCCTCGAACCGCGTGCCGATGTGGCCACCACAACCCATAACCATGCGGACTTTATTGCCCGCTACGTGAACCAACTACCGCGCTCGCTCAGTGCAACGGAGATGGGATTGCGAGCACTTGAACTGGAAGATACCGTCGAACCTATTCTGAATACCATTGAAAGCTTTTTTACCACCGGCTGTGAATTGAGCCAGCACGGCGGCTTAGCGGCGTTGCTGGACCGGGCCTACTTGGGCCACCGCTTATTGGAAGAACTCAATGACCATTTACACGTCCGCACCGGCACCTGGGTACTGCACACCGACATGACAGAAGCGAACGTGCAGGCGCACCAACTGCTGGGCGAGCCTTACGCCAGCGAATTGGACGATATTGTGCTGCAAGTGATGGATGCCTTCAGCCACGCGCTGTCCATTCAAACTGAGGTACCGATCTTAGATAGCGCTATAGAAACATTGAAACCCTTTGCAGTGTCGGGTGACCAGCGTCTAAAGTAGAGGGCCTATAGCAACCCCGACGATTGGAATACAGGACTTCTCATGAAGGACAACGCATGAAAGGCTTTGATTGGCAGTGGCACAGCGCCAGCAGCGCAACCCCCAAAGGCATGATGGTGATCTGTCATGGTATGGCTGAACATCATCGGCGATATGGCGCCATGGCCGCGTTTCTCAACCAGCATGGTTGGCACGTACTGACCTATGACCATCCCGGCCATGGCCCACAAGCCGATACCTTAGGGGATTTGGGTCAGGATGGCTGGGCGGCAATGAACAACCGCTTACAGAGGGTATTGGATTACGCCCTAGAGCAAGCACCTGCACTGCCACTGTGGCTGATGGGGCATAGCATGGGTTCGTTTACCGTCCTGGATCACGCCTGTCGCTTTTCACTGCCAGCACAATTGAAAGGCCTCATTCTGACCGCAACCGATTTGCCGCCGACGGCCGACACCTTGGCGTTACGGCAGGTGAGCGGTTTGCTGGCGCGCCTTTATGGCCCGACACACCGCAGTGCGTTACTGCAAAAACTTACCTTTGGCCGGTTTAACAGGGCGTTCAAGCCCAACCGTACCGAGCATGACTGGGTATGCGGTGACCCCGCCGTCGTCGATGCCTACGAGGCTGACCCGTATTGCGGGTTTCCCTGCAGCGTGGGGTTTTGGCATGAATTTTCCGCCGTATTGCAACGCTTAGGGCGTAAGTCACATCTCCAAAACTTACCCAAAGAACTGACCTGTATTTTATTGGCGGGCGGCAGAGACCCAGTAGGTCACTTTGGCAAAGGCCCACGCCAGTTGACGCAGCGCTTCCGTGCCCTTGGCTACAGTGCCGAATTAAAACTTTACCCCACCCTGCGCCATGAGATTCTGAATGAAAAAGATAATGCCTTGGTATGGGCGGATTTACAGCGCATGGCGGCGGATTTTACCTAAAGCCTGCCTCCTATTGCTGGCATTGTCGGCCTGGACGGCCAATGCGGATGTATACCTAACGCCAGACGTCGAACGGGTAGATTTACATCGGTTGGATGGTGGCACGTGGCACCCCGACTGGGTAAATGAGCCATCTTCGGAACCGCGCCTGCCGGGCGCGGGTGTACCGAACGCGGGGTTTTCAGCGGACATTTACCACTGGCACGCTACGCTGCACAACACCAGTGCGGAAACCCGTTGGCTACTGGTGATCCGAAACCCATCACTGGACATCGTGCGCGTTAGCCTCGATGGTCAGGACGCGGTACAGACCGGGGACTACCAAACACCCCGAGCACGCCCCTGGTTCAGCCATCATCTTGCTCTACCGTTGACCTTGGGGCAGCAATCCAGCGCACTATCCATTACCGCCACCAGTGACGATTGGCAGTTCTATCCCATGATGCTGGTCACCGAAAGTGGCTATCAACGTTATGTACAGCAAGAGATGCTGGCGGTCGGTACGGTGACCGGCCTGCTCCTAGCCGTGTTCCTCTTTAATCTCGTACAAACCCTGCTTAAAGGCCATTGGTCCTTCGTCTGGACGGCGGCAACGGCCTTGCTTTGGTCGCTTCATATTTGGTTTTGGTACGGCCTTGGGGCGTTGTGGCTTTGGCCAAATCAACCCTGGTGGCAGCAACATGTTTGGTACATCACCCTAATCGCCACAGCGTTGGGTATTCTGGCTTCCATGATCAGCGCTGTCGGCGAACGCTGGCCACGGGCTGTTCGGCCTTGGTTGAATACAGGTTTACTGGGCGGCGTGGGCGCGCTCACTTTACTCTTGCTGCTGGCACCAAAAGGCCTATTTTTAAGCATTCTCTGGGTTTGGTTTGCTGGTATGGTCGTGGCGCTGATCCTGTGCAGTCGTCGCTTACCGCGCATGCGAACGTTGCATACGATGTTGGGGGGTTATGCACTGCTGTCCGGGCTGTTTTTTGCCTACATGGCGTTTAGCCCTTACCTGATCAACAGCCATATGCTGACCTTGTTCTTATTTTTCTCTGTGATAACCGGCTTTCATTCGTTTGCCGTGTACTGGCAGTATCATACGAGAGAGCAGCAAGTGTGGCATGACTTACAAGTGCGCTCCCAGCGCTACGAGGATGAAGTCGACGAAGGGCGGGAACAACTGGCGCGCTACCGCAGTGCTTTACAGTCCGGTCGCTCGTGGCGTTATGCTTTCACGCGCAATTTAGCGCAACGGTTTGCCACCATCGAGCAGTCCATGGGGCAGCTGCGACAGTCTGTTTTGGCAGAAGAGCGCCAAGAACTGCTGAACTTAGCCGTACAAGCCAGCCACGAGGGGCAACGCTACATTCAAGATTTAGGTCAGCTCGAACAGGTATTGGTGGACGACTACGCCCCGGTCCTGACCCACCAACGCCTGACCGATTGGCTGGCCCAATTTAATGACTGGGTAGAGGAGCAAGATGTATCAGCCCGGGTATTCTTCCGCGCTGAAGCCTTGGGTCCTGCGGCTGATTTACCTACATTACAGCTACCCGGCGAAGCCTTGACCATTATCTGTCAACGCTTGCTGGACAATGCGTTTCAGCACACCAGCTCCGGATTCGTAAAACTGGTGGTGGAACAGGAAGCCTCGACCATGCACTCCGTTCGTTGTGCCTTTGAAGTTCGAGACTCCGGCAGTGGCATGAATGACGCGCTTTTAGGCGCCGTGCAGGCGTTTTGGAACCAAACGGCGAATGCCGACCAACAGCATTTGTTGGGCTCAGGCCTGACGATCGCGCTGACCTTGCTGCGGCGCCTGGATGCCTCTTTGCGCGTGCAAGCGGCTGAAAATGCCGGTACCAGCGTGCGCTTTTCTCTCGACTTAAACGCATCTACAAACCAAGACGACACGTAACCCGACTTTATTCACCGGAAGGCCTCTCCTATACTGGGTCAGCCAAACCGACAACTAAGAGGGACATACCATGTCCAGATCAACCCCATTGCTGACCTCAGCATTCGCCACCTTAACGCTGTTGACCAGTTCCATGACCTTTGCCGCTGACCCCGTGGTCGTATCCTCCAAAATCGATACCGAAGGCTCGGTCTTAGGCCATATCATCATCCAATCGCTGGAAGCAGCGGGCATCCCCACGACCAATCGCATTCAATTGGGCGGTACCCCGGTGATGCGGGCGGCTATTACGTCGGGCGAAATTGACCTCTATCCAGAGTACACCGGTAACGGGGCCTTTTTCTTTGATGAAGCCGACAGTGCTGTTTGGAAAGATGCCGATGACGCGTGGGCGCGCGTGCAAGAGCTGGACTACCAAGCCAACAACCTGATCTGGCTGCAACCAGCCAATGCGAACAATACCTGGGCCATGAGTGTCCGAGGTGACGTGGCGCGCGCCAACAACCTGCGCACACTGGATGACTTAACACGCTACCTTGCCAACGGTGGAACCTTCAAATTTGCCGCCAGTGCCGAGTTTGTTGAGTCAGCCAGCGCCTTGCCAGCTTTTCAGGCCGCGTACGGGTTCAACCTGAGTGCAGACCAACTGTTGGTGTTGTCTGGCGGCAATACGGCAGCCACCATGCGTGCTGCGGCGCAGCAAACCAGTGGTGTTAATGGCGCCATGACGTATGGCACCGATGGCGGCTTGGCCGCGTTGGATTTACTGGTCTTGGAAGATACCCGGGGGGTGCAGCCGGTCTATCAACCTGCACCGCTGATTCGTGCCGAAGTTCTGGCTGAATACCCGCAAATTGCGGAAATTCTGGAGCCTGTCTTTGCTGGCCTCAGCCTGGAAGTCCTGCAACGCCTGAACGGTAATGTGGCCGTGAACGGTGCCGATCCGGCACAGGTCGCCCGCGACTATTTAAACAGCCTGCGTTAAGCGTTTTGCTCAGGCAGGGCGCAGCGCCCTGCCTGAGGTTGCTTCATGACCGTTAAGAGTTCTGCATCCTCACCCGTTATTCCCGCCTTGTGTGTGGTCATGCTGCTGTGCCTGGTAACCTTCGACTATGCAGCCTTTCAAGCCAACCGCATCGTCGCAGGCGAAGGGTATCGCTTATGGGCAGCACTCGGTACACGTTGGGCCGGTCTGATCATCTTGGTAGTGGCAGGTATAGCGTTGTGCAGTCGGCTAACGCGCATACCACCAGCGGTACCCTATGTGTTGGTGGTGGTGTTACTGGTGCAAATGCCTTTCAGCCTCAGCTGGTTTGGTCAGCAGTATGTGTCCGACGCGCAGCCGTTTGCCCGCAGCGCCCCGGCGGCCGGTTTTTGGCTTAATCTCTTTTTCGCCCTGCTTCTCGCTTTGGAAGGGCATCGTCGCCTAGCACAGCGTCGGCTCGCCACCCTCGTCTCGACCGGCGTTATTCTGCTGGCTTGGGGGCTGTGTCTTCATTGGGGCTGGCTCGACAGTCTGGCGCTGGTGCGTGAATACCGCACGCAAGCCGGGCCTTTTCGCCAAGCGTTCAGTACGCACCTATTTTTGGTGCTCGGTGCGGTCGGGGCCAGTGCCCTGTTCAGCGCCTGTTTGACCGCTCTGGTTTTGCGCATGCCGCGCACCCAACAGGCCGTGTTCGCCGTACTCAATTTTTTTCAAACCATCCCCAGCCTCGCGTTGTTCGGCTTGTTGATTGCGCCATTGAGCGCTTTGTCCGCGCAGTTTCCTTGGTTACAAGCCTTAGGTATTCGGGGCATTGGCTGGGCACCGGCCATGATTGCGTTAATCGCCTACAGTCTACTGCCGATGGTCCGCAACACCACCGTAGCCTTGCAGGAAGTTAATGCCAGCGTGCTCGACTCCGCACGCGGCATGGGCATGAGCCCGCAACAGATATTTGTGCGCGTACGCTTGCCGTTGGCCTTGCCCGTTATAATTGAAGGCATTCGCATCACCACCGTGCAGGCTATTGGTCTGACCGCTGTGGCGGCCTTAATTGGCGCAGGCGGTTTCGGTACGTTTATTTTTCAGGGGCTAGGACAAGCCGCCATGGATTTGGTATTGCTCGGAGCACTGCCTACCATTGCTTTGGCCGTTCTGGCTGATGTCTTGTTGAGCACTCTGGCGCGCCTCACCAGCAGAGGACAACACCAATGATTGAGTTACAACAGGTCACCAAACGCTTTGGCATGACGGTAGCGGTCGATGCCATTGACCTGACCATAGAAACTGGCGAGCTCTGTGTGCTCGTGGGCACCTCCGGCTGTGGCAAATCCACCACGTTACGTATGATCAACCGGCTGATTCCGCACAGTGCCGGAGACATACGTATCGACGGTACAGCAGTAACCGACCTCGACCCCGTCCAGTTACGCCGCCGTATCGGTTATGCCATTCAAAGCACTGGACTGTTTCCGCATTGGACGGTCGCACAGAACATAGGCTTGGTTCCCCAACTCTTAGGCTGGCCGAAAGCCAAGATCCAGGCCCGGATTGAAGAGCTACTGGCGCTGCTCGGACTAGACCGCACCGAGTTCTGGACCAAGTACCCGCACCAGTTGTCGGGCGGACAAGCACAGCGGGTAGGGGTAGCGCGTGCGTTGGCCGGTGATCCGGACATTCTGTTGATGGATGAACCCTTCGGCGCACTTGACCCCATCACCCGTGAGAACCTGCAAGACGAGCTGCTGCGTATTCAACAGGCCGTGCGCAAGACCATAGTCTTTGTCACCCACGATATTGACGAAGCGTTAAAATTGGCCAACCGTCTGGTCATCATGGATCAAGGGAAGATTATTCAACAAGGCGAGCCTTGGTACGTATTAGAACAGCCGGCGAATGCCTTTGTGGAAAATCTGTTAGGAAAAGCCGATCGTGGCTTGAAACAGGCCAGCCTTACCTTGGTCACGGCGTTGATGGATACCTTGGATGAATCGTCCCGACAGAACAACCCACCACCTATTGATGCTACCGCAACGCTCAAAGACGCAATGTCCGCCATGCTGTGGCACCGTACCGACAGGCTGAACGTCGTCAACGCGCAGAAGGAGCTCATCGGACAGCTTCGACTCGACCGCATGCTGCGGCCGAAGGAGCGCTAAATGCTCGCGTCTGTAAAACCATGGCCTAACAAGCATAACCTGCAAGCCCTATGGGTTCCGGTCAGTTTGATGCTGCTCCTCGCTTGGGTGGTGTGGTCTATGCCAGGTTGGGAGCCCTGGTTTCAACAACTGCAACCGAATACTCGCACGGTGATCTACGAGCGCGACACCTTCGCCTATTTATTGTGGCAACATCTTCGCTTGGTGGCCATTGCCACCGTGGGCTCGGTGATGTTGGGCCTCGGCGCTGCCATTGTCGTCACCCGACCTTGGGGGCGTGATTTTTTGCCCTTGGTGAACCAAGTGGCTTCGATTGGCCAAACCGTGCCCCCTGTTGCTGTATTGGCGTTGGCCGTTCCCGTACTGGGCTTTGGCAATAACGCCACCATTGTGGCGTTATTGCTCTATGGTTTATTGCCCATTGTACGCAACAGCCTAGCCGGACTGAGCGGAGTAAACCCGGCGGTACTGGAAGCTGCACGCGGGATGGGTCTGTCGGCCAGCCAGATACTCTGGCGCGTGGAACTGCCCTTGGCGTCGCGGGTAATTTTAGCCGGCGTACGCACCACCGTGACCTTCGGTATCGCCACCGCCGCCATTGGTTCAACCGTGGGCGCCCGCACTTTGGGCGATCCCATTATTTCCGGTCTGGTCAACGGCAACAATGCCTATATTCTGCAAGGAGCCATTTTGATTGGATTATTGGCGATAACGTTGGATGTTTTACTCGGTACGCTGCATCGCTGGCTACCGGGTGAAAACATTAGCGCGTCTTAATGATTCGCCCTGAGTGCTTGATGCAACCGCTTCCAATGACGGCATCCCTGCCGCCGATGATTGGATGAAAGAGCACTGAAAAAGCAGTCTAACTACCAAGCCTTATACGGCAGGAACTTCCCGTTCAGCGTCAGTACTACGCGGTCACCCGCCGGGTTTTCTTCTTTGTCCACGGTCATGGTGAAGTCGATGGCACTCATGATGCCATCGCCAAATTTCTCATGGATCAGCGCTTTTAAGGTGTCGCCGTACACACCCACCACTTCGTACAACCGATACACCAAGGGGTCTTGCGGTACAGCGTTGTCCCACGCTTTATGCGGGCAAACTTGCAGGGCCTGTGCGACGTCTTTGTCCAAACCCAAGGCTTCACACAGCATAAAGGCTTTATCTTCCGTCATACTGTTCATGCCCAAGCAGGCAGAGGTGGTCCATACGGGCGACATGCCCACGGCCTCGGCCAAATGCTCCCACGTTAAGCCTTTCATTACTTTGGCTTCCAGAATGCGCGCCGTCATCAATTCTTTGTTCATGGTTAATTCCTCACGGTTATTCACAGTTTTATTAAATGGGCTAGACCAGCACCGGCTTGATGCGGCTGGCGCTGGGCGCTGATTGCAGGGTAGGGTCAACCTGATGCGGGCGGCCGTCGGCTTGTGGGCCAGCGGTTCCGCTGCGATTAACCAAGAAATCCACAAGATAGTTGCGTACTTGGGTGTAAGCCGGATCCTGAAAAATGGTCGCCCGCGTTCGAGGGCGTGGAATATTCACCTGCACACTTTCCGCAATGCGGGCGTGCGGGCCGTTCGACATCAGGAAAATTCGATCCGACAACAAAATGGCCTCATCCACGTCATGGGTGATCATGAACACCGTTTGCTGGGTGTCTTGCCAGATTTTTATCAGCTCGTCCTGAATCACCCCACGGGTAAGAGCATCCAGAGCGCCGAAGGGTTCGTCCAAGAGCAACAGTTCCGGCTGGGTGGCAAAGGCCCGGGCGATACTCACCCGTTGTCGCATGCCGCCGGACAATTGCGAGGGCTTGCGCTGCATTGCATGCTCCAAACCCACCATTTTGAGGTAACGCGCACTGTGGTCGCGTACTTGCTCTTTGGTCCAACTCGGGAACCGTGCTCGCACCCCGAACATGATGTTGTTGAGGGTGGTCATCCACGGTAACAAGCTGTAGTTTTGAAATACCACGCCGCGCTCAAGGCTGGGTCCTTTTACCTCTTTGTTGTTCATCAACACTAGGCCATCGGAGGCTTCATCCAACCCGGCCAGCACATTCAAAATGGTCGACTTACCACAACCGGAGTGGCCGATGATGCACACGAATTCGCCTTTATCGAGCGCGAACTGCACTTCATCAAACACCGTCAAGGCACCGCCGCTCCCATCAGGGAAGCGTTTGGCCAGTTGTTCTACTTGTAGAAAAGGCTTTTTCATGGGAAATCTCCTCGCTATTCCTGGTATTCCACCAGCCGCTGTGCTTTGCCTAACGCCAAGTCCAACAACATGCCAACCAAACCAATCATGAGAATGGAAAAGATCACACTGGCCAGATCAAGGTTGTTCCACTCGTTCCAGACGTAGTAACCGATGCCGGTGCCACCCACGAGCATTTCCGCCGCCACGATGACCAACCAAGCGATCCCAATGGAAATGCGCATACCGGTTAGAATGGTGGGTGCCGCCGCCGGTAAAATCACCGTAATGGCGGTGCGCAGTGGGCTGAGTTCATGAGTACGCGCCACGTTCACCCAGTCTTTCCGCACGTTGGCGACACCAAAAGCGGTGTTCAGCAACATAGGCCAGATCGAGCAGATGAAAATCACAAAGATGGCCGAACGCTCCGAATCTTGAATAATGAACAGTGCCAACGGCATCCATGCCAGCGGTGAGATGGGTCGTAACACCTGAATAAAGGGGTTTAGGGCCTTGTACATCAAAGGCGACATCCCAATCACAAAGCCTATGGGCAGGGCTATAGCCAGCGCCATGGCATAGCCCGTCAGCACGCGGTACAACGAATAGGCCAGTTGTGTGCCGATGCCTTTGTCGTTCGGGCCATTGTCATAGAAGGGGTCTGACAACTCCTCCACAGCGCGCACGAAAATGGCCGACGGTGGGGGTACGCGGGCTTGCTGCCCGCCGCCACCCATCATCATTTCATACTCCGACAATTCCGCCGTACTGGTTGTGCTTTGCGTGCCCAGCTCCCAAGCGCCTAATGAGACCACCAGCAGTGCTAACGACAACAGCAAGGCGCGCAACGTTAACGATGAAACCATGATCAACTCCGGCGAATGGCAAAACTGTTGATGTAGGCTTCCGGTTCACGGTAGTCGAACGTTTTGCCCATGATGGTGTGCTGCCGATAGGTGCTGTCGGGGACCGGGTAACCCATGTCGCGCATTAAATTACCGGTATCCGCCGCGCGATAGACTTGCTCGGCTATGGCCTGATAGTTCACCTCGCCATCGATGTAGCCCCAGCGCTTCATCTGAGTCAGAATCCATACGCCCATGGAGTGCCACGGGAAGGGGTCGAAGTCGATCCGGGCC
Source organism: Salinispirillum marinum (assembly GCF_042650105.1). NCBI lineage: Bacteria > Pseudomonadati > Pseudomonadota > Gammaproteobacteria > Oceanospirillales > Saccharospirillaceae > Salinispirillum > Salinispirillum marinum. The sequence goes on along the minus strand of NZ_JBHSAL010000001.1, from coordinate 1,132,568 downwards.
CGGTCATCCTGGATGCTGCCCAAGCCATCGGCGAAACGACCGGTCAGTACCTGTTCGATGACGGGCACCGGCTGGTTCAGGTAAGCGCGCGGTGCGATGGCCTCGGCAATTTCGCTGCGGTTGTTGGTGTCGCGGGAATAAGCCGTCGCTTCCAACAGCGAACGCATTAACGCGCCAAAGGTGTTGGGGTTATTGGTGGCAAATTCCTGGCTGCACGCAAAGGCGCAGCAAGGGTGGCCCTCCCAAATCTCTTTGGTGAGCAGATGGATAAATCCAACCCGTTCCCACACCGCCCGTTGATTGAACGGGTCAGGCGAGAGATAGCCGTCGAGATTACCGGCGCGCAAATTGGCGACCATTTCTGGTGGTGGTACGACCCGGATTTGCACATCGCGGTCGGGATCCAAACCATGCTCGGCCAGGTAATAACGCAGCAAGAAGTTGTGCATGGAGAATTCAAAAGGCACGCCGAACTTGAACCCTTTCCATTGCGACGGATCACGTTTGTCCTGGTGATCGTTGCGCAGCACAATGGCTTGTCCGTTGATGTTTTCTACCGCCGGCATGATAAAAGGTGCTGAAGTAGAACCCACACCCATCGACATCGCTAAGGGCATCGGGGTGAGCATGTGCGAGGCGTCGTATTCGCCCGCCAGTGACTTGTCGCGCGCCACTGCCCAGCTCGATGTTTTGATCACTTCAACGTCTAAGCCGTATTTTTCATAGAAGCCCAGCGGGTGCGCCATGATGATCGGTGTGGCGCACGTAATGGGTACAAACCCTATGCTCAGCTTGGTTTTTTCTAACGGCCCCAGTGATTCTTGCAGCGCCGCTTTGGCTTTATCCAACGGGAACACCGAGGCCAACATGGCCGCTGCGGTGCCGCCACCAACCATTTTTAAAAAGCTGCGACGGCTGTGGTCATTGTGACCAAACACGGAACGTACGACCGCACTTTCAATCGCCCGATCAAGCATAGCTTCGGCGTTCATGGCCGGTTCTTCGGTATTGGTAGCGGTCGTCTGCGAAGTCGATCGCGCCGGCGAAAGCGGGCGCTGGTCTGCGCTGCCCAGGCAGGTTGCGCAGCCGCAATCGCGGGTGTGGATTAACGACGTATCACCGTCGAACGGGTTTCCAAGGCTTTTAATGGTCATCACACTGTCCTCTTTTGGGTCGCGTTTGGGCTAAATCAGTGCATGCGGTCGTTAGGTCGACGAAAGCAGCGCACGTCATTCCCTGTCTCTTTCCCTATCGCACAAGCTGTGCCAGCTCTGAAAAATTATTTATTTTTTGGAAAATCAATAAGATAGGAGACTTTGACGATTTTCCGAGGTCTACGAAAATTCGTAATACACGACATTTCGTAGTCTTAGATACGATATTTCGTAACCTGGCATGTAGGTTGAATAGCCTTTAACAACGTGCCTAACCCTGAGTGCCCCATGCTGCCAACATTGACCGACGCAACCGTGCCGACCGAATGGCTTAACCATCTACCCGACCCGGCGTTACTGGTGGACGGTCGGCTCGACCTTGTGCTGTACGCGAACGCCGGTGCGGCGCAACTGTCCGGCTGGTCGGTGGATAAATTGTGTGCGCAGCCCTGCACGCATTTATTCCGTGATCAACGAGCGAATTTGATTACCTTTACGGAAGAGACTCTGTTACGTGGCACGGCCTGGAGCCGCGATTTCAGCCTGTTGCATCATGACGGACGAATGATCGAACTGGAGATGTCATCGGCGCGGCTGGACGACGATCACGGGCACCATATCTTGCTGATCCTGCGTGATCGCGTGCTGCTTCGCACCTTGCGTGAGCGCCATGAGATCAACCGCTATCACAGTGGCGGATTGTTGGAATGGAACCGCGTGGCCGAACTGTTCCGAGGTATGGAACGGGAAAACCAGTTGATTCTCCATGCCGTGGGTGAGGGTATTTATGGGGTCGATGCGGAAGGCCGTACCACCTTTGTCAATCCGGCGGGTGAACGCATGCTGGGGTGGCGCGGTGAGGAATTGATGGGCCGGGTGATTCACCGGGTGGTGCATCATTCTCACGAGGACGGCTCGATTTTCCCACTGAATGAATGCCCGATATATGCAGCCTTTCGTGATGGCAGTGTTAAGTCGGTGGGTGAAGACTGGTTTTGGCGCCGCGACGGTACGGGCTTTCCGGTGGAATACACCAGTACCCCAATCATGGACAACGGTCACCCCGTTGGTGCGGTGGTGGTGTTCCGCGACATCAGCCAACGTCGAGCCACCGAACAGGAATTGCGGCAAGCGCTCAGTGAAGTGGAGAGCTTGAAGCATCGGCTTGAATTAGAAAACGCCTATTTGCAGGAAGAGTTAAGCGCCGAGCATCACTTTCACGAAATTTTAGGGCGCAGTGATGCCATTAAAGGCATTGTGCGCAAAATCGGGCTGGTCGCCCCGACCGACGCCAACGTGTTGATCAGTGGCGAATCGGGCACCGGCAAAGAATTGATTGCCCGCGCTATTCACCAAGCCAGCGCACGCCGGGATCGCCCGCTCATTCGGGTGAATTGTGCGGCCATCCCCAAGGATTTGTTCGAAAGCGAGTTCTTTGGTCACATCAAGGGAGCGTTCACCGGGGCGGTGAATAACCGAATCGGGCGCTTTGAATTGGCCGACGGTGGCACATTGTTTCTGGATGAAGTGGGTGAAATTCCGCTGGAGCTGCAAGGTAAGTTATTGCGCGTGTTGCAGGAGCAGCAATTTGAACGAGTCGGCGAGAACAAGACCCGGCATGTGAACGTGCGCGTCATTGCGGCCACCAACCGGGACCTGACCGAAGAAGTGCAGCACAAACGCTTTCGTGAAGACCTGTATTTTCGCTTGAACGTTTTTCCCGTTGAGTCGGTGCCCTTACGACGGCGGCCGGAAGATATTCCTCTGCTGGCGCAAGAATTTTTACGCCGGGCCTGTCAGCGTGCCAAACGCCCATTATTGACCTTGCGCGTCAGTGATGTGGAACAACTGCAGCGTTATTCCTGGCCGGGCAATGTCCGTGAACTGGAAAATGTGATTGAACGTCAAGTCATTACCGCGCAACGGCATCTGGACTTTAAGTTTCCCAACAGCCAGGAACTGACGCCGTCAGCCCATACGCATCCGGTGGCGAAAGACGAACTACTGACCGATGCCATGCTGCGCGACTTGGAAAAGGCCAATACCCTCCGCGCCGTGCAGGCCGCTAAAGGACGTTTATTCGGCGCGGGCGGCGCGGCCGACTTGCTGGGCATTAAGCCCACCACACTCGCCTCACGATTGAAGAAGTGGGGACTAGACGGACATTAAACGGCGGCTATAGATCATCCAGATGCGCCAAGTAATCGTCTGCAGTGGCTAATATCGCGGTTTTTTGTTCCTCGTCTTGCTTAGCCCAATTGGCATACACCAAGCTCATGCGCGGGTTCTTCGCAAAGGTATCACGATGCCGGTCGATAAAATGCCAATACAAGGCATTGAACGGGCAACTGCCAACGCCCGAGCGAGCTTTGACGTCATAGTGACATCCCGAGCAGTAGTCACTCATTTTCTTAATGTATTGGCCGGATGCTGCATAAGGTTTGCTGGCGATTACACCCGCATCCGCGTACTGGCTCATACCGCGTGTGTTGGGCATTTCTACCCACTCAATGGCATCGATGTAAATGCCCAAATACCACGCATCCACCGCGTCCGGATGCACACCCGCCAAGAGCGCAAAGTTACCCGTGACCATTAAACGTTGAATGTGATGGGCGTAGGCGTAATCAAGCGACTGCTGAATACTGTGTGCCATGCAGGCCATCCGGGTGTTGCCGTCCCAGTAATAACGCGGCAACGGCCTGTGTGCGTTCAGCGTGTTGCGCTGCGCATAGTCCGGCATATGCTGCCAATAGACCGCTCGCACGTATTCACGCCAACCCAGTATTTGCCGAATAAAGCCTTCGACTTGCGCTAGACTGATGCGTTCCGGCGCCGCTCGCCATGCCGCTTCGGCAGCGCGAATGACTTCCATCGGGTGCAACATTTTAGTGTTCAGGCTAAACGACAAACGGCTGTGCAGTAGACTCCAGCCTTGGTCGGTCATGGCGTCCTGATAGGCGCCAAATTCCGGCAAACCATGATCGACAAACCAACCCAACAGATCACGGGATTCACGTCGGGTGATGGGCCAGATCAGGGCCTCAGCATTAACCGTGCCCAGTGTTTTTACGCCGTGGCGCTGTAACATCGTTTCAATATCGCGCACGTCGTGAGCAAAGGTCAGCGGGTTCGGTGGCGGCTTGCCTTTTGGCCAACGTTGACGATTCTCGGCATCAAAATTCCACCGTCCACCTTCCGGTTGGCCATCGCGGGTCATCAAGACCTGATATTGCTTGCGTAACGCACGGTAGAAGAATTCCATGCGATGGTGGGGGTATTGGGTCCAGGCGTCACGCGGGGTTAAGAAGTGCTCACTATCGTCCATGACGGTTGGAATGGGTAGGGCGGCCGTAAATTCTTGTAACTGCACGTTGAGGCGATATTCATCGGGCGCTTGATAACGCAACGACTGCGCCTGTTCGTCGGTCAATACCCGAGCCAACCAATGGGGTAGATCGGCGTCTTCCGCAGTGTCGTCCAAGGTATCGTAGCGGACCTTATGCCCGGCGGCGCGCAACGCCGCAGCAAACTGGCGCATGCTGGCAAAAAAAGCCAATACCTTTTGCAGGTGATGCTGGGCGTAATCGGTTTCCTGCCGCAATTCGGCCATCACATAGAGTACATCGGGGTCTACGCGACGAAACCACGAATGCGCAGCATTGAGCTGATCACCCAGTATTAAGCGAATTTCTTTCATGCTGTGGGCACCTCCTTGGTGTTTTGGGCCTTCGTACGGCGGCACCGCTCGCTGCAGTAACGTACATTGGACCAGTCTTTAGCCCACTTTTTCCGCCAGGTGAACGGTCGTCGGCAGACCGGACACTCTTTAGTCGGTAGATCCGCTTTCTTACGCATGAGTAACCGCCTGATTTTTAAGTAAAGCTGGCACATGCGACTGCACCGCAGGGTCCCGCCGCCAGGCCCACAGCCGCTCGCGCGCAAGACGTCCGGTTACTTCGTGGTCGAACAAACGGTCTGGATAGGTCCAGACACGACCGGTATCAAGCCACTGTGCTTCCAGCGGTGATATTTGCCAGGGCGCGTGCCGCAGATGTTGCGGCGCTTCTGCCAGTTCCGGGACATGGCGCGCGATGAATCTGCCCTGTGGATCCTGCCGGGTCGATTGCTGCAAAGGGTTGTAAATCCGCAGGGTATTGTAGCCGGTTAAACCGGCTTGCATTTGAATTTGCGGGTAGTGTATGCCGGGTTCAAAATCGAGAAAACAACGTGCCAGATGGTGAGCGACCGGCAACCAGTCCAAACTGAGGTGATGGCAGGCCACACTGACCAACATGGCGCGCATGCGAAAATTCAAAAAACCGGTATTCAGCAAAGATCGCATGCAGGCATCCACCAAGGGATAACCGGTTTCACCCTGAGCCCAGCGTTGGAAACGTTCGCTCTGTTGGTCGGTGGATAAGGTCGCTTGGTACTCCGCCCAGCGTTCACCCAAAACCGGATTTAACGGCTGGAATTCCATCGCGGTAGCGGATTCGAATTTTTGTATAAAATGGCAATGCCACCGTAACCGCGAATACAGCGCACTGACCGGCACACCCTGTTTTATTGCTTGCTGAACCTGCTGACAGGCATCACGAATAGACAGGCAGCCGTAAGCCAGATAGGGCGACAGACGTGATCCATGTTGCTCCGCCGCCCATGGCTTCCCAATGCTCCGGCGATAATGTGGCGCTGAGTGCTGCAAAAAGGTGTGTAATCGCTGCCGGGCGTGGGTTTCGCCGCCCAATTGAAAGGACGAATCTTCTGCCAGCCATGTTTTGGGTAAGCGAGCGCATACTAACCGTTGCAGCGCCTCGTGGTCTGCTACCGATACAGGCGGCAATTGGCTAACGTCAGCCTGTGCGAGCGGTGCTGTTAGAAATTCGTTGGCAAAGGTGGTCCAGCCCTGACGGCCATGCTTCCCGCGCTTTACGGCACATTGGGGTTGTTGATGCCAGATGACACCCTGCATAGCGCACCAACGGGCAACCGCCTGATCTCTTCGGTAGGTGTTGGTTAGACCGATTTCTTCATGGCTGAAAAGTGTATGTAACCCCCATATTTGCTGCAAAGCATGCAGAACTTCCTCAATCTCTGCCCAAAACACCACCAAGCGGTGACCATGCTGGCGCAGTTCAGACGCCAGATTGGCTAAGCTTTGGATCAGAAAGCGATGATGAGGTAGAGCAAAATGTGGATCATTCAAATACAGCGGTTCAATGCAGTAAAACAAAAGGGTAGGCCGCCCGACAGCACAAGCGGATGCCAAGGCAGGATGGTCACGCAACCGCAGATCACGCTTAAACCATACCGCATTGATGCGGGTGTCGGGTTGAGAGTTGCGCAACGAAAGGCTCATGGCCTATTAACGCATCAACCTCCGCTTTAGATCATCTACCAACGCTAAGATCGCGTATCTGTCATCATATTGTTGTTCCGGACCCATCATGTCTCAATCCATTACTCTGCTTTGGCTCGACCGCTGTTTAACCCTGTACCCGAATGACGCATTGCAAGCCGCTGTGCAACACGCTCGCCAACACAATCAGCCCTTATTGGCTTTTTACAGTGTGCATCGTACCAGTTGGTTGAATAGTCGCTTACCAGCCCCTAACTGGGTTGAAAATATCGCTCATCAAGCGCGTATTCGGGTAGCGTTTGACGCGCAACAAGAACTGGCTGCGCATGGCATTGAACTGCACATTACCGATTTGCCTGCGATCGAAGTGATTGCGCAAGTACATCAACATACACCTTTGCAGATGGTCTTTACCGACGCCTATGCGGATGTCTACAAAGTGGACAACCTAAGGGCTCTTGAGGAGCGCGGCATTCCAGTGCAGCGCATGGGCAGCAATACCCTATTGGATGACACCACACGTCAAGAACTGCCGGATGCCTTGGTCGGGCGCTTTACCAAGTTTTATCATCGGGTCAAACACCTTCCTACGATCATCAAACCGGGAGCGCACGTACAGTCTTTAGAGCCGGGACTCTTGCACGCCCGTTGGCCCTTCGAACGGACCGAACCCATTCTACCGACCTATCAACCGATGCAATGTGTTTTACCCCTTACACAAGCGGATTTGTCCGCGTGGTGGGACGAATACCTTTGGCAAACGGATGCTATAGCGGCATACAAACATACGCGAAACCAACCCTTCGGTCGCACCGCTTTCAGTCGATTAAGTGGTGCACTGGCACTGGGTACGCTCTCCCCACAGGCGATCTGTGCACAGATCGATGCTTACGAAGAACAACGGCAAAAGAATGCGTCCACCGAGTGGCTGCGGTACGAACTGTACTGGCGAGAATATTTTCATTGGGTCGGAGAGCGGCTGGGTGATCGCTTGTTCCAAGCGCCAGTACCTGCATTAACACCGCAGCAACAAGCCAAATTTACCGCCTGGTGTGCCGGTGAAACGGGCGAAGGTATAGTGGATGCGGGATTGCGTGAATTGTGTCATACCGGCTTCATCAGTAACCGCATTCGGCAACTGGTCGCCAGCTATTTGGTGCATGATATGGCTGTTCCCTGGCAGTATGGCGCGGCCTGGTTTGAACGTCATTTGATCGACTTTGATGTACACAGCAATTATGGCAACTGGGCCTACATTGCCGGGCGTCACCCGCTCAGCGCCGAACCGCACCGCTTTGATATTGCGTGGCAAACACAACAGCACGATGCATCAGGGGCTTATCGTGCGCGTTGGTTATCTTGATTCCTCTACTTCCTGTACAGCACCTTAATCAAATGGTAGCCGAATTTCGTTTTTACCGGGCCCAGAATGCCGACGGCTGTTTCGGAAAAAACGGCTTTATCGAAGGCTGGGACCATGGTGCCCCGTCGAAATTCACCTAAGTCACCGCCTTGTTTAGCCGATGGACAGATGGAATGCGCGCGCGCTAGCTTGCCGAAATCGGCGCCATTGTTCAGCTCACTCAACAGCGTTAAAGCTTTTTGCTCATCGCGTACCAAAATGTGCAACGCGGCGGCCGTCGTTGCGCCTTTTTTACCCAACCGTGCTTTTTGGTTGGCGGCCGCGATTTGTGCTTTGATGGATGCTTTCACCTAGGAATCCTGCTGATGAATGATGGACCAGTCGGCTGCCTTACCCATCGCATTCTGCGGTAAGGTTGCACCAAAGGTAAATACCTGTGGGCATTCGGCCGCGGATAGATGCGTCTTGCACCAAGATGTTAAGTGCTGCCGCAACACGCTTGCTGCAACGGTCGAGTCTACCGGCACCACAAAAGCCTTTAACCGGTCTCCTTCGGCAGCCGACATCAAACGCACGGTCACCGCCTGAACTTCGGGTAGCTGGCGCAGCTTTTCAGCCACTGCCTCAGGAAAGACATTGGTTCCCGCCACCTGCACCGCATGGTCGCGTCGGCCTTGCGGAAAAAACTGCCGTTCGGTTTGCCAAGCAAGATGATCGTTTAGCGGGAACTGCACGTGCGTGCGCCGGTCCATCAGCGTATCCGCGCGTCCATCAACGGGTTGCCAACGTGGCAATAATTCAAACGCGTGGTCGGGGTGAAGGCGATACCCCAAGCCACTGGTTTCACTGGAGCCGTATATTTCAATCAGTTGTTCCATGCCTTGGTTGAACAACTGTAAGACGACAGCTTTGTCACAGGGTCCGGTTGAGGTAATGCCCATAACCCCCTTTGGAAACGGTTGTTGGCTGCGGCTGATTTGCTTCCAAATAAACGGGAAACCAATCACCAGATCGCCCGCTTGCACGCGCCGCCCTTGCACCATGCTGAAGGCAGATAATCCGCGGACGACCGGCACCGCCAAAATACTGGGCAAAAGGGCCGAAAACAGGAAACCGTAAATATGGTGACAGGGACTGAGGGCAATAATGCGCTTAACGGAGCTTAAACCTGTGCTCTGTTCGGTTAATACCTGACGAAAGAACGCCATCTCTTCGACCAGATCATTCCAGTTCTGCAAACAGGCTTTGGGGTCACCCGTGCTGCCCGAGGTTAAAAACAGCAGGTTTTTGGTCCCGCGAACACGGGCTTCTTTTATCAGTTCAACCCATTCACCCAGGGTGTTGAAACGCAATAAATAATCTTCTAGACCGCTTTCGCGGATCTGGAAAAAATCAGCCACGCGAGTGGCAAGGGAAAAGCGTTCCAGGGAATCCGCCTGCAACGATATCGGTGGGGATTCGGCGTGCGCTGGACGAATTACCGTGTCCAGATCCCAATCTTCAGGAAAGTTGTCCTGTTCTGTCACACGCCGCAGACGTTTAAGCTCATCGGCCAGCAGCGCTTTCAGCACTGCGAAAAGGTCGGTATCGCGTAGCTCAAAGTCGCTCATACCTATCTCTAAAACGTTGTTGATCTTACAGGCGTTTTACGAATACCCAATAGCTGTCGCCGCTCAAGGCTTTTTTCATGTGCACTTTAACCTTGGTAGGCTTCATTTCGTAGTCAAAGGTGTATTCAAACATGACGTTCAGATCGCCTTTTTTTACCCCTTCATCGAAACGGCCTTTAAACTCCGGGCGGTTGGTGCAGGGCGCCACTTCTTTAAAGAAGCTTTTACCCATCACATCATTGGGGTTACGACCGGTGATATCACCTTCCGCAGCGTTGTATTTAAGAATTTTGCCTTGAGCATCCAATTGAATGGCACCGAAGGCGACTTTGTCCAATTGATTCTTGTCCATTGCAGCCAAGCTGTTTTCAATATTGTCCGAACCGAACGATAAAATTTCCACAGTCTTCTCCTAACATTGGTTTATGACCTAACCCAGCATAGACCATATCGCTTAGGTTAACTTGGCCTATATACGGCTTTACTGAATTACTAGACCATACCGTCAGAAAAAATTTGAAGAGAGAGTGAAGATTAACGCCGAAAATGTGTTATTTGCCGATGCAAAAACTGGAGAAGATACGCCCCAATAAGTCATCCGAACTGAAGGCACCAGTGATTTCATTTAACGCGTTTTGTGCCATGCGCAGATCTTCCGCGACCAATTCACCCGCGGCCGCTCCCTGCAATTGAGATACGGCATCGGCAACGGCCAGTGCGGCACGTTGCAAGGCATCTAAATGGCGTCGTCGAGCAATAAACCCACCTTCCAAGGTGTTGTCATAGCCCATGATGCGCTTGAGATAGTCACGCAACACCTCCAGACCCAAGTGTTCGCGCGCGCTGAGGGTTATGACGTCAGGCTCACCATTGGCCAAACCCGGTACTTCACCACTTAGATCACATTTATTGCGAATGAGCAGTACCGGCACCTGCTCCCGGATGCGGGCCAATAAATTGGCTTGTTCCGTAATAGCCTCAGCGTTCGTCTCGGCACGACTGTCGACCATCAGGAGTACCAAATCGGCTTTTTCTATCTGTGCCCAAGCCCGCTCGATACCCATACGTTCAACCTGATCAGCGGTGTCACGCAAACCAGCGGTATCTATGATATGCAACGGCAAGCCATCTATCTGTATGGATTCACGTAATACGTCGCGGGTGGTGCCTGCAATGTCCGTGACGATGGCTGAGTCCTGTCCGGACAGGGCATTCAGCAAGCTGGATTTACCAGCGTTGGGTCGCCCGGCAATCACGACCGTCATACCTTCTTGTAACAGCGTACCGCGCTGCGCCGTGGCTAAGGTTTCCTGGAGTTGTGTTTGAAGGCGCGTTAATTGTTGGCCGACATGGCCGTCGGTTAAAAAATCGATTTCTTCTTCCGGGAAATCTATCGCTGCTTCGACATAAATCCGCAGTTGAATACAGGCTTCAACCAAGGCATGAATGGCTGTGGAAAACTCACCCTGCAAAGACCGCACCGCACTGCGTGCCGCTTGTTCGGACGATGCTTCGATAAGATCGGCAATGGCTTCGGCCTGGGCTAAATCCAATTTATCGTTTAGAAAGGCCCGTTCGCTGAATTCACCCGGCCGTGCAAGGCGGGCGCCACACGCCATAACGCGTTGTAACAACAAGTCCATGATGACGGGTCCACCGTGGCCTTGGAGCTCCAAAACATCTTCGCCGGTAAACGAGTGGGGGTTCGGGAAAAACAGTGCGATGCCTTGATCCAACGCCCGGCCTTCCGCATCGTAGAAGTTACCGTAATGTGCGTATCGGGGCGTTAGCGGGTGTTGAACGATTTGCTCGGCGATCTCAACGGATTTAGAGCCTGAAATGCGAACAATGCCAACACCCCCTCGGCCAGGGGGCGTGGCAATGGCACAGATGGTATCTGTGGCAGTCATGGGTTAACTCGCGTTGGGTTTAGCCGCCGCTTTTTCAGCGTCTTCTTTTTCTACCCGCCAGTTAATGTATTGCTGCTGGGAAATCGACAGGGTGTTGTTGACTACCCAATACAGCACCAAACCAGAAGGGAACAGTAAGAACATGGCCGTGAAGATGATCGGCATGAACTTCATGACTTTCTGTTGGGTTGGATCCGTCGGTTGTGTACCCAATTGCATTTGGATAAACATGGATGCACCAAACAACAACGGCAGTATAAAGTACGGGTCGCGCGTTGATAGGTCGGTCAACCAAAAGATAAACGGCGAATGCCGCAACTCCACACTTTCCATAAATACCCAGTACAGCGCGATAAACACGGGCATCTGCACCAACATGGGTAAGCAGCCGCCGAGTGGGTTTATCTTCTCTTTCTTGTACAGTTTCATGGTTTCTTGGGCGATTTTCTGCCGGTCGTCGCCGTACATGTCTTTTAGCTTCGCCAGTTTTGGCGCGAACTTACGCATGCGTGCCATAGAACGGTAGCTGGCAGCACTGAGCGGTGAAAAGATGATTTTCACGGTCAGGGTGAGCAAAATGATGGTTAGACCCCAGTTTCCCGCAAAACCATGGATAAAGGTCATTAGCTGGAACAGGGGCTGGGCTGCCCACCATAGCCAACCGTAGTCAACGGTTAAGCCGAGGAACTCCGCCAATTCATTCAAATCGTCCTGATATTTTGGTCCTACGTACAATTGGGTTGACCACTCCTGCTGTTCACCAGGTGCTACGGACTTGGATGACGATGAGAACCCGGCGACATAAAAACCGTTAACATTGCGTGCCTGATAGCGGTGGGTTTCATTTTGTGGTGGTACCCACGCACTCACGAAATAATGCTGGAGGAAGGCAATCCAACCACCGAATTTTTGTGTGGTAAAGGCACTTTCATCCATATCATTGAAGGTTACTTTACGGTAACGGTCTTCATCCGTGGTCGTCGCTACACCCAAATAAGAGGCCATAGCAAAGCCCTGACGTTCGGCACTGTCTGGACTACGATCACGGCGCAAGGTGCCATACAAGGAGTAGCGATTTTCGGCTTCGGCATTGTTTACGAGTGCAAATTCAACGTCGATTACATATTCGCCACGGGTGAATACCAGTGTTTTAGTCAGAATCGAGCCATTGTCTAAGGTCAAGGTTAACGGAACACGCAAGGTGTTCTGTCCTTCTGACATTTCAAAACGACTGGCGGGTGCGCTGTATTGCCCAGACCGGGTGATGAACTCGCCATTAGCATCAATCAAACCACTCTGTGCGATGTACGTACGCATGGCATTGGTTTCGAGAATACGCAACGGCTCATCGCTGTCCACTTTGACCGTGTGCCGCTTAAGCGCTAACTCTGTGATATCACCACCTTGCAGTTGCACGGTAGCAATGACCGAATCGGTTTCTATGGTGATTGCGGCATTTTGATCATTGACGGGCGTAAATGACGGCGCAGTTTCACCGCTGCTGGTATTACCACCGTCAAAAAATTGCACCCCTACATCATCATTCGCGACATTGGGTGACGTTGTGGCCGTAGCCGTTTGCCCGGTTGATTGGGCAGATGATTCGAATTCAGACCAACTGAGTACCAGCATATAGCTGACAATAGCCAGACCAACTATGGGGAGCGCGCGTCGCCAATCCATAAGTTTACCTATTACAAGCATGAAAAAAGATGGGCGGTATGCTACCGAGTACAGCCGCTATTGGGAAGCGGAACTGTGCTTTGGAGCAGCCTTTATGCGTTTATTAAGTTTGTTGAACAGGTAGCTAACTGTGCTATGCAAGGTTTTGGGTTCCAAGCGATCAGCCCCTTTGCGAGCCATCACAATGATATCAAAGGATGGATAGTCTTTTGGGAGGTGCCTGAACTGTTCTCGTACAATACGTTTGATACGATTACGGGCAACCGCTCGTCGGACATTTTTACGCGAGATGATGAAACCAATTCGAGGGGTAGTAAATTCAGTGGCGGGGGTCGCCAAAAGAAATAACTCTGCAGTACCTGCTTTAACCGTTGCACGGTCAAAGACCGTACGGAAATCCCCGGCGGTCAGCAAGCGCTTTGTCCGAGGAAACCCGTAGGTCGTCGTGATGAGCTCAGTCATTGAGACTTAAGCGCACAATACCTTGCGGCCCTTTGCACGACGAGCTGCTAAAACTTTACGTCCGTTCTTGGTAGCCATACGTGCACGGAAGCCGTGGGTACGTTTACGTTTCAGAACACTGGGTTGAAATGTTCTTTTCATGATGTCGTCTCACTTCGTTGGAGAATTCGTTACTCACGATTAATTCGTTTTAGGTTACAACGACATTAAGCGTGGATTGACCAAAATTTGGATGCGGGATTCTAGCTGATGCTAGGCAGTCTAGCAAGGATATTTTAATGCAGGTCATCGTTCACCAGGACAGTGTTTAACTTTATTGTTCTTATATGTTTTATGTATTTAGAACTTTGTTGTTATGGTTATTATTAGTGCACGCATTTTCTGTGGATAAACGGCTTTAAGCTAGACGTTACGGGCGACCTAAGGGTTGGTTAAAGCGTGGATAAGGGGTCAGATACCTGCGTATGGTCGGTGGATTGGTTGGGGATAAACTGGCATACTGTCCACAGGCTGAATTTGCCGCCCTTTTATGCACCGGATATCCTGACGTTTTCCCTTCGTTAGACACAGGTTATACACAGATTATGGAGTACATGAGTGACGGATTTGGTTTGGCAAACATGCAGTTCGGTGTTGGAAGCGGAGTTGCCACCGCAACAATACGCGACCTGGATCAAGCGGCTGCAGTGTGAAGAGGATGCTCAGGGGTTGATTCTGGTTGCACCGAATCGCTTTGTAGCGGATTGGGTGCGCGACAAGTATTTGGATAGAATCGCTCAGCTGGCGAAAGAAGTCAGTGAGAACCCCGGCTTTCTGGTGGATGTTCGTATGGGCGATCAATCGAAGCCGAATGCGGTTCACCGCCGCGCTACTGACTCAGTACCCTCGGTTGCATCGATGCCATCCCCCAGCAGTAAGGAAGCAGTGAGTGGGGCATTTAATGGAGAACCCAATACCCGAGTAGGTGGTGGTAATCCGAATGTGCGGGTTGAAGGTGGTTTGCGGCATCACAGCTTTTTAAACCCCGGTTTTACCTTTAGCAGCTTTGTAGAAGGTAAAGCGAACCAAATGGCGTTGGCGGCATCGAAGCAAGTCGCAGCGAATGAAGGGGGTGGTTATAACCCCCTATTCATCTACGGCGGAGTGGGATTAGGGAAAACGCACTTGATGCATGCTATTGGTAATGAGGTGGTGCAACGCAACCAACATGCGCGGGTGCTGTATATCCACTCGGAACGTTTTGTGGCGGATATGGTAAAGGCCTTACAACAAGGCGCGATGAATGATTTCAAGCGGTTCTATCGCAGTCTGGATGCGCTGTTAATAGACGATATTCAGTTTTTTTCCGGGAAAGATCGGACACAGGAAGAATTCTTTCATACCTTCAATGCGCTTTTGGAAGGTAACCAACAGGTTATATTGACCTGTGACCGCTTCCCGAAAGAGATGGATGGTTTAGAAGATCGGTTGAAGTCCCGTTTTTCCTGGGGCTTAACGGTAGCTGTCGAACCGCCGGATCTTGAAACGCGGGTGGCGATCTTAAAGAAGAAGGCCGAACGGGAAAAGGTTCGCTTGTCGGACGAGGCGGCGTTTTTTATTGCCCAACGCATTCAATCGAACGTACGTGAGTTGGAAGGTGCATTAAAGCGGGTGATCGCCAATGCGCAGTTCACGCGCAGCCGCATTACGCTTGGGTTTATCAAAGATACGTTGAAAGATTTGCTCGCTGCGCAAGACAAGCAAATCTCCATTGATAACATCCAACGTATGGTTGCCGAGTACTACAACATTAAGATCAATGATTTGTTGTCAAAGCGCCGTAGTCGTTCCGTTGCACGGCCTCGACAAATGGCCATGGCACTGGCGAAAGAACTCACGTCGCACAGTTTACCGGAAATTGGTGGTGCATTTGGTGGTCGAGATCACACCACGGTATTGCATGCCTGCAGAAAGGTGAAAGAGTTATTGGAAACATCGTCGGAACTTCGTGAAGATTATGCGAAAATACACCGATCATTGACCAGCTAACCGAGTCGAGAGAAGGACATGAATTTACAAGTTTCCCGAGAAGAACTCCTCAAACCCTTGCAATTCGTTGCAGGGGTAGTGGAGAAACGCAATACACTCGCCATATTGGCCAATGTGCTCTTGGAAGTTGAAGGCGATGTCCTGACGCTGACTGGTACCGATTTAGAAGTGGAACTGGTGGCCCGGGTTCCTTTACTGTCAGAGAGTGCACATAGCGCGATTACGTTACCAGCGAAGAAGTTGCTCGATATCTGTCGATCATTACCGGCGGAGTCGGTGTTGAATCTGGTATTAGAAGGTGATCGTGTGATTATTAAGTCCGGTCGTAGCCGTTACAATTTATCGACCTTGCCGGCGGTTGAGTTTCCCAATATTCAAACTGATGAAGCCACACAACCGGTCACCTTGCCACAGCGTGTGTTGCGCAAAGTTATCGATTCCACCACCTTTGCGATGGCGGTTCAGGACGTTCGTTACTATTTGAACGGTATGTTATTGGAACTGAAAGACAAACAGTTACGGTCAGTGGCGACCGACGGCCACCGGTTAGCGATGGCGTTAACACCGTTGGAGAACAGCGTTCCACATGCACAGGTTATTGTGCCGCGTAAAGGTATTCTTGAGCTACAGCGTATTGTGGAAGATTCGGAAACCCCGATTGCGTTGGAACTGACTCCCAATCACATGCGTGCCACACTGGATCAATATACCTTTACGACCAAATTGGTGGACGGCAAGTTCCCAGATTATGAGCGGGTAATACCGCGCGGTGGCGATAAAGAAATCATTGCCGATAAAGAAAGTTTCAAAATGGTTCTGTCACGTGCCGCCATTTTATCCAATGAAAAGTATCGTGGGGTTCGTCTCCATTTCAGTGAAGGTAATGTTCAGGTTTTGGCCAATAACCCGGAACAAGAAGAAGCTGAAGAAAATCTAGCGGTGGACTATGTTGGCGATCCTTTAGAAGTGGGCTTTAACGTAACGTATCTCATTGATGTATTGAATGCTATCAAGGGCGAGCAGGTAATGATTAAGGCCTCGGATGCTAACAGCAGTGCACTGGTGCGTGATTTCGATGATGATACAGCGGTGTATGTAATTATGCCTATGCGTCTTTAGGCCATAGCGATAGCCTCCTTGTTAGCTGATAAGCTCGGTTAAACCTATGTCGCCCTTTCGCTTGTTTATGATGGGTAGAGAGCACCTTGCGGTTGGCTTTCGCCGAGCTAATGGCCCTTGCCGTTTTTTTCCAAATTTTCTCAGTGTGTTTGGGTTTCTCTGGCGTTCGAATCTCAAGGAGTCGATGGCGTGCCGCTGAAGCGTATCGATATCCATAATTTTCGTAATCTTACGCGCGTGTCGTTTCGGCCGGTTCATGGCTTCAACATAATCGTTGGTTGTAATGGCTCCGGTAAGAGTTCCTTACTGGAAGCCGTATACGCCTTGGGTTCCGGCAAGAGTTTTCGTGTTACTCAGGTTAAGCCTCTTGTTCAGTTTACTGCAGACCGATTCTTGCTCTACGGCGAGGTGCAGCGTAAAGATGGACAGCATTCCTTGGGTTTGGAGAAGCGCCTCAATGGTGAAGGCTCGGTGGTGATTGATGGGAGCAGAGCAACGACGACCTCCGAGCTGGCGTTACTGTTGCCTATTCAGCATGTCGGATTGGATGATTTCCAATTATTTGAGGGCGGCCCTCGTATTCGTCGTCGATTTATCGACTGGGGCGTGTTCCACGTGGAACATGGAAAAAACTCGGCGTTATTCAGACGCTTTGAGCGGGCAATTAAACAACGCAATAGTGGCCTAAGATCTGTTAAAATATCGGGTGGCGAGCGAGATGCCTGGGATAGCGAATTCCTGCGTTGTGCAACGTCACTGGATGACGCCAGGCAAGCATACTTAGATCGTTTAATGGCCGCCTACCGGGATCTATGTGCACGATTTGGTGATGTGCCCTACGCCAATCAGTTGATGATTCATTACAGCCCTGGCTGGGATCAGAAGCTAACGTTAAAGGAAGCCTTACAACGGCCCGGGTCGATGGAGCGCGAGCGTAAAACTGGCATTACCCAAGCAGGTCCACATCGGGCAGATTTACGCATGGTAATCGAAGGTATACCGGCAAGGGACATTTTGTCCCGGGGTCAAATGAAGGTGCTAGGGCATTTGTTGAAATTGGCGCAAATACGGGTATTGGCCAATCAACATAACGATCAACTACCCGTCATCTTGTTAGACGACTTGGTGGCAGAACTGGATGAGCGCAATGTGAATAAATTGCTCAATACGGTTCGAGAATTCAGTGCGCAAGTCTTTCTTACTGTACTTGACACAAAACAGCTTCCCTCACAGCAGCATTGGTTGGGCGAAGCAGAAATCAAATTGTTCCACGTGGAACAAGGTCAATTGACCGAACAACCGTTTCAGGAGTAAACCATGGCAGAGAATTATGATTCGTCGAGTATTAAAGTACTCAAAGGCTTGGATGCCGTACGCAAACGCCCAGGCATGTACATAGGCGATACTGACGATGGCACCGGATTGCATCACATGGTTTTTGAGGTGGTCGATAACTCCATTGATGAAGCATTGGCCGGACATTGCGATGACATTCGCGTCATCATCCACCCAGATGAATCTATATCGGTTTCCGATAATGGGCGCGGTATTCCGACCGAAATGCACGAAGAAGGTAAGTCTGCCGCCGAAGTCATCATGACGGTACTGCACGCAGGCGGTAAATTCGACGACAACAGTTATAAAGTGTCCGGTGGTTTGCACGGTGTTGGGGTTTCCGTAGTGAATGCACTGTCGCGCGAACTGACGTTGACCATTAAACGTGGTGGAAAAATCCATCAACAAATTTATCGACATGGCGTGCCGGATTCGCCCCTAGCCATTGTTGGCGATACCACGGATACCGGCACAGCAGTTCACTTTAAGCCATCGGCAGAGACCTTCACTAACATCCACTTTGTCTACGAGCAATTGGCCAAGCGGCTACGGGAATTGTCATTCCTTAACAGCGGCGTATCCATTCGCTTAAAAGACGAACGTTCAGGCAAAGAAGATCACTTCTGCTATGAAGGCGGTCTGCGTACCTTTGTCGATTACTTGAACAAAAACAAAACAACGCTGAATAAAACCTTTCACTTCTCCGTACAACGTGAAGACGGCATCGGTGTTGAAGTGGCGTTGCAGTGGAACGACAGCTATCAAGAACAGATTCTGTGCTACACCAATAACATTCCCCAGCGTGACGGTGGCACACACCTGGCGGGTTTCCGAGCCGCCATTACACGGAACTTGAACAACTACATCCAACAAGAAAGCATTCAAAAGAAACAAAAAGTCGCCACCACGGGTGATGATGCGCGTGAAGGGCTCACGGCCATCATTTCAGTAAAAGTGCCAGACCCTAAATTCAGCTCTCAGACCAAAGATAAACTGGTGTCCAGTGAGGTGAAAACAGCGGTCGAGCAAGAAATGGGCACGTCGTTCGCCGAATACTTGTTGGAAAACCCGGGTGAAGCGAAACAAATCGTTCAAAAAATGATTGATGCCGCAAGGGCCCGTGAAGCCGCGCGTAAGGCCCGTGAAATGACCAGACGCAAAGGCGCTTTGGACATTGCGG
Organism: Salinispirillum marinum; assembly: GCF_042650105.1. NCBI lineage: Bacteria > Pseudomonadati > Pseudomonadota > Gammaproteobacteria > Oceanospirillales > Saccharospirillaceae > Salinispirillum > Salinispirillum marinum. The sequence goes on along the minus strand of NZ_JBHSAL010000001.1, from coordinate 1,113,362 downwards.
GATTGCCGGGCAAACTGGCCGACTGCCAGGAAAAAGACCCAGCGTTGTCAGAACTCTACTTGGTGGAGGGTGATTCTGCCGGTGGTAGCGCCAAACAGGGGCGTGATCGGCGGACCCAGGCAATTTTGCCGTTGAAAGGTAAAATCCTTAACGTCGAAAAAGCCCGTTTTGACAAAATGCTTGCTTCAGCCGAAGTGGGTACGCTGATTACCGCCCTGGGTTGTGGTATCGGGCGGGAAGAATTCAACATCGAAAAGCTGCGTTACCACCGCATCATCATTATGACCGACGCCGATGTGGATGGTTCACACATTCGTACACTGTTGTTAACTTTCTTCTTCCGCCAAATGCCGGAGTTGATTGAGCATGGTTATATCTACATTGCGCAGCCACCCTTGTATAAGGTGAAAAAAGGCAAGCAAGAGCAATACATCAAAGATGACGACGCGTTGAATCAGTATCTGACCCAAGTAGCCATTGATGGTGCGAGCCTTTCGCCGTCCGATGGCGCGCCACCGATCAGCGGTGAAGGCTTAGAAAAGTTGATTCTGCATTATCAGGCCGTGATGAAGGCTATTCGTCGCCTAAGCCGGGTCTACCCTGAAGCCGTATTGGAAAACCTACTGTATTTGCCAACGGTGGACCGTACGGTAATGGCTGACCATGATGCCATGGCGGACTGGGTGGCAAAAATGGATGCCATGTTACAGTCGTACAACACATCGACACGTGCTTACAGCACCGGCATTACGCAGCATGCCGAGACCGGTTTGTGGATTCCGAGTATTACCTCGGTGCAACATGGCACCCAGCATCAATACGTGCTGTCACCGGAATTCTTTGCAGCCGATGATTACACCAACATCAACAGCCTAGGTATCACCATGGCCGATTTGTTCAGTGGTGGCGCTGAAATTAAACGTGGCGAGAAGGTCTTTGCGACTGAACGCATGAACGAAATGATGAGTTGGTTGATGCAGGAAGCACAGCGCGGTTATTACATTCAACGTTATAAAGGCTTGGGTGAAATGAACCCTGAACAGCTCTGGGAAACGACGATGGATCCTGAATCACGCCGAATGCTGCAAGTTTCAATTGAAGACGCTATTGGTGCCGATCAAATCTTCACCACGCTTATGGGCGACGATGTAGAACCCCGTCGTGACTTCATCCAAACCAATGCCCTATTGGTGGAAAACCTCGACTACTAACGACCGCAGGGAAGCACGTTTTAACGTGCTTCCGGCTCCACAGTAGATAAAGATACGTCCTCGTTCGTTACACTGCTGTGCAACAACGCGCCTTTAATATGGGCTTCAAGCTCATGCGTGACGGTTGTCGCATCTCGATCTTTGGCAACGACCAAGGGATGCAAGGTCACCGTAATGGTTCCGGGCATCTTAGGTTGCTTCAGCGACGCGGGCCAAAAACGACCCGCATCCAGACTGACGGGCAAAACAGGTACATTAGCGGCTTTTGCCAACATGGCCGCGCCCTTAGAAAAGCGTCCTAATTGATCAGGATTGCGTCGGGTACCCTCTGGAAAAATCAATACATGAATCCCCTCCGCCAAGACCTTAGTGCCCTGTTCAATAACCTGGCTCATGGCTGATTTCTTATCTGAGCGGTCAATGGCTATTGGACGCACCAAGCGGTAGGTCCAGCCAAAAAAAGGAATACGCAGCAAGGATTGTTTAATCACCTGACTTTGCGGATTAATTAATACCTGCAGAAAGAAGGTCTCCCAAGCGCTTTGATGGTTCGCAGCAATCACCACCGTTTCTTTGGGTAAGTGCTCCAAGCCGACCACCTGCCAACGAATACCCAACACCCAACGGGCGGCGTACAAAGAAAACCAAGACCACGTAAGAATGATATAGGGGTAGCGCCACGTTTTTGGCAATATCCAACTGGTCAGGCCAGCGAAAATGGCCCAAAAAATGGTGAAGGGGCCATAAAAGAACGCATAAAAAATAAAGGTTCGAACCCAAGCCAACCACATAAAAAATCCTCAATCAGTGCACCAAAGGCTTTGGTGGCTGAACATCGATGAGCGCAAGGCTAAATGGCTGGCCATGAGATAAGCCAGCATAATGCCACAACGCTAACATGGTAGGGTGAACAAACGATGAAAAACAGGCGAGATCAGGCAGTTGTATTGTGACCATTCGGCATGACTGGCGGGCCGAAAAACCCGCCTGTCAGCCGATAAAGCTTTACAACTGCAGCAAGGATATATCGGCAATCTGCATAAACAATTGGCGTATTGCCTGCAATAAAGCCAACCGCTGCTGCCGAAGGGCGAGATCGTCAGTCATGATCATCACATCCGAAAAGAACTGGTCTAGGGGTTCTTTCAGCACACTGAGATGTTCCAACGCCAACGCATAGTCGCCATTTGCTACTGCCGCTGCAACCTGACCTTCTAGGGTCGTCAGCAAGGCCAGTAAGGCTCGCTCAGTGGGCTCCACCAGTACGTCCGGTGCTAAGGTGTCGGGCAGACTTTCAGTGTGCTTACTGAGTAAGTTGGCGACGCGTTTGTTGGCCTCAGCCAGGCTTTTCGCCGCTGTTCCGGCTTTGAACGCGGCAACACCCAAGACCCGATGTTGAATATCCAACGGCTCGGAAATGTTCAATGCACGCACCGCATAGAACACATCGGTATCGATGTTTGCGTCCTGATACCATGCCCGGAAACGTTCTAGTGCATACGCTACTACATCCGCCTCTACCGTTGAATGTTCAGGCAGTGCCGGGTATTGGCGATGCGCTAATGCCACCAATTCAGCCAAATCCAAGGGCAATTCTCGTTCTACCAGCAGACGCAGTACACCTAAGGCCGCCCGACGCAGCGCATAAGGGTCTTTTGTGCCCGTGGGCTTTAAGCCGATACCAAAGATACCTACTAAGGTGTCAAGACGGTCGGCCAAAGCCACCACACAGCCTTCCAGCGTCTCCGGTAAGGCATCACCAGCATAGGCAGGCCGGTATTGGTCACGAATGACTTCGGGCACGCCGTCTGGCTCGCCGTCTTTTTGCGCGTAATAGTAACCGGCTAAACCTTGTAGGTCGGCAAACTCAAAGACCAAATCGGTGACCAAGTCGGCTTTGGCCAACCGTGCGCCACGCTGAGCAATGGCAGAATTAGCGCCTACGCGTTGGGCAATCAAACCGGCTAAGGTTTCCACGCGCTGCGACTTCTCACGCAATGTGCCGAGTTGTTTCTGGAATACAATATCGTCCAAGCGAGATAGCCGATCGGCCAAGGGGGTCTTTTGATCAGTTTCCCAGAAGAAGGCTGCATCGGATAACCGTGGCCGAATTACCTTCTCATTGCCACTCACGACCGCTTTCGGGTCTTTACTCGCAAGGTTGGCAATAAAGAAGAACCGGGCTACTAAATTGCCCTGTGCATCCACCGCTGGAAAATACTTCTGATGCTCTTGCATGGAAGACATCAAGGCTTCTGCCGGTACATCCAGGAAACGGGTTTCAAATTCACCACTCAAGGCCACTGGCCATTCATTGAGACTGGTGACTTCGTTCAGTAAGTCGTCGTCCAACAGCACGGTCACCTGATGCATTTGCGCCAAAGCGAGCAGATCCTGCTGAATTTTGCGTCGCCGTAGCGAAAAATCGGCCAATACAAAGCCTTGCTTGGTTAGGGTATCGGCATAGTCCTGCGGTTCGGCAATCACCAGCTCTCCGGGCGCGTGAATACGGTGTCCACGAGTGGTATTGCTGGCCGATAAACCAAATAGTGATAACGGCAGAACGTCTGTACCCCATAAGGCCAGAATCCACTTGACCGGTCGGACGAACTCGAACCGGTGGGCACCCCAACGCATACGTTTTGCTACCGGCAAAGCGGCCAGTGCATCGGCAATAATGGCGGGTAACAGTTCCGCAGCCTGTTGGCCGGGCTCAACCCCTTGATACACCAAGTAATCGCCTTTATCGGTCTTCTCAATGGCTAAGTCCGCCATCGTTACGCCACATGAACGAGCAAAGCCTTCTGCTGCTTTGGTTGGATTGCCAGATGCATCATAAGCCGCCTGAACCGCCGGGCCGCGCCGATTAAAGGTGCGGTCAGCCTGTTGTACTTGTAACGCATTGATTTGCAAAGCTAAGCGACGAGGTGCGGCGTAAGACTGCACGCCAGCAAAGGTCAGGTCAGCCTTCTGCAGTGCCGTTGTCACGGACTGTTCAAAGGCTTGTGATAGGGTCAAAAGCGACTTCGGGGGCAATTCTTCCGTGCCCAACTCAAACAAAAAGTCTTTTACTTGGGCACTCATGCTTGGCTCTCCTGTGCTGCGGCAGCCGCTAACGCCGCCTCCCGAAGGTCTTCCGGCGCCATGGGGAAGCCTGCTTGTCGACGCGATTCAAAATACGCTTCCGCCACGGCGCGTGACAGCGTGCGAATGCGTAAAATATAGGCCTGCCGTTCGGTGACCGAAATGGCGTGGCGTGCATCCAATAGGTTAAAAGTATGCCCGGCTTTCAAAATTTGCTCATACGCCGGTAAGGGCAAGCCTGCGGCGATCAAGCGTTGACTCGCCGCTTCGTGTTCTTCGAAGGAAGCAAATAAAGCCGTGGTGTTAGCGTGCTCGAAATTGTAGGCCGATTGTTCTTTTTCATTCTGCAGATACACATCGCCATAGGTCACCACTCGGCCATCCGGGTAGCGCGTCCAGATCAGGTCATAGACGTTATCTACTTCTTGAATGTACATGGCAAGCCGCTCAAGACCATAGGTGATTTCACCGGTCACCGGAAAACATTCCAAGCCGCCAACTTGCTGGAAGTAGGTGAATTGCGTAACTTCCATGCCATTCAGCCACACTTCCCAACCCAAGCCCCACGCGCCCAATGTCGGATTTTCCCAGTTATCTTCGACAAAGCGAATGTCATGAACTTCCGGATCGACGCCTAAGGCTTTCAACGAGCCAAGGTAAAGCTCTTGGATGTTGTCTGGTGACGGTTTTAAAATCACTTGGTATTGGTAGTAGTGCTGGAGACGATTGGGGTTCTGGCCATAACGACCATCGGTCGGGCGACGACTGGGCTGCACATAAGCACAGTGCCAGGTTTCTGGGCCGATGGCGCGCAAGAAAGTGGCGGGGTGCGACGTTCCTGCACCGACTTCCATATCCAGAGGTTGCAGCATCACGCACCCCTGATCGGCCCAATACTGTTGTAGGGTCAGAATTAACTGTTGAAATGTAGGCTTATCAGACACAGGGCACCCGCGGTCATGAATGAATTCGAAGAGCCCGTTGTACGACACAGTTTGGCCTGTGCCACAACGGCAGACCGGGCATTATAAACGTGGGTGCAGGCGTTGCCTACCGTCGCCAGAACATTGGGCTGAAGATAACAATCAAGGTGAATATTTCGAGGCGACCCAGCAACATCGCAAAACATAAAATCCACTTCGCGGGGTCATTGATGTTGGCGTAGTTAGCACTGGCCTCACCCAAGCCGGGCCCTAAATTGTTCATTGCGCTGCCAAGCACCGACCATGCTGTGAGGAAGTCGAGTCCGGTGGCCAATAACACCGTCAATAATACAGTGAATGTGAACATAAAAACGGCGAAAAAGCCCCAAACAGCGGCTAAAACACGCTCAGGCATTTCCTTGCGCCCTACTTTAACGGGGAAGACACCGTTTGGGTGAATCAACCGTTTGATCTCGCGGATACCTTGTTTCCACAGCAAAAGAATTCGAATCGACTTCATGCCCCCGGCGGTAGAGGCCGCCGAACCGCCAATAAACGACGATAAAAACAGCAGGAATGGCAGAAACAACGGCCAATGTGAAAAACCACTGGCCGCAAAGCCAGATGTTGTCATGACCGACACCGCTTCAAAGGAACCCATGCGCAACGCGCGCCAGCCGGTTTCTGTACTGGTGAGCCAAAGGCCAAGCGACATCAGCAGCATTAACCCACCAATGACCAGCAGAAAGAACTGGTATTCCGGGTCTTGAAAATACCCGCGCAGGCTTTTGCGCCGAAAGGCGACAAAATGCAGGCTAAAATTCGCCGCTGATAAAATCATGAAAACGATGGCGATGGATTCGATCAGTGGGCTATCAAAATACCCGATGCTGGCGTCTTTGGTTGAAAACCCACCAATGGCTACCGTGCTGAACGAATGCCCGATGGCATCAAACAGGCTCATACCCGCGGCCCAGTAAGCCAACGCACAGACCACCGTAAAACCGAGATAAATATACCACAGCGCCTTGGCGGTCTCGGCAATGCGCGGGGTCAGCTTGTTGTCTTTCACTGGGCCGGGTGCCTCGGCGCGGTATAGCTGCATACCGCCGATACCGAGCATAGGAAGAATGGCAACCGCTAATACCACGATGCCCATGCCGCCCATCCACTGTAATTGCTGACGATAGAACAGAATGGACTTCGGTAGGTCGTCCAATCCACTGATCACCGTGGCGCCGGTGGTGGTTAGGCCGGAGAAGGATTCAAAGAATGCATCGGTAAAACTCAAGTTGGGTGTGGCGGCCAGATACAACGGCAACGACCCGGCGGTACCCAGCACCACCCAGAATAACGCAGTGACCAAGAAACCCTCACGGGTGCGCATTTCTTGCTTACTGCCAAACGAAGGCAACCAAACCAGAATACCTACGACAAAAATGACGATAAATGAAACGCCGAACGGGAAGACGCTGCCGTCGTTGTACCACAGGGAAACGCCCATGCTGGGCAGCATGGCCAGCGAGAACAGCATCAACAAGATACCGAGAATGCGAAGAATAACGCGAAACTGCATGTGCCGTTTCCCTGCTTAGAAAAAAGTAAGGCCCACCTGAAACAAGCGTTCCACATCGGCGGTACGACGTTTATCGACCAGAAAAAGAATCACATGATCGTCGGATTCAATCACCAAGCGATTGTTGGCGATGATGACTTCGTCGTTACGCACCACAGCGCCGATGGTCGTGCCTTCCGGCAGGTCGATATCCTCTACCGCTTTGCCGATGACCTTGGAACTGGCGGCATCCCCATGCGCTACGGCTTCAATGGCTTCCGCCGCACCACGTCGCAATGAGTGTACATTGACAATATCGCCACGGCGCACATGCGCCAACAAGGTGCCGATGGTGGCTTGTGACGGTGAAATGGCTACGTCAATTTCGCCGCCTTGCACCAAATCCACATAGGCGGGGTTGTTGATCAGCGCCATGACTTTGCGCGCACCCAGACGTTTGGCGAGCATGGATGACATGATGTTGGCTTCATCGTCATTGGTCAGCGCCATAAAGATGTCGGTGTCTTCGATGTTTTCGCTCAGCAGCAATTCCTGATCGGAAGCATCGCCCTGCAACACCAGAGCCTGATTAAGGTTTTCCGACAGATAGGCACAGCGCTCGGTATTGCGCTCCAATACCTTCAGGCGATAGCGTGATTCGATGGCGGTGGCCAAACGAAAGCCGATGTTGCCACCGCCCGCAATGATGATGCGCCGATAGGCGGTTTCCTTGCGCCGCAATTCATTCATGACGCCTTTAATGTCTTCTTTAGCGGCGATGAAGAACACCTCGTCATCGGCTTCGATGATGGTGTTACCCCGTGGCAGGATGGCCCGGTCTTTACGGAAGATGGCCGCTACACGCGTCTTGGCGTTGGGCATATGTTGCCGTAAATAGCCCAGCTCCTGGCCCACCAGTAGCCCACCATGAAAGGCTTTTACCGCTACGAGCTGTACCTTGCCATCGGCAAAATCCAGTACCTGCAAGGCGCCAGGGTGTTCAATCAGGCGTTGAATGTAATCGCACACCACCTGTTCCGGGCTGATTAAAACATCAATGGGTATAGCGGAATTCTGAAACAATTGATCCGCGCGGCGCAAATAATTCGGGTGGCGGATACGGGCAATTTTAGTCGGCGTGCGAAACAGCGAATGGGCCACCTGACAGGCCACCATGTTGACTTCATCGCTGTTGGTCACCGAAATGATGATATCGGCATCATCGGCACCGGCTTGCATCAACACATGTGGGTGCGAAGCCAGCCCCTGCACGGTACGAATATCCAAGCGGTCTTGTAGCTCGCGCAAACGCGTTGCATCGGTATCGACCAAGGTGATGTCGTTGTCTTCATGTGACAAGGTGCTGGCGAGTGATCCACCCACTTGCCCCGCACCCAATATGACTATTTTCATGGTGTCGTCCGCTTAACCGGGAAGCTTCTGTAAACGCGCGAAATAAAATCCATCCGAAGCGCCTTTTTGCGGTAGCCATTGTTGACCGTATTTCAACGGAAGTCCATGCGACGTTGCCGGGATAGCGGCAGGTGCTACATCCTTCGTACGCGCTATAAATGAAGCCATCTGGGCTTCATTTTCCGCGGGTAGCACGGAACAGGTGGCGTACAACATATAACCGCCCGGTTTCAGCAGCGGCCAAACGGCATCTAAAATACGCCGTTGCGTTTCGACCAAGGCATGGATGTCTTCCGGGCGGCGCAACATTTTTATGTCCGGGTGGCGGCGAATCACGCCGGTGCCGGAGCAGGGGACGTCCAGCAAAATGCGGTCAAAGGGTTTGCCGTCCCAATAGCTGGAAGTATCCTCGGCGGCGGCACAATGCAGCATGGCGGGCAAGCCAAGGCGCGCCAGATTTTCTTCAACCCGCACCAAGCGACGGCTGTCTTGGTCAACAGCGATCACATCACCCTGACCTTGGATGAGTTCCAATATATGCCCAGTTTTACCCCCGGGTGCGGCGCAAGCATCCAGAACGCGTTGACCGGGTTGTGGGTCTAACCAATACGCGGCCATCTGTGCCGCTTCATCCTGTACCGACAATTCACCGTCCAGGAACCCCGGCAAGGTGGTCACGTCCATACCGCCTTCCAGCGTAACACCGAACGGACTGACGATGGTGGGGCGGGCAGCGATCTCCCATTCCTGCAAGCGCGCTAAATAGGCGTCGCGGCTTTGCTTGTGCAGGTTCAGACGCAGGGTTAAAGGCCCCGGTTCTTGGTTGGCTTGCAATATGGCTTGCCAGTCATTGGGCCACGCACTGCGCAAGGTATCTATCAACCACTGCGGGTGGTTCCAGCGCGCTGGCTCTTTAAAGTGGGCTTGTAAATGGCCCAACGTGGCCTTGCGTAAAACGGCATTGAGCAGTCCCCGCGCCCAGTCTTTCTTTAACAAGCGCGCCGCATCAACCGTTGTGGTGACTGCGGCATGATCGGGGATGGACAAAAAGCGTACCTGACATAAGCCGACCAACAGTAAACAGAACACATCCAGATCTTTTTTACGCAGTGGTTTACTGAGTGCACTGTTGGCTAAGGCTTCCAGCTCCTGAAAATGGCGAATGGTTTGATACACCAAGGCTTGCAACAGCCCTTTATCGCGTGCCGGAACTTCAGCCAAAGCAGCGGGCAGAGCCTCGCTCAGGGATGTGCGATCTTGCCACACGCGCAGTACGGTGCGAGCAGCGGCCAAACGGGTTCGGGCCATTAGGATAAAACCTCGCCATGTTGCAGTGCTTGCCCTTGGCCTCGTCGCCACGCGGCGATGTCCATGCTTTTTTTGCCCGGCGGTTGAATGTCGAGCAACGTTAGCCAGCCCTCCGCACACGCGACCTGAACCTGATCGCCCTTTAAATGCACCGTGCCCGGTGCGGCCGCAGGACCATCCGTAGCGCGAGCCGATCGCACGCGATAGATTTGGTCACGCCAACGGAAAAAAGTCACCGGCCATGGGTTAAAGGCCCGCACTCGGCGTTCCAAAGCCACGGCCGACTCTTGCCAGTCTAAGCACGCGTCGTCTTTCGTAAGTTTGTGCGCATAGGTAACACCAATCTCGGGTTGGGCTTGCGCTTTAGCCAGCATCGTGTCGGCCCGTGGTAAAAAATCCAACAATAACGCCGTGCCCGCTTCGGCCAGGGCATCGTGCAAATCACCGGCGTTCATATCCGCAACAATACTGACCCGCTGCTGGCTGATAACGGGGCCGGTATCCAGCCCGGCGTCCATCTGCATCAAGCAAACGCCGGATTCAGTATCACCCGCTTCAATGGCGCGTTGAATCGGCGCGGCACCGCGCCAACGGGGTAACAGTGACGCATGCACATTCACACAACCCATACGTGGGGTGTCCAATACCGCTTGTGGCAGTAACAAGCCGTAAGCGATCACAATCATCAAATCGGCGTGGTAGGCGTGTAAACGTTCCAGAGCGTCGCCATTGTCGCGCAAGCGCTCCGGTTGTTCGACCGGAATGCCCGCCAGCGTGGCTACCGTTTTCACCGGCGATGCGGTCGGCTGTCGGCCTCGGCCTGCTGGTCGGTCCGGTTGGGTATACACAGCGACCGGGGAATAGCCGTGCGTAATCAAGGCTTGCAATGGGCGGGCAGCAAATTCAGGTGTACCCGCAAATATAATACGCGGAACCGAAGACATAGCGACTACCTTAGGTAGAAAGAGAAGAAAACAACTGCGCGGCGGGCCTTAATCAGCCCGCTTCCCGATGTGCCTTTTCCAGCTTCTTGCGGATACGATTGCGCTTGAGTGTGGACAAATAATCCACAAACAATTTGCCATCCAAGTGATCGCATTCGTGTTGGATACAAATAGCGAACAAATCTTTGGCTTCCAAGGTAAAGGACTCACCTTGGGTATTCAGCGCGGTGACCCGAATATGGTTGTGCCGGGACACTTCTTCATAGTAGCCCGGCACTGACAAACAGCCTTCGGGGTAAAGAATCTCATCGCCCAGGCGTTCAATTTGCGGATTGATGAAAACGTGTGGATCATTTTGTTCTTCCGACACGTCCACCACGATGACCCGTTGATGCACATTGACCTGCGTTGCCGCCAGGCCAATACCGGGTGCCTCATACATGGTTTCCAGCATGTCGCTGGCAAGTTTGCGAATGGTGTCATCCACCACGCTCACCGGTTTGGCCTGAGTTCGTAAGCGAGGATCAGGAAACTCGAGGATGTCTAAAATAGCCATAATCTGTGTAAAAACTCCCAGGCTCCGGGTAAGAAACCGGAACCGCTTCGCAATATGGACGCTGTCTCGTTTGCAGACCGTCTAATATGGTTTAAAGTAGCTGCATTGATCACAAATGATATAGGGAATCGCACGATGAGGAAACGTCTTATCGGACTCCTCTTGGCAAGTTGTCTTGCCGGAATAGCCGTCGCCGACGTCACGGCGCTGCGCGAAGATGTTCCTGAGCGCTATGTAGTGCAATCCGGCGATACCCTATGGGACATCGCCAACCGGTTTTTGCGCAGTCCTTGGCGCTGGAGCGACCTATGGTATCAAAATCCACAGATCGATAATCCCCATTTAATTTATCCCGGCGATGTCATTGGCCTGCAATGGGTGGACGACAGCCCAAGAATCACCACCTTGGCCCGCAGCCCAGAGGCCGACACGGTGAAACTAACGCCGGACATGGCGGAAGACGGTGTCGTGCGCTTGCAGCCCGCGGTGCGCTTTTTCCCGGTCGATCAAGCCATTAATGCCATTCCGCGTGAATACATTCAGCCTTTTCTGTCCAGCAACCAAATTGTCGATGGTACAGAGTTGGCAGAAGCGCCATATGTGATCAGTGGCGAAGAGGGGCGCATTGTATTGGGTGGCGGTGATCGCTTTTTCGCTCGGGGTGATTGGTCACAAGAAGGCGTATTGTACGAAGTGTTTCGCCCGGGCACCACGTACCGCGATCCGGTAACCGATGCATTTTTGGGCATTGAGGCGATAGCGCTGGGGCAAGCTGAAATTGAAACCCTGCAAGGTGACGTTGCTCGCCTGTACCTCATAAATAGCCGGACCAATGTACGGCTGGGTGATCGCTTGTTGTTGAGCGAGCGGCAAACCAACGCGTCACGCTTTATTCCATCCACACCGCCGGAAGGCTTAGCAGGCCAAATTGTGGATGTTGCCGACGGCTTGAGCATGATCGGTCAATTCAATGTGGTGCTGTTGAATCAGGGCGCGTCAGCGGGTATGGAGCCCGGTCAGGTATTCGACATCGTGCGCCAAGGCGCCGTGGTGGAGGATCCTATGACCAATGAAATGATACGTCTGCCAGAGGCGCAGGCCGGGCGACTGATGGTATTTCGCGTCTTCGAACGTATGGCGTATGGCTTGGTGCTGGAAGCCACCAACACTATGGCGGTCGGGGATCGGTTTCAAATGCCCGCCATTCGTAATCTGCCGTAACGGACATAACGACTGCGCTGTGCCCTCGGGCACGGCCGGTTAAGGAAGATACATGCACAAGGGATTCTTATGCTTGAACAACAAACGCTGCAGTGGCTAATACTGCACCTGGTGCCCGGTATTGGTGGGCGCCGTCTAACCCAATTTCTCAGTGCCTTTGGTTCACCGAACTGTCTAGCCAACCTCCAACCCGATGCCTTGGCGTTATTGCGCTGGCCAACCGATGTTCAACAACGGTTACTCGCAGCTGTGCGTGACCCGTGGGGCGAGCTGCCCGAACTGAAACGCATCATGAATTGGCAAGCTATGCCCAATCATCATCTGCTTACACCATCCCACCCGCTCTATCCATGGCAATTAACCCAAACGCTGCATGACTTTCCGTCCGTGCTGTACGTGCAGGGTGACCCCGGCGTTTTGGCCATGCCGCAACTGGCGGTGGTAGGGAGCCGACGACCCGGTGCACCCGCCAAACAATTAACGGAGGACTGGTGTCAGTTCTTGGCGGCACAGGGCGTGGTCATTACCAGCGGATTGGCAGCGGGTATCGATATCACCGCGCATCGAGCGGCGCTCGCGGTTAACGGGCGTACTGTGGCGGTTATGGGCAGCGGCTTCGAACGAATATACCCCCCAGCCCACGCGCGGTATTTGGAAGCCATGGCCGAACGCGGCGCAGTGGTCACCGAGCATTGTCCATCGACACCGCCTGCCCCGGGAAATTTTCCGCGCCGAAATCGCATCGTTGCCGCTTTGGCGCAAGCGATTCTGGTCGTGGAGGCCGCCCCCAAAAGTGGTTCCTTGATTACTGCCCGCCTGGGTGCAGACTATGGCCGCGAGGTCATGGCCGTGCCCGGTCACCCATACTACCCGGGCGCACAAGGTTGCAACCAATTGATTCGGGACGGAGCAGAGTTGGTGCAGCAGGTCCAGGATGTGGCCGAACATTTTGGCTTGCAAGATGGACCATTGGAGACCGATGCACGCGCGCTTGACTCGCTACAAGAGCAACTGTTGCACCTTATCGGTACAGAACCGACCGCACTCGAAACCTTGGCCAGCACCCTAGACTGTGCACCCAATGCCTTATATGAATCTCTATTGGATATGGAATTGAGTGGTCTGATTCAGCCGCAAGGAGGGTCCTATGTGCGTTTGGTGCCCTAAACCGTCGCATTGATACGCCATTGATACAGGCAAACCGAATTACGTAGCGGAATTGATACGCCTCAGGCGCGTACACTGGCGACTTACATCATAACGGAGCCGGTGTTGTGGCAAAAAATCGAATTGCAGTGATTGGGCTGGGTCGCTTCGGCGCAACGCTCGCGGAAGAGGCACAGAAGAATGGCCTTGAAGTGCTCGTGGTCGACAAAAATGAGCAAAAAGTGAATGACATGGCCGATGAGGTCAGTGAAGCCATCATCGCCGATTGCACCAACCCAAGAGCCATAAAAGCCATCGACTGGCTGCAATTCAAAACCGTCGTGGTGGCCATTGGCAGCGACATTAAGAACAGCTTAATGACGGTCATCAACCTCCAAGAAGCCGGTGTGACCAACCTATGGTGTAAGGTACAAGACCGCTATCATGCTGCTTTGATCACCCGTTTAGGCGTACAGAAAGTGATCAGTCCGGAAGAAGAAATGGGACGTCGGGCCGGACGTACCCTTCGTCATCCAGATATGGCGCAGCAAATGCAGCTGAATGATGCGCAATATGTGGCCGAAATCGACATCTACCAACGCACCTCACGCAGTGACTTTATGCGCGCGGTGAAGCGGCAAGGCATGAACTTACTGGCCGTATCGCGCAAACATAATGGCCACTACGAACCGCTGTTGGAAGCACCGGAATGCTTGTACCCCGGTGACAAGGTATTACTGTTAAGTACGACGGGAGAGGGTTTTGCATGGCCATCACTCATGTCGTCACCCGCTTAAAGTTTTGGGATACCCCCGGTGGTGCATTGCTGCAGTTTTTTGTGGCAGGTGCTGTGGTGGGGACACTGCTGTTGGCCTTGCCCTTCAGCCGCACCACGCCCATTCCGTTACTGGATCTTCTGTTTACCGCCATGTCGGCCATTACGGTAACCGGCTTGATTACCATGGACACCGCCGGGGATTTTACGGCCTTTGGCCAAACCGTCATCGCATTCCTGATACAGGTCGGCGGCCTCGGGTATATGCTGATCGGTACGCTCCTCCTATTGGGTTACAAACAGGGAATTTCCTTGCGTGCCCAATCGACGCTCGGTGTCACGGCGCAATTGAGCGAAAACGTGTCGTTGTTTGTCTTAATTCGTTTCGTGGTGTTGTTCAGTTTGGGCTCGGTCACCTTGATGACCCTGATACTGGCCACGGTTTGGTGGCCGGTTAAGGGTTGGGGAGCATTGGGCTATGGTCTGTTTCATGCCATTTCTGCGTTCAATAATGCCGGATTCGCCCTGTATTCCGACTCGCTAATGTCGGTACCGGGTGGTCAGCCCATTATCTGGTTGCACGCCATGGGGTTTATTTTTGGCGGGCTTGGCTTTGTGGTGGTGTTTGAATGCGTGATGCCAAAAACAGCGTTGAGCATCCATACCCGCATCATGCTGTATGGCACCTTGGGTATGCTCTTATTGGGTACGGTGTTGTTGTTATTTTTTGAACGGAATAGTCCGGTACTGGGCGAAGGCAGCTGGCGGCTTACCCATGCCTTTTTCCAAGCGGCCACGACCCGCACGGCAGGATTTAACTCGGTCGACATCGCCGAGATGAGCCACGCCAGTCAGGCTTTTATGATGATCAATATGGTGATCGGTGCAGGCCCTGGCTCCACCGCAGGCGGTATTCGGTTGACCACCTTTGTGTTGCTACTGACTGGTTTGGTGGCGGCGGTACAGGGGCGGAACAGTACGCGGCTACTCGGACGCACGTTACAGGTTGAACAGTTATTGCGGGCGTCCGGTATCCTCGTACTGACGCTGGCCTTGTTGTCGTTCATGTGCATTTTGCTGTTGGCACTTGAGCCGGAGCTAAGCCCTGTAGCGGTGATTTTTGAAGTGGTGTCGGCCCTGGGTACGGTGGGCCTCTCGCTGGGAATTACCGGCAGCTTGGGTGATCATGGCAAATTGTTGATCATCGTGATTATGCTGGTGGGTAAGGTATCTCCAGTTATGTTGTTTGCGGCGCTGGCCGGGCGTCCTGAGCGGCCACTGCGGTATGCCGGTGGCAACTTAAACCTCGGCTAAGAAGCACTGCGATCCGGCGCATTGGAAAGGGGTGGGTTAAAGCGATAGCCAACCCCGGGTTCGGTTTCGATACACTGCGGCGACAGCCCGTGGTCGGCCAAACGGGCCCGTAAACGGCCGACCAGAATGCGCAAGTTGTGCGTTTGGTCTTGATACGCACGGCCCCAAATGTGGTGCAGTAGATGTTCTTGCGTCAATAATCGGCCGGGATGTTCCACCAACGCTTTTAACAAGGCAAATTCCTTGCGCGAGAGATGAACGGGCTGCCCGGCATAGGTCACCTTATGCTCCAGCGCGTTTAATGCGAATACCCCATCATCATAGCCTTCCTGAACGGTCATTACGCGGTCACGCAGCAGTCGGCGGATGCGTGCGAGTAATTCTTTAACGCTGAAAGGTTTCTCCACGTAGTCATTGGCGCCGTGATCAAGCGCCTCGACTTTATCGTGCTCGCTGGCGCGGACGGAAAGCACAATAACGGGTGTTTGACGTTCCAAACGCAACGTTTTGAGTATGTGTTGACCGTCCACATCCGGCAGGCCGAGGTCGAGTAGAATCAAATCCGGTTGCGCCACCGCAGCTTGTACGAGGCCTTCCTGCCCATTCAGCGCGCTCACCACTTGATACCCTTGCGAGCGCAAACTAATGGCCAAAAAGCGCTGTATTTGCGGTTCATCATCAATGATTAAGATCGTGGTCATGACGTTGCTGCGACAATTCTAGGCATAACGATACGAATACAGGTGCCTGATTCGTATTTTACCGGGTCGAGAATCAACAATTGCCCACCATGCGCCCCGATCATCCCGTTGGCGATGGCTAACCCAAGGCCATCGCCCGCCGCATGGTGGTCACCGCGACCAAGGGTATCAAACCACGCGAGTGCGCGCACCCGCAGCGCCGGTGGTATGCCGGGACCCTGATCAATAACGTCAATTTCTATCGCCTTTGCAGTGACCCGAACATTCAACGTCACTGGTAAATCTTGCGGCGAAAATTTAAACGCATTATCCACCACATTAAACAGTGCTTGTTCGATCAGTGCCGGGTGTACATAGAGTTCAGTGGGTTCGGATGGGACATGAACCTCAAGACGGGTATCCGGCCACGCCTTGTGAACCCGGCGTTCTAGGGCATGAATGAGCGTGTGGATGCCGATCCATTGTCGATCCAAGGCCAGCTCGCCAGTCCCCAAGCGCGTAATGTCCAACAAATTGCCAATGTATTTGTGCAGCCGGTGTGTTTCGCTGAGGATGGCGTCGACCAAGTCTTCCTGATCTTGCTCGGATAAGTCTTGGCGCAGTTCCTTGAGGCTACTGGCGGAGCCCATCATGGTGACCAGTGGAGTTTTTAGGTCGTGTGATAACGACGACATTAAGGCAAACCGCAGTTGCTCGCGTTCGTTCTCGGCACGTTGCGCTAACAATAAACGGTCCGCCTGCAGACTTTTTTCTGTTTGTTCGCGCATCCGTTGCGTTTGTTGGCTAATCAACGCAGCACAGGCTAGAAACACCAGAATGGTGACGATATCAGGCAAGTGCGTCATGGTCAGGCTGCGTACCGGCGCGGTAAAAAAATAGTTAAAACATAGGGCACTGATGAGTGCGCAGACCCAACCCGACCAACGCGGGCCATTGATGGATACCAACACCACACACAATAAGCACAGCAACAGCGGCACAGTGTAGGCTTGGCTATCCAGCCAGCGCAGAGAAAGCAAAGAAAGGGCGATCGGCGCTGCTGTGGAAAATACCGCTGCTGACCCGGCTTTTACGGTTGATGCGTTTTTCATATTGGGCACGACGGCTGTATCATAAGGCGTAGATTGGGGGTCAAAAAATACCCCCTCAGTATAGAACCTAATGCGTAGTAAAAACCATGAGACAAAACTGGCAACAGATTCGCCGCGCGTTTTATAACGGACAACTTCTGGCCTACCCGACCGAAGCTGTTTGGGGGTTGGGGTGTGACCCTTTTAATGAAGATGCGGTCCGTCGGCTGCAAGCGGTAAAAAACCGTTCCGCCGGTAAGGGCCTGATTTTGGCGGCTGGTACTTGGGCCCAACTTGAGCCAGTATTGGCGCACTTGTCGGAAGACGAAAAAAAGCCACTTTACGAAACCTGGCCCGGGCCGGTAACCTGGTTAATACCGCATCCGCCCAGCATGCCGCAGTGGATCATGGGCAATAACGACAGCGTTGCGGTGCGTTTGAGTGCTCATCCCGGCGTGCAGCGCCTGACCAAAGAATTGGACAGCCTCGTGGTGTCCACCAGTGCAAACCATTCCGGAAAAGAGCCCGCACGCAATGCGTTGCAAATTCGCCGGTGGTTTGGCCGTCACGTCCCCGTGGTGATTCCCGGTGCTTTAGGTGGGCAAAGTAAGCCCAGTAGCATCTTCGATTTAAGGACCGGACGGCAATTGCGCTGATGGTCCCCCGTAAGGAAAGTTCATGCAACTTAATGACGTAAAAACGTTTCTGCAACAATTGCAATCGCACATCTGTGCCACGCTTGAAGCGGAGGAAACCGGCGCTACTTTTGCGGCGGATACTTGGCAGCGCCCTGAAGGCGGTGGAGGCATAACCCGCATTTTGGCCGATGGCGATGTGTTTGAAAAAGCCGGAGTCGGCTTTTCCCATGTGTTTGGCCGCGAATTACCGCCCTCGGCCGCGGCGAACAGGCCCGAACTGGCGGGTCGGCAATGGCAGGCTATGGGCGTCTCCTTGGTTATCCATCCGCGCAATCCGTACGTCCCGACCTCACATGCCAATGTGCGCTTGTTTGTGGCCGAAGCACCCGGTGAAGACCCTATCTGGTGGTTCGGCGGTGGTTTTGACCTGACCCCTTACTACGGCTTTGACGAAGACGGCGAACATTGGCACAGGACCGCGCGTGACCTTTGCTTGCCCTTTGGCGAAACGGTTTACCCTAATTTTAAAGACTGGTGTGACCGCTACTTTTACCTACCGCACCGCAAAGAGCCGCGGGGTATCGGAGGCTTATTTTACGATGATCTGCATGAATGGGGTTTTGATACCTGCTTTCAATTCATGCAGGCCGTAGGGCACGGCTATCTAGAGGCTTATTTACCCATCGTACAACGGCGTAAGGACATGACCTATAGCGAACGCGAGCGCGCATGGCAAGCGTATCGTCGTGGTCGTTACGTCGAATTTAACTTACTACAGGACAGAGGCACCATTTTTGGTCTGCAATCCGGCGGTCGTACCGAATCCATCCTGATGAGCTTGCCGCCGAAAGTGGAGTGGCACTACAACCATCACCCCATTCCCGGCTCGGCTGAAGAGCGCCTGCTGGAACACACATTACAACGTAAGGACTGGCTATGAGCACCATGCACTGCGCGGTGATCGGATACCCCGTTGCGCACAGCAAATCGCCACGTATTCACAGCGCGTTCGCCTTGCAGTTGGGGCTCGATCTCGCCTACGGCGCGATAGAAATTACCCCGGGTACCTTTGCCGAGCAGGTACAGAAGCGTTTTCAGGAAGGCTATACCGGCTTGAACGTGACCGTACCTTATAAAGAAGAAGCCTATGTACTGGCCGACGAACTGAGTCCGCGCGCGCGTTTGGCCGCAGCCGTGAACACACTGCACCACACTCCGGACGGTATCGTTGGCCATAACACAGACGGCATTGGCTTAGTGCACGACCTCACCGAGCGCCAGAGCGTCGAGCTGCATGGTAAGCGAATCTTGGTACTGGGCGCCGGCGGCGCCGTACGCGGTGTCTTAGGGCCACTACTGGAGAAACAACCACGAGAGTTGGTGGTCACTAACCGTACGGTCCTTAAAGCCGAGCAACTGCGTGATATTTTTGCACCCTTTGGTCCCATTCACGCCGCCAGTATGGACGATCTATCGGGCACCTTTGATGTGGTAATCAATGGCACCAGTGCAAGTTTGCAAGGTGCGTTGCCTAATATGCCTGCGACAGTGTTAAGGCCAGATACCGTCACCTATGACATGATGTACGGTGCCAATGACACGGCCTTTAATGCCTGGGCCCAATCACAAGGCGTCACCCGTACCCTGGATGGGCTGGGTATGTTGGTATCGCAAGCCGCAGCGGCCTTTACTATTTGGACTGGCTTGACGCCGGATGCCGAGCCGGTGATGACCGCATTGCGGCGCGAACTTACCGCCGTCACCTAGACGAAATTTGGGATTAATCCCTACAGCCGTTAGACTGTCGGTTCTTACACCCCTCAACACAACGACAGGAAACCGCATGAGACCTAGTGGCCGCGCTCTGAACGAACTTCGCACCATCACTTTCGAACGTCATTTCACCAAACACGCCGAAGGCTCGGTGTTGGTCAGCTTTGGCGATACGCGTGTGCTCTGCACCGCCTCCGTTCAAGAAGGTGTGCCACCGTTCATGCGTGGCAAAGGTGAGGGCTGGGTTACGGCGGAATATGGCATGCTGCCACGCGCCACCAACACCCGTAACATGCGTGAAGCCGCCAAAGGCAAACAAAGTGGCCGTACTGTAGAAATCGGTCGGCTGATCGGGCGTGCCCTGCGCAACGCCATCGACATGAAGGCTTTGGGCGAAAACACCATCACCCTCGACTGCGACGTGTTGCAAGCCGACGGTGGCACTCGCACGGCGGCCATTACCGGTGCCTGTGTTGCATTGGTCGACGCCTTACGCCATCTGCAGCGCAATAAAATCATCACAACCGACCCGCTTAAACACATGGTGGCTGCGGTGTCGGTCGGGCTTTACCAAGGCCAACCGGTGTTGGATTTGGACTACGCCGAAGACGCCAATGCCGATACCGACATGAACGTCATCATGACCAGTACAGGTGGCTTTGTGGAAGTTCAGGGCACGGCAGAAGGTGAACCCATGACGCCCGAACAGTTGAACAGTTTGCTGAGCTTGGCAGCGGAAGGCATTCGCACCCTGCTGGACCAGCAAACCCAAGTGCTACGCGACGCCTAGTCGGACGCTTCCGGAGTATTATCTGTATCGTAGAGATAAGCACTGGCGGTTAAGGTTAAGTCGGCACAGGCTTCATTGTTCGGTGCTTGATGGAACCGCCAGTACACCCGATTGCGAGAGCACCACGGTGGTGCGGAGGGCGTTTTGCCCAAACCGTGCCATGCGGTCGAAGTCCGCGTATGGAACAGGGACATAGACGTTGTCTGTCGCCGACGCTTCATCATCATCTTCAATCTCCGGGTCGTGCAGGTATAAATAACGTTCATCTGCGGCCGAAACGACCACCCAATGCGGGGCTTTCTCGCGGGTGAAGCGGTAACTGCTGATCAGCACCAGCGGAATCGCACCCTGCATCACCCATTGAGCCAGGGTTGCCGCATCCGGCACCTGGGTATGAATCGGAATATGTTGTGCCGCCAATTCGGCAACAAAGGAATCATGCACCACCTCCAACACCGCTTTTTTGTCGGGATTCCGTACGCCTTCGGTGAATAATGGCCCGCTGTTGTTCACAAACAAATCCACGGTATAACCGCGTCGCCCAGCCGCAAGCGCTAACCCGTGAGGGCTGCAGCCACCGTGGCCCGAGGTCATAAAGATGGTGGTGGCTTCGCGCCAGAGCTGCAGCTCGAACGCCCGGTCAAAAGCCAGTTCCGGGGTTAGGGCGCGCATCGCCATCATCAATGAGGCCGGGCCGCAGGTAAATTCAGTGGTTTGGGCGTAAAACGTAATGGGGGTAACGGCGCGGCCCTGAAAACGGTGGATGCGCTTTTCAAAGCGTAACGCTGGGCTGTGGTCTTCATAATAGTCGTCTACGGCACCAAATTGACGGTAATTCATGGCCTTATACAGCCGTAAGGCCGACGCATTATCCTGCCGTACTTCCAAGCGCATGTGAATACAACCATGCTCATCAGCGGCTTGTTCGGCATGTTGCATCAGCACGCGACCTAAGCCTAAACCCTGGGCCGCCGGGGAGACGGCCAAGGAATATACCCGCGCCAGCGCCGTGCCCCGACGGTAAAGCACCAGTACATAGCCCAGCAATTCGCCGTCCCGCTCCGCCAGCCAGCAATCGGCGGTGTCACGTTGAATCAAGCGCCGAAAACTGCGTTTACTTAACCGGTCGGTTTGGAAACACTGTTGTTCTAAGGTCGCTAACGCCCCGATATCGGCGCTGGTGGCTTGCCGAAGTGTTGGGTGGGCTACCGCAACGGTCGGGGTTGGGGAAACGGTATGGCGCTGAGTCATTTACTCACCTATGATTACGGCATCACAGTAGATTACGCTGTGCTGATGTAGAAAAACATCCTGCTTATTCATTCATTTTTCGTCAAGGCAGATTCATGGCCGATTTACTCATTGTGGTCGACAAACTGAAAGACTGGAAATCCTATTATCCGACCGATAATGTGGTGACCTTTCAGGATTACTTAACCCAACCGGAAGGCAGTCGCCCCACCGGAACGCGGGTGTTGAACCTGTGCCGCAAATACCAATACCTGAGTAATGGCTATTACTGTTCGTTGCTCGCTGAGGCGCGCGGGCAAAAAGTGCTACCCAATGTGCGTACCTTAAACGACCTCGGCCGTAAGGCCATCTATAGCTTGCAAATGGATGACCTCAACAGCACCTTGAAAAAGCTGAGCCAGGACAATGCGCTCTCGGACGTACGGCAGGTAGAGGTAGCCTTTTACTTCGGTCAGTCACCCATAGAAGCGCTGGCATCCCTTGGCCGCCAGTTGTTTGAACAATTTTCCGCGCCGATTTTGCGTGTGGTGTTCGAGCAGGATTCCGCCAACGCTTGGCATATCCAAAATTTGAAAGCCGGTGCGTTGTACCAACTGGCAGAACATGAAGAAGATGCTTTCGCTCAAGCTTTAGACCAATTCAGCCGCAAAGTGTGGCGTAAACCACGTTCGCGGCGCAGTGCACGCTACGATCTGGCCATGTTGGTGGACCCGAACGAAGCCATGCCGCCGTCGGACCGCGTGGCGCTGAAAAAATTCATCGCAGCGGGCAAACGGTTGGGCATCGACGTTGAAACCATTGGCAAAGCCGACATTGGCCGCTTGGCTGAATTTGACGGCTTGTTCATCCGCGAAACCACCGGCATCGACAACCACACTTATCGTTTTGCTAAAAAAGCCGAAAGCGAAGGCATGGTGGTGATGGACGATGCAGAATCCATTCTAAAATGCACCAACAAGGTGTACTTGGCCGACCTCTTAGCTACCCATAAAGTGCCTGCCCCGGCGACCCGCATCATCAGTAAAGACCGCCCGCAGGACTTGGCCGCCGCCGCTGAAGCCTTGGGTTACCCCTTGGTGTTAAAAATTCCCGATGGCAGCTTTTCGCGCGGTGTGGTGAAGGTAAAAGATGAAGCGGAATTTAAAGCGCAAACGGCGGCGCTTTTCAAACGCTCGTCGTTGTTGTTAGCGCAAGAGTTTATGTACACCGACTACGACTGGCGCATCGGCGTGCTGAACGGCAAACCCATTTTCGCCTGCCAATACTTCATGACCAAAGGCCATTGGCAAATTTACAACCACCAAAGTGGTACCGGCAAAGTCCAAACCGGCGGGTTCCGCACCATGGCCGTGCATGAAGCGCCGCCCAAGGTGGTGAAAGCCGCTGTTAAAGCCGCCAGCCTCATTGGCAACAGCCTGTATGGCGTCGACTTGAAACAAAGCGGTGACAAAGTCGTGGTGATTGAAGTGAACGACAACCCGAACGTAGATTCCGCCGTGGAAGACAAGTTCCTCGGCGATGAACTCTATACCCTCATCATGGAAGAATTTTTACGGCGCTTGGAGTTGAAGCGTACCGGGAGCCGCCGCTGATGTTGAGTTTGTTTTTCACCACCTGGATACAGTTTTTCTTTCTGTTCGCCCCGTTCTTTGTAGTGTCGATGTTTCTGGCGCTGACCAAAGGCGACAGTGCCAACGAAAAGCGCCGTATCATCCGCCGGGCTATAGGCTCGGCTGCGGTTATCGTGGTGATACTGTTCTTTTTCGGCACGGCCTTGTTTGCCATGTTGGGCATTACCTTGGATGCGTTTCGGGTGGGTGCTGGGATTCTACTGTTCTTGTCGGCGGTGAGTTTGGTGAGCAGTGGCGAGCGCAGTCACGCCACCGATTTACCGCAGTCCAGCGGCCCGCGTGATGACGTTGCCGTCGTGCCCTTAGCGGTTCCGACCATTATTGGACCAGCCACCATCGGGGCAATTTTGGTCATTTCGGCCGACCTACCCACCTGGCTGGAAACCTTCGTCGGTTTGCTGGCGGTGTTTGGCGCGTTAGGTGCCTTAATGGTATTGCTGTTGCTGGCCTCGAGCATCGAGAAGATTCTGGGCAAAACCGGCCTGAACATCCTCAGCAAAATCACCGGCTTGGTGCTGGCGGCCATGGCGTCGCAGATTGTCTTTACCGGGGCGCGCAATCTGTGGTTTGGGGTTTAGCGCCAAGGGTAGAGGTGTTTTTTAATAGATGACGACTTCGTGAAATACGCTGTTCTTGTGCCGAAACAACGCAATTCGTAAGACTTCATGTCGCCGGTATGGTCAGAAGTATCAAAGTTGCTGCAAAAGAATACGATTTAAATGGAATCGCTTAAGCGCTTGATGTCATCGCTTTTCGATAGTCTGTTGGAGTAGATCCCACCTGACGAGCAAATTCCCGATGGAAGTTTGATTTCGTTTGAAAACCAGCTTCTAGGTATATTTCTGACACTGGTTTGTTCGACTGTTTCAGTAGTTTTTTAGCTTCTTCTATACGATACCCATTTATCCAGTGCGAGAGATTTCTTCCCTGGTTTTGATTTACTGCGCTCGATACTAGGCGACCCGGAATACCGGCCTTTCTTGCTAGACGGTTCAACGTTAGGTTAGGATCCAAAAACAATTTCTGTTCGCAGATTACGTCCTCTAAAAGAGAAATTATATGTTTTGCATCCTCACTAGAAAGTTTGTTTGCTCTTGATCCTTCTAGTTTATTTTGCTGCATCGAGTCTGCTTGAGTATTTGCACCTATCCAAACTACCGCCAACGCTAGTACTGGTAGCATGATGATATGACCCATAGATAGGAAAAACATTGAATAAGCACCGTCCCAAAAGATGAAATTCAATGATATGGCGACGTCCACCAGTGCAGTTGCCAACAGAGCCAGACTTGCCATTTGGGTATTAAATCTTGCAAGTGAGAGGTTGGTTAAAGGAACATTTTCCGGTGTATGTCGTTCCGACCTTGCTGCGCGCCAAAACGCTGTCGCGTAGAAGATGTAGGCGGTCATAAGCATAAGATCAATAGATGGCATCCACACTGCAGGCGCTAAAGACTTTACTGTTATGGATACTGGAATAATCCCATGCCACCAAGTCAAAGGTCGACCAGTATAGGCACGAGAAAAGACCCACCAAGCCATAACCGGAATAGCAGAAGCAGCAATAGGTTGGATGGTCCGAAGAATAGACCAATCCATTAACCAACGGAGGCCCACCAGCGTCGTCGTGGCTGCACACATGACCAGAAAGTATGCGGCCATATGTGTTGAACCGGTTCGGTGAACGAATATATTTCCGGCTAAAACAAGTAAAAGGATTGAAAGCACAAAAGGCAGAGGAATGGAAAGCATATAGAGAATTTCTGCATAAATGTGGGGAAATTATGTCCTAAAACAGCTTTTAGAACATCCTAAATCCTGTTCCAAGACGCATAAACTCGGCATCTCCGTCATGCTGAGGTCGAATCCATTCGAGAACGAGTTTATCTAATGAAAAAAGCTATACAGGCTCTGAATAAAACCGGACTGACAATTGCAATACTTCTTATTCCGGTCTTCATGTTGGCAGATGCGGCAGGTATATATGAAAACTCTGTATATGCTCCGCACCATGAGAAGGTAATGAATTATGCCGTTTGGTACCCAGTCTCTGAGCAAGAAATTACACAGCCATTCGGCGGCAATGCCGTATTTTTGCCCTATCAGGTGGCGCAAAATGCACCTATTAAACAAGGTCGATACCCTTTGATATTAGTATCACATGGGTTAGGAGGGCACTATGGTGCACAGGGTTGGTTAGCCTCCGCCTTGGCTCGTTCAGGCGCAATTGTCGTAGCTGTAAACCACCCCAATAGCACAGTTCTTGATTTTGATATGCGGGCTGGGCTCGAACACTGGACACGAACCCAGGATTTAAAATTGGTGTTGGACGCCATATTGAAGGATCCAGATTTTTCATCCTTGATTGACTCGACTCGAATATCTGTCGTTGGCTTCTCATATGGAGGTTGGACAGCACTTTCTATGGCAGGCGTTCGTGGCAATCTGGCAGGATATGTCAATCATTGTTCGGAACAAGCTACACAACACTGTAATGATATTCAGCGTGTAGGCATCGATTTAAACTCCTTGCACGAAAAGCATTGGGATGGATACTACGGTGACGCACGGATAAGCCAGGTAGTAGCGATTGATCCCGGTCTGACGTTCGGCATAGAGTCTGGAGATGTGGCAACACTCAGCGCTGATGTTCTTCTAATCCAGCTAGGGCGCGGTAAGGATCGATTAGATGCCACCAATATAGGCGTCGATGGTAGCGGTTTTTCTGCGCTTTTACCTTATTCAGAGATGATTGAAATCGCACCTGCGTACCACTTTTCAATGTTGCCACTTTGTACTCCTGCCGGTTCGCTCATTCTTGAAGAAGAAGGTGAGGATGCGGTGTGTGATGATCCTGAATACTCGAACCGCGAAGACATACATTTCCAAGTACAGTCTGCTGTGATTGACTTTCTGACCCTGAACGAAGGCCAAATAAAAAACTAAGCTCAACCTGTCTTGAACCCAAAAACCCGCCTTCATGGCGGGTTTTTTTTGCAGTGATTTTGAAAATACCCTAAACCAAAGTGCAGGTTTTTGTGTATCTTAAACAACAGAATAAAAAATGGCCGCCCAGCCAGAGTACGTCATTCATCGTTCAAAGGGGTCTGTTCATGTCACTGCGTAAAGCGTCCGTTCATTATGGGGTAGTCTTGTTTTGTCTGCTGGTTGGCCTACTGGGGTCGAATGCGGTGCTGGCCGACGAACACGAATCGGTCGACATCATCAAATCGCATGCCTTTGCGGTGCGTGGCGAAGCCAAATATCCGGCTGATTTCGCCCATTTCGAATATGTGAATCCGGAAGCCCCCAAAGGCGGTAGCATGCGGCTGGCCACCACGGGCGGCTTCGACAGCTTTAACCGCTATGCGCGTCGGGGTGAGTCCGTTATTGGTGCCGATGGCTTGTACGATACCTTAATGACCACCAGCAGCGATGAAATCAGTGTGTACTATGGCCTGATCGCGGAATTCATCGAGTATCCTACGGATTATTCTTGGGTGAGTTTTCACATCAACCCGGCGGCTCGTTTCCATGACGGCACCCCGATTACCGCGCAGGATGTGGTGTTCAGTTTTAACAAATTCTTTGAGCAAGGCGTACCGCAGTACCGCTCCTATTATGAAGGGGTCACCGATGTAACGGCCGTATCCGACCAACAGGTGATGTTTCGCTTTGCGGAGCCGAACAAAGACTACGTTTCCAGCCTGGCCAGCACGGTCGTACTGCCGCGCCATTTCTGGGCCGAGCGAGATTTGGGCGAACCCTTAACCGAACCGCCGTTATCGAGCGGCCCGTACCGCATCAGTGATTACGCCATGGGCCAATACGTCACCTACGAGCGGGTGACGGACTACTGGGCCGCGGATCTGCCGGTGCGTAAAGGCACCAATAATTTTGATACCTTCCGCTACGACTATTACCGCGACAGCACCGTAGCGTTAGAAGCCTTTAAAGCCGGTGAATACGATTTCCGGCAGGAAAATGTCGCCAAACAGTGGGCCGAAGACTATGTTGGCCCGGCCTTAACTCGCGGCGACATTAAAATGGAAGAACTGCCGCATGAAATTCCGCAAGGCATGCAGGCCTTCTTGTTCAATACCCAAAACCCCCTGTTCCAGGATCGTCGAGTACGCCAAGCCATCAATCTGGCGATGGATTTTCAGTGGCTCAATCAGAACATCTTTTATGGCGCCTATTCTCGCAACTACAGTTACTTCCAAAACACCGAATACGAAGCCAGTGGCCTACCCTCCGAACAGGAGTTGGCGATACTCGAGCCCTATCGTGACCAACTGCCGCCCGAAGTGTTTGGTGAAGCCTATCGGCCGAACGTCACCGATGGCTCCGGCACCTTGCGCAGTGAAACGCGGCAAGCCTTGGGTCTATTGCGCGAAGCCGGATGGGAGCTACGCGACCAACGTTTGGTGAACAGCGAAACCGGCGAGCCGTTTGAATTTGAATTGCTGCTTTATACACCGACCTTTGAGCGGGTGGCCTTGCCCTTACAGCGTAATTTGGAGCGTATGGGCATCACCATGACCATTCGGGTGATCGACACCGCACAGTATTTGAATCGTACCCGCGAGTTTGACTTCGATATGGCGATGGGTGGCTACAGTGCAAATGCCTACCCGGCTTCGGGTATGCGCATTGCGTGGCGCTCGGATTTCATTGATTCCTCGTGGAACCGTGCCGGTGTGCAAGACCCGGTGATTGATGCCCTGATCGACGGCATTGTGGAAAATCAGGAAAACGAAGAAATGCTCAAAGCTTACGGTCATGCGTTTGACCGGGTGGCGATGTGGAATTTCTACGTCATTCCCAATTGGTACAATGATTCCTTCTGGATAGCGACCTGGGACAAATTCGATCGCCCCGCCATACGGCCTAAATACGCCATCGGAACGGAAACCTGGTGGCAGGACAACGAAAAAGCGGCCCGGTTGCGTCGCTGATGTGCCGGTATCGGGTGAGCAGCATAGGAGCGCGGTAACCGGATGGGCGCCTATATTGTCCGGCGTTTGTTGTTGGTGATCCCCACGCTGCTGGCGATCATCACGTTGAACTTCGCTATCATCCAAATCGCCCCCGGTGGCCCGGTTGATCAGGCCATTGCGGGTATGATGGGGATGGATTTTTTCAACGCCACTGACCGTTTTTCTGGCGGTGGTTCCGAAGTGCAACAAGCCACCACGCCCAGTGATGAACAAGGCACTCGCACGTCGCGCGGCGCACGCGGCCTGGACCCGGCGGTGATCGCTGAAATCGAGGCACAATTCGGTTTCGACAAACCCTTCTGGCAACGTTACGGCATTATGTTGAAGGATTACCTGACCTTTGACTTCGGTGACAGCTTGTTTCGTGCTCGTAACGTGATTGAGTTGATTGTGGAGCGCCTACCTGTATCAATTTCGTTAGGGCTCTGGTCGACGCTCATCATCTACATCGTATGCATTCCCCTCGGCATTGCTAAGGCCGTGCGTCACCATTCCAAGTTTGATGTGTGGACCACCTGGGTGGTGCTGGTGGGTTATGCCATTCCAGGGTTCTTGTTCGCAATCCTGCTGATCATCCTGTTTGCCGGCGGCTCGTACTGGAATATCTTCCCGTTGCGCGGTCTGGTTTCCATCAACTTTGCCGACCTGCTGTGGTACGAAAAAATCCTCGACTATTTCTGGCACCTGACGCTGCCTGTGCTGGCTATGGTTATCGGAGGCTTTGCCACCCTGACCATGCTGACCAAGAATTCCTTTCTCGATGAAATCAACAAACAGTATGTGATGACTGCGCGGGCCAAGGGTGCCACTGAGAAGCGCATCCTTTATCGGCATGTCTTCCGTAACGGCATGTTGATCATCATTGCCGGGTTCCCCGCCGCCTTCATCAGTGTGTTTTTCACCGGCTCCTTGCTGATTGAAGTCATCTTCTCGCTCGATGGTTTGGGCTTATTGGGGTATGAAGCTACATTGCAGCGTGACTATCCGGTGATGTTTGGCACCCTGTATATGTTTGGTTTGATGGGTTTGCTGATGGGCATCATCAGTGACCTCGCCTACACCTGGGTCGATCCTCGTATCGACTTCGAAGCGAGGTAAGCGGTATGGCCATGACCCCGATCAATCAGGAACGCTTGCGTCGTTTTCGCGCCAACCGCCGCGGTTATATCAGCCTTTGGCTGTTCAGTATCTTGTTTGGTATCAGCCTGTTTTCCGACTTCATCGCCAACGAATCGCCCATTATGGTGCGCTATCAAGGCGAGATGTTCTTCCCCGTCTTCAAGAGCTATTCCGAGTTGGATTTCGGGGGCGATTTCGACGTAACGGCGGATTACCGTGACCCCTTCATCGCCGACCTGATTGAAGCCGAGGGCTGGATGCTGTGGCCGCCCATCCGTTTCAACTACCGCACCATCAACTACGATTTACCGCGCCCCGCACCTGCCCCGCCGTCCGCCGAAAACTGGTTGGGCACAGACGACCAAGGCCGCGATGTGCTGGCACGCTTGCTGTACGGCACGCGTATTTCTATTTTGTTTGGCTTCACCCTCACTGTGCTGACCTCCATTGTGGGCATTGCCGTGGGGGCGTTGATGGGTTTTTACGGTGGCAAGATCGACCTCTTTGGCCAACGCGTGCTGGAAATCTGGTCGAGTCTGCCAACGCTGTTCATCCTCATCATCATTGCCAGCATCGTACAGCCCACGTTCTGGATATTGATGGGTATCTTGTTGCTGTTTGGCTGGATGGGCTTGGTGGGGCTGGTGCGTGCCGAAACGCTGCGGGTACGCAATTTCGAATATGTGCTGGCGGCCCGGGCCATGGGGTTGTCTGACCGTCGCATCGTGTTTCGGCATATTTTGCCGAATGCCCTGGTTGCTACCATTACCTTTCTGCCGTTTATTCTTTCGGGTTCTGTTACGACGCTCAGCGGCCTCGATTTCTTGGGGTTTGGTTTGCCGCCCGGCTCGCCGTCTTTAGGTGAGATGATCAACCAAGGTAAAAACAACATTCGCGCCCCGTGGGTTGGCGTGTCCGTGTTCGTGACGCTGGGTGTCATGTTGATTCTATTAACCTTCATCGGTGAAGCGGTGCGCGACGCCCTTGACCCGCGCCGCACCCGCTAAGGAAGCCCATGACAGACCTTCTATCCATTCGTAATCTCAGTATCGCCTTTGAACAGGGTGGCGAACGGCAGCGGGTTATTCACGAGGTGAACCTCAACATCCAGCGCGGAGAAACCCTGGCGCTGGTGGGGGAAAGTGGCTCCGGGAAGTCCGTCACTGCACACAGCATTGTGCGCCTGTTATCCAGCCCGCCCGCGTTTTATGAAAGTGGTGAGATTCATTTCCAAGGCCAAGAACTGCTGCACGCACCGGAAGCAGAGCTGCGTTTTCTGCGCGGCCATAAAATCAGCATGATCTTCCAAGAACCCATGACCAGCCTGAACCCGTTGCACAGCATTGAAAAGCAACTGGCCGAAGCGCTTTGGTTACACAGTGGCGGCGCGTGGAAAACTGCCCGCGCCCAAGCGCGCCCCAAAGTGTTGGAATGGCTGAACAAAGTGGGCCTGCGCGACGTCGAAAAACGCTTAAACAGCCTGCCGCACGAACTCAGCGGCGGTGAACGCCAACGCGTGATGATCGCCATGGCGTTGATCAACGAACCTGAACTGTTGATCGCCGACGAACCCACCACCGCGCTCGACGTCACCATTCAAGCGCAGGTGTTGGACTTGATTCAGCAACTGCAACGCGAACTCGGCATGGCCGTGCTGTTTATCACGCACGACTTGGGTATCGTGCGTCGCGTGGCGGACCGCGTTGCCATCATGCAGCAAGGGCGCATTGTGGAAACCGGCGACACCGAAGCCGTGTTCGAGCAACCGCAGCACGACTATACTCGTAAGCTTCTCAACGCCGTACCGTCAGGAACGCCCAGCCCAGTGCCAGCGGATGCACCGCTGATACTGCACACCGAACCGTTAAAAGTCTGGTTCCCGATGACGCGGGGCGTGTTTAAGCGTGTTTACGACCATGTGAAAGCGGTAGACGACGTACCCTTGCAGATTCGCGCCGGGGAAACGCTCGGCATCGTGGGCGAAAGCGGCTCCGGCAAAACCACCTTGGGCCGCGCCCTATTGAAGCTGGTGCCCAGCATAGGCGACATTCACTTGGTTGAAGGCGACGCCGAAACCGTCAACCTGCAAACACTGAACCACAAACACATGCGGCCCTTGCGCCGTAACCTGCAAATTATCTTTCAAGACCCGTTCGGCAGCCTGTCACCCCGCATGTCCGTAGGGCAGATCATCGCCGAAGGGTTAACCATTCATGAACAGCTCAGCGCCGACGACATAGACCAGCGCGTGATCGCCGCCCTGCAAGACGTACGGCTCGACCCTGCCACCCGCCACCGCTACCCGCATGAATTCTCCGGCGGACAACGCCAACGCATCGCCATCGCCCGCGCCTTGATCCTCAACCCCAAACTGCTGGTGCTGGACGAACCCACCTCCGCCCTCGACCGCACCGTGCAAATGGACATCATCGACCTACTGCGCCGCCTGCAACAAGAACGCCAGTTGGCCTACATATTCGTCAGCCATGACCTCGCCGTGGTCAAAGCTCTCAGCCACCGCATGATGATCATGTGCGCTGGAAAAGTGGTGGAAACAGGTAAGACAGAAGATGTGTTCAACAACCCGCAGCATGCATATACCCGGCAGCTTATTGCATCGATTGTGTAAGGAGTGGGTAGTAGAGAGAGGGGCGGTTAGCTAACCCGAATGACCACAGCTTTTTGCTTGTGCATGTGGAATTTTCTGCTGCGTGGGCAATATCGCAATTTCCCGACGTTAGTGTTGATCGTAATGACCACCAATAGCGAAGATATAAATGGATTTGTCATCGAATCGATATATTAAACGATCTTTCTGTGATATCCGCTTAGACCATAGGCCAGATAGGTTGTGTTTTAGAGGTTCAGGCTTTCCTGTACCTGTAGCAGGGTCGTTTGAACGCAACTTTTCCTTGAGCAATTTGCGCAAGGCCTTATGTAATTGTTTGTCCTTCTCGCGCATAGTCTCATACGCTTCCCAGGTGTTGCCTTCAAATACCAGTGATCTCATTCATCTGCTCTTCGGTTGGTATATAGCCTTCACTCCGGTTGTGGGTTTCAAGAGAGCTGGCAATCTGCTGCATGAGGCTCTGGTTTTGGAGAACATGTAGCGTTTCTTGCTCTCGCTCCCAGTCCTCGGCGCTCATAACAACAAAAGCCTCGCCCGCTCTACGAGTTACCTTGAGCGGTTCATGCCTGCTAACCACTTGTTCTACAACGCTTTTAAGGTTGTCTCTAAATTTGTTTACACTGATTGTATCCATAACGGCACCTTTATGTACGGATTATCCGTACAAGCTTACGATAAAAGCCTTAACAAGGCCAAGCACGGCGACGCCTTTTCTGTTGCGGTTCGACTTCGCCGTGGTCAAAGCCCTCAGCCACCGCAGGATGATCATGCGCGCCGGCAAAGTGATGGAAATGGGTAAGACAAAAGATGTGTTCAACAACCCGCAACATGCTTATACCCAGCAGCTTTTCGCTTGCGCGTGCGCGTTTTTCTGCTAAGTTCAATTGAGTTGATGCGTGTTTTTCTGGTGGTAACACGAAAATTCGCAAGAAAAACAAGCACTTGGGAATAATCCGCCCGTGTTTATGCGCACAGTGTCATGACGGCTAAATATGTTTACGCGCATGCGCGTTTTTCTAGGTGGAGCAGGCATGGAATTCAAAAAAATGCATTTATTATCAATGGGTTGCCGGGTTTTTGGGCTTTTGGCTTGCCAGAAAAACGTGCATGCGCAGAAATAAACTGTTAAGTTTTCGAGGAGAGAAGAAATGTCGCAAAGGTTATTATCCGGAGCTTTTCTCTTCTGGATTTTGATTCCCTCAGCTTTCGCTCTCACTGGAAACGAGTATCGTAACCTCGGTGATACAGAACGGTCTGCATGGGTCACGGGAGTCGCTGACGGTCTACTCACGGAACAGTTGATCCGTACAGGTGAGCAACCAGCACTTGCCAGATGCTTGGCGCAGTACACAACCAATCAAATTGTGGCTATTTTCGATAAGCATTTGGGCGAGAACCCTGAAAGCTGGAATCATCCGGCAGCGCTCTCTTTCAGGTTTAAATTTCATGGCCTCTGCAACATAGAGGACTAGAACTTAACCAGGTGGTCAATGGGACGCCTACTGCGCTGCGCTCCGTAGCCGCCCGTTACCACGGCGTTATATGCTAAAAGGTCGAACCTATGGGAAGCCTTAAAGAATCCTATTTAGAGTCAGACGAAGGCCGTCAGGAAAACTTGGCTGACGCTCTCGGCATATCTTGGGATGAGCTTTCGCAACTGGATTATACGGTAACGGAAAATATTTCAAATGAAGGGTTGCTATACGGTTACTTCATAACATTTAGTAGTAACTGCAGCGCAGAAATTCTGTCTAAAATAGCTGGCATTAGCAAATCCAGAACAATAAGTCTCTCTCCATGGATATTTGAAAGGAGCTATGAAGACCAGTACGCACTCGGTGCGATCGCGCAGAATATAGATCATCGTGCAAGTTTTTCAAATGAAATGGAATCGTCGGTTCGACTCCAAAATCTACAAATTGATGACCATGCGACAAGGCAGTTATTACTTCGCCAGACATTTATCTCGATTATTGGTGCGCTTGAAACTTTTCTTTCTGATACTTTCATTTCTAAAACACTTTCATCTGAGCACTACCTTCAACAGTTTGTCAGAAACCATCCGGAGTTCAAACAGCAAAAGATAAGTATCAGTGAGATTTACGATGTGTCAGTAAAAATTCAGGAGCGAGCCAAGACTGTCATGGTCAACACCATTTATCATAAACTACCTACTGTTAGAGAAATGTATACAGGTACATTCTCAATTGATTTTCCAAATATTTCAAATCTTCAGAAGTATATTCTTGTTCGCCACGATTTGGTTCACCGGAACGGGAAAACCACTGAAGGACGCTTAGTAAATGTCAACGACAAGCTTATTGATGAGCTAAGGAATAACGCGGTAACTTTTGTTGAAGAATTAACGAATAAGTTAGAGAGAGATTTTGACGATGATTTGCCTTTCTAGCTGCTTTACATATAACAATCCGCAGCAATCGCTCCCGTTGGTCGCTGGGACAGCCAAAACGCTGCGCTTATTTGGCCGCCCTTGTGCGGGGCGTTGAGGCTGTAAAAAAACTTCAGCCCTGTAGTCTCATGTATGTAAGGAAACAGGTTACGGGGCCCCGCCATGCCAAGTTCGTGCACTATGACTACAATCAGATATCAATGGCGGCTATAGCCGCTGCTGCGCTGCTGTATAACCGCTTAATGGTTTCAATAGTTATGTTTCTTTACCGCACCTGTTAACTGGTGCTATTAATGGCACCAATTCGTTGGCTAGGCAATCATTATGCAGGTGAAATTTTCCGAGGATGTCGTTCCTCTATCAGACCTTAAAATCAATCCCGGAAAGGTGGTTGGTCGAGCACAAGAAACGCATCGCCCAATCCTGCTTACCAGCCGTGGCCGCGGCATAGCTGTTGTGCAGGGGCTCGAGGATTATGAGAGAACTGCCGAGGAATTGCGGTTTGTAAAGGCGGTGGCACAGGGGCTTATGGATGTTCGCGAGGGCAACACCATATCGTTGGAGGACGCCAAGAAAACGTTGGGCATCAAGTAAATGGAATTACGCATCGCACAGTCCGCTATTGAGGACTTACAAGCAGTTCAGGAGTATTACAAAGAGCAGGATGTGCCACCTATCAGTGATGATTTCGTGGCTGCTATCCTAGAGCACTGTGAAATGCTTCAAATCCACCCTGATACTGACCGAGTTGTTCCTGAATTCAACATGGATCATATTCGCGAATTGATTCACGTGCCGTTTCGAGTTGTCTATCTCAGGCAGGCTAAAGAGGTTGTGCTCATACGAGTCTGGCGGAGTGAGAGGAAGCTCAAATTGCCAGCAAACGAAACATAACCATGCTATACCTGCGAAAGTATGTGTGCCGCCAAGAAAAGCCCGAATTCTAGAGTGAATAGGTGAGGAACGTATATGCTAGAACTAAGACCAAACTGTGAGTGCTGTGACAAAGATCTGCCACCAGAATCTTTGGAGGCGGTGATTTGCACGTTTGAATGCACGTTCTGTGTGAGCTGTGCTGAAACGGTACTGGACGGTCACTGCCCCAACTGTGGTGGTAACCTGGTGCAGCGCCCGATTCGACCGGCAGCTTTGTTAAAGAATAATCCGGCCTCTACCAAACGAGTTTTAAAGGAAAACGGCTGTGTAGCAGGTAGTGCGTAACAACACGCATCAGGCTCGGTTGATCAAAAACGGTTCTCTGAGCCTGGCATTAACGACATATTGGTGTCAGCACAGCCATTGGGTGCATTCTGTTGTGGCACTCAGGGTATAAACTGTGGTCAGTATTAGGAAGGAGCCGACCAATGAATGATTTCCCCACCACCGATACGCTTTACCATCACATCAGCGAGTTAGTGCAACAGGCACGTCAGCAAATCCAGCGCAGCGTCAACACTGCCATGGTGCACACCTACTGGCACATTGGCCGTTTGATTATCGAGCATGAACAGCAAGGCGACAGCCGCGCTGCTTACGGTAGACAACAGCTTGAGCAGCTATCCATCCGCCTGACTGGCGAATTTGGTAAAGGGTTTGATGCCCGTAACTTGCGTAATATGCGAGCATTTTATCAATGCTTCCCAATTTGGAACGCAGTGCGTCCCGAATTGAGTTGGACACACTACCGCGTGTTACTGCGGGTAGAAAATTCTGATGCTCGGGCATGGTATATGGACGAAGCCGCTGGTCAGCACTGGAGTAGTCGCGCCCTAGAACGCCAGATCGGCACCCTGTATTACGAACGCCTACTATCCAGCCGTGAAAAAGATCCAGTCGCCGCCGAGGCACAAGAGAAAACCCCACCATCGGCCTGATTTTATGCAGCGAACACAACCACACCGTCGCCCAGTATTCCGTGCTTAAAGACAGCCAACAACTGTTTGCCTCGAAATACCTCACCGTACTGCCCAGTGAGGAAGAACTGCAGCGCGAACTTGAGCGTGAACGGCGTATAATCGAACAACGAATAGAAGAACAGCGGGGCCGGTATTGTGGCTAAAGAACGTAGTAACAGCTTCAACAGACACCAGACTAAATACGAAGGTTAATGCCAACCATAGCCTATCCAGTATCGTTACAAACCTGATACAAAATGTAACCGATTACAGTTAATCGGCTATTTTTCCTCAGAAAACAGCCACTTACTACCCGCTTACTGCTTCAAAGAAACCAGTCCATGCGATAATTTGCGTATTTTACGTACACATCAGCTTGACCAGTCCTATTTTTATGAATACTCTCCTGTAACCGGTTACATAACAATAAAACAAAACACAGTAAGTCGGTTTTTTTAGCCCAGCATGTAACCGCTTACAGTAGGACAAACACCATGGCCACCATCAAAGAAGTTTCACGCCTTGCCAATGTTTCTGTTGCCACCGTATCGCGCGTGGTGAACGGCAATAAATGGGTGGCGGAAGAAACGCAAGAGCGGGTTCGGGCGGCCATGGCGCAGTTGGATTACACACCGAATAACGCCGCGCGTGCGCTGGCCACCAACAAAACCGACACCATTGGTATGGTGGTGGGCGATTTAAGCGGCCCCTTTTATGGCGACTTGATGTATCAGGTGGAACAAGAAGTACGTGCCTTGGGTAAGCACCTGATCGTCACCAGTGGCCACGGCAACTGGGACGACGAGAACGACGCCATTGAATTCCTGCTGCAACGTCAGGTTGATGCCTTAATTCTGCATGTAGACGCCATCAGTGACGAGGAACTGTTCACCTTAAGCCAGCGCACGGACTGCCCTATTGTGTTGGTGAACCGCTTCGTCCCCGAGCTGGCGGCGCAGTGCATTCATCTGGACAACGAGTTGGGCGGCCGCCTGTTGACCGAGTATTTGATTGCCCAAGGGCACCGCAACATCGCCTGCATTACCGGGCCGTTGTACAAGTCCGACAGCCGCGACCGTTTGCAAGGTTATCGCCAAGCGTTGGACAACGCTGGTATTGCCTACCGTGCCGAGCTGGTGGTGGAAGGTGATTACACCGAACCCGGCGGTAGCTTGGCGATGGAACGTCTATTGCGCCGCGATCAGCCAATGACGGCGGTCTTGTGCAGCAATGATTTGATGGCCTATGGCGCTATTCGCTTGGCCAAAAGCCAGGGCATTGCGGTGCCCAAGCAGCTCTCGGTGGCGGGGTACGACAACATTGTGATGTCTGCTTACATTGAACCGGGCCTCACCACCATGCATGTACCCATCGGACAAATGGGTGTGCAGGCCGGGCAGTTGGCAGTGGCATTGGCCGAAAAACGACCGCATGCCACACAACACCATTTTGATCCGTCGTTGGTCGTTCGGGAGTCTGTCAGTCCCCAAAAATGACCCATGACGTGCACTACGTTACGCAAGACCCATAAGCAAGACCGTAAAACGAAAACCATAAAAACGATAAAAACAACATGTAAACTGGAGGCATTCCATGAAACTGAAACACACCGCTGGCCTTGCGCTGGCTTCGTTCGCCCTCTCCGCTGGCGCGTTAGCCGCCGAATTGCGCATTGATGGCTTCCCGGACTACGACAGTCAACTGAACCGTATTTTGCCCGCTTTTGAAGCGGCAACGGGTCATTCCGTTGAGCAACTGATGAACAACCACGGCGACCACCACAACAAAATCGCGACCAA
The DNA here is from genome assembly GCF_042650105.1 of Salinispirillum marinum. Lineage (NCBI taxonomy): Bacteria > Pseudomonadati > Pseudomonadota > Gammaproteobacteria > Oceanospirillales > Saccharospirillaceae > Salinispirillum > Salinispirillum marinum. The sequence continues at coordinate 1,075,206 of NZ_JBHSAL010000001.1, read as the reverse complement.
TCTGGCCACTGGCCAAGGGGCCGGTGATGTGGTGCTGATCGACGTGGGCTTCGTCGGTTCATTTGTTGACCAAGGTGGCTTTGTTGACCTGACCGACCGCTTCGCCCCACACGCCAGTAACTACGCGGAATACGCCGTAGCACAAGGCAAGGGTGGTGATGGCCGTCAGTACGCTGTGCCGGTGGATTTGGGACCCGGCGTCATGTATTTCCGCCGCGACTATATGGAAGACTTGGGCTACAACCTGAGCGATGTGATGGCCTCGTGGGACAGCTACATTGACTACGGTAAAGAGCTGAAAGAAAAACACGGTGTTTTGTTGATCGGTAACGCCGCTGCCATTGCCGCCGCGTACATCAACTTTAACGTTGAACCCGGTAACGGCCTGTATTTTGATGCCGACGGCAATTCGATTGTCACCAGTGATCGCTTTGTACGCGCCTTCGAGTTGGCGAAAGAAGTCCGTGATGCCGGTTTAGACGGCAACATCAGCGAGTGGACGGAAGATTGGTACACCGGTTTCCGTGAAGGAACCTTTGCAACGCAAATGTCCGGTGCTTGGTTGTTGGGCCACTTGCAAAACTGGATGGCACCAGAAACGGCTGGTAACTGGGGTGTAAGCCACCTGCCGGGCGGAATCTACGGTTCTTGGGGTGGTTCTTTCCTGGGTATTCCTAAGCAGTCCAGCAACCCGGAAGCAGCTTGGAGCCTGATCGAACACATGATCAGCGCCGAAAACCAACTGGCCGGGTTCAAAAACATTGCCGCCTTCCCTGCCCATACTGGCACCTATGACGACGCCAGCTTCGATGAGCCCATCGAGTTCTTGCGCGGTCAGCAAGCTCGTCTGATGTTTGCGGAAATTGCCGAAAACGTCACGGCGGTTGAACCGCACAAAGGTGACTTGATTGCCCAATCGTTGGTTATTCAAACCGCGCTTGAGCAAGTGTTGAACGATGGTATGCCCATCGCCACTGCGTTACGCAACGCCGACGCGCAGATTCGCCGCCGCGTCCGCTAAGCCATAGAAAAGGCCATTCACTCCGCCGGTACATTCTGCCGGTGGTGGTCGGTGAATGGCCTGTTCCAGTATCGAATTCTTCGTTTATTTTCTCAGGATCTGGTCATGAGTAATCCCCTGACAATCCAATCCGCCACGGTACAGCCGAAGGCAACCAAACGGGAAACCACGTCGGACAAGCTCAAGCGCTTTGGCAGCAAGAGCACGCCCTACTGGTTTGTGTCGCCCTACATCATCATCTTTGGCGTGTTTGGGGTGTTCCCGATCTTTTTTATGGTGTTTCTGTCATTTCACCACTGGAATCCGGTCGCGGGGCTGAGTTCTATGCGCTGGGTCGGGCTGGAAAACTACGCGCTGGCCTTAACGGACCCGACGTTGTGGCAGTCGCTGTGGAATACCTTTGTCATGGCGATTTTATCGGGTGTACCCCAGCATGCGGTGGCCTTGCCGATGGCCTATCTCTTGGTGTCTTTGGGTGCACGGGCACGCCACTGGCTGACCACGGCTTACTTTTTACCGTACATCACGTCCACCATTGCGGTGTCGATGATTTTCTTCGTGATGTATTCGCCGCAAAGCGGCTTGATCAACCATTTATTGAGTGGGCTGGCCAACGGTGCGCTTACCGAATGGGCCTTCGGTTGGATCAATAACTTTATGCCCATTGCTTGGCTGCAAGAAAACGTGCTGATCCGTTACTCCATTTCTTTTGTGGTATTTTGGAAGTATGTGGGCTTTAACATCGTGATCTACACCGCCGGTCTGGCGACCATTTCCAATGATCTCTACGAAGCGGCGAAAATAGATGGCGCGTCGTCTTGGCAGCGCTTCCGCTACATCGCCATTCCGCTGATGCGGCCGTTCATCTTCTTTGCGGTTACGCTCACCATCATCGGTAACATGAACCTGTTTGAAGAGCCTTACGTGCTGACGCGTGGGCTGCAGACCGCTGCGACCAATGGCATGACGATCTCGAACTACCTGTATCGAGTGGCGTGGGAATGGCTCGATATGGGTTCAGCGGCCGCAATTTCCTGGGTGCTGTTTGTCATCGTGGGCACCCTGACCGGCATCTATTTCTGGCTGTTCGGTCGCAAAGGCTTGGAGGGTAATTAAATGCTACGCATACTTGAAAACGAACACTACCAGCGTGGCATAGACCTCAGCCTGAAGCTGATTTTATGGCTGGTGTTGCTGATGGGCGTGGTGATCACGGTGTTCCCGTTCATCTGGTCGGGAATTTTGTCCACCCATGACCGCACCACCATGTTCAGCACCACGCTGACCATCGCCTTCAGCGATCAGTTGGTGAACAATTACCGCCAACTGCAAGAAATCATGCCGTTCTGGAACGCCATGTACAACAGCTTGAAAGTGGCCGGTTTGGGCACGCTGTTTTCCTTGATGTTTTGCAGCATGGTAGGCTACGCCTTAGCGGTGTTCCGCTTTCGTGGCCGGAATGTGCTGTTCACGGTCATGATTTGCTCGATGATGATTCCGCCGGTACTGACGTTGATCCCCTATTTTATGGTGATCAACGCCATCGGCTTAACCAATACCCATATCGCGGTTTGGTTGCCCTTCACCATCAGCCCCTTTGGTATCTTTTTGATTCGCCAATACGTAGTGGCGTCGATCCCGCGTGACTTGCTGGAAGCGGCTAAACTGGACGGTGCTGGCGAGTTCAGAATTTACTGGAGCGTGGTACTGCCCTTGTTGCGCCCCGGTTTGGCTACACTGGCCATCGTGCAGTTCGTGATGTTATGGAATAATTTTTTACATCCGCTGGTCATCTTGAACAGTCAGGATATGCAGGTCATCACCCAAGCCTTGCGCAGCGTGCAAAGCATTCCCAACACGCCTTGGGGTGCCGTGATGTTAGGCACTACACTGTCTATTGTGCCCTTGCTGATTATCTATCTGTTGTCGAGCAAGCAAATGATTTCTGGCCTTACGTCGGGTGCGGTGAAATAACCGCACTTGGCCTGACCGCTATTCAACCCTTGGAGTATTTATGAGCTTTAACATTCCTGCCGATTCACCCATCCGCCAACCGTCATTTGTCTACGGTGTCGCTACCGCAGCCTTTCAAATAGAAGGCGATATTCACACCGATGGTCGGGTCGATAGCATCTGGGATGTGTTCTGCCGCGAGCCAGGCCGTGTGCTGAACGCCGACAACGGCGAACCCGCATGCCAGCATTATCGCCTGTGGGAACAGGATTTAGACCTACTGAAAGACCTGGGTGTTGACGCTTATCGTCTGTCCATCGCCTGGCCGCGTATCGTCCCTGCACGTGGTGAAGTGAATGAATTGGGCCTAGCGTTTTACGAGCGCCTGATTGATGGCTTAATCACACGGGGAATTAAGCCAGTGGTTACCCTGTACCACTGGGATTTACCTTACTATTTAGAAGAAAAAGGCGGCTGGTTAAATCGGGAAACGGCCTACGCGTTTGCGGAATACGCCGAAGTAGTGGTTGGCCGTTTAGGCAACAAAGTCACCCACTGGGCGACCTTCAATGAGCCGTTCTGTAGCTCTTTTCTGAGTTATCAGATTGGCGTACATGCCCCCGGCTACCAAGAACCAGCGTGGGCGTACACGGCGGCGCATCACCTATTGCTGGCGCACGGCTTAGCCTTGCCCATCATGCGCGGTCTGGCACCGGAAAGTGAACACGGAATTGTGTTGAACTTCACCCCGGCATACCCCGCTACCGACAGTGCAGCAGACCAAGCGGCGGCCGACCGGACCGACATCATTGATACCCATTGGTTTATCTGCCCGTTGTTGACCGGGGAATACTACGCCGGATACTTCGACCAGCACCCTGAACTCAAACCGGTGATTTTCCCCGGCGATATGGCGTTGATCAGCCAAACCGTCGACTTCATTGGCGTGAACTTCTACACCCGCCATGTCGTGCGTGACCACAACGACGCGTCAGAATTTGTGCCGCAAACCGGCGCCGAGCACACGCACATTGGCTGGGAAGTCTACCCCGAAGCGTTAACGTATCTGTTGGTCAAGCTGCACCAAACCTACGCCAACCTGCCGCCGATGTTTATTACTGAAAATGGTATGGCGGGCGATGATCACCTAACCGCCGACGGAAAGGTGAACGACGAACAGCGCGTACGCTACTATGAACGCCACCTGACAGCGGTGGGCGAAGCGATGAAACAAGGCGTCGACATGCGTGGCTACTTTGCCTGGAGCCTGATGGACAACTTTGAATGGGCATTTGGCTACAGCCAGCGGTTCGGCTTGGTGTATGTGGATTACGACACTCAAGAACGCACCGTTAAACGCAGCGGTGAACTGTATAAGGCCTGGATTGCGGAACAGCGCGGGCGGTAGTTCAAAACGGGTGAGCCTTTGCGGCTCACCCAAACTTTTTAGCTGTTAAAAGCCGTACTCAAGAACCGCGAGACCTTATGCCTCAATTGGCGCCAACGAAAACCCGAACACACTCCCTTTATCACGGCGACGGTAAAACACCTCTCCGCCGTGCAATTTAGCGACTTCGGAGACCAGATACAGCCCAATGCCTAAGCCGCTGATGTGCGTGTGTGCCTGGGCATTGGCGGCTCGAAAGAAACGCTCGAACAACCTGGGTTCACTCGCCGGGTCTACGCCTATGCCTTCATCCAGTACGGCAAATTGAATGGCGTTGCCATTGCCTGAAACCTGCAGGGTTACGGTGCCGCCTTCGGGCGAGTACTTGATCGCATTGTCGATCAGGTTTAACAGAGCTAACACCAGCCAGCGTGGGTCTCCGTCTATGTTGAGTTGGTGAAGTTGGTTATCCACCACCAAGCGGTGCCGGTCGGTCGTTAAGGCTAAGCTTGCGACATCGTGCAATAGCGCATCCATTTCAATGGTTTCATGTTGTAGCGGTTGGGTCAGTTGGCTCAGGCGATTTTCCGCTAGGGCGTTGTCCACCAGATTATTCAGCCGCGCTACCGCCACACGGGCCCGTTGTAGGCGTGGTGTAAGTGCAGCCTGTTGATCGGCGAGTTGCAATTGCATATTCGATAAGGCGGTTTCCAGTACGGCCAATGGCGTACGCAGTTCATGTGCCATGAGGTTGTAGAACCGCCGCATATCGGCCGTGCGTTCTTGTTCAACGAGCAGTTGTTGTTCGTCTTCGCGCAGTTTCAACAGCACGACCAGTACGGTAAAGGGAACTTGCAACATGGCGCTCAACGGCCATAGGTGGGTGGTCCAGAAATTCAGTGGCAGATACCCCAAATTGCGTAAGGCTTGCAGCAGTACCGCCAGCATGCCCGGTACAAAGGTGATCAATAGCAGCAGTGCGCGGTTTGGTTGCACCCGGATCATCGCAATGCAGGTCGTTATGGTCAGCAGCAACACGCTGAGCGCATACAGCATAAACATTGGAGCCAGCGTAGGGTACGAACCAAACGCGCTGGTTAGAAACCCGATCGCGGCGATAGCGATACAAAGATCAAACACCCGTGCCAGCCAAGGAAGCAATGAACCAATTTGTAAATAGCTGCGCACAAACAACAATAAAAACCCAGCCACAGAAAAGCTCGCTGTGCCCATGGTGTAGTCGGTTAATTTCGGGTGTTCGGGAAAGAGGTATTGCAGGTCAAAGCCATTCAGCGTGAAGATTACCCAGCCAAAACACAGTAAATAGGCGGCCACACTGTAAAAGGTGCCTTGTTGGGTCCAGAGTCCACTGAGTAAGCTGACCATAACGGCCAACACCACCAAACCGAAGACTACGCCATAAAACAAACTGGTGTTGAGTTGGGAGGTATAGAGCGCATCGGGTTGCCAGAGTTCAGCGTTTAGGGTGAGTGCACTGGTGGTCTGTATCCGCAGCAATAGGTCTATGCCGGTACTGGGAACCACCAGTGGGAAGATGATGGATCGACTTTCCAGCGGTCGTTGGTTGATGGCGACGTGGTCACCGGAAGCAAGCTGCTCTACGCGGTCATCGTCGTGTCGTATATACAGCGTTACTTGGTCTAGAAACGTCGGGTTTACCTGCAACCAGATGTCTTCTTCATTGCTTGCTGTTAACGAGAAACGCACCCACAAAGCGCCCGAGCGGTAGCCTAAACTCAGGCCCTGTGTTGCCGTTTGCCACGCCATGTCGTCGATGCCATTTGGCATGGGTGTATCGGTAGCCCACACCGCATCGGCATTTAACAGGCCGGTGGCATCGTACCGCCACTGGGCATGCGGTAACACCGATAGCCCGCGTTCCGATGTGATCTGTGACACATCAATGGCCACTTGTGCATTGAGGCTGCCAGCAAACGCCGATACCATAAGCAACAAGAAACAACAGCGAAATATGGACATGCCCCGCATTTTAGTCATTGAAGATCACCCGGACCTGCGCATTGAAATGGTCGATTATCTGAAATTCCTTGGCTTTGATACCACAGGTGCAGATTCCATCGCCAGTATGAATGCAGCGCTGAGCAAGCAGTGTTTCGATGTGGTGCTGTTGGATTTAGGCTTGCCAGACGGGGATGCGATGACCGAAATTGCCCCGCTGCGGGCGAAATTGGGCTTGGCCATTGGCATTATTATTGTGTCAGCGCGCGGTAGTGCAGACGAGCGCGTGCAGGGATTGGCCGCCGGCGCCGACCATTATTTGGTGAAGCCAGTACATTTGCCGGAGCTTTCGACCTTAATTGAGCGCCTATGCGAGCGTTTGCCACCGGAATCCGAGGGCTGGGTGTTGCGTAAAAGTCTGCATGAATTGCAGGCACCTAATGGCCAAACCGTCAGCCTGACCGGGGGCGAGTTTACCTTGGTCTTAGAATTAGCACAGGCGGAAGAAGAACTCAGCCGGGAACATTTATGCCGCCGTTTGCAGCCCGGTGGCGCGGTGACGGATACGCGGAAATTGGATACCTATTTCAGCCGATTGCGCAGTAAAATCCGTCAGCAATCGGCGATGGAACTGCCCATTCATGCGTTTCGCAATCGTGGCTATGCCTTGAGTGAACCGGTAAAAATTGTCCGTTAATGCCGTAAAGTCGAAGGCATTGCTTTACCATGGCGACATTCTGTTAATTCTGTGTGGATGATGACCCTCTTGCGACCTCTGATGTTACTCTTTGCCGCTTGTCTGAGTGCCGTTGCGGCGGCCCAACAATGGCAAAACCTGACCCTGTATAACCCGGCTGACGAACGCTTGTTTTGGGAAAGCCCTTCCATTGAGCAGGCTACCGACTTCACATTATTGGGTTATCAAGGTTATGACGCCTTCAGTCAATATGCGCGGCGTAGTCTGTTTACCAACAATGCGCTGGCACCCGCCCTGCTTGATGTTGGCATGTGGCTGTTTGTGTTGCCTGAGCCAAAACGCTGGATGCAAAACAGATGGCAGCAGGAATGGTTGCGCGACCAAGGCATTGCAAGCCGTTCGGAAGCCTACTATTACTGGTCGGAAGACCCCACCCGCAAAGCCTATGTTTATGGCGTCAGTGATGCGGCGTTGGCTGATGTTAAGGCGCATGACCCGGTGACCATGGTGCGCTTAAGCACCGCACGTTATGAGTCATCGTTTGTGCTGGGGCGGCAATACGCCGAAGACAGCTTTTTCAATCATGCGCAACCGCGCTACCGTTTGGCCAAGGCGCATAATGTGCTGTTTGACCTGTTCAATCTATATCAGTGCCGTGAAAACGGGCGTGATGACTTGCCGCAAAGCGAACCCGAGTTGCAACAGGATATTGTGGGTTATGAGTGCCGCAGTTGGGTGTATGACCTGCATCGCCCCGATGCCAACTATATTGAGCGGCCGCAACGTTATTTGCGTTGGGATGATTTAAGCCAAGACGAACAAGACTACCTGAACCAAGCCTTCTGGTTCAGTTGGTTGAATGTGGTCGATGGTCATCTATTGGCCGAGGTGCAGGAAGCCGAACAAAACCGGCTGAGCTTTCAACCCACTCCTTTCGGGCGCAGTTTCGGCTGGCATCATTTGCGCTATCAACGCGGTTTGAAAATGGCGTGGGAATTTTACCTGCACCAGAATCGTGAACGCAGTTTACCGGCGCTCAGTATCAGCATCATCGACAACCCCGCATTGGGTGGGTTGTTAACCTTGCGCGGGCATGGCTGGCAACAGCCGGACGACTTGCGGTTCGACAGCACGAGCGCCAACGAAGGCTGGGCGCTGGAAGCGAGTTTCAGCCGTGTGCTATTTGGGCCGCTGCGGGCACAAGCCGACTGGCACTACAAAACCGCCGGTTGGATGCCGGGCGTGCCGTCGCTTGATGAAGGGCATGCGTGGCAGTTCGGAATCGACGTACGCTTGTTTCAATAGGCTACTAGTAGAGCATCACCCGATCGGCCTGCATACGATACCCGGCCGTGCCTAAGTCATCGTCGTAGCGGGCGACATCGAACGCACCTTCGATGATCACCGGGTCATACAGACTGGGCAGTTCAAAGCCGTCGGCAATTTCCACATACACCATCTGATTGGCCGGCGGCGGCGGGGTATGAATACAGGCCCCAAAATAAGGCACCAATAGAAAGCTGTAAACCTTTTCGCCATCAAATTCTAGCGGCACAGCAAAGCCTGGCAAACGGCCTTTAACGCCTTGCAACGCTGGCTCGGCAGGCACTTCGGCCAAAAGCGATTGTAAGTCCCGATAGAGGCGCTGCGCTTCCGGATCGGCGTCGTCCAGCTCGGTGATGTCGTAAGATTCAAGATCAATGGCTTCCATGATGGGGTCAAAGGTAAAACCCGCTGGAATCAATTCATCCCAATCCATTTCTAAATAGGTGTCACCGGCGGGTAGAACATTACTTTTTTCCGTTACCGGCGCATCAATCACCGGCGCGATGGCCTGAGTGCTAGGCTCGATCGTTAATTCATCCGGGCGTAAATTGCCACCCGGTACGCCCTGCGCTTGCAGGGCACTGCCCGATACTACGCCAGAAGCACGCTCCGCTTCAGGGTCCGCACAGCCTGCCAAAAACACCAGCACAGAACACGAAAGTGCCATGGACCTTGCCGCCATCATGATATTTCGGTAGGTCGTCGGTGGGTACATGTGGCTCATCTAAGCTCTCCGAAAATGTGTCGTCATAGCAATATTTTAAAGACCACCGCCAGGTCAGGGAGTTCCCCGGCACGCCGTAAAGGCTGCTACCAGGTTGTCCATAAGCTGCAGGTAGTGGTCGGGTCCAGGTGTTATGTTCAGGCCGGTAGCGTCCAGTCGGGCAATGGGTACATCGAAGCCATCGGCCACCGTTTGCACCAAGCGTTCGGAATACTGCGCTTCGGCAAATAAGCAGCCAAAGGTGCCTTGCTGCAAACCGGTACGCATATCGTTGAGCGTGCGTAAGCCCGGCAATTGTTCCGGATTCAAGGTAACTGACCCAGCGTAGGGCAAATCAAACGCGCGGTCAAAATACTGGTAGCCATCATGAAACACCACATACGGTAGGGTAACGTCGGCCAGCGCATCAGCCCACTTTTGTTGGCGCGCGGCCAGCCGGGTCATGGCCGCTTGTGCGTTGGCTTGGTAGGTTGTGGCATTGGCAGGGTCGATCTCGGCGAGACGCTTTGCAATATATTGCAACGCCCGTTGCGCATTGTCGGGATGCAACCATAGGTGCGGGTCAACATCGTCGCCCTCGTGGCTATGCCCGTGGTCTTGAAATCGCGCAAGATGATCCGCTTGCCCGGCGTGACTATCTTTTGCGGTAAACACCGTACCGGCCGTACGATATTCATAGTGAATCAACGCTACTTGCTCGCTGGTCAAGCGCCACTGTCGATCTTCGGGTACGCGACGCAACAAACTCACCAAGCCGGTTTCTAACTGTGGCCCAAGCCAGATCACCCAGTCGGCATCCAATACCAAGGCGCGTTGCGAAGGGCGCAGCAAACTGTTGTGGGGGTCTTGCTGGGCTGACAACAGCAATTCGGGTTGCCAAAGGTCGCCACTGACTTGGCTCACCCAACTGTGTAGAGGTGCAATACTGACCACGACCTTCGGTGTGGCATGGGACGGCACCGCTAGCGCCGCCAAACTACTCAGCAGCAGCGGCAGGACAAGCATGTGGCGGGTAAACAAGTGGCGTAAAACGTGGGTCATGATTCCTCAATGGTTCATCAACAACATAGACCGCTTATACGGTAAGAACTTGGCAGTCGGCACAACGTCCACTGACTTCCAAGGTGGTGTGTTCAATCACAAAGCGGCGTTCAGCGGCTTCTTTACGCAGTGCGTCCAAGGGCAGATGCTTCGTATTCACTTCATTGACGGCGCCACAGCCTCGGCATACAAAGAACGCCGCGTCATGCCGATGGGGGAAGTCCGAACACACCTTAAAAGCGTTTTGCGAATCAATACGATGCACGGAGCCCGTTTTCAGCAAGAACTCCAAGGCACGATAAACCGTCGGTGGTTTGGCTTGCGGCATGCGTTGCTGCAAGAGATCCAGCAATTGGTAGGCGGTAACGGCTTGCGCTTGGTCCGCTAGGATTTCCAGCACCAATTGCCGGGTCGGGGTAAAGCGTTCACCCTGTTCGGCGCACCACTGCGATACTTTTTCAACGGTGTTCATAGACGGCCTGCAAGACAATTCGAGCTGGGTAGCCAAGGGGCCGACCCACAAAGTTTTGTTATATTATCACATTAAAAAACCCGTCGTCGCCTGTTGAGCGATGACGGGTTGGCAAGCAGGTCAGTGTGTGGGTTTCTTTGTTCGGGTGTTTGTCAGCAATGTGGACGCATTTTAGGTCGGGTCTACCAAACCTTGCGCCATCATGTGCAGTGCAGACAGCGACGGTATAAAGAAATATTCACCGCCCCGCGTTTCCACAAAACGGGGTATCTGTGTGCAAAAATGCGGTGGCCGATGCGCGTTGGGAATCATCATATGGCCGTTGCCAAAACCCGCGTCATTCATGGGTTGGTTACCTATTACCGGGTCGCGTTCATTGCCCAGCTTGAAGTCATTGCCGTAGTTTATCCACTGCTGTTGCACAAACTCAAACTGCCGTTCGATGTTGGCGTTCAGGGCCATGAACACAATGCCATGTTCGTCAGCGTCGGTGGTATCGGTGGGGCTGGTGCCATAGGGTAGGCCGCGCCGGAGTAAACGCCGCCGATTTACCAGCGCGCCCTTGGTTTGGAACGCACCGTCGTTGCCGAATTCCAAAGCGCCACGCGGGTTGGCTCGCCGGACATGAGCACCGACCGGGCAGCCGCTGCCAGAAAGGTCATTTTCGTAATTAAACCCCGTCAGCTTTTGCCGGAGCGCTGCGTATTCGGCTTCTAACTCCGCTTTCTTTGCCGGGTTGTCGGCTGTTTTTAGCGCTGCACGTACGGAAACCAACCGAGCAGAAAACGCATCGGCGTCGGCCTTGGTAGGAAACTCGGCCAGCGGTGCGCCATTGTGCCAACGCCCGACCATCTTGGCTTCGAGCTTTTCTTGCCCTGCAGGGAAGTTTTTTCCGGCCGTTGCGGTATAGCGCCGCCAGGTCGCGACGTTTTGGTGCAGCTTGCGGTACACCATGAAAGTACCATTGCGAGCCAAGGTGCTGGGTACCGGCGCTGCGGGATATTCGTACGCTTCATCACGATACCCTAGGACAAACTCGCCGGTTTCCAGTGGCTCCCAACCGGCCACGGTGGAAGGGTCTTCGCGTGTCGGTTTACCACCACCAATAACATGTACTGCGGGGCTGCCACAGCCTTTAAAGTAGGGGTCGGAAATGCCATCCACAAAACCGAAATGTTCTTTCGGCGTGACCTTGCCCTGCTCCGTTAACGCTCCGGCTTCTTGCCAGGGTAACAGGGTACCGTCACTGCTACGGTGGCCATTACGTACCACCACGGCGCCTTGCGTATGCTCAACATGGGACAGCAGCCAGTCGGTGCGCTGCGCCAGTGCGTCGCGGTTCCGAGCATTGATGGAAAGCCACGCATGCACCGGGCCATCTTGCCAGATGGGATCCCAGTGTTCGGGGGCAGAGGGGCCGTCATCACCCAATATATCCACCCGAGCTTTCATGCCCATTTGAAATTCTTCCGGAAACGCCGACAACGCCTTGCGCGGCAAACCGAGGGCTTTCAAGCCTTGATAGGTGAGCGCAATATTGAGCGTGGTTTCCGGCAATGGCACGGGCGCGGGTTCGCCCGGATCGGGCCAGGGTGCTGCCGTGGTCAGATGGGGTAACAGGCTGCCGAGCCAGCGCTGGGCGGCCAGGGTATCGGTAAATACTACAAAAAAATACCGCGCTACGGGGTAGCCATAGCGACCATAGCCTTTGGTGACATTGCCTTGAATGTCGTTCAGATCAAGATAGCTCATGAGTTTCATCCTTGTGTTGTGTCGGGGTGACCACACGGTTCAAACGGCTAGCACCGGGACGCCATGTTGGCCCTTCAAGTGCAGCGGGTTGATGCGCGTCGCACCAAGCCTGAAAGGCGGTCTGCAGCGCCGCACCGGACATGCCTTGATGCGTCATCACAAACTGGGTGAAGGTTTGGCGCAAATACAGGGCTTTTAATTGTTCGGCTAACGGGTCGCCTGTTGAACCATTGAAGAAGAAGCCGGTGGGCACTGCACAGCGCTCGGCGTATGCCGCCCACGTTGAGGCCGACACCACACTGTCAAAATCCCAAGCATGGGCATAGAGCTGGCGCAGGGTTGCTTCCATGTGTTGCCACTGCGACTGCAACCAGCCATGGCGTGGGCCATGAAACTGGGCAATGGTGACGAGATAGCGGTTAGCAAGATGGTCCTCGGCAGCCGGTTTTCCTTGATAGGCCACATCGTCCAACAAATACCAGCGTGCCAGATAGGTATTGGGCACCGCAGCCCAGGGGCTACGATGGTTAGTTTTCAGGGCTTGAAGTTGACGTCGAACGGCAAACGCATGGCTACAGCCTTCGCTGTTGATGCCTTCTTTAATGGGGGTGAACAGAATGAGATTAGTTGCGCCTTGGGCATGATCAGCCATGGTGATACGCTCCTTCGACGGTATTGCGCCCTGCCCGCCGCCATTGTCGTTCCAAGCGTTTGCGTTCCTGTACGGCCTGACTTGCTAATGAGACTATCGGTGTTTCCGCGACCAGGCCCAAGTCTTCTTGGCACTCGGTCAGCATCTTTTCATACAAAGCGGTGAATTCTTCCGCTGTGGCCGTTTTGGCCTGCTCCGCTAGGGTGATAATGCGCGGCTTTAAACGGCAGGCCGCTTTCACATCGTTACTGGCGGCAAGGGGATAGGCGCTGTAGTAGTGGTCGGTCCAAATTTGGTTGTGCAAAATGTATTCGTGAAAGGGGGTGCGGGGTACAGATTTGGGGTAGCCAATGTTCTTGTACCAGAGCAAATCCAAACCGGAGGGTATGGCCGTGGAAAACGAATCCACGTATTGCTCCCAGCTGCCATTAAAGTTGCTAAAAAACAGATAGTAGCTGTAGGTCAGTCTTTCGCGAGGCTGCTCGGCGTGTAACACCGGAAAATGCTTACGACCGAGGACAGCCCAACCGGCATAATGGATCAGTGAGAGGGTGATTAAACCGCGTAACTTACTGCTGAATAGACGCGTACCGGCCAACCAGTGAATGGCCCGCGTTACCCAGGTTTGCATGGGTTTCAGCGGCGTGATCACATTCATGGCATAAGCCTTCCCAGCGATGTTTGACATGTAACACTCCTTTTATTGTGCGCTAAATTTAAACGTTGAACTCCACTCTAAGGTGCACAGGAAAAGCCTCATCGCTGCGCAACATTTCTCCAGCCGCTCTGCGTAATCCTGACTGTTGCAACACGGGCAACAAGAGCGCGGCCATTTGAATATCGTTAATGTATTGCCCAAAGCAGGCGTGCAGACCCAAGCCGTAATCAAGGAAAATATGGTTGGGTCGATTGGGGTCGAATTTTGCGGGCGACTTCACCACTCGGCGGTCCCACATGGCTGACTGGGTCACGGCCAACACACGCTGTCCGGCTTTGATGGTTTTCTTACGCCATGCACTGGATCGTAAGGTTAAGTCATGCCGCGCCACACGATAGATGCCCGGCGCAAAGGGGTTGTGTCGTAACGCCTCGCGGAGAATGCGGTTGAGCCGGGGCAGGTCTTCATCCATTGCCGCACCTTGGGCCAAGGCCAACGCTTCGGGGTGGCTAAGCAAGAAGTCCAACGCCAAGGCGACGCTTTTGGCTGTGGGCGTAATGGCGCCCACCAAAATACCCATGATGTTGTTGCGAATAGCATCCGGCGCTAAATTAGGTTGCCCGGCCAGATGCAGGCTGAGGAGGCGGCCAATCACATCATCGTTTAACTGACGTTGCCGCAACCGCTGTTCAATGAGGCTATCGAGGTAGGCGCGCAGCAGCGTGGCATCTTGAATGGCTTGCCGTTCTTTGTCGGCGGAAATTCCCGGCACAAACAAATAATGAAACAGGCTGTGTGACCAATCACTCAGTTGCTGCGCATCCATCCCCAAAAGGCCAAGGTAATGGATCATCAGTCGCGCGGGCACTAATCGGGCGAGGTCGGCTACAGCGTCCAGCTCGCCGTTAGCGGTATTCACCACTTGATGACTGTTTTGTAGCACAAAAGGACGAATACGCTGGTCTAAATCTTCGCGGCGCATCGCCAGACGCATTTGCGCGATATCACTTTCATAGCGCGGCGAATTGCGCATGCCGAGGAAGAATTGGCCGTTATTGGTTACCACACTGACGCGGCGTTGGTAAGGCACATCGAAATCGTCATGCCGCCGCAATACTTCTTCGACATCCTGAAAACGCGTCACCATCACGATACCCTGCCGAGTCGTGAACGCTGGGCTAAAGGTACGCAAAAGGGCAAACCACCAATGTTGACGGCGCAATTTGTACGGATTGCTGGGGCCGCTGAAAGAGGCAGGCATATCTGCTGGGTCCAGAACCGTTGTATTCATGTGACGGGCTACTCCTTGACCACTAACGGGCATCTTATTGAATCAGCAAGGCATGAAAACCAAAAAGCGCTATGCCACTGTCCTTAACGGTTCACTCTAGCGCCATTTTCGACATTCGACAATCAAGAGCGGACACTTTTTGACCAAAGTCTATATTTGAACAGAGATATAGAGTCACCGTAGGGGTGGTTCACGAACCGCCCGCCTGAGCACTACTCGCGGGTCAAAAATTGGAGTAAGGTATCGCGCATTGTCCATGTCCTAACCAGCGCCCATGACAGACCAAGCACACACAACCGACACAGCATTCTCCGACCGCTTACGTGACCTCATCGGAACGCAGACCACCAGCGCCTTCGCACGCAAAGTTGGCCTGAGCGAAAGCCTGATCCGCAAATACCTCGCCGGTTCCGAACCCAGCCTCAGCAAAGCGAACCAAATTGCCCAGCGCGCCAATGTCTCGTTGGAATGGCTCGCCACCGGGCATGGCTACCTGTATCGGCAAGCCGAAGTGGTGGATTTAAAAGCGCTGGATATGGCGATGACCGCCACGCGGGATATATTGCATTTAGACACACTGTCTACCGACAGCGAACAACAAATGAAAGTCATGGTCGCCATCTACCAACATCTGCGCGCCACCAAACGCCCCGATGGGTACTTGGAACCCCGCGAGGCACTCAAGTTTGGGGAGTATGTGGCGACGGATTGTGATGAACCTGAATAAGCGTGACACCCAAGCTAGGCTTGGTTCAGGCCAAGCTCCCGTTGTAGCTTTTTCGTTAACCCCAAAGACACCAAACGGTAGGACTCCTTAAGGTAGTATTCAAGCAACTCGTGGGCGTCTTCTGGCACATCGTATTGCTGAATCCACTTCATACCCCGCGAAGCCAGATAAGGGGCAGGCCGGTATCCCGGTTCATCGCGCAAGATCTCGAAATCTAACTCCGACGTTTTAAACGAAAAAGCAGGCTTGTCCGTTTTCCCCCAACCGCCAATGGCAAATACTTTTCCGCCCACCTTCCACACATGAGCGCCACCCCACTGCACAACGTAAGTTGTGGCCGGAAGCGAACGGCAAAAATCATTGTATTCATCGAATGTCATGGCGGGCTCTTTCTTTTTTGATGAAAGCGGTCGACACAACGCTCCGTGGCGGAGTTAAGGCATTGCGGTCGACTTTAACGGAGTATGGCCTAATCTCCGATCTCAAGTAAACGTCAAAGTATTTGGTAAGCCTTCCTCTCTTCTCTGGGCGATCGCCCAAACTTTCTGCCGTATTCTCTCGAAAACTGCGCAGAGCTCTCGTAGCCAACGCCAAAGGCTATTTCAGACACTCTGACATTTGTCGTTTGCAGGTCGTCTCGTGCGCGTAACAGACGAAGATCTTTCTGATATTGAAGAGGGGTAGTTCCGGTAACGGCTTTGAAGTGTTCGAAAAAAGCTGAATTACTCATGCCAACCTGCTGTGCTAATGCTCCCACATCTAGCATTTTGGTCAAATGGGTCTGAATTTCTTGGGTTGCCTGAAAAATGCGACTGGCTGAACTTTCATGCCACATCAATTTTTGCAGCATGTCGGCATGCGGTCCTATCAAAAGGCGAGCATGAATTTCTCGTTTGGTGATGGGTGCGAGAAGTCTTCGCTCCTCTTTGTTAGACGACTGTTGGAGATAACGCGATAACGCATCTTGCATCCCGGCCGACTCATCCCACAAGGAGATTGAAAATCGGGCCGGATTAACTTGTTGGGACGTTGGCCGTAAATCCGATGCAAACGACCGCAAAATCTCAAAGTCGACAGGAAAAACAAGTGCAATGTATGGCTCTAAGCGCGTTGCTTCCGTGATCCGAGATATGATCGGTAGCGCGTGGCTGACAATAAGATACTGTCCAGTCCGAACGGTTATTCGTTTTGTATTGGTCCCGACTTCCTTTGCCCCCTGCAGTACGAGGCAAATCAAAGGTTGGTATTCATTGGCTTCCAGGTGAGATGGTCGCTCATGGCGTAGCAAATAAATTCCGCTTGGCTCATGAAGATAACCGCCATTGTGAATGTTCGCTTTATCAAGGAATGCGCCGACACAATTTAATAGCTTGGGATCAGTCACTGCGTACCTTCTGTTTTCTTGTTAACCATGTCAGTAGCTTAAAGGATATATATTAAAAATATACTTCGCTGGACTATTAGGCAAATATATTGGACTTATTATCAATAATATATTGAGTGTAGAGACTAACATGGTATTTGCACGACGATTTTCTTCTCGTCTCTCATTTAGGTAGAAAATATGAAAAACGTATTGATCACAGGTGTCGCAGGAGGGTTCGGGAAGCCCACTGCTCTGGCGCTCTTAGAAAAAGGCTACTCAGTAGCAGGCAGCGTTCGCAGTCGCAATGGCCGCAACGCGACAACCATTGCCGAGCTCGAAGCATCGGGAGTTAAGATCGTTGAATTTGACGTAACTGATAGTGCCAGCACTGAACTGGGTGTTCGCAAGGCGATAGATCAACTGGGTGGACTAGATGTTCTTTTTAACAATGCAGGTATTGGCGCTTATGGTATCCAAGAGCTTATGTCAGTTGAAGATATGATGCATGTTTTCGATGTGAATGTTTTGGGCGTTCAGCGGGTCATGCGGGCAGCGTTGCCGCATCTTAGAGCACAAGGTCGAGGCACGGTAATCTACACATCAAGTTTGATCGGTAGGATTGCAACGCCGTTTTACGGAACTTATTCAGCATCGAAATGGGCATTGGAGGCAATCGTTGAATGTTATCGAACGGAGCTTTCAGGCTTTGGCATTGAATCCTGTATCCTAGAACCTGGTGCGATGCCAACCGCATTTTTTGATGGTATGGTGACACCAAAAGACGAGGCGCGAGAGTCAGAATACGGAACGTTTGCTGAGTTGCCTGCCGTGTCTAAAACAGGGTTGGCCGAATTGCTAAAAGCAACATCTGAACAGCGCCCAGAACGAATTGCAGAGACGGTGGTAAACCTTCTTGGAAAACCGTTTGGTGACAAGCCGTTTCGTACGGTTGTTGACTATGTTGGCGTAGGCCCAGAGATCGAACGATACAATGCGGTTCTCCACGACGTAACCCGCAAGGTTTTAACCAACTTTGGCATGGAACAGATGCTTAACTTAAATTCCGAGGCGGGAATATCATGAAAACGATTCTTATAACGGGCGCTTCCTCGGGTATTGGGAAGGTGACGGCTCAGTATTTTCAAGCCAAGGGTTGGAATGTCGTCGCAACGATGCGAAATGTAGCAGGAGAAAAAGACTTAACAGAGCTGAACCATACGTTAGTTACTCGACTGGATGTTACAGATGAAGACTCAATACATGCAGCTATTGCCGAGGGCATTTCTAAATTTGGTAAAATTGATGCTCTCCTGAACAACGCTGGCTATGGCGCTTATGGTGCACTTGAAGCGTTTTCAATGGAGCGTATAAGGCGGCAATTTGACACCAATGTCATCGGCTTACTCAGCGTGACAAAGGCTATTCTGCCCCATATGCGAGAAAACCGCTCCGGGACCATCATTAACATTTCTTCTATTGGTGGACAGGTCACATTCCCATTGGGATCCCTTTACCACGGTACCAAGTTTGCTGTCGAAGGTATATCCGAAGCACTCCACTACGAACTTGAACCTCTCGGTATAACGGTAAAGATTGTTGAGCCTGGTATGATTAAAACGGATTTCGGAGGCCGATCTTTTGACTTTGCGATTGACGAAAATCTACCAGAGTATGCACCCACTATTGAATCCATGGGGCGACTGTTTGGTCAACTTGCGAATAACCCTTCTGAACCCGAAGTGGTTGCTAAGGTGATTTGGGCTGCCGCCAACGACACCAGTGATAGGCTGCGCCTTCATGCAGGTCTGGATGCAGAGTATCTGCTGGACAAAAGGAAACTGCAGAGTGATGCTGAATTCATAAGCGGGATTAAAGACCTTATGAAAAGCTGAAGTGTTTTATATTGAAAATTGTGACCTGTGGAGAGGGCTGACCCTTGATACCTCTTTAATGCTGTGGGCCAGCGACCTGCTTACGGTTTAGGTTATTGGTATTGGAGAAACCGGTTTTTGACACTTTTATTCACTCGCTTAACGCTGAACGTTCGACAGGACTTCGTCACAACCCGCGTCCAGTCCAGACCGATTGCCCGCTGATCGGATAGGACGAGCGCGGGTTTAGATTTCCGCCTGCGCGGAAATGACGAGATGTATGACGGGTCGGTCGTGCCCGACCCCTACAAACAACAGACGAGTATTTAAACCATCATCGCTTGCTTAACCGCCTCAGCATCCATACTGCTTCGGTCGCCGCTCAATACGATCTCGCCCCTATCCATCACCGCCCAGTCGTCGGCGAGGGCGTGGGCGAAGTCGAAGTACTGTTCCACCAGCAATATCGCCATGTCGCCTTGGCGGCGCAGGTGTTCAATAACGGCTTGGATGTCTTTGATGATGGAAGGCTGAATGCCTTCGGTGGGTTCGTCCAATATCAACAGTTTGGGGCGGGTGACTAGGGCGCGGGCAATGGCGAGTTGCTGCTGTTGGCCGCCGCTGAGGTCGCCGCCGCGTCGTTTTAGCATGGTGCGCAGTACGGGAAAAAGGTCGTAAATTTCGCCGGGTACGGAGCGCTGTTCGCGGGGTAGTACGGCAAAGCCGGTTTGTAGGTTTTCTAAAACGGTGAGCTGGCTGAAGATTTCGCGCCCTTGTGGTACATAGGCGATGCCGCGTTGCGCCCGCGCTTGCGGCGGTAGGCGGGTGATGTCTTCGCCTTGCCAGGTGATCTGCCCGGCGGAGGGTAAGTGACGCCCTGAAATAGCGCGCAATAAGGAGGTTTTACCCACGCCGTTGCGGCCCAGTAAACAGGTGACGCGGCCAACCTGTGCGGTAATGCCCACGCCGTACAGGGCTTGGCTGGCGCCGTAGCGCAGTTCAATGTTGGTGGCGGCCAATGCGGTGCTGGTGTCCATGTGCTACCTCCCTAGGTAAACGTCGATAACCTGTTGATTTTGTTGCACGGTGTCCAGCGAGCCTTCCGCCAACACGCGGCCTTCGTGCAGTACGGTGACCTTGGTGTTCAGGGCGCGAATGAAGTCCATGTCGTGCTCAACTACCACCACGGTGCGCGTTTTATTGATTTCTTTCAGCAGTTCGGCGGTGCGCATGGTTTCTTCGTCGGTCATCCCGGCGGCGGGTTCGTCCACCAGCAGCAATTTAGGTTCACTGATCAGCAACATGCCGATTTCGAGCCATTGCTTTTGTCCGTGCGAGAGTGCGCCCGATTGGTTGTCGCGTTGGTCGGTTAGGCGAATCAGCTCCAATATCTCGTCGATGCGCGCTTGTTCGTCGGCATTCAACCGATGCGTCAGCGCGGCAAATACGCCGCGTTTTCCGGCTAGGGCGAGTTCGAGGTTTTCAAACACGGTCAGCGGTTCAATCACCGTGGGTTTTTGGAATTTGCGGCCAATGCCCAAGTTGGCAATGGTGGCTTCGTCGTGCTTGGTCAAATCGACCGTTTGGTTGAACACCACCGTGCCGGAATCCGGGCGGGTTTTGCCGGTGATGACGTCCATCATGGTGGTTTTACCCGCGCCGTTGGGGCCGATAATGGCGCGCATTTCGCCGGGCTTCACCAGTAACGACAGGCTGTTCAAGGCTTTAAAGCCGTCAAAGCTCACCGACACGCCGTCGACGTACAGCAGGTAGTCTTGCGCAATGTGTTTTGGGTTCATGAGCGCTCCGTAACAGTCTGAGGCAATGACTCGGGTTCATCCACTAGCGGTTTTTGGCGCAGCCTCCAGCGCTGGTGCAGCGCGCGTTTGTGAAGTGAGCGAATCAGGCCCATCAACCCTTGCGGGAAGAACAGCGTGGAGACCACAAACAAGCCGCCGAGGAAAAACAGCCACACTTCGGGCAAGGCGCTGGTAAACCAGGTTTTGGCGTAGTTAACTACCATGGCACCGAGCGCGGCGCCGATCAACGAACCGCGCCCACCCACAGCCACCCACACCACAATTTCAATGCTTTTCAGCGGTGCGAATTCGCCGGGGTTGATGATGCCGACTTGCGGGACATAGAGCGCGCCTGCCAAACCCGCCAGCACAGCGGACACCACGAAGATAAACAGCTTGTAGTGCTCCACCCGGTAGCCGATGAAGCGCGCTTTGCTTTCGGCATCGCGGATCGACACCAGCACGCGGCCCAGTTTGGATTCGGTGATGAAGCGCCCGATCATAAAGCTCACCAGCAACAGCAGGGTGGTGAGCACAAAGAGCGTGACGCGCAAACCCTGCCCTTGTACGGAATAACCCAGCATGTCTTTAAAGTCGGTCAGCCCGTTGTTGCCACCAAAACCCAGTTCGTTCATAAAGAACGCCAGCATCAGCGCATACACCAAGGCTTGCGTGATGATGGACAGATACACGCCCGTCACCCGCGAACGAAACGCCAGCCAGCCAAACACATAGGCCAAGAGCGCGGGCACCACCATGGCCATCAACAAGGCAAACCAGAACATGTCGAAGCCGTACCAGAACCACGGCAGCTTTTCCCAACTGAGAAACACCATGAAGTCGGGTAAGTCAGGGTTGCCATAAACGCCACGGTCGCCGATTTGGCGCATCAAATACATGCCCATGGCGTAACCGCCCAAGCCGAAAAATGCACCGTGGCCAAGGCTCAAAATACCGCAGTAGCCCCACACCAAGTCCAGCGCCACGGCCAATACGGCGTAGCACAGGTACTTGCCGAGCAACGAGACGGTGTAAGTCGGCACGTGCAGAAAATGCCCTTCCGGCACCAGCAGGTTCAAAATCGGCACGATGATGGCAACAGCCAGCAAGCTGATCAGCATGCTGCGGCCAGCGGCGTCGCGCACCGAGGGGAAAAACAAATATCTAAGTGAATGCATGGCTTATCCCTCCACCGCACGGCCTTTCAGCGCGAACAACCCGCGCGGCCGTTTTTGAATAAACAGGATCACACCGATCAGCAGCACAATTTTGGCTAGTACCGCGCCCGTATAGGGCTCGATCAGCTTATTCGCTACGCCCAGACTCAACGCCGCGACCAGCGTACCCCACAAATTACCGACGCCGCCGAACACCACGACCAAGAACGAATCAATGATGTAGGCTTGGCCCAAATTCGGCCCCACATTGGTGAGCTGGCTCAAGGCCACTCCGGCGATACCGGCCACGCCTGAGCCTAACCCAAAGGTCAGTGCATCTACCCAGCCGCTGCGAATACCCATGGAATTGGCCATGGCGCGGTTTTGCGTCACGGCACGCATTTGCAGGCCAAAACGGGTATGGCGCAACACGAACAGCAAGCTGAGGAACACCATGATGGCGAAAATCACGATAAATAGCCGGTTATAGGTGATGGAGAACGCGCCATTAATCACCCATGAACCGCTCATCCACGACGGATTCGCCACCGCCTGATTCAACGGGCCAAAAATGCTGCGTACCGCTTGTTGCAGAATAAGGCTGATGCCGAAGGTGGCGAGCAGGGTTTCCAGCGGACGGCCATACAGAAAACGAATGATGCCACGTTCCATCAATACGCCCACGGCTCCCGCCACTAAGAACGCCAGCGGCACCGCTACCAGCAAGGAGTAGTCGAGACTGACCGGCAGGAACTTTTGCACCACAAAGGTAGTGTAGGCACCCAGCATCATCATTTCGCCGTGCGCCATGTTGATCACCCCCATCACACCGAAGGTGATGGCGAGCCCGATTGCGGCCAGCAGTAATACCGAGCCTAAGCTCAAACCAAAAAATACGTTGTCCATTTGGCGGAAGAAGCGCACACGCCCTTCGATTTTCTCCAGCACTTGCTCAACTTCAGCGCGCACTTGCGGGTCGGTTTCCGCAGCGGCGAGCTTGCTGGTCAGCGCATTGCGCACGTCGCTGTTGAGGGAGTCTTGCAGGGTGTTTAACGCGGCCAACTGCACCGGCACTGTGCCGTAGTTGAAGTCCAGCAAGGCGATGTTATGCAACAGTTCGCGCCGCACGGCTTCATTGGTTTCCGTTTCCAGTGCGGTTTCGATGAGCGCCCGGTTTTCGGGGTCAGCGGCACGCAGTAAACGTTGTGCGGCGTCTAAGCGCTGTGCATTACTGCCGGTGCTGAGGCGCATCGCGCCAAGCGTCACGCCTAAGGTTTGGCGTAAGGCGTTGTTTACCGAAACGGAGCGCACAGCGCGGCGGCCTAAGCCTTCTGTTACCTCACCGTTAAGGACATCGGTGACGGTGATACCGTCGTCGGTGGATTCGGCGAATACCACGCGATCAGGACTGCGCACGAAATACAGCTCGCCGTCATTCCACGCATTGAGAATATCCAACGCGCGGTCGTCACCCGACTGGGCCAACTCAGGCACAAGGCGTGCTTTTTCCGGAAAACCGGCTTCGATCAAGCGCAGCACTTGCGCTTCGAAGTCGTTGGCGTTTGCCGCCATGCTGGTTAACAGCACAGCCAGCAAAGATAATATTTTGGTCCAGCGTTTCATGATGGTCCTTTGATCAGATGTCATTAGCTTTGCGACTTATCAACGCGGGGTAAATTGGCTTCTGACTAAGGGGTTCCGTGGGGACGCTGTAAACCCGTCCATGGGCGCTCGGTTGCGGCCGTCCAGGCCGCAAACGCCCCACTTCACCCCTTAGTCAGAAGCCAATTTACCGCCGCTACACCCATGACAACCAGCTAATCAACTGGCTACGACGGGCGTGATGAGATGATCAATGGAGGAGAAAGGAGTTAGAAGCGTATGCGCCCCACTCTACCCATACCCCAACCTTCAGCCCACCGTCCGCGCTACCCATAAATTTGATGGGAGGTGAACGGCGTTGCCGAGCAACGCGAGGGGATGAGGGGGTGCGGGGCGTATGTGCCCCGGACGGGCACATCCGAGCGCCCATGGATGGGTTTACAGCGTCCCCAAACCCCCTCATCCCCTCGGGTTGCTTTTGTTACTACTCGTAGTTCTGACCAGAACACACGCTGGTTTCGATGTTGTAGTTACCGCATGAAATCGGCGCTGACCAATCCGCTACGATCTTCGCGCTTTCTGGCAAGAAGTTCGTCCATGCATCACCGATCACACCGCCCGCGGTTTGCCACACGGTCTGGAACTGACCATCCGCCTGAATCTCACCGATCAACACCGGCTTCGTCAGGTGGTGGTTGGTGTTCATCACCGCATAACCGCCTGTCAGGTTAGGCACCACAATGCCGTACATTGCCTCGCGTACCGCATCCACGTCGGTCGTACCGGCTTTTTCCACCGCTTCCGCCCACATGCTGAAACCGATGTAGGTCGCTTCCATCGGGTCGTTGGTCACCCGGTCTTCATCACCAATGAAATCCCACCAGCTTTCAATGAACTCGTCATTGGCATTACTTTCCGCGCTCATGAAATAGTTCCATGCCGCCAAGTGACCGACCAGCGGAGAGGTATCGAAACCGCTCAGTTCTTCTTCACCTACAGAGAACGCGATGACCGGAATGTCTTCTGCCGACACGCCCTGGTTACCCAGCTCGATGTAGAACGGCACGTTGGCGTCACCGTTGATGGTCGACACTACGGCGGTTTTCTTGCCGGTCGACCCGAAGGTGCGAATATCCGACACAATGGTCTGCCAGTCTGAATGACTGAATGGCGTGTAGTTGATCATGATGTCTTCGGGGGCTACGCCACGCGCTAAGAGGTAGCTTTCCAGAATACGGTTGGTGGTACGCGGGTAAACGTAGTCTGTACCGGCTAAAACAAAGCGTTCTACACCCAGCTCATCCATCAAATAGTCCACGGCGGGGATGGCTTGCTGGTTCGGTGCCGCGCCGGTGTAGAAGATGTTTTTCGAGCTTTCTTCACCTTCGTATTGCACGGGGTAGAACATCAAGCCGTTCAGTTCTTCGATGACGGGCAGCACAGACTTACGGGATACGGAAGTCCAAGCGCCGAAGATGACATCGACTTCTTGGCGTTCCAGCAGGTCACGAGTGAGTTCAGCAAAGCGTGGCCAGTCGGAGGCTGGGTCTACGACCACGGCTTCGAGCTGTTTGCCCAACAAGCCGCCAGCGGCGTTTTGTTGTTCGACCATCATCAAGACGGTGTCTTTCAGGGTGGTTTCAGAAATGGCCATGGTGCCAGACAAGCTGTGCAGTACGCCGACCTTGATGGTATCAGCGAGTGCAACAGCACTGCCGGAAGCCAATGCGATGGACGCGCCCAGTGTGGCGAGGTGTTTGAATGTCGGTTTCATAAAGCGTTTCTCCCTTGCGGTGTAATTTTATTGAGTCATTGAGTAGTGCACCCACTCTGGACTGCTGCCCGAATCATTAACTTCCTGTTCGGGTTCTTTATTAGTTTCTTCTCTTGGCTCCGATGAGTGGTTTGGGTGCCTCCGGCGCTCCACGGCAGGCCGGGAGTCGCGCCTTGAGGCACCCAAACCACTCATCGAAGCAATCCAACTTCTCCAAAAAGTGATCCTGAACGAGCAACAAGGTGGTACAGACACAACCACAGTTGGACTTGTTGATGCTCGTTCGGGATGGCCGCCGGGGTATGCCTAAAGGCGTGACTTTCGGCCTGCCGTGGAGCGCCGTAGGCATACCCCGGAGAGGCCATCCGGTCGAAAATACCCATCAACGTGCGACCACCCGCGCTTGATGCAGCATATGCACCGTAATCTTCTGCACTTCGGCTTTACTGACCGCGATGTGCGTTTTTAACAAATGCGCGGCGGTGTCTTCGCGGCGCTGCACAATGGCGCGCAAAATCGCGGCATGTTCGTTGTAAGTCGCGTCTATTCGATGCGTTTTCGTGAAATCTAAGCGACGAATAATGCGCAAACGCTCGGTCAGTTCTTCATGAATGCGCGTCATTTCCGTGTTACCCGTCGCGGCCACCAACTGGTTATGAAAGCGCTCGTCCAAGCCGGATACCGTCGGCCCGTCGGTTAAGCGCTCGGCTTCGGGCACCAACCAGATCGCTTTCAGCTCGTCAAACAACGGATTCGCGCCAGTTTGTTCACACAAGCGACGCACGGCGGCGGTTTCCAGCACAATGCGCACGTCGTACAGTTCTTCGAAATACTGGAAGTCGAAGGGTTTAACCTGCCAGCCGCTGCGAAACAACACATCCACGTAGCCATCGCGCTGCAAACGTACCAACGCTTCCCGAATGGGCGTGCGGCTGACGTTTAAGCGCGCGGCCAGTTCGTTTTCACTGAAGCGGTCGCCGGGCAAGAGGCGGAAGTCGAAGATGTCATTCTTCAACTCCGCGTAGACGCGGTCCGCAACGTTTTCGCGGCGCGGCTTTTCCGCTTCAGGGCGCACCAATTGCATCAGGCGTCTACCTCGCCCAACGCCAGAATGCTCGCCAGCGGATCACCCGCGTTAATCTGCCGCCCCGGTGCGCAATGCATGGCGCTGACGGTTCCAGCGACCGGCGCATGCACGGGGAATTCCATTTTCATGGCTTCTACGATCAACAACGGATCGCCTGCGGCGACGGTGTCGCCCGGTTGCACCAGACATTTCCAGATATTCCCGGCGATGTCGGCGGTGACCAATTCGCCTTCGTGGTCAGTCACATCCGGTGGGGCGTCTTGTGCCGCTAAGGTTTCCAGCGCTTGCGCTTCTGATACCTTCCAGTGCGCAACTTCTTTTTCATAAGCGATCTGTTGCTTGGCCCGAAACTCGGCAATATCAGCTGCATGTTCGGCTAAAAAGGCCTGATGCGTGGCGAAATCGAAGGTTTCTTCCTCGATCACGATGCGGTGACGACCGGCGCGGAAATCGGCGCGCAACTGCGTCAATTCGTCTTCGGTCACCGGGTAGTACTGCACTTGGTCAAAAAAGCGCAGTAGCCACGGTTCACCGGCGGCGAACTGTTGGTTTTTCAAGTACTTGTTCCAAATCGGCAGGGTACGCCCGACCAACTGATAGCCACCGGGTGAGTCCATGCCATAGATGCACATGTACACGCCGCCGATGCCGACGGTGCCTTCCGCAGTAAAGGTCCGCGCCGGGTTGTATTTTGAGGTGAGCAAGCGATGGCGCGGGTCGAGCGGAACGGCACAGGGCGCACCCAAGTACACGTCACCCAAGCCCAGCACCATGTAACGCGCTTGGTACAACACCTCGCGCACTTGCTTGCGGCTGTCGAGGCCATTAATACGCTGCATAAAATCGACGTTATTAGGCAACCACGGTGCGGTGTCACGCACTGACTGACGGTATTTGTCCACCGCATCCAACGTCGCGCTGTCCTCGAATGCCATGGGCAGATGCACCACGCGACTACGCACTTTAAGCTGATCGCTCGGTGGTAACTGGTCTTCCAAATTCAGCAGAAAATCGACCAGTTGGTCTTGCGGGAAGGTCAGGGCGTCATACCGTAATTGCAGCGAGCGCACGCCGGGGGACAGCTCAAACAAGCCTTGCGGTTTGTCCGAATTTATCGCGTCCATAAGCGCATGAATGCGCATTCTGACACTAATATCGAGGACGTTCGGGCCATATTCCAGCAAGATGTATTGGTCACCCGCTTGTCGATAGCTGACCGATGGGCGTGTGGCGGTTTCCGGTAAATAGGCCAACAAGGTGGCGGAAAGGTCGTCGCGTGCCGACATATCGGGCGCTATTAACGGCACCTCTACCGGCGCGGCCAACGTCTGGATAGCCAGCACTTGACGGTGCTGTAGTGATACCGCCGTGGGGTAGTCGATGGGCACGAAGCGGATGGTGTCACCCGGCTTCACCTGACCTACCTTCCACAATTCAGCTTTGGCGATGGTCACCGGGCAGACGAAGCCGCCCAAGCTCGGGCCGTCTTTGGTCAGAATAACCGGCAGGTCGCCAGTGAAATTGATGCTGCCAATGGCGTATTCACAGTCATGAATGTTCGACGGGTGCAGCCCGGCTTCGCCGCCATCGGTGCGGGTAAATTCGGGCTTAGGGCCGTTCAAACGAATGCCCAAGCGGTTCGAGTTGTAGTGCACCTCGAAATCGCTGCCGAAAAAGGTATCCATGGACGCTTGCGAGAAGAAATCCGGCGCGCCGTGCGGACCATAAAGCACGCCAATTTCCCAATGTGTGTCGTAACTTGGAATCAGGGCCGGGTCGGCTGCCATTGGGGCGCTGATGGGTTGCGGTGTGGTGCAGGCGGGCAATTCCGCTTGCGATACGGGCAGCATGTCGCCCGCCCGCAGTGGGCGACCACCATGGCCACCGAACTGACCCAAGGCGAAGGTCGACCGGCTGCCCAGATATTCCGGCACATCAAAACCGCCGCGCACGGCCAAATACGTCCGGCAGCCGCTGTGAGCTTTACCAATGATCAGCGTTTGCCCGGCTTTAACGTCAATCGGTGTCCAGAATGCCACTGGCTCGTCGTCCAGCATGGCCGATGTCGGCGCGCCGGTTAAGGCGATGGTCGCGTCTTGATGAAAGCGCAAGGTGGGCGCAATGATGGTGCATTCCAAACCGGCGGCGTCGGCGTGGTTACCCACAATGCGGTTGGCGAGCTGAAACGCGAAATCGTCCATCGGGCCAGACGGCGGCACGCCGATGTCCCAGTAACCCACGCGACCGGGATAATCCTGCACCGTGGTGTAGGTGCCGGGCTGCAATACTTCGATCACATGCGGCTGGAATACAAAGGATTCCAACGCCCGCGTAGACACATCACCCACCCGAAATTCCGGTGTGCTGATGACTTGGCGCAAATAGTCCAAGTTGGTGGCAATGCCACTTAAACGGGTTTCGTTCAACGCCGCCTGCATTTTTTCTAAGGCTTCTGCGCGGTCACGGCCGTGGACAATGACCTTGGCGATCATCGGGTCATAATGCGGTGATACCTCGCTGCCGGTCTCGACCCAGGTGTCGACGCGCGCCAAATCCAACGGCCAATGCACGTCCGTCAATTCACCGGGTGAAGGCTGAAAGCCTTTTACCGGGTCTTCCGCGTAAATCCGTACTTCCATCGAAGCGCCTTGTGGCACGGGCAGATTGTTAAAATCTGGCGTTTGACCTGCCGCGATCTGTAACATCCACGCGACCAAATCCAGCCCGGTCACCTGTTCGGTTACGGGGTGTTCTACCTGTAAGCGGGTGTTCACTTCCAGAAAGAAGAAGTCGTCGCGCTGGGCGTCATAAATGAATTCGACCGTACCGGCGGAGCGATAATTCACGCTTTCGCCGAGGCGTACTGCGCAGTCCAACATGGCTTGCCGCGTTTCAGCAGGCAAATTCGGTGCAGGCGTTTCTTCGACAACTTTTTGGTTGCGACGTTGCAATGAGCAGTCGCGTTCACCCAGCGCTACAACATGACCGTTACCGTCACCAAACATCTGTACTTCGACATGGCGCGCTTGGGCGATAAAGCGCTCCAAAAACACACCACTGTCATTAAAGAAACTTTGCCCGAGGCGCTGTACAGAAACGAAGGCTTCGCGCAGGGCGGTTTCATCTTCACAGCGCGTTAGGCCGATACCGCCGCCACCAGCGGTGCTTTTGAGCATGACGGGATAGCCGAGTTTTTCCGCCGCAACAAGGGCATCTTCCAGCGATGCCAGCAAACCGGTACCGGGCGCCAAGGGCACGCCAGCCGCTTCGGCGATTTCACGCGCGGAGTGTTTGAGCCCAAACTGGCGCATTTGCAGGGGTGTTGGCCCCACAAAGACAATGCCTTCGGCTTCGCAGGCTTCGGCAAAATCCGCATTCTCGGAGAGGAATCCATAACCGGGAATAATGGCCGTGGCTCCAATGCTTTTAGCAGCAGCCAGTATTTTACCCACATCCAAATAGCTGTCCGCCGGGCTATTTCCACCTAAGGCGATGGCTTCATCTGCCAGTTCGACATGCAGGCTATTGCGGTCGGCATCGGAATAAACGGCAACGCTGCCAATGCCCATTTCCTTCAATGTGCGAATAATCCGCACGGCGATCTCGCCGCGATTGGCGATTAATACTTTATTCAATACATTAGATTTCATGCGGGTTTAACCTCCATTTTCACTACCCAAATAACGTCATCTCGCAATGGTTTGGAGCGAAGGGTTGCCCTTCCGCGGGACGCCGTGAACCAATTATCAGGCGCATCCATACGCCTGACCCTTCGGGCTCCCTTCGGTCGTGCAAATTCGTTCCAGACGAATTTGTCCATGGAGGCTCGATGCGCACGTCCTGTGCGCACACGCCCGCTCCAAGCCAACCCTGCGCTCCAAACCGATAGCCCGTGCCTTACAAGAGCTATCGGGGCGTTGTCGCTGATTGAAGTTTGACTTGATGAAAGGTATTGACTGCTTAGGGTGGGGTCAGCTGCAAAGGGGGCGTATGCGGCCCGGACGGCCGCATCCGAGCCAGCAGGGATGCTTTCACGGCGTCCCCCGTGGAGCTGACCCCACCCTAAGCGGTTAATGCCGATCGATGGTCGAAATGGTGAGCCGCCATTGGTGGGTCCACGGCGTCCCCCGAGGAGCCCAGTGCTCTGCTCGACGGCACCGCCGGACTTCATCGAAAAGGAGGAGTTCATGCTTTTGCCTTCTCGGCTGCTTTCTCAGCCAAATAGGCCCGCCAGCCGCCGAAATCGGTGATGTCGGTGGCATCTGCTAAGGCCCAGCCTTCGCAGATGAAGCCTTTGACGGTGCGGCCATCGGCGAGGGTGAGTGAGCCGATGCCCAAGGGTGCGGGAATGAGGCCGACGAACGAGCCGAAATGCTCGATGGGCATGTCCCATAGCTCCACGATGATCGACTTGCCCGAGCCATCAGTCACATGCTGCAAGCCGGGCTTTGGTGGCGTGGTGTTTGCCAGCGCGAACAAACGATAAGAAGGCGCCGTGAGAGTTTCTTCCACCAGTACCGCTTGACGCTCGGTGAGCTGGCTGTTTAACGGCATGCCCGTTAAGTGAGCACCCACGACGGCCACACGTAAATAGCCGGGCGCGACCTCGGGTGAGATCGGCGTAGAGGCCGGGACCGATTGATTGGTCGCGCCCAGCGTAAGCGTTTGCGTCGCCAGCCATTGCTGGGCCAATGTTTGCAATGCTTTGTCGTGCCAGGCCCGACCAATCAGCGTCACGCCGAAGGGTAGGCCATCGCTGCGGAAACCGGCCGGTATGGCAAGGGCGCACATATCGGCCAAGTTGACGAAATTCGTGTAGGTGCCTAATTCACTGTTGCGGTTTACCGGCTCTTCCAGCAAATCGGCCAAGGTAGGAAAGGTTGGCGCCGACGGTACTAACAAGCCCGATAGCGGCGCCATTATCTGCTCTATTGTGCGACGTAACTCGGCGCGCCGGTATTCTGCTTTAAACGCGTCGGTGGCGCTGAATTTCTTCGCCTGCTCGATAATGCCGCGTACCACCGGGTTCATTTCTGACCCATGGTCACGCATGAAAATCTCGACCGCCGCATGGCGTTCAGCCACCCATGGGCCATCGTACAACAGTGCTGCCAGTTCGCTGAACGGCGAGAAATCAATCGGCACCAGCTCCACATCCAAATCAGACCACTGTGCCAAGGTGCTTTCCCATGCATCTGCGCTTACGGAGTCGCCATAAAACTGTGGGCTTGCGGGAATGCCCAAACGCGGGCCCTGGCTAAAAGAATTAGGGCGTGCCGTGGGCGCTTGCCGACTGTAGGCTTCAGCAGCGTCATACTGCGCGGCTAGTTCAAACACCATGCTGGCATCGTCCAGCGTTAGCGCAAAAATCGACACCACATCCAATGACCGACATGCCGGGACCACGCCGCGAATGCTCATGGCGCCGCACGTGCCTTTCAAACCGATGATGTTGTTCAAGCTGGCGGGAACACGGCCCGAACCAGCAGTGTCCGTGCCCAAAGAAAAAGGTACGAGGCCCCGGGCGACTGTAGAGGCCGAGCCAGAACTGGAGCCGCCGCTGATGTATTCCGGCTTGAAGCTGTTAGGCACTGCGCCATAGGGTGAGCGGGTGCCCACTAACCCGGTGGCAAATTGATCGAGGTTGGTTTTACCCACCACAATGGCCCCGGCGGCTTTTAATAAGGCCACGGTGTGCGCATCGGCTTTCGGTTTATACGCATAGGCTGGGCAGGCGGCAGTGGTCGGAAACCCGGCCACGTCGATGTTGTCTTTTACAGCGAAAGGCACACCATAAAGCGGTAAGCGGGATATATCGCCACTGCTTTGTTCCAGCTTCAACGCCAGTTCGACCAGTTGCTGTGATAGTTGGTCAGGCGTGGCAATGCTGATCCACGCCGGGTCTTGCGGATCTAAATGGCCGACCAACGCGGAGAGTAAGTGGTCCGGCGTGGTCCCGTTGTGATAAGCCGATTGCCATTGTGGCAATGTCCAGGCGAGCGTGGTTAGCATAGTGAAGAAAGTTCCATACCATCTTGTATACAAGTGGGTATAGCAGGCGCTGTGCCAAGAATTCATGGCGGTAAAAAATAGGAAGAATTACGAGGTATTTCAGTGGGTTATGAAAATTACTAAGCCATGAGCACAGGCTGATACACAGCGAGGCATGCACCAGCATGAAGCCACTTGGCCTTCATGTGGTGCGTTTTCAGTGGGGATTAAGCACGCCAAAGGTATTTACCCACCTGTGCCAACCGAGGGAATTCATCACGTGCGCGATGTCCTGTGCCAGAGGCGCTCGCAGTACCATGGGTTCGCCGGTAGTCGGGTGGTCGAGTGACATTTCAGTAGCGGCCAATAGAAGGCGTTGTACGCCGAAGGCCTTGCCGAAGAAATGATTGTGGGTGCTTTTGCCGTGTTTGGCATCACCAATAATGGGGTGGCGAAGGTGTTTCATGTGACGGCGCAACTGGTGTTTACGGCCCGTGCGTGGGTGCAGTTGTACCAGGGCATAACGGCTGGTGGGGTAACGATCCACGGCCACGGGTAATTCCACGGTGGCGAGCCGGGTGAAATCGGTCACGGCGTCGCGCATTTTGAGTTCACCACCACGATAGCGCGGGTCGTCGGCCATATCACGCAACGCATAATCAACCGTGCCTTGGTCATCTGGCCAGCCACGCACGATGGCGATATAGGTTTTGCGCAGGTTATGCGCCATCATATCCTGCCCCAGGCGAGAGGCAATGTCCGGATTGCGCGCAAAAATGAGCAGCCCGGAGGTCGGGCGGTCCAAGCGATGAATGGGGTAAACATGCTCACCGCCGTTCAGGGTGCGCGCATATTGCAGGGCAAATTCGGTTTCGTGCTTATCAATCGGGCTACGGTGCACAAGCAGCCCGGAAGGTTTGTGCACCACCAATAAGGCATCGTCTTGGTACAGAATATGTAACGGGTTGTGGTTGGTTGCAATTGGCTCGTTTGGGTGTTGCGTCAATGCGTTTCGCCTTTCAATACAGTCATCTTCATTTGATTACGCCCGGCAGCTTTGGCTTTATACAAGGCTTGGTCGGCCAATGGGCCAAAATTCATCAACCGTCGCTCATGTCTAACTTAAATTTGAGCGTGCGTTCCTGAATGCCCATTATGCTACCACCAGCGCCAAAGTTCGGGTCGAGGGTGCCAGCCAGTCGACGATTCAACGTCGCTTCTCCTCTGCAACTGTCAAACGGATCTTCGTCGGCAAAGTGGCTATGCAGGTTTAGGTTGTAACTACCTGAATCCGGGATTCCTCGTGTAAATACGATGAGAGAGCTGCTACTGCCTTGCCTACAGGTTAGCGTATAACTCAACTGCATTGTCGATCTTGGTTGGCTTGGTTCCCAGTGTATGGGTATTTTGTCTTTGTAATTATAGGTCTGGTTTTGTTCAGAGGTGATGTTGAACGGTTCGGGCAGTGCCGTCGTAGAGGAGGGTGCACTGGTATCTTCCTCCCGATTAAAGCTCACTACAAATTCCGTGTTGTGATAAACCTCGGGTACTTTAGCTAGATAATATACGGAAAACAGATCAGTGTGTTTGGAAAGTCTATAACTCCTGCCATTCGCACGCACGGACAAAGTGTCACCTGAAGATAGCTCTATGTTGGTGCCACCAAACCCGCTACCCGCACGTAATGTTACTTTAACATCTGCGCTACCACCCCAGGCTCCTTTTGTGACTACTGTCATGGTGGCCGCTATGCCTTTTGTTTTTATATTTTCCGACTCTGTCTGAGCCAAGCACCCTTGAAGGGTCGCGAGAAGGAACAGCAAAGCAATACATAACGTCCGTGTTAAAGTCATAATTTGTCCATTTATGATTAAATGTGTGATCAGTGTAACGGCTGTATCAGCGCAAAGAAAATGCCTTTCAATGATTTTTCAAATGTACTTATTAAATTTATGACTCGCCTTTCAATACAGTCATCTTCATTTGATTACGCCCGGCAGCTTTGGCTTTATACAAGGCTTGGTCAGCCAACGAAATCAGGTCGTCACGCCGTGTTTTAATGGCGGGTAAGGCAACCAATAGACCAATGCTCATGGTCAACGGGCCAGCCACGTCCGGGTGCTCATGCGGTAAAGCAATGTCGCGCAGTCGGCGCAACGCTCGATTGGACGATTGTATGGCTTCTGCTTCATCGTTGTGTGGCAGAATGATCGCAAATTCTTCGCCGCCATAGCGTGCCACCAATTCACCGCTGCGTTGGAATTCCTGACTCAACACCTGTGCGACTTGGCGCAGTGCATCGTCACCGGCCAAATGGCCATGATGATCGTTATACAATTTAAAATGATCAATATCGACCAGCAAAAGCGACAGCGGATAACCTTGCCGCACCGCGCGTTGCAGTTCTTTTTGTAAGGTTTGATCAAAAGCCCGGCGGTTGAACACACCGGTCAAACCGTCCAGCATGGCTAATTGCTCCAGTTCCTGATTGGCTTGCAATAGATTCTGCTGCGTTTGGTTGAGCGATTGTCGGTAAGCTAAATTTTGCAGGGCGTGTACGATCATCTCACCGACCAATTTTAGGCGTCGGATATCGTGTGTTAACCAATGATGCGTCCGATGTACGCGGTCGAACCCGATAAAACCAATGAGTTCATTGGCGTATTCCAGCCCTACACACAGAACGGCTTGTATGTCCTCGCGTTCAAATTCATTGCGCTCCAAGACGGCTTCAGGCGGTAAGTGGCTTACATCGTCAATCGCCACGATCCGCTGCTCGCGCAAATGACGAAAGAACCAGGGCAGCGAGCGTTCGGACAGGCCTTGTAAATCCTCTTTGTGCGATGAAATACCACCACGCACCCATTCATGCGTATTGCTGCATGAGTGGTCATTATGAAATTGAAACAGATACGACCGGTCGACGCCGCTGTATTCGCCCAGTACGGCCAGTGCCGCCTGAATCTGTTCGTCGATATCGTCGGCATCAACGTGAATCAGCCGGGCGGAAACCTTTGCTAACACTTCATCAAAACTGGTGGCGCTTACCCCATCGACCGCCAAATTGACTGGGGCAATAACGACGGTCATGATGCTGGGCACACCATCAATGGTAGCTTGCGCGTAGGCCGTGATATCCAGCAAAACGTCGGTATCTTCACGCTGCAAAACATAGCGTGTGGTGCGCAGGGTGCGCCCCTGTAAGGCAGTGAGCAGTGGGTTCAGGGTAATGGGTAGCAGACGTTCGTCATGGCGCCATTGCAAGCGCGCACAGTCATCGTACCAACGGCTGCCCAAGCCATGATGGACGCGCAGTAATTCACGCGCGGCGGTATTCATGTTAACAGCATCGGTGCTCATATCGCGCCATAGGACGCCAACCGGTAATCCGGCTAGGATTGCGCTACCACATGAATCGTCCATACCCCCTCCGTATTGGCCAGGACACTGACTGAGCATGATGCTTAATCGGTGACAGAATACTGTCGAACTGGTCAGTCAACTTCAGTAAAGCAGATTTTGTGCCGATGTGCAGGATTTTGTCTCCCAAGGTGCTTGTTCCGCCCACTTTGTCCGGTGGTACGCGCTACATAATCCAACCCGCCACCTTGGCCTGCGCGCGCAGCCAGTGCCGTAACATGGCAATGCCTGGTTCGTGCTGGCGATGGGTTTTGCAGGCAAAGTGAAAAACATCGCCGGTGATCAGGGCATGAAATGGCAGCTTAACAAGATCGGTATCTTGCGCCGGCTGGAACATATAGTCGTTGGTGAGCACTATGCCTTGATGATGGCGGGCGGCTTCCAGTGCTAACAGCATGTGGCTGAAATGCTGTAGTCGGGCTTGTTCGGGAAGGGTTTCCCCGGCGGCGGCGAACCATCGACGCCAGTCTTCGCTGCGCTGGCCATAAATACTGTGCACCGACAGCAAAGGATAATGCTGCAAAATATGCGGGCTGATACCTTGCGCATCGTCCGACCAGTCAAATTGCGCCCAATCATCTTGCATGCGTTGCCATAGAGTGCGGCTACAAACGGCAAACAATTGTTCAGTGTAGAGGGCTTCGGTGGTGAACCCGCGGCTGTCCGGCAGTAAGGTAATGAAACAGTCGGCCACGCGGTCAGTCAGTTGTGGCGCTTCGTTCATCATTTCTAACGCGAGGTCGAGCGTGGGGTGTTGCCGTTGTAAATCCGGCAGCCGAGGAATGAGCCAACGCACGGCAAAGGAGCTGAAAAGTGCCAAACGGACAGACAGCGTTTCTTGTCCCTGTACTTCTACTGTGGCGCGCTGAATTTGCGCCAGCGCCGGTGCAATGGCTTCATAGTACGCATAGCCGACGTCGCTTAATTCCAAGTAGCGGCCTAAGCGGCGAAACAGGGTTTCGCCGAGAAAGTCTTCGAGCAGTCGGATTTGGTGGCTGACGGCGCTCTGGCTGATGTGCAGTTCATCGGCAGCCTGTGAAAAGCTGTTGAGGCGCGCGACGGTTTCAAACGTTGCCATGGCTTTCAATGGGGGGTATTTCATTATCTAAAAATCTAATAATCATTAATTAAAGATCATTATACACAATAGTGAGTCAGGGCTAAGGTAGGGCTTTAAGGTTTGTGGGGCCTAGGGCGATATGAGAGGACATACGGTAGGCAGCGCGATTGCGCTGTTGGTTATTGGGAATGCCCTGGCCGTGGTGTCGGATGCGTTGATCAAATGGCAGGGTACTGACTTACCCATCTTTCAGTTTATTTTTGTGCGTATGTTGATCACGTTAGGCTTGCTGCTACCCCTCATTCAGCACGTCGATCACCGGCGCTTGTTCGCCGGATGGCCATTGCATGTGTTGCGTTCGCACATGGGCTTTTTTGGTATCTATTGCATGATTGTGGCCCTGACCACGTTGCCTCTGGCCACGGCCAATGCGCTGTTCTATGTTGCGCCGATTTTGGTCATGGTATTTTCCGTATTGGTGTTTGGTGAACGCTTACGAGGCATCAGTCTGTTTGCGGTGATCAGCGGATTTGTGGGTATTGCGGTGATCTTGCGCCCCGTTGAACTGACGTGGGGCGCATTGAGTGCCTTAGGCGTCGCTTTGTCGTTGGCATTGACCGTGGTGTTGGTGCGCAAACTGCCCACGCATCAAACCATGGTGCATACGCTATTTATGACGCAGCTGCTGGGCTTGCCGACCGCCGGAGTGCTGGCGTGGTTGGAGGGTGCACCGTGGCAGGCCGATATACTCTTTACGGCCTTTGGCTCGGCGTTCTTTATTCTGGCCTATAACATGACGGTTCTACTGGCCTACCGCCATGTGCCTGCCAGCGAAGTCACCAGTGCCGAATACACGGGTTTGCTGTCCGCGTTACTGGCGGGCTGGTGGTGGTTTCAGGAAGTACCGGACCTCTGGTTCGTGTTGGGTTCAACGCTGATCATTGGGCCACTCGTCCTAATTAGCGTGCTGGAAAAACGGCGGACTCGTGTGCCAATCCGCACTGCCGGTATCAATCCGTAGGACGAGATTGCGTTCTGCGCAGAGGGTCAGTCAAGGCTGGAAAAATACCGCACACAGTTCTTACCGGCTCGTTTCGCTAGGTACATGGCTTGGTCCGCATGTCGAAGCAAGGTTTCAGCCGTACTGCCATCGGCGGGGAATAGCGTTACGCCCATGCTGGTGGATACTTGCGTACTTTGGTCTTGTATGTTCACCGGCTCACCAACGGTGGCGAGGATACGTGCCAAGGTTTGTTCGATTTCGGCTTCATTGTGTAATTCGCCTAGCAGCAAGACAAACTCATCACCCCCTAAGCGCGCTAAGGTATCTTCTTGGCGAATGCAGGCGGCCATGCGTTCAGCCAGCACCGTCAACATATGGTCTCCGGCGTCATGGCCAAAGTCGTCGTTCACGGCTTTGAAGCCGTCCAAATCCATCATAACCACGGCCAGCAAGGTGTTTTGGCGTTGGCTACGTGCAATGGCTTGTTGCAGGCGGTCCAGCAATAGCCGCCTATTGGGTAACCCGGTCAGGGCATCAAAGTGCGCCATGGTTTGCAGTGCTTCTTCCTGTTCCTTGCTGGTCGTGATGTCCATGTTAGTGCCTAAAAACCGGATAGGAGTGCCGGTGCCATTGCGCAATACGCGCCCGCTGGTCTTTATCCAGCGGATTTCACCATCGCCGCGAATAATGCGGAACTCATCTTCCAATATTTCTTTTCTTGCTAAAGCGCGCTGTGTGTTCTCCATCGCCCGCTCACGGTGTTCAGGATGGAGGGAATTTTCCCATAGCAACGGGTCTTGCTCCAGAGCACCTTTGGCATGGCCATACAGCTCGTACATTTCATCGTTCCAGGTACGCTCACCGGTCAGGACATCGTAATCCCATATACCAATTTTCCCCGCCTGCGTCGCTAAATGAAGGCGCTCAGTCAACAGTGACATAGCCTCGTGCTGATCTTGCATGGCCTCTTGTGCGGCTTTCAGTTCATCAACGTATTGGCGTGCTTCATCGCCGCTGCGTAACCCCATGGTCATGCGATTGAACGCGGTGAATACTTCGGCCCATTCCGTTCGTTTGAGCTTGGGGTCGATATCCAGTTGGTGCCAGTCCTTCAAAGCAATGCGCCGTAATGCCTGCACCAGATTTTGTAGTGGCTGCAAAACCGAACGGCGTACGGCCCAATGGAGAATAAGGTACAGGGATCCGAAGGTCAGACCAAACAACAACAAGCCCACGAATACGGTTTGCCATATTACTTGCTGCACACCTTGCAGGCTCCAACCGAGTTCGAAGGCGGCAAAGGTCCGTTCTTGAAAAGGTTCGCTGACGGGCAGGCTCAAAATATACAGGTGGCGCGATTCTGACGTCGTGTCGCCATAAGAAAAGATTTCCTGGCCTTGGTCATCCACAATCCGCGCATAGACGAATTCATCATCAATGTTCAGGGCGCGAATTTGGCCTTCGTAGATTTGTCGATCAAAGACCCATAAGGGTTGGGCGATGGCCGCAGCGGTCAAGAGGGCGATGGCATCGGCCTTGGTCTTGAGGGCGGACAATTGGCTGTGGTACTGAATCCATCCATTCAGTAACTGAATACCCAGCAGCACCATGGCCAGAACCGGAAACGAACGCACCAGCAACCGGCGCGATAGGGAAAGCGGGCGCGGTGATTCCAGACTACTCATGGTGAGACCTGAACTGCAGGATTCGACAATTGCGACACCTGTTGCAACCACGCATGTACCGCTTGCGCAGTGGCACTGTGCGCTGAACGCGCAATGATGTGGTGTTGATATTCCTGGTCGATTTTTTCAGACACTAATATTTGTGAACGCAGGAGCGGGTTTTGCGTAAAGGCAGCCAGCAAATAGGCCTCACTGACCACGGCAACATCAGCGCGGCCTTGCACAACCAATTCCACCAGGGCATCTTGCGAATTCACCAACACCATGTTGAAGTTTTCCCGCAGCCAGTCAGCGTCATTGACGTAGTCCGCAAACGCGTAATGATAGCTGAAAATTCCGGCCATTCGCCGTTGCGTTAGGTCATTAAAATAGCTTTGATTACGACCCAATGCCTGACGCGCAATGTAGATTTCCCGATCATCAAAAAATAGAGGTAACGGCGTACTGTAGATATCCACCTTTTCCCAGCCCCATATCGGGTTTTCAAAAAGCATCATATCGAAGTGTCCCGCCGAGAAATCATCAAAACGACGAGCTGGGGAAGTAAGAAACAGCTCAAATTGGTATTCGTCCTGCATAAGGTTCAATTGCGCAATTAATTCCAGAGTGATGCCGCTGACCGGTTGGTCGTTGCTGATGTTCAGATAGGGTGGGAAGTCATATCCGCCGATCACAACAGGCTGTTGTGCCGATAGCCCGCTCAGTAAACTCATACCCAGCACGAGTATGACACCGAACCGTCGCACTTTTGTTACTGTCGGTTGGTTGAACATCATAGGCAGCGACCACACCACATTGAAACGATACCTGTTAGAAAGAGATTAGCACAAATGATCTGCGTTACTGGCATTGTCGCCCAAAATAGCGCTGCGCCAAAGCGTGGTTTTTGCGTCCAGTGAGAGCGCCGCATGGGCTGGACTGGTCGATGGTAGTCGTGACAGTGAAAGCTGACGGTCAATTCCCGGTAAAACGTGGCGCCGAAACAGCTGCTCTGCGGTTGCCCCGTTACAGAACACACGATGCAGTGCCGGGTGTCGTGCAAATAACGCCGAAAAGTCATTGGGTACGGTGCTGGCTGGGTCAATGGCCGCATCCAGGCTGCCGGGCCGATAACAGGAGGCCAATACATCCCATACCGCGACGTTCGCGGCCTGTAAAGCGGCGACTTTTTGAGCATAGGGAGCATTAGAATCGAAATTGAACAGCGATCCCATGATCGGCCAGAACGCATTACGTGGATGCGCATAATATTGTTGCGCATCTAACGACGCCACACCGGGCATACTGCCCAAAATCAGTATGTTTGCCTCGTCAGGTTCAATGGATGGAAAGCTGGCGACGATCAAAACCACACCCGCCAGAGCGCCGCCGTGAGAATACCGGCTGCAATGGCGAGCAACGCCTTGCGGGTCAGTAACATCGTCAGAAAGGTCGCGACCAACGCCAAGCGGGCCGCGTTGTCGCCTGCCGCCGCGGCCGGGGCCACAATTGCCACCAACGCAGACCCCGACATAGCTTGGATAAAGCGTTCAGTGCGTGGCCCGATGGAGAGTTGCGCCAGAATGGCGATGCCACCGATGCGTGTAAGGTACGACACGATAGCCATAAGCAGGATCAATATGACGCCGGTGGTCGGGGTTAATGCCAGGGTCATACCGCATCCTCCTTTTTGACCGTTGATTCCCCGCCCAACAAAACACCCGCCAAGCCACCCGCCAGTGCACCAAAAATCACATGCAGATTGGCGGGTAAGGTGTAGTAACCCAAGACGGCCACGGCCGCCGCAATCGCCCAAGGCAGGAACAGGTGTCGCTGCGGTTCACCACTGATGATCATTGCCAGCAGAAAACAACTCATGATCACATCCAAACCATAGCGTGAAGGTTCCGAAAAACCACTGCCCAGCAAGACGCCACCTACTGTACCCACCATCCAAGTCAACCAGAGTGCCATACCGCCACCAACCAGAATGCCGACATCCCTAACGCCTTTTTGATGGTCGGCGTACGACATAGCCCAGTTCGCATCACTCAATAAAACCAATGATAGATAACGCTGGCGGGCGGGTAGATGGCGCAGCCAAGGGTACAAGGAAGCGCTCATCAGCAGATGGCGGCTGTTTACCGCAAAGGTCACCATGACCAGTGACAAAACCGCCACTTCGGGTTGCCATAAATCCAAGGCGGCGAACTGTGCCGCCCCCGCGAACACAATGCCACTCATGAACAGAATTTCGAAGCCGCTCAGCCCTTTTTGTGCCGCCGCCACGCCAAACGCCACACCAAACATCACTACAAAGGTGGCCAGCGGTAGCATGCGAAAAAAACCTTGTTGAATGCCCCTCAGAGTGAGGGTTGCCAGCGGTAATTGGGTCATAAACTGCTCAGAAAGACGATCCGGGTTCTAGCAAAAACGCTTCTTCTTCCGAGGTAGAAGTGCGGCCCAGAATAGCGTTACGGTGCGGATAACGCCCAAAGCGGTCGATGATGGCTTTGTGGCGCATTTCAAAGTCTAGATTGTAGGCCAAGTCTGGGTGGCTAAACAGTTTTACCGCCGTTTCATGGATGACCGCCGATTCACTGTGCATAAACGGCATGTATAAAAAAGATCGATGCGACACCGACGGCAACGCGTCATCGCAGCGTTGCGCAATGGCTTCTTGCGCCAGTATCAGCGCCATTCCATCGGCCGAAAATGCCCCCGGCTGATCACGGTAGATGTTGCGCGAAAACTGGTCGAGCACCAGAATTTCTGCCAGTCGACCAAGGGCATCAGAACGCCAAGGCGATAGCTCGCCCTGCACTGCCGCCCGGTGTACTGCACCAAAGCGCCGCGCAATTTGCTGGTCCAGTTCCAGATTCTTGGTGAACCAGTCTTTCGGTATCAGTTCAGTGAACCAAAAATGCAAAATATCCTGTGGCGATGACATGTTCGTACCTGCATCATCAAAATGAATAGGCTTTATAGCAGAAGTTGCTGATGGATGCAGGGCTAAGTTTAGGTGCCCTGCAGTGCACGCGGAATAGAAAAGATGGACTGCGGACTCAGATCCAGGTTTTCAATGAGCGCCGCAAAGTTTTGATACACACCCAGGCCATAAAGCAGGTACAACGCTAACGCGATTATGATAAATATTTCCTTATAGTACTTGCGCAACGCACGGCTCCTTTTAGCTTTCATGGGGCGCAGAGTACACTTTCTTTGAACGTTGTTCTAGTTTGTACGCTGCACCAGTTCGTGTAGGTGTAGCGCGTCTGGTTGTTCAGCGGGTCTATGACCCGCTCCACCTCACCAAAGGCGTTGTGGTGCACGTCGGTGCGAGCATTATTACGGTCAATCACGGCCTGTACGCGGCCGGCGGCGTCACGCTCGTAGGCGATGGGTTGTTGGTAGGCATCGCGTTGTTGCACGACGCGGCCTAGGGCGTCACGTACTTGCGTTTGCGTGTTGCCGTTGGGGTCGGTGCTGCCGATGGGTCGGCCCAGAGCGTCGTAATGGTATTCGGTGTGCCACGCATAACCTTGGCTTACTGATTCGGCGTCGTAATGAACGCTGACTTGGTTGTCGGGGGTGTATTCCAGTACTTGGGTGTCGCTGTTGTGGTCGGTGTAGCGTACGATGTTGTCGGCGGCGTCGTATTCTCAGTGTTCGCTCAGGCCTTCGGGGTAGAAGATAAAATGTCCTGCGATGCTTTAACTGCGCATCGCAGGACAGGGGCGAATTGTTAAAGAGCAGTGACCCCAATCGGCGAGGCATCATCCAAAATCACAGACACCTTAAACATTAGCTGACTGTGATTGAGCTCGCGCACTAATAGCTCTTGAATTAAGCTTCCATGCTTTTTTCAATCAAGATTGCCAACTTTTCTAGGGCGTCATACACAATCTTGCTGGTCATGGAATCAAGTTTTCCATTGTTTTTTTCTAACGCATAGGTATTAGCAGATTCCAGATCAACAATTAGATAAGTAAGTTCACGCTCCCAGTCATCTTTAGTTTCCGTCAATGAATCACGTAAAAATATTAAATCTCCAATCAAAGACTGCAAACTTAAATCACCTACTTGATATGAGGCTACTTGCTCACGCATTTTTTTAAGTTGGCGTATATTGTATGCGTTCATATTACCTTCGCCCTAGAAATGCAGCTATTACGTCGCCATCGTCGGTGACAACTTTGAAAGTTATTCGGATCTGAATTCAGGATAATGAGAAAAAAGTCATTAACCACTTCCAATAACGTACCGCTTCTTAGCATGATCCTTTGTAATGCGCTGTAGAGTTGGAGGACCTCCACCATGCATATGACTATATGGGTACGTTAATTCCCAATAACTACCATCATCAGGATTTATGTATAAAGCAGACCAGTTATCTCCATCTACGGCAACTTGTTTGAAATAGGAGTCAATGAGCCATTGTATGCGCTCGCAAACGGCATCTTGTTTTAAAGTGCCTCTTTTTTCTACCCAGCTTCCGATCAAACTGGTTTCATCGGTGCTTAGCTTTTTGCTCATGGTATAACCCTCGTGCTAGATCCATCCGGAA
This sequence comes from Salinispirillum marinum, assembly GCF_042650105.1. Lineage (NCBI taxonomy): Bacteria > Pseudomonadati > Pseudomonadota > Gammaproteobacteria > Oceanospirillales > Saccharospirillaceae > Salinispirillum > Salinispirillum marinum. The sequence goes on along the minus strand of NZ_JBHSAL010000001.1, from coordinate 1,031,164 downwards.
TTGCACCATTAGGTATTACAAACTCTCTCGCTCCACCCGCTGTTCGTCCGCCACCGATAAATCCAGGATCAGTTCTATTAACTGGAGAGGCAATACCGGAACTCGGAGTTTGAAATTCAATAACTCTAAAACCAGTAGGACTCTCAGGAATCGTTAATCGTTCAGCAATCTGGCTTGCGTTGAGCCCACGAATGTCAGATGCCGCTGTCACAAAAACATCATCCGCTCCAGGTCTACCTAGGGTGTCAGAGGCACGAGTAATTGGATTATCAGGTACAACTCTAGCTAAAGTGTCGGGTATAGGATTGCTTAACCCCGCCGAAACACTCCCCGCTCTTGTGCTCTGCCTTAGCAAAGCCCCTGTGCCAAGAGTCAGCAGGTCTGGTGCCATGTAGGTAGCCGTTCCTGCTAACGGACCAAAACGATCCGCTATCGGGTCTGCGAAGAAATGCAACCCCTCATCCACCTTTGCTGACACGCCTCCCAAGGTCTGCACAGCAGCCTGACCTTGGGCGCTCCGGGGCTGATACGTATACTGAGCCTGAATACCCTGAATGACTGCAGTGGCCGCGTCAAGATCCCCGGTCAGCGCATAAGTGCCTAGCCCAGCAAGGCCAGCGCTGACAGACGACGCGGCGCCCGTACTCAACACCAACGCGGTCTCGGCAGCACCTATTGCGGCTGATTTGACAGAGCTTCCTAAATTACTCCAGAACCAGCCACACAACCCCATCGGATCCACCCACCGTAGCGGGTTGCCACTCACATAACCATACGCCATCTGTTGGCTGGGGTCACGCAGCAGTTGTTGGGTGTTTAACGTGGTGCTGGCTAACAGCTGATGCCGTGCACTTTGTGGCAAGGCGAGTTGGTTAAAACTGTAGTAGTCGGGTTGTAACCAGCGCCCCAGTTGGGGGTTGTACCACCGTGCATCCATGTGGATGAGGCCGGTTAAGTTGGTTTCATACTGTCCGGTGTAGAGGTAAGGCACCAGGTGGCGTTTGGGGCTGTGGCCGACGTGGGTTCTTGTCATCTGTTCGTGTGAGTAACGATGCGTGAACCCGTATGCCTCGCCCTGCGGGGTGTAGTCCCACCGGAAGGCGTTGCCGGCTTCGGGGCCGGTGATTTTCACGGTGCTGCCCAGATGGTCTTGGTGGAAGTAGCCGGTTTCAGCGTAGTTTTGCGCAAAGCCGGTGACGCGGAACTCATCGTTCTGCCATTGGTGGACGTTTTGGCTGATCAGGGTGCCATAGGGCATACCCTGTTCGCCGGGCAGATAGTTCAGGGTGCGGTAAGGGTTGCCTTGGTTGTCCCATTGACTGTTCTCTTGGCGTCCATCATACAAGCTTTGATAGTCGTAAGAACGCTCCCAGTCGCTGAGCTGGGTGCTTACGCGGCGGTCTTGCGCGTCGTACGCGAACTGGTACTGCGCACCGTATTCGGTGGTTTGTTGGGTCATGCGGCCCAGCGCGTCGTGTTGGTATTGTTCGCTTTCGCCGTTGCCTAGATTCACATGGGTCAGTTGGCCGTTGGCGTTATATTGATAACTCTGCGTCAGGCGCTCTTGATTGTGATTGACACTCGGATCCCACATGAACTCAAACAGGTGTTGCTGGTCGAGGTGGTGGATGTCCCAGTTCGATAGGATGCCGTTGTGATTGTAGGCTGGGCCATTGCCGCGTGAGTTACCTGCGCCACTGTGCCGTAAGCGCCAGTGGTCAGCTTGCACCAGTTGGTTGCCGTCGTTGTAGTGGTATTGGTAGCTTAAATCCCGCACCTGTTTGTGGGTAAGGTTGCCCACAGCATCCCACTGGTAGGTGGTGGTGAGGTTCTGTGGTTCGTGTGCGGCGGTCAGGCGGTCGTTCTCGTCGTAGTCATAAAAGAACGCAAATTTCTCGTTTGCCGATCCTGCGCATCCTGCGCCCTCGGCATTAGGGCATCCATGCCCGTCATACATTCTCGCACTCAAATTCCCTTCGCTGTCATGAAAATACAGGTGCTGGTCTTGTGTGCTCCAGCCGGGTTGATTGAACTGTTGGCTCAGTTGCTGTTGCGTGGCGCTCCAGTCTTGGGCGTGGTCACGTTCTTGCCAACGGGGGTTGTTGGGGGTATAGAAGCTGTTGAAGAAGGTGGCGTCAAAACCATTCCACTGTTCGTTGTCTTGTTGCTGCTGCACGATGGCGCGGGTGCGGCCCAGTTCGTCGTACAGGGTCAGGTCCCTCGGGCAGAAGGGAAAGCATCCTGCGATGTATAGTCAGCACATCGCAGGACAGGAGCAAATTGTTAATGAGCTGAGTTATTCAATCAACAATAGATTAAATAATATTGTGAGTATGCTTTGTTCCTGACAGAGAAGATCAAGCCCAATTTGTTTTGATCAGAAATCAATCAATTCTTTTCGGCTTTCCTTTTTTTAGAATCATATTTCTAAAAAAAGGTCTTCAGCTATCAAAATAAATACTAGAGCTATTTCTATTCCAGCACCCCCATTGTATGCACTATAAAAACCAACCAATACTCCTTGAAGCAAGGCAAGATATAAGTTTTTCCTGATAACAGAATTGTTACTAGGATGTCGAAGAAACAATATCCATTTAGAACATTCAATGAATATAATCAAAGAAATAACAATAATTAAAAACATAGTTACGGGCCTCCAATGCATCGACTGCTGTTGCCATCTGTTAATTCACTGTATGCATTGAATATGCCTTGACCTACTTGATATGCATCGTGAAAAGCTATGTAACTGGGTTGGCTCAACAATCGGCTTACGTACTGAGTGCTCTCTAACTCAAGTGGTAGACTACCTCCAGCCTTGATACCAATTTCAACGTCGCCAAAGGAGTTGCCGTTCGGACAGGAAGGTAAAGCATCCTGCGATGTATAAAGCACACATCGCAGGACAGCACTAATTGTTAAAGAACAATAATTCCGTCATTTGTCGGGATTTTCGTCAGGCATGCATGATTAATATGAATCCATTAGATCAAATCGGGTATATGGCAGTCCTCCGTTATCACTACGGAGAATAGCATCAAACTCCGCATTCCTTATTGCTTCTGCAGGTATCGCAATCGTATTTGTTTTCAAACAATAGGTATACCCATTGCATCTCATTGATATTTGCAGCCTGAACTGAGTAAATTCATCCTCAAGTAGATTGAAATGCAACTCCCTAGTTCCTGTCGAGGATCTGGTTACTATAGCGTTTTTAAAAGAATATAAGTACATTATGTATTGGTATGGCGGGCTTTCCCAGTCGTGCGTGAAAATAGCTTGGCTCATATTTTTAGACACAATCCCATACAAGTCTATTAAGTCACCATTGATAAGTCTTGAATATCGGGATATTCCCGGGAAAATCAGTCGTTCATCATCATATATAGAGAAACCTACTGAATTAATATGACTGCACCCAGAGTGAGGGTTGTACCTTTGGCAGATGCCTTCTATCGGATCAGTTGTAGATACAATAAAATAAAAATAGAAGTCATTGCTTTCATCTAATTTTGCTAGGCCAAAATGTTCTAGCTCAATATCAATGTGTTTGGATGCACAACCTGTGCAGAACAATATAACTAGAAAGTTTATAATATAAATTTTCATTAGGGGCACCTCGTGGCTTCAATGGCCTGTAGATACATTCCTCTTGAATCATAGTGATGCAAGTTTGTTTGAACGTTCTGTGCACCCTTTATTGCACCCAGTTGATTCCCAGCCGTAGCGATGACATCTGAGCCATCAATCTTTGATGAAAATATCGATCCGATTCCAGACGCGATTAACCCTACCGCATTGCCAACTATGGGTATATTGACCACTTTATCCAGCAAAGTTTGCCTTTGGTGCATGTTGATATGTGTATTAGCATTTGTTGCCGGGCGAGGTACGTTACCGAATGTTGAGACGGGATCTAGGGTGACGAGACGCTCTACCGATATACCGTGGGTTTTCAACTCTTCAGTGATTCGCATAGCCGCAGCAGCACCATAACTGTGCCCAGTAAGCTTAATACTGGTTTCACCCAAGGCTACACGAGCAATGATATCGGCGATTATTTCATCGGCGTCTTCATGGCCATAGTATGCACTGTCGTTAGCAGTAATTAGGCCGCGCTCAATAGCCCAGTCCATCGTCTCATTCATGTTGCCGGTACCCCTAATGCCTAGATCCCGTCTTTCTTTATCCTTCGTAGGCCAAAGTCGAGCAAGGAAGTCCGCTTTATCTGCACCACCGCCAATGAAGTATTCAACTAACCCCATCGGATCCACCCACCTGAGCGGGTTGCCACTCACATAACCATACGCCATCTGTTGGCTGGGGTCACGCAGCAGTTGTTGGGTGTTTAAGGTGGTGCTGGCTAACAGCTGATGCCGTGCACTTTGTGGCAAGGCCAGTTGGTTAAAGCTGTAGTAGTCGGGTTGTAACCAACGTCCAAGCTGTGGGTTGTACCACCGTGCATCCATGTGGATGAGGCCGGTTAAATTGGTTTCGTACTGTCCGGTGTAGAGGTAAGGAACCAAGTGGCGTTTGGGGCTGTGGCCGACGTGGGTGCGGGTCATCTGTTCGTGTGAGTAACGATGCGTAAAACCGTATGCCTCGCCCTGCGGGGTGTAGTCCCAACGGAAGGCGTTGCCGGCTTCTGGGCCGGTGATTTTCACGGTGCTGCCCAGATGGTCTTGGTGGAAGTAGCCGGTTTCGGCGTAGTTTTGCGCAAAACCGGTAACCCGGAACTCGTCGTTCTGCCACTGGTGGACGTTTTGGCTGATCAGGGTGCCATACGGCAGGCCTTGTTCACCGGGCAGGTAGTTCAGGGTGCGGTAAGGGTTCCCTTGGTTATCCCATTGCGCCAATTCCTGCCGTCCGTCGTACAAGCTGCCGTATTGGTAGCTACGCTCCCAGTCGCTGAGCTGGGTGTGCACGCGGCGGTCTTGCGCGTCGTACGCGAACTGGTACTGCGCACCGTACTCGGTGGTTTGGGCGGTCATGCGGCCCAGGGCGTCGTGTTGATAGGTTTCACTTGCGCCGTTGCCTAGGTTTTTCTGAGTAAGCTGGCCGTTTTGGTTGTAGGCGTAGGTTTGGGTCAGCTTGTCTTGGTTGTGGTTCACCGAGGGGTCCCACATGAACTCAAACAGATGTTGTTGGTCGAGGTGGTGGATGTCCCAGTTCGATAGAATGCCATTACTGTTATAGGCATTGTTGTCGTTGCCGCGTGAGTTACCGCCACCGCTGTGCCGTAAGCGCCAATGGTCGGCTTGCACCAGTTGGTTGCCGTCGTTGTAGTGGTATTGGTAGCTTAAATCCCGCACCTGTTTGTGGGTGAGGTTGCCTACCGCATCCCACTGGTAGGTGGTGGTGAGGTTTTGTGGTTCGTCGGCACGAACGAGGCGGTCGTTCTCGTCGTAGTCGTAGAAGAAGGAGAACTTTTCATTATAGGTGCGTGCACTTAAATTCCCTTCGCTGTCATGAAAATACAGGTGCTGGTCTTGCGTGCTCCAGCCATCTTGATTGAACTGCTGGCTGAGTTGCTGTTGCGTGGCGCTCCAGTCTTGGGCGTGGTCACGTGCTTGCCAACGGGGGTTACTGGGGGTTTGGAAGCTGTTGAAGAATTTGGCATCAAAACCACTCCATTGTTGGCTGTCTTGTTGCTGCTGCACGATGGCGCGGGTGCGGCCCAGTTCGTCGTACAGGGTCAGGTCACGCGTGCCGTTGGGCAGGTAGCGTTCAGTGATGCGGCCTAATGGGTCACGTTCAAAGTAAGTGGTTTCGCCTGTGACGTGCAGGGATGCACTAACATCGCGGGCGCAGGAAGCGCAGGAGCGATGCAAGGTCAATTCACGGATACGCCCCATGGCATCACGCGCATAGGTGGTGCTCGCACCGCCTGCAACGTGCATGGCTGCGCGCTGGTTATTGGCGTCGTAGGCGTAGTCGATCCGTTGGTTCAGGGTGTGGTTCAACACGGCGACTTGGTTTCCGGCCGGGTCGTATTGGTAGTCTTCCCGGTTGGCGGGACTGTCAATTTGCGTCAGGTTGCCACGGGCGTCGTAGGCTTGGCGTTCGACGATGCCTTGGAACCGGCGTTCCACCAGTTGGTCGCGGCCGTTGTACGCCAACTGAATATCGGTGCCGGCTTGGGGTTGCTGGATCTCGGTGACGCGGCCCAGCCCGTCGTATTGGTAACGGGTGCTGAGGTTTAAGGCATTCGTGCGCTGCACCAGTTCGTCGCGTTCGTTGTATTCCAAGCGTTCACGCTGGTTGTTGGCGTCGATGATCTCGGTCAGGCGGTTCCCGGTGTCGTAGGTATAGCGCGTGCTGGCTCCGTCCGGCAGGGTCACCCGAGTGAGGTTACCGAAATCGTCGTAATGGTGTTCGGTGGTGCGGCCTAAGGTGTCGGTGTGTTCGGTCACTTGATGGCGCAGGTTGTAGGCCCAGTGTTCGACATCGTTTAAGGCGTTGATCTGGGCGACTCGGCGGCCCAGTTCGTCGTAGGTGTAGCGCGTCTGGTTGTTCAGCGGGTCTATGACCCGTTCGACTTCACCAAAGGCGTTGTGGTGCACGTCGGTGCGGGCGTTATTGCGGTCGATCACGGCCTGTACGCGACCGGCAGCGTCCCGCTCGTAGGTGATGGGCTTTTCGTAGGCATCGCGCTGTTCAATCACGCGGCCCAATGCATCGCGTACTTGCGTTTGCGTGTTGCCGTTCGGGTCTGTCATGCCCACCGGGCGGCCGAGCGGGTCATAATGGTATTGGGTGTGCCATGCATAGCCTTGGCGCACGGCTTCGGCGTCGTAATGCACGCTGACTTGGTTGTCCGGGGTGTATTCCAGCACCTGGGTGTCGCCGTTGCGGTCGGTGTAGCGCACGATGTTGTCGGCGGCGTCGTAGTCCCAGTGTTCGCTCAGGCCTTCGGGGTAATAGGTGGCGATTTTACGGCCCCGGGCGTCGTAATGGTGGGTGATGCGGTTAAAACCATCCGGCAGGGTGATCTCTTGCAACTGCCCTAGGGCGTTGTACTGGTAGCGCGTTTGTGCGCCGTGCGGGGCGATGCGCTGGGTCACACGGCCTAGGGCGTCGCGCTGGTATTGGGTGCGGCGCGTGTCGCCGTTCTGGGCGATCAGCGTTTCTTCGGTGAGGTGCCCGGCGTGGTTGTAGGTCAGCGTCAAGGCGGAGCCGTCGGGGTTATCGATCTGCGTCAGCAGGCCTCGGGTGTCGTAGCGGTAGCGCCAGAGCTGCCCGGCGGCGTCTTCGGTCTCGATCAACCGGCCCATGAGGTCGTACCGTTCGCGCTCGCGGCGTTCGCGGTCGGTGCGCAAGGTGGGCAGGCCGGGGTCGAGTTCGGTACGGGTGATGTCTAAATAACGTGCTGTCTGGTTGTAGACCCAGGTGATCTCCAAGCCCGCGGGGGTGGTGTGGGCAATGCGGCGGCCGAGGTCATCATAGGCGAAGGTGTGTTCACCGCCCAAGTTGTCGCGCTGTTCGATGAGTTCACCGGCGGCGTTGTAAGTGAAATCAATTTGGCCTCCGGTAGCATCGGTCTGTTGGATGACCTGCCCGCGCTGGTTGTATTGCCGGGTGATGCGGTCTTGTTGCGGGTTACCGGGGGCAGACTGGGTGGCCAGTTGACCACGGGCGTCGCGTTCAAGCCGGGTTTGGTGGCCACGGGCGTCGGTGGCGGCGGTGACTTGACCGCGCGCATCGTGTTCGTATTGCACCACATAGGCACCCAGGGTGCTGTCGTACAGGGTGTCCAACTGGCCTTGGTTGTTCCAAGTGAGGCTTTGAGTGTTGTTCAAGGCATTGGTCAGGTTGCGCAGGCGGCCATCGGGGTGGTAGTCAAACGTTTGTTGGCTTCCGGTGGCGTCTTCTTCACGGGTTTTACGCCCGGCGGCGTCGTATTCATAGGTGTGGTGCAGTTCCGTGCCTTGCAGTTCCGCCCGGGTCAGGTTGCCGCGCGTGTCGTAGGTGTACAGCCAGACTTGCTGGCTGTGCTGATCGCCGCCGGGGTGCGTGGCCTTGATCAAGCGGTTGTTGGCGTCGTATTCGTAGGTGTAGGCGTACTCGGTGCTGCCATTACCGTCGGCGTTGGGCATGACGATGGTTTTACTGGCGACTTCACCGCGTGGGGTGTAGGTATAGAGTGTTTGTACGCCGGAGAAGTCGGTTTCTTGTACGAGGCGATTATTACCGTCGTAGACAAAGGTGGCGTGCCGTCCGCTCGGGTCGGTCACGCGCGTGGGTTGGTTCAGGCTGCGGGTGCCTTGAGTGTAAGAGTAACGGGTCATGCGGCCTAAGGCGTCTTCGTGCAACAACAAGCGGCCCATGGCGTCGTATTCCAACCGTTCTGTTCGCTGCGCTTGGGTGACGGCATCGGTGTAGGTGATCTCGGCGGGGTAGCCGTTGCTGTCGTAGGTCCAGTCAGTGCGGTGCCCGGCTTCATCGATGCGGCGCACCAAGCGGTTGCCCTGCCAGTCTTGTTGCACCGTCTCGCCAGTCGGCAGGCGGATTTCGGTTACTTGACCTTGGCCATTGCGCACGTATTCGGTGCGGTGGCCGTCGTGGTCGGTCAGGCTGAGCAAACGGCCTTGGGCGTCGCGTTCAAAGGTGGTGGTGCGGCCGGTTGGGTCGCGCTGCCAGGTCACGTTGCCTTGGGCGTCGTAGGTAAAGGTGGAGGTGTCGCCGGTCGGGTTGATGACCGCCACGCGGTTGCCCCGGTCGTCGTATTCAAACTGCACCTGTTGCCCGCCGGGCAAATGGGTTTGGGTGTCGGTGAGGCGGTTTTCGCCATAGGCGTAGCGCGTGATGGCGCCATCGGTCGCAAAGCTGCGTTCACGCACGTCGGTGATGCGGTTTTCAAAGTCGTAGATGTAGGTCCACGCATGGCCTGCGGGGTCGGTCTGGCGGTCGACCACGGTTTTGCCGTCTTGCTCACGGTAGGCGTAGACGCTGGCGTGGCCTTCGCCGTCGATTTTTTGGGTAATGGCCAGCGGATTGGTGGCGTATTCGTAAAGGTAAGACTCGGTGCTGCCATCAAACCCGGACACCTGTACCAAGCGGCCTTGGCTGTCGTAGCTGTAGTTGAGTGCACGGCCTACGGGGTCGGTGATGCGGGTAATGCGGGTGCCGCTGTACTGCACCGCGTAGCTGCGGTCTTCATGGTCGGTGATGGTAGTAATGCGTTGTTGTGCGTCGCGCGTGAGGGTGACGGTGCGGTCATCGCCTTGGACGATCTGCACCAGCATGCCGTGCGTGTTGTAACGGTAACGCAGGCCTTCGGTCGCCCGAATTTCCAAGCCATCTGACCATTCTGCTAGGCTGACGGTGTTCACCCCTTCCGCCACATAACCCGTGCCTTCTTCCCGGAACAAGATGCGGTCACCCTTGGGGCTGACCCATTTTAAGCGCTGCACGCCGATCAGTTCTTCGGTGCGGTGGTTGGGGTCGGTGGCGAACTGGTTGCGTTGTTGGTGCTGTTGGCTGCGGGTTTGGGTGGTTTGTAGGGCACTTAATTGTTGATTAAGGTCGTTTAATTGCGGGGTAAGTTGAGCCAGATAGCTATCAATAAGCGCCAAGGCTTGTGTCGCTATCGTTCTGGTTTGATCCCCAAAAGCCGTGTCATATTTTAATTGGTAATAGGTTTTACGCGCTTGCAGGTCGTCAATCGTGCCTTGTAATGATTGTATGCTGCTCTCAAGTGTTGCAATAGCAGACGTTACGTCAGGAGACGTACCCCAAATTAAACGGGAATCCATGCCCCAATGCCAACCTGCACCCAAAGACCATGCAGATTCATGGCTTAGGCGGTGTTGTCTTGAAATGTTCAGGGTTGTCCCATCAAGGTCAGTCGCGGATGTAATCTTTGAGCCACAGCTGATGGATACCGGACATCCAGATTTGTGAGTCACTGACCCCTGCTGAGAGTTTAAATTTTCTTCAGCACGTTGCTGTGTTTGCGTTGCATTAATTTCTGCTGCGGCCTCTGTTCCTGCTGCCGATACCTGGGCGACGGTGGAACTTTGCGTGTCTTGTTCTGCCGCAAACTCTGCTGTGAGTTCATTAGCTTGCTGTTCATCTTTGCAGCTGTTGCCGCAAGACTCCTCTTCTGAACTTCCGCCTCCACCAGATTCTTCCTCTTCCTCCTCTTCTTTAGGGTTCCACTCACCACAATCATAGCCATTATCACACGGGTTACCATAGGAGCGCGCAAGGGTTGCTGAGGTAGAGCGAAATCCTCGGTTTTTTGGATTCAAGGTGTCAAATTGATGCCATTCCATATATAAGCTTAACGCTCCAGAGCTTACATCTGGATCTTCGAAAAGTTCAGGGCTAGAGGTTAGTGCATCGCGAATAGCAGAAATGACGAGGTCTTGCTGTCCGGTGGTTAATAAAAGACCAAATTGTGTTTCATTGCTTGTCCAAATACCTGGCATCCTCGTTTCTGCCCATTGCGAAAACTCGGTCAAGTATGTAGCTAATCGATAGTATCTTGTTGAGCTTCCATTGATATTGAATTCGGCCAAAGTAAACAGTGTTGCTTGATAGAAAAATTGACGGAGCCCGGCGTCGTCTTTGAATATCAGGCCTTCCCTAACTAAGTATTCAGCCATGTCATACCAAGTCCGGTAAAATTGACTCGTTGACGCTAAATTTCCGCGTTCTATCTCAATTGAGGCTAAACGGAATAGTCGAGTATGAAAATATTGAACGGCGGGAAGAATATCTCCTTGGGTATAACCAGAGGCAAATTGGACATGAGGTCTTAACGCCTTCAAACCATCCATATAGGCATTGGCCGCCTGTTCTGGCTCTTCTTCCCACAACGCATCGCCTTGCTCAAAATGTTGCGCTGCGGTTTGTCGCGCTTCGGCCAACGGTGGCGCGGCGGTGTCGTTATTACACCCGAATAAAAAGAGTGCCACCACCAGCCAATACGTTTTACGAAATACCAGAGCCATAATCCCTCCAATGATCCTTTCAGAACGCATATGAAACGCTAAGCGCGCTGATACGTTGAGCCGATAAGAATCTGAACCGTCGGTTGTAGTCGGTATCCGACCCGTTTTCCGTGAATAGGGTTTCGTTCCCGCCGAGGAACTGCAAACCGCCTATAGCAGACACCGTAACTGCCTCATTCACCGGCATGCGAATGCCTAAGAGCGTATCCAGTTGCACGGCCCATTCGCGGTTAAATTCATCGTCTTGCGCAGCGCTTTCGGGGTTGAATTGGTAACCAAACAGGCTGACGCCGAGCCGGGATTCAGCGAATACATGCTCATTGATGTTGTAGAGCGCTGTGCCTTGCAGCACCAGTCGGGTGGTTAATTCGGTGTAATCGTCGTTCCAGTCACCAAACGCATCGTCATGGGTTTGGCGCTGGTTCCGAAACAAGGATGCGGTGCCGAGGAATACCCCTAAATCTAGGTTAGCTTTATAGGGATAACGCATGCCGATGCCGGCGGTGCTAAAGAGGTCAATATGAACAGAACGGGTATCGGCACTGGCATGGCTCAATAAGCCTAAGAGCGCCCATAAGGCAAAGATTTGGTATTTCATCGGGCTCCCTCAAGCTGAATTGCATGCGCACCTTGCGCAACATCTGAGGGGAATTTACGAAACAATGACGAGATTTACAAAGCGTATTGCGTTCATTTTTGTAGTTTTGAAACAGGAGGATGCCAATATATTGGCGAAGATTTTATGGATATTGGGCATTTGATTGACAGTATAGCGCTGGGGTTTTAGTTAAGCACCACAGTATTGCTATCCATTATGGCATGTTGCACGCTGTTACAATTAAGGCGGTTGAAAATCGGCACAGCCTAACTCTAACCTTGGCGAGCCTCACTCTGGATGCTTTTACCCCGGCGTGCTTCACCCAGGATAGTTACGCACTAAGCCCTGTAAGCCCAAACGCTCAAGCGTATTGGCTACGCCAGCGGCTTCGCGCGAACCGTTTACCGGCCCGATCATTACGCGGTGAAATACGCCACGCTCACCAAGATCGGCCTGAGTAATATGGGCGCTGGTTAAGCCTTCCAATATCAATCGGGCACGCAGGGTGTCGGCATCCGAGCGGCGGGAAAAGGAAGCCACTTGCACAATGTATTGCCCGGAAGGCAAGGCCTGACCCGTTGCACTGCCTTGGCTGGTGCCTGAGTTGGCCGTACCGGAAGCTGTGGATTCTTGCGGGGGCAGGTCGCGGTCACGTAACACCAAGTCGCTGTCGGGCACTAATACGTCGGTTTGTTGCAGCAGGGTGTAAAACTCCAGTTGCTCTTGCCGTGAAGGTTCCGCCGGTGTTGGTCGGGTGGGCGCGGGTGCTTGGGTTTGCGGTGCGGGTGTCGTGACCACTCGAGGCAACGAGGGCAATTCAAGGCGTATCGGTTCACCTTCCGGTTGGCGGCTGAGTAAAAACAAGCCCGCCACGAATAAAATGGCGACGCTGGTGGTGAAAATCCATACCCAACGCGGTACCGAGGAGCGCTGGGGGGCGGCTCGGGAAGACCGTTTTTTCTGGGCGTAATCTCTGGCCACGCGGGGGTAACTCCTATGCTCGAATGGGCTGCATTATCCGTGTTTTAGGGCTTGAATGTAAGTCCGTCAGCAAGGTACATGTGGGGTTAAAATTCATACGGGTCGACATCTATGCCCCAACTGATGCCGCTGGGTGGTCTGTGTTGGGCACAGTGCGCGATGATCTGTTCAAGCACAGCATGCAGGGTTTTACGCTCCGTTGACCGCAACAACCACAATTGCCGATACAGCCCGGCCCGTTTGCTCATTAAAGCGGGCATGGGGCCAAGTCCGGTAACGGCGAGAGGCAGTGCTAAGGTGTTGCCTAGGTCGCTAAGAAACTGCGCGGCCTGTTCTTCTTCTACATGGTCAGCACGCACGGTGGCCAAAAAGCTGAACGGCGGCATTCCGACCTGTTGGCGGTCATGCAGCAGTTGGGTTGCCATGGTGAAATAGTCGGTGCGCAAAAACTGATGAAACAGCGGGTGGTCCGGCAGCCGGGTTTGTACGATTACTTCGGCTCGGGCGCTGCGTCGCCCGGCACGCCCGGACACCTGCGTCAACAATTGCGCCATGCGCTCATAGGAGCGGAAGTCGGCACTGAATAAGCCGCTGTCGGCATCGACGATGCCTGTGAGGGTGACGTTTGGGTAGTCGTGGCCTTTGGCCAACAGTTGCGTACCCAGCAAAATGCCCGCTTTGCCGCTGTGAATTTCGGCGTTAATCGTTGCCCAGTCATCGGCGTGTTTAATGTTGTCGCGGTCGATGCGCCAAAGCGCAACATCGGGCCAATGGGCGCGCAATTGTTCTTCCAAGCCTGCGGTGCCAATCCCCAGCGGTTCTAGGGTGGTGGCATGGCAAGATTCGCACGGGTACGGCGGGCGATGTGACCAGCCGCAATGGTGGCACAACAAGCGGGCCGGTCGCTGATGATAAGTCACATAGGCTGAGCAGTTCGGGCATTGCTGGATGGTGCCACAGGCGGTACACACCATGCTGGGGGCCATGCCACGGCGGTTCAGAAACAGCATCACTTGCTGGCCTTGTTGCAAATGGTCGGTGATGCGTTCCACCAAGGGGTTGCTCAGGCCTGTGGTGGTGGCATGGCGGGTAATATCCACCAAGCTGCGCGCCACTTCACCTTGGTCGGCGCGGCGCAGCAGGGTATGCAGGTTATAGCGGCCACGTTCAGCGTTGGCCAGGGTTTCCAAACTGGGGGTGGCGCTGCCCAGTAGAATAGGGCATCCCTGTTGATGCGCACGCCAGATGGCCACGTCACGCGCGTGGTAACGTACACCGTCATGCTGTTTATAAGAACCATCGTGCTCTTCGTCCACGATGATTAAGCCTAGGTTGTGGAACGGTGCCAGTACCGCCGAGCGGGTTCCCAGTACCAACCGTACCGTGCCATCTTGTAGGCCTTGCCACACGCGCAGCCGGGCGAGGTCGCTCATGCCGCTGTGCAATTGCGCCACCGTCATGCCAAGGCGAGCGGAGAATCGACTGATCATCTGCGGGGTGAGGCCAATTTCGGGCAACAGTACCAAGCATTGCTGCCCGGCTTGCAGCGTCGTACGGCACCATTCGATGTAGATTTCGGTTTTGCCGCTGCCGGTGGCACCCAACAGCACCTGTGGTTCGGCGGTGTCGGGTAGCGCCAGTAAGTGACCTAGAATGTCTGCTTGCGCCGTCGTTAAGGACAGGGTGTTGGCGCTGGGTTGCGCGGCCACCGGTTGCACTTCGGGCTGGATCTGTACCAGCTCATCGCGTTCCAGCGATCGAGCGGTTGCCAAGCTTATGTTGAGTGCTTTGAGTTCAGCTTGGGGTATATCCCCTTGGCTGTGCAGAGCGCTTACTAAGGCTTGCCGTTTTTTCCCGGTCAATTGTTGGGCTGCTATGGCCCTGCCTTTATGGGTTAAGCGCACAACAAGGCGCGGTTTAGGCGCTGGCAATGCAGTGCCCTGACGCGCCAAGGCGGGCAACAACAGTTCCATGCAGTCCCCTAAGGGTGCATGGTAATAACGACTTAACCAATGGCCTAGGGCTAGGCTATCGGCAGGCAATAGGGGCTCGGTGTCGGGTATGTCGATGAAGGGTTTAAGCGTAACATCCGCCGGTGCGTTGGTTTCGTCCAACACAATACCCGTGCATTCACGATGCCCGAACGGCACCCGCACACGCGTGCCCGCCCGCACGTTGGCCGGACCAAGGTAGCTAAAGGTGGTGTGTAAGGGTACGAACACCGCGACATCGTAAACCGTGTTCGCGGTGTCTTGAGTTGTGCTTTGTAGGGAATCTGGTAACATTCGTCGCCCCGAATTGCTGACTGATTGTGCCTGATGTGGCGGATGAGTTCAAAGCGGTGATTTTTAACCCGATGCGGTGCCTGCGACAGAGAGCAGGTGGCGGCGTCAACTAACAGAGGTTCGCTCTCATGAAAGAAGGTATTCACCCTAACTACCAAGTATTGGTTGCCAAATGTTCTTGCGGTAACGTCATCAACACGCACTCGGTGCGTGGCGGTGAAATGAACTTGGACGTATGCTCAGCCTGCCACCCGTTTTATACCGGTAAGCAGAAAATGATTGATGCTGGTGGCCGTGTAGACCGCTTTAACAAGCGTTTCGGTAACCGCTCAATCAGCAAGTAAAGACAATCTGTCTGAGAAAGCGCCCTACGGGGCGTTTTTTTATGGCAACGCGGTTGCAGGCAGTTGGTTTTTTGCCTTGCGTTACGTTATCTTTGCACACTCTCGTCAGCCAACAACCAGATTTCTGCCCGCCTAGCGGAGTAAGAAACGTTTCGTCAATTGGATAATGAACTATGTCTGATTTCAAGCAAGAAGCCTTACGCTACCACGCAGAACCACGCCCCGGAAAACTGAGTATTGAAATTTCAACGCCTGCGGAAACACAGCGCGACCTTTCCTTGGCATACAGCCCCGGCGTGGCAGAGCCCGTGCGCGCCATCGCTGAGAACCCTGAATTAGCCTACACCTACACCATGAAGGGCAATTTGGTTGGCGTAATCTCTAACGGTACGGCCATTCTTGGCCTGGGTGACTTAGGCCCGTTGGCGAGTAAGCCGGTGATGGAAGGTAAGGCGTTGTTGTTCAAACGCTTTGCCAACATTGATTCGATTGATATTGAAGTGAACACCACGGATGTTGACGATTTCGTAAAAACCGTTGAAAACATTGCAGATACCTTTGGTGGCATCAATTTGGAAGACATCAAAGCACCTGAGTGTTTTGAAATTGAGCGCCGCTTGATTGAATCCTGCAACATTCCGGTATTCCATGATGACCAGCATGGCACCGCGATTGTAACCGTCGCCGGTATGTTGAATGCCTTGGAAATCAAAGGCAAAGCCATTGAAGACGCCCGTATGGTGTGCTTGGGTGCTGGCGCTGCCGCAATTTCATGCAGCCGCTTGTTGAAGTCGGCGGGCATGAAACCAGAAAATATCCTGATGCTGGATCGTTCTGGGGTTATTCATTCTGGCCGCACAGACCTGAACGAATACAAAAAAGAATTTGCCGTGGATACCGACCGTCGTACCTTGGCCGATGCCTTGGACGGTGCGGATATTTTCTTAGGCTTGTCAGGCCCGGATTTGTTGTCGCCCGAACTGCTGGCGAAAATGGCACCACAACCCATTGTGTTTGCGTGTTCAAACCCAGACCCGGAAATCAAACCTGAAGTGGCTAAGGCTGCTCGCCCGGATGTAATCATGGCAACCGGTCGCTCGGATTATCCGAACCAGGTCAACAACGTGTTGGGCTTCCCCTTCATTTTCCGCGGTGCACTAGACGTTCGTGCATCGGCGATTAACGAAGAAATGAAGCTGGCCGCAGCGCACGCCATTCGTGATTTGGCAAAAATGCCCGTACCCGAAGAAATTCTGGCGGCCTATGGTGTTGATAAGATGGATTTTGGTCCTGAATACATCATTCCGAAGCCCATTGACGCCCGTCTATTGAACGCGGTAGCCGGTGCAGTTGCCCGCGCAGCGGTTGATACCGGTGTGGCGCGAGTCGCATTGCCAGAACAATACAAGGTATAGCTTACCGTCTGCTCCGACGCTGTTTAGACGCCGCTTTGGCGTCTAAACAGTTTTCAGTGGCCGCTTGCTAAAACAGCGGCGCAAGATCTTCCTCTGCATCATCAGTGCTGTTACCCCCACCGAAAATCCCTGCACCATTATTGGGTAGGGCGGGCGTCGGCGCGGCGGTCGGCACCATGTCAGCTTTGAAAATCTCAAACACCGCGTTACTGCTGCCCGGTAATGCCAGTTGCCCGGTGGTTGGGTCAATGCGTACCTGCACAATGCCAGACGGCTGCGACCATCCCTGATCGGGTTTGTTGGCCAGCGCTTTAGACATAAAGTCGATCCAGATCGGTAACGACGCCCGCCCGCCAAATTCATTGAACCCGAGGGTGGTGGAGTTGTCGTATCCTGTCCAAGCAACCCCGGTTAAATGCGGGCTAAACCCGGAAAACCAGGCATCCACCGCATTATTGGTGGTACCGGTTTTTCCGGCGATGTCATTGCGATTAAGCGAACGAGCAGCGGTGGCGGTGCCGCGCGTAATGGTATCGCGCAAAATGTCCGTCATGATGTAATTTGTTTGCGGTGATAACACACGCTCGGCCACGCCGGGTGTGTCGGGTGCACAATCGGCACAGGCGACTACCCGTGGCGATTCGTACACAATATTGCCATTGGCGTCTTCGACCCGATCAATCAGGTAGGGGCTGACCAAAAAGCCGCCGTTTGCAAACACACTGTAGCCACGTGCAATGTCCAGCGGGGTAAAACTGGAGTTGCCCAACACCATGCCGAGGTTGCGTTGCACTTGGTTGGGGTCCAAGCCAAAGCGGCTGACATATTGGGCGGCGTAGCTCACGCCAATCTCACTGAGAAGGCGGACGCTGGCTACGTTGATGGAGCGATACAAGGCTTCACGCATGGGAATGGGGCCGAGGTAACGGTCACCGGAATTGCTGGGTCGCCACACGCCTTCCAGGGTGGCGTCCTGGACGATTAGGGGCGCATCGTTAACTATGGTAGAGGCAGAAAATCCCCGATCTAAAGCGGCCGAAAATACGAAGGGCTTAAAGTTGGAGCCGGGCTGCCGGGTCGCCTGCGTGACGCGGTTGTAGCTGCTCAGAAAATAATCGAAGCCACCCACCAAGGCCATAATAGCGCCGTCATTCGGGTTTAATACCACGAAGGCACTTTGTGCCTGTGGGATTTGGGTGAAACGCCAACTGTTGTCCGGGTTACGTTTTAGCCGGATGACGTCACCTTCAGCCACCACATCCGCCGGGCTTTGGATTTGTGGCCCGAAGCGATCGACGGTGATGCGTTCACGTGCCCAGGTCATGGCGCTCAAAGGAATTTCAATGCGTCCGTTGTAGCGCCCCCAAGCCACGGCCTTTTCGTCATCGACCGCGATGACAATGGCCGGTTCTAGTTCACCAAAAAAGCCATAGGTGTTGACGATGGACTGATAAAGCTCGGTCGCCTCGCCATTGTGCTCTGGCGGGAGTTCATGTTGGCCTTCCGGGCCGGTATAGCCATGCCGTTGTTCATAGTCTAAAAGGCTTTTATTAACCGCATCGTAGGCCCAGCGTTGGTAATCGGCGCGTGCGGTGGTGTAAACCTTATAGCCCTCATTAATCACCTCTTCACCGAACAACTCCACCATTTCGATACGCGCCATCTCGGCGACATAGGGGGCGCTGACGGCAACCAAATTGCTGCTGCGCTCGGCCGTGATGGGTGTAGCACGCGCGGCTTCATAGGCTTCAGTGGTGATGAAACCGAGGGCGTGCATGCGGCTCAGCACGGTGTTGCGTCGTGCTAGAGAACGTTGCGGAAAGGAAATGGGATTCGCGGCCGAGGGCAACTGGTGCAGGCCCGCTATGGTCGCCAGTTGTGGCAAGGTCAGTTCGTTCAGGTCGCGGTTGTAATAAACACGTGCTGCCGCCTGTGCACCATAAGCGCGGTGGCCTAAATACATCTGGTTGGAATACAGTTCAAAGATCTCGGCCTTGGTGAGCACCTGCTCCATTTTAAAGGCGAGAATGATCTCGGTGAATTTGCGCGTGAAGGTTTTGTCCCGATTAAGGAAGAAGCTGCGAGCCACCTGTTGCGTCAAGGTGCTGCCGCCAGCGCCCAAATCCCCGGACGAGACAAAGTCGATCACGGCGCTGGCAAAACGTACCGGGTCTACGCCGTAGTGTACTTCAAAGCGGTGATCTTCAATGGCCATTAAGGCCTTAACGTAGAGTTCAGGAATTTGGTCGAAGGTGATGGGTGTGCGCCGTTGTTCACCGATTTCGGCCAACAATTGATTGTCTGCCGAATAGATGCGTAACGGCGTCTGTAATTTGACGTCTTTGAGCACCTCGACCGGAGGAATGGTCGGTGCGAGGTATAAATAGATCGCTGCGCACACCGTAGCGAAGCCAAAGAGCCCCGTCAGGACTAGCCAGAGGACGGTGTACCACGTTTTTTTTAGCCACTTCATGTAAATTGTGCCCGTTTTTTGCTAACAGCTTCTCAAAACCCCACATTATATCGCTTCAAAGGTGAATAGACAGTTGTCATCCAGAAACGGGTGCTTTCTAATTGAGGCGTTCACGTGTTGGTTTGCAGCATACCTATAATAAATAACAGGATAAAGGACGCACCATTGTGGCAGGCCTTACCAAAAAATCATCAAAAACCCTTTTGGGTGTCGACATCAGCTCAACATCCGTCAAAATTTTGGAGCTGAGTCGAAACGGCAAACAGTTTCGGGTGGAAGGGTACGCGGTTGAACCCTTGCCTGACAATGCTGTGGTGGAAAAGCATATTAATGACGTAGCGGCGGTCGGCAATACGGTTAAAAAAGCTTTACAGAAATTACGCACTCGGCTTAAGGGGTCGGCTTGTGCGGTGTCCGGCTCATCGGTGATCACCAAAACCTTAACGATGAACGGCGAGTTATCGGCCGACGATATGGAAGAGCAGATTCGGGCCGATGCTGACCAATACATTCCTTATCCGATGGATGAAGTAGCGCTCGACTTTGACATCATCGGGCCGTCGTTGCGTCAGCCCGGCATGGTGGAGGTGCAGCTGGCCGCCAGTAAGAAAGATATCGTAGACGATCGCCAGCTTGCCCTCGAAACCGCCGGGTTGGTTGCCGAGGTAGTGGATATTGAAGTCTACGCCATGCTGCGCTCCTTTGACTTGCTGCGCGATGGCTTGGCGTCCGACACCCCCAAAGACGAACTGACCGTCGCCATCATGGACATCGGCCATACCATGACCACACTCACCGTGGTGCATGGCGAGCGGATTATCTATACCCGCGAGCAAGTGTTTGGCGGCAAGCAACTGACCGATGAAATCACCCGTCGTTACGGGGTGAGCGTGCAGGAGGCCGGATTGGCGAAGAAACAAGGCGGCTTGCCAGATGATTATGCGCGTGAAGTATTAGAGCCGTTCCGCGATGCCACCGTGCAGCAGGTGTCCCGGTCACTGCAATTTTTCTTTGCCGGTACCGAATACAACGATGTGGACTATTTATTATTGGCCGGTGGCTCTTCCGCCATCCCTGGGCTGGCACAGGCTATTCAAGATAAATTGGGGACGCCGACGCAGGTAGCCAACCCCTTTGCCAACATGAGTTTGGCGTCCAAGGTCAATGCAATGAACCTCAGTAACGATGCACCCTCCTTATTGGTGGCCTGTGGTTTGGCCCTGAGGAGCTTCACATGATTACCTTAAACCTATTGCCGTGGCGGGAGCAATTACGCAAACAGCGTAAAGCTCAGTTTGTGCGTGTTATGTTCGGCGTAGCGGTTCTGTCGGGGCTCATCATTCTAGCTGGGCAGCAGTATCTGGCAACCGAAACGCAGACTCAGATTGCCCGCAACCAGTACATCCAAGGCGAACTGCGGGTATTGGATCAGCGCATCAGCGAAATCAATACGTTGCGCACCGAGCGCGCGGACTTGGTGGAGCGCATGCAAGTGATTCAGCAGTTGCAAGGCGACCGACCGATCATTGTTTATGTATTTGACGAATTGGCACGCATTACCCCGCAAGCGGTGTACTTCAACAGCTTTAATAACACCGGACGGCAAATACAAATGGCCGGAATTGCTGAAAGCACCACCGCGATATCACAGTTGATGCGCAATATGGAAAACTCCACCTGGTTCACCAACCCGGTATTAGGCTCCGTGGTCAGTGAAACCACGGCCGGTGTGACCCGGCATCGCTTCCAGCTTCGAGTGACGCAAGTCACCCCCAGTGTGGAGGAATAACCCATGAGTTCAACGTTAAAACAACTGCAAGAGTTTGACTTCAACAACATTGAATGGGAACGCATGGGGGTGTGGCCGACGCCCATCAAGGTGGTGTTTTGTTTGTTTATTGTCGTGGTCATTCTGGCGGGTGGCTTTTTCGGCGTGGTAAAGCCGTCACAGGCCGAATTACAGCGCTTGCAAGCAGAAGAAACCCGCCTCATGCGTGATTACGAAGCCAAGGCCTTCCAAGTCGCTAACCTGGATGCCTATCGCAATCAATTGGTTGAAATGCGGCAGGCGTTTGAGTCGGTATTGCGGCAACTGCCCAACGATACTGAAATCCCAGACTTATTGGTCGATATCAACGAAACCGCCTTATCCAGCGGCCTGCAAGTTGGCCAGTTGAGTATTGGTACGCCGACCCAGCGCGAACTTTTCGTGGAACAACCGCTGCGGCTTGAGGCTACCGGTGGATACCATGAGATCGGTACCTTTGTCTCTGGAATTTCGGCGCTGCCAAGAATTGTGACCCTGCATGACTACACCCTACAGCCGATCAATGCCGCCGGTGATTCCCGGTTACGTTTGGCCATCGACGTACGCACCTATCAATACCGGGAAGCAGGAGGCGCGACACGATGAACACCCTATTGTCACGTTGGACCCTGTTCGGTGTTTGCTTGGGCTTACTGGCCGGTTGTGAAAGCCCGCGAAATTTTGATGACATTCGGGCGCGCATGGCGGAATTGGACAGTCGCCCCACCGGCACCATTCCCGACGTACCGAATTACGAAGCGCAGGAGTTATTTTTCTATTCGGCGTCCGGGCTTCGTTCCCCGTTTCAGCCGTTTCAGCGCGTCGAAGAATTGGCACAAGAGATTCAGGAAACGGGAATTCAGCCTGATATGGCGCGGCCAAAGCAGCCACTGGAAGCCTTTCCGCTGAATGAACTAACAATGGTAGGTTTTTTGCATAGAGAAGGAGAGCCCATGCGTGCATTGATACGTGATCCACAACGCGAGATTCATTCGGTTCGCATAGGGGATTATATGGGAACGAACTATGGCCAGATCAGTGCTATATCGGCGCAAGGTATTCGACTGGTTGAAATCGTGTCAAACGGGCGTGGAGGCTGGTTAGAGCGCCCACAAACCTTGGATGCCCTCGGGCAATAGGGCCATTGGTTAAGTGAGAATAATGATGATAACAGACCCAAAAAGGGCGATGCCACAGCGATTACTGTCCTTGCTCGGCTTATGCATGCTCAGCCTGTTCCTGGCGCCGATCAGTCATGCAGTTGATCTGACGGAGATCAACTTTACCAGCCTAACCGGCGGCAGGACGGAAGTTCTTCTGCGCTTCAATGGACCCGCACCGGCGGTATCCGCGTATGAAATTCGCCAACCGGCGCGAATTTCCATTGATATGCCGGATGTCACCAGTGTGCTGGGTGAACGTTATTTCGCCGTTGATAGCGGCAACACCCGCACCGCGACCGTGTTGACGGCCGGTGGACGGACGCGCTTGGTGCTCGGTTTAACCTCCTTGGTACCGCACGAAATACAAACCCAAGGTAATGAACTGATCGTGACCGTTGGCCGCAGCACGGCCAGTGTTGCGCCATCACAAGTTGCCATGGGTGCCGTTACCGACTTGGATTTCCGCCGTAACCCCGAAGGGGAGGCGCAAGTCCGTATTCAGATGAGCGACAACCGTGCCGAAGTCGACATCCGCTCGGAAAGCGATCGCATCATTGTTGATATTCCGAATTATGAACTGCCCGCCGCCTTGGCACGACGCATTGACGTGTTGGATTTTGCGACGGCGGTGAATTACATCACCGCGCGGCAAATGGGCAATGGCACGCGCATTGAAATTGAGCCTAACGGAGAATTTGAATACGCGGCGTATCAGACCACCAATGTATTGTCGATCAACGTGGGTTTACCCGCGCCAGAGGTAGCCGAAAACGTCGATGAAGCCTCGTTAACCTTCGTCGGCGACCGCATTTCCTTCAATTTCCAAGACATCGAAATTCGCCGTATTTTGCAGTTGATTGCGGATACTGCAGGCTTGAGTTTGGTGGCGACCGATGCCGTAACAGGCAACATCACTATTCGGTTGGAAAATGTACCCTGGGATCAGGCACTGGATTTAATTCTGCGCTCGCGCAATCTGGACAAGCGTATTCAGGACACTATTTTGTTGGTGGCCCCGGCGCAAGATATAGCCGACCAAGAACAACAGCGGCTCAACAATGCCCGCGCCTTGGAAGAGCTTTCACCGTTACAAACCGAGTTTGTGCAGATTAATTACGCCACCGCAGCGAATGTCTTGTCGTTTATTACCAACGATGAAAACCTCCTGTCTTCGCGGGGTGCGGCCAGCATTGATCAGCGCACCAACAGTCTCTTGATCAAAGAAACCGCGAGCAACTTGCAACGCATCCGTGAAGCCATTGATTTTATCGACGTACCGGTCCGCCAAGTGATGCTGGAAAGTCGCATCGTCGTCGCGCGTTCATCTTTGAGTAATGAAATGGGCATTCGCTGGGGTGGCGGTGCCTTAGCGCGTGGGGGACGAAACTTTGGTTACCTGACCGGTGGCATTGAAGGAACGCAAGCAATTCAAGATTCGGGTGCACAGTGGGCGGAGTATTACAGCGGCGGCCCATTACCCGCCTATCAGGACGTGTCCATTCCTGCGAATACCGCGTTTAACCCCATCGTGAACATGCCCACCACCAGCCCGAACGCCACATCCTTTACCGTGGGTTTTGCCGCTATGGATTATGTGTTGGATCTTGAGCTATCGGCCCTTGAAAGCCGAGGTCGCGCCAACATCGTATCGCAACCCAAGTTGATCACCGCAGACGGTGAACGGGCGCGGGTAGCGTCAGGTACAGAAATTCCTTACTTGACCGAAGACGGTATTGAATTCCGACAAGCTGTGCTTTCGATGGAAGCAACACCGCAAATCACCCCCGATGGGCGGATTATGTTGCAACTATTGGTCACGCAGGATTCACCCGGTAACATTACGCCCGGTGGTGTATCCATTAACACCAACACGCTGGAAACGCAGGTGCTGGTGGATAATGGCGAAACCCTTGTACTGGGTGGTGTGTATCGCGTAGAGGAAGTGGAAGAAGAGCTGAAAACACCGATTTTGGGTGATCTGCCGTTGATCGGTCGCTTCTTCCGCAGTTCGCAACGCTTAGAGCTGAAGAACGAACTGCTGATCTTTATCACACCCAAGTTGATTGATGAGCGGGTTAGCATAGGATCACGATAGGTTGTCTGCCGAGAGTATTTTTCTAATTGGTCCTATGGGTGCCGGTAAAAGCACCCTAGGTCGATTGCTGGCTGACGTGCTGGGGCGCGACTTCCATGATTCCGACCGGATCATCGAAGAGCGGGCGGGTGCCAACATTCCCTGGATCTTTGATCTCGAAGGCGAATCCGGTTTCCGTGAGCGTGAATCTCAGGTGATTGATGAACTCACGCAACGCACCGACCTCGTGGTCGCCACGGGCGGTGGCGCCGTTGTCCGGCCGGAGAACCGCCAAGTCATGCAGGACAGGGCATGGGTGGTGTACTTGCGAACCCGCGTTGCGACACAGTTGGAACGCACCGCAAAAGACAAAAATCGTCCATTGTTGCAGCGCGACGATCCTGCCAAAATACTCACCGAATTATTAGCGGCACGCGAACCCCATTATCTTGCCTTGGCGCATCTGACGGTAGATACCGACGACATCGCCCCAAAGACGCTTGCTGAACGCATTGCGCAGGAATATCGAATAGCCCATGAAAACGCTTAACTTACAGCTTCCATCGCATCAATATGCCATTCACATTGGCGCCGATATCTTACGTCAGCCTGCGTTGTTGGCGTCTCACCTCAGCACCGAAATGCTGGTGGTGACCAATGAAACCCTAGCCCCGCTTTACTTGGATGGTGTAATGAAAGACCTTGCGCCAGAGGTCCCTAAGCTGGCCAGTGTGGTCTTGCCAGACGGCGAAAAGTACAAAACATTGGATGTGCTGAATCAGATCTTTACGGCTTTGTTGGAACACAACTTTTCCCGTAAATGTACCTTGGTCGCCTTAGGCGGTGGCGTGATCGGTGATATGACCGGGTTTGCCGCCGCCAGCTATCAGCGTGGGGTAAAATTTATCCAGATTCCGACAACGCTACTGTCGCAAGTCGACTCGTCGGTGGGCGGGAAAACCGGTGTGAACCACCCGCTCGGTAAAAACATGATCGGCGCGTTCAAGCAGCCCGAGATTGTGCTGATCGATACGGCTACCCTAAGTACACTGCCGGACCGTGAATTTGCCGCCGGCTTGGCCGAAGTGCTGAAATATGGCCTGATTGCGGATGCCGACTTTTTTGTCTGGCTGGAAGCCCATTGGGATGCTTTGTTAGCGCGGGATGAAAGTACCGTCCAAGAAGCCATTTTCCGTTCCTGTCAGATCAAAGCCGACGTCGTCATGGAAGATGAAACAGAGCAAGGGCGACGCGCCATTCTGAATTTAGGCCATACCTTTGGCCATGCCATTGAGACCTTTACCGGCTATGGTAGCTGGCTGCACGGGGAGGCCGTTGCAACGGGAATGTTGATGGCCACCAAGATGTCAGCCCGGCTGGGCAAGGTACCTGAAGCGCTGGTGCGTCGCGTTGAAGCCTTGCTGCTGCGTGCCCATTTACCGGTACAGTCACCGGCAGGTATGACGCGGGATGACTACATCGGATTGATGGCGCGCGACAAGAAGGTTGACGCCGGGCAGTTGCGGCTGGTGTTGTTAAATGCTTTAGGCCATGCGATAGTTACCGCCGAGTTTCCTGCCGAAACACTCTATCAGACGATCGACCACTACCAGAGCTAATGCATGTCTGAGTTGCCAAAATACGTCGACTACTACGGCCTCAACAGTGATCCCTTCGATGTGGATGCGGTGCAGCCCTTTGTGCCCGTTGCGGGCCGACAGAAGGCCGTGGACACCCTCGTCCATCTGCTGCAATTCTCCGATGATATCGTATTCATTGCCGGGCCGGTCGCCAGCGGAAAATCCGCTATTTTGGAGCAGTTGGTCAGTCAGCTACCGGAAAACATCGACCTGGTGATGGTGGATGTATCAGAAGCCACCAGTGATAAGGAATTGCTGTGGGATGTCGCCACGCAGTTCAAATTACAGCCCGACCGCACACACAGTACCCAGCGTTTGCAGCTCATGATTCAAGCGCATTGCCAAAGTTTGCACGGCGAAGGCCAAATACCGACGCTAGCGATAGATGACATCGACGAGCTGCCCAGCGATATCCTTGCCAGTTTAAGCCCCGTTTTGCATGGCGGCTTGAACGGTGATGCCGGTTTGCGACTGGTCGGCTTGGCGGCAGATGCGGCCGAAATCCGGCGCGAGTTATCGGCCTTAGGCTTTGCCTCCGGCCAAGTCATTGAATTGCCTTTGCTGAAATTCAGTGATGCGGTCAACATCATTCAAGGCTATTTTGCGGCCGCCGGCATTACCTCAGGTATACCCTTTGATGTAGCCACCTTGAAACGCCTGTATAAATCCAGTGGGGGTCGGCCGGGCCATTTAGTGGATGCTGTCCGAGATCACATGCTGGTAGAAACCCAGCGCGGACGTCGGCGTAAAACCATTCCATGGCCACATTTAGTGGCCGGTGCCGTAATTGCTTCCGCGCTTATGTTGGCTGTTTTGTATCGCTCCGGTGGCGAAGACGTTCCAACGACCGACACCTTTGAATTGCTACCCAGCGAACCTGTGGCACAGGGTGCCGAATTGGACGCCGCCGCTGTACGGGAGCGTCTGGCACAAGCCATGGCAGAACGCAGCGTGACGGACAGCCGTTCGCCTGACGCTTCGCCAAGCAATGGCTTAACAGAACCCATGTCGAGTAGCACCGTCTCGCCTACGCCGCCAAGCGAGAAAACACCCGAGCAAGAGACACGCTCGAATGCGGTGCCGCTGTCGGCGGATAAGCTGGCTGAATTGTCATCGCCTGAGCCAAGTACGACTAACAGTTCCGCACCCGTAACTGCTGTGCCTTCTGAAACGGCCTCGGAAACGACGCCGGTAGAAGTGCGGCCGGTTGCGCCACCGGTGACGACCACGTCGACCGCCGCATCGTCTGGCAACACAGCCGCTAGTAGGCCCACTGCGCCTGCTGCTGTTTCCGGTGCTTCGCCTTATTTAGCGCCCAGCTGGTTACGCAATGCCAATAACAGTCATTACACCTTACAGGTCTTAGGGGCCAGACAGGAGCAAAATGTACTGGAATTTATTGCCACGCACAGCTTGAGTGCGGCACAAGCGGGTTACTACCGGACTGAACTGCAAGGCCAGCCATGGTTCGTCTTGGTGTATGGTTCTTACCCTGATGCCGATGCCGCACGGGCGGCGATTGCTACCTTATCGGCGGATTTACGGGCTGCCCAGCCGTGGCCACGGCCAATCAGTGCGGTAAAATCCGATCTGCCTGGTTAAATATTAGCCTCTTATACCGTTAAAAATAAAAATACCTGCCGCTTTTGAGGGCAAAGCCTTGCCCTCAATTGTTCCTCCATATCCCCCTGAGTACACTTGTGGTCCATAACAGGCTGGTCAAATAGTAACCAGCCGAACCGAATTACGCATTTGAGAGTGTCAGTATGAGTGAAGCACTGTTTCGTCCAGACGAGTTTCGTGATAACTGTGGATTCGGTCTCATCGCGCACATGCACGGTGAGGCAAGTCACCAGTTGTTACAAACAGCCATTGAATCGTTGGCCTGCATGACGCACCGCGGTGGTATCGCGGCCGATGGTAAAACGGGTGATGGTTGCGGTCTGTTGCTGCAAAAGCCCGACGAGTTTTTACGCCAAGAAGCGCAACGCCTGTTTTCTGCCGACCTACCAGAACATTATGCGGTCGGCATGTTGTTTTTGAGCCAAGACGAAGATTTGGCCAGTACCGGTGAGCATGCCGTGAAAAGTGCTTTAGAAGCACAAGGCCTGACGGTGCATGGCTGGCGCAACGTCCCGATCAATCCGTCGTTCTGTGGTCCGATGGCACTGGCCTGTATGCCAACCATCCGGCAAGTGTTTGTGTCGATCGATTCAGACATTACGGCCGAAGATTTTGCCATCAAGTTGTATGTGGCCCGCCGTAAAGCCGAGCTGGCCATGGCGCATGACCAGGATTTCTACATCTGCTCTTTGGCCGAAAAAGTTATTTCGTACAAAGGTCTGGTGATGCCGGTGGACTTACCCCGCTTCTATACCGATCTTGGTAACGCCGCCGTAAAAACCGGCATCGCGGTATTCCACCAGCGTTTCTCCACCAACACCGCCCCCAAATGGCCGTTAGCACAGCCGTTCCGTCTGTTGGCGCACAACGGTGAAATCAATACCATTTCCGGTAACCGGAACTGGGCGCGGGCGCGGGCAAGAACCTTTGAAAGTGATTCACTGCCGAATCTGGAAGAATTGCAGCCAGTGGTCAACACCACAGGTTCGGATTCCTCCAGCCTCGACAACATGATGGAACTCATGATGTTGGGCGGTATGGATCTGTTCCGGGTAGCGCGTACGGTGATCCCGCCCGCGTGGCAAAACTTTGAAACCATGGACTCCAAGCTGCGTGCCTTCTACGAGTTCAATTCCATGCACATGGAGCCTTGGGATGGCCCGGCCGGTATCGTATTGACCGATGGTCGTTATGCGGTCTGCTTGCTCGACCGTAACGGTTTGCGTCCCGCGCGCTGGGTGATCACCAAAAACGGCTTTATTACGCTCGCCTCGGAAGTGGGCGTGTTCGATTACAAGCCGGAAGATGTGATTTCCAAAGGTCGGGTTGGTCCCGGCCGTATTGTCGCCATAGATACCCATACCGGCGAATTCCTGCAAACGGAAGAAATCGACAGTCGCTTAAAAACCGCGTTCCCCTACAAGCAATGGCTCAAAGAACATGCGGTGCGTTTGCGCTCGCGGTTGGACTTGGCGGAACTGGCCGATGGGGCTACAACGTCGGGGAAAACCCTGCGTTCGTACATGAAAATGTTCCAAATTACGCAAGAAGAATGCAACGAAGTGTTGTCAGCTTTGGCCGAAGGTGGTCAGGAAGCCGTAGGCTCCATGGGCGATGATACGCCGATGGCTGTCTTGTCCAGCCGCGTGCGTCCGCTGACCGACTACTTCCGGCAACAATTCGCGCAGGTAACGAACCCACCGATCGACCCACTGCGCGAAGCCTGCGTGATGTCGTTGGAAACCTGCTTAGGGCCGGAGCGTAACTTGTTTCGTCCGTCCCCGGATCATGCTAAACGGCTGATTTTGACTTCGCCGGTGTTATCACCGTTGAAATATCAAACCCTGTTGCACATGGAGCAGCCGGAATATCAGCACGCCATGATCGACACCACCTATGACCCGTCAGAAGGCCTGGAAAACGCCATCCGTCGCGTAGCAAATGAAGCAGAAGCGGCAGTGCGCGCTGGTAAGGTCATCATTATTCTGTCGGATCGTGGCATCACCGAATCGCGCCATGTGATTCACGCCGCCTTTGCCACGGGTGCTGTGCACCATCGCCTGATCGATACCGGTTTGCGCACCAATGCCAACATCGTGCTCGACAGTGGGCATATTCGTGATCCACACCAATATGCCGTCGTTATTGGTTGTGGTGCATCGGCGGTGTACCCGTATTTGGCTTACGAAGTGATTCACTCGGACATCCGTAATGGACGTTTAGACGGACACCCGCACGAGCTGCTGCGCAATTACCGCAAAGGCATCGACAAAGGTTTGTACAAAATCATGTCGAAGATGGGTATTTCCGCCATCGCTTCCTATCGCGGCGCACAATTGTTTGAAGCCATTGGTCTGTCCGATGAAATCATCAACCTGTGCTTTAAAGGCATGACCAGCCGCATTCAAGGGGCGCGTTTCGAGCATTTTGAAACCGAACAGCACCTATTGAACAAGGCGGCATGGTCTGACCGCAAACCCATTCAACAAGGTGGGCATTTGCGTTATGTGCACGGTGAGGAATACCACGCCTACAATCCGGACGTGGTAAAAACCCTACAAGACGCTGTGCAACATGGCGATGCTGCCCGCTACCGTGACTTTGCCGCCATGGTAAACGACCGGCCGGTAGCCACCATTCGGGACTTGTTGGATCTGAAATCCGACCGCAGCCCGATTCCGTTGAGTGAGGTAGAGTCCGAAGAAGCCATACTCAAGCGCTTTGACTCGGCTGCCATGTCATTGGGTGCCTTGTCGCCTGAAGCGCATGAGGCCTTGGCTGTGGCCATGAACGAACTGGGTGGGCGCTCCAACAGCGGCGAAGGTGGCGAAGACCCGGCACGCTTTGGCACCAGCAAAGTGTCGAAGATCAAACAGATTGCCTCGGGCCGCTTTGGTGTCACACCTCACTATCTGGTGAACGCCGAAGTCTTACAGATCAAAATCGCTCAGGGCGCAAAACCCGGTGAAGGTGGTCAGCTCCCCGGCGGTAAAGTGAATCCGTTGATTGCCCGATTGCGCTTTTCAGTGCCTGGTGTCACCTTGATTTCGCCGCCGCCGCACCACGATATCTATTCCATCGAAGACTTAGCGCAGCTGATCTATGACCTGAAACAGGTTAACCCGGAAGCCTTGGTGTCGGTGAAATTGGTGTCTGAACCCGGTGTAGGCACCATCGCCGCCGGTGTGGCGAAAGCCTATGCCGATTTGATTACGGTGTCAGGATACGATGGCGGCACAGGAGCATCGCCCATCACTTCCATCAAGCATGCGGGTTCACCATGGGAGCTGGGCCTCGCCGAAACGCATCAAACATTGCGCGGCAATGATTTGCGTGACCGCGTGCGTTTGCAGACGGATGGCGGTATGAAAACCGGCCTAGACGTTATTAAAGGTGCCTTGTTCGGCGCGGAAAGCTTCGGTTTTGGTACCGCCCCTATGGTGGCTTTGGGTTGTAAATACCTGCGTATTTGCCACCTGAACAACTGTGCGACCGGTGTAGCGACGCAGGATGCCCGCCTGCGCCAGGAACACTTCCGTGGCACCGTGGAAATGGTGAAGCATTATTTCCGGTTTGTTGCCGCTGAGGTGCGTGAGCATTTGGCGCAACTGGGTTATGCCAGCCTTGGCGACATCATTGGTCGTATCGACTTGTTCACGCCGCGTGCCGGTGTGACTGATAAGCAGGCGGGCTTGGATCTCAGTGCCTTGTTGAATTACACCAACATACCGGCAGAAAAGCCGCACCAATGTACATGGTCGCGTAACGAGCCGTTCGATAAAGGCGAAAAAGCGGAAGCGATTCTTACCGAGGTACTGCCCGCCATCGAAGCGAAAACGGGTGGCACCTTCACATTCCATATCGGCAACTGCGACCGCTCCATTGGTGCGCGCATCAGCGGCGAAATTGCCAAACGCCATGGCAACTACGGCATGGAAGATGTGCCCATCACACTCAATTTTACCGGTATTGCCGGGCAAAGTTTTGGCGTGTGGAACGCCGGTGGCCTGAACCTGATTCTGGACGGTGATGCCAACGACTACGTGGGCAAAGGTATGGCCGGCGGCAAGATTGTGTTGCGTCCGCCCCAAGGTTCAACGTTCAAATCGGAAGAAACCTCCATCATGGGCAACACCTGCTTGTACGGTGCCGCCGGCGGTAAATTGTTTGCGGCCGGTCGCGCCGGAGAGCGTTTCGGCGTGCGCAACTCGGGTGTACATGCGGTTGTCGAAGGCGCGGGTGATCACTGCTGTGAATACATGACCGGCGGTATGGTCGCTGTTCTGGGGTCTGTAGGTACTAACTTCGGTGCCGGTATGACCGGTGGTTTTGCTTACGTACTCGACCTCGAAAACACCTTCCAGGACAAATATAACCGGGAGCTGGTCGATGTCGTGCGGGTACACCCTTCCAGCATGGAAGAGTATCGCCAGCACCTGGGTAGCGTGATTGAAGAGTTCGTTGCCGAAACCAACAGTGCTTGGGGTAAAGAACTGCTGGAAGATTTTGATGATTACGTACGCTACTTCTGGCTGGTAAAACCGAAAGCCGCCAGTGTGTCGCAACTGTTGTCCAACACGCGTGCGCGTCCGGAGTAAGAATCATGACCACACGATTAAACAACGATTTTCAGTTTTTGGATGTAGGCCGTAAAGACCCGGCGAAGCGTCGCTTGAGCACGCGGAAAACCGAATTTGTCGAAATTTACGACCCTTATTCGGCCAGTGAAGTGCAACAGCAGTCGCACCGCTGCCTCGATTGCGGAAACCCCTATTGCGAATGGAAATGTCCGGTGCATAACCACATTCCACGATGGTTGGAATTGGCGGCGCGTGGCAACATCATGGCGGCGGTGGAATTGAGCCACATGACGAACTCACTGCCCGAAGTCTGTGGTCGTGTGTGTCCACAAGACCGTTTATGCGAAGGTGCCTGTACTCTGAACGACGGCTTTGGTGCGGTCACCATCGGTTCAACCGAGAAATACATCACCGATACCGCCTTTGCCATGGGCTGGAAGCCGGATATGTCCCGTGTTGAATGGACCGACAAAAAAGTCGCGGTCATTGGCGCAGGTCCAGCCGGTTTAGGTTGTGCAGATGTATTGGTGCGTAATGGTGTGAAACCGGTCGTGTTCGACAAATACCCCGAAATCGGTGGCTTATTGACCTTTGGTATTCCCGAATTTAAGTTGGAAAAAAGTGTCATGACCCGCCGCCGTGAGATCTTCACGGAAATGGGCATCGAATTCCGCCTGAACACCAATGTCGGCACCGATGTCACCATTGAAGAACTGCTGCGTGATTACGACGCTGTTTTCATGGGCATGGGTACGTACAACTACATGAAAGGCGGGTTTCCCGGAGAAGATTTACCGGGAGTGCATGAAGCCCTGCCCTTCTTGGTCGCCAATGTGAACCGTTGCTTGGGTTTTGAAAAAGACCCCGCCGATTACATCGACATGAAAGGCAAGAAAGTCGTCATTCTGGGCGGTGGCGACACCGCGATGGACTGCAACCGTACGTCGATTCGCCAGGGTGCAAAAAGCGTCACCTGTGCTTACCGCCGTGATGAAGAAAACATGCCCGGTTCCCGCAAAGAAGTAAAAAATGCGCGTGAAGAAGGCGTTAAGTTCCTGTTCAATCGCCAGCCGGTGGAAATTGTCGGTAACGGTAAAGTAGAAGGCGTTAAAGTCGTCACCACGACACTGGGCGAACCCGATGAACGTGGTCGTCGCTCGCCGGTGGTAGTTGAAGGTTCAGAGGAAATTCTGCCCGCAGACGCTGTCATTGTTGCCTTTGGATTCCGCCCCAGCCCGGCTGCGTGGTTGCCGGAGCAAGAGGTTTCGCTGGATAAGGGTGATCGTGTGGTGGCAGCAGAAGAGCAAACTTATGCCTTCCAAACCAGTAATCCGAAAATCTTTGCCGGTGGCGACATGGTGCGTGGCTCAGACCTTGTGGTGACCGCCATTTACGAAGGCCGCAAAGCTGCCGAAGGTATTTTGGATTATTTAGAGGTTTAACACGCGCGACATTACGGGGCTCACCTATCCATTGTGCACAGCGAAATGATAGGTGGGTCACGATTTCAAACATTTACTGTTTCAGTACACCCCTAAGTTACCTTAGACTGTTCGAAGACGAATAAATCGAACAACACCAAGGATTCGCCTAGGAGGCAAAGAAATGGTAAGTCTATTATTAAGATGGTTGGCGTTACTGTCTGTATCGTTAATTTTGGTCGGTTGCAATGAAGTGCCTGTAGATGCCTCCAACAGCGACAGTGATAGCAGTTCCAATACTGACACTGACTCCGACGATGACAGCACCGACGACGATGATTCCGATGACGACACGACAGCTACTCTGCCTGCCGGCGCCGGATTTATCGAAATTCTTCCCCCCAGCCCGACCTCGATCGCCTTGCAAGGATATGCTACCAGTGGTTTAGCCGATTTTTCTAAAGTGGCTGTCCGGGTGCTCGATTTCAGTGGTGAGCCGGTAGCCAATCATACGGTGAATTTCGAGCTTACCAATGCGGTAGGTGGGGCTGAATTATCTTGGGCTTCGCAGGCTACTAATGCTTCTGGAGAAGCACACACATGGTTAAGTGCCGGGAGTGTACCCGGAGTGACGCAAGTTGAATTCCGCATGAACATCATTGGCGCAACGGGAACGCTGTTGGAAACGAACCGCCATGTTGCCACCAGTCAGCCGATCAACATGAGTACGGCAGTACCGGTAACGGATGGTATTAGCTTGTCAACGAATGTGTTTAACCCGGAAGGTTACAATTATGACGGTGTACCCGTTACGATCACCGCCCACCTCGGTGACATGCACCGCAACCCTGTGGCAGATGGCACCTTGGTAAATTTCATTACCAATACGGGAATGATCGTTGGATCTTGCCCAACAACCAATGGTACTTGCAACGCCGTATGGCGCTCTGCAGCGCCCAGATTTACCGACGGGCGTATCCATATTCTAGCCCGTACGGAGGGCAATGACGCCTTTGTGGATACGAACGGAAACAGCCGTTTTGATGTGGGTGAAACCTATACCCCTCAAGGTGAGCCCTTTGTGGATGCTAATGGTAGCGACTCTCATACAGCGGGTGAATTTTTTTGGGATCGTGACAATAACAACAGCTATACGGCGGCGAATCCTGCGGCTGTTTATAAGGGCTATGGGTGCAGTGATGCGGCTGTAACAGCGGGTCACTGCGCAGAGCGGGCGGATGTATTTGATAGCATCACTTTGGTGAACAGTGGGTCAATCATTACCTTAAATCCGGTGCCGACGGCAATATCGGGTTCACAAACGGTTACCTATACGATGGTGGATCAAAATGGCAATGTACCGCCGGTGGGCAGTACCTTAGCTATAAGTTGTGAAGGGGACGTGGAAACAACTTTGTTTAACCAGACTGTGCCTGGTAATCCCGGCAACTTATTTTCTGGTTGGCAAGTAGGAGTCACCTATGCTGTTGATGGTACGGCAACCTGTGCCATCACCGTAAAATCGCCGAACGGTGCCGGTGCTGGCAATCGTTATTTTGTGAGTGTAACGCCCTAACGTTCGTTGTGATAAAAAAAGCAGCCCTTGGGCTGCTTTTTTGTACCTAGCGAAAAGCTACACGCGGAACAGGTCGTGTTCAATACCAGCGGCGTTGAACAGATAATCGCGGCTGGCTTCGAGTTGCTGGCCGAGGTGTTTGATGTCCACATCCACCAACTGACCGGCCCATTTACGGATTTGGCCCGCGACCATCACGGTATCTACGTTGTTGCGTTCCATCAGTGTCACCACGGCGCCGGGCACGTGGTTCAACGGATGAACGTTGATGGCAGTGGCATCCAGCATGATCAGGTCGGCTTCTTTGCCGGGGGTCAATGTGCCCACTTTATGATCCAGCTTTAGGCCTCTTGCGCCTTCAACGGTCGCAAACCGAATGCAGTCGCGCGAGGTCAGCAAGGCGGGCAGGTCGGTTTCACCGGCCAGCGCCTGCTCATTGATGAACGCGCGTTGCAGTGTGAGGGTGGCGCGCATTTGGGTGAAGAAATCGGCTGTCATGGTGCATTCAACGTCGGTTGATAAGGATGGTTGTAGGCCCAAATCCAAGCATTTCTGAATCGGTGGCATACCGTGGCGCATGGTCATCTCGATAGGCACGGATAATGACACGTGTGCACCCGCATCCGCGGCACGTTGCCACGCCATATCACTCATGCCGGTCATGTGGATGAAGATGTTGTCTGAACCAAATTGTCCGGCTTCCGCCAGTTGGTCAAACGTGGATTGCATACCAAAGGTGCCGACCACATGCAGTGCAATGGGCAAACCCAGTTCACGGCCGATGCGCCAGGCTTCTTCATAGCCAGGCAGATAGATTTCACCGCCCATCACCATGGTCATCAATTGGTCATCTGACGAAAAATATTGATTACGTAGCCGCGCAGCATCTTGCGGATACTGGGCGCGATCGCCCCAGCCTTCAAAGTAGCCAAATACTGCCCGGCGACGCGTGTCGGCCAAGGCTGAAATGACCGCATCGGAATGTTCAGGCGAATGGTGGATCTGGCTAACATCCATCACCGTGGTCACACCGGCATCTAACTGTGCCAATCCGCCATAGAGTTCGTTGATATACACGTCTTCTGGGCGGTAAACCATTGAGAATTTTTGCAAAATGGTTTCGTAGTAATTCATGCGGCTGTGCGGTTGACCGTCGTTGATCAAAATACCGTCAGCCAACACACTGCGTAATGCGGTTTCAAATTGGTGGTGGTGCGTATCGATGAAGCCGGGCATCACAATTTTGCCTTTGGCATCGATCACGATGGCATCCCCGGCGTTAATGGAAGGAGCAATGGCTACGATTTTATTGCCTTCCAACATCACGTCACCGACGGCAAAGTCACCGACACTGTCATCCATGGTCAAAACATGGCCGCCTTTGATCAAGGTTCGCTGACCGGGTCGACCCACCCCTTCTGGCCGAGCACTGGTCGCAGGCGCTGCCGTGCGTGCGTGGCTGGCGGCTTGCGCTGAACTGCCCATTAATGGCATGGCAGCCATTGCACCGCCGGCGGCGGCCAGTTTTAGAAAATCCCGACGTCCTTCTTCTTTTTGTGTCCGTCGTGCTTCACATAATCTGCACATGATTTCACCTCGTTATTGTTGTTGTGCTCGCAGTGCGGGCGTCATAGCAAACGGCAAGCGGTGTCGAAAGACAGGCGCGCACCGCGGGGTCTTAATTTTTCATCGTCGCCATAGCCGAGGTTGCAAATGAAATTGCTGCGCAGGTGGCGGTCTTGTTCACCAAAGAAAATATGATCAACCTGATCGTTGTCGAACCCGGAAATGGGACCGCAATCCAATCCCAAAGCCCGCGCTGCCAGAATGAAATAACCGCCCTGCAGGGAGCTGTTGCGGAACGCGGTTTCCTCCCGATAGGGTTCATTGCCCACAAACAGCGCTTTGGCATTGATGTGCGGATAGAGGTCGGGCAGTTGGTCGTGGAAACGACGGTCATACGCCAGAATAGCCGTGACCGGAGCGCCTTCCACCTTGCGTACATTGCCTTCGTCCAACGCCGGTAATAGCCGGGCCTTGGCTTCCGGGGTGCGTAAAAAATAGACACGCAGCGGGTTACTGTTGACGCTGGTGGGTGCCATGCGCGCCAAGTCGTACAGGCGTACCAACAGTGCATCGTCCACGGCTTTGTCCTGCCAGTAGTGGTAGGTTCGAGCGGCAAGAAACAATTGGTTAAGTACGCTGTCGGGCAAAATAGGTTTGTCCATGCTGTCAGGCTCCGGGATCAGTAGCGATGTGCTAGGTAAGTGGACAATGCTGGGAAGGCAGCCAAGATCACCAACACCACCAACATGGTGAAGAAGAAGGGCATGACGCCTTTAAATATTTCACCAACGGGTACTGACTTGTCGTTCAGGCTGGCTTTTACGGTGTACACCGAAATGCCGAACGGCGGGGTGACCAAGCCAATTTCAACCGCGACCACCGTCAACACACCGAACCAGATCAAGTCCATGCCAAAGAACTGGGCAATCGGTAAAACGATGGGCAGCACGATGAGCATGATGGATACCGAATCGATGATGCAGCCCATCAAGATGATCACCACCAGATAGATGAACAGGAACTGGTAGAGGCTCAAATCCATGGAGGTGACCCACTCGGCAATGTTCATCGGCAGTCCGGTCAGCGCCAGCATGCGGCTGTATAGAGATGCAGCCAGAATCAGGAACAGGATCGACACCGCCACATGGCCGGTCTCACCCAGCACCTGATAAAACGAACGCCATGACAACCGACGCTTGACCAACGCCAGAACGAGGGCACCAAAGGCTCCGACACCACCAGCCTCGGTTGGGGTGAAAAAGCCGCTGTACAAGCCGCCGAGTACCAGCGTCATCAAGACCAGAATAGGAATCAGCTTAACCAGCAGGTCGCGTTTGCGTTCCGGCACGCCGGCGTCGAATGATGCGAAGTCAGGGGCGTTTTCCAGCGTCATAAAACGCGGCATGAACTTGGCAATGAACAAAATGGCTACACTGAACGACAGCGCCAGTAGAATGCCCGGTATGATGCCTGCAATGAACATACGCCCCACCGATTGCTCGGCCAGCACACCGTACACAATCATCAACAAGGACGGTGGTATCAACATGCCCAATACCGAACTACCCGCTACCACGCCGACCGCAAATTTCGGCGTATAGCCGTGCCGACGCATCTCGGGTACGGCCACCTTGGTGAACACGGCAGCCGACGCGACACTGACGCCGGTGATGGAAGCAAACACGCCGTTGGCACCAACAGTGGCAATGCCTAAGCCGCCTTTGATTTTGCGCAGTAAGCGTTGGAATACGTCGAACGTATCGCGCCCGACACCGGACACCACCACCAGTAAGCCCATTAACACAAACAACGGTACAACGCCGTATAAATAGCTGCTTAAAGAATCATTAGCCGCGGCAGATACCATGCGCGTTGCCAACCCGGCATTGCGCAACTCGGCAATGGCCACGAACGATACCAGCATTAACGCGATGCTGATGTGCATGCCAATGTAGATCAGAATCAACATGGCAACGACGGCAATAATGCCTATTTCAATGCCGGTCATGCTGCATCCTCCAATTCAGGGGAATGATGAGGGTGTGCGGCCTGACCGGTCCACGCCCAATACAGGTATTGTCCGGCTAAGAGCAAGAACTGAGAAACCGTCACCAACGCGCAGGTGAGGACAACGATACGTATTGGCCACACGGGTAAGGTGAAAACGCCCTCAATACCCATGAATTGATTGCGCTCCCAAGCGCGCACAAAAACAGGCCAGGTACCCTTGTAGACCAGCCACATAACCCACGCACCCGCTAGGTGAAACAGGGCGTTCAATACATTACCCGCGCGGGGGTGACGGCGACTGAAACCGCCAATGAAGATATCGGCTTGAGCTAACCGACCATGCCGCAGGGCGCTGGCCAATTGCAGAAATACGATCATCACAATGGAGGCCGACACCATTTCGGCAACACCATTGATGGGGGCATTAAACGCATTGCGCGAAAACACGTCCGCACAGATTAACGCCATAATGATGAAGATAAGTAAGGAACCCAGGGCATTCAGGCCATCCAGCACATGCCCGTAAAGGCTTTTGTGCTCGGCATCGCCCATGACCCACCGCTTTATATTTGTTGTCATGATTGCGTACTCCTGAAGTGACCGAAAAAACACCAAGGTGGCTGGGGGGCGAAACCCCCAGCCATTAGGGTTAGGTTCTATTGGTCCCAAGCACGCTCAGGTTCAAAGCCACGTTCACGCATGGCGTTCATGTAAACACTCAACAGTTCGCCCGCAGGCTCACCACGTTCTTCGTTGCGCTCAACCCATTGGTCGGCCAGATTAGGCATGTTGTCGATCCAGCGCTGACGCTCGGCGGCGGTCAAATCAA
The DNA here is from genome assembly GCF_042650105.1 of Salinispirillum marinum. Taxonomy (NCBI): domain Bacteria; kingdom Pseudomonadati; phylum Pseudomonadota; class Gammaproteobacteria; order Oceanospirillales; family Saccharospirillaceae; genus Salinispirillum; species Salinispirillum marinum. Next base: position 991,821 of record NZ_JBHSAL010000001.1, on the reverse strand, counting down.
TGACCGTAACGGGCGTACGTTGCTCCGCACCTAATTCCACCATGGCGTCAATGGACGACTGGTAGCGTTCCGCCAGATCACGACCGTGTGCCAAGGTGTATTCCTGACCGGCTTGAACGAAGGCTTCTTGTACAAACTCAGGCAGGTCTTCGAAGGTATAACGGTTCATTGCAATGCCACCCGAGAACACCACACCCAAGTTTACGCGGGTGATGTAGGGTGCAACTTCATAAATACGAGCGGGCAGGTTACCGGTGGCTAAACCCACCACGCCTTCAGATACCCCGGTTTGAATATCGGTGTAGTAGCTTGCCAAGGTGCCATCCACCGGTACGGCGCCCACAGGGTTCAACCAAACACCCAACACGCCCGGTGCCGAAATGCGGCGACCACGCAGATCATCAATGCTGTTGACCGGGAAGTTGGTGTAGATGTCGTAGGTGTCTGACCCGGTCAGGCCCAAGAGCACCAGATCATGGCGATCCCATTCGTCTTTGAACTCGGGCACGTTGAACATCAAATCGTTCATCACATCCAGAATCAGCTCGGGGTCACTGGTGGTGAACGGCGTATAGGCGCTGATTTGTGCCAACGGCATGCGTGAAGGTTCCAGGTAGCTAAACACCCAGCCCATATCCGCGATGCCATCTTGTACGGAGGTCAGCGTGGCGTTTACGCCATACAGTTGTCCGGCATAGGCTTCCGTCCAGTCGATTTCATAACGGCCATCTTCGGCCAGAATGCGATCAACGGCAGGTATCAGCACATTAGGAATCATGCCAACCCATGGAATGGTGGTGGGGTGACTGGAGCCGACGGTGATCGGGATGACTTCCTGTGCACTGGCCATGGGCGCGACACCCGCGATTAAGGCGGTGGACGCCACCAGCGTGGCGATCAGGTTTTTGGCTTTTTGGTTTGGTTTTAACGTTTTCATAAGCGTTCTCTCTTTTGTTGTCTTTGTTGGCGAACTGTCTTAAGCGTTGATGGGTGAACTGGGTAACCGTGACTCGCCGGGTGACAAGTCAAAGGTCAGGTCGAGCGTGCAATACTCGCCCGTCACATCGGCGTCCGGTGCGTTTCCGTCGTAGTGCATGGGGAACGGAATGGCGAGGTCCTTACTGGTGACGCCGAACACGCAGTCAGATTCCACGAACAGATCATCTTCCGGGAAAATCTGTGTCACTAACGTGTTGTGTTCAGCGGCGGATACCGTGAAATGCAGGTGGGCGGCCCGGAATGGGTGCCGACTTTGCGCTTCTAACATACGGCCGACTAAGCCGTGCGTTGGAATGGGGTAGCTGGCCGGACGGATGGAGCGGAAATGGAAGCTGCCGTCCGCCTCGGTACGGAACTTACCGCGCAGGTTGTTGGCTGGTTGGCTGGGGTCTTGATTGTCGTAGAGGCCCTCTGGCGAGGCATGCCAAACTTCAACCAAGGCATTCGCCAGTGGCGTGCCATCTTTACTCACCACCTTACCGCGCACAAACAGCGGGATGTCGGTGGGCTTGGGTTCGTCGCGGGCTATGTTAAACCCGTTGGGGTATTCGGGATCTTTGCGGGTGTAGAACGGCCCCAGCAATGCAGGGGAAATTTGTTCTACATCGCGGTCTTGATTCAGGATCATCACCAAGGTAGAGAAGCCTAAAGCATCCGACATCACCATGGTTTCGTTGTGCTTGTCTTTGGTCAGGTGACCCAATTCGGTGACGGCGTTGATCGCCATCATGAATTCTTCTTCGGTCAGTTTTACTTCACGGCCGAAGGCGTGCAGATGTTTCACCAGCGCCTGTAAGATTTCACGCAAACGCGGGTTTTCAGTGCGTCCCATGGCTTTCAACACGATCTCGGTAATGTCGTGTGGGGTGCTGGGGATGCCGTGGTTGAAAATATCTTCTTTCTTGGGTAGCTCAAACATGGTTCTACTCCACTCAATGTTATTGTTGTCTGTGGCCTGTTGTTCAGCTCGCTTTGCGTTGGGCTAACTCCGCAATGATTTCGGCGCGGTGTTCATCCAAAGTCGGCGGGGCTTGCACCGACAGGGCGCGTTCACCATCGTAGGTTACGGGGCTACGAATGGTTCGGAAGGCCCCCATGGTGGGATGCTCCGTTGCAATTTCGAGTTGTAGGTGTTTGGCTTGCGGGTCGTCGAGCACTTCATAAGCGTCGTACATGGGTGCGTGCGGCACATCCTCTGCCAACAAACGTTCCAGCCATTCCTGCAACGGACGCTTGCTGAAGATGCCCTTAAGCACGTCGATCATGTCGTCTTGATGATTGATACGGCCTTCGCGGGTTGAAAAGCGTGGGTCTTGCAGCAGTTCAGGGAACTCCATGGCGTTCGCCAAGCCTTGCCAGAATTTTTCCGGCGAGGACATGTGCAACGCGACCCATTTGCCATCCGCACATTCCATCACGTAAGACTGCGATACCTGCGGACGGCTGTACGGCCCCATGATTTCGCCTTCGGAGAAGTAGTGCGTGAACGCATCGAGGTTGAAATGGCTCATGGCCTCCAACATGGATACTTCCACCGTACGCCCTTTGCCGGTACGCGCACGCTCCAACAGGGCACCCAAAATGCCGTAGGCGGCGTAGAAACCCGACAACGAATCCGCCATGGCAGGGCCGACCACCCGTGGGTTTTTCGGATTGATCAGCAATTTCAGGAAACCGCTGACTGCTTGTGCGACGGTGTCGTAACTGGGCCGTTGCGCGTAAGGGCCGGTGGTGCCAAAGCCACTGATGGCGCAATAAACCAACCGTGGGTTCAAGGCCCGTAACCGCTCTTCGCCAGCACCTAAACGGTCTGCCGCGCCGGGCCGGAAGTTTTGGATGTACACATCGGCGTTGCGAATGAGATCGTCAAAGATCGCCAAATCGTCCGGCTGTTTGGTGTTCAGCGCGATGCTGCGTTTGTTGCGGTTGTAAGTCTGATAATGCGGGCTGTACAACCCGCCTTTAAACGTACGAAAGGGATCGCCGCTACCGGGCATCTCCACCTTAATTACATTGGCCCCCAAATCGGCCAACAACATACCCGCTGCCGGGCCGGTGATGAAGGTGCCTTGTTCTATGACCGTAATGCCTTCGAGAACCTTTGCCATGATGGTCGCCTTTTCTTGTTATGCCGTTGCTGTGAGTTCGCTTGTGCCGTTAACCGGTAAATTCGACCGCTTGGCTGGCGTGGTAAGACAACGCAAAACCTGCGGGTTGCGTGGTTTCTTCGTTCAAATGCGCAATCAAGCTTGCTGTGCGCGCTAGAATTGGAATACCGCGCAGCGCCGTGACCGGGAAGTCGGTACCCAACAACACAGCGGGAATAGCGGCGGATACGTTGAGGTTCAGCTCTTTACCGACGATGCCGGGGATTGCTGCCTCGATGGCTTCGGCGATCTCGACATAACGCAAGCTGGCGCCCGCTTCACGAGCCACGTTGAACAGCGCGTCAACACGCGGGTCGCGCTCTTTATGCAGAGGGTGGCCGTAACCCGGAATCGGCAGGCGGGCGGCACGCATTTCCGTGACGGTGGCTTTGACCACAACGTCCAGTGCTTCGCCCGCGTCTACCCGTTGGGCAATGCGATGGAACAGTTCACCGGCATTTTGAGAGGCACCTAGAATTACCGGGCCACAACCAAGAATACCGGCAGCCACGGCGCCTTGTAGCGCGTCGGGCGCGGCGGCGTAAGTCATACGCGCTGCTTGAATGCTGGGGACGAAACCGTGCTCGGCTATGGATACGAGGGTTGCATCCAGTACCTTGCGCGTGGTGTCATTGGGCGCTTGCCCGGTGAGCAACAAATAAAAATAGTCGGTGAAGCTGGTGTTCGGAATCAGCTCGGAACACAGGTCCTTGCCCCGCACTGTGATGGTGTCGGCTGTAGACGTGCAGATCGCGCTTTTGGGTGTAACTTCGCGCCCGATTTTCATTGTTATTATCTCCCGTCGAATTTACTAGAAATCGTATTGAGTCATGTTGAACTCATGAAAAGTACAATAAGTGACCAAACATCATTTATGAAATGATAAATTTAGATAAAAACAATCGACACCATCGATGGTTTTGGCTACGTTGGGGCCAGATGATCACGGGAAGCGTTCTATGGAATTAAGACACTTACGTTACTTTGTGGCCTTGGCGGAGGTGCTGAACTTCACCCGGGCGGCGGAGCGGGTGCATGTTACCCAAAGCACGTTATCGCACCAGATTCGCCAATTGGAAGACGAATTGGGCATCGTACTGTTTGAACGCGTGGGTAAACGGGTGTTGTTAACCGAAGCCGGTAGCGTGTTTTTAGAACAGATAACGCCCGCCTTGACGCAAGTGGACGACGCGGTAAACGCCTTACACCAAGTACCTGAGCAACTGCGAGGGGAATTGCGCATGGCGGCCACGCACAGCTTCAACGTCCAATTAATACCGGCGTGTCTTGCTATGTTTATGGAGCGTTATCCGGCGGTTAAGGTAGTGGTCGAGGAGTTGTCCGGGGAGGATATCGCGCACCGTTTAGAGCAAGGTGAGTTGGACCTTGGTATTTCCTATCGACCTGCCATTCCGCGTGGGCTCTGGTTTGAACCCCTCTATAACGAAGAGATGAAGCTGGTGCTGGCGAAGTCTCATCCCTTGGCACAACGACGTCGGGTGCGTATGGTGGAGCTGAATGGTTTGCCGATGGTGTTACTGACGCCGAATTTTTCGACCCGACAATTGCTGGAAGAGTGCTTTCATGCGGCTCATTCGCAACCCGTGGTAGTGGCGGAAATGAACGCCATTTCGCCCATGCTCGAGTTGGTTCGGCGGACCCATGTGTGTGGCATTGTATCGAGTAACGCCCTCGTGGGTGAGGAGGATCTGGTAGCGTTGCCATTGGAAGATCCGACACCCATTCGAACACCCGGACTGCTGTGGAACCGTAAACTGGACCGGCCGACGGCCACGCGCTACATGGCGGCGATCATTCGCCAATTGGTGAAGGAGCACAATACGGATTGATTGCGCAGAACGCTGTCGGTTGGGTATTGGAGTTGACCCTACAATACCCGCTATAATGCGCGACCAACAGACTGCCAGCCACGACACAATAACAACATCACTATTACGGCACACATAACGGCACAGCGGAGAGCAACATGAAAGAGTATCGAATCGGGATAGACTTGGGTGGAACCAAAATTGAAGCCATTGTGCTGAGCAGCGACAGTTCAGAGCATTTTCGTAAGCGTGTTCCCACCCCACAGCACGACTATCAGGCGACATTGGACGCCGTAGTGGGTTTGGTGGCCGATGCCGAAGCTGCGCTTGAGGTCAACAATATCCCGGTTGGTATTGGTATTCCCGGTACGGTATCACGCAAAACCGGTCATGTTAAAAACGCGAATGCCGTATGGTTGAATGGCCAGCCGATGCAAAAGGATCTGTCCGAACGCTTGCAGCGAGATGTGAAATTGACCAATGATGCCAATTGCTTAGCGGTGTCGGAAGCGACCGATGGTGCAGGCAGTGGTTATGAAATTGTGTTCGCAGCGATATTGGGTACCGGTTGTGGGGCAGGTATTACCGTAAAAGGCTTGCCTCTGGTAGGACCGAACGGTGTGGCGGGTGAATGGGGGCACAATCCGTTGCCCTGGAGCACTGATCATGAACTGCAACGTCGGCCCTGCTATTGCGGCAAAATGGGGTGTAACGAGACCTTCTTGTCGGGCACCGGTTTGGTAAAGTCTTATGAAATGGCTACGGGTGAGAAACTGACCGGTGCTGAAATTGCCCAACGCGCTGCGGCGGGCCAAGCCGCCGCGGTACGGGTAGTCGATGACTATGTTGATCAGTTAGCGCGTGGTTTGTCCAACATTGTGAATGCGCTCGATCCCGATGTGATTGTGCTGGGCGGTGGCGCTTCCAATATTGCCGAAATTTACCAGCGTGTCCCTAAATTGTTGCCCAAGTATGTGATTGGTGGCGAATGCGATACGCCCATTGTGCAAGCCAAACACGGTGATTCCAGTGGCGTACGCGGCGCGGCATGGTTAAATCCACTCTAAGGTGAGCACGCGCTGACCGATTCCTCACCGCGCCGGACTGTTTGTGCCCGGCGCGTTGTTGGTCAGTCAAAACGGCGCAACATGGTGGCCAAATCTTTAAAGGTGCGGTCGAGTGCATCGGTGCGCTGCCCGCTTTCGGTGATCTTTGCCGTTGTACGTGTACTGATCTCATCGATGTTGCCCGCTTGGCTGGTAATACCACCAGACACCTGAGTTTGTTCTTCTGTAGCGACCGCAATTTGTTGGCTGATGGCGGAAATGTCTTCTAGTGCACCACCAATTTGCTGAAACACCTGCTCCACCTGTTCCGAGTGCGCCACATTTTCGTCCACACGCGTTTGACTGGCGCGCATCGCCGTAACCGCCGACTGCGAACCACTCACCAAGCGATCAATAATGGACCGGATATTGGCCGTTGAGTTTTGTGTACGGCTGGCCAGCGCCCGTACTTCGTCCGCCACCACCGCAAAGCCGCGCCCTTGTTCGCCCGCCCGAGCAGCTTCTATCGCTGCATTCAACGCCAGCAGGTTGGTCTGTTCAGCGATGCCTTGAATCTCGGTCAGGGTTTTGGTCACGGCTTGGCAGTCGTCGGCGACGCTCTCGATGGTTTTTCCAGTCTCTGTGAGCACCTGAGAGAGTGCTTGAATACCCGTACGCTGTTGTTGAACCGTGTCTTGCCCGGCTTTTTGTGCCGCCTGGGTGTCGCTCACCAAGCCAGCTGAGCGTTGGGTTTGTTGTGCAACTTCCACAAAGGAGGCGTTCATGTCATCCATGGCAACGCGAATCTGCCGAATGGCGTCCCGGCTTTGTTGGCTGAGAGCCATCACATCCTGACTGTTGTGGGTAAGGTGGTCGAGGTTTTCATGCGCGGCGTTGTAGGCATGATTGGCTTCCTGAATGGCCTTCTCCAGAGATTCAAGCACCCAATTTAATTGCCCTAAAATAGGGTTGCCGGTGTCGTTCGCCCGAACTTTTAAGTCGATGGTATTTTCATCGTCGCCCAACATGGTCGTGGTCACCACCACCAGTTCCCGAGAGGCATTGAGCATACGGCGAGATAACCGCATCATCACCAGCAATATCCCAGTTTCTAAGACCACATACAGCGCATGCATGCCGACAATGGTCCAACTGTGCATGCCATCAGGAAATAAATATACCGGGAATCCGGCGTGCTGCATCAGGTGCAGCACGACATGCAATACCGCCGCAGCAACCGCGCCCCAGAGTAACGGGCGATATTCCATGTAGACAAATAATATCGCCAGCACCACGAAATAGCCGAAGTGCGCCTCAATCATGCCCTGTAATTGATGCACATGCAGCGACACCATCAACATAAAAACTACTGCGATAATGGCGGTCGTCCAGCGCTCATGCTGCAGAACTTTAATGGCCCACAGATTGATTCCCGTCAGAACGCCACCAACAACCAATGCCAACAACCAAGTGTTGTGCACTGGCGCATAAAGAAACGACAGCAACCAAATGCCGAAGGTGATTTTCAACATGATATCGTCCACATGAGAACGATAATTTAGGACAAACTGAATAAGTTTGCTGCGGTGGGCTACGGTCATGGTTTGTGCTCGAAAAGACGGGGAAAGATTGAAAAAGTATATGTCAGGACTTGAAACAGGTATAGAACAAAAGAAGTCACTGGCTGTTCGTACCAGTGACTTCTTTTACGAGTATTAACGCATAGAATGGTGCTCTACATGAGCCCACAACCGCGCAATACAATATCGGTGAGCTGGTCGGCAACGCGTTGTTGTTCGTCAGCATCCAAGGGCTGCGGAACCAACTGTTCCACTTGCGCGCTGAAGTCGGCATAGAACTGGGTACTCCCCCAGATCAGGAACATTAGATGCAGAGGATCCACCGGAAGCATCTTGCCTTGCGCAATCCATTGTTCAATGACGGTGGTTCGGCCGGCGACCCAATCTTTCAACGGTTGACCCAATTGTTCGGTCAAATTGGGGGCGCCGTGAATGATTTCACTGGCAAAAATACGCGATGCCATCGGGTGCGTAAACGAGTACCGGACTTTGGCGTGTATGTAGTTTGACAGGGCTTCGGCAGGATCGTCTTCTACCGAAATATGGTCGAACGCGGAATTCCACAAAGTAAGAATGTTTTCCAACAAAGCCAAATAAAGGCCCTGCTTGGACTTAAAATAATAAAGTACATTCGCTTTGGGCAGGCCAGCGCGTTCCGCTATGTTCTGCAAAGACGCGCCGCGAAAACCATGATTAACAAATTCATGCGCGGCGGCGGCAAGAATTTTTTCCGTGTTCTCCTGACGTATGCGCCCAACGTTGGACGGCTGCGTGATGGGTATTGGCTGATCGACATTCATGGATGAGTGGTCCGTGTAGTGGTTTTAGTCTTTCTTAATTTTTTAGTTATGCAAATAAATTACCTGCACGGACCATGTTATACCAGAAAAACTGTGCTCAATCAGTGATCAGTTTCTTACTTCAGGGCGATTATTAACCACACCTACTCACCTTGCAGTTTGCGCAGCTGTTGCAAAAGTGCCTTTGGCAGTTGATGTATGATCAGCGTTTCGCTGGAAGCATCAAACTCAACGCCCTTGCCCAATGAGCCGCTGGCAAAGCTGATGGATACATCTTTGCTTTTCCCGCTTAACCGCACGTATTGACGCAGTTGTTTGCGGTCTGGAATCAGCTCGTCGCGTGGCACGCTCTGGTTCTGTTGCAAATAATCGTCGAACAGCGTTGGTGCAGCCTCGCTGACATGCGCCGACAGCTCCTTATAGACCACAGGTTCGCCCGCTTTATCCTGTTCGACACAGAATTCTATGACTTTCTCTTTGGTGGCCGTGCTTTCTTCATCGGGTAACTGAGCGCAAAACGTATCCACCAATTGAAGAAATTCGCTGGTTTCGGCTTGCTTGTCCACCGTGTCGGTAAAACCCAACCAGTCGAGTAGCGGTTTTTGCACCGTCCGCTCACCGCGCCCCAGACTGACGGTTAGATACTTGCTGGCGTCGTCAGCCCAGTCGGTGAGATCCAGGCAGGCAATAAAGCCGGTATGACTGAAATCCAGATAGGTGGCGTCTACAATGTCCAGTTGTGTGCTCAGCGCGAAGGCTTCGGTCTCGTGCAGTAGGGCGACGAATAAACGCTCGCTTTGTTCCAGGGTTTCCAGCAAAAACACCAGATGGCCGTCGAGAGCTTCATTGTGCTGGTCCAGTTGCAGTCCTAACTGCTCGGTAGCGCGGCGGGTAAAACCGGTAAACGGGATTTGTTCGCTGCGCCACTGTTGCACCAGACCGCGCAGCCCGCTTTGTTCCGGGTCAAAACGGCCGTATTGCTTGCCAGCGCGCGCAGCTTGGACACGTTTTATCTCATTCACCAGCGTCTGTCCATGCGGCTCAACCGGACATTCCTCCGGGCGGGCGTTGATTTGCGTGGCCGTTTGACCATCTGCTTGGGTGAGCTGGTGGATGATGAATTGTTGCACGGGCATGGCTATGCGTTCCCTTCAGGGTGAACAAAGGCGGTATGGTAGCAGTGTTAACCGACCAATTGCAGTTCTCTACTGGTCGGCCGAGGGATGCTATCCACGGGAGTCGATAGAGCGGTGGGCAGTACTCTCGGTGGCAGGATACCCTAACCGTTGTTAAAGCCCGCTCGCATAGACTTCGGGGTTAGAAATTCGCGGGTGTCGTTGCGGAGACCACGACACAGGGTTCGCCATAAGGGTTGCGGAAACGGTGCGGCCGCGTGGAATCAAAGTAGTAGCCGTCGCCGGGGTTCAGTTCGTACACGTCGCCATCGACGGTGAGTTCTAACTTGCCTTCAACTACCATGCCGGACTCTTCGCCCTGATGTTCGTACATATCCTCGCCGGTATCCGCGCCGGGTGCATAGGTCTCTTTCAGAAATGCGATGGCGCGTTGCCCATAGGCTTTGCCAACGAGCTGGTACTTCACACCTTCACCGACGGACAAATCCATCATTTCTTCATCGCGGTAAACGACTTGCGGCATGTCGTTGTCGCCTTCGGTACTGAAGAATTCGACCAATGACATGGGAATGCCTGACAGCACTTTTTTCAGCGAACTGACGCTGGGGCTAACACTGCTTTTTTCGATCATCGAAATGGTACTGTTTGTCACGCCCGCTCGCTTGGCGAGTTCGCGTTGTGATAAACCAAACTGTTTCCGAATCTGCTTAAGGCGTGGCCCTACGTCCAAATCGTCATCCTCTTTCTTTCGGTGAGTTATTGCGTAGCACAAGTACGTTGCCAGATGCCCTTTCGCCGGACGCCGTAGATACATCCATGTAGGCTCGGTTGCGACCATCCGGGTCGCAAACGCCGGCTACAGGGCACCTGGCACCGAACTTGCGCGGATCATCCAAAATACTCATGAAACTTACTTGCAACCTTTCGATCAATGTGTCAATTATATACAACACTTGAGCAGAATAATATACGAATTTCTATGTACCTGAACCCGCTGACCCATACCGATAACCTACCCGATTCCTACTACGCCGCTACACGTCATTACACCGGTGAATATCCGCAGCTCACAGGTGATGTTCGTACACAAATCTGTGTGATAGGCGGTGGATTTGGTGGCGTCAACACGGCCTTAGAGCTGGCCGAACGCGGTTTTGAGGTCGTGTTATTGGAAGGCCGTAAAATCGGCTGGGGCGCGTCGGGCCGCAATGGCGGGCAGCTCATTCGCGGCATTGGCCACGGCACCGAACAGTTCAGGAAACATATTGGTGAGCAAGGCATGGAGGCCATTGATCGCATGGGTTTTGAGGCGGTCGATATTGTGCGGGAGCGCGTCGCGAAATACGATATCCAGTGTGACTTGACGATGGGCTATTGCGACCTCGCCAATAAGCTGGAGCATCTGGAGCATTTCAAAGAAGATAAGGCGTGGCTCGACAAAATGGGCTACGCCCATCACACCGAGGTGCTCACTGCAGAGCGTATGCACGAAGTGGTCGGCTCGGATGCGTATGTGGGCGGGCTGATTGATATGGGCAGTGGGCATGTTCATCCGTTGAATTTGGTGCAGGGCGAAGCGGCGGCGGCCGCTTCCTTGGGTGTGAAAATTTTTGAACAGGCACTGGTGACCAAGGTCGTACAGGGCGAACCGAATGTGGTGCACACCGCCACTGGTAAAGTAACAGCGGATACGCTGGTGATTTGTGGCAATGCCTACGTAGAAGGTTTGGATCCTATTCTTGAGGGTAAGGTATTACCGGCGGGCAGCTACGTTATTGCCACTGAACCGCTAAGCGACGAACAAGCCAACCGAGTGTTGCCACAAAACATGGCGGTGTGTGACCAGAAAGTCGGGCTGGATTACTATCGTTTAAGTGCTGACAACCGCCTGTTATTTGGCGGAATCTGTAACTATTCAGGGCGCGACCCGAAGAATATAGAAGCTGTGTTGCGACCACATTTGGTCAAGGTATTTCCCTATTTGGCCGACGTGAAGGTCGACTACCAATGGGGCGGTATGATCGGTATAGGTGCCAACCGTATGCCACAAATTGGCCGTTTGAAACCGAATGTGTATTACGCTCAAGCCTACGCGGGGCACGGTGTGAACGCCACGCACATGGCGGCCAAACTGATGGCCGAGTCCATCAGTGCTGAATCACAGCGTATTGAAGTGTTTGAGAAAATCCCCCACATCACTTTCCCTGGCGGAAAGCTTCTGCGTTCGCCTTTGTTGGCATTGGGTATGCTGTATCATCGGCTCAAAGAAGTGATTTAGCAGGGTTCGCGCGGAGGGCCGCGCTCCTACGACCCACCATTGCGTAGGAGGCCAGCCCTCTGGCCGAAACCATAGGGCAAGCGTATCAATCCAATTTAATCCACGTCGCCTTCAACTCGGTGTACTTGTCGAACGCATGCATCGACTTATCACGGCCGTTACCGGATTGCTTGAACCCGCCAAACGGCGCGGTCATGTCGCCACCGTCATAGTGGTTTACCCACACCGAGCCAGCACGCACGCCCTTCGCCATGCGGTGCGCTTTGCCGAGATTGCCCGTCCAAATCGCTGCTGCCAAGCCATAAATGGTGTCGTTGGCGATGCGCAGTGCGTCGGCTTCATCTTTAAAGGTAATGACAGACAATACAGGGCCGAAAATTTCTTCTTGGGCGATGGTCATGTCATTGGTGATGCCTTCAAACACCGTGGGCTCAATGAAGAATCCGTCTTTCACCACCTCGGCTCGTTTGCCGCCGGCGGTAAGCCGACCACCTTCTGCTTTGCCTTTTTCAATAAAGCCCAGTACCTGATTCATCTGCTGCTCGTCTACAATGGCACCCACGTTGGTGTTGGGGTCCAATGGATTGCCGGGCCGCCAGTTACCCACATGGGCACGGACTTTAGCCATAAAGGTGTCCGCGATGGAGGCTTCCACCAGCAAGCGTGAACCAGCGGTACAGACTTCACCCATGTTATAACAAATGGCGCTGGCGGCAGCTTCAGCCGCCGCGTCCAAATCAGGAGCGTCGGCAAACACGATGTTGGGTGACTTGCCGCCCGCTTCCGTCCACACGCGCTTCATGTTGGACTCGCCCGCGTACACCATCAACTGTTTGGCGATTTTGGTTGAGCCGGTGAACACCAGCGTATCCACGTCCATGTGCAGCGCCAACGCTTTGCCGACGGTATGGCCAAAGCCCGGCAGCACATTGAATACGCCATCTGGAATACCTGCTTCGGTGGCCAATTGCGCCAAACGAATAGCAGTAAGTGGTGATTTCTCTGATGGCTTCAAAATAACCGAATTGCCGGTGGCGAGGGCTGGGCCAATTTTCCAGCTCGCCATGGTCATGGGGAAATTCCACGGTACGATGGCGGCCACCACACCGGATGGTTCGCGGGTGATCATGCCGATTTCGTTGTCTGGGGTGGGGGCCAGTTCGTCATAGATTTTGTCGATGGCTTCCGCGCACCAGCGGATACAGCGCAACGTACCGTTCACGTCAACCGTTAAGGCATCGGCAATGGGTTTGCCCATATCGAGGCATTCCAATAGGGCGAGTTCTTCCCGGTGTGCTTCAATCAAATCGGCAAAGGCTTGCATCACCCGTTTGCGTTGCGCCGGTGCCTTGCGTGACCAGTCGCCACGGTCGAGTACGGCGCGGGCTACACGGACAGTCGCGTCCGCATCGGCCTGATCGCAAGACGCCACATGGGCCAGTAATCGACTGTCGATAGGGCTGTGTTTGGCAAAGGTGTCGCCGTTCACGGCAGCACAGGACTTGCCATTGACCCACGCCTGGCCATTTGGCTGAAGTTCGGCAGCCTTGGCTTGCCAGTATTCAAAATTATGCACGTCTGCCATGGAAACCTCTCTCTTCTTGCAATAGGCTGTTCATTTTCGTCGCCACACAATAGCGCTCGACGGTCAGTATTTCAATATATCGAACAATAGCGTGCTGTCTAAAACATGAATTATCATGCTGTTTTTTCAGATTCTATGGTGCTTGCAATGGTTTTTTGTGCGGTGTAAAAGATTTTTTTCGTGAAACCGTTGATGTTTGATTTATTTTACATACACTGGGCGTCAAGTGTTCAAAATAACAGACAACCCAGCTCGATCGATAACTGCCAGTAGGTGCCGCATGTCTTCAAATAACCCATCACTCGACGCATTCTGGATGCCGTTTACCGCCAATCGCCAATTCAAAGGCAAGCCACGTTTGTTGGCATCGGCGGAGGGTATGTACTACACCAGTGTCGATGGGCGCTCCATTCTCGATGGCACCGCCGGTCTGTGGTGCGTGAACGCCGGACACGGTCGCAGTGAAATTTCCCAGGCCGTGGCCAAACAGATTGCGAAAATGGACTTCGCACCAACGTTCCAGATAGGCCACCCGTTGCCGTTCGAATTAGCGGAACGCTTGGTGAAACATACGCCGGGTAATCTGAACAAAGTGTTTTTCACCAATTCGGGTTCTGAGTCTGCCGATACGGCCTTGAAAATTGCCTTGGGCTACCACCATGCGCGTGGGCAAGCCCAGCGGACGCGTTTCATTGGCCGTGAACGTGGCTACCATGGCGTGGGCTTTGGTGGCATTTCCGTGGGTGGCATCGGCAATAATCGCCGTTCCTTCGGCAATATGCTGGCCGGTGTGGACCATTTGAAACATACCCTGTTGCCTGAGAACGTATTTTCTAAAGGTTTGCCCGAGCAAGGGTTATGGCTGGCCGATGAACTGGAGCAGCGTATCGCCTTGCACGGCGGTGACACCATTGCGGCGGTGATCATTGAGCCGGTTTCCGGTTCGGGTGGTGTGATTATGCCGCCGGAAGGCTATCTGCAACGCATTCGTGAGATTACGCAAAAACACGGCATTTTGTTGATTTTCGATGAGGTGATTACCGGTTTTGGCCGTGTGGGCAAAGCCTTTGCCTCGAACCGTTTTGGGGTAACGCCCGACATTTTGACCACCGCCAAAGGCTTAACCAATGGCGCTATCCCGATGGGTGCCGTATTTGTTGGCGACCACATTCACGAAGCCTTTATGCAAGGCCCGGAAGAGGTGATTGATTTCTTCCATGGCTACACCTATTCCGGTCACCCGGTTGCCGCCGCTGCGGGCTTGGCCACACTCGATATCTACGAGCGTGACGGTTTGTTTGAGCGCACGTTGGAGATGGAAAATTATTTCCAGGAGGCGTTGCACAGCCTGAAAGACCTGCCGAACGTGAAAGACATTCGCAATCTTGGCTTGATCGGTGCGGTAGAGTTTCATCCAGCGGAGAAAGTCGGCAAGCGCGGCTATTCGGTGTTCGAGCATTGCTTCTGGGAAGGTAACACCCTAGTGCGTTGCACGGGCGACATCATTGCCATGTCGCCGCCCTTGATCATTGAAAAAACGCACATTGACCAGTTGGTAGATGCGATGGCTAAAGCGATTCGCGCCTCGGCTTAACGTGGTGCTGATGCCGGGCTTGGGTGGTGTAGGCCCTATGCTGACACGCCGTGAATACGGCCCTGTAGGCTCGCCAAGCGCATCCATGCGCTTGAACGGTCAGCCTAGGGCCTACACCACCCAAGCCCTGAAGAATTGCAACAAACCATAAATTCACATCGGCAATCTGAGTTTGATGATTGCTGAGGGGCTTAGGAGGCAGATGTCGGTAAGAAGACCGTGCAAGCGCATGGATGCGCTTGGCGAGCCCCCAAGGATGGGTTCACGGCGTGTCTTCGTCCGACGATCTGCCTCCTAAGCCCCGGACTAACGTTATATTCCGTAAATAGGACAGGTTATGAACCAAATCAACCATTTCATCGGCGGCGAAACCACCGCTGCGAGCACCCGCCAAGCGCCGGTGTATAACCCGGCGACGGGACAGCAAACAGGCACAGTCTCTTTGGCCACGGCGCAAGAAACCGAACAGGCCATAGCGGTTGCGAAGGCTGCATTCCCGGCATGGGCAGAAACATCGCCGCTGAACCGCGCGCGCGTGCTGTTCAAATTCCGCGCCATTCTTGAAGAGCGTATGGACGAACTCGCTCGGGTAATCAGTGCCGAACACGGCAAAGTGTTTGAAGACGCCCGTGGTGAAATCATTCGCGGTATGGAAGTGGTGGAATTCGCCACCGGCATTCCGCATTTACTGCGCGGCGACATGACCGAACAAGTCGGTCGTGGCGTTGATGCCTGGTCCTTGAATCAGCCCCTGGGCGTGGTGGCGGGGATTTCGCCGTTCAACTTCCCTGCCATGGTGCCTATGTGGATGTGGCCGGTGGCCATTGCCTGCGGCAACACCTTCGTTATGAAGCCTTCTGAAAAAGACCCTTCAGCCCCTATGTTGGTGGCTCAATGGTTGAAGGAAGCGGGTTTGCCGGACGGTGTCTTCAACGTCATAAATGGCGACAAAGAAGCGGTGGATGTGTTGTTAACGCACCCCGATGTTCAAGCGATAAGCTTTGTGGGCTCGACGCCGATCGCGGAATACATTTACAGCACGGGCAGCGCACACGGTAAGCGTGTGCAGGCCTTGGGTGGCGCGAAAAACCACATGGTGGTGATGCCGGATGCCGACTTGGATATGACGGTTAATGCATTGATGGGTGCAGCGTATGGCTCGGCCGGTGAGCGTTGCATGGCGATATCGGTTGCCGTTGCTGTAGGTGATGAAGTTGCCGATAAACTGGTTGCGCAATTGGCCGAAAAGACCCGACAGCTCAAGATCGGTAACGGCGCTGAAAAAGGCTTGGATATGGGGCCATTGGTTACCAAAGAACATCGCGCCAAGGTGCTGGGCTATATTGAGCAAGGGGTAAAAGAGGGCGCTACGCTGGTGGTCGATGGCCGCGACTTGAAAGTTTCAGGCCACGAAGAAGGCTATTTTGTCGGCGGCACCTTGTTTGACCACGTAACCAAAGATATGACGATTTACCAAGAAGAGATCTTTGGGCCCGTTCTCTGTGTGGTGCGGGTGCCGGATTATGTGTCTGCCGTGAAGCTGATAAACGCTCATGAATACGGTAACGGTACGGCTATATTTACCCGCAGTGGTGGCGTGGCGCGTCAGTTTGTGCACGACATTCAAGTGGGTATGGTGGGTGTGAACGTGCCGATTCCCGTGCCCATGGCATTCCATTCGTTCGGTGGTTGGAAGCGGTCGTTGTTTGGCAGTAACCATGTGCATGGTATGGAAGGTGTGAAGTTCTACACCAAACGCAAAGCGGTAACAGCGCGCTGGCCCGATGGCGACATAGGTGCGGAGTTTGTTATGCCGACTATGAGTTAGATTTCTCAAGTTATTGTTGGCGATGGGCAAATCCCTTGCGCGTGGACGCCGTGAACCCATCCTTGGGGGCTCGTTGCGGACGTCCTGTCCGCAAACGCCACGCTTCAGGGTTTGCCCGTCGCCAACCATAACCGATAGCTCGTCGACAGCATTGTTCGCATCACCGTATCTAGAGTCTTAGTTAACAGAGCTGAGTTATGAACATCAACAACATCCTAGACGTCAAAACCCCTGCGGAAGACGTAGAGTCTTATTTGCCAGACGCGGAAAGAATCATCAACGGCCAACCCAAACAACGGGTATGGAATCTGATGAGTTCGAAAGATGAGCGCTTTCACAGCGGTATTTGGGATTCCCAAGCCGGACACTGGAAAATCAGTTACACCGAAGACGAGTATTGCCACATCCTGGAGGGTGAATCCATCATCCACGATGACGAAGGCACCCATAAAAAAGTAAAAGCAGGCGACCATTTTCTGATTCCCGCTGGGTTTAAAGGTTCATGGGAAGTGCCGTCGTACTGTAAAAAGATCTATGTGATCTACGAATAACACTCAATCAACAGGGCATGAAAAACGCCCTATGTACTATGAACTTAGCTCGGTGAGGGTGTGCTTTTGCGGGGCGTTTGCAGACAGGACGTCTGCAACGAGCCTCCATGGATGGAATCTCGGCGTCCCCAAGAAAGCACACCCTTACTGAGCGCTGACTTAGGAACGAATAGGGCGTTTTATCATGCAGAAAACACCGCATACGGGCTCGTATTACGCAGCCAGCGCAAACCCCTCGCCCGAGCGTCCACCGCTGCGCGAGGCCATAGATACACAAATATGCATAATCGGTGCTGGATATACCGGCCTGTCGAGTGCGCTGCATCTTGCTGAGGCTGGGTACAAAGTCGTGGTCCTAGAAGCCGCCCGTATCGCTTATGGTGCCAGCGGCCGCAATGGCGGGCAGTTGGTTAATAGCTACAGTCGTGACATTGATGTCATCGAGCGTAACTACGGCACCGACATGGCGAAAATGTTGGGTGGTATGGCGTTTGAAGGCGCGCAAATCATCAAAGAGCGCATCGCCAAATACGACATCCAATGCGACTTCCGCCCCGGCGGCATGTTCGCCGCGCTGAACAAAAAACAGTTCAAAGGGCTGGAGCACCACAAAGCCTTGTGGGAGCGGTTCGGCTACAACGACCTCGAACTGCTTAATGCCGAACAAACCAAAGATTACATCGCCAGCGAGCGCTACACCGGCGCTCTGCTCGACAAGGGCGCCGGCCACATTCACCCGATGAATCTTGCCTTGGGCGAAGCCGCCGCAGTGGAGTCCTTGGGTGGTAAGATTTATGAAGACTCCAAAGTTATCCAAATTGACCGTAAAGAACGCCCGGTAGTGATCACCCAGAGCGGTGGCCAAGTGACGTGCGACTATTTGATCATCGCCGGGAATGCTTATCTCGGTGGTTTGGTGCCTGAATTGGCCGCCAAGTCCATGCCCTGTGGCACGCAAATCGTCACCACCGAAGTGTTGGGTGAAGACGTCGCCAAATCGCTCATCCCCGGTATGCAGTGCGTTGAAGACTGCAACTATAAGTTGGACTACTACCGCATCACCGGCGACAACCGTTTGCTGTATGGGGGTGGCACGTCCTATGGCGGTGGCGATCCAGCGTCGATTGAAGCTTTCTTGCGGCCACATTTGGAGAAGACGTTCCCGCAACTTAAAGGCATTAAATTCGACTACGCGTGGGGCGGTGACTTCCTGCTAACCCTAAGCCGACTGCCGCAGTTCGGACGCTTAACACCGAAGATTTATTACGCCCAAGGCTACAGCGGCCACGGCGTCACCACCACGCACTTGGCGGGTAAGTTGATCTCGGAAGCGATCAAAGGACACGCCGAACGCTTCGACGCCTTCGGCCAGCTCAAACACTTCCCATTCCCCGGCGGCCACCTGCTGCGCGTGCCCTATACCGCCCTAGGTGGGTTGTATTATGGCTTGCGGGATAAGTTGGGGATTTGAGTTTGCAAGCGGAGCCGGATTTCTTCGGCTCCGCAATGCTTAAAGCAAGTGTTATGACACTATACGTTTGTGCCAGTAACCGGGCTTTCGTGAGTGGTGGGCAAATGCAACTACTGTGATAGTTAGTTCTTTTTGAATAGTAACAAGAGAAAAGGGAAAGCGGTGAAGGATGAGAGATTTCGCACCCAAACGAGAGGCTTTACCTTGAAGTAAAGTCAGTGGCGGGTTGGGTTCTTTTAACAGTTCGGTAGCGTGTTCAAAAGCATCAATTAGCCGTTCTCCCAGCCCGGTTGATTCATTTTCATACCAAACGGCAGCTTCCGCTAATTCTTCGGCAGCGTCCTTGCTGATTCTTACAATCACAGTTAGTTCCTTATACGAGCTCTTGCGCGTGCGAGTACGTCATCAAGATTCAGAAGCTCTGTACGTCCAGATTCTATCTCATTGATACGGCGGCAAACTTCTATATCCCAAGCTTCTGCTACATCAGATTCCGCTGGACCATCGAGGCTTGCCATCAAGTCACTGGCTAATTTTGCACGCTCGTGCTCAGATAATGTCATGACTGCCATTGTGAGTGATTCGAGTTCTGCCCGAGGCATAGCAATGCTCCAAGATGTTTAAGCGTAAAAGCATAGTGCGATAAAAAGTACTCGATATCAAGGTGAGGACTCAAGTTGCCGATGACTAAAATAAACCAGCACGTTTGGGTTAATAGGAAGTTTGCTAATGGACGATCTTAAATACGAAATACTCGATCTCAATCGTGACCGCGATGGCAGAGGTCGCAAAAGTACATTGCGATGTTCCGCGTGAGTGGTTAGCCGAACATCGGTATTCTGCAGAGTCCATACATCAAACCATTGAAAAGTTACGCAGCCCAGCGTGTCGCAATTATGTCATTCTTGCCAAAAATTCGTCTAACGCCATTGTTGGCCTACACTGGGTGCAGATAGCCGAAAAGTCAGAACCACTGCATGGCAATGTGTTATCGCTGTGGGTGCATCCGCAATTTCGCCAACGAGGTGTCGCTACTCGCCTTAAAACGTCGGCAGAATCATGGTTAAGCAGCAATGGCGTGAGTGAGGTCAGGACACAAGTCTATGTGGCGAATACCAAAATGATGGCCTTGAACCAAAAACTGGGGTATCAGGTAACAATGGTGGGTATGGCAAAAAAACTACATGACGGCAATGGGTTTAACGGAGAATAAAGAGGATTTAAACCATGGGACAAGCAGTTGAACAATGGCTAGAAGACATTCGTGGTTTGGGTGAAGTTCAATATTTGATGGCTGAACGTGTTCGGGAGCTGGCGCTGTCGGCGGGTACGGGGGTGACGGAAGAGGTGAAGTACGGTGGTATTTTGTTTTCCGCCGGGCCGTCGTTTTGTGGTGTCTTCGCCTACGCCAAGCACGTCTCTGTGGAGTTCAGCCATGGCGCTGACTTGCCCGACCCGCATGGGGTACTGGAGGGAGCAGGCAAGTTTCGCCGTCATATTAAGCTGCATGCGTTCGCCGATATTACTAACAAGCAGGTATCAGACTACATAGAAAGTGCGCTGCAACAGGCCTCTAATCAATAAGCACATTCAAAGGTCAAAAATTAACGACCGATGCACTGCCACCCCTGCCATGGTACCCGAAGCAATGGCAAAGGTGCCATTTTGCATGGCATTGGATAAATCACCCGCCACATATAGCCCTTTCAATGAGCTTTCTTTAAACCCATCTACCTTCACAATAGTTCCCAACGGGGTTTCTTCCAGTTCCAAATTCAGACGCTCTATCAGTGGTGAATTCAGCGCAATTTTTGGTCCCACATACAGCCCACCCAGCGGCTGCGTGCGCCCGTCTGCCAATACAACGTGCTGAATCTGCACGCCGTCACCCACTACTTCAACGATGGGCGAACGCTCAATTTCAACACCACGGGCTTGCAGGTGGCTCAAAGTCTGCCCTTCCGGTTCAAACCGCCCTTGGGTAAACAATGTGGTGGCACCCCAGTCAGGAATCATCGCGGCTTGATGGAACGACATCTCGCTGGTGGCCAGTACGCCGAGTGCTCGGTTTTTCAACTCATAGCCGTGGCAGTAGGGGCAGTGAATCACACTTTTGCCCCAATGTTCTGTTACGCCGGGAATGTCCGGCAGTTGGTCAGTAATGCCCATGGCGAGGATGACGCGCTGGGCATTTACTTGTGTGCCCTTGCTGGTCAAAGCTGCAAAGCCATCGCGGGTTTGCTCAATGCCGGTGGCGATATCTTCCAGTAATTCAAACGTGGGGTAGGCTCGCAGTTGCGCCAGCGCGGTGGCGCGAATGTCTTCTGGTGTTTTGCCATCTAAGGCGAATATGCCGTGGGACGCCGCTGCAAAACGGTTGCGTGGCTTGTTGGCGTCAATCACCACAACGCGGCGTTGGGCGCGCACCAGTTGCATGGCGGCTGACAGTCCGGCGAAGCTGCCGCCGATAATAACGACATCTGCGTTGTCTTTGTTTGTGAATTCAGGGTTCAGCATCTTATTCACCTCGCTCTATTATGTAACATTAATTGTTACATCAATGTGCAATTGAGCGCAACACATGTAACAAGAAAAGTTTCATGATAAGATCCACTCCATAAAACTCCTTGCTAAGCAGACGATTCATGCGAAAAGACAGCCGACTCTCGCGCGTACTTCATGTGCTCGTGCACTTAGAAGCCTTTGATGCGCCGGTTACGTCAGACACCATGGCAAACATGCTGAACACGAATCCTGTGGTGGTGCGCCGCACCATGGCGCTGCTGCGCGACCAAGGTTATGTGCGTTCGGCGAAGGGACACAGTGGCGGCTGGTCGCTGTCGAAACCGTTGAATGAAATTACTTTGTTGGATGTGCATCAAGCACTGGGAGATGGCTCAGTGTTTGCCATTGGTTTAACGGACGAACATACGAGTTGCCCGATAGAGCACGCGGTGAATGATGCGCTAAAAGACGTAATGAACGAGGCAGAAGCGTTGATGTTGAAACGTTTTGGCGAGATCACATTGGATGTGCTAGCGGCGGGGTTTAAGTAGAGGTTGTTTTTTAGTAGAGATAGCGTGCTTTAGAGCCTACCCAATACCAGATGCTCCGCTAAAAAATCCATCAACAGCCGGATGCGCCGGTTGTGCTTAACATCACGGTGGCAACACAGATATACGGGAAGTTTAGGTAACTTGAGGTCGACAATTACCGGAACCAGACCGAACGACTCGGCCACCTCTTGATGGGTAGCAACGATACCACCGCCTTGGCGTGCCATTTCTATATGCAGCGGCATGCAGTCGGTACGAAAGAAAAAGTCTTCATTACGCACGTTCCACCCTAACTGCGCAGCCCCTTGCTCGAACTGTTTGTCGCGGTCGTACCCCAATAATCGGTGTTGAATTAATGCCTCGGCGTTTTGTGGGTTGCCGTACTGAGCAAAATAGTCGGCGCTGGCAAAAAAGCCGAGTGGAATGTCGAACAAATGCCGGGCGATCAGGTCAAGTTGTTGCGGCGGAAACATCCGAATGGCGATGTCGGCATCACGTTTGTCTAGGCTAGAGGCCTTGTTGGTGACGTCTATTTCCAGCGAAAGCTGCGGGTTAGCGGCCATGAATTGCGGCAGAATCTTGGGCAAATAATACAAGGCAATGGGTTCATTCGCTGACAGTCGAACCCGGCCGGTCAGCGCCTGATCCTGCCCCGCCGCCTGCCGTTCCAAGCGTTGCGCCGAGGCGCGCATAACTTCCGCTTCTTCAATCAGACTCTGACCAAACCGCGTTGGCGTTAGCCCTTGTGTACTGCGATCAAACAACGACTGACCCAGCTGTTTCTCCAGCGCCTGCAAATGCCGAGATAACGTCGGCTGGGAAACGCCGAGTTTTTCAGCGGCTTGATTCAAACTTCCAGACTGTACGATTTGCAAGAAGTAGTGCCAGCTTTGCCAGTCAATATTATTCATTATTGAATATCCATGTTTATATTTTGTCGATTCTATATTTCTATATGAATAATAGAATGGCGGCATCGCTTTCTCAATGTAAAAACCAGCAGCAAGAGGTAGGGCATGAAAACAGCACTGATCATCGGCATTAACGGCAACTTCGGCTTAGAGATGGCAAAAGCCCTGCGTGAGCAAGGTTGGGCTATTCGCGCGTTACTGCGGGAGCCGACAAAGGCACCCAATTGGCTGATACCTGAGGACATTGTACAGGGCAGCGCACAGGATGAAGAGGCGGTATTGCGCGCCGCCGAAGGGGTAGAACTGCTGGTGTATGCGGCGAATCCGCCGTATCACCGTTGGCCGCAAGAAGCGCTGGCAATGCTTGAACCTTCGGTTAAAGCCGCCGAACAGCACAAATTGCAAATACTCTTTCCCGGCAATGTGTACGCCTTTGCGCCACAGCCAGAGCTTATCGACGAAAGCGTGACAGCGCGCCCGCCAACGGCGAAGGGCTTGATTCGTCAACAGATGGAGCAGCGTTTACAGCAGGCAACAGAACGCGGCGCGCAGGTGCTCATTGTGCGGGCGGGCGACTTTATAGGGCCAGATACCCATCTATCGTGGTTGAACATCATCGCCAAGGTGAAGGGTGACCGCGTTAGGTTGCAACTGCCACATAACGCCGACCACGTGCACTATTACAGTTATCTGCCGGACTTGTGTAAAAACACCGCGTTGCTATTGCAGCAACCGTTGGCAGCTTGGGAAGTGTTTCACGACCCGGGCTTAGCCTTAACCAAGGCTGACTGGCAGCAGGCATTTCAGGAACTGGGCGTAAAATTCAAGATTTCGTCCTTTCCTTGGTGGGGCCTAGCGTTGGCGGCGCTGTTCAGCCCTATGATGCGGGAAGTGAAAAAAATGCGTTATCTGTGGGAGCAGCCGGTGGTATTGAACGGCGAAAAAATGGCTCAACGGCTGGGAGCCGATCGCCACGCAACAAGCTTGCCATTCGTAATCAAACAGACCCTGCTGAAACCATAAAGACTGGGTAATGGTGGTCGCTCGGTTAAGGTTTTATCTTGAATTGATGGTCTCATGGCCGCATATTAAGAGAACACTAATTTGTAATGCCGAATATGTTGCAGTCCATACCCTTTTCTTTGCTAGAACTCGCCTCCATACGTGAAGGCCGCGATGCCACCGACACCTTTAAGGAATCCCTGCGCTATGCCCAAGCTGCCGATGACCTAGGGTTTCAGCGCTTTTGGTTGGCGGAACACCACAACACCGAAGGCGTTGCCAGCTCGGCCACAGCAGTCTTGGTTGGCCATGTTGCCGGTGGTACAAAGCGCATTCGGGTAGGCTCCGGTGGCGTGATGTTGCCCAACCATCCGCCGCTGGTGGTGGCAGAACAGTTTGGCACGCTGGAAAGCCTGTACCCTGGCCGCATTGACTTGGGCCTTGGGCGTGCGCCGGGCACAGACCCCGTTACCGCGCGCGCCTTACGCCGCGATGACCGCGCCGCCGATGACTTCCCGCATGAAGTGCAATTATTGCAGCAACTGCTCGGGCCGCTGCAGCCGGGACAACGACTAAAAGCCATTCCTGGCGCGGGCACCAACGTGCCGATCTGGTTGTTAGGTTCTAGCCTGTTCAGTGCTCAACTGGCCGCACAACGGGGCTTGCCTTATGCCTTCGCCGGGCATTTTGCGCCTCGGCTGGTGCGCGAAGCGGTGCATATTTACCGCACGCACTTCCGACCGTCGGCAACGCTGGCTGAACCCTACGTTATGCTGGGTTTGCCGCTGGTGATCGCTGAAACCGAAGAACGCGCCAAGCTGCTCTCTACTTCTGGTCAACAACGCATTCTGGCTTTGTTTCGGGGTGAGCCGGTGTGGCTTAAGCCACCGGTTGAATCCATGGCGGGTTACTGGTCGCCCCAGGAAGAAGCGGGCGTGAAAGAGTTTTTGTCACTGGCGGCCGTCGGCACACCGGAACAGGTCAAAGCGTATTTGGCAGGCTTGGTCGCAGAACTGCAGGTGAATGAGTTGATGTTCACTAATGACTTGTATGACCCGGATGAACGGATTCGGGCGTTGGAGTTGCTGATGGCGGTACGGGGGTAGGTATTGTTCCATCAAACCCCCGTATTCTTTTCTTGTCATGCCTTACGGCAATACTCGGGTTTCCCCACTCGCCATCTCTAACGTGAGTGGTTTTGTGCCTAATATGCGGTCAAGATGCAAAAAATAGTCACAAAAATCGCTAAAAAGTTCGGAAGGTTTTTGCCCATTGATGGTGTTGATCATCGTGCCGAGGGCCAGTCCGTTTGCTTCCTCTGTCCGATTGACTATCCAGCGGTCATCCACCGTGATACCGGGGATGAAGCGCCGAGGTGGCGAAACCTCAATGTCTGAGCGCGGCATCAAGTGAATACGATCGTCGGTGTAGTCTAAATACAGATCAAAATGCTCCAACACATCATTGCCCAATAACGCCTTACCCTGCTGTGAAAATTCCACCGGAATGGTGGCTTTCATGCCCGCTAACTCGATCGACAAATCTTTAATCAGCAGTTGATCTTCATTGGCGCCAAAAATGCCGGAGGTCGAGCGGTCTGCGATGGCCAGCGTGGTGTCCGAGGCGAATTCCGACGCCAGAGCAAGGGGTAATACCAGTCCACCGTTGTACCCGGTATCAAACAACACGCCTTCGACTGTCTTGCCGCCCACGTTAAGGGATATGCTGGGGGTAGCCGATAGCGTCGGGTGGGTGAATTGCAGCTCATAGGCCATGTCGGGAAGAGGCAGTGGCTCATCATGCAGGGTAATTTCTTGCATGCGGTAGTCGATTTTCCAGTAGCCACGACGCATTAAATTCGCGCCTAACAAACCTTGCGGGGCCACGCACTGCGACGCGGAATCCTCACCATACTCAAGAATACCGGCACTGGTGTTGACGAATTCGGCTTGTCCTAATTGGACGCTGGGAAGCTGCGTTACCGGTAAGCGCTGCTCTAACCCTTGCGCAGTGCTAACATTTTTGGTGGTGACAGTCGGTAAGTCCAGGTGCTGCGCGAAGTCCTGTTCGATCTTGGAGTCGAAAGCCGCTGTATCCAAAATAAACGACCCTCGTTCTGCGCCGATCTGCGCGTCGACGATGATGAGCTGTTTGACATAGGTAAAGGGCAGAGTTGTCGGCGCCGTCGTTTCCATCGAGCCTTGCAAAAGTAACCCTACATTGGTGAAGTAGCTGCACCCCGTAAAGGTGAGCAACGCGGTAACCAACAGTGAACAAAGCCGAACAGCCATAACAGTCCTCAAAACAAAACAGCGATTAAAAAGATAACCTCTACAGCATAGCCGACAATTAAGGGCTTGAACCTTGGATGTGACTAACGGCCTTCCCAGTGTACGAGTGGTAACAATGGCCTACAAATGACACGCCGGGCTTTGAGCTGCTGCACTTTTTGCTTTACACACCCATAATGCCATTCATCGCCGTTATGTGCCGCTGGTCGCAAAAGCGGTACAACGAGGGTGTTTCATCTACACTCAAACACCGAATTATTCAAAAAGGCTTTGTCGTGTGAAACGGGTTTATTGGCAATTCATTATCTTAGGGCTGCTGTTGCTGAACCATGCCGCTTGGGGGCAAGAATGGCGGGTGATCGACCAAGAATCTTTTCGCTTGATCTACCCGGCGGACGTTGAAGACGAAGCCCAACGTATTGCGGCCAGATTGAACACCTATGTTGAGGCCCATGTGCAAGCCCTGCCGGTGGAACGGGGATTGCGAAAGATTGATGTAGTGTTGCGCACGAATGAACACACATCCAACGGTTTTGTCGGCGTGTTTCCCTATCGCACGGTGTGGTACAACCGTCCTGCCCCCTTCGCCGGGCTTGAATGGATGGATGTTCTGGCGGTTCATGAAGGTCGACACATCGTACAAATGAACCAAGCCAATGACTCACCTTGGCTGCGTTTATTGTCCACCGTGTTAGGCCCTGATATTGGCATGGGCGTCTCCTTGCTGATCATGCCCGACTGGTATTTTGAAGGTGACGCGACCGTCAGTGAAACCACCCATACGCTCGGTGGTCGTGGCCGCGTGGCTTCCTTCGATCTGTGGTATCGCACGGACATTTTGAACCAGCCGTCTTACGACTATGACCGCACCATGATAGGAACAGGGTTTGAACGGTATCCTTATTTAGGCCCTTATGTGCTGGGCTATTATCTCACCGGCTATTTGCGTATGAACTACGGTGACGACCTGTTCGAGCAAGTCCATCACCGCATTGGGCAATGGGACGGCGGAACCTTTGATCAAGAAATCGAACGCTTAACCGGGCAACCCATCGAGGTTCATTTTGCCGAGCTTACGGCCCAATTAAAGCAACGTTGGCAACAGCAACGAGACGCCCACCCGACCACCTCGGTCACTTCGTGGAGGGATCCCGCTACCGACCGCTGGGTTAGTCATTATCCGCTCGGTATGGCCAATGGCACGCTCTGGACTTTGCGGGTGGATATGAACACCGGTTACCAAGCAGGCCGTTGGCACGATGGGAAATGGGAAGCGGTGGTCGACATTCCGGTAGATGTCGCGCGGCACTATTATTCCGGAGCCAAAACCCGCGCCATCAGCGTCGATGACGAGGCATTGTGCTGGGTCAGAGAACAGCCTGATGTCGTGCGCCCGCACCACTCGTACGGGGATATCCAATGTTGGTCTGCCGATGAAGGCTATCATTGGGTCACGCAGCAGCAAAAATTCACCCACGTGGCGCATCATCCAGACGGCTTCGTGGCGCATGAACTGGACGCGCAACGGCGCAGTGCCATCGTCTGGTTGGATACACAAGGCCAGGAAACACGCCGCCACACCTTGCCGGTGGGTAGCCTCGCGTTTGACCTAAGCGCGAATGACCTTGGTGTGGTCTATGTATTGGCCGGTGCGGATTCGTTGGATGGTCTCTATCACGTCCGAGGAACCGCCGAGCCCGTGCGCTTGATGCCGTCCGCACAAGAGGTTATCCGTGCGCCCCAGCTCACGGAACACGGCTTGCTGTTCACCAGTGACCGAACCGGGCGCGATCAACTGTACTGGCACACTCTCGACGACCCAGCACAGGTACAAACACGACGGCCTTATGGCGCCTATTACCCGATTCTGGCGGAAGATGGCAATCGTGTATGGTTTGCCGATTATCAAAGCACGGGGCAACAACTGGCTTGGATCGACCTGCCCTTAACCGGCGTAAATCCGGCTTGGGTTGAGGCCGATACCGACCGGCCCGAACGCTACGTTGAACCCCTGATGCGACCCATTAATCACGCCGCCACCGCACCCGTGGACGAACCGGAAACAGAAAAATACAGACCGTGGCAACACCTCTGGAACCCCACCCAATGGTCGATCAGCACCGATTTCCGCCAAGTAACGGCGCAGGTACTGTCGCAGGATGTGCTCGATCACCTCACTCTGGAACTGTTTGCCGGTTATGACTTTACCGAGCCGGCGCCATTGGGTGGATTGACCGCCGACTACCGCTTGGCGGCTGGCCCGGTACTGTCGGTCGGTGCGGAACAGGGAGCGGATACCCGCCAACTGCGGGTTACCGGGTCGCTGCCCATGCAGTGGACGAACGCCACCGCCGAACCCTATGTCGGTATGGTGCAGCAATGGTCTGACGACGATACGCCAGAACAACGCATTGGCACCGGTTTTGACCTAGCGCTGGGGCGCGACCGCCCCATGCAAGCCATTCGGCCGCAACGAGCTTATTCCGGAACGCACCAAGCGGAATATCATCTGGCAGCACGCCAGTGGTCTTTTGCCAGTGCATCCACCGTCACACTGTCCGGTTGGCAGCCCACTCAAGCACTGGAAGTGCAGTGGGCCACCCAATGGTTACAACAAGACACTCCCTTGCTGGACGACCACCCGGTATTTGGCGCTGCTACCGCGCAAGAGCTGACCCAGCAAAACAACCTGACGTATCTGTTCAATAGCGGTGCACAGGGCGGTGCTTTGGGGTCGTGGGTGTTTTTGCGGAATACCGAATTCGGCGTGAGTGCGCATCATCAATATCAACAGGACAACCATCGTGCCGCGTTTGGCGTTTCGGCCTCACCCAGCCTGGTCTTACTGCGCCAGAATGCCTTGCGTATAGCGCCCAAAGCCGCCGTATATTACGAGCCGGGGGAGCAAGCGTTCAGCGCCCAATTGAGTTTGAATCTGGCGTTATGATGTTTATCGGTTAGCGATGGACAGGGTACAGGCAGTGAGCGTATGAAGTCACCTTAGCTTGCTATTGGTTCTGTTTGTCGTTAAGCGCGCTCCAAGAAGAGCGCCATGAGCTGTGAATTGATGTAGAAATTGCTGCGCCCTACCTTGGTTTTTTTGAGCAGGCCGATGGTGACCAGTTCATCAAGATACTTGGTCGCGGTGAGACGCTGGCTTCATCTGCTACCACGGCGCGGTAGAGATCATCCTGAGTGGTGATGATGTTTTCAATTTCGGAGCTGTGCCTAGCTTCTTGCAAAGTGAGCGTATTGATCAGTATTTCTTCATTAGGAATAGTGGCTGCAACACCTTTGAGCTCTGCCAAGTAACGACGGGCTTCCGCCGCTTTTTTCAGCACGTGACGGGCTTCCCAGCTTTCGGGAGACTCCGGGGGCAAGATTGGCAGCACTCAATGACCCGTTCTTAAGTTATGCATAGAAAAATAGTAAATCTATACATGTCCGGCCTGATATGCAGAGGAAATGGTGCTTACCTTTGCATATGGTGCTTTAACGGCATAGGAAATGGAGAAGCAGCGCGCAAATCCACGAGATCTACCTCGGCCTGGCGCTGTTCTGTCAATTGGTTGCTGAGTTCCCATAGCAGCATCGGGTCCACATAGCCTGCACCAAAACAGCAAGATCAATATCACTGTCTGGCCCTGCGGTCTGTTGGGCTTGGCTGCCAAAAAGGTATATGCCTCGCAGTCCCGGCAGTTGCTGATGAAGGAAGTCACTCACCACATGGGCTATTTTTTTTGCTATTAAGGACGGGCATTAGTGCCACTCTGTATTCGTTGAACCATGCCGATACTTTATGCACCGCGTCACCGTTCAGCAAACTCTTGTTGGCGGTGGGATGAGAGTGCGCTTCTTGCGCCCTCAGTAACAGTTGTATATGATTCGTATACGATTCATATATAAGGCACGCCAATGGGTATCGTCAAAATCAACGATGAGCTGCATGAAGAAATTCGCAAAGCCAGCTCGGTGATGTTGCGCTCGATCAACGCGCAATCCGAGTACTGGATCAAAATCGGTATGTTGGCGGAAGCTAACCCCAACCTGACGTTCACCGACATCATGCGTGAGCAAATGAAATTGGCCGAGGTGGATGTGAGGCAGGTTTCGCATGGGTAGGGTCATCATCAAGCAGCCCGAAGAGCTGGCAGTGATGCGCAAATCCGGCCAGTTGCTGGCTTCGGTGTTTCGTTATTTGGACGATCAGATAACGGCGGGCATGTCGACCATGGACATCAATAACCTGGCGGAAGATTTCATCATTAACCGGTTAGGTACGCGTCCGGCCAGCAAGGGGCAATACGGTTTTCCGTATGTGCTGAACACCTCGGTGAATCATGTTGTTTGCCACGGTATTCCTTCGGCCACTCAAATTTTGGTGCCAGGCGATATTGTGAATGTTGATATCACGCTGGAACAAGGCGGGTTTATCGCTGATTCCAGCAAGATGTACGCTATTGGAGATATCTCGCCTCTGGCTAAACGTCTGGTGGATACGACGTACGATGCGATGTGGGCGGGCATACGGACGGTCAAGCCGGGCGCCACCTTGGGTGATGTTGGTCATGCCATTCAGCAACAGGCGACCCAACAGGGCTATACCATCGTGCGGGAATATTGTGGCCACGGTATCGGCCGGACCATGCACGAGGAACCGGCGGTGCTGCATTATGGTCGTGCAGGTGAAGGCTTGGTGTTGCAAGAAGGCATGACGTTTACCATTGAGCCGATGGTGAACCAAGGCAAAGCCAAGGTGAAACAGAAGAAAGACGGCTGGACAGTGGTCACCGCCGATAAGAAATTGTCCGCGCAGTGGGAGCATACGATTGCGGTCACCGCGACGGGTTATGAGGTGTTGACGCTGCGCGATGAGGAGCGCTAAAAATACAAGAGCTTTTTTCGCCGTTGAGTTTACAAGATACGGTATCCTGTTGTCCTAACGTGGATAAGGTGAGTTAAATGGTAGAGTTGCCGCTGGTGTTGATTGTCTCTTTGGCCTTGCTGGCGGTCGCCAGTCCCGGTCCCGCCACGCTCGCCATTTTAGGGACCTCGATGGCCCAAGGGCGAGGTTTTGGCATGGCGTTGGCTGCGGGTGTATTTACAGGCTCGTTGTTTTGGTCGGTATCGGCAGCTTTTGGACTGGGTGCTCTCATGTATACCCATGTTTGGCTGGTAGAGGCTATGCGTTATCTGGGAGCGAGCTATTTATTTTTTCTGTCTTATAAATCAGCACGCGCTGCCTTGCGTCGCGATGCACAACAGGCTGTTGTGCGCACCAGACCTACCTATCGCGCTACCTACGTGAAGGGCCTGTTGATCCACCTCACCAACCCGAAAGCCATTCTCTTTTTCGGTTCGCTCTACGCGCTGGTGGTGTCGCCTACAGCAACCGCCACTGACTTGGTGCAAGTCATTGTCACCGTTGCTAGTGTGAGTTTCTCTGTATTCTTTGGCTATGCACTATTATTTAGTTTGGCGCCGGTACGTCGCGGGTACATAAAGTTGCGTCGGGTGTTTGAAGCCGCATTAGCCTTTCTGTTTAGTCTGGCTGCGGTGAAAGTGCTGTTGAGTTCGAGAGGGTGATCAGCTTCCCAGGCTTGTGCGTACTCGATGCAGGTCATATTTTCAGGAAGCACCAGTGCCTAGCCAACCTCTATTACCTGAACTGTATTACGACAAACGTTGCGGTTTGTGTCGGGCCGAGATCCATCACTTGGCACCCCGCTTCCGCAACAAAATGATCCTCGTCGACATCAGTGCGCCGAATTTCACGGGGGCGCATGGCGTTGAGCCCTTGGCGATGTTGCAGCGCATTCATGTCTGGGACGGGGAGCGTTTTCATATCGGGCTGGACGGCACTTTGTTTTATTGGCGAGTGGCTGGGTTTGGCTGGTTAACGGCCATTTTGAGTTGGCGATGGATCAAGCCGGTGGCCGCTTGGTCTTATGATACGTGGGCGCAACGCCGCGCCATTCGCAAAGGCTATTGCGCGGTGGAGAAAGTATCATGAAGCCTGATAGGTCGGGAATATTGCGCCTGCTTGGCTATGCGGGTTTGATTCCGTTTATCGCCTTACCCATGCTGCAAACGGTGGGTGTTGTCTATACCGCGTTGCCGTACAGCACGTTATTCGATTTTTACAGTGTGGTGATTTTGGGTTTTATGGCCGGTGTGCTCTGGCCCGCGCGCGAATCGGATAGTGCACATCAGGCGTTGGCCTGGTTGTCTGTTACGCCGCCCGTGCTCGGGTTTCTGACCCTTGCGATTGCCCCTGGTCTATTTTTGTGGGTGCAGTTAATGTTATTTCTTGGGCTGCGCGGTGCGGAAATATTACTGGGGTTTGAGCGTCATTATGCGCCCTACTATCGCACGCTGCGCTGGCATTTGACCCTAGTGGTGGTGGCTTGCCATGGTTGGATGATTGGCTTGCAAGCGCTCTGACTTCGCACCGTGTTCCTGACAGTGTATGCTCGGTGGCGTATGTGAACTGAAAGGAGTGCCGCCGTGGTTTACCAACTCGCCCAATTGAACATTGCCCACCTTGTTGCGCCCATGGACTCGCCTACCTTGGCAGACTTCGTTGCTAATCTTGATCGCATCAATGCCTTGGCCGAAGGTTCTCCCGGATTTGTTTGGCGCTTGCAAACCGAAGACGGTAATGCGACCGAGATTGATTTTTTCGGGCCGGACTACATCGTGAATATGTCGGTATGGGAAAGCCACGAAGCGCTGCACAACTATGTGTATCGCAGCGCCCACACGGACATTCTGCGCCGCAAGAAAGAGTGGTTTCATACCATGCCCACAGCACATATGGTGCTGTGGTGGGTGCCGGAAGGGCATCAGCCGACACTGGAAGAAGCGGCGCAGAAGCTGGAATTATTGAACGCCAAAGGGCCAAGTGCCGAAGCGTTCACCTTTAAACAGGCGTTTGAACCGCCAAAGCAGGGTGTCTAATACAGAACAGCTAGGGCGGTATGTTGAATTAAACGCGAATGTCGATATTTTGGCCCACATTCCCGATGGGGGCAGCGCTTGGATTTGCGCTTTGAATAAGTTGTTGCACCATGCCCGCTTGCTGGTCGACGGCCATTTTAAAGGTTTTCAACGCTGCGCCTTCTTGGGCATCAGACATGGCTTTACTGCTGGCGTAGGCGGCTACTGAACCGATTGAACTGACGTCCATAAGACCTCCGTTCGGATGAATGAAAATAGTGTATCGGCGGCCTACAAGGCGACTTGAGGAAATACCATGAAAAATCCTGCCGTAGATGAGTATTTAGCCGACGGCTGTGGCCGCTGCGACAAAGTCGGTACGCCGGAATGCAAGGTCAACACGTGGCGCGACGGGCTTACGCTATTGCGCGATGTCGTATTGGATACGCCGTTGATGGAAGACCGCAAGTGGGGCGCGCCCTGCTACACGCTGGACGGCCAGAATGTGGTGATGATCGGAGCCTTCAATTCCAACTTTGTGTTGAGTTTTATGAAGGGCGCGTTGCTGAAAGACGAGCATGGTTTGTTGGTCGCACCCGGAGAAAATACCCAATCGGGCCGGGTGATTCGTTTCACCAATACCGAGCGGGTCACGGAGCTGGCCCCGATTCTAAAAGCCTATATCTTGGAAGCGATCGAGGTTGAAAAAGCAGGTCTGCGTGTGGAATTCAAAAAACATGAAGACTACGACATTCCTATCGAGTTGCGCCAAGCGATGGATCAAGACGAAGGCCTCAAAGAGGCATTCTTCGCGTTAACACCCGGCCGCCAGCGCAGTTATATCCTGCATATCAGCAGCGCCAAGCAAGCCAAAACCCGGGAGGCGCGGGTTGAAAAATGCCGCGATAAGATTTTCGATGGGAAGGGGTTTAACGAATACTAGATGAACCTGTACCGGGAGGGCTTTCAGGGTATGCCTCCGGCGCTCCACGGCAGGCCGAAAGTCGCGCCTTGAGGCATACCCCTACGCCCTCATCAAGCGCTCATCAGTGGGCATGTTCGAAACGGATGTTTTACATCCGCTCCATCACTTCAATACCCAGCAACTCCAGCCCTTGCTTCAGCAAGCGAGCCACCACGACGGACTGCATCAAACGGCTATCACGTACTTCAGGTGCAATACCGTCTTTCAGCATTGGGCAGGCTTCGTAGAAGGTCATGAAGCGACTCGCCAAATCGTACAGGTAGCCACACAGCACATGCGGTGTGGCTTCGCGCATTACCAACTGTAAGGCTTCTTCAAAACGCAGTACCGCCAAGGCCAGTTGCTTCTCGGCGTCTTCGTTGATGACGATGGGTGCGTTGAACGCGTCCGTTAGTTCCGCGCGGCGCAGAATACTGCGAATGCGTGTATAAGCGTATTGCAGGTAGGGCGCAGTCGCGCCTTCAAAGCTCAGCATGGCGTCCCAATTGAATACGTAGTCGCTGGTGCGGTGCTTCGATAGGTCGGCAAATTTTACCGCGCCAATGCCTACCTTGCGGGCCACTTCGTCGATCTCGTCTGCGCTCAGGTCACTGGTTTTCTCGGCGATGACGTTACGCGCCCGGGTCACCGCTTCATCCAGCAATTCGGCCAATTTCACCGTGCCACCGGTACGGGTTTTGAACGGCTTGCCGTCACTGCCCATCATGGTGCCGAACGGGCAATGCTCATAGGTGCTGTCGTCACGCAGGAAACCGGCTTTGCGCGCCACCAGTTCCACTTGCTTGAAGTGCAGGCCTTGGCGGGCATCGGTGAAGATGATGATGCGGTCGGCACCCAAGGTAACGCTGCGGTATTCGCAAGCGGCCAAGTCCGTGGTGGAATACAAGAACCCACCGCCGCGCTTTTGCACGATAAACACGGATGGATTGTCGTCTTTGTCGGCCAGTTCCTGCAAAAACACCACCTGCGCACCATCACTTTCTTCCGCTAGGCCTTTCTCTTGCAAGCGTTGCACAATGCCGGGCAGCATGTCGTTGTAGGCGCTTTCGCCGCGTAAATCAGCGCGGGTCAAACTGACATTCAGCTTCTCGTACACTTCTTCGCTGTGTTTCACCGAGGCATTAATAAACAATTGCCACAGTTTCAAAACATGGGCATCACCACTTTGCAGGCGTACAACGTAGTTGCGCGACTTGTCGGCAAAGGCTTCGTCGTCATCGAAGTGCTTTTTCGCCGCGCGATAGAAGTCTTCCAAATCGGCCAAGGCCACGCCTTCAAGGTCAACGCCTTCCGCCAGTTGATCTTCCAAGTGCGCAATCAGCATACCGAACTGCGTGCCCCAGTCGCCAATGTGGTTGTGGCGAATGACTTTGTCGCCCCAGAATTCTAACGAACGCGCGACCGCATCACCGATGATGGTGGAACGCAAGTGGCCCACATGCATTTCTTTCGCCAAGTTGGGGGCGGAATAATCCACTACCACGGTGTTGGGGGCGGTGTTCAGGGATACGCCCAAGCGTGTGTCGGCAGCGGCCAAGGTCAGTTGCTCAGCCAGCCATTCCGGCTTCAGCTTAACGTTGATAAAACCGGGGCCAGCGATTTCCGTGCTGGCTGCCAGGTCGCTCAGGTCGAGCGCATCAATGATCTGTTGCGCCACTTCACGCGGGTTTTTCTTCAGAGCTTTAGCTGCACCCATTGCGCCGTTGATCTGGTAGTCACCAAACTCCGGGCGAGTACTTTGCGTGACGGCGGGGTTGGTGTCGGCCGGAATGCCAACGCGGGTCATGGCCTGTCTGGCACGTTCGGTCAGGAGGTCTCTGATATTCATGGATGCTTCCGCAGATAGGATTCTTAATGGGGCGGGATTCTACCATCATCCATCAGGCGCGGCGACACGCTGATAATTACAAACCCTAGGGCAGATGAATGTCGGTTCCAAGCAGGTTACACTGCGCCGAATAACAATAACCAGCGATCATAAACCTATCATGCAAACCCTACTCAATAACATTGCCGCTGAGATGGCACGTGTGACCGAGCGTGGTCATGTGGCGGATTACATTCCCCAATTAGCGCATGTCAGTGCGGCGCGTTTTGGCATGGCCGTCGCCTTGCCCGACGGACAGGTGTTTACCGCTGGGGATGCCAACGAGCCCTTTTCCATTCAGAGTATTTCTAAGGTGTTTGCACTGACCTTGGCACTGGGTAAGCGGGGCGACGCGTTATGGCAGTATGTGGGACGGGAGCCATCGGGAGATCCGTTCAATTCCATCGTGCAGTTGGAGCATGAATCTGGCAAGCCGCGTAACCCATTTATAAATGCCGGGGCCATCGCGGTGGTAGACGCCATTATGATGGGGCACGAGCCTAAGGAAGTCTTGGCGGAAATGTTGAACTTTGTGCGCTATTTGGCAAATGATGCGAGCATTTGCTTCGATCATGAAGTGGCAGCATCAGAGCTGGAACACAAACACCGCAATGCTTCATTAGCCCATTTTATGAAAGCCTTTGGTCGTTTAAAGCACGATGTGGACAAAGTAATAGGCACGTATTTCCACCAATGTGCGCTGGCCATGAGCTGTGTGCAATTGGCGCAGTCGGGGCTGTTTTTGGTGTCGGACGGAGTAAATCAGGCTACGGATTCTCGGGTGGTATCGGCCCAGCGCGCCCGGCGGATCAATTCTTTGATGATGATGTGCGGGCATTACGACGGCTCAGGTGAATTCGCCTATCGTGTTGGCTTGCCGGGTAAAAGTGGTGTGGGCGGTGGCATTTTGGCTATCGCGCCCGGTAAAGCATCTATAGCGGTTTGGTCACCGGGGTTGGACCGCATCGGCAACAGTTTGTTGGGTACCCGTGCGTTAGAAATGTTGGTGCAGGAGACAGGCTGGTCGGTGTTTGGGCATTAGGGAACATCTCAAAACCCCCTTTTCTCAAGCTGGCGTTGTTAAAAATAGCCTCAAAATGCTCACTGGCTTGCCAGAACGACCATGGGTCGGCCCGGAGGGTGAGCGCAGCGAATATTTACGTACAGTAAACTGCGCTTTCTCGGACATTTTTGCCTAGCCAGCTTTTCGCCTCTGAGGTTTTTAGATGCTCCCATTAGGGCAGAAACGCAATCTCTGCCCTCCACGAGCTTTTTTACATCGTATTCGTGGAATCGAAAATCTTATCCGCATTGCCTTCAATAAAGCTGTCGAACAGGGTGCCATTTGGCATCTCATGGCGGCGGGCGAATTCATAGAAGCAGCTCGGAATGGTGCGCGTTGCGCCGTCAGCAAAGGTGAATTCGATTTTGTCAGCCATGGTGGAAGACTGCTCTAAGAACAATGCCGGAGAGCCTTTCACCAAACCACCGACTTGATTGAGTGCATAGCCTTCATCTAACAACAACTGATTCACTGCCTCAATGGTTGGGTAGTGTTCTAGGTGGTTGATGCTGACGGTGAAGTGGTTGGCCTGCATGCCCATGGTGCTGAGCCATGCGGCGTATTCACTGTGCTCAACCAGCGTCAAATAATCCGCTTCGCTGGGGATATCCCACAGGTGTTTTTGCCAGAATATTTCTGGCCCTTTGACGGCATCGGCGGGGATTTGCTTGTTCAGGCCGTGCAGAATGGCTTGGCAGTTGGCCGGTAATTCATCGATCAGTAATTCCGACAGAAATATCTTTGGCGCGTCAGCCTCGGATACGTGCTTATAGCACCGCGCACGCAGGTGCTTGTTTTCGAAACGAAACGCACCATAGGCTTCATAACCTAATGCGGTAAGTTGTGGTTCCAGTTTTTCCAGCGCAATGGGCGATTGCGCGAATGTACGAAAAGCCACGTGATCATTGATGACTGCCTCACCACGGGCGGTAAACAGTGCTTGAATGCGCTTAGCTTGGGGGGTGACCTCGGTGTAAGCATCCCACAGCCGTGCGAAAAATTCGTTAACCTGCATGTCGGGTTTCTCCATAGATGAGCCAATATGCGGTTACTTTAGTCATGATCTAATCGCATGACAAAGGGTAAAAAAGCATGTTGTTATGCGTATAAAGCATGCGAAAATGGCGGTCAACTGAGTGTTCACCAACGAGATAGCTTGCCATGCGTCGCTACATTCCTTCATCCACCGCGCTGACCTGTTTTGAAACTGCTGCACGACATCTCAGTTTCACCCGTGCAGCGCAGGAGCTGCATCTAACGCAGAGTGCCGTGAGTCGGCAGGTCGGCAAGTTGGAACAGTTTTTGGGCCGCGAGCTGTTCATCCGGTTGAACAAACGCTTGATGCTGACGCAAGCCGGGGCGGCTTACTACAAAGAGGTGGTTCCTCTGTTGGACCATATGGAAAGCACCAGCTTGCGCCTCTTGCAGCGGGAAGACGAGCAAACGACGTTAACACTTTCGGTACTGCCCACATTGGCATCGTACTGGCTGATGCCCCATTTAGCCGGGTTTCAGAAAGCCTATCCGCAATATCATGTCACCTTGCTGGCCTTGGATGATATAGAGGCGATTGACCCGGAGCGGGTGGATGTCATTGTGCATTACGGCGGTGATCACTGGCCACGCGCGCAGTCGCACCATTTATTTCGGGAACAAGTGATAGCGGTATGTGCACCGAATTTGATGGCTGGCGAAGCACAATTGCTTGATTTGCCGTTGCTGCATCTGTCTACCCGTAGCAATGCATGGGCCGATTGGTTGGCGCGGCATAGCATTGATGGCGCTCGCATTGCCGGGCCAACGTTCGAACATTTTCACATGCTGTTGGAAGCGGCTACGCATGGCATGGGGGCGGCCATTGTGCCCACGGTGTTGGCGGCGCAGGCCTTACAGGAAGGCCGTTTAGTGGCACCCTTTGGCCCGGCGATGGATACCCCGCATGAATATCTGTTGTCGTACCCCGCCGATAAAGCCGACCAAGAGCCGGTGGTGGCGTTTCGGGATTGGGTGTTGCAACAACTTGCGTCATGTTATCAAGGCGATTAAGCACTGCGAGTCAGGCAGAACATCCTTGTTCTTCACAAATAGCTTACAGTGCTTCTACCGCAATGGCCGTGGCTTCGCCGCCGCCAATACACAGCGAGGCAACGCCTTTTTTCTTGCCGTGTGTTTTCAGGGCATGCAGCAGCGTAACCAAGATCCGCGCACCGCTGGAACCGATAGGGTGGCCCAGTGCACAAGCACCGCCGTGTACGTTCACTTTGCTGGGGTCCAGTTCCAGCTCTTGAATCGCCAACATGGTGACCATGGCAAAGGCTTCGTTGATCTCATACAAATCTACGTCGTCTTTGCTCCAGCCCGCTTTCGTCAATACTTTTTCGATCGAACCGATGGGCGCGATGGTGAATTCATCGGGCAAACGGGCGTTGGTGGCATGGGCAACGATGCGAGCGATAGGCTTTAGGCCCTGCGCCTCGGCGTCGCCGGCACGCATCACTACTAGGGCCGATGCTCCATCAGAAATCGAGCTGGAATTGGCCGCCGTGATGGTGCCGTCTTTGGTGAACGCGGGGCGCAACGCGGGCAGTTTGTCGATGTTGGCGCGGAACGGCGGTTCGTCGGTATCGACCACGGTTTCACCTTTTCGGTCTTTAATGGTGACGGGCGTAATTTCATTCTTAAACGCTCCGCTTTCTACGGCCGCTTTGGCTTTGGTGATGGAGCCAATGGCGAATGCATCCATGGCTTCCCGGGTCAGGGCGTAGTCGTCAGAGGTTTTTTGGGCAATGCAGCCCATGGCGCCGCTGCCGTAGGCGTCTTCCAAACCGTCGAGCATCATGTGGTCCATAACCTGGCTGTGACCAAGGCGCATTCCGAACCGGCCATTGGGCAACAAGTATGGGGCCATGCTCATGTTTTCCATGCCGCCAGCGACCACGACATCGGCGCTGCCCGCTTTGATAAGATCATGCGCGAGCATGACGGCTTTCATGCCGGAGCCACACACTTTGTTCATGGTCATACAGGCGGCGCTGTCAGGCAGCTCCGCAGCGCGCGCGGCTTGGCGGGCGGGGGCTTGGCCGAGACCCGCCGGTAAAACGCAGCCCATGATGACTTCATTCACTTGCTCGCCTTTGATGCCAGCGCGTTCAACAGCGGCACGAATCGCGGTGGCACCCAGCTCGGTGGATTTCACATTGCCTAATACACCGCCCATGGCACCCGTGGGTGTCCGCTGCGCGGATACGATGACGATATCGTCGTTGTTCATTGTCTTACCTCATTAAAATGGTTCGATGTGACAACGATGGTCGTGGGGGTATGCCTTTACGGGGACGCCGTAAATCCGTCCCTGGAGGCTTGTTGCGGACGTCCTGTCCGCAAACACCCCTTTAAAGGCATACCCCCACGCCCATCTTAGTAATCAATACTCTAAAACTTGTAAAAAGCTGTTTGAGAAAGCAGGCGCGCTGTTCAATTGGGCGGTTTGATAGCTGGTTGATGATCTATCAGCTTGAGGTGTGGCATGGGTGGTATCGCGGGGCGTGTGCCGCCAAGGATGGCGGCATCGAGCCAGCAGGGATGCTTTCACGGCGTCCCCAAGATACCACCCATGCCACACCTCAGACCATGGATAGATATATCAGCTCGCCAACTCCGGCAGATCCCGAAACAACTCCAGGGCTTGGGGGTTGGCTAGGGCGTCTTTGTTTTTTACGGGTTCGCCCATGACCATTTTGCGTACGGCTAACTCGACAATTTTTCCCGAAATAGTCCGTGGAATGTCGGCCACCTGAATCACCTTCGCCGGCACATGGCGCGGTGTTGTATTCGCACGAATGGTTGTTTTTATCGTATTGATCAATGCGTCGTCCAGAGTGTACCCGTCTTTCAGACGCACAAAGAGCACAACCCGCACATCGTCATCCCACGGCTGCCCAATGCACAAACTTTCCTGCACTTCTTCAACTTTTTCGACTTGCCGATAAATCTCCGCGGTACCGATACGCACTCCACCGGGGTTTAATACCGCATCCGAACGACCGTGAATAATCACCCCGCCGTGCTCGGTGATCTCACCGTAGTCGCCGTGTGCCCAAATGTTCGGAAAATTCTCGAAATAGGCACCTCGGTATTTACTTTGGTCCGCGTCATCCCAGAAATAGATCGGCATGCTTGGAAAGGGTTTTACACACACCAGCTCCCCTTTTTCGCCGACCACAGCTTGGCCATTGTCGTTAAAAATCTGTACCGCCATGCCTAAACCCCGGCATTGCAGCTCACCGGAATAAACCGGAAGCATTGGCGACCCCAAGGCAAAACAGGACACAATATCCGTACCGCCGGAAATGGACGCCAAGAGAACATCGGCTTTGATGTCACGGTAGACGTAATCAAAACTCTCCGGAGCCAGCGGTGAACCGGTGGACAGTACCGCGCGCAGCTTCGGTAAATGATGCGATTCACGTGGTTTCGCGCCGCCTTTTTCCAGCGCCGCGATGTACTTCGCACTGGTGCCGAAGACGCTGATGCCTTCTTCTTCTGCGATCGACCAGAGGCTATCGAGCTTCGGTGCCATGGGCGAACCATCGTACAGCACTACGTTTGCACCCACAGCCAAACCACTGACCAGCCAGTTCCACATCATCCAACCGCAGGTGGTGTAGAAAAACAGTGTGTCTTCACGGCGCAAATCGCAGTGCAGTATGTGCTCCTTGAGGTGTTGAATCAGCGTGCCGCCGACGCTGTGCACGATGCACTTGGGCACGCCGGTAGTGCCGGATGAGTACATGATGTACAACGGATGGTCGAAGGGTACTTGAGTGAATTCAAGTTCAGTAGCGGTGGGGTCGATAAAATCGTTCAGTAACACGGCTTTTGGCAAGCCTGCGAGGTCGGGGGTTGCTGCCACATAAGGTACAACCACGATGGCTTGAATGGACGTTATCTTGTCGGCAATTTCGCGCACCCGCGCTAAGCTGTCTATTTGTTTGCCGTTGTAGTGATAGCCGTCGCAGGTGAACAATACCTTGGGCTCTACTTGCCCAAAACGGTCGACCACGCCTTGAATGCCGAAGTCCGGGGAGCAGGAACTCCACACCGCGCCGATGGATGTGGTGGCGAGCATGGCAACGACGGTGTCGATGCGGTTGGGCATAAAGCCGGAGACACGATCGCCTACGGTGACACCGAGTTGGCGTAATGCGCTGGCGACTTGAGCGACCTTACGGTACAGCTCGGCATAGGTTAATTGCGCGCGGTTGCTCGCTTCATCGCGGAACGTCAGCGCCGGGCGGTCGTCGCGGTAACGCAGCAAGTTTTCCGCGAAATTTAAGCGTGCTTCAGGAAACCAGCGCGCCCCAGGCATCAAGTGG
Organism: Salinispirillum marinum; assembly: GCF_042650105.1. Lineage (NCBI taxonomy): Bacteria > Pseudomonadati > Pseudomonadota > Gammaproteobacteria > Oceanospirillales > Saccharospirillaceae > Salinispirillum > Salinispirillum marinum. Next base: position 949,488 of record NZ_JBHSAL010000001.1, on the reverse strand, counting down.
CCATCGGCCAGCACCACACCGCCTTTCTGGCTGGCGATGATACCGGAGTAATCCCAAAAGCCGTTCCAGAAGGATTCGTGTTGATCGACTGACCATTGGTACAGGTCGTCGTAGGTGTGCAGGTCTAAACCGTGTTGACGGTTCATCGCTTGCATGAATTCATAAAGCCGGGTCGCGGCAATCTGTTGGGCAGTCGGCGTCCAGAGTGGCGCGGTCATCAACGCTCTCCTATTTGTATTTATGGGAATAGAGTAACTTAAAAAAGCGTCACCGGTGGCATCACCGATGACGCAAAGCCCACGCAGGCTGTAAGCTTTATTGTGCACATAGTGTACGCGCTGGGTGACGTTCTACTGTGCCGTGTAGCCGCCATCCATCACCACCGCTTGCCCGGTTACACCGCGCGCTCGGCCACTGGCCAGAAACAGGCAGTAGTCGGCAATTTCACGGGTATCCAACAAACGGCGTTGCGGCACCAACGGATATATCACTTCTTCCAAGACCCGTTCCAACGGCACATTGCGGGTTTTGGCCAAGTCTTCCAACTGACCGCGCACCAAAGGTGTATCGACATAACCGGGGCAAAGCGCATTCACGGTGATGCCATGGGCAGCCCCTTCCAATGCGGCCACTTTGGTCAGGCCAATGACACCGTGTTTGGCCGAGTTGTACCCCGCCTTGCCCGCAAACCCGACCAGTCCGTTGATCGATGCCATGTTGATGATGCGCCCGCTACCCTGACGTTTCATGGTTGGAAAGACCTTCTTTATCGCCAAGAACGGAGCGGTCAACATGATGTCGAGCAGCGTGCGATAAACCTCGCTGGGAAACTCCTCTAGGGCGGCCACGTGTTGCATGCCCGCGTTATTGATCAATACATCAATGCCATCAAAATGCGCAATCACCTGGTCGATGGCCTGTAAAAAACCGGCCTCATCGGTGACATCACAGGCCACGCCCATACGATCGGGGCCTGCACCGCCCAAGATACCCAAGGCATGTTGCAAGGTTTCTTCATTACGATCCAAGATCGCCACGCGGGCACCGTCTTCTAAAAACGCTTGGGCAATTTCAAAGCCAATACCGCTGGCCGCACCCGTAATTAAAACGCTTTTACCCTTCATGTTGAGTTTCCTTCTTATTAGGGGTTCATGCCGGGCAGCCACAGCACAATGGCCGGGAACGCCATGCACAAGATCAAGGCTGACAGTTGCAACAACACAAATGGAATGACCGAACGGTAAATGGTCGTAATGCCAATTTCACCGTCCGTGATGCCTTTCAGATAGAACAGGGCATAACCAAAGGGTGGCGTTAGGAAACTGGTTTGTAGATTGATGGCGACCAAAATGGCGAACCAGACGAGGAATGCCTCTTGCGACAAGCCCATGCCAAAATCCATCATCGTGATGACCGGTAGCATCAACGGCAGAATGACGTAGCTGATCTCGATCCATTCCAGGAAGAACCCCAGCAGGAAGATCATCACCATCATTAAAATCAACAACCCGTAAGGGCCAAGACCAGTGCTGTCGACCAGTTCCAGAATCATGTAGTCGCCACCTAAGCGCTTGAAAATAGCGCTGAAACAGGCCGCGCCGACCACAATGAACAAAATCATCGCGGTGGATTTCGAGGTGTCGTAGGTCACATCGCGCAGGTTTTTATAATTGAAGTTACCACCGATGAACGCCAGCACCATGGCACCGGCAGCGCCAATGGCGGCCGCTTCCGTAGGTGTTGCAATGCCCATCATGATGGAACCCAGAACGGCCACAATCAGTATTACCGGACCGACTAAATCGCGCAGTAAAGCGATCGGCAGCGGGGTGGGGTCGTGGTCTAAAGAATCCGGATCGGGCAGGGGCATCCATTCGGGTTTGAATTTACCCACCAGTAGTAAATAGCCGATGTACAACACGCCCAGCATCAAGCCAGGAACCAAGGCGGCTTTGAACAGCGCACCGACCGATACGTTCAAGATCGAACCCATCAACACCAACATAATGGACGGTGGAATGAGAATTCCCAGTGTCCCCGACGCCGCTACAATGCCTGTGGCCATTTCCGGCTTATAGCCTTGCTTGAGCATGATGGGCATGCCCAACAGTCCGAGCATCACCACGGAAGCCCCCACGATGCCGGTGCTGGCGGCCATGACGATGCCCAGCAGCGCAACAGAAATGGCCAGACCCCCGTGTATGCGCCCAAACAGGCGTTGCAAGGTGAGCAATAAACGACGGGCAACGCCGGATTTCTCCAACATCAACCCCATAAACACAAACAAGGGAATGGCAATGTACAGCCAGTTCTCAATGACACCGCCAAAAATACGTGAACCCACAATGCCGATAAACGGCATGGGAATATCGCCAATGATGGCAAAAAGAATGCCGATACCACCGAGCAAGAACGCCACCGGGTAGCCGGTAAAAATACCGAGAATCAACACCACAACCATCAAGAACGGTAAGAGATATTCACCGAACATAGTATTTCTCCTTTTCCAGACGCGTGGGGTCTAACAAGGCCGCCACGGTGGAAAGACAGCGAGCGAACGCGTTGAGCGCGAGAAAACCGAGGGCCACAGGTAACGCGCCCTTGATCAGAAAACGGTGGGTTAAACCGCCGTAGTTGGACTGTTCGCCCGACACAAACGACATTCTCACCTGCGGCCAATTCATTTCGGACACGATCCAGCAAAAAGGAATCAACAACAGCAAATGACCGATCAGCTCGACGACCAAGCGTGTGCGCGGCGAAAAGCGCTCATAAATGAAGTCCACACGAACATGGCTGTTGGTGTGTAAGGCGTAAGTGGCACCGAACAGCATAAGCAGACCATAGAGGTGCCACTGCATATCAATAACGCTGTTGATGGTTAGGGCACGCCCCAACATGAAAATAGGCTCTTGCCAGCGGCCAAGCTCATTGAGCCCCATGGCATTCATCACAACGGTGAGCAGTACAACGGCGATGATCGGCAACACCAGCCAACTGGTGAGCCGACCGACCCAAAGCCCAGCCAAAATGATGGGCCGGGCCACGAGGTCAAGTGCCGCCGCTACTCTGACGAGAACGGCGGCTGTCATTATTTCAGCTCCTGCAATTCATACCATTGATTGAACATTTCTTCGTGTGCCATCAATGATTCGTAGGCTTCACGGAAACCTGGGGTGTTGGCGAATTCTTCTTCCAACACTTCTTCCCAAGCGCCACGCAAGGCTACTTGTACATCATCCGGGAAACGGCGTACTTCAATGTCCGTTTCGGCTTGCATACGGTTCAATGCGTCAATCTGCATCGGTACGGCTTCCGCCAATGACCATTGCAACGTTGAACGACAGGCGGTTTCGTACTGTGCTTTTTGCGCATCGCTGTACTGGTTCCACACGTCTTTGTTGATGATCAACGAGAACCAACTGGCCGATTGGTGCCAACCGGGGAAGTAGTAGTAATCGGTGATTTCATGCAGACCGGTTGATTCATCAACGTTAGGTACTGAGAACTCGGCCGAATCGATACGTCCACGTTCCAGTGCTAAATAAATTTCGCCGCCAGGAATCAACTGGGTAGATGCACCAAACTTGTTCAGCACGCGAGCACCCAATCCGGAAATACGCATCCGAAGACCTTCAAAGTCAGCGACGCTGTTGATTTCCTTGTTGTAGAAACCGCCGGTTTCTTGCGGTGAAATAAAGCAAGGCAGTACCTGTACGTTGTAAGGGTCATAGGCTTCTTGCAGGTATTTGGTGCCGTCGCCCGACCACATCCACGACGCAAACACTTCGGCAGAAGGCCCGAATGGCAGCGCGCCATACATGTTCACCAAGGGTACGGTGCCGGCCCAGTAGCCAATCCAGTCCCAACCGGCGTCGACCGCACCGGTCGACACGGCGTTAAAGACTTCAAAGGGTGGAACCAAATCGCCTGGCTCATATACCCGAGCAGTCACAGCGCCACCGGTAACGGTGCTCAGTTCTTTGGCAAAGTGGCTGGCACCTTGGCCCAAGAACATGTTGGTGCCAAATACGCTGGCGACGTCAATGCGAGCGGGGCCATTGGCGGACGCGGTGCTGAATGTCATGGAAGCAGCCGTTAGGGTGGCCGCTACCGCAAGCGCTATAGGCTTGATCTTCATGGTGTTGTCCTCATTTCGTCATTGTTGTTGTACTTGTTAGTCTGTATCGACTTCGGAGGGTTATGGCCTGCTGCAAATAATTATGTTGTTGGCAGCATGGCGAACCACTGCGAAGGCTATATCAAGAACGGTGCCATCTTTATAAAAAGCTATATAAAACAAGGAATTAGCTCACGGCAGTGCAAAAATAGCCGTATTTAACGAGTTGTCTATTGTCTAATCTGTCCGAAATTCCGGAAGAAATGGAGACAAAAGATGGAATAGGGCAGTGGTAGCCATCCGAAAACTTGGACGCTGTCCGAAAATCCGGAAGACTTCTCTGTGAGCGATAAAAAAGCCGGTCTATCCTGCACAGATGACCGGCGAAACACCACAACGGCTAGAAAATAAAAACCTTATTTGTCGTCGAGCAACTGCTCCAATTTATGCAAACTTTCCATCGCGCTCAGGGCTTGTCCCACGCTGGCGTTGGGTTCACGGCCTTCACGAATGGCACTGATAAACTCGCGGTCTTGCAGTTCAATGCCGTTGTTAGACACCGCGACGCCGCTCAGGTCGACGGGGTTTTCATGGCCGTCCACCAAGTCATCGTAGCGCGCAATGTAGGTACCATTGTCACAGATGTAACGGAAGAACGTACCGAAGGGCCCCTCATTGTTGAACGACAGAGACAGCGTACAGATCGCGCCGGATGGCACTTTCATACCGATGCTCATATCCATGGCGATGCCCAAATCCGGGTGTTTTGGCCCCTGCAATGCCTGTAATTGGCTGGCTTGTTCACCCGTTTGGTATTGGAACAGGTCGACCGTATGGCAGGCATGGTGCCACAGCAAATGGTCGGTCCAGCTACGCGGCTCCCCTTTGGCGTTGGTGTTGGTGCGGCGGAAGAAATAGGTTTGCACATCCATCTGTTGGATCTTCAATTCTCCGGCCTGGATTTTGTTGTGAATCCATTGGTGGCTGGGGTTGAAGCGGCGGGTGTGTCCGGCCATGGCCACCAGGCCGGTTTCCTGCTGCACGCGGACCAACGCATGGGAGTCTTCGATGTTATCCGCCATGGGGATTTCCACCATCACATGTTTACCCGCCCGGAGGCAGGCCATGGCCTGGCTGGCATGTAACTGGGTGGGCGTAGCAAGAATAACAGCATCCAGCGTGGGGTCTTTGAGCGCTTCGTCCAAGTCCGCGTAGGCATTGGCGATGCCCCGTTCTTGCGCGAACGCAGCAATCTTTTCGGCATCGTGGCCCACCACGGAATGAATCTCGACGTCTTCAATATTGGCTAAAGCATCCAAATGTTTCATGCCAAACGCACCGGCGGCACCGGCGACACATAGTTTCATGATGTTTTCTCCTGATCGTTTGGTAGGTTGAAATGTTTGAGCAGCGCATCGGCAGGCGCTTGGTAATCGTCGGCACTGGCTTGCACGCCCGACTGCGCCAACCGGCGTTGCCAACGGACGGTGGTTTCGGACATGCGTTCTGGCAGCCCCAGATGGCTGAGGAAAGCACACACTTCTTCCATCTCGGCAGCACGACGCTCACCGTGTAAGGTCATGCGTTCCAAGTTATAGGCCGCGCGTTCAGCCCAGTTAAATCCGGGGTTTGAGGCATCCAGTGAGGCGAAGACTTGTTGGTCCACACCCGCCAGCCGACCGGCCAGCGTGCATTCCGCAAACAAGGCTTCCATCCCCTTGACCATGATGCTGCGCACCATTTTGATCGACGATGCGGTGCCGACCGGACCGGGCTCCACCGTGGCATTCATGCCCAGTTCGGTGAGCAGTGCTTGTGTCTCGTCAGCATGCGGACCACTCAGCAATAACGGCGTGCGGTTGCGTAAGGGCAGTACCGGTGACATCACCGCCACGTCAACATAGCGTCCACCCGCTTGTGTAATAATATGCGCCGCGGCTTGCTTGGTGTGTGGGGCGCAGGAATTGCCATCCAAAAACAGCGCGCCGGGCTTTATTTGCTCGGCCACGGCGGTGGCAGCCGCGAACGCTTGATCCGCCGTCACCAATGACCACACCACATCGGCGCTCTGCACCGCCTCCGTTAAGTGGTCATGGCAGACCACCTGTGCCACTTGTGCGGCGGCCCGTACCGTCGACGCGGATGCCCCGGCAACCTTCACGTCATAGGTGTGAATGGTGACGCCGCTGCGCGTCATACGGCTGACAAACGCCTGTGCGGCTTCGCCGAAACCGATAAAGGTTAGGTTGAGTGCGCTATCATGTTCCATGCGGTTGCCCCCATCGTTGCCATTATCCGAATACAACACCATCGAACAGTTTGCGTGCGGTACGCAAAATGCCCGCGCCTTTAATGTTGCCTGCATCGTCCCGGTTCAGTACCACGGTCGTTTTACCGATCGGGTGTTCTACATCAATGATCAGCCGACGTGCATCGTCTACCGTGGTCAGTTCCGCAGCGATGCTGTCCGGAATGGCGCAGGCGGTGGCGACTGATACGGCTCCCAATACGCCAATGGACGCGTGGCATCGATGCGGAATAAAGGTACGCGTGGATAGCGCACCGCCGTGTTTTGCCGGACTGACCAAGGACATTTTCGGCACCGTTTTATCCGTCACGTCGTCCAGATTCATCAAGTAACCGACTTGCAAGCGAATGGCTTCCAAGCGGGCTTTCAATGTGGTGTTAGCATCCAGGTCTTCGCGGCTTTCTTGGCCGGTAATGCCGAAGTCGCTGGCCCGCAACAGGACCGTCGGCATACCGTTGTCGATGCAAGTTACCCAGGTGCCATCGATCAAGTCACGCGGGTTGCCGGTGGGCAACAGAGCCCCGCAGCTGGAACCTGCGACGTCTTGGAACTCCAACAATACGGGCGCGGCCGTGCCAGGTACACCATCAATTTCAGCACTGCCTTCATAGGCCACAACGCCATTGGGCGTCTGTACCGTAGCAATGGCAATTTGTTGGGTATTTTCCATGTAGATGGCCACCTCGGTTTCATCGCCCGTAGCGGCCACTAGACCGCGCTCAATGGCAAAGGGTGCCACCCCTGCCAACATATTGCCGCAATTCTGCGCATCACTGACCAAGGCTTGATCGACATAGACCTGCAGAAACAAATAGTCTACATCGGCACCGGGCTGCTGGGAGGGTTTGACCACAGCGACCTTCGACGTCAGTGGATCGGCACCGCCCATGCCGTCAATCTGCCGTTCATCGGGTGAACCCATCACACGCAATAAAAAAGCATCGCGTTGCGCGGTATCTTTGGGTAAATCATTGGCTAGAAAAAACGCGCCCTTAGATGTACCGCCACGCATCCACATACAAGGCGCTGAGCTAGACATACTTCAGTCCCCGCTCGGCCAAGCGACCGCGCATGTCGTAGATGTCTAACCCCAATTCGCCGGCGGCCAAACGTTGGCGCTTTTGCTCTTCCAAGGCCATACGCTGCTCGGCCTTGTCGGCCACCTCAGCGGCTTCTTCGCGGCGTACTACGCAGACACCATCGTCATCAGCGACGATGACGTCACCGGGGTTAATGTGCGCACCGGCACACACCACCGGCACGTTCACCGAGCCCAGCGTTTCTTTAACGGTGCCTTGCGCAAAAATCGCTTTTGACCATACCGGGAAGTTCATGGCGGTCAGGTCGCGGATATCGCGCACCCCGGCGTCAATGATCAACCCACGGCAGCCGCGTGCCTGCGCCGAGGTGGCCAGTAAATCACCAAAATACCCGGCATTCGAGGGCGACGTCGGCGCCAGCACCAGAATATCGCCCGGTTGCAGTTGTTCAATCGCTACGTGCACCATCCAGTTATCGCAGGGCGCCGCTGAAATGGTTACGGCCGATGCCGCCACCGACGCACCACTGAAGATGGGACGCATATAATCGGCCAACAAACCTTTACGACCTTGGGCTTCGTGTACCGTTGCGACGCCGCATTTAGCGAGGAGATCAATCACGGTAGAGTCTGCTCGTTCAATATGTTGTACAACCACGTTCATTATTATTCTCCTAAAAGACCGAGGGTGTTTTAAAGCAACGCCAGAGCAAGCACGGGGAACGCGATCAGCAATGCCAAGCGCACCACGTCAGATACAACAAAGGGAATGACCCCTTTAAAGATGTCGGTGATCTTCACATTCGGGGCCACAGATTTAATCACGAACACGTTCATGCCAATCGGCGGGGTAATCAACCCGAGCTCTACCGTGATCACGGTCAGGATGCCGAACCATATGGGGTCAAACCCGGCCTGCATAGCCAGCGGGAACACCACGGGCACGGTTAACAGCAACATGGCGATGCTGTCCATGACCATACCGAGCAAGATGTACAGCAGCAGGATGGCCATCAGGATCATGAAAGGCGTCAAGTCCAACGCGTTGACAAATTCCACCAAGGCGAACGACACCCGCGAAACGGACAGGAAATACCCGAAAATTTCGGCACCCATGACCATAAAGAAGATCATTGCCGATACGACCAGCGTTTCACGCACGGCGTCAACAAAGCCGCGCCAGCGCAAGCCGCGTACCACTGCGATGATCAGCGCACCAAAGGCGCCGACCGAGGCAGCTTCCGTGGGCGTGAAAATACCACCGTAAATGCCGCCAATGATCAGCGCGAAGATCAGACCAAATGGCACCAAGCCTTTCAAACCAACAATTTTCTCTACGAACGTGGTGGCCACACCCGGCGTGGCCAGGTCGGGACGCAATTTCACCACGGCGGCAACCGCCGCCATGTACAGCACCATGCCCAGTAAGCCCGGGATAATACCGGCAATGAACATGTCACCGACCGACTGCTCGGTCAGCAGGGCGTATAACAGCAAGGCGATGGATGGCGGGATCATAATGCCCAAGGTGCCGCCAGCGGCAATGGTGCCGGTCGCCAGCGAGTCGGCATAACCTTGCTTCTTCATTTCGGGTAACGCCACTTTCGACATACTGGCCGCCGTGGCTAACGACGAACCGGAAATGGCGGAAAATACGCCGGACGACATAATGGCCGCCAAAGCCATACCGCCGCGCCAGGAGCCAAACAAGGTCCGTGCGCCGTCGAACAGTTCGGCCGACATGCGGGCTTTTGACGCCAGCACGCCCATAAGAATGAACATCGGAATGGGGCTGAAGCTGTAATTAGACAGCGTATTCAGAGCACTCGATTCCAGAATAGACATGGCCGGGTCAAAAGCCACGATCAAACCAAAGCCGGTGAAACCGGTCACGGCCATGGCCATGGCAATCGGCATCCGCAAGGCGATCAAGCCCAACATGCCGCCCACACATAAAAAGCCAATTAATTGTGAGCTCATAGATGATCACCTGATTCTTGATAGGTTTGAGCGGTCAGGTATTCCCATGCCACGGTGATGCCGCGTACCCCTAACATCAACGTACCGATTAAGGTTGCGCCGTAGTAATAGGCCATGGAAATGCCGAAATCTTGGGAGGTTTCACCGGTCATCTGCACATGTTCAATCGAACTCAATAAACCGCGCGACAAGATGAATCCGAATACCCCGAAAAAGAACACATAAAAAGCCGCCATGCGGTTTTTATTGGCATCTGACATCTTGTCGGTGAATAAATCGACGATGACTTGGCCATCTTTCAACGCATAAGGCAGGGCATACGCCATACTCAGTAATAAGCCGTAGCGGACAATTTCGTAACTGCCGCGAAACGTAAAATCGACCGCACCATCGGTCATCCCGAACACGGTGCGGGTGATGACATCAAACAACACTGCCAACATCGACAGGATTAAAATCACCCCGCCAATCTGGCTCAGCACAAAGGCTGCTGTGCGCACGATATCCGCGATGCGATGAATGAAACTCATCATGTAATCTCCCGAAAAGAGGTGTCCCCAGAAAAGCTCCAAGCCAGTGGCCGACTCAGCGCTGGGGTTAATATCGGAGCGGTGACCCATAGAGGGTCACCGTTGGCCGCTTAGGCGGCGCAGCTGTTGCGCAATTCTAAAGCGCGCTGATATACCTCACGAGCTGGCAGGTTACGGCCTTCCAGGTCGTTCAGGTATTGCTCACGTGCGGCGTTGATGGCGGGTGCCCACGCAGGGTTGTCTACACCCCCTTCGATTTCAATGATGGTGCGGCCTTTCGCTTGCGCGTCGGCAATGCCGGCTTCATCCAAACGGTCGAACACTTCACCACCGGTGATTGCCCAATCCATGCCCGAGTTGGCATCGATAACGGCTTTGTTGGCGGGTGAAAGACGGTCATAAACGTCTTGGTTCATGGTCACGATAAACGCCAAGGTATACATGCCACCAATGCTGGTGTGTGATTCCACCAATTCCGCCAAACGGAACGCAATGGTGCCTTCCCAAGGCAGAGCCACGCCATCGATCACGCCACGTTGCATTGCGGTGTAGCTTTCAGGTGCTGGCATACCGACAGGTTGCGCGCCTAATTGCTCAAGAATGTTACCGACCACCGTGGTTGGACGACGGATGCGCATGCCGCGAAGATCTTCTGGGGTACGGATGTCTTTACCACGAACGTGGAACATACCGGGGCCATGCGTAAACATGAACAGGGGTTTGGTGTCGGTGTATTCACGATCCAAATGACCTTCGTCATACAGGCTTTGCAGAATACAGGCGCCCTGTTTTCCGCTGTCCGATACCCCGGGTAATTCAACGATTTGTGTCAGCGGGAAACGGTTAGCAGAGTAGCCCTGAACCGTTGCGGTGATGTCCATTATGCGGTTACTGACCGCGCTGTATTGCTCTGTTGGAGGTACCAAGGTACCACCGGGATAGACTTCCACGGCAATACGACCATTGGAATCCGCTTCCACTTTATCGGCCCACACTTGCATCAATTGCAGGTGGTTACCGGATACGGCAGGCCACAGGTGACCTAAGCGTAGGGTGACTTCTTGGGCGCTCGCGACGCCTGCAGTTAGGCTAGCAGCCAAGGTTATAGCGCTTACTTTTTTCAATACACTCATCATAATGGTGTCCTCGTTGTTGTTATGTGTAAACAGGTCCAAACGGCTGGATACCGCCGATTGTGGATAGGTACGGGCTGAAGTATCCATAAGCACCCGGTGATGCACCATTTAGATTTTCTTGATAAGGTATTAATTTGTGTTATAGATGTTAAAAAATGATCAATAGGTAACGTGCCAAATGAAAAACCGTATGCCCAATCTACGCCACTTGCGTGCCTTTCGTGAGGTGGTACACACGCACAGTGTCAGTGCCGCCGCCGAGCGGGTTTTTTTATCGCAATCGGCGTTAACTCAAGCCTTGGCCAAGTTGGAGGCGTCATTAGGTTGCGCATTATTTCAGCGCAAACATAACGGGTTGTTTTTGACCGAGGAAGGTAAGTTGTTCGATCAGCGGGTGGCTCGTTGTCTATTGTTGCTGCAGCTCGGCGTACGCGAAGCGTTGCGTCAAGGCGAGCGCAAAGACCCTGGTTTGCGCACCAGTGTGGATCCGGCGCAGGGGCTCACCAACGCGCATTTGCGGGCGTTGTTGGCGGTTCAACATGCGCCAAACTTTTCCAGTGCCGCCCGCGCCATCGGTATATCTCAACCGGCGGTTTATAAGGCTGCACACGACCTCGAAGCCGTGTTGAACATCATTTTATTCGAGAAGACCAGTATCGGCGTTAACCTAACACGGGCGGCGTTGCGTTTGGCGCGCCAAGTGCGTTTGGCGTTAAAAGAAATCAGTCAGGGGTATGACGAACTGAGCAGTTTCTCCGGTTCGGATTCCACCACCTTGGTGGTGGGCTCCATGCCTCTGGCGCGGACGTACATCTTGCCATCCGCCATCAACCGGATCAGTGCCTTGCGACCGGATGTGAGTGTCAGTGTGGTGGAGGGGCCGTATGACGACCTGTTACAGCGTTTGCTGTTTGGCGAAGTGGACTTTTTGATTGGTGCTCTGCGCGACCCGGCACCCACCACAGATATGGTGCAGGAGGCGCTGTTTGACACGGAATTGTCCGTTGTGGCACGGCACGATCACCCATTGGCGCAGCATACGGGCCTGACTCGAGCCGATCTTAGCGGCTACCGTTGGGTGGTGCCGCGTAGCGGAACGCCCGCCCGGCGTTACTTTGACCAGGTCTTTACCGAGCATGATGCCACGGTGCTGCAAGGTTTGGTGGAATGCAGCTCGCAGGTGGTGATTCGGGAATTACTGACCGGCAGTGACCGTTTAACCTTTATTTCCAGCCATCAAGTCCAGCATGAACAAGAAGAGGGCATTCTGCGAGTTTTACACACCGACATTCCCATCATGCGCCGGCCTATCGGCCTAACATTGCGGGCCGGTTGGCACCCCACACCCACGCAACGTTTGTTTGTGTCCATCATCAAATCGTTGAGTGATCGGGTCGGCCAAACGCTCTGAGTTATAAACTTTTGTTATAGCAGCTAGATCAGTTGCCGTTCAATGGCGTACTTGGTCAACCCGGCAATGGTTTGGATGCCCAGTTTGTTCTTGATGTTTTGCCGGTGCGTTTCCACGGTACGGACGCTGATGCGCAAGTCACGCCCGACTTCTTTATTGGAATAGCCGATGGCCAACAATTTAAGGACGGTCAATTCCCGTTTACTGAGTTCTTCCAGGGCCTCATCGGCGGCTTCGGTAGGCTGTGTAAACAAGGCTTTCGACGCACCGGAACTGAAATAGGTGTTGCCGGAATGCACGGTTTCAATGGCGTTGATCAGTTCGTTCGATGACACGTCTTTTAAGACGTAACCGGACGCCCCGGACTGAATCAGCGAGAGTATGTATTCGCGGTCGTCATGCATGCTGAGCATGAGAATACGAATGTCCGGCATTTCGGCTTTAAAGCGTTGTGCGGCTTCAATACCATTCAGGACAGGCATCGACACATCCATGATGACCACGTCAGGCTGTAAAGCGCGCGCGGCGACTATCGCTTCTTCACCGTTGTTGGCGGTCCCGACGATCTCAATGTGTTGCTCCATGGCAAGACGGGCCTGCAAACCATCCAGCACCAGCATATGGTCATCTACCAACAGGAGGCGAATGTGCGATTGGGTCATGGTGTTTAACTCAGCTTTGTACTTGTTTTTGTGCCGACGAGTTTAGCATGAAGACAGCGTCGCTGTTTATGGAATCAGCGTCGTCGCTGTCTGCCGGGAAAGACCGCCATAATATGCGAGCCGTTACCCAGTTGTGACTCAACACTAAAGGTGCCGCCCATTACCTCCACGCGTTCGCGCATGTTGACCATGCCGATGCCCTGTCGGGTGGCGGCGCGGGTGTTAAAGCCTTTTCCGTTATCAGCGACTTCGAAATGAATTTCATCGGCATGGTAGCGCAGAGTAATGCTGACGCGGTTGGCGTCGGCATGCTTTTCGATATTGGTTAGGCATTCTTGCGTCAGCCGGTAGATGGTGATTTCGACATCGTCAGAGATTTCGATGTCATCCAAACCGTAAGAAAGTATGACTTCAATGCCAGTGCGTTCGGAAAAACTCTCTTTTAACGCGCGTAACGCAGGTTTTAATCCCAGATCGTCCAATAAAATGGGGCGCAGATTGTGCGAGATCTGACGCACTTCCTGAATGGTGTCGTTTAAAACTTTTCCGGCGATGTTTAATTCGGCGACCGAGGGGTGTGGGCCATCTTCGTTTTCCAATTTCTTCAGCGCAAGTTCAATGCGAAACTTCAAGGAGACAAGCTGCTGGTTGATGCCATCGTGCAGTTCGCGGGAAAACTTGCGCCGTTCATTCACCTGTAAGCGCATGAATTTCTGCACCAGTTCTTGGAGGCGTCCGTCCGCCAGTCGGTGTTCATGCATGTTGATGGCTAAGCCGAGCATGATGATCAACAAAACGGTGATGATCAATACACCCATGACCGCAACAAAGCTGTTTCGGATGTTGGTATCAAACGACGTTTTTACTTTTTCGACTTCGGTATTAATGCTGTCCAGATAAAGGCCCGTACCGAACATCCAATTCCACGGTTGAATCAGGTCGGCGTAACCTAATTTGTCTTCTTGTTGCATCAGGGGCGGGCGTTCCCAGATGTAGCGATGATAGCCGCCACCGCTGTTGGCAGCCTCCAGAAGCGCCTGAATCAGTAAATTGCCGGTGGTATCCTGAAACTGAAATAAATCCTGGCCGACGAATTCGGGAATGGTTGGGTGAACCAAGTTCACCCCTTCTTGGGTATAGGCAAAGAAATACCCGTCTTCCCCGAAGCGCATTTGCGTCAACAAGTGCTTTACCGCCGCTTGTTGTTCAGCGTCTGAGAGCGATTCATCGTCGAGAATAATGTTGATGGCGGAATGGGCAATGTCCATCTGCTCTTTCAGCGCCTGTTTCTTTGCCTCAACCAGATTAAACTCATACACTGCGAGCACTTGATCTGCTAAGTTACGTGCATGATGCAAGCCAAGATAGGTCAGCAGACCGACGGCGATCAGCAAGGGTAAGATGGCCAGCAACAAGACTTTTGCTTTTAGGTTCATTGGGATCAGCTCATGTCGGCGACGATGCCCGTCTGAAAACGCAATAAAACGGTGTTGAATCCGTAGTATTACGGGTTAATTCGGTACTCGTACGAATAGCGTTTGTGTCGGTAACAGTAGATCCTACAGCTTGTTAAAAGCCAATAACAATAACATTGAGGTATGTTCACATGGGTATTCTGGCGCTACTGGTCAGAGCGATCTGCCGACTGAACCAAGCGATAGGCTATGTCCTGTCCTGGTTTACATTAGGGATTGTTCTGGTGTGTTTTACTGTGGTGGTCTTACGCTATTTCTTTGCGACCGGCTTTGTCTGGATGCAGGACCTGTTTGTCTGGATGAATGGTGTTATGTTCATGGGCATCGCAGGCTATGCGTTGCTGAATAATCAGCATGTGCGCGTGGATATTTTTTATCGCCCCGCGTCCATTCAACGTAAGGCGTTGGTGGATTTGATTGGCTGCGTGATCTTTATTGCGCCTTTTGTGACCACAGTGGTGGTGTACGGGTTGCCTTACGTGCAGCGCTCTTGGCGCTTGTTGGAAGCATCAGCCAATACCGGCGGTATGCCGGGTCTGTTCCTCGTAAAATCCTTCATCATCGTCTTTGCGGTGGTGGTTGGCTTGCAGGCCATAGCCATGGTGGGGCGCAGTATTCTTATTTTGAGTAAACGGGAAGAACTTGTCCCCGACTACTATCGCTACAAGGTCGGAGGTTAATCATGGATCCGGTATTATTAGGCGAATTGCTGTCGTTACTCATGTTCTTCTCCATCATCGGTTTCCTGATGATGGGCTTCCCGGTCGCTTTCACGCTGGCGGGTACATCACTGATTTTCGCCTTTGTTGGCTATCACCTCGGGGTATTTAATCCGTCCAACTTGGGCAGTTTGGCGCCACGTTACATGGGCACCATGTTGAACGATGTACTGGTGGCGGTGCCGTTATTTATCTTTATGGGCATGATGCTGGAGCGCTCAGGTATCGCCGAACAACTGTTGATCACCATGGGGCGTTTGTTCCGTGGCCTGCGCGGCGGTTTAGGCATGTCGGTCATTGTGGTGGGTGCTTTATTGGCAGCCTCCACGGGTATCGTCGGTGCTACAGTCGTCACCATGGGACTGTTGTCGTTACCGGCTATGATGCGCGCCGGGTATGATACGAAGCTGGCCACCGGGGTTATTTGTGCGTCCGGCACCTTGGGACAAATCATTCCGCCATCTACCGTGTTGATTTTCATGGGTGACATGCTGGCCGGGGTAAATCAACAAGTGCAGATGTCGCTGGGTAATTTCTCACCCAAGCCGGTTTCTGTGGGGGATTTGTTTGCCGGTGCATTCATTCCCGGCATGATTCTGGTGGCGGTATACCTGGTGTATATGATGTACAAGGCTTGGCGCGACCCTGAATCCTGCCCGGCTCTGGTAGTAACGGAAGAAGAAAAAGCGGCGCTGATGCGTGACGTTTTTGTGACCCTGCTGCCGCCTTTGTTGCTGATCATTGCGGTATTGGGTTCGATTCTTGGCGGGGTTGCTACGCCAACGGAATCCGCTTCGGTGGGTGCTGTAGGTGCTATTATCCTGGCCGCCATCCGGCGTAAATTGACTTATGCCAACCTGCGTTCGGTGATGGTCTCTACCGCCAACACCACCACGATGATTTTTATCATCCTGATCGGTGCTTCGGTGTTCTCTTTGGTCTTCCGCATGATGGGCGGCGAAGAATTGGTCAGTGACTTCTTGAATTCACTGCCCGGTGGCCAAATCGGAGCGATCATCTTTGTGATGCTGCTGATGTTTGTTCTAGGGTTCATATTGGACACCTTTGAAATCATCTTCCTGGTGATTCCGATCACCGCGCCGATCTTGTTGATGATGGGTATCGACCCTATCTGGTTAGGCGTTATGGTAGCGGTGAACCTGCAAACCAGCTTCTTAACACCACCGTTCGGGTTTGCGCTCTTCTATTTGCGGGGTGTAGCGCCGGATAATGTGACCACCCGGCAGATCTACCAAGGGGCTATTCCTTTCGTCGGGCTGCAAATATTGGTCATCGGTTTGCTGATCGTGTTCCCGGATTTGATCACTTGGTTGCCGAATCAGATCTACGGCAACTGATCTACGACTAAAGGGGTAGCCATAGGTTATCCCTTTTTTGCTCTGTGATATGACAAGGGTTTCATAGTGGTCTATAAAGGAGGGGGCCGCTACGTAGAACTACGGAGGTTTCCGTAGTCGTACGCATGGTATCTTGCCAGCAAGTAAAGAAGAATGGATGCTCACCACCCGTGGATGCTCTGAACAGCCGATTAAATCCCTTGCAGTTCAGGGAGTGTGTTGAGTTGAGTGTCCGTGAATTTGTTCTCGACCAAGAAAAACAACAACCGAATGAGGAAAAACAATGAAACGTCGTGATTTTATTGCCGGTGCTGCCGCCGGTGCCGGAGCTTTGGCTCTCACTGCCTGTTCATCCGATAACAGCTCTACTGCAAGTGCTCCAGCCGCACCTGCGGTGCAGCAAGAACGCATTACCTGGCGTATGGTGACCACCTGGCCACGTAACTTCCCTGGTCTGGGTGTTGGCGCCCAGCGCTTGGCCGACCGCATTACCCAGATGTCGGATGGCCGTCTGACCGTACAAGTCTATTCAGCCGGTGAGTTGGTGCCTGCATTGGGTACGTTCGATGCGGTCATTGAAGGTTCGGCAGAAATGAGCCACGGTGCGGCTTACTACTGGCAGAACAAGAGCCAGGCAACCAGCTTCTTCACCGGTGTACCTTACGGTATGACATCGCGTGAATTGGCGGCGTGGATTCGCTACATGGGTGGTCAGGAAATTTGGGACAAAGTGTACGATCAGTACGGCGTGAAAGGCTTCCTGTCCGGTGATACCGGTACACAAGCAGGTGGTTGGTTCCGTAATGAGTTAACCGGCCTGTCCGACGTACAGGGTATCCGTTTTCGTACGCCTGGCTTGGGTGGTCAAGTATGGCAGCAATTGGGCGCTACCGTGGTCAACATGGCCGGTGGTGAAATCTATGCAGCATTACAATCCGGTGCATTGGATGCCGCTGAATTCGTAGGCCCATACAATGACTTGGCACTGGGCTTCCACCAGATCGCCAAGAACTATTACTTCCCAAGCTTCATCGAGCCAGGCTTGGCGACCGAGGCTGTGGTGAACAAGTCTAAATTTGCTGAGTTGCCACAAGACTTGCAACGCATTGTCGAGTTCGCTTGCCAAGCAGAATATGACCAAGTTGCGTCTGACTTCTACGCCAATGATCCTATCGCACTGGCGACCTTGGTGCGTGAGCACGGCGTTACAGTTCGCCAGTTCCCAGAAGAGATTCTGCGTGCCGGTGCTGAGGCGGCGAAAAACATTCTGGGTGGATTGCGTACCAGCAATGATGCACTGACCCGTGAAACAGCAGAAAGCTACTTCAACTCATTGGCTATTCTGCGCACGCGTACCGAGCAGACGGATATGGCGTTCTTGCGCGCCCGTGAGCAGTTCTTCCAGCCGTAGTCATCGGTGTTGTTGGATTGACGAGATTAAGCGACCTAAGGGTCGCTTTTTTTATTACCCGCCAAGTGGCACACTGACTCCATTGCCCAACACCACGAGAAACACGGATGAACGACCTCAAAAACCCCGGTACCAAACGCGAAATTTTTGGCTGGGCCATGTACGACGTGGCGAATCAAGCCTACACCACGGTAGTGATTTCCTTTGTTTATGGCGCCTTCTTTGTCGGCTATATCGTGCCGGAAGGCAGTGCGTGGCGCGACAGCTATTGGTCCATCGCATTGGTGGCCTCCATGCTGGTGGCCATGGTGCTTTCGCCCATTGCCGGGCAGTACATTGATAAAGGACACAGCAAAAAGCAGATGCTCGCTTGGTCTACGTTGGCCTGTGTGGTGTTCACCAGTTTGCTGTGGTTTGTTGAGCCGGGTTATGTCTGGTTGGCTATTCTGCTGTTGGTGGTCAGCAATACCGCATGGATGCTGGGCGAGGCCATCATGTCATCCTTTCTGCCAGACTTGGCGAGCCGGAAGAACATGGGCGTGGTGTCCGGTATCGGTTGGGGTACGGGCTATGTCGGTGGATTGATCAGTATGGTGTTGGTCACCCTTTTGATTGTGACAGCAGACCCGTCGGATAACGTAACGGCGTATATCCGACAGAACCAATGGGCCATGGTGGCCATCTCCATTTATTTTCTGGTGTTTGCGATCCCTACCTTTGTATGGGTACGTGATCACCGTCACACGCCAGATCCGTCGATCGCCAAGAAGTCATGGCGCGCCAGTTTGAATCTCGTGTCGACGTACCGCGAACAGCCGGTGTTGATGCAGTTCTTTTTCGCCTTTCTGTTTTATACCGCCGGTGTGCAAACGGTGATTAAGTTTATTGGCATCTATACGTCCAGTGAGCTGGGCATGACGCCCGCCGAGCTTATCCCTATTTTTCTTGCCACCCAAATCAGTGCGCTATTCGGCGCCATTGCGTTTGGGTTTCTGGAGCGTCGCATCGGTGCGCGGGCAACCTTGTACATCACCATTGCCATCTGGCTGGTGGCGATCACGGCCATGCACCAGCTGCAAAATATCGCCCAGCTGATGAGCGTCGAAGCGAAAACCTTATTTGTATACATTGCGTTGCTGGCAGGCACAGGCATTGGTTCGATACAATCCTCCAGTCGTTCTTTGGTGGGTCAATTAACACCGACCAACCACGCTGGCAGCGCCTTTGGTTTGTGGGGATTTTTCTTGCGTTCGGCGGCTATTTTGGCCGCCATGTTTGGTGTTGTGGCGGATATTTTCAGCCGACAAAATGCATTATTGATGGTGATTTTATTCTTTATCATTGGTGCTGTGCTGCTGTCTCGTGTGCCGTTGGGGCGCACCATCAAGCAGCGTTTGGCCGAAGATGAAGCCAGGGTAAAGGCTGGGCATTCACGGTGAAACCCGTCTAAAGTAGTTAAAGGTTTGTTGTGTGGAGTTGTCCAATATGAATTTTACAAAGGATCCGGAGATCATCGCACGGGTACCGCACGTCGATGTATGCGCGTGCCAAGTGGGATTGCCCTTTGAATTCACTATGGCCTTCCAACCCATTTGGGACTGGCGGGCGCAAAAAGTGTTTGCTTATGAAGCCTTGGTGCGCGGTAAAGACGGTTGTGGTGCAGGTGCGATTTTGAGCCAGGTCACGGCGAAGAACAAATATGCGTTTGATCAAGCCTGCCGCGTTACGGCAATTCGTTTGGCGGCAGAACTGGCGATGCCGAAAGATTGCTTTCTGAGCATTAACTTTCTCCCTAACGCAATTTACGACCCCAATACCTGCATTCGGGCGACGTTAGAAGCCGCTGAACAGTATCAATTTCCGTACAAACAAATCATGTTTGAAATGACGGAACAGGAAGGTCTATCAGACAACAGCCATTTGACGAATATTGTTGAGGCCTATCAAAAATTGGGCTTTATCACCGCAATAGACGATTTTGGTCAGGGGTATTCTGGCCTACATCTGTTGTCGCAGTTTCAGCCCGATGTGTTAAAGATTGATATGGATTTGGTACAAGGCATCGCCACGGATCCGGTGAAACATGCCATTGTTGAAGGCATTGTATTGATGTGTAACCGCCTCAATATTCAACTGATTGCCGAAGGTATTGAAACCGTAGACGATATGAAAACTCTGATGGATTTGGGCATTCCCTATCTGCAAGGCTATCTGTTGGCGCGGCCAGAAATCGAGACGTTGCCAGAGATTCAAGTCAGAAATTAATTTCTGCTTGTCAGGCGCCGCCTACCTTGATAGTTTATTGCGTGATGAACCGCTGATTTAAGAGCAACTTGCAAGCGGTATACAAATGTAGCTAAAGCGCATCGCGTGTCATGCCTTCATCTGTATTGCCTTTGTTCGTTTCTGAATCAGTAATCCTTAAGATATTTTTGCCACTGTATGCGGCTGAGGAATGCTGACCCTATGGAAACCCTGAATTCTGCTTACTTTGCGGCTCGAGAGAGTGCGCAACCCCAATGTCGGGTATTTTTACGTGCACACCTGCAGCGTGGCTTTGCCTTGCCCAATACCCTGTTGCGCGTAGATGTCACCGATCAAGTGCCAGCCTTGTGTGAAATGAGCTATCAACAGCACTTGGCGCCATTAGTTCGTCGGTTGCAAGTACGGATTGAAGAAACGCATGCGGTGCGGGTGCGTACGATTGATGTTGAAGTGCAGTACTATCCGAAAGCAACGCGCAGCGTGATGCCGGTTTCTGAAGCACAAAAAAACCACGCTGCCTAACAGCAGCGTGGCAAAGATGCGATTGGAGGCATTCCAAATTCGCATGCCGCGATTGTATCACGGGCTTTTCACTACCATGACTTTTTACGACGTACTTTGTACCTTGGTAACGGCTTCACGCCAGCGCCGATAATGAGCCGTGCGTTCGGTATTGCGCAGGGAAGGCGTATATTTTTCAGACACTCGCCAGACCTTGTCGAGATCGTGCAAATCTTCGAAATGACCAATGTGCATCGCGGCCAACATGGCCGCGCCCAAGGCCGTACTTTCTTTGGTATGACTGGTCACCGTTGGCACACCCGTAAGATCAGCCAACACCTGCAAGAACCAGCGGTTCTGTACCATGCCACCATCAACGCGCAAACTCGTTACGGCAATGCCATCCTGTACCATGGCTTGTAACAAGTCTTCTGTTTGGAAGGCAATGCTACGAATAGCCGCGGCAACCATGTGCGCTACTCCGGTATCGCGTGTCATGCCAAAGATGGCCGCACGAGCATCTGGGTCCCAATAGGGTGCACCTAAACCGGTGAACGCAGGCACCATGATTTCGGTTTGGTCATGACCGATGGCTTTCGCCAAGGCTTCTGTGTCGGAAGCCTTTTCAATGATGCCAATGCCATCACGCAGCCATTGAATGATCGCCCCGGCCATGAAAATACTGCCCTCTAAGGCATAGGTGGTTTTGCCCTTCAGGCGATAGCCCACCGTGGTCAACAGCCGGTGTTGGCTGATGATGGCCTTTTCGCCAGTATTCACCACGGCGAAGCACCCTGTGCCGTACGTACTCTTCAACATGCCGGGTTCGAAACACGCTTGGCCGACCAGTGCACTTTGTTGATCGCCAATCATTGCGCCGATCGGAATGTCCGCGCCAAACCATTCGGCATCACACACCCCGAAGTCGTCGGAGCTGTCTTTGACTTCAGGCAACAAGGACTCAGGAATCATTAAATGTGCCAGCAGTTGTTCGTCCCACCGCTGCGTATGAATGTTGAACATGAGCGTGCGCGATGCGTTGGATGCATCGGTTGCATGCACGGCGCCCTTGGTTAAGCGCCACAACAAAAAGGTATCTACGGTGCCAAAGATCAATTCGCCGCGTTCAGCGCGAGCCCGCACGCCTTGCACGTTGTCGAGTATCCATTGCACTTTAGTGCCGGAAAAATACGGGTCGAGCAACAGCCCCGTTTTCTCTTGGAAGAGTGGCTCCAATTCGGCTTTTTTTAACTCCTGACAGGTGCGTGCCGAGCGTCGATCTTGCCAAACGATGGCGTTGTAGACCGGCTCACCGGTGTTGCGGTCCCACACTACAGTGGTTTCGCGCTGATTCGTGATACCAATGGAGCGCACCGAGCTAGCTGGTACATTATGTTGTGCCAACACAGAACGACAAGTCCGCAATACGGTTTGCCAAATATCCTCCGGGTTATGCTCTACCCAGCCATTCTTTGGAAAATGTTGCTTGAATTCTTCCTGGGCAGACCCGAGTACCGTCATATCCATGGTGTACAGAATAGCGCGACTGCTGGTGGTGCCTTGGTCGATTGCGAGAATGTAGTCAGTCATAAGCGTAATGTTCTTTAATATTCGTTTTTGTTCTTGATTGCGCATTTATACCCTTGAGGTTCGGCTTTGGCAACCATTCCATGCGCATTAAAGGGTTTCTTTTTGTGTCAGCGTGTTAAAATGCGCGCAATCATGTATCTCAATGGACGACGCATCCGCTATGAACCAGACATTGCGGCAAAATCGCATTCTGACGCTCGTTAAACAGAAAGGCTATCTGACCATCGATGAATTGGTGGAGCATTTTGGGGTTACGCCGCAAACCATTCGGCGCGACCTGAATCAAATGGCGGAACGCGGTGAAATAGAGCGCCATCATGGCGGTGCCGGACAAGCCTCCAGCGTGCAGAACACCGAATACCAAACGCGCAAAATTCAGTTGTTGGCCGAAAAGCAACGTATAGCCGAACAGATAGCTGCCCATGTCCCTGACCATTCCTCGCTGTTCATCAACATCGGTACGACCACCGAAACCATCGCTCAGGCGTTATTGCAGCGTCAGGGCTTGAAGATCGTCACCAACAACCTGCATGTCGCGTCAATACTCAGTGCCAAGCCCGATTTCACGGTGATCATTGCAGGAGGAGAAGTACGCTCACGTGATGGCGGAATTGTGGGTGAAGCCACGCGTGATTTTGTGCACCAGTTTAAGCTCGACTACGGAATCATCGGCATCAGCGGTATAGACGACGACGGCACCCTGCTGGACTTCGACTACCAGGAAGTGCGCATCGCCCAAGCCATCATTGAAAATTCCCGTTTTGTATACTTGGCCGCCGACCATTCAAAATTTGGCCGCAATGCCATGGTACGGTTGGGCAACTTAACCCAGTGTACGGCGCTGTTCACCGACCGCCCTCCCAGTGATCCTCTCAAAACCCTGATTCGTCAGCATCAAGTCGATCTGCATATCTGTTAAAACGTTACGAAAAATAACGCAAAGACTGCTTGCCAGTATGTTCGCTTATGTTTATATTGTGTTCGCAACGAACATATACGAACACGCAGGTTTCGCATGAGCTTGAACTTAGACAATCAATTAAATAACGACACAGTAGATTTGGTGGTCATCGGTGGTGGCATCAACGGCGTGGGTGTTGCGGCAGATGCAGCAGGTCGGGGCTTGTCGGTAGCGCTGTTTGAGGCTGATGATCTAGCCAGCGCAACCTCGTCTTGGAGTTCAAAGCTAATACATGGTGGCCTACGTTATTTGGAGCATTATGAATTCCGCCTGGTGCGCGAAGCCTTGGGGGAGCGAGAAGTATTGCTCCGCATGGCCCCACATTTGGTGACGCCGTTGCGTTTTCGTATGCCGCACCAAGACAAAGTGCGCCCCGCATGGATGATCCGCATCGGCTTATTCATGTACGACCACTTGGCAAAACGCGCCACCTTGCCCGGCTCAAAAGGCATTCGTTTTGACCCCGCCGGCCCGGTAACCAGTGCTTTCAAAAAAGGCTTTGAATACAGCGATTGCAAAGTGGATGACGCGCGTTTAGTGGTCATGAACGCGAAGCTGGCCGAACAAAAGGGCGCTCATATTGCCACGCACCATAAAGTAACGGGCGCCAAGCGTGTCGGTGACCTTTGGCACGTCACCGTGACACCAGAAAGTGGCACGGCTTTTGTCGTTAAAGCGCGCGCGGTGGTTAACGCTGCAGGCCCATGGGTGCGTAAAGTGCTCGACGCAATGGACAATGTGACCATCGACAAAACCATTCGTTTGGTGAAAGGTAGCCACATCATCGTGCCCAAAATTCACGACGAGGACGAAGCCTACATTCTGCAAAACAACGACGGCCGTATCGTCTTCGTCATTCCGTTTCACGACAAGTACTCACTCATCGGCACCACCGATGTGGACTACCACACCGACCCACGGAATCCGGAAATTGATGACAATGAAATCGACTACTTGTTGAAGATCACCCACGATTATTTCAACTGCTCGGTCAGCCGAGAAGACATCGTTTGGACCTATTCCGGTGTACGCCCGTTGATGCAAGGCGAACGTGAAGAAGGCAAGGCCGCCGCAAAAGTGACGCGGGACTACCACTTTGAAGTGGAAGACCAAAAAGGTAAAGCCCCGTTATTGTCGATTTTTGGCGGCAAGTTGACCACTTACCGGAAGCTATCTGAAGCAGCCATTAAAGGTTTAAAACCGTATTTCCCGAACATGGGGCCAGCGTGGACAGCCAGCGCCATTTTACCGGGCGGCGAACAGCTCACCACCCCCGAAGCCTACAGTGACGAGTTGATGCAGCGTTACGTTTTCCTCGACCGTGCCACCGCGCGCCGCCTGGCGTTCAGCTATGGCCGGTTAGCTGAACAATGGCTGGGTAAAGCACGTCAGGCTACCGATTTGGGTGTGCGCTTTGGCGATTTATTTAAGGTTGAAGTCGATTATTTGTGCGACCACGAATGGGCCAAAACGGTGGACGACATTATCTGGCGACGCACCAAAACCGGCATCGGTATGTCGGAAGAAAATAAACAACGCCTGGCCGACTACCTCAGCGCACGAGGTGCGGTGGCAAAAAAGACTGAACAAGCGGTGGCCTGAGGGCTGAAAACACTTGGACTACCGTTTGTTGAGCGCGGAGTGGGAATAACGTTGCCCGACTTCAAAAAAATCATGAAGTATTTCATGGTTGTTCTCTCTGCTTAATCTCGATATCCCTTGCCCGGCTTCTCTCCTCGAGCACCGGGCTTTTTTTATTGCCTGGAAATAGTTAGGTGTTTTTGGTGGGGGTAGGGGAATCCGTGTTATGGATGATCCAGTCTCGAAATCTGGCATCCTTAAACTCATAGGTAAGATGGTACGTCACAGCATTATGACAATGTTTATCCGAGCTGCCATGGGTTGACGAACTTGGCACCCGTATTCCTGAACTCGCTTTCATTTCGAGTTACAACTGTGAGGTTGTGGTTGACCGCGAGGCCAGCGAGCATGGCGTCAGGTAGGTGATCATCCAGCGGCTCTCCACGGCGGCGCTTTTCTTCCATAATGCGCGCGCAACATTCAGCATCACTCAAAGACCAGTCAAAAACTCGATCTTCGAAATACAGTTCAATAAGGTCGTGAAACAGTCTTGCGAGTTGGCTACGCCGTTGCCCAGAATCGAGTCTGCCGATGCCGTTTAATATTTCCCAAACGGTGATGGAGGCAATAGCAAGTCCTCTCTCCGCAATAGAATCGAGATATATTGCGACCTGAGCAGTGGGTGCTGGCCGCATCATTTCGGAGATAACGTTGGCGTCTAGTAAGTATTCAACTCGTGTGGTCACAACTTTTTCTCGTCTGCAAATTCAATGTGCTGATAGTTGTACTGGCTGCGGGATGGAAGCTCAATGCCATGCTCTTGACCAAAAAAATGACGAAAAACTTCGGAAGGCAACTGGCGTGCCTCACTCTTTTGACGCTTTTCATGAATCAAACGGCGGACAAGCTCTTCCATAGATACGCCCTTGGCCTTGGCTTCACGTTGAAGCCAAAATTTATCGCTGGGATCAACACTACGCACGGTGATGGTCGTATTCATGACGATACCTGTTGAACAAAAATAATGGCCTTCAGTATAGTGCTAGCATTATTTGCTTTCAAGAACAGCATGATTCTAGTGTTCTTCGGTACTTGCGGGTTGTATCGGGCAACCAAACTTCCGTTCTCATGCGTGCGGTTGCCGTTGCTGTCGTATTGCCAGCTTTGTACCGAAATACCGTTTTTCAACACCTGCGCCAAGCGGTTGTGTTGGTCGTACAGGTATTGGTATTCAGCGGGAATACCACCCAAGGTTTCGGTTTTGCCGTTAATGCGGCCTACGTCATCCCGATGCAGGGTGTAGTGATACAACACCGAACCGTACTGGCTGGCGCTGTACTCAGACAGTTCACCCAGTGCGTTGTAAGCTTGGCCGGTGTACAGGCTGCCCAGTTGGGTACTGGTGAGCAAACCATGGGTTGGCCCGTAGTTCAGGCTCAAATCACCCGCCTGAATAAGCTGGCTGTCGGCATTGAATTGCCAATCCACCGCCACGCCGTTCAATAACTGACGCGTGGGCTCAAAATAATGGTTGTACTCGTAACCGAGTGCCCCCGACACCGGGCCACTCCATTGCGTGCCGGTGAGCAAGAAACCGTCGTACTCATAAGCCGTTTGCAGACCACCGGGCGCGGTTAAGGTTTTGAGCTGCCCGCTGTGCACGGCATCTTGCGCGCCGTAGTAGGAAAAAGGCAGGCATAAACCTCGTCCGCACGAACGAGGGTCATGCCTGCCTGAAATGTAAAATTTGACTGTTAAAGAACAAGTGCTACCCAGCATATTCGATTCATCCTTTGGGTTCATTGCCACTCTTTTTGTGCGGCAGTTATTCTATGAGTTTAGGATGCCTCAAATAGCAACCGAATACATAGAGTGACTAGCCTTCCTCACTCAAACGTAATAAATCCAATTTCAGCCCCACTCCCATAGCCCTCATAATAGACCCAATAAAAATTTTCATCCCTTGAATCTTGTTCAATTCTCATTCTGTATGCTTGTTCATTTATGATAACGTCAAAAGAAAATCCACCTATTGGGTGTGAGCCTGATTTTCCTTTGAAAGTGCTGAGCTTTAGAAGAGCATTCTTTATCTCGGACGTACTTTTTTGCGTACGCTCTTGTAATACTATTTGATCGTCACTCTTTAGATTACTCTTAAGATAATGAATAAATATTGCATTTTGAACAGTCAGCAGGAAAACGCCCATCAGAAGCACTGATGCCAGTGTGTAAAAGACTGCTTTCTTCTTCCTTTTAATCACAAAGATATGAAAATATGGAATCATTAATAGGAAGACCAGGATCGTAACCAGTCCTACCCATAGAGATATTGCGGTAAAAAAATCAACTAATATCTTCATCAGCAAATTAAACTCATTAATCTATGAATGATCCATAGCGGATTTCCTTGAATAATAGTACTCGTCCTAGTGAGATAGGCATGCGCCCCAACAGGCACTCCAATGCCGGCACCATAACCACCATATATTCCATGGTAACCTTCTCCAGCCATATGCCCTCCCTCAATAACGAAGCCATCTCCTGCTTCAATTCCAAATTGCGTACCAATACCTCGCAAGTCATTAACGGAATTAGCGCCTGTAATTTCTACGTTTCCAGTGATCGACAATCCAGGAGATTCGGCACCTATACCATTAATAACCTGTAAGGCTATATTGAAATGGTGGTCAACCACTATATTAAAGCCAGCGGTGCCGCCTATTCCAAAGCCACCTCCGACGTTAAAAGAAACACCGAATGTCGCTAAACCTGTTGGATCAATGTATCTAACGGGATCACTATAAACATACGCATAATGATTCAACCCGCCCCCAAACCCTATCGGGTCCTTCGTCGTCCATCTTCCCACTTCCGGGTCATAATCGCGGGCACCGAACCTAACCAATTCGGTATCGCGGTCATAAATACCACCTGCATACCCAAACGGCTGGAAACCCGGATTCGTGTCGTTCGTGACATTGCCCCACGCATCATAGTCCATGCGTTGGGCGATTTCGCCTGTTTGGGTGTTCACTACTAAGCGCACACTGCCCAGATGATCACTGACGATGCGGTAGTGGTTGCCGTTTTTGATCATGTAGCTGGGTACATGGCCTTTGTCGGCGTACACAAAACGCGCCACGATGTTGTTGTTGCCATCCAGTTCCGCCACGGGGTTCAGTTGGTCTTGGTACAAGAACCCTTGTTCTTGGATGCCGTTGCGTATTTTACCCACTCTCCGGTTTTGGCCGTCGATCAGGTATTCAATCTGCGTGCTGTCGGGCAGGGTGACGGTTCTCAGGTTTGAGAAGGCGTCGTAGTGGTAGTCGGTAGTTTCTCCACTGTTTGCGTTGGTTTTTTGTGTGCGTTCGCCGTTGGCGGTGTAGCGGTATTGGTTATCGCCGTACTGCAACAGGCGGTCTTGCGCGTCGTACTGTGCGATTAACGTACCGTTCTCATGCGTGCGGTTGCCGTTGCTGTCGTATTGCCAGCTTTGTACTGAAACGCCGTTTTTCAACACCTGCGCCAAGCGGTTGTGTTGGTCGTACAGGTATTGGTATTCGGTGGGAATACCGCCAAAGGTTTCGGTTTTGCCGTTAATGCGGCCCACGTCATCCCGATGCAGGGTGTAATGATACAACACCGAACCGTACTGGCTGGCGCTGTACTCGGACAGTTCACCCAGTGCGTTGTAAGCTTGGCCGGTATAGAGGCTGCCCAGTTGGGTGCTGGTGAGCAGACCATTGTTGGCTTGATATTGTAGGGTTAAGTCACCGGCTTGCGTGAGTTGGCTGTCGGCATTGAATTGCCAATCCACCGCTACGCCGTTCAACAGTTGGCGCGTGGGCTCAAAATAATGGTTGTACTCGTAGCCGAGTGCCCCCGACACCGGGCCGTTCCACGATGTACCCGTGAGCAAGAAACCATCGTACTCATAAGCCGTTTGCAGACCGCCGGGCGCGGTTAAGGTTTTGAGCTGCCCGCTGTGCACAGCATCTTGCGCGCCGTAGTAGGCGAAGTCATACCGGCCTTCGGGAATGACCAGTTCGGTCAGTTGCCCGGTGGTGGTGTTATAGCCGAAGTCCACCACGGTGCCGTCGGGCCGGGTGAGGGCTTCGAGTTGTTTATCCCGGTTGTATTGATAATGGGTGGTGGGGTGCCCGTTGCCCAAAGGCGCATCCGTCTGGCTGTCGTTCGGGTTCGGTGGGCTGTAGGTTTCTTGTTGGTCTACTGGGGTGTAGGCGAAACGGTGTATGTCGCCGCTGGACAGCCGAATTTCCGTGAGGTTGCCGTTCGGGTCATAGTCGTAGTCTACCGTTGAACCGTTCGGGAAGGTCTGCTGTTGTACGCGGCCTACGGCGTCGTTTTCGTAATGCACGGTTTTGCCGAGGGCTGCGCTCCTACCGTAAGCGTAAGTTACAGACCCGAATACAACAGGCAGACATAAACCGCGTTCATACAAACGAAGGCTAATCCTGCATGATCTGGTTGTTAAAGAGCAAGTGCTGTCCGGCATTTTCGGTTAATCCTTATGAGCCAATGCCGCACAATTGTGTGGCAATGTCTCGTTCTAGAAGCAAGTGTTAAGGTTGTTCAAAGCACTACCAAGGTTCATAGGGGACGGAAATTAACTTCGCAATCCCTAGCTTGGATAGTGGCTTGATAGCCCCTCTCGAGTAGCCAATAGAACTTTTAAAACCCCCGTCGTCTTTTATATTTATGGACACATAGACCCCTTTTAAATATCCAAAAACTGCCCCAGCGTATACTTTCAATTCTGCGTGTGAAAGGTCGGTGCAAATCGCTAAAAGTGAATCGTAATCTACATCTGCAAGCGGTTCAGTCCCTGCGCATGCCCATTCACTCTGATTATGTGAGACCTTGACGCCGATTAACTTTGCGATCTGCTCATAACTTCCCACCCAAAACCCTATAGTTTGTTCGGAAAACCATATGGTAATACCTAATGATCTAGGATTTTTTTGGGAAATTTTTATCTCATAATCGATTACATAATCATTGTTTATAAGGTCTTCTGGTTCCTTTCTTGTCGAAACTTCGATAGTGCCAGAAGGAAGCGATTCAGCCCACTTTAGAGTTTTGTTCACTAATTCACTTACTGAATCGCTATTCATATCTCATTCCACAAAACTTTACGAATTCAGGACTACAATCAATCACTTTCAAGGCTAAATTTCCTTCAGTAATAGTCTCGATAATCCTATGCCGACCATAAATGCAATGGCGATAACAGGGACAGCAAAATCAAAGGCCGAGGCAATGATCAGAAGAGCAGAGGACGCTAATGCAAGTTGAATGAACAAGCACGCTGACGTAATAAGCATCTGATGGCCAAGACGCTGTTTGCTCTGCCCCTTATGACCAGCTAATCTAGTTGCCAACCAGATTAGCCCCCGAAAAATAAAAGGTGTTGCCACTCCACAGATCAGTGCGAGAACTCCCGCCACAATCATGGCATCCACCTTAGTTGCAATTCCATCAAACGAACAACTTCAATGATGATGGTTCGACTTCGACGATGGGAACCCCGTATGAAGCCAATCCTTCAAGTAAATTATCCATGTGTGTGGCCGAACAAGTCATGTGCAGATTTTTCCCATCGGTGAACACAAGCGCAATATTGAAGTCGTAGTTTCTCTTTTTTTGTTCCTCAGGCTCGAATGGCGCATACTGTAACTCGCATATTTTTTGCTTAACTTCAGCCTTTGATAATTCAATAGATTTTCCGTAGGGGCGATAGATCCTTAAACCCTTCGGGTGTAATGCTATTTTTCGCATTTCTTTGAAAAACCCCAGTACAAAACGAGCTGCCCGATATGTGATCCAAAGATGGAATAGTGGTAATGAATAGGCAAATACTAATTTAGCATAGTCCATTATTGATGTGGGTTTTATATTGGGTGGAAATTCATCCCAATATAGTACATATCCGAAGAATATAGTGGACGCCAATACTATAAAAAAACCAATTACCATGAAAAATGGAATAATATTGAAAGGATCTATCCTGCTATTAGATGCCAACGTTTTCTGTGTCGATGATTTCATTATTTAGGCCGCTGCATGTTATTGATGGTATAAACATGGTGGCTAAGTACTCCAAAAAATAGAGTCGACATGGATTGAAATGTCGACTCTGTCATTTTATCTATAGCATCTGAATAGGGCCTTACAATAGAGCTCCCCAAGAATCCACCTACGCTTGATCCTGCTACCGCAGCCCAACCTACACAGCCCAATGCTGACCGCCCTTGTATCGTGTTGGCAATGACTTGTCCCCCGAAACTCTCAAAACCTGAAATGGCACCTGATGTCGCCATGTTTCTAAACACACCACGAACAGCCGTTGACGGTGCAATTACACCGACAACGCCGCCAACAGCACCTGCAACCAATATGTCGGTAACAGAGCCATTTGCTAAGTACGCCCCATAAGCACCGGAAGCGAAACCTACAAACCCACCTACTGCTTGGACTACCCACAGTCCGTTTTCGTCGCGATAATTGATGGGATTGGACGCGCTGTATTGGTATACGTTTAAGTCGCCTCCCCCAAACCCTATCGGGTCCTTCGTCGTCCATCTTCCCACTTCTGGGTCGTAGTCGCGGGCACCGAACCTAACCAATTCGGTATCGCGGTCATAAATCCCACCCGCATACCCGAATGGCTGGAACCCCGGATTGGTGTCATTCGTGACGTTGCCCCACGCATCGTAGTCCATGCGTTGGGCGATTTCTCCGTTGCTGGTGTTCACCACTAAGCGCACACTGCCCAGATGATCACTGACGATGCGGTAGTTATTACCGTTTTTGATCATGTAGCTGGGCACATGGCCTTTGTCGGCGTAGATGAATCGTGCGGTTACATTATTGTTGCCATCCAGTTCCGCTACGGGGTTCAGTTGGTCTTGGTACAAGAACCCTTGCTCTTGGATGCCGTTGCGTATTTTGCCCACTCTCCGGTTTTGGCCGTCGATCAGATATTCAATCTGCGTGCTGTCGGGCAGGGTAACGGTTCTCAGGTTCGAGAAGGCATCGTAGTGGTAGTCGGTAGTTTCTCCACTGATTGCGTTCGTCTTTTGTGTACGCTCGCCGTTGGCGGTGTAGCGGTATTGGTTATCGCCGTATTGCAACAGGCGGTCTTGCGCGTCGTACTGGGCAACCAAACTGCCGTTTTCATGCGTACGGTTGCCGTTGCTGTCGTATTGCCAGCTTTGTACTGAAATACCGTTTTTTAACACCTGCGCCAAGCGGTTGTGTTGGTCGTACAGGTATTGGTATTCGGTGGGAATAACGCCTAAGTTTTCGGTTATGCCGTTAATGCGGCCGACGTCATCCCGATGCAGGGCGTAATGGTACAACACCGAACCGTACTGGCTGGCGCTGTACTCAGAGAGTTCACCCAGTGCGTTGTAATTCTGGCCGGTATAGAGGCTGCCCAGTTGGGTGCTGGTGAGCAAACCATGGATTGGCCCGTAGTTCAGGCTCAAATCACCCGCCTGAATAAGCTGGCTGTCGGCATTGAATTGCCAATCCACCGCCATACCGTTCAACAGTTGGCGGGTAGGCTCAAAATAGTGGTTGTACTCGTAACCCAGTGCTCCCGACACCGGGCCGTTCCATTGGGTGCCGGTGAGCAAGAAGCCATCGTACTCATAAGCCGTTTGCTGACCACCGGGCGCGGTTAAGGTTTTGAGCTGCCCGCTGTGCACGGCATCCTGTGCGCCGTAGTAGGAGAAGGACAGGCATAAACCTCGCCCGCACGAACGAGGTTTATGCCTGCCTGAAATGCAAAATTTGACTGTTAAAGAGCAAGTGCTGTCCAGCATTTCGATTCATCCTTAGGGGTCATTACGCACGTTTTGGTAACATACATATTCAAGTCAAAAACGACTTGATAACCCCAGCATGAGGCTTGGGTTTATTAATAGTGTAACTCCCAGCCCCAAGGCCAAAACTCCTATAATAATGGCGAAACTCCCTGTTATGCTGTTCTTCATTTCATGTCCTTCGATACCATAGGCTACTTTTCTGCTTTTTATTATGCTGATAGCCCATATAATTTCGACTACTGCAATTAGTCTTATTCCCAGTGTTGCATTCAACATGGTTACTACAATTATAGCAATAACGATAATTCTATATTTTGACATTCTCATATATATAGGCCTATCCAAAACGCATAGAATAGGAATCCAGCCAGTAATGTTGATACTGAAAATATGAGTTGAATAAGATTTATTAAGCTCCTTTTCTTTCTATGTGAGGACATAGTCCACATGAAAAAAGCCATCATGAATAAGATAAATGGTATTGGGAATAAGATATACCATAAAGAATTTATTTCAGGGGTTCCATGCTTTCTGATCCATAATATTTCAGTGGTGGGGAGTAGGGCAATGACAACAGTCACCACCGCCCAATTAATATTCATTAATTTTGAATAAAATTTATTGGCTACTCCCATGCTGCACCTATATTAAATGTTCCACCAAAGCCAATTTTAATTCCAAAACCCTGTGTGGCACTTATACTCCCAAAAAGTCCTCCGCTTTCTGTAAAGTCAATCTGCGATTTACCATTGCAGTCAGCCCCTGCAATCATACCTGTTTGGCCTGACCAACCACCCGCTACCGGGCCAATAATAGCCGCAGCCCAGCCTTGAAACCCAGTATATATTTCTGAACCATTATATGAATTTCCATTTTTCGGTACTGGAAATTTCCCGCTTGGGTTATATGATATCCCCCCTCCAAAGCCGACTCCTACTCCGAGAGTGGCAAACCATTTGCCATTGCTGCGACCAACCGATACGGTTCCACCTTTAACAAAGAATACGCTTAAATCTATGCTCCAGAGCCCATTCGGATCAATAAAATTAATCGGGTCATTTTCAACATACGCATAATGGTTCAGCCCACCCCCAAACCCTATCGGGTCCTTCGTCGTCCAGCGGCCGATCTCAGGGTCATAGTCGCGTGCACCAAAACGAACGAGGTTTATATCACGGTCATAAATACCACCCGCATACCCAAACGGCTGAAATCCCGGATTCGTGTCATTAGTCACGTTGCCCCAAGCATCATAGTCCATGCGTTGGGCGATTTCGCCGGTGTTGGTGTTGATGACGAGTCGCACACTGCCCAGATGATCAATGACGATGCGGTAGTTATTACCGTTTTTGATCATGACGCTGGGCACATGGCCTTTGTCGGCGTAGATGAATCGTGCGGTTACATTATTGTTGCCATCCAGTTCCGCCACGGGGTTCAGTTGGTCTTGGTACAAGAACCCTTGTTCTTGGATGCCGTTGCGTATTTTACCCACTCTCCGGTTTTGCCCGTCGATCAGATATTCAATCTGCGTGCTGTCGGGCAGGGTAACGGTTCTCAGGTTCGAGAAGGCGTCATAATGGTAGTCGGTGGTTTCACCACTGATTGCGTTTCTTTTTTGCGTGCGCTCGCCGTTGGCGGTGTAGCGGTATTGGTTATCGCCGTATTGCAACAGGCGGTCTTGCGCGTCGTACTGGGCAACCAAACTGCCGTTTTCATGCGTACGGTTGCCGTTGCTGTCGTATTGCCAGCTTTGTACTGAAATACCGTTTTTTAACACCTGCGCCAAGCGGTTGTGTTGGTCGTACAGGTATTGGTATTCGGTGGGAATACCGCCTAAGGTTTCGGTTTTACCGTTAATGCGGCCGACGTCATCCCGATGCAGGGTGTAATGATACAACACCGAACCGTACTGGCTGGCGCTGTACTCAGCCAGTTCACCCAGTGCGTTGTAAGCTTGGCCGGTGTACAGGCTGCCCAGTTGGGTACTGGTGAGCAA